>NZ_AUBC01000005.1:47946-284731 GCF_000429045.1 Salinarimonas rosea DSM 21201
CCCGCCGATCTTCATCCGGCGCGGCTGGCTGCGGCTCCTCGTCTACGGCGGCTTCGTCGTCTACCTCGCGCTCGCGATCTCCACGATCGAGGTGAACTGGACGCGCGTCGCAGACGGCCTCGAGCGCGGCCTGCGCTTCGTGCAGGGCTTCCTCACGCCCGACTTCACCTCCCGCTCCACCGACATCGTCGAGGGCTTCGTCGAGAGCCTGACGATGACGCTGACCTCGACGGTGGCGGGCGTGATCCTCTCGATCCCGATCGGCATCGGGGCGGCGCGCAACATCGCGCCCCTGCCGATCTACGCCGTGTGCCGCACCATCGTCGCCGTGTCGCGCTCCTTCCAGGAGATCATCGTCGCGATCCTGCTCGTCGCGATGTTCGGCTTCGGCCCCTTCGCCGGGTTCCTGACGCTGACCTTCGCGACGATCGGCTTCATGGCGAAGCTGCTGGCGGAGGACATCGAGGACATCGACGAGGCACAGGCCGAGGCCATGCGCGCGACAGGGGCGAGCTGGTGGCAGGTGCTGAACTGGGGCATCCAGCCCCAGGTCCTGCCCCGCCTCGTCGGCCTCTCGATGTACCGGCTCGACATCAACTTCCGCGAGAGCGCGGTGATCGGCATCGTCGGCGCCGGCGGCATCGGCGCGACGCTCAACGTCGCCATGGATCGCTACGAGTACGACACCGCCGCGGCGGTGCTGCTTCTCATCATCCTCATCGTCATGGCCGCCGAGTATTCCTCGAGCTGGCTGCGCAAGAGGATCCAGTGATGCCGGTCTCCCACGTCGCCGATCGCCCGGTCTGGAGGCGCCGCACCACGCGTGAGCAATTCGCCGCGTACGCGGGCTGGCTCGCCCTCGTCGCGCTCACCGTCTTCGCCTTCCAGGTGATGACCGAGGACACGATCTGGTTCTTCGTGCAGGACGCGCCGCGCCAGGCGGGCGATCTCCTCGACCGGGCCTGGCCGCCGCGCTGGTCCTATCTCGATCGGCTCTGGGCGCCGCTCTGGGACACGCTCAACATCGCCACGCTCGGCACGCTGCTCGGCATCCTCGTCGCGGTGCCGGTCGCCTTCCTCGCCGCGCGCAACACGACGCCGAGCCTCGCCTTCGCGCGGCCGATCGCACTGCTGGTCATCGTCGCCTCGCGCTCGATCAACTCGCTGATCTGGGCGCTGCTGCTCGTGGCCATCATCGGCCCCGGGCTCCTCGCCGGCATCATCGCCATCGGCCTGCGCTCCATCGGCTTCGTCGGGAAGCTGCTCTACGAGGCGATCGAGGAGATCGACGAGAGCCAGGTCGCGGCGGTGAAGGCGACGGGCGCGCGCGGGGCGCAGGTGATCGACTATGCCATCGTCCCGCAGATCCTGCCCACATTCGCCGGCGTCTCCGTCTTCCGCTGGGACATCAACATCCGCGAGAGCGCCGTGCTCGGCCTCGTCGGCGCAGGCGGCATCGGCGTGCAGCTCAACTCCTCGCTCGCCCGCCTCGCCTGGTCGGAGGTGACCGTGATCTTCGTCGTCATCCTCGCGACCGTGGTCGTGTCCGAGTGGGTCTCCGCCAAGGTGCGCGCGACGATCATCTGAACAGGCGCGTGCCGGGATACGGCGTCGCGCATCCGGGCCCGCGGGCGTGCTGCCGGTGCGGCGCGCGCTGCGACATGCGACCGCTCGCCCCTCCTGGGATGTCCGAGCCCGGCGCGCGCACGGCAAAGTGTTGACATTTTGCACGTCGGGTCGCTAGCTTTCGACGTCGGCGCCAGGCGCCCTCGTACGTGAGAGCGTCTCATGCCGTCATCCGACGCGTATCCCGCGATCCACGCGCCCCTGACCCTCGCGGGCCGCCCTCTGAAGAACCGGATCGTCCACGCCTCGATGACGACTCGGATGCAGAAGAACGGACGCGTCACGGAGCCGTTGATCCGCTACTACGAGAACCGGGCGCGGGGCGGCGCGGCGATGGTCGTGTCGGAGCCGCTCGCGATGCTCGGGCGGCAGGCCGGGGACCCGAAGGTCCAGGTGCGCGACCCCGAGGCTGCAGCGGGGCTCGCCCGATGGGCGGCGGCCCTCGAGGCCCACGGCGCGCTCCTGCTGGCGCAGCTCCAGCATCCCGGGCGCGGGCGCCATCATCCCGGGCGCACCGTCGACGCGATCAGCGCGTCGGCCCTGCCGGACGCCTTGAGCTGGACGATGCCGCACGCGCTCGACGCCTCCGAGATCGCCGCTCTCGTCGCCGAGTTCGCGGAAAGCGCCCGGCGGCTCGCCGACCTCGGATTCGCGGGCGTCGAGATCTCGGCCGGGCACGGGCATCTCTTCCACCAGTTCCTCTCGCCCGCATCGAACCGCCGCCTGGACGCCTATGGCGGGGACACCGAGCGGCGTACGCGGCTCGTGCGCGATCTCGTGCGTGCGCTGAAGGGGGCCTGCGGGCCCGGCTTCGTCGTCGGCGTCAAGCTGCCCGCGGAGGACGGGGTGCGCGGGGGCGTCGACGGGCACGAGGCGGGAGAGATCGCGCGCCTCGTCGCGGGCACGGGCGATGTCGACTACGTCGCCTTCGTGCGGGGCGCCCACGATCGCTCGCTGGAGGATCACCTGCCGGACCGGCACGGGCCTCCGATTCCCTGGCGCGCCATGCTGGCCGCGCTCCGGCCGGCCTGCGCCGGCGTGCCGCTGATGGCGCTCGGCCGCATCACCGATCCGGCGGAAGCCGAGGGGCTGCTCGCCGGCGGCGAGGCCGAGCTCGTCGGCCTCGGGCGCCCGCTGCTGGCCGACCCGGCGTGGCTGGAGAAGGCCCGCGCGGGGCGCAGCGACGAGATCCGCTACTGCCTCTCGTGCAACTCCTGCTGGGGCTACGGCACGACCTTCGGCAGGAGCCTCTCCTGCGTCACCAACCCGCGCGTCGCCCGTCCGGACGAGGTGTGGTTCGTCCCGCCCGCGGCCGAACGGGCGCGTCGCATCGTCGTCGTCGGAACCGGCCCCGCCGGTATGGAAGCGGCGTGCGTCGCGGCCGCACGGGGCCACGCCGTCACCGTCCTCGGCCGCGGGAACCGGATCGGCGGGCGGCTCGCGCTGGCGGCGGAGCTTCCCGGCGGCGAGAGCCTGTCGAGCGTCCCGGACTGGCAGGCGAGCGCCGCCGCCCGCCACGGTGTCGACATCCGGCTCGGCGTCGATGCCGACGTCGAGACGGTGGCCGCGCTCGCCCCGGACGCCGTCGTGCTCGCGACCGGCGCCGAGATGACGAGCCCGGACTGGCTGCCGCCGGACTACGCGGCGGAGGGCATCGTGCCCGACCTGGGTGCCGCCATGGCGAGCCTGCACGGGCGCCGCGCCAGGCAGGGCGGCACCGCAGTCGTCTACGACATGGATCACGGCGAGGCCGTCTACGCGGCGGTCGAGCGCCTCGCCGCGCTGTTCGATCGGGTCGTCGTGGTCACGCCGCGCGAGGCGATCGCGATGGACCTGTTCCTCGTGGCGCGCCAGGGCGTGCTGCGCCGGCTGTCGCGGCTCGGCGTCGAGGTGGTGATGCTCGTCGAGCCCGTGTGGACGGACGCCTTCGAGACCGAGGGGCGGCTCGCGCTCGAGCACGTCTACACCGGCGCGCGGACCGAGATCCCCGACGTCGTCTTCCTGGCCTACGCCACGCCGCGCCGCCCGGCGGACGGCCTCGCGGCGGCGCTCGCCGCGCGCGGAATTCCGCTGCACCGGGTCGGCGACGCCCGTTCCCCGCAGGACCTGATGTTCGCGACGGCGACCGGTCACGAGGCAGGATTGGTCGTTTGATGCGTGTGCACCTCATTGTGCGCACACTTAGTTCGCCGTGGAGGGGAAAAGCGTAAAGAAATTCTCCAACCCCGGTGCAAAGTGTTGACTCTTTGCCGATGCGGATCGCATCCTCGCAGTCGAGCGGGCGCCGGAGCCCGCATCGCCAGACGAGGAGGATCACCCACATGCGACGCACCCTCGCCACGCTCGCGCTGACGGCGCTCGCGGCACTCGCGCCCGCCGCCGTCTCCGCCTTCCCGGAGGACGGACGGCCGGTGACGATCATCGTGCCGTTCTCCGCCGGCGGCACGACCGACGTGTCCGCCCGTCTGCTGGCCGAGTTCCTCGAGCCGGAGCTCGGGGTGCCGGTGGTGGTCGTGAACCGGCCGGGCGCCACGACGCAGATCGGCAATGCCGAGCTCGCCCGTTCCGAGCCCGACGGTCACACACTCGCGCTCGCCTCGCTGCCGTCGCTGGCCATGACGTATCTCGACGAGGAGCGCCAGGCGCCCTACGACCGCGAGAGCTTCACGCCGATCGCGCACTACATCTCGGGCGCGAACCTGCTCGCCGTGCTGGCCGGCAGCCCGTTCGAGGACGTCAACGATCTCGTCGCGGCCGCCAAGGAGAGCCCCCGCACCGTGCGCATGGGCACGGTCGGGCTGATGAGCAACGGCCACCTGCCCGGCGTCGCGCTCGAGGAGGAGACGGGCGCCGAGTTCGCCTTCGTGCACTTCGACGGCGCCGCGCCGCTCGTTACGGCGCTGCTCGCCGGCGACGTCGACGTCGCGATCAACGGCACGCAGACCACGATCCCGCACATCGACGCGGGCGCGATGCGCGCGATCGGCTTCTTCGGCGCGCGCCGGACCGCCTTCCTGCCCGAACTGCCGACGATCCGCGAGCAGGGCATCGATCTCTCGGCGCCGTCCTCCTTCGCGGTGATCGGCCCTGCGGGCATGGACCCGGCCGTGGTGGAGGAGCTCTCCGCCGTCGTCGGCGCAGTGATCGCGCGCGACGCCTTCCAGGAGCGGCTCACCGCGCTCTCCCTCGAATCCGAGTACATGGACCCGGCGGAGCTCGAGGCGTTCTGGTCCGACTTCGATGCGCGGCAGGCGCGTCTCATCGCGCTCGTGCGGGAGGAGCAGTGAGCGACGAGACGTCGGGGCCGCGGCCGGCGCGCGCCGGCCGCGGGGTGAGCGTGAGCTACCTCGCGGCCGGCCTCGTCCTCCTCGTCCTCGCCGCGATCGTCGGCCGCGAGGCGGCCGGCATGCGGTTCTACTCGTCGCTCGGCCCCGGGGCGGGGTTCTTCCCGGCGATCCTCGCGGGTCTCCTGGCAGTCCTGGCGCTCGCCCTCGTCTGGCAGGCGACGGTGCGCCCGGCGGACCTGCCGCGCACGGACTTCTCGCAGATCGCGCTCGGCGGCTGGCTGCGCATCGGAGCCATCGTCGCCGGTCTGCTGGCGATCGCCGTCCTCGTGGAATGGGCCGGCTTCCGGCTGTCGGTGGGCGTGTTCCTGTTCGCGCTGTTCGTCTCCGTCGGCCGCTACCCGCTGCTGCGGAGCGCGCTCGCCGCCGCCCTGCTGGCGGCGGCCTACCACTTCGTCTTCGACGTCCTCCTGCGCGTGCCGCTCCCCGCGGGCGTGCTCGGCATCTGAGAGGCACGCCCTCGAATGAGCGAGAACTTCGCCCTGCTCGGCGCCGGCCTCGCGGCCGCGTTGCAGCCATGGAACCTGCTCGCGGCCTTCGCCGGCTGCTTCCTCGGCACGCTGGTCGGCATGCTGCCCGGGCTCGGGCCGTCCGCCGCCATCGCGATCCTGCTGCCGATCACGATGGCGATGGACCCGACGAGCGCGATCATCATGCTCGCGGCGATCTACTACGGCTGCCAGTACGGCGACACGATCACCGCCGTGCTGTTCAACACGCCCGGCACCGGCGCCGCCGCGACGACGGCGGTCGAGGGGCATCAGATGGCGCGCCAGGGCCGCGCGGGCACCGCGCTCGCGATCTCCGCGATCGCGTCGTTCTTCGGCGGCACGGTGACGATCTTCGCGCTCGCCCTCGTCGCGCTGCCTCTGACCTCGCTCGCGCTGCGCTTCGGCCCGCCCGAGTTCTTCGCGCTCATCGTGCTCAGCCTCGTCCTCGTGGTCACCCTCGGCAGCAATTCCATCCTGCGCGGGCTGATCGCGGCCGTGCTCGGGCTGATCATCGCCATGGTCGGCACCGATCCGGTGATGGGCCTGCCGCGGCTCACCTTCGGCCAGATGCACCTCCTCGACGGCGTCGCCTTCATCCCCGCGATCATCGGGCTGTTCGGCGTCGGCGAGATACTGCGCAACCTGGAGAACCCGAAGGGGTCGTTCGAGCCCGTGGCGACGAGCAAGCTCTCGCTCACCCGGGACGACATGCGGCGCTCCGCGCCGGCGATCGCCCGCGGGACCGCGCTCGGCTTCGCCATCGGCATCGTGCCCGGCCTCGGGACCATCCCCGCGGCCTTCATGTCCTACGTCACCGAGAAGCGCCTGTCGCGACGGCGCGAAGCGTTCGGGACCGGCGTGATCGAGGGCGTCGCCGGCCCGGAGAGCGCCGCGAACGCCGCGGCGAACGGCGCGCTCCTGCCGCTCCTCACGCTCGGGATCCCGGGCTCGGGCGTCGTCGCGATCCTGATGGGCTCGCTGATGATGAACGGCATCATCCCGGGCCCGATGATGTTCACCGAGCACGGCGACATGGTCTGGACGCTGATCGCCAGCCTCTACGTCGGCAACGTCATCCTCCTGGTCCTCAACCTGCCCTTCATCCCGATGTGGGTGTCGATCCTGCGTATCCCCTACGGCATCCTGTTCCCGATGATCCTCGGCTTCACCGTGGTGGGCGCCTACAGCCTCGCCAACAGCCGTTTCGACATCGGGCTCATGGCCGTCTTCGGGCTGATCGGCTGGGCGATGCGCAAGCTCGACATCCCGCTCGTGCCGATCATCATGACGATGGTGCTGGGGCCGCTGATGGAGGGCGGGCTGCGGCGATCCCTCGAAATGTCGCAGGGCGACTTCACGATCCTGCTGACCCGGCCGATCGCGGCGACGTTCCTCGGGCTCGCCGTCGCGGTGCTGGTCGTGCCGCCGCTCCTCGGCCTCCTGCGGCGGCGGCGGCAGCCGGTCGAGACCGGGAGCGGGGCATGAGGATCTGGTACCAGAGCCTCGGCCGGCTCGACGCCTGGGGCGCCTATCCCCGCACGCTCGCCGCGCTCATCGATGCGGTCGCGCCCGGCGTCACGGTGCGCCTCGAGGGCACGCGCCGGGGCGTCGCCGAGCATCACCACGCGACCGCCTACGCCGCCGCGGGAGACGTGCTCGACGCGGTCCGGACGGCGGTGGCGGAGGGGGTCGACGCCTTCGTCATCGGCAACTTCTTCGACATCGGGATCGACGCGGCCCGCGAGATCGCGCCCTTCCCCGTGCTCGGCCTGGGACAGACGAGCCTGCACCTCGCGGCCCAGATGGGCGCGACGTTCGGGCTCGTCGCCCCCAACGAGAAATACGCCACCCGCCTCGTCGAGGGCGTGCGGCGTCAGGGCCTCGAGAGCCGGCTCGCGGGCGTCGTCGCGCTCGACGTGCCGCGGATTCGCCGCCTCTCGGACGCGTTCACCGACGACACCGCACGGGAGGGCTTCGTCGCGGCGCTGGGGGAGGCGGTGGATCGCGCGCTGCCCCGGGCCGAGGTGATCGTCCCGGCGGGAGGCGTGCTGATGGCGCTGCTCTGGCAGGCCGGCCTGACGCGCACGGCGGCCGGCGCGCCGATCCTCAACGGAGTCGCGGGCCTGCTCGCGATGGCCGAGACCGCCGTGCGGCTCGGGCACCTGCACGAGGGAGGCTTCGTCAGCCGGCGATCGACATACGCCCCGCCGAGCGCGGCGGAGGCCGAGGAGATCCGTCGCTTCTACGGCGATATCTACCCGGGCGGCGAGTCCTAGGAGCAGCAAGGCCTCGGAGCGGCTCAGCCTGCGGCGCGCGGCAGCGATGCGCCGCCGCAGACCGTCAGCGTCTGGCCCGTGATGGCGCCGCCGTCGACGGAGAGGAGCAGCGCGGCGAGGGCCGCGATCTCGTCGGGCTGGATGATGCGGCCGATGGGCAGGGGCGCGATCGGCGCGTCGGCGCGGGCGGAGTCGCGCAGCATCGGCGTGTCGACCGTCGCCGGCGCGATGGCGTTGACCGTCACGCCCCGGGACACCAGCGCCGCGGCCCAGCTGCGGACGAAGCCGGTCACGGCGGCCTTGGAGGCGGCGTAGAGCGCGCGACCGGCGCGCCCATCGCCGGCCCGGCTCGACAGGACGAGGATGCGTCCGCGGCCGTTGGGCAGTTCCTCGGCGAAGCGCTCGACGAGCCGCTGCGCCGCCGCGACGTGGACCGACCAGAGCTCCAGCCCAGGCGGATCGTCGCTCCCCGCGGCCGCGTCGGACCGCATCAGCCCGGCGGCATGAACGATCGCGGTGGGCGGGTCTTGCTCGCGGGCGAGCGCGTCGAGCACCGCGTCGAAGGCCCGCGCATCGGCCAGGTCGACGAGGATCGTGCGCGCCCGCGGGTCGGACCGACGCGGCGGGTCCCGGTCCAGCCCGGTGACGCGCCAGCCGTCCCGGATCAGGCGCGCGGCGATGGCTTCGCCGATCCCCGAGGCGGCTCCGGTGACGATCGCGTGCTTCGGCTCCCGCGATCTCATTCCCGTTCCGCCAACGCTCCGGCGATCTCGCGAAGCCGCTCCGGCGCGATGCCGCGGGCGATCACGACCAGGCGGTCGCGTGTCCCCTCGGGCGGCGTCCACGACAGGCGCCGCGGCGGATCGAACACCAGCCGCACGCCCTGGAGCGCGTACACCCCGCCGTCGTCGAAGCCGATCAGCCCCTTCACGCGCAGGAGATCGTCGCCCAGGGCGCGGGCGCGCTCGACCATGCGCGCATAGCCCGCCCAGGTCGCGGGTCCGTCGATCGGAGCGGCCACGCTGACGTAGCCGTGGGCGTGGATGTGACCCTCATGGTGATGATCGTGGTCGTGGTCGTGGTCGTGGTCGTGATGGTGATCGTGGTCGCAGCCCGCTTCCGCCGGGGACGGGCTGCGCCGGCCCGGCTCGGCGGCACCGAGCACGAGCGCCGGATCGATGTCGCCGGAGACCGCGCTCAGCCGCTCGACGTGCGGCGCGAGCACCGCGAGCGCCGCCTCGGTGGCGGCGCGCTGATCCGGCGTCGCCACGTCGCCCTTGGTCAGGATGACGCGGTCCGCCATGGCGGCCTGGAGCCGCGCCTCCTCGAAGCGGGCGAGCTGCTCCGCGCCGTTGACGCAGTCGATCGTCGTGACGATCGCCGCGAGGTGGACGAAGCGCGAGACGAAGGGCCCGGCGGCGAGCGCGTTGGCGATCGGCCCCGGATCGGCGAGCCCCGTCGTCTCGACGACGACGCGCGCGAAGCGCGGGATCTCCCCGCGCTCGGCCTTGTAGTAGAGGGCCTCGAGCGTATCCTCGAGCGAGCTCGTCAGCGTGCAGCAGATGCAGCCGGAATCGAGGAGAACCGCATTGGTCTCGTCGCCCTCGCTGACGAGGAGGTGGTCGAGGCCCACCTCGCCGAACTCGTTGACGATGACGGCGGTGTCGGCGAAGCCCCGATGGCGCACGAGCGCCGAGAGCAGCGTCGACTTGCCCGAGCCGAGGAAGCCCGTCAGCAGGAAGAGGGGGATCGTGGCCATGACCGCCGTCTCCCGCCTCAGCCGACCGAGACGTCGGCGCGCACGGGCAGGCCGGCGAGGTAGCTCTCGACCTCCCGCGTCGGGATCACGTCGGCGTATTTCGAGTTCAGGTCGAACAGGTTGACGGCGTGGCTCGCCTGGAAGCGATCGAACGTCGTCTCCTCGGGGATCACGACCTTGAAGTTGAACGAGTAGGCGTCGACGGCCGTGGCGCGCAGGCAGCCCGACGTCGTCCCGCCGGTCAGGATCAGCGTGTCGACGTCGAAGAAGTTCAGGTGGCTCATGAAGATCGTGCCGAAGAAGCACGACGGCTTGCGCTTGCCGATGCGGATGTCCTGCGGCCGCGGGGCGAGCGGCTCCACGGTCTGGGTCGCATGCGTGCCCTCCGTCGAGGTCCGCTCGCCGCCGCGATGGCTCTTGCCGACCTGGACGCCGGAATCGATCATGTCCGGGCGCCGGGCGCTCTCGGTGTAGAAGACCGGCAGGTTCTTCTCGCGCGCCCTGTGCAGCAGCGGCTCGATGTGGCGCACGGCCTCCCAGGCCTCGCGGCCGCAATGGGTCCGGTACTGCTTCAGTCCCTCGAGGATGTCCTCGGGCTTGTCGCCGCAGAAATTGTACTGGACGTCGATGATGAACAGCGCCGGGCGCGTGCCGAAGCCGCCGCGCTTGCCGTAGCCGGCCGCCTGGTAGACCTGCTTGTCGCGCTCGGTGAGGAAGTCGTCCCAGATCCGCTTCTCGGTCATGATGTGGCTCTCTCGAATTCGCGTGCGTGGAGGCGGCTCAGACGGGGCGGGCGAGATAGCGTCCGGCGGGGGCGTTGCGCGCCTCCTCGGTGATCGCGCCGTTCTCGACGACCTTGCGGCCGCGCAGCCAGGTCGTGTGCGCCCATCCCTTCAGCGCCATGCCCTCGAAGGGCGAGTAGTCGGCGAAGGACTCGAGCGTCGCCGCGTCGACGACGCGCTCCGCGTCGGGATCGACCATGACGAGATCGGCGTCGTAACCGACCGCGATCTGGCCCTTGCCCTTCAGCCCGTAGACCTTGGCGGCGTTGGCGCTCGTCACCGCGGCGATGCGCTCGATCGGCACGCCGCGGCGGTGATAGCCCTCGGTGATCATCACCGGCAGCATCGTCGCGACGCCGGGGAAGCCCATGGTCGAGGACCAGATCTCCTGCTTCGTCTCGCGCTTGCGCGGCACGTGGTCGGTGCCGACGGTGGTCACGGTGCCGTCGAGGACACCCTCCCACAGCGCCTCGATGTCGGGCTGGCTGCGTACCGGCGGGTTGACCTTGGCGAGGACGCCGCAGGGGGACTCGCGCGTCAGCGAGAGGTAGTGCGGGCAGGTCTCCACCGTGATCCGCGCCTTGTGGTAGCTGCGGTGGCGGCGGACCTCCTCCAGCGCCTCGCGGCTCGACAGGTGGACGATGTTGACCGGGCAGCCGGTCTTGCCGGCGAAGTAGGCGACGCGGTGGACGTTCTCGGCCTCGAGGAAGTCGGGGCTCTGGTCGTCCCAGGCGCCGAGGCCGGTGCGTCCCTCCCGGCGCAGCGGGTCGCGCAGGACCGGGATGACCTCCACGTTCTCGCAGTGCACGCCGAGCACGCCGCCCGGGACGCGCAGTGTCTGGAGCATGGCCGCGTAGAGCAGGCCGTCGTCGATCTCGGTGAAGCCCTTCGAGAGGCCGGCCTGTCCCTTGTACATCAGGTAGAGCTTGTAGGAGGTCACGCCGAAGGCCTTCGACGCCTCGACCAAAGTGTCGACATGAAGCCGATGCGTGATGCCGAAGTGGAAGCCGACATCGACGCAGGCCTGCTCCATCGCGCGCTGGCGCACGGCCACGAGCGCCTCGCGCGGGTCCTGCGAGCGGTGGAAGGACAGGACGGAGGTGACGCCGCCGAGCGCGGCCGAGCGGGTCTCCGTGGCGAAGTCCGTCTCCGGCGAGCCGAAGCCGAAATGGACGTGCGGGTCGACGAGCCCGGGCATCACCCAGCGCCCGCCGCAATCGACCTCCTCGGTGGCATCCATCCGCACGCCCGGGGCGAGCACGGCGGCGATGCGCCCGTCCTTCACGCCGATCGAGCCGGGCGTCACGCCGACGTCCGGATGGACGATCATCGCGTTCTGGAGAAGAAGGTCGAGGGTCATCGCGGGCGTATCCTCCGTTCGCGCCGTCGGGGCGGGCACGCCGTCCGGCTGGGGGGCGGCATGAAGCAATGCCGCCAATCTGTCGACACTTTTGCGCCGTTGTCAATCGGGATGGACGGTCAGATCAACGCGGCGGGCGGACGAACGCCACGTCGTTCCAGACGTCGTGCCGGACGATCAGCCCGTCGCGGACGACGAAGCGATCGATGAACCGAATCCCCTCGAATGCCTCCCCGTCGGCGAAGACGCCGTGCAGCGTCCCGAAGCAATAGACGATCGCGTCGGCGCCGTCGTGCAGGCTGTCGAACCGCTCGATGCTCTTGCCGACCCGATCGTAGCGCGCCGAGGAGCCGGCGACGATCTCCTCGATCGATCGGCGCACGGCGCCGCCCGGGAAGGTGATGGCGGCGTCCGCCGCCAGCGGCGCGCCGGCGGCATCCAGGTCGCGGCGCTCGAGATCCGCCAGGAACGTGCGCGCGATGCGCTCGGCCTCGGGGAGCGGGGTCGGGGACGAGGTCATGGTCTCTTCTCTCCTGCATCGTCGGACGGGTTGGGTGTGGAGGCGTCGGCGCCCCGGCGCCGGCCGCCGCCGGCGATCGTCGCGAAGGCGATCACCACCGCCAGCCGCGCCAGCTGGTGCGTCGCGACGAAGGCGGCGTCGATGCCGAGGACGAGGGCGAGCAGGCCGAGCTCGGTCATGCCGCCGGGCGCGTAGGCGAGCACGATGGCCGGGAAGTCCCCGATGCCGCCGAACGCCAGCAGCGCCGCGGCCGCCGTCGCGACGCCGAGCGAGAGTGCGACGAAGCCGAGCGATTCCGCCGCGATGCGGACGACGACCGACGGCGGCGTCCCGAGAAAGCGGCAGCCCGCCACCGATCCGATCACGATCTGCGCGACGGCGAGGAGCGGCGGCGGCACCACGGCGTCGGTCCAGCCGACGACGTGGGCGGGGACCGAGACGAGGAGCCCGCCCAGCAGCGGCGCGACCGGCAGGCGCAACCGCTCGGCCACGCGCCAGGCGATCACGCCGGCGACGACGAGGGCGAGAAGGTGATGGGTGGGCGCACCGAGGCCGTGCGGCGCCGCGCTCGCGGGCGGCGTCGGCGGCTCGCCGAAGGCGAGCGCGAACCCGAGCGGCACGAGCGTCACCGTCGCGAGGATCCGGCCGGCATGGGCCAGGGCGACGCGCCTGATGTCGGCGCCCGCCGCCTGGCTCAGCAGCAGCATCTCCGAGAGGCCGCCGGGGATGGCGGCGTAGAAGGCGGTCGGGCGGTCGTAGCCGCCCACGATCCGGAAATAGGCGCGCCCCAGGAGCGCCACCGCGACGAGGTAGGGGATCATCAAGGCGAGGCTCGGCCACCAGCCGGCGACGCGGTCGAGCGTCTCCGGCGTGAACGAGGCCCCGAGGGCGAGGCCGAGCAGCATCGCCATGGGCGGGCGCAGCCAGCCCGGGCTCACGAGCGGCGCGCCGGCGAGGCTGGCGACGAGGCACGCGAACAACGCGCCGAGCATCCACGCCAGCGGGAAGTCGACCGCGAACGCGAGCGCACCGCCGGCGGCGCCGAGCGCGAGCGTCGGCACCGTGGCGGCGGGGCCGCGCGGGCGCCCCGCCCCCCCCGACCCGAGCCGTTCCATGCCCCCGCTCAGAAGGTCGTCGCCCAGGGCACGACGTCCCCGAGCAAGCCCTGCGGCCAGTGGACGTTCAGCGCGAGCCCGAGCCCTCCGGTGAGGCCGAGCGCGAGGATGCCGACGACCGCGACCGTGAGCCAGGAGGTGCGGCCCTCGAGCTTGAGGAAGCCGGCGACGAACAGGACGCTCGCCGGCAGGAAGCCGAGAATCGGCAGGAGGACGAGGTACCCGAGCATCCAGCCCCACATCCGCACGGCCGGCCAGCCCTCGGCGGACTCCGAGGTCGCATCGAAGGCCGCCTCCGACGCGCGAGCACCACGCCACGTGGTCACCACGTGGAGGACCCACAGGAACAGCGTCGCCACGCCCACGGAGATCGGGAAGAGCTTCGCCGCCCAGGGCAGGTCGAGCGCCCCGACGATGGCGAGGCCGATGACGCCGCCCACGGCGAGGTCGAAGATGCGCACCCCCCAGGGCACGCCCGCGAAGGCGGGAAAGATCGTCGCGTCGCGCGTGTCAGCCATGGCTGCGCTCCTTCCCGGCCTCTGCCGGCGCCTCGGTCGTCTCGGTCGTCTCGGGGAACTCCTCGTGGCGGACGATCGGCTTGCGCCGGCGGCTGCCGACCACGACGAGGATCACCGTGAGGAGGCCGATGGTGATCACGCCCGGGCGCTCCAGCCATTCGAGCCCGTAGCGCTGCGTGGTGATCCACAGGTTCCGCTCGACGAGCGGGGAGAGGATGAAGCCGATCAGCAGCGGCGCCCGCGGGAAGCCGTGGCGCTTCATCAGCCAGCCGAGGAGCCCGAAGGCCGCGAGCACGATCAGGTCGCCGACGTGCCGCGTCGCCTGGAAGGCCCCGACGGTCACCAGCAGGAAGATCACGGGGAACATCGTCGAGAACGGGATCGTCGTCAGCCGCGCGATCGGCCGGATGAAGACGAGGCAGGCGATCGTGCCGAGGATGTTGGCGAGGGCGAGCGACCAGATGATCACGAACACGAGGGAGAGGTTCGTGTCGAGCATGCGCGGGCCGGGCTGGATGCCGAAGACCACGAATGCGCTCAGGAGCAGCGCCATGCCCGCGCTGCCGGGCACGCCGAAGAGCAGCGTCGGGATCAGCGCGCCGCCCTCCTTGGCGTTGTTGGCGCTCTCGGGCGCGATGACGCCGCGCACGTCGCCGCGTCCGAGCTCGCCGCGGTGCTTGGCGGTCTGGACGAGGTAGCCATAGTTCATCCAATCGACGATGGCCGAGCCCAGCCCCGGCACCATGCCGACGCCCACCCCCATCAGGCTGTGGCGCAGGACGAGCCACCAGTGCCGCACGATGTCGCGCGCGCCCTCGAGCCAGCCGCCGCCGAGAGCCGCGCCGCGCTTGGCGATGGCGCCGCCACGGGCGAGCAGGTCGACGAACTCGGGCAGGGCGAAGAGGCCGAGGGAGACCACGACGAGCGGCAGCCCGTCGAAGAGGTAGTCGTAGCCCATGTCGTAGCGGTAGGCCGGAGCCACCTCGGCGGCGCCGATCGTGCCGACGAGGAGGCCGAGCCCGGCCACGAGGAGCCCCTTGAGCGGCGCGTCGCCGCTCAGCACGCCGATCATGCACAGGCCGAGGATGCTCATCATCAAGAGCTCCGGCGTGGCGAAGGAAAGGACCAGCGGGCGCGCGATCGGCAGGCTCAGGGTGAGCGCCAGCGCGCCGATCACCCCGCCGAACATCGAGGCGATGAAGGCCGCCGAGAGCGCCCGCGCCGCCTGGCCCTTCTGGGCCATGGCGTAGCCGTCGATGATCGTGGCCTGCGATCCCGCGGATCCCGGGATGCCCATCAGCACCGAGGGGAAGGTATCGGACGTCGTGATCACGGCGGCGACGCCGATCAGCATGGCGATCCCGGTCTGCGGGTCGAGCTGGAAGGCGACGGGAAGCAGCAGCGCCATCCCGACGATCCCGCCGAGTCCCGGCAGGAAGCCGACGGCGAGGCCGACGAAGACGCCGAGGCACAGGAACATCAGGTGCGTCGGTTCGAGCACCATGAAGAAGGCGGCGAGGGCTGCCTCGATCATGGCGCCGCCCTCCGGGCGCAATTGGCGGAAGAATGTCGACAGTAAGTGGCCCTGTCGAGCACCCTGTCGAAGCGACGTTCGCGCATGAAGCCTCCTCCCTTATGAATTTCGGCGATCCTGCCCTTATCTCTCGTCGCTCGTCAAACCCAAATGTTGACACTAAGCCCCGAAAGCGGGCACCTTCTCGCCATGCGTGGGCCACGATCCCGGCCCGGCGCCCAGGCGGGGGGTGAACCCCACGCCATCTCATCGAGGGAGGAAGCCAACATGATCTCTATCGCCAGCCGTCTCCTGGCCACGACGGCCGCCGTGCTCGCGCTCGGCACCAGCACCCTCGCGGCGCAGCCCTTCTACGAAGGCAAGACCGTGACGCTCCTCGTCGGCTTCTCGCCCGGCGGCGGAACCGACCGCTTCGCGCGAGTCGTGCAGCAGCACCTGGGCGAGCACATCGCCGGCGAGCCGACGGTGCTCGTGCAGAACATGCCGGGCGCCGGCAGCGTCCTCGCCTCGAACTACTACGTCGATCGCGCGCCGCGCGACGGCACGATGCTGATGGTCGGGACCGGCCAGCTTCTGATGCGCATCCTGCTCGGCGTCGAGGGCTCGACCGCGCGCATCGCCGACTACGAGCCGCTGATGGCCGGCCCCGTCGGGCGCGTCACGAGCGCCTCCGCCGATCTCGGCATCGACGGGCCCGCGGATCTCATGGACGGCGGCGAGGAGCTCATCGTCGGCAGCGCCGGCGTCATGGCCTCGATCGACACGATCCTCGGGCTGCGCCTGCTCGACGTCGACTTCCGCGCGATCTCCGGGTACGAGGGCAAGGCCGAAACGCTGCTCGCCATGCAGCGCGGGGAGGCCTCCGTCGACGGCCAGACCACGCCCGTCTACAATGCCACGGTGCGCCCGCTCGTCGAGGAAGGCTCGGTGACGCCGCTCTTCGCCCAGGGCTTCATCGACGGCGACGGCAACCTCGTGCGCGATCCCGCCGCCCCGGAGATCCCGACCGTGCTCGAGGTCTACCAGGAGGTTCGCGGCGAGATGCCGTCGGGGCCCGCCTGGAACGCCTACATGGCGACCACCGCCGCGACGGTCGTCGCCGGCAAGGTGCTGATGATCCACGAGGACGCGCCGCAGGAGGCGAAGGACGCCCTGCGCGCGGCGATCGACTCGATGGTGGAGGATCCCGAGTTCCAGGCCGACGTCGAGGATTCGCTCGAGGGCTACGACATCTTCCTCGGCGACGATCTCGATGCGGCCGTGCAGGCCGCGGTGGGCATCGGCGAGGAGGACCTCGCCTGGCTGCGGGACTACCTGTCGAGCGAGCACGGCATGCGCTTCGACACGAACTGACCAGCGAGGCCGCCGCCCCGTCCGGAGCGGCGGCCTCTTCACGACGACCATCGAGAAGGAGTGGACCGACACATGCCCGTCATCACCGTGGCGGCGCCCGAGGGCGCCTGGGACCGCGCTGCGAAGGAGCGGCTCGTCGCCGAGATCACCGACGCCGTCGTCCGCGTCGGCGGCGAGCGGCAGCGCTCGAACACGCGCATCCTGATCCAGGATGTGCCGGAGGGGAACTGGGGCTCGGGCGGCAAGGTGTTCGTGCGCGCGCCGGCCGCCCCCAACGAGGAGGGAGGCACGCGATGACCGCCTCACGCTACGACACGATCCTCGAGGCCGACGGACGCGCCATGCGCGCCTACGTGAGCCTGCCTCCGGGCGGGCGCGGCCCGGCGCTGGTGCTCGGCGCCGAGATCTTCGGCATCAACCTGCACATCCGCGAGGTCGCCGACCAATGGGCGGCCGAGGGCTTCGTCGTGGTGGCGCCCGACCTGTTCTGGCGGCTCGAGCCCGGCGTCGAGCTCGGCTACGACGGCGAGGATCTCGAGCGGGCGCGCACGCTCTACAGGGCGCTCGACCTCGAGCAGGCGGTGCGCGACGTGGCGGCGACGCTCGACTACGCGGGAGCGCTGCCCGAATGCACCGGCAAGGTGGGCTACCTCGGCTTCTGCTTCGGCGGCAAGCTGTCGTTCCTGGTCGCGGCCGCCGCCGAGCCGGCCTTCTCGATCGGCTATTACGGCGTCGGCCTGGACACCATGCTCGACAAGATCGGCGACGTGCACTGCCCGTACATGATGCACTACGGCGGAGCCGACAAGTCGACGCCGCCGGAGGCGGTGGAGGCCGTGCGCGCGGCCCTGGCGGGACGCCCCGACGCCGTCGTGCACGTCTACGAGGGCGCCGGGCACGGCTTCAACAACTGGCGCAAGGCGCCGGCCTTCCACGGGGCGGCGTCTCAGCGCGCCTTCGCCCGCTCGCTCTCCTTCGCGAAGGCGGCGCTCTCGTGAGGCTGCTCGGCCGCGAGCCCCGCTCCGGCGGGGCTCGCGGCAACGACCCGTGTCCGCCGACGTCGACGAAGCGGCCGGGGAGGGGCGCTCGCACCCTCGGCCTCGCGCTCGGCCGCCAGCGTCGCGAGCAGCGATTCCGTCGCGCGGGCGATGTGCGACCGCATCAGGGATTCGGCGAGGTCCGGATCGCGGTTGTGCATGGCGCGCACGATCTGCCAGTGCTCGTCGAACGCCTGCTCGCGGCGACCGGGCAGATCGCCGGAGCGGCGGCGATAGAGCCGCAGCAGGTGGTACAGCTCCTCGGTGAGGAGCTGGCGGGCGCGCTCGTTGCCGCAGGCCACGGCGACGCGGATGTGCAGGTCGAACGGCTCGCCGGGAATGTCGGCGCTGCGGGCACCGTTGCGGCGGGCCCGCTCCAGGTCCGCCATCAGCCGGTCGAGCGCCTCGTCGCTCATCGCCTTCGTCGCGAGCCGGCACGCCATCCCTTCCACCACCTCGCGGAGCTGGAAGATCTCGACGACGTCCTTCTGCGACAGCGAGACGACGCAGGCGCGCATGTAGGGCTCGCGCGTGACCAGCCGCAGGCCCTGCAGCCGCCGCACCGCCTCGCGCACCGTACCGCGGCTGATGTCGAACCGCTGGGAGAGCGAAACCTCGTTGACCTCGCTGCCGAGCGGCAGCGCCCCCGACAGGATCAGCTCGTAGATTCTCTCGAAGGCCTG
Organism: Salinarimonas rosea DSM 21201; assembly: GCF_000429045.1. GTDB lineage: Bacteria > Pseudomonadota > Alphaproteobacteria > Rhizobiales > Beijerinckiaceae > Salinarimonas > Salinarimonas rosea. Next base: position 66,345 of record NZ_AUBC01000005.1, read on the forward strand.
CTCCGCCAACGTGCTCTGCTCACCCGGCATCCGATGTGCGCCTCCTGCGACCGTGATGCCATCTCGTATGTGATCCCCCATAAACTGTCAACGCCTGTGGGCAATCCGTGCGTGCGTAAAGCCGACGCGCGGCGACCGTCCGGATCCGAATCGCGACATAGTGTTGACAGTTTTGTGGCGGCTGCTTAGTGTCGACATCGTCGAGGCGCACGCCGAACGAGGAGGATGCCATGGCCGAGCAGATCGCCCCAGGGGCGGACGCCTTCCGCCCGCTGCCGGAGGCCGGACGGCAGGGCGCCTTCCTCGACCTCGCGTCCCTCGGCGTGCTCTCGCCCGCGGAGCTGGGCGCCCTCCCCTACACCATTCGCATCCTCGCGGAGAACGCGGCTCGCAACGCCGGGCCGGGCTTCGCCGACGCGGACGACGTGATGCGGCTGCTGTCGTGGCGCCCCGGCGTCGAGCCGTTCACCGTCCCGCTGCGGGCCTCCCGCGTGCTGCTGCCCGACTCGAGCGGCCTTCCCGCGCTGATGGATCTCGCGGCCCTGCGCGGCGCGCTGGCGCGGCGCGGCCTCGATCCGAGCGTGGTCGAGCCGCAGGCGCCCGTGGATCTCGTGGTCGACCATTCGCTGACTGTCGACTTCTTCAACCGTCCCGACGCCGCGTCGCTCAACGTGGCGCGCGAGTTCGAGCGCAATGCCGAGCGCTACCGCTTCCTGAAATGGGCGGAGCAGGCCTTCGTCGGCCTGCGCATCGTCCCCCCCGGCATGGGCATCGTCCATCAGGTCCACATCGAGCGCCTCGCCGCGGTCGTCGCGACCGAGGAGCGTGACGGACGCACCGTCGCCTTCCCCGAGTTCGTGCTGGGCGGGGATTCGCACACGCCGATGGTCAACGCCCTCGGCGTGCTGGCCTGGGGCGTCGGCGGCGTCGACGCCGAATCCGCGATGCTCGGCCGGGCCTATGTCGTGCCGGTGCCGCGGGTCGTCGGCGTGCGCCTCACGGGACGGCTGCGCGAGGGGGCGACCACGACGGATCTCGTCCTCACCGTCACCGAGCGCCTGCGCCGCGTCGGCGTCGTCGGCGCCTTCGTCGAGTTCGTCGGACCCGGCGTCTCGGCCCTCTCCGTCCCCGACCGCGCCACGATCGCGAACATGGCGCCGGAGTACGGCGCGACGGTCGGCTTCTTCCCCGTCGACGAGAGCACCCTCGTCTACCTGCGCCAGACGGCGCGCGAGCCCGAGCACGTCGCGCTCGTCGAGGCGCATGCCCGGGCGGCCGGTCTGTTCCGCGACGAGAATACGCCGATCCCCGAGTACGACACCTTGGTCGAGCTCGCCCTCGACGAGGTCGTTCCCTGCGTCGCCGGGCCGCGACGGCCCCAGGACCGCGTCGCGCTCGCGGACGTCAAGAGCGGCTTCGCCGCGGCGCTCACGCGGACGCGGGACGAGGGCGGCTTCGGCGTCGACGACAGCGAGGCCGGGCGCAGCGTCGAGATCGAGATCGACGGCCGGCGCGAGACGCTCCGGCACGGCTCCCTCGCCATCGCGGCCATCACCGCCTGCACCAACACGTCCAACCCGGGCGTCATGCTCGCGGCGGGCCTCCTCGCGCGCAAGGCGTGCGAGGCGGGTCTGCACCCTCCCGCCCACGTGAAGACCTCGCTCGCGCCCGGCTCCCGGGTGGTGACGCGGTATCTCGAGGAGACCGGGCTGCTCGAGCCGCTCCAGCGCCTCGGGTTCCACATCGTCGGCTACGGCTGCACGACGTGCAGCGGCAAGTCGGGCCCGCTGCCTCCGCCGGTGGCCCGGGCCGTCGAGGAGCAGAACCTCGTTCTCGCGGCCGTCGCCTCCTCGAACCGCAACTTCGAGGGGCGCATCCACCGCCAGGTGCGCGCGGCCTATCTCGCCTCGCCGCCTCTCGTCGTCGCCTATGCGCTCGCCGGGCGCGTCGACTTCGACATCACCACGGAGCCCCTGGGCGTTCGTGCCGGCGGCGAGCCCGTCTACCTTCGCGACATCTGGCCGACCAAGGCGGAGATCGACGCGCTGATCGGACGATCGCAGGCGCCGGATCTCTATCGCGAGAACTACGCGAAGATCTTCGCGGGCACGGAGCACTGGCAGGCCCTCGATGCGCCGAAGGGCCCGCTCTTCTCCTGGGATCCGAGCTCGACCTATCTGCTGGAGCCGCCCTTCTTCGCTCTGGCCGAGCAGGCCGCGACGAGCGGGCTGGCGGACACGATCACGGACGCGCGGGTCCTCGGCGCCTACGGCGACATGCTCACGACCGACCACATCTCCCCGGCCGGGGAGATCCCCGTCGACAGCGAGGCCGGAAAGCTCCTCGTGGCGAGCGGGGTCGAGCCGCGCTCGTTCAACGCTTTCACGATGCGTCGCGGGAACCACGAGGTGATGGTGCGCGGCACCTTCGCGCATCCGCGGATTCACAACATGATCGCGGCGGACCTGGCGCCGGGGCAGACCCTGAAGCTGCCGGAGGAGGAGCGCGTCTCGGTCTACGAGGCGTCGCGGCGCTACCGTGAGGAGGGTACGCCTCTCGTCGTGCTCGGGGGTCAGGCCTACGGGATGGGATCGAGCCGGGACTGGGCGGCGAAGGGGCCGTCCCTGCTCGGCGTCCGGATCGTCATCGCGGAGAGCTACGAGCGGATCCACCGCGCCAATCTCGTTTCGCTCGGCGTGGTGCCGCTGACCTTTCCCGCAGGGGAGAGCTGGCGCTCGCTCGCGCTGGACGGGCGGGAAACCTACACGATCGAAGGCTTGCGCGCCGGGGTCGAGCGCGGCGCGCCGGTCGCGGTGACGGCGACGCGGGCGGACGGGACGCAGATCCGGTTCGAGGCGCGCGCCGCGATCGCGGGCCCCGCCGAAGCGCGGATGCTCGAGACGGGCGGCATCTTCGAAGCGTTCCTCGAACGCATGGCCGGCGAGGCGCAGGCGCGGCGAACCCGCCCTGCGACGGGCTGAGCGGCGAGGCGCGAGACGTGCCGGGAATTCCCGGCGGGGGGCACCCCGCCGAAGGACGACAGTGGAAACGCGTGAAGAAGGCGGCGAACACGATGACGGGTGCGACAGCGACGAAGAGCAAGGCGCGGATCTATCGGGACCTGCTCGAGAGCGGCGAATTCATTGTCTCTCCCGGCGTGTACGACGGGTACAGCGCGCGCCTCGCGCAGGAAGCCGGGTTCAAGACGGCGGCCACCAGCGGTGCGGCGATCGCGAATGCGCTGCTCGGGATGGAGGACGTGGGCGTCCTCGGGCTCAACGAGAACGTGGCCCACTGCCGCAACATCGCGCGGGCCGTCGACATCCCCCTGACCTGCGACGCGGACACCGGCTACGGCAATCCCGTCAACGTCTACTTCACGACGCAGCTCTTCGAGGAGGCCGGCGCCGCCGGCATCAACATCGAGGACCAGGTCTCGCCCAAGCGCTGCGGCCACATGCCCGGCAAGGAGGTCGTCCCCGCCGAGGAGATGGCCAAGAAGATCGAGGCCGCCTGCCTCGCGCGCCGCGACGACGCCTTCGTCGTGGTGGCGCGCACCGACAGCCTCGCCATGGAGGGCATCGAGGGCGCCGTGGCGCGTGTCCGGCTCTACGCCGAGGCGGGCGCCGACATGATCTTCCCCGACGCGGTGCGGTCGGAAGACGACATCGCGCGGATCGTCGAGGCTGCCGGCGTGCCGGTGACGATCAACATGGGCTTCGGCATCCGCGAGCGGCCGACCTCTCCCCTCATTCCGATCCCCCGCCTGAAGGCGCTCGGGGTCCGGCGCATCAGCCTGCCGCGCATGCTCCCGGCGGCCGCGATCAAGGGCATGAAGGAGGCCCTGCGGATCATGCGCGAGGTGGCCGATACCGGCGTGCCCGCGAACCGGCCCGACCTCCTGGTCTCGATCGACGAGATCTGGGGCCTGATGGGCTTCGACGGGATCCGGGAGCTGGAAGAGAAGCTCCTCGTCACCTCCGCCCTCGAGGCGAAGTACGGCGCGAGCCGCGGAGACTGACGATGACCGTCGCGATGGCTCCGGGCGTCGTTCCCGCCCCCTGGGTCGAGGGAAAGGGCGAGCCCGACCTCTCGGTGGACGTGCTCGTGATCGGCGCGGGCGGAGCCGGCCTCGTTGCCGCGCTCGCCGCCGCCGAGGCCGGCGCGGACGTCGCCGTGGTGGAGAAGGGCGAGCGCCTCGCCGGCAACACCGCCCTGTCGAGCGGATCGATTCCCGCTGCCGGCACGCGCTTCCAGCACGCCGCGGGCGTGAGCGACGATCCCGCCCGTTTCGCCGCGGACCTTCGCCGGGTCGGCGGCCCGCACGACGCCGATCATCTCGTCGACGTCCTGGCGGGGGTCTCGGGGCCGCTGGTGGAGTGGCTCGTCGACGTCGCGGCCGTGCGTCTCACGCTCGTCGAGACGTACCGCCACGTGGGCCACAGCGTGAACCGTCTGCACGCGCCGCCGTCCCGGAAGGGAGCGGATCTGCTGCGCGACCTGGAGAGGGCGGTCGCCGAGCGCGCGGTGCCGGTGGCGCTCGGGAATGCGTGCGTCGCCCTCTTCACGGACGGCGACGGCGCCGTCTGCGGCGCCCGCACCCGGACCCGCGACGGCGCGGGGGCGGACATCGCCGCGCGTGCGGTCGTCCTGGCGACCAACGGCTTCGGCGCCAACCCGGCTCTCAAGGCGCGCTTCTGCCCGCAGGCGGCGAACCTCGCGCATGCGGGCGCCGGCACGAGCGAGGGCGAGGCGATCCTCTGGGGCGAGGCGCTCGGCGCCCGTCTCGCCAACGTGGGCGCGTTCCAGGGCCATTCGGCCCTGGCCCAGCCGCACGGCTCCCTGGTCACCTGGACCGTCGTCGAGAAGGGCGGGATCGTCGTCGACGAGACCGGTAGGCGCTTCGCCGACGAGACGCTCGGATACTCCGCCTTCGTCGCACCGCTGGTCACCGCCGGCGGCCGGGCGATCCTCGTCTACGACCGGCGGATCCGGGACATGACCGCCGAGGGACAGGAGGAGTTCGCCGAGCTCGTCCACGCCGGCGGCGCCATCGAGGCCCCGGATCTCGAGACGCTCGCGGACCGGCTCGGACTCGACCCGGTCGCCCTGGCGCAGAGCGTCGCCGACGCCGGAGCCGCGGCGCGGGGCGAGGCGGCCGATTCGTTCGGCCGCACGAGCTTCGGGATCGGGCCGTTGCAGGCCCCGTTCGTCGCCACCCGCATCGCACCGGCGCTGTTCCATACGCAGGGCGGCCTCGCCGTCGATGCGCAGGCGCGGGTCGTCGGCGCAGACGGCGCGCCGATCCGCGGATTGTGGGCGGCGGGCGGTGCGGCGGCCGGGGTCAGCGGCCGGGACGGGCCGGGCGGCTACGTGTCCGGCAACGGGCTGCTCGCCGCGCTCGGGCTCGGCCTGGTCGCCGGGCGCGCCGGAGCCGGCGCCGCCTTGGACAATCGCGAAATTCGTCACATCGGCTGAGGCAGCGGTCGACGGAGGCGGCGGGCGCAACGCCCGCATGTCAGTGCTGCTTTCATCGGGAGGACCGAGATGATCACGAGACGCACCTTCTTCGCCGGCGCAGCCGGCTTGGCCATGGCCGCCACCGCGGTGACCGGCGCGGCCGCCTTCCCCACCGACACGATCAGCATCGTCGTGCCCTACTCCCCGGGCGCGACCGACACCCTGGCGCGCACGCTCGTGCCGGAGCTCGAGAAGATCCTCGGCCAGACGATCCTGGTCGAGACCCGCCCCGGTGCCGGCGGCACCGTCGGCGCGAACTTCGTCGCCAACTCGGCCGAGGCCGACGGCCACACGCTGCTGTTCGCGGTGAGCTCGGTGCAGACCGTCGCTCCCCACCAGCGCGAGCTGCCCTACGCATTCGAGGACCTCAAGCCCGTGGCGCGGATCACCGCCGGCCCCAACATGATGGCCGCCCGGACCGACGCACCCTTCGGCACGCTCGAGGAGCTCGTCGCCTACGCGAAGGCGAACCCCGGTGCCGTCACGTTCGGCAGCGCCGGCACCGGCGGCGCGACCCATCTCGCGGGCGAGGCCTTCGCGCGCGCGGCCGGCGTCGAGCTCAACCACATCCCGTTCGAGGGCGTGACGCCCGCCGTGGCGGCGACCGTGGGCGGCACGATCGATCTCGTGCTCGGCTTCGCGTCCGCGCTGATGCCGCAGGTCGCGGGCGGCAATCTCGTCGCCATCGCGCAGTTCGGCGACGAGCGCGCCTCCGTCGTTCCGGACGTCACCACCCTGAAGGAGGGCGGGGTCGACCTGTCGATGCCGCCGAACATCGGCGTGTGGGTCCCGGCGGAGACCCCGGACGACGTGGTCGCGACCCTCGAGGCCGCGTTCGAGCAGGCGGCGGCGTCCGAGGCCTTCCAGCAGCACGCCAGGAATTCCCTGACCGAGGTCGACTTCATCGGTTCGGAGGCGTTCGCGCAGGAGCTCGAGCGCGAGGACGCCTTCTTCGCCGACCTCCTCGCCGCGCTCGGCATGACCAAGTGATCCCGGCCGGGTAAGTGTGACCGTTCGAGCAGGCGAGCGGACGGCGGGCGGACGGAGCCGCGGCTCCGCCCGCCCGCGATATCGACGCGCCGCCACGCTCGTTGCCGATGCGAAGGAGTTCAGCCTCATGTCCCGCACTCGCGACCTGATCGCCGGGTCTTCGTTCGCCGCGCTCGGCGCGGCGGGGATCGCGCTCGCATCCCACCTGCCGATGGGGTCCATGCGGCTGCCGGGTGCGGGAGCGATGCCGATCGTCCTGTCGACGGCGCTCGCCGTCCTCTCGCTCGTCCTGATCTGGCGCACGCTGGCCGGACGCGCACCGGAGCTCGAAGACACCGACGGGCCCGTCGACACGTTCGGCAACGCACGGGTCGCGCTCGCGGCCGTGCTGATCGTGGCCTATGCCGCGGTCCTTTCCTGGCTCGGCTTCTTCCTCGCGACGAGCGTTCTCATGGTGCTCCTGTTCATGATCGGCGCGAAGCGGCCGCTCTCGCTCCCGCCAGTCCTCGCCGGCGTCGCCGTGACCGGGGTGGCGTGGGCCTTGTTCGTCCTCGCGCTCGACGTCCGTCTCCCCGTCGGCGCGATCTGGAGGTGACGCATGGAAGGCCTGCTCGGCGGCTTCGTCGCCATCCTTTCTCCCGAGACCCTGTTCTTCTGCTTCGTCGGCGCGCTCGTCGGCACCCTGATCGGCGTCCTCCCGGGGCTGGGCCCGACCGCGACGATCGCGATCCTGCTGCCGCTCACGATCGGCCTCGATCCCGTGACCGCGATCGTGATGATCGCGGGCATCTACTACGGTGCCAGCTACGGCGGCTCCACCACCGCGATCCTCGTCAACATACCAGGCGAGGCGCAGAGCGTCGTGACCTGTATCGACGGCTACCGCATGGCGCAGCAGGGTCGCGCCGGACCGGCGATCGGCATTGCGGCGCTGGGCTCCTTCATCGCGGGGACGCTCGGCGCCATCGCCATCGCGCTCATCTCGATGCCGCTGATCTCCTTCGCCGTGCGGTTCGGGCCACCCGAATACTTCGCGCTGATGCTGCTCGGATTCATCGTGTTGCTCGTGCTCGCGCGCGGCTCGGTCGTCCGCTCGATGATCATGATCATGACGGGTCTCCTGCTGAGCATGGTGGGCCAGGACGTCATCACGGGTGAGGTCCGCTACGCCTTCGGGGTGCCGCAGCTCGTCGACGGCATCTCCATCGTGACGATCTCGATGGGTATCTTCGGCCTGGGCGAGGTCTTCTTCAACCTCGAGCGGCTGGCGCACCGCAGCGTGCAGACCGTGCCCGTGAAGCAGATCCTGCCGAGCCGTGACGAGTGGAAGGCGTCCGCCGGGCCGATCGCGCGGGGGTCGGTGCTCGGCTTCCTCGTGGGCCTCCTCCCCGGCGGCGGCGCGACCCTGGCGTCCTTCGTCTCCTACGCCCTCGAGAAGCGCATCGCGAAGGATCCGAGCCGCTTCGGCAAGGGCGCCATCGAGGGCGTGGCCGGCCCCGAGGCGTCGAACAACGCCGGCGCGACCGGCTCGTTCATCCCGCTCCTCACGTTCGGGCTCCCGGGCAACCCGGTGACGGCCATCCTGCTCGGCGCGCTCATCCTCTACGGGGTCACGCCGGGGCCGCTGATGATCCAGACCAATCCCGAGATCTTCTGGGGCGTCGTCGCCTCGATGTATGTCGGGAACGTCATGCTGCTCGCGCTGAACCTGCCGCTCGTCGGCCTGTGGGTGCAGCTCCTGCGCGTGCCGTACCGCTACCTCTACGCTCCGCTGATCCTGTTCATGATCATCGGCGCCTACTCGATCAACAACAGCGTCTTCGACATCGGCGCGCTGCTGTTCTTCGGCGTGGTCGGCTACCTCCTGCGGAAGCTGCGCTTCGACTCGGCGCCGCTCATCCTGGCCTTCGTGCTCGGCGGGCCGATCGAGACCAATCTGCGCCAGACGCTGATGCTGGGTCGGGGCTCGTGGGAATACGTGCTCGACCGTCCCATCGCGCTGACCATCTTCACGATCGCGTTCATCGTGGCGATCCTCCCGATGTTCGGCTTCGTCCGCAAGGGGCTCAAGCAGGCTCGGGCCGTGAACGAGCTGTGACACGGCGAGCGCGCCTGGACCGGCCCCGCCCCGGCGGGGCCGGAGACCGGTGAGGGACATCGAACGGGCTGTGGCCGCAAGCCACGGCCCGTTCGTTTTCGTCGCCGCTCCCGCGAGGACGCCCGTCGGGATCTTCCCGAGGGGGCCCGTCGAGAGCCGCAAACCCGCGATCATCGCCGATCGGCCGGGCGCGCGGTCGTTGCTCCGTCACGCCCGGAGCCTATTCCGGTCAGCCCGTTCCCGGTGCGCTCGAAATGGGCTTGGACGAGCGCGCAGGTGGTCTCGACGTCACGCGCGAGCGCGGCCTTGGCGATCTCGCGGTGCTCGTTCAAGAGATCGCGTTGCTGTCGCTCCGCACCGACGGAGGCACGCCGATACCGCTCGCACTGATCCTGCAGGTTCTGCCGCACGCGCAGCAGCCAGTCCGAGCCGCACGCCTTCACCAACGCGAGATGAAAGCGGCTGTTCGCGACCTCCCAGCGCTCCAGGTCCGCGTCTCCCTTCTGCATCAGGCCGTCCTGCTTCTCGACGGCGTAGGCGGCCGCGACCAGATCGGCTTCCCAATCGTCGTCGCCCGCCGGGAGCGATAGGCGGAGCGCCGCGGTCTCGACCGCGATACGCGCCCGGTTCAGGTCGGCGAAATCCTCCGCCGCGAGCCGCGCCACGCTGAAGCCGCGGCTTCCGGTCGCGACGACGAGGCCGTCCGCCGACAGCCGCTGCAGAGCCTCGCGCAGGGGCGTGACGCCGATGCCGTAGATGGCCCGCAGACGCTCCATGCGCAGGCGTTCGTCGGGCTTCCGGCGCCCTGCGATGATGTCGGCGCGGATCGCGACGTAGGCCGCGTCGACGAGCGACGCCTCGGCCGCACCGCGCGCCTCCGGCAACCCTTTCGCCGCGCTGAGAGCGGTCCGAGTACTGTCCATGATGCGTCGTCGGGCGGAATCGCTGAGCGAGGTTCGGAAAGGTTCATCCAGAAAATGTCACGGCGCACTTGACTCGTCAAATCGTATGGATACGCTAAATTCATATATGAAATGAGGATCTCATGCGCATCGTCTCGTTCACTCGTGGAGACACGCCGGGCGTCGGCCTCGTGGACGGCGAAGAGATCGTCTTGGTGGCGCAGGGTGGCGACGCCATCGGCGCGATCGGACGGATGATCGCCGCTGGCGCGCCGGAGCGGGAACGCTGGGTCGCACGTCTCGCCGCGCCGGACGCGGAGCGCGTGCCGCTCGCAACGGTGCGCCTGGAGGCGCCGCTGCCCGAACCGCGACAGATGATCGTCTGCGTGGGCAAGAACTACCGCGCGCACGCGACCGAATTCCACGCGAGCGGGTTCGATTCCTCCGGGAAGGAGGAGGTTCCCTCCAACCCGGTCGTGTTCGCCAAGGCCGGCAGCAGCGTCGTCGGCGCCGGCGCCGCGATCCGCGCGTCGCTCGACCCGACACGGAGCGTCGACTACGAGGGCGAGCTCGCGGTGGTGATCGGCCGGCGCGCCTTCCAGGTCGCGCCCGCGGACGCCATGGCGCACGTCTTCGGCTACACCATCGTCAACGACGTGACCTCGCGCGAGCTGCAGAGCCGGCACAGCCAGTGGCTGATCGGCAAGAGCCTGGACAGCTTCGGGCCGATGGGACCGTGGATCGTCACTGCCGACGAGATCGACGACCTGGGGCGCCGCGAGCTCGTGACGCGCGTGAACGACGAGATCCGCCAGAAGGCCCGCCTCGCCGACCTGATCTTCGACATTCCAACGCTGATCACGACGCTGAGCGCGACCATGACGCTCGAGCCCGGTGACGTGATCGCGACGGGAACGCCCGCCGGTGTCGGCATCGGCTTCAAGCCGCCGCGCTACCTTCAGCCCGGGGACCGCGTCGCCGTCAGCATCGAGGGACTGGGCACGCTGGAGAATCCGGTGACCTGACAGCCGACAACAGTTCGCGAAGCCTCGGCACAGGGGCGGCGAGCAAACAGGGAGGAAACGACCATGAGCGTGATCGACAAGCGGCTCCTCTTCGCAGCCGCCGCCTGCATCGTCGTCGCAGGCCCGGCGAATGCCCAGGAATTCTACGCCGGCAAGCGCATCCAGGTGATCGTGCCGTTCTCGCCGGGCGGCGCCACCGACGTGGCCGCGAGATTCCTGGAGAAATACCTCGAGCGCCACGTCGCCGGGAATCCCGACATCGAGGTGGTGAACCGCGCCGGAGGCGGGTCCGTCCTCGGCGCGAACTGGTTCGCCGAGAACGCCGAGCCGAACGGACAGACGATCTTGTTCACGACGTCGTCGACTTCGAACCCGTTCGTGCTCGGCCAGGAGGGCGTGGAATACGATCTCGCAGCCATGCGCCCGGGCTACAGCCTTCCTTTCGGCGCGGTCGCCTACATCGCGCCGAGCGCGGGCGTCACGAGCGCTTCGGAGGTGAAGGACGCCGACGTTCCCCTGCTCTACGGCGGCATCGCCGCAGCCGCGAGCGACCTGCCGGCGCTGCTCTCCTTCGAGGTTCTCGAGCTCGACATCAAGACGGTTCTCGGCTTCCCGGGCCGCGGTCCGATCCGTCTCGCCTTCGAGCGCGGAGAGACCAATTTCGACTACCAGTTCACCCCCGTCTACGCGACTCAGGTCGTCGACATGGTCGCCGCGGGGCGGGCGACGCCGCTGTGGACGGGCGGCTCCGTCGCCGCGGACGGGCGCCTCACGGACCGCGACCCCGCCTTCCCGGAGCTCCCGTCGGTCTACGAGGTGTACAAGGACCTGAACGACGGAGCCGAGCCGAGCGGGCTCGCCTGGGATGCGTTCCAGGCCGTCGGGACGGCGACGTACAATTACGGCCTGACCGCGTTCCTGCCGGAGGGCACGCCCGACGAGGCGATCGCGGCATTCGAGGCCGCGATCCCCGCGATCAACGCCGATCCCGAGTTCCAGAGCGAGAGCGCGCAGGTCGTCGGCGGCTACCAGCTGATCCCGCCGTCGGAAGTGGAAGGGCCCCTCCTCGCGGCGCTGCGGCCGTCACCCGAGATCCGCGCCTATCTGCGCGATCTGCTCGGCGCGAAGTACGGCGTGAACTTCTGAGCCGGCCGGCGGCGCGCCCCCGCGCGCCGCCCACCCTGTCCCGACGGAGGCAATCGCCCGTGCTCGAGCATATCGTCCCGGCTCTGTCCGCGCTTCTCGAGCCCGTGCGCCTCCTGGCACTGTTCGCAGGCATGTTCGCCGGGCTCGTCTTCGGGATGCTGCCGGGGCTCGGCGGGGTCGCGGCCGTCTCGATCCTCCTGCCCTTCATCTACTTGTTCGACAGCTATGCCGGGCTCGCGCTGCTGCTCGGCGCGACCTCGGTCATCTACACCTCCGACACGATCACCTCGGTGCTCGTCGGCGCGCCGGGTTCGCCGGCGTCGGCGCCGACGGCGATCGAGGGCCACGCGCTCGCTCGTCAGGGCAAGGCCGCCACGGCGCTCGGGGTCGGCTTCCTCGCCTCGATGGTCGGCGGGCTCTTCGGTGCGGTGATCCTCTCCCTCGCGATCCCCGTCGCCGGACCGCTCGTCCTCGCGCTGGGCACGCCCGAGCTGCTGATGTTCGCCGTGGTCGGCCTCGTCTTCGCCGCGGGCATGGTGGGCAAGGACATCGCCGTCGGGCTCGCGGCGGCTGCGTTCGGCATCCTGCTCGGCACGATCGGCGCGGCGCCGGCTGCTGTCGATTTCCGCTTCACCTTCGGCCAGCCCTACCTCGCCGACGGCATTTCGCTGACGATCGTCGCGCTCGGCCTGTTCGCCGTCGCGGAGGTCGTCGGCATGCTGGCCTCCGGCGGCGGCATCTCGAACGAGCGCTTGCCTCTCGGCAGCTGGCGGGAGGGTGCGCGCGCCTTCGTCGCCCATCGCTGGCTCATCGTCCGCTCTGCCCTGATCGGAGTCTTCGGCGGCTTCGTGCCGGCCGTCGGCGCGAGCGCCTCGACATGGATCGCCTACGGCCACGCCATGCGCTCGACGAAGGACAAGAGCCGCTTCGGAAAGGGCGATATTCGGGGTCTCGCCGCCGCGGAGGGCGCCAACAACGCCACCGTGATCTCCGACCTCGTGCCGACCCTGCTGTTCAGCGTTCCCGGCGGGCCGGCTGCAGCGGTCTTTCTCGGCGCCCTGTTCTCGTTCGGCTTCTATCCGGGTCCGCGGCTCGTGCGCGAGAACCCGGAGCTGATGTACGTCATCGTCTGGAGCGTTGCGATCGCGTCCGTGGTCGGCGCCGTGATCTGCTTCGCGATTACGCCGCTCATCGCGCGTCTGACGCGGATCCGCTTCGCGATCATCGCGGCGCCCCTGCTGCTGATCATGGTGGCAGGCGCCTACCAGGCGACGCAATCCTTCGGCGACATCGCCATGCTCCTCACGCTCGGCGTCGTGGGCTGGCTGATGAAGCAGGCCGACTGGCCGCGTGCGCCGGTTCTCGTCGGCTTCGTGCTGGCCAAGCCGATGGAGCAGTATTTCTGGCTCACGGTGCAGATCCACGGCTGGTCCTGGCTGCTGCGCCCGGGCGTTCTCGTCATCGGCGCCTTGATCGTGATCCCCCTGCTGCTGCGGCTCGCCGGCCATCTGCGCGCGCGCCGCAGCCGGGCGGCGGCGGCGGCGGCGGCGGGGATCCGGATGGTCGCCCCGTTGCGCAAGGAGCGCCGCACAGACACGCGGATCGGGCTCGCCGTCGCGTGGCTGATCCTCGTCGTGTTCGTCTACGCCGCGTTCGAGACGGCCGGCTTCGCGCCCGATTCGCGCCTCCTGCCCATGCTCGCGATCGCCCCCGGGCTCATCCTGGGCGCCTTCGTCGTCGTCCGGGAGACCCGCCGGGCGCTCGGAGAGGGCGTGGTATCCGATTCCGCCGCCGTGGCGGAGATCCCTTATCTCCTCACGATCCTCGCCTACGGGGTCGGCATCTGGCTCGTCGGCTTCGACATCGCCACCATCGCGCTGCTCATCTGGATGCTGATCGGCTGCGCGCGCATGCGCCTCGCGACCGGTATCGCCTACGCGGCGCTGATCCTCGCGACGATTCACGGCATGTTCGTGCTCATGCGCGTGAGCGCGCCCGCCGGCCTCCTCGACCTCGCCATCCTCTCCTGATCCGTCGGAAGGAGCTTCACCGTGGCCCTCGCACCAGATCCCGATATCCTGCCGCCGAGCGTCGACCCGGCGACGAAGAAGATCGCCGTTCGCTCCGTGCGCGGCCGCAATCGCGCGGGCACGCGGACCGAGGTCCGCGTGCGCCAGTTCGAGAGCGTCTATACCGACGAGCCGGATACGCTCGGAGGCACGAACACGGCGCCCAGCCCTCTGGAAACGGTGCTCGTGGCCCTCGTCGGCTGCGACGGAGTCATCATCAACGGCTGCGCCAAGGCGATGGGCTTCTCCTATGCGGGCGTCGACTTCGCCTGCGCGGCCGAGATCGACGTGCGCGGACCGAAAGGCGTTCCGGGCGTGCGCCCCTACTACGAGTCGCTCGCACTCGAGATCGTCCTCTACACCGACGAACCCGAAGCGCGCGTGAGGCAGCTCCAGAAGAATGTCGAGTTCCGCTGCCCGGTGATGAACCTCATACGCGCCGCGGATGTACGCATGCAGGTCGACTGGCGGGTCGCGCCCGCCGCCGCGTTCGAGGAGTGACAGCGTGCGCGTCCTCGTGCACCGGGGTCTCGGCGCACCGCGCCTCGGCTTTCTCGCCGATCCGCAGACCATCGTCGACGCCCGCGCCGCCTGCGAGGCGCTGGGCCGCGATGCCGACCTTCCGCTCGTCGCCGACACGATCTCATTGATCGCGGCGGGTGACTCCGGGCTGGCCCTCGCGCGCGAGCTGATCGCCGCGGCGCCGCCGGAGGCACGGCTGGCGCTCGCGGACACGCCCCGCGATGCGCCGTTGCGTCCTTCGACGATCCTGTGCACCGGCTCGAACTATCGCGAGCACAACGCGGAGAAAGCCAACACGCCGCTCAGCGCCAAGGAGCCGGAATTCTTCGTGAAGACGGCGGATTGCGTGGTCGGGCCGGACGAGCCGATCATCCACGACCCGCGTCTCACCTCCAAGCTCGATTGCGAGACCGAACTCGCGGTCGTGATCGGCAAGCCCGGGCGGCACATTCCGGTCGAGAGCGCACTCGACCACGTTTTCGGCTACACGGTCGTCAACGACGTCACGGCTCGCGACCGGCAGGTCCGGACGAGTCCGGAGGGCGTGACCTGGTACGAGCTCGGCCGCGGCAAGGCGTTCGACACGAGCGCGCCCCTGGGGCCATGGATCGTCACGCGAGACGATATCCCCGATCCTCAGGCACTCGCGCTCGGCACGCGGATCAACGGCGAGACGCGTCAGGCCGGAAACACCGCATCGATGATCTGGACTTGCGCCGAGCTCATCCATTTCTTCTCGACCAATTTCACGCTGAAGCCCGGCATCGTCATCATCACCGGCACCCCGGCCGGCACCGCCTGGTCCGCAGATCCGGAGCTCGGCGGCCGCTGGCGCCCCGTGCCCGGGTGCGTGAAGCCGTCCCGCTACTGCCTGCCCGGGGACGTGGTCGAGAGCGAGATCGATGGAATCGGCGTCCTGCGGAACAGAATCGAAGCCGGCCCGACATGACCTTTCACGCCGAACGGCAGGGCGACATGTCGGTCGAGGCCCCTGCCCCACCAGCGCTGTGCGCATCGAAGCTCTCGTGCGGGCCCGGTCGCGCTCGCTTCGCGCGCGTCCTGGCGATGCCCTTCCTTCGGGAGTTCGGCTACGGCGAGGTCCTTGCAAAGCTCTGCACCAAGCGCGCGACCCCCTCCTCGAACCGGACACGGGGCACGTAACCGAAATCGCTCGACGCGGCGGACACGTCGATCACGCGGGGGATCGGCGCGCCGGGCGCGGAGCGCGTGCACGTCACCCGCCGCTGGGGAAAGAACGCTCCGAGCGTCTGCGCGACCTCGCCCAGCGACAGCGGCCCGTCGGGCGCGATGTCGTAGACCGGGCGCGGGAGGCGCGGCGCGGCGGCGGCCGTCAGGATGCCCTCCACCGCGTCGTCGAGGTGGAGGTAATGCGCGGGATCGGCGGGGTGTGCGTCGAGATCGACCTCCTCGCCCCGCACGAGCCGCCGCAGCGCCGCCTCGAGCTGCGTCGGCGTGCGCCGGCCGGGGCCGTAGACCCAGGCGATGCGCAGGGACACGACGTCCATGCCGAAGGACGCGGCATAGGCGGCGCCCGCATGCTCGGCCGCGAGCTTGCTCGCCGCGTAGACCGAGACGGGACGGGGCAGCGTCGTCTCGTCGACGCGCCCAGAGACGGCGCCGTAGACGTCGATCGTCGAGCACAGGACGAGGCGCCCCGCCCCGTGCCGGCGCGCCGCCTCGAGCAGGTTCGCGGTGCCCTCCGCATTGATGCGCCAGACGCGATGGGGATCGTCCGCGAGCACCATCGGGCCGGAGACCGCCCCGCAATGCAGCACGGTCGCGAACCCGCCCTCGCCGACGAGCGCGTCGACCCGCACGGCGTCCGTCAGGTCGCAGATGCGGGTCTCGGCCGCCGTGGCGGCGCGGTCGCTCGCGACGACCGGATGGCCGGCCGCGTGGAGCCGCGCCGCGAGAGCGCGCCCGACGAAGCCCTCCGCGCCGGTGAGCAGGACGCGGCCGAGCGCCCTCCCCGCGGCGGCCGTCATGCCGCCGGGCCGGCCGCGCGGAGCGCCTCGATCTCGGCGATCATCTCGTCCGTCGTGCGCATGCGCCCGTAATGGCCCGCCATCGCCTCGATCGAGCGCCGATGGCCGGCCTCGGTCTCCGCCGCGCAGGCGTCCTCGATCTGGGTGACGAGAAAGCCGCGGTCGGCGGCGTCGCGCACCGCCGATTCCACACACTGGTCGGTCATCACCCCGAACACGACGAGGAAGTCGATGCCGAGATTGCGCAGCAGGTAATCGAAATTGGTCGAGTTGAAGATGCCGGACGAGGTCTTGGGAATGACGATCTCGTCCCCGCGCGGCCCCACCTCCTCGATCACCCGGGCCTCCCAGGATCCCTTCGGATGGTGGATGCGCGAGATCTTGTGGTCGAGGCTCCGGTCTCGCCCGTCCTGCGTCAGGCTCTCGATCACGGTGAAGACCACCTCGATGCCGGCGTCGCGCGCGGCGGCGAGGAGCCGCGCCTGGTTCGGGAGCACGATCTCTCCCATGCGCTCCAGGAAGACGCGGTGCGCGGCCTCCGCGGGGTCGCCCTCGCGCGCCCGGCGCAGCCGCTCGGCGCTGAATTCCGCGTTCTGCATGTCGATGGACAGGAGCGCCGTCCTGCCGGGCACGATGGCGCGCTCCCGATAGGCGCCGCCGGGGGCGTCGACGGGGGGGAGGTCTCGACGCATGAACGCGCTCCACGAAAGGTCCGGATCGGACTGTACGGAAAATTACAGGATTTGCCTCCGGTATCAAGACTCGCTACTCAAGCGGCCGGATCGTGGGCTTGGGGAGCGTATCCGTGGCCGATGGCGGGACCGAGCATGCGCCGACCTTGATGGACCGCATCACGGCGAGCTTCCCCTCGCTGACCAACGCCGAGCGCCGGGCCGCGCGGGCGCTCCTCGCGCGCTATCCGAGCATGGGGCTCGACACGGTGGGCCTGTTCGCGGAGCGCGCCGGCGTCAGCGGCCCCACCGTGCTGCGCTTCATCGCCAAGCTGGGCTTCTCCGGATACGCCGAGTTCCGCCGCGCGCTGCGCGAGGAAATGGAGGCGATGCAGGAATTCCCGCTCACCCGCCCGTCTCAGGCGAGCGGCGGCGCCTCCGACATCGAGCCCCTCGGTGAGAAGCTCGCCGCCACGATCGCCGATACCCTCGCCATGTGCCAGGGCGCCGACGCGGCGCGCTTCCTCGATCTCGTGCGCGACGAGCGGCGGATCGTCTACCTGCTGGGCGGCGATTTCACCGAGGCCGCGGCCCGCCACCTCGAATTCCACCTGCGCAAGATGCGGCCGCGGGTCGTGCTGCTCGACCACGACCTCGTGCGCCGCGCAGACGTGCTGGCTGACCTGCGCCGCAACGACGTGCTCATCGCCTTCGACATCCGCCGCTACCAGCGCGACACGGTCGCCACCCTGAGGCTCGCCCGCGGCCGCGGCGCCAAGACCGTCCT
Organism: Salinarimonas rosea DSM 21201; assembly: GCF_000429045.1. Taxonomy (GTDB): domain Bacteria; phylum Pseudomonadota; class Alphaproteobacteria; order Rhizobiales; family Beijerinckiaceae; genus Salinarimonas; species Salinarimonas rosea. The sequence continues at coordinate 84,081 of NZ_AUBC01000005.1, forward strand.
GTTCACGGATCAATGGATGTCCGACGGGGCCGAGTTCGCGGATCTCGCGTTCCGGACGCGCGTCGACGGGCCCTCGCGCTGGGACAGCCTGGTCGGCATGATCGCGCTCGTCGAGGTGCTGGCGCAGAAGCTCGACGAGCGCGTCTGGCCCAACGCCCGGAAGCGCATCGAGGTGATCGAGAGCCAGCGCGCCGCGCTCCAGGCCGGCGCGGTGCTCGCGCCGAGGCCCGAGGAGGGCGGTGCCGAGGGCGATTAGGATCTGTAACAGAATATTCCGATTGACCGATTGGAACACGCTTCGTACCGTTGCCCCTGCAGAACGGCACGGGGGCCGGCACGGCCCGCTTGCCGCTACGTCGCACGACGGGACCGGGAACCAGGCGTGAGCACGGACTCCATCATCCTCGGCGTACGAGACCTGTCGAAGTCCTTCGGCGGCGTCACAGCGATCAGCGGCTGGTGCCTCGATCTCGCGCGCGGCGAGATTCTGGGCATGATCGGGCCGAACGGCGCGGGCAAGACCACCGCCTTCAACCTCCTCACCGGCGTGCTCGCCCCCTCCTCCGGCCGCATCGTGCTGCACGGACGCGACCTCACCGGGAGCGGGCCCGAGGCCTTCGCCCGCGGCGGCATCAGCCGGACGTTCCAGAACATCCGCCTGTTCCAGGATCTGTCCGTCTGGGAGAACGTCGCGGTGGGCCTGCACATGCACGAGGGCCCCGGCTGGATCGCGACGGTGATCGGCCTCCCCTCGGCGCGTCGGCGCGAGCGCACGATCCGCGAGAAGGCCGAGGCGCTGCTCGAGACGGTGGGCCTCGCGGGCATGGGCTCGCGCCGGGCCGGCGATCTGCCCTACGGCCTGCAGCGCAAGGTGGAGATCGCCCGCGCGCTGGCGACGGGCCCCAGCGTGCTGCTGCTCGACGAGCCGGCGGCCGGCATGAACCCGTCCGAGACCGCGCACCTCACGGAGACGCTGCGCGCGATCGCCCGCGCGGCGCGCTCCCACGCCGGCGAGCCAGTGACCATGGTCGTCGTCGAGCACGACATGCGGCTCGTCATGTCGCTGTGCACGCGCGTCCAGGTGCTCGATCGCGGCGTCCTCCTGGCCGACGGCGCGCCCGCAGAGATCCAGCGCGACGAGCGGGTGATCGCGGCCTATCTCGGGTCCGGCAGAAAGAAGGATCGCGCCGATGCTGTGGCTTGACGCGATCGACGTCTGGCGGGGCCCCTCGCAGGTGCTGCGGCAGGTGAGCCTCCGGGTCGAGGCCGGGGAGATCGTCACCCTTCTCGGCGCCAACGGCGCGGGCAAGACCTCGACGCTGCTCACCGTCTCGGGGCACCTGCGCCCGCGGGCGGGCCGGGCGCGGCTCGCCGCCGCCGGACGCGAGGCCGATCTGGCCAGGCTGGCGCCCCCGCAGATCGTCGCCGCCGGCGTGGCGCATTGCCCGGAGGGCCGCCAGGTCTTCGGCGGGATGACGGTGCTCGAGAACCTGCGGCTCGGCGCCTTCCTGCGCCGCGACGGCGAGGAGCGCGCCGACATCGACCGCATGATGGGCCTGTTCCCGATCCTGCGGGAGCGCTCCTCGGGCCTCGCCGGGCAGCTTTCGGGAGGCGAGCAGATGATGCTCGCCATGGCGCGCGCGCTGATGTCGCGCCCGCGCCTGCTCCTGCTCGACGAGCCCTCGCTGGGTCTCGCCCCGCAGATGGTCGAGCGGATCTTCGACGTGATCACCCGGATCCGGGACACCGGCACGACGGTTCTCCTCGTCGAGCAGAACGCCGCCATGGCGCTCGAGATCGCGGACCGGGCCTACGTCCTCGAATCGGGCGAGATCCAGCTGTCCGGCCCGGCGGCGACTCTCGTCGACGATCCGCGGGTGCAGGAGGCCTATCTCGGCGTCCTGCCTGCGCCCGCGGAGCCGGGTCCTGCGGACGGGAGGCTCTCGTGAGCGGCGCCTACGTGCTCCAGCAGCTCGTCAACGGCCTCGTGCTGGGCTCGCTCTACGCCCTCGTGGCCGTGGGCTTCTCGATGATCTACGGCATCGTCCGGCTCATCAACTTCGCCCATGGCGACGTGATGATGGTGGGCGCCTTCAGCGCCTACGCCATCCTCACCGCGTTCGGCCTCCCGCTCTGGTCCGCCGTCCTCGCGGTGCTGACGCTCGGCGCGGTCCTCGCCATGCTGATCGACGCCGTCGCCTTCCGTCCCCAGCGCGGCGCGCCGCAGGTCAACGGCTTCATTACGTCGCTCGGCGTCGCCATCCTGATGCAGAACCTCGCGATCCTCACGCTCTCGGGGCAGCCGCGGCCGTTCAACGTGCCGGGCTGGCTGAAGGAGAACATCGGCTTCATGGGTGCACGGATGACCGTGCTCGACGCCGCGATCGTGCTCGTCACGCTCGCGGTGCTGGGCGCGCTCGTCGTCTTCGTGAAGCGCAGCCGGGCGGGGCTCGCCATGCGCGCCACCGCGGAGAACCCGCTCGCGGCGAGCCTCATGGGCATCCGCATCAACCGCGCCGTCGCCACCGCCTTCGGCCTCGGCGGCGCGCTGGCCGGCCTCGCGGGCCTGCTCTGGGGCGCGCGCGCCGGCCAGATCGACCCGCTGATGGGCTTCCTGCCCGGCCTGAAGGCCTTCGTCGCCGCCGTCATCGGCGGTGTCGGCAGCCTGCCGGGCGCGGTTCTGGGCGGCTTCGTCGTGGGCTTCGCCGAGGTGCTGTTCGTCGGCCTGTTGCCGCCGCTCTATGGCGCCTATCGTGACGCCTTCGTCTTCGGCCTGCTCATCGTCATCCTGCTCGTCCTGCCCAACGGGCTCCTCGGCCGGTCGGTGGAGGACCGGGCATGATCCCCCCGCGCCACGTGCTCGCCTGGGCAGCGCTGGCGCTCGTGGCGCTCGCCGTCACGGCCTATGTCGAGACGCAGTTGAGCGGCTACGCCCGCACCGTCGTCGGTTTCGCGGGGATCTCCGCCATCCTCGTCGTCAGCCTGAGCTTCTCGAACGGCCTCACCGGCCTGTTCTCCCTCGGCCATCCCGCCTTCATGATGGTGGGCGGCTACGTCGCGGCCGTCCTCACCTTCCCGGTCTCGCGCAAGGGCTTCATGCTGCCGGCCCTCCCGGAATGGCTCGCGGGCGCGGAGCTGCCCCTGTTCCCGGCGACCGTCGCGGGGGGCCTCGCCGCGGCGCTGGTCGCCGTCGTCGTGGGCTTCCCGGTGCTGCGGCTGCGCGGGCACTACCTCGCCGTCGCCACGCTCGGCCTGATCATCATCATGCGCGTCGCCGTCAACAACGCCGACGGCCTCACCCGCGGCGCGCTGGGCCTCAACGGCATTCCGCGCCTGACCACGCTGTGGGTGATCCTGGGCTGGCTCGCGGCGACGCTCGTCGTCTGCTGGCGCCTCAAGCATTCCTCGGTCGGGCGCAGCCTGATGGCCATTCGCGAGAACGAGATGGCGGCGGCCTGCATGGGGGTGCGCCGGGCCTCCTCGAAGCTGATCGCCTTCTCCGTCGGCGCCTTCTTCGCCGGCGTCGGCGGCGCGCTCTGGGCGCATCTCCTGACCAACCTGACGCCCGGCTCCTTCGACCTGGTCCTGGCCTTCATGCTCGTGGTGATGGTCGTCGTGGGCGGCTCGGGGAGCCTCGGCGGCGCCGTCGTCGCCGCCATCGGCATCACCGTGTTGCGCGAGGTCCTGCGGCCGGTGGAGCAGGCCGTCGGTGCCTACGGCCTCGTCCAGATCATCATCGCGGTCCTGCTGATCGCGACGCTGCTCCTGCGTCCGCAGGGCTTCTTCGGCAGCGCGGAGCCGGCGTTCCTGCGCCGCGACACGCGCGACCGCAAGACAAAACCAGGCCGAAAAAACCGGCCGCCAGAGGGGCCGGGCCGATTCCCGGAACACACAGCAAAGCAGGAGGCGAGACATGAAAAGGCGTGATCTCTTGAAGGCGAGCGCCGCGGCGCTGGCCCTGGCCGTCACCGCGGCCCCCGCATTCGCGCAGGAGCCGATCCGCATCGCGGCCCTGTACTCGCTGACGGGCGGGCTCTCCTCGCTCGACGGCCCCTCGCTGAAGGGCGCGGAGCTGCACGTGGCGCAAATCAACGAGGCGGGCGGCGTGCTCGGGCGGCCGCTGGAGCTCGTGGTCTTCGACACCCGCACCGACCAGCAGGTCACCGCCACGGCGGCGCAGGAGGCGGTCTCCAGCGACGTGGTGGCCGGGTTCGGCCAGTCCGACACCACCTTCGTGATGGCGGCGGCGCCGACCTTCCAGGAGGCCGGCATCCCGTTCGTCACCTCCGGCGCCACCCACCCGATGCTGCCGACCTGGGTGGGCGACCACATGTTCATGGCGGCCTTCGGCGACGACGACCAGTCCTACGCCATCGCCGACTACGCCTACGACACGATGGGGCTTCGGCGCGTCTACGTCTGGACCGACAACTCGATGGACTTCACCCGGGCGCTGACGAAGTTCTTCGTCGAGCGCTTCGAGGAGCGCGGCGGGGAGATCATCGCCGAGGACTTCTTCATGATGGGCGACACCGACTTCTCCGCCCAGATCGCCCGCCTCGACGCCGTCGACCCGGCGCCCGACGGCGTGTTCATCTCCGCCATCCCCAGCGAGGCGGGGCTCACCGTGCGGCAGATCCGCGAGGCCGGGATCGACATGCCGATCGTCTCCGGCGACGGCTTCGACACGCAGCTGGTGGCGACCGTGCCGGGGCCGGAGCACGCCAACGACGTGTTCTTCTCCACCCACACCTACCTCGCCGACGACCGGCCCGAGGTGCAGGCGTTCATCGACGCCTATACCGAGCATTTCGGGAACGCGCCGGAGAACTCCTTCGCGCCGCTCGGCTACGACGCGGTGGGCCTGATCGCCAACGCCATCGAGCAGGCGGGCTCCGCCGAGCCCTCGGCGATCCGCGACGCGCTCGCCGCCACCCGCGACTATCCCGCGGTGACCGGCACGATCTCCTACACCCGCGAGAACATGGTGCCGCCCAAGCCCGTGTCGATCGTGTCCGTGCAGGGAGCCGAGTTCAACGTCGAGGATATCTGGCGGCCGGAATTCTGAGCCCGCCGGCGGGCGGCGGCCATCCGTCGCCCGCACGCCACCCGCGACCGCCGGTGAGGAGGACATGCCGTGACCATCGACGCCGAGGACCTCGTTCTCGTCTGCTGCAGCGACATCGCGGGCCAGGTGCGCGGCAAGGGCTTCCCCGCGCGCGACCTGGAGAAGCGCCGCCGCTTCGGCGTGGGCTGGACGCCCACGAACATCATGATCAACTGCCTGGGCCGCATCCCCGCCACGCCCTTCGGGCCGCGCGGAGACCTGTTCCTGGCGCCCGCGGCCGAGACGGAGACGATCCTCGATTTCGGGGACGGCAGCCCGCGGGAGCACTGGTTCCTCGGCGACATCCTCACCCTCGAGGAGACCCCCTGGGAGTGCTGCCCGCGCAGCTTCCTCGCCCGCGCCCTCGCGGCGCTCGAGGCGGAGGCGGGCCTGCGGCTGGTGGCGAGCTTCGAGCACGAGTTTCACATGGCGGGCGCCGAGGCGCGCAGCGGCGATTCCTACGGGCTCGGCTCGATGCGCTCCATCGCACCGTTCACCCGGGAGTTCATCGGCGCCCTGCGCGCCAACGGGCTCGAGCCCGACACCTTCCTGCCCGAATACGGCACGCGGCAATACGAGGTCACCCTCGACCCGGCGCCGGGCCTCGAGGCGGCGGACCGGGCGGTGCGCCTGCGCGAGATCTGCAGGGCGATCGCACGCCGCCACGGCTTCGCCGCGAGCTTCTCGCCCGTGGTGACGCCGGGGATCGTCGGCAACGGCGTGCACATCCATTTCAGCCTGACGGACCGCGCCGGCGATCCCGTGACGTTCGATCCCGCCGGCCCCGGCGGCATGTCGGCCCAAACGGCGTCCTTCGCCGCGGGCATCCTGCGCCACGCGCCGGCCCTGTGCGCGGTCACCGCGCCGAGCGTGCTTTCCTACGAGCGGCTCAAGCCGAATTCGTGGTCGGCCTGCTGGGCCAATCTCGGCGTGCGCGACCGCGAGGCGACGCTGCGCGTCTGCCCGCTGCCCGCCGCCGCGGACATCGATCCGCGGCCGCGCTTCAACCTCGAGTTCCGCGCGGCCGATGCGGCGGCGAGCCCCTACCTGCAGCTCGGCATGCTGGTCTTCGCCGGCCTGCAGGGCCTGCGCGAGGCCCTGCCAGCGCCGCAGATCCACGACGGCGATCCCGGCGCGCTCGGCCCGGAGGAGCGCGCGCGGCTCGGCATCCAGGACCTGCCGCGCAGCCTCGAGGCGGCGCTCGCCGCGCTCGAGGCCGACGAAGCGGCGATGGGATGGATGGGCGAGACCCTCGCGGGGGCGTACCTGATGCACAAGCGCGGCGAGATCGACGCCATGCGCGACCGCAGCGCCGACGAGATGGTCGCGCTCTACGCCGAGGCCTATTGAGAGACGCCCCCATGACGACCGAGCCCACAGCGCCGGCGCGCCGCGAGCACGCCCTTCTCGATCGCGCCGGCCCCGAGCCCGATCCCGAACCCGTCGGCGAGGTGAACGCGGACGGCGACGGCCCCTTCTTCCTCATCTGCGACCACGCCGGCAACGCCGTGCCGAAGGCGCTGGGCGACCTCGGCCTGCCGCAGGAGGAGCGCGACCGCCACATCGGCATCGACATCGGCGCGCTGGGCGTGGCGCTCGGCCTCGCCGAGCGGCTGGGCGCGCCCCTGGTCTACCAGCGCTATTCGCGGCTCGTGATCGACTGCAACCGCAGGCCCGAGGCCACGTCCTGCATGGGCGAGATCGCCGACGGGACGCGGGTGCCCGGCAATGCCGGGCTCGACGAGCGGGCCCGGCGCGCGCGCGTCGCGGAGATCATGGAGCCCTATCACGCGCGCATAACCGCACGGCTCGACGCGCGCGCGGCCGCGGGACGGCCGACCATCCTCGTCGCCGTGCACAGCTTCACCCCGCGCCTGCGCGCCGCGCCGGCGGACCGGCCCTGGATCGTCGGCCTGTGCTGGTTTCACGCGGACCGCTTCTCGCGCCATCTGCTCGCGGCCCTGGCCGAGCAGGACCCCACCCTGAGGCTCGGCGAGAACGAGCCCTACACGGTGGACATGGTCAACGACTACTCGATCCCCGTCCACGGCGAAGGACGGGGGCTGCCCTACGCGGAGATCGAGGTCCGGCAGGACCGGATCGCGACGCCCGCCGATGAGGCGGCCTGGGCCGACCGCCTGGCGCAGGCCCTGCGGCGGGCGGCGGTGACCTTCGAGGCCGAAACCGGACGAGAGACCTGACCATGCCGACGCCGCCGATCCCCGACCGCCTGCGCCCGCTCGACGCCGCGCGCACGGCGCTGCTCGTCATCGACGTGCAGAAGGGCATCTTCCATCCCGGTGCCGCGCAGACGCGGCCCTGGTTCCACCGCACCGCCGCGGAGATCGCGGTGCCCAACATCGCCCGCCTCGCCGAGGCCTTCCGCGCCGCCGGGGGCGAGGTGGTCTACACCGTGATCCAGAGCCTGACGCGGGACGGCCGGGACCGGAGCCTCGACTACAAGCAGACTTCGTTCCACTTCCCGCCCGGCAGCGTCGAGGCCGAGGTCTGCGACGAGGTGCGCCCCGGCCCGGACGAGATGGTGCTGCCCAAGACATCGTCGAGCCTCTTCAACTCCACGATCTTCGAGTACCTGATGCGCAACATCGGCATCGAGACCGTCGTGGCGACCGGGTTCCTGACGGACCAGTGCGTGGACCACACCGTGCGCGACGGCGCCGACCGCGGCTTCACCATGGTCTGCGCAACGGACGCCTGCACTACGGACAGTCAGGCCCGGCACGAAAACGCGCTGGCGGCCTTCAAGGGCTATTGCCGCCTCGCGCGTACCGATGACCTGATTGCCGAGATCGGACGGTCGCCCTCTGGCCCAATCGGTGGAATCGATTGACCTCGGGCCAAATCGCGTGCCCCCCGTTTCGGCCGCCGCGAAACGCTGCGTACGAACGCCGCTACACGAGCCCTCCAGTGCACGCGCGTCCCTTCGATCATCCCGCGGAGGGCACGTCGATCAATAGAAGGGCCGGCTGACCACCCACAGGATCACGGCATCGATGTCGCCGTAATTCTCGAAGCCGTGGGGCAGCGTGCTCTCGAAGCAGAACGTGTCTCCCGGCCCCACGCGATAGCTGCGGCTGCCCACCCGCAGGGTGATCTCGCCGGCGAGCACGTGGCCGACCTCCTCGCCGTCGTGCGAGTAAGGATCGAGCCCCGAGCCGCCGCCGGGCTCCACCGTCACGATCATCGCCTGGATGTTGGCGCCGTTGCGGCGCGTGAGCAGCTCCTTGCGCATGCCCTTGCCGGGAATCGCGAGGCTGCCGCGCTCGTTCGGATGCACGACGACGTCGTCGCTCGCCCCGTCCAGCCCCTCGAACAGCCGGACCATCGGCAGGTCGATCGCCGCGCAGACCTCCCGCAGGATCTTCAAGGACGGCGAGGCCATGCCGCGCTCGAGCTGGCTCAGCGTGCCGATGGCGACGCCCGAGCGCGCGGCGACATCACGCAGCGTCAGGCGACGCGCCACCCGGTGCGCGCGAATGGATTCGCCGAGCCGAGTGTCGGCATCGCTGGCGTCCGACCCGGGGGGGTTCGTGACGGAGTGTGAGACCGTGTTCATATTTTTGAACAGTCCTCGTCTTGTGCCAGGCTCGGTACCGTGGAATTCTGCGCTTGGCAACGGCATGCGCACCCTGCCGTCCGTCGATCGCATCGAAGGACGAGGGCGCGTTTCACCACAGTGAACAAACCAGCCAGAGGGAAAACAAGCATGCGCGATCTCGAGCTCTCCCCCAACGGCGGCATCACCCGACGCACGCTGCTCACCGGCGCGGGCGCGCTGGGTCTTCTCGCCACCACCCCCGCGCGCCTGCACGCCCAGGTCGGCGGCGGCCAGTACCTCTTCGGATCGGCGACCCTCGGATCGACCGGCTACGTCATCATCGAAGGGCTGAGCACGATTATCAACCGCCATTCCGGCCTGCGCAGCTCGTCCCAGTCGACCTCCGGCGGCGCGGAGAACGTGGCGCTGATCGGACAGGGCCTGCTCGACTTCGGCCAGAGCACCTCGGTGGATCTCGTCGCGGCGCGCGAGGGCGCGGCGCCCTACGGCACGCCGATCGATGTGCAGCAGATGTTTTGCTACACCACCTTCGCCCTGCCTCCGATCGTCCACGCCGACAGCGAGATACGCGCCTTCGAGGATCTGCGCGGCAAGCGCGTCTCCCCGGGCGCGGCGGGCGGCACCACCGCCCAGTCCTGGCGCCTGATGTTCGAGGAATCGGCCATCGGGGACGACGTGCGCTGGACCTTCGGCTCCTGGCGCGAGATCTACGACGGCTTCATGGCGGGCAACATCGACTGCATTCCCGCGATCCTCACGGCACTCCGCCCCTCCCCCATCGTGGTGGAGCTGACGACGAACTACCCGGTGCGCCCGGTCTCCTTCCCCGATGCGCTGATCGCGCGCGCCCAGGAGGAGAACCCCGGCATCATGCGCTTCGAGGTCACGCCCGAGACCTGGCCGCATCTCTCCGAGCCCGCCGTGGCGAGCGGCTCGTCGGGCATCCTCGCGGCGAACCCCAACGTCTCCCCCGAGGCCGCCTACGCGATGACGAAGGCCGTCTTCGAGAACGTCGCCGACCTGCACACGATCTCGAACGTGCTCACGAGCGTGAAGCTCGAGGACGCGACCCGCTATCTCGTGCCCGGCGTGCCGGTGAATGCGGGCGCGGCCCAGTACTTCAAGGAACAGAACGTCTGGCGCGACGACCTGGTCGAAGGCTGACCACGAAGATCCCTGGAAGATCCTTGATCGGGACGGAGGAGCGGACATGTCGGGCTTTCTCGAGCGGGCGGTCGGCCGGATCGAGCCGCGCTTCGCGGTGACGCCGCGCACGGCCGCACTGCTCTGCGCCGTCGCGCTCTTCATGGCGCTCCTCCACGTCTGGCAGACGTGGGCCTTCGTCCTGCCGTCCGGGCAGTTCAAGAACATCCACCTCGGCCTCGCGCTCGTGGTCGGCTACCTCGCCCTCGCGAACGGGGATGCCGGCAAGAGACGGCGCTGGGCGAGCGGGCTCTCGCTCCTGCTCGCGGCCTCGTGCCTCGTCCCGCTCCTCTACATCCACATCGAGTACGAGGCGCTCGTCACGACGCGCCCGTTCTTCCCCAACAGCGCGGACGTCATGGTCGCGTCGCTGCTCCTCGTCCTCGCCCTCGTCGCGGTCTGGCGGGAATGGGGCGCCTCGATCCCGATCATCGCCGCGGCGGCGATGCTCTATGCCTACTGGGGCAACCTGGTGCCGGGCTTCGCCAACCATGCCGGCATCGGCCTCCAGCGGCTCGTGGCCACGACCTCGATCCCCTATTTCCGCGGGCTGCTCGGCGGGCTCACCGAGGTCTCGGCCTCGACGATCTTCCTGTTCATGCTCCTGGCCGGCCTCCTCAAGGCGACGGGCGGGCTCGACTACATCATGCGCGCCGCCTTCGGCCTCGTCGGCGGCCTGCGGGCGGGGCCGGCCCAGGCCGCGATCGTGTCCTCCGGCTTCTTCGGCAGCATCTCGGGCTCTATCATGGCGAACGTCGCCTCGACGGGCGCCTTCACCATTCCCTTGATGAAGCGCTCCGGCTTCAGCCCCCATTTCGCCGGCGCGGTGGAGGCCACCGCCTCCGCGGGCGGGCAGGTGACGCCGCCCAAGCTCGGGCTCACCGCCTTCCTCATCGTCGGCATCACCGGCATCTCGTATGCCGAGGTGATGGTCGCGACGGTCTTCCCGGCGATCCTGTTCTACGCCTTCCTGATGTGGGGCGTGCATCTGCGGGCGATCCGCGAGGGCATCGACGCCCGTGCCATGCGCGAGAGCGCACGCGCCGACATCCCCATGATGGACATGTCGCTGCCGCGGGCGACGCTGCTCCACGCGCATCTCATCTTCAGCGTGGGTGTCCTCGTCGCCCTCCTCGTCGGCGGCATGCCGGCGGGCATGGCGGCGCTGTACGCCAACATCGCCATCGTGGGCTCGGAGCTCGTCAAGCGTGTCGCGCTCGGCGCCGCCGGCCTCGACGGAGCGCGCAGCCCGGCGCGCGGCCTCGCCGACGGGCTCGTCGTCGTCGCCCGCGGCCTGATCTTCGGCGCGCGTTCGGGAGCGTCGGTCGCGATCATCATCGCGGTGATCTCGATCATGGTCGAGTTCGTGGTGGTCACGGGCTTCGCCCAGAAGCTCTCCTACGCCATGCTCGAGATGTCGGGCGGACGGCTGTGGCTGCTGCTGCCGCTCTCGGCGCTCGCCTGCCTCGCCTTCGGCATCGGCCTGCCGACGTCCGCCGCCTACATCCTCGTCGCGCTGCTGGGCGCGCCCGCGATGGTGCAGCTCGGCGTGCCGCTGCTGGCGGCCCACCTCTTCGTCTTCTACTACGCCAATATGTCGGCGATCACGCCGCCGGTGGCGGTGGGCGCCCTCGTCGCCTCGAACATCGCGGGGGCGGGCTTCTGGAAGACCTCCTTCACGGCGCTCAGGCTCGCGATCCCGGGCTTCCTGCTTCCCTTCCTCTTCGTCGTCCAGCCGGGCATCATCGGCATCGACGTGGGCATCGCCGAGCAGCTCCTCCTCGTCGCCGTCGCCTTCGTGGCGCTGGTCGCGCTCAACAGCGCCATCGAGGGGCATCTCCTGGCACCGCTCTCGATGCCCGAGCGGGTGCTGCTCCTGCCCGCGGCCTTCGGCCTCCTCGACCCGGGCCGCATGACCGACGTCGCGGGGCTCGCTCTCTTCGCGGCGATCCTCGCGCGCCAGATCCTGATCTCGCGCCGCGATCGCCGGCTGCCCACCGCTCGCCCGGAGCATTCCGCATGATCCCGCCGACCAGAGCCGAGATCGCCGGCACGCGCCACGTCGTCGCCGCCGGCCACTTCCTCGCCGCCGCGGCAGCCCACGACGTCCTGGTTGCGGGCGGCAATGCGGTCGACGCCGGCTGCGCGGCGGGGATCGCGCTGGGCGTGGTCCAGCCCGACCTCGTCAACGTCGCGGGTGTGGCGCCGATCATGATCCGGATGGCGGGCATGGAGACGCCGATCACGATCGACGGGCTCGGGACCTGGCCGCGATCGCTGCCGCCCGGGCACTTCATGAAGCGCCACGCCGGCACGATCCCGCCGGGCGTCGAGCGCATCGTCGTGCCCGCCGCGCCCGCCGCCTGGATCGAGGCGCTCACGCGCTACGGCACGATGTCGTTCCGCGAGGTCGCCGGCGCCGCCGCGCGCTTCGCCCGCGGGGGCTTTGCCGTCCATCCGCTCCTCGCCGAGACGCTCACGGAATACGAGGAGGGCTATCGTGCCTGGCCGGCAAACGCCGCCATCTACCTGCCGCGAGGCCGTCCGCCGCGGGTCGGCGAGCGCTTCGTCCAGAGCGACCTCGCCGACACGCTCGAGCGGCTGTTCGCGGCGGAGGCGGGCGCCAGCGGGGACCGCGCCGCCGGGCTCGCGGCCGTGCGCGCGGCCTTCTACGAGGGCGAGATCGCTCGCGAGATCGTCGACTACGTCGCGCGCGAGGGCGGCTTCCTGTCGCGCGAGGACATGGCCTCCTATCGCTGCCGGGTCGAGCCCGCCATCGCCATGCGGACGCTCGGTGGCACGCTCCACGTCTGCGGCGCCTGGTGCCAGGGCCCCGTCCTTCCGATGACGCTCGCGCAGATCGAGGCGCTCGGCCTCGACGGCCTCGCCCACAACGACCCGGACTACGTCCATCTCCTCGTCGAGGCGATGAAGGGCGCCTTCGCCGATCGCGAGCATCATTTCGGGGACCCGGCCTTCGTCGAGATGCCGCTCGAGGCGCTGCTCTCCCCCGAGCACGCCCGCGCGCGGGCGGGTGAGATCGATCGGCGGCGCGCGCGGCAAGAGATGCCTGGGCCGCTCCTGTCTCGCTTCGAGGGCGTGACCCGCGAGGTCCCGGCCGGCGGCCCCGATCCGCACCCGGAGCCGGACACGTCCTACGTCGCAGTGGTCGACCGCGCGGGCAACGCCTTCTCGGCGACGCCGAGCGACGGGTCCTGGAATGTGCCCGTCGTGCCGGGGACGGGCCTCGTGCCGTCCTCGCGCGGCAGCCAGTCCCGCCCGGATCCCATGCATCCCTCGGGCGCAGCAGCCGGACGGCGGCCGCGGCTCACACCGAACCCGGCGCTCTTCGTGCGGGGCGAGGACGTCATGCCCTTCGGCACGCCGGGCGGCGACGTGCAGAGCCAGGCGATGCTCCAGCTCCTGCTCAACCGCTACCATTTCGGCATGGGGCTGCAGGAGGCGATCGACGCCCCGCGCTTCGCGACCTACGATTTCCCGGGCTCGTTCGCCCCGTTCACGCACCATCACGGCCTCGTCAAGCTCGAGCCCGGCATCCCCGAGCGCGTGGGCGAGGCGCTCTCGGCGCGCGGGCACCGGGTGAGCTATTGGCGCGAGCGCGACTGGCGCGCCGGCGGCCTGTGCGCCGTCGAGACGGATTTTGGCGAAGGGCTGATCCGCGGCGCCGCCGATCCGCGCCGCCCCGCATATGCCGTCGGCCTTTGAGCGCCCCGCGCCGAGAGAGGACGTCTTTTTCCATGGAACGCCATCCCGATTCGCTCTGGGCCGTGACCGCCGAGCCCGATCCCGGCCATCCGCCGCTCGAGGGCCAGACGAGCGCCGAGATCTGCGTCGTGGGCGCGGGCTTCACCGGCCTGTCGGCGGCGCTCGCGCTCGCCGAGCGCGGGCTCGACGTCGTGGTCGTCGAGGCGAACACGCCGGGCTGGGGCGCCTCCGGCCGCAACGGCGGGCAGGTCATTCCCGGCCTCAAGCAGGACCCGGACGCGCTCCTTGCCGCCTTCGGAGACGAGGCCGGCGCGCGGCTCGCCTCCTTCGCCGGCTCGACGCCGCAGATCCTGTTCGACATCGTGCGCCGTCACGCCATCACCTGCGACGCCTTCGAGGGCGGCTGGCTGCAGCCGGCCCATGCGGAGGCCGGGCTCGACACGATCCGCGCCCGCGCTGCGCAATGGCGGCCCTACGGCGCCGACATCGTCGAGCTCGACCGCGCCGAGACGGCGCGCCTCGTCGGCTCGGAGCACTATGTCGGCGCCCTCCTCGACCGGCGCGGCGGCTCGATCCAGCCCCTCTCCTTCGCCCGCGGCCTCGCCCGCGCGGCAGCGGGCCTCGGCGCGCGCATCCACGGGGACAGCCCCGCGACGAGCCTCGTGCGCGAAGACGGGCAGTGGCGGGTGACGACCCCGCGCGGCAGCGTGCGCGCGCGCCGGGTCGTCCTCGCCACGAACGGCTATTCCGGACCGCTCCAGCCGGCGCTGATGCGCAGCGTCGTGCCGGTCTTCAGCTTCCAGGTCGCGACCGAGCCGCTCTCGGACAACATCGCGGCGACGATCCTGCCCGAGGGCCATCCGGCCTCCGATACGCGCCGGCTCCTATGGTACTTCCGCAAGGTCGGTCGGAACCGCCTGCTCATGGGCGGGCGCGGCTATCGCAAGGACAAGCTCGACGCCGCCGACACACGCGTGCTGCAGGCCGCGTTGCGCAGGCTCTATCCGCAGCTCGGCGAGATCCGGTTCTCCCATCATTGGGGTGGGCGCGTTGCGATGACGGCGGACCATCTCCCGCATCTCCACGAGATCGAGGAGGGGCTGTTCGCAGGGCTCGGCTTCAACGGGCGCGGCGTCGCCATGGGGACCGCGATGGGCACCGTCCTCGCCCGCGTCGCGGCGGGAGAGCCCGCGGAGGAGATGCCCCTTCCCGTCACGCCGCTTCGCCCGATCCGGCTGCATGCGCTGCATTCCCCCGTCGTACATGCGCTGACCGCCTATTATCGCTGGCAGGATGCCCGCGAGCGCCGGGCGATGGCGACGTGAGCCGCCGGCCGGTCTTCGTCCTGCCGGACACGAGCGCGGACACGCTCGCCCTCCTCGAGGCGAGCGGCGCCATGGCCCGGCTCGCCGCGGGCGGCGAGGTGCGCGTCCATGTGGGACGCGCGCCGGACGCCGAGACCTTCGCGCAGCGCATCGCCGAGGCGGACGGCGTGATGCTCGCCTGGGACTTCCCGAGCGCGGCCTTCCCGGCGGCGCCACGGCTCAAGCGAATCGCCTTCTGCGGCAGCGGGGCCTCGAGCTATGTCGATCTCGCGCTCGCCGCCGCACACGGCGTCGATGTGACGACGGCGCCGGGCTACGGCGATCGCGCCATCGCCGAGCACGCGCTCGGCCTCGCGCTCGCGACGCTGCGCGCGATCCCCGCCGCGGACGCGACGGTGCGCGCAGGCGGCTGGGAGGTCGCGCACCAGGGCCGCGAGCTCTCGGGCGCAATCGTGGGGCTCGTCGGCTGGGGTGGGATCGCCAAGGCCTTCGCGCGCCTCCTCGCGGGTTTCGAGGCGACGATCCTCGTCCACACGCGCTCGCGCGCGCCGGGCGTGCGCGAGGGAGCGATCGACTTCGTAGCGCTGGACGATCTCCTCGCGCGCGCCGACATCGTCTCCCTCCACCTCGCGGCGACGCCGCAGACGGCAGGGATCCTCGACGCGCGCCGGATCGCGGCGATGCACCGGGACGCGATCCTCGTGAACACGGCGCGCGGCGCCCTCGTGGACGAGGCGGCTCTGATCGAGGCGCTCGCCGAGGAGCGGCTCGCGGGGGCGGGGCTCGATGTGTTCGCCCACGAGCCCCTCGCGGCGGATTCACCGCTTCGAAGACTGAAGAACGTCGTGCTGACGCCTCACGTCGCGTTTCGTACCAGCGAGGCTCGAACGCGTCTTTACAACAGAGTAGTGGAGAGCTTGGTTTCGTTTACCGGATACTCGCAATCGTAACGGTTTCGAGATTTGGGCCGCTTTCCGCCCGAAGCCGCCTCCCGGACGCGGGTCCGACTCCAGCGCGTCGGAGGCGATCACCCGGGCGATCGACCGGTTCCTGCTCGCCTTCGCGATCGACGCCGTATCGGCGGGAAGCCCGATCGATGCTCGTGGCTGCTCGCCGTGGAGCGCGAGGCGAGATCTAGGCCCCGCTCGCCCCGGGCGGGTGCGTCTGGAACACGGCCGCGTGCCGCTCGCGCAGGACGGACTTCTGCACCTTGCCCATCGTATTGCGCGGCAGCGCGTCGACCAGGACATAATGGCGTGGCCGCTTGAAGCCGGCGAGGTCGCGCTTGGCCGCGGCTTCGATCGCCGGGAGCGCGAGCGCCTCGCCGGGCTCGGGCACCAGCACCGCGACGACGCTCTCCCCGAAGTCGGGATGCGGCGCGCCGACGACGGCGCTCTCGCGGACGCCCGGCTGCGCGTCCAGGAAGAGCTCGATTTCCTTCGGATAGATGTTGTAGCCGCCGGAGATGATCAGGTCCTTCCCACGCCCGACGATGTGCACGTAGCCGCGCGCGTCGATCAGGCCGAGGTCGCCGGTCACGAAGAAGCCGTCTTCGCGCATGTCCTCCTTGGTCTTCTCCGGCATGCGCCAGTAACCCTCGAAAACGTTGGGTCCGCGCACCTCCAGGACCCCGATCTCGCCGGCGGGCAGCGGCGCGCCGGTTTCGGCGTGACGCACGCGGATCTCGATCCCGGGCAGGGGGAAGCCCACGGTTCCGGCGCGCCTCTCCCCCTCGTACGGGTTCGAGGTGTTCATGCTGGTTTCCGTCATCCCATAGCGCTCGAGAATACGATGCCCCGTTCGCGCCGCGAACTGCTCGTGTGTCTCGGCCAGAAGGGGCGCGGATCCCGAGATGAACAGCCGCATATGGCCGACGAGATCGCGCGTGAAACGGGGATCGTCGAGCAGGCGCGTGTAGAAGGTCGGCACGCCCATCATGGCGGTCGCGCGCGGCAGGCCCTCGAGGACCCGCTCGATCTCGAACCTGGGCAGGAAGATCATCGACCCGCCGGCGAGCAGCGTCACGTTCGTTGCGACGAACAAGCCGTGGCTGTGGAAGATCGGAAGCGCGTGCAGCAGCACGTCGTCGGGGCCGAAGCGCCAGATATCGACCAGGGTTTCGGCGTTCGAGAGAAGGTTGCGATGCGTCAGCATCGCGCCCTTGGACCGCCCCGTCGTGCCCGAGGTGTAGACGAGCGCGGCAAGATCGTCCTCCTCGCGCGAGACGGTATCGAAGTGCGCCCCCTGCGCCGCCGCGAGGTCGGCGAGCGTGCCATCGCCCGCGACGCCGAGGGTGCGCAGGGCGCAGCCGGCCTCGGCCGCGATCGACCGCAGCGTCTCCTCCTCCGCCGGGTCGCAGACGAGCAGCGCCGCCTCGCTGTCGCCGACGAAGTAGGCGAGCTCGGAGGGCGTATAGGCGGTGTTGAGCGGCAGGAAGACCACGCCGGCGCGCACACAGGCCGCGTAGAGCGCGAGCGCGTCCGGGGACTTCTGGATGTGGACCGCGACCCTGTCGCCCGGTCGCACGCCGAGTGCGGCGAGCGCGTTCGCGATGCGCGCCGCTTGCGCGAGAAAGGCGCCATGGCTCAGGACGGAGGCGTCGGGCAGGTGCAGAAAAACCGCTTCGCGACCCGCGTGAGGGGCGAAGAGAGCGTCGTTGAGCGGATTGCCCATCCTCATCGATCCTTTCGGTACGCACTCGCCGCGAGGGAGCGCCTACGTTCCAGCCGCCCGCTCGACCGGGCTGTGATCCTCGACCATGCCCGTGTAGCGGACGAACCCCGCCACGATGTGCTCCTGGGCGGCCCTCTGCGCGCCCTCGGGGTCCCCGGCCTCGACGGCGGCGAAGATCGCGCCGTGCTCGGCGAGCGATTGCGCGATGTTCGTCGCGATCGACAGCCCGCGCCGACGGAACAGGTGCATCTCCCGCACGAGGTTGTCGTACATCGTCTTGGCCTTCGGGTTGCGCGCGGCCTGCAGCAGCATGTCGTGGAAGGCGATGTTCAGCGTGTAGTAGGCCTCGCGGTCGTCGCGGTCGCGCACGCCCTCCATCGTCCCGAGGTTGTGGCGCAGCCGCTCGATCAGCTCCCGCTCGTCGCCCTCGCGGACCCGCCGCGCCGCCGCGGCGCAGGCCATGGCGAAGATCGCGCCGCGCAGCTCGTAGAGGTTCCGCACCTCCTCCAGCGTGGTCAGGTGGACGTAGGCGCCGCGGTTCGCGATGAGGTCGATGAGCCCGGAATCCGCCAACGAGCGGATCGCCTCGCGCACGGTGCCCCTGCTCACGCCCATGGCGTTCGCCAGCACCGCCTCGTTGAGCTTCTCTCCCGCAGCCAGCTCGCCCGCGACGATCATGCGCTCGAGCTCCGAGCGCACCTCCGCGGCCAACGTCGCGCGTCGCGCGCCGATCGTGTTCACATTCATCGTCATGAGCACATATGAGCTACGCCCCCTCCATGTTGTCAACAATCAGCATTCGTATTGTCATCCGCTGGATGTTGGCTTACACGAGCATATGGCACTCGATCCAGCGGAGATGCACCATGGCTGAGGATACGACCGGGCGACGGAGCGGAATTGGCGCTTCTCGCGCCGAGCCGAGCATCCCTGCAGCCAGCACGGCTCTTGCGGGCCTGCGCGTTCTCGACCTGACCCGCGTGCGATCCGGCCCGACATGCGTGCGCCAGCTCGCCGACTGGGGCGCCGACGTGATCAAGATCGAGGCGCCGGTCGACGCCGCCGAGCTCGGCGGCCCGCGCTCCGGGCCCGACTTCCAGAATCTGCATCGCAACAAGCGCAGCATGACCCTCGACCTGAAGTCCGAGGCCGGGCTCGCCGCATTCCGCAAGCTCGCCGACACGGCCGACGTCGTCGTCGAGAATTTCCGCCCGGACGTGAAGGATCGGCTCGGGATCGGCTACGAGACGCTGGCGAGCACCAATGCCGGGCTGATCTACGCCTCGATCTCGGGCTTCGGGCAGGACGGGCCCTACGCCAAGCGTCCCGGCTTCGATCAGATCGCCCAGGGCATGGGCGGGCTGATGTCGATCACGGGCAAGCCCGGGGACGGGCCGATGCGCGTCGGCATCCCGATCGCCGACCTCTGCGCAGGGCTCCTCGCGGCGCAGGGCATCCTCGTCGCGCTCCACGAGCGGCAGCGCTCGGGACGCGGCCAATGGGTCCAGACCTCGCTCTTGCAGGCGCAGGTCTTCATGCTGGACTTCCAGGCGGCACGCTATCTCGTCGACGGCGTCGTCCCGAAGCAGGCCGGCAACAATCACCCGACCTCGATCCCCACCGGCGTGTTCCGCACCGCCGACGGCCACATGAACATCGCGGTTGCCGGCGCCAGCATCTGGGCCCGCTTCGCCGAGGCCATGGGCCGGCCCGACTGGCTCGGCGATCCGCGCTTCGCCACCGCGCCCGCGCGATCGGACAACCGCGATGCGCTCACCGCCGAGATCGAGGCGATCACGACCCGCAGCCCCACCGCGGAGTGGATCACGATCTTCAACGAGGCCGGCGTTCCCGCCGGTGAGATCAACGATGTCTCGCAGGTCTTCGCCGATCCGCAGGTGCAGCATCTCGAGCTCGCCCAGCCGGTACACAGCCAGGAGCGCGGCGACACCCGGCTCGTCGGTCAGCCGATCCGGATGAGCCGCACCCCCAGCCGCATCGCGGCGCCGCCGCCACTCGCCGGCCAGCACGCGCGCGAAATCCTCGCCGAGCTCGGCTACCGCGAGGACGAGATCGACGCGCTGAAGCGCGACGGCGTCATCTGAAGAAGGGACCCATCATGACCGACAAGATCATCACCCGGCAGGAGGGCGACATCGCCCGGATCGTCTTCAACCAGCCGGAGAAGCGCAACGCCGTCTCGCTGGAAATGTGGGAGGCGGTGGAGGCGGCGGTCGGCCGCTTCGCCGACGACCCGACGGTCCGCATCCTCATCCTCTCGGGGGCGGGCGGAAAGGCCTTCGTCTCGGGCGCCGACGTGTCCAAGTTCGAGAGCGAACGCGCCAGCGAGGAGGCGGTGGCGCACTACAATGCCACGACGAAGCGCGTCTACGACCTGGTCGAGGCCTTCCCCAAGCCGACCATCGCGCAGATCGA
Organism: Salinarimonas rosea DSM 21201; assembly: GCF_000429045.1. Taxonomy (GTDB): domain Bacteria; phylum Pseudomonadota; class Alphaproteobacteria; order Rhizobiales; family Beijerinckiaceae; genus Salinarimonas; species Salinarimonas rosea. The sequence continues at coordinate 104,131 of NZ_AUBC01000005.1, forward strand.
CGGCTTCTGCGTCGGGGGCGGCGTCGCGCTGGCGCTGTGCTGTGACCTCAGGATCTGCGGGACGGGCTCGAACTTCGCCATTCCAGCAGCCAAGCTCGGCCTCGGCTACGGCTATTCCGGCCTCAAGCGCCTGGTAGACGTCGTCGGCCCGGCCTTCGCGAAGGAGATCTTCTTCACCGCCCGCCGTTTCGACGCCGAGGAAGCGCGGACCATGGGTCTCGTCAACCGCGTCGTTCCCGACGGCGAGGTGGAGGCCGCGGCGGAAGAGACCGCTCGGATGATCGCCGCCAATGCGCCGATGACCGTCGCCTCGGTCAAGTTCATCGTCGGCCAGACGCTGGTGCCGGAGAGCCAGCGCGATCTCGACGCCTGCGAGGCCCGCGTGAACGCCTGCTTCGGCAGCCGGGACTACGTCGAGGGTCGTCGCGCCTTCCTGGAAAAGCGCAAGCCGAACTTCGTGGGGGCGTGATGTCGGGCCCTTCGCGACACGTCGACCCCGAGGACGCGCACGCGCATGTCGCACGTGCGCTCGACGGGCACGCGCAGGATTTCGAGACCTTCTTCCTCGCCCGCTTCATCGGGCTGTCCTTCGCCTACCTCCCCGCAGAGGCCCCGGACGCAGACAAGGAGGTCTGCCTCGTCACCTTCCCGGTCAGCGAGATGCTGAAGAACCCGCAGGGCTCGCTGCACGGCGGGGTGATGGCGACGGCGATGGACATCTCGATGGGCCACCTGGTCAAGAAGGTCGCCGGCGCGGGCGCAACGATCGAGATGAAGATCCAGTACATGCGCCCCGTCGTCGACGGCCCGGTGACCTGCGAGGGGCGCTTCACCAAGCGCGGGCGGACGCTTTCCTTCATGGAGAGCCGGCTGTACGGAGAGGACGGCAAGCTGGCCGCGCTCGCCACCGCCACGTGGAAGATGGCCGAAACGGCCTGACCGGAGACATACGCCCGATGCTCGCGTCCAAGCCCGGCCTCCTCGACGAGGTCCGCTCCCGCTTCGCCCATGTCGACAGCTGTCCCTTCGAGGGAGAGCGGGTCTTCTTCGAGAACGCCGGCGGCGCGCTGACCCTGAAGAGCGTCGTCGACAGCTCGGCGCGTTTCGCGGCGATCCCGGACAACCAGGGCCGCGACAACCCGGCCTCGAAGGCGCTGCAGGCGATCATCGACCGCGCCAAGGAGGACATGCGGGTCTTCTTCAACGCGCCGGGCGGCACGTTCTTCGTGGGCGAGAGCGGCACGGAGCTGCTCTTCCGGCTGATCTCGGCCGCCTGCCTGGGCACGCCGGCCGGCCGCGTGCTCGGCTCGACGCTGGAGCACCCCGCGAGCCGCAGCGCCGCCGCGCGCTGGGCCGAGGTCGCCGGCAAGCCCCACGTCCTCGTCGCCCACGACGACGCGACGGGCTCGATCGACCCGGCGCACTACGCGCCGCAGATCACCCCGGACACCCGCGTCGCGACCATCATCCACACCTCGCCCGTCACCGGCATGGGCACCGACGTGGCCGCCGTCGCGGCCGCGATCCGTGGGGTGGCGCCCGAGTGCTTCATCATCGTCGACGGCATCCAGCACGCCGCGCACGGGCGGCTCGATCTCGCCGGCTACGGCGTCGACGGCTACGTGGTGTCGCCCTACAAGATGTTCTCGCGCCACGGCTACGGCGTCGCCTGGGTGTCCGACCGCCTCGCCGCCCTGCCCCACGACCATCTGGCGAACGCGCCCGGGGAGCCCTGGGAGCTCGGCACGCGCGACACCGGCGCCTACGCGACCTTCTCCGACGTCGTCGCCTATTTCGAGTGGCTCGGCGCGCAGGTCACCGAGGCAACCGACCGCCGCGCCAGGATCGTGGCCGCCGGCGAGGCGATCCACGCCCACGAGGCCGCGCTGACGCAGGCGATGATCCACGGCGTCGGGAATCTCCCCGGCCTCGCCGATCTCCCGGGCGTGAGCATCCTCAACGGGGCGGACAACGCGCGGCGCGAGGGGCTCGTCGCGCTCACCGTCGAGGGCATGCCGGCGCCCGACGTCGTCGCGAAGCTGCGCGAGCGCGGCATCCGCACCCATACCCGGAAGGCTGATCACTATTCCGGCAACATCCTCCGCCCGCTCGGGCTGTCGTCCTGCGTGCGGGTCTCGATGTGCCACTACAACACCGAGGCCGAGGTGGCGCGGTTCATCACGGCGATGCGGGAGATCGCGGACGGCGCGTGAGCGCGCCCGCTCCGCCCGCCTGCCCGCGAGCAGGACGGGACGGGACGGCTCGCGGCGTCGCACGGGCGCGCCGGCGCGGCCTCAGCCGCCCGCCTTCGCGGCCGCACCGGCCGCGCGGCTCAGCTTCTGGAAGAGCGGCACGAGGCCCAGCAGGACGACGGTCAGCGCGAGGATCCAGAGCGATGCGGGCCTGTCGACGAAGATCATGAAGGAGCCGCGCGAGATGGTCATCGTCTGGCGAAGCGCCTCCTCGGCCAGCGGCCCGAGCACCAGCGCGAGCACGAGCGCGGCCGGCGAGAAGCCGTAGAGCCGCATGAAGAAGCCGACGATCCCGGCGGCGAACATCAGCCAGGTCTCGATGAACGAGGCGTGGACGCTGAAGGTCCCGAGCGCGCAGATGACCACGATGGCGGGTGCGAGCAGGCGGTAGGGCACCTTCAGCAGCAGCACGAAGAGCGGGATCGCGAAGATGCTGATCGCGAGCAGCGCCATATTGCCGAGATACATGGAGGCGATCAGTCCCCAGGCCAGCTCGGGATTCTGCGCCATGAAGAGCGGCCCCGGCCTCAAGCCCCAGAGCAGGAAGGCGGCGAGCAGCACCGCGGTCGAGGCCGAGCCCGGAATGCCGAGCGTGAGCAGCGGGATCATCGCGCCCGACGATGCCGCGTTGTTCGCGGTCTCGGGCGCGACGAGGCCCGCCATCTCGCCCTGGCCGAACTTCTCCGGGGTTTTCGATACGGAGCGCTCGAGCGAGTAGGCCATGAGCGAGGCGATCGTCGCCCCCGCCCCCGGGATGACGCCCACGACGAAGCCCAGGATCGACCCGCGGACCATCGTCCAGCGGGTGGAGATCCAGTCCATGCGGTCGGGCCAGAAGCGCTTCTCCTTCTGGAACTGCACGATCGAGCCCGCACCCTGCCGGTGCAGGCCGATGTAGAACGCGTAGAACAGCTCGCCCAGCCCGAACAGGCCGATGGCGACGGGTATGAAGTAGATGCCGCCGATCAGCTCGGCCGAGCCGAAGGTGTAGCGCCCCTGCCCGGTCTCGAGGTCGACCCCCACGGTGCCGAGCGCGAAGCCGACGAGGGCCGAGAGGCAGCCGAGCTTCCAGTTCGCGCCGATCATGACGATGAGCGTCAGCATGCCCATCGAGGCCAGGAGGAAGTATTCCGGCGGGCCGAAGCTGCGCGAGACCTGGGAGAACATCGGGGCGAGGATGGTGATCAGCACGACGCCGACGGTGCCGCCCACGAAGGACGCCACGGCCTGCATCACGAGGGCAGGCCCCGCCCGCCCGTTCTTGGCGAGCGGAAAGCCGTCGAAGGTGCTCGCGACCGTCGCCGATTCGCCGGGCGTGTTCAGGAGGATCGACGTGATCGTGCCGCCGTACATGGCACCGTAGTAGATCGCGGCGAGCATCATGATCGCCCCGATCGGGTCCATGCCGAAGGTGACCGGAAGCAGGATCGCGAGCCCGGCCGACGGGCCGAAGCCGGGTATGACGCCCACGATCATTCCCACCATCGCGCCGACGAGGAGGTAGAGCAGGTTGATCGGGGTGATGGCCAGCGAGAGGCCCATCACGAGATCCGCGAAGATGTCCATCGAGCCCCCTCTGAGCGGCAGCCGTGCGGGCGCCGATCCGGATCGCAGTCAAATTGGGAAGGGAACGAGCCCGGGCGGCATGCTCGCGTTCAGGAGCACGTCGAACAGGAGGTAGACCGCCAACGGCAGCACGAGCGCGAGGGCGCCGTTCTGCAGAGGACGGCCGGGGTTGAGCATCGAGAGCGCCGCCAGCAGGAACACGACCGAGGCCAGGAAGCCCCCGAGCAGCCACAGCAGGACGGCGTAGCCGAGCGCGAGCCCCGTGAGCGACGCCACGTCGCTCCACCGGCCGGGCGTCGCCGCGCCTCGATCCCGGCCGCGCAGATGGTCGGCGATGATCCAGATCGCGATCGCGACCATGGCGAGGCCGATGATGCGCGGGAAGAAGCCGGGACCCAGCCGTCCCGTGCGCGTCATGAAGCCGAGATCGGCGAAGGCGACGTAGGTATAGAAGACGGCACCGGCCAGGACCGCTACCAGGAATGCGATGCGCATGCGCGTAGGCTCCCCGCGGCGCCGCTCGACCCGATGCGATCGGACGAGGCGCTCGATGTCTCGCGAAGCTGTCCGTCGTCGCGGCCGGCGAGAACGTTCCGTTCCGCGACGAGCCGGTGGCGGGAGCCGGTCCAGCGGACGGGCTCCCTCCGGCTCTCGGCGCTCTACTGGATTGCGCCCACCTCGCGCAGCACGCTCTCGAAGCGGTTCTGCGTATTCACCAGGAAGACACGGAAGTCCTCACCGTACTTGATGTTCTCGGTGAGCTGGTTGGTGTTGATATACGCCTGCCACTCGGGAGTCTCGACGACCTTCTTCATGGTCTCGATCCAGAACTCCTGCGCTTCCTGGGGCGCATCGGGCGCGAGGATCAGGCCGCGCGGCATGGAGACGCCGATGTCGTAGCCGAGATCGGCCATGGTCGGCACGCCCTCCAGCTCGGAGGGGACCTTCACGCCGCTGTAGACCAGCGCGCGCAGGTCACCCGATTCGATCATGCCGAGGATCTCGCCCGGGTTGCCGGTCATCACGTCGACGGCGTTCGACAGGAGCGCCGTGGTCTGGTCCGCCATCGAGTTGAAGGAGACGTAGTCGAACTCGAAGCCCGCCGCCTCGGCGAACAGGGTCGGCACGATGAAGTCGACGTTGACCGTGCCGGTTCCGGCGATGGTGATCGGCCGCTCCTTGGCCGCCGCGATCAGGTCGTCGATCGTCTCGAATTCGGAGGAGCCGTTGACGACGAGCGCGAGGTCATCGGTGGCCAGCAACGCCACCGGCGTGAAGTCGGCGGGCTGCCAGGGCGTGTCGGCCTGCAGTGGCGTCGTGACGAAGCTGCCGCTCGTCGTGGAGATGTCGTAGGCGCTGCCGGCTTTCGCGTAGAGATGGCCCCAGCCCACGGCGCCCGATCCGCCGGCCCTGTTCTCGGCCCGGATGTCGGACGGGTAGAGGTCGTACCTCTCCAAGATGTCGATGATCGTGCGCGCCATGATGTCGTTGCCGCCCCCCGGCCCGAAGGCGATCGTCCAGTCCAGGGTCTCGGAGGGGTAGTCCTGCGCCGATGCGGGCGCAGCCCCGGCCAGGGACACTGCAAAGGCGGCGGCGAAGGCGGCGGCACGCAGCCGAGAGGCCTTGGCGGTCGTGTCGTGTCTCATGTCTTCCTCCCAATCTTGTTTGTTCGTTTTCCGACGAGCGCGGGCTCGGTTCGCGCCGTGCCGGCGCGACATCGCCTCTTCTTGTTGTCGAAACGCGCACGAGCGGCGCGTCGCGGGACATGCGCACCGCGGTGATCCCCAGGCCGGCGAGCCTGCGCCCACTGCCGCAGAGTTCAAGTGCGTTTTTGTCAGGACGGTCCGGCGCGATCGTGCGGCAACCTACGGCGTCCGTTTCGGCGTTGCTCGCTGCACGCCGCGCCGAAGCCGAGAACCCGCAGGCTTCGGCCGCGATCGAGCCTCGTATGTCCCGACGCCTGCTCATCACGCAAGATCATGCCAAAAAATGTAGTTTGTCAACATTCTTGGATCAATTGACAAAAGCGGCGGTGAGCCCGATCGTTTCGCGCCGTCGTGTCCGCGCGGTTCGCGTGTCTTCAGAAGGAACTCCGTGCATGACCGAACGCTCGCTCGACGGCCGGACCGCCTTCGTTTCCGGTTCCGGCCGCAACATCGGCCGCGCGGTTGCCGTCCGTCTCGCGCAGCTGGGCTGCAACGTGGTCGTCAACGGCTCATCCTCCGAGGACGCCTGTCGCGAGACGGCCCGCCTGGTCGAGGCCGCCGGCGCACGAGCGTTGGTCGCCATGGGCGACGTGAGCCGTTCGGACGCAATGGCGCGGATAGCGGAGACGGCGCTGGCGGAGTTCGGCACGGTCGACGTCGTCGTCAACAATGCTGCGCGCCGCCCCCACAAACCGTTTCTCGAGACGTCCGATGCGGATTGGCATGCGGTCGTGGACGGGGCGTTGACGGCATCGTTCTCGAGCGCCCGCGCCTTTCTCCCGGGCATGGTCGAGAAGGGCTGGGGGCGGGTGATCAATTTTGCGGGGATGAAGGCGATCCGAGGCTATTTCGAGGGCGCGCCGATCTCGGCCGCGAAGCATGGGGTCTGGGGCCTCACCAAGGCATTGTCGCAAGAATTCGGCCCCAAGGGCGTGACCGTCAACGCGATCTCCCCTGGCCAGATCCGCAGCGAGACCGCGACGCAGGACGATCCCGCCCGCGTCGCCACCATTCCGGTGGGCTTCATGGGCACGCCCGGCGACATTGCCGCGGTCGTCGCCTTCCTCGCCTCGCCCGAGGCCCGCTTCGTCAACGGGCAGATGCTCGCCGTGAACGGCGGCGAGACGACCTGAAGGCCGGCGGGCTCCCACTCGGCCGCTCTCGGCTCGCAGCCGACGTGCTGCCGATCCTCAGCGCCGAGGCATCGCGGAGGCCTGCCCCACGCCTCCGCGTGATCGGAGACGGGGATGTTCCGTCCAGACATGCTGGTGCTCGGCCTTGCCGATCCACTCGACGAGGAGCCGAGCGTAGGCCCCGCGCGCGTCGTCGCTGAACGCGGCGACGTCGGTCTGGCCGGGCATGTCCTCGTGGGGAATGGTGGGCCCGGCAGGACTCGAACCTGCAACCAGACCGTTATGAGCGGCCGGCTCTAACCATTGAGCTACGGGCCCCCTAGGCGGGGTAAGGCTTTCCGCCTCGCGATCCCGGGCCGTGAGTGGTCCGGAATCTCTCCTTGTTCACGGTGCACCTGTCCCCGTCCTGTCCCCGTAGAACGCCTGTTCCCCGGATCCGAGACGGCTCTTCTTCCTTGCGCCGCGACGTGCCTGGGTAGGTAGCACGGGCGCGGAGGGCGCGCCAAGGGGAGAGGGATCATGGAGTTCACGATCACCTTCGGCTGGTGGCTCGCGCCGACCATCTGGACGATCTTCTGTTTCTGCCTCGCGTTAGCAAAGACCCCGCGGGACCAGCCGAGCGGAAGCTTCGACTTCGGCGGCCTCCTCGACGCCATCCTCTTCTACGGCGCCGCCCTCATCGCCAGCCTCGTCGGCTGGCTGATCTACGCGCTCGCGACCTGAGGGAGGATCACATGCAATACGCCGTCTCGATCCGTCGCGCCGCGACGACTGTCCGGATCAACACCGATCCGTCGAGGCTCAAGGAGATCCGGGAGGGGATCGCCAAGGGACACGTCATCCTCCGTGAGGACGACCAGGTCGAAGTCCTCGCGTCCGACTTCGGGCGCGACGGCGCCCTCGCCCTCGTGGTCGCCGCCCACCTCCGAGACCGCCCGCACGCCGCCACGAGGGCTGTCGTCCATGTGCGCGGCGTGGTCGAGGTCATCATCAATCACGATGCGGAGGGCGCCGACGAGGTCGTCCAATCCGTGCACCGCGCCCTCGACGAGGCGAACGCGGTACTGCGCGGGCAGACCGCCTGCGGCGCCACGCGCTTCTGCGTGGCGGACTCCGTAGGCGAAACTGAGGCGATCCGCGCGCTGAGGGTCACGGGCGTCGACGGCGATGTCTTGCTCGTGTTCGACCCCGGCGAGGATGCCTGCGAGAAGGCCGCCTGAGGAGATCTGACCATGCCCGCACCCGACGCGTTCCTCGCGCACATGGACAAGATGCGCGATCTCCAATCCATCCGCGACGCCGAGACGATGACGTCCACCGTCGTCGACGCCACGCCGGCCGCCGACCCGGCCGCGGCGATCTACGCGGCCGTCGACCGCATGCGCGAGTTCGAGCGCCAGTTCGCCGAGGCCGAGATCGGCCTGGTCGTCGCGCAGCTCGTGGAGGTCGCCCGCGAGCGCGGGCTCGATCCCGATCGGCTGGAGGTCGCGATGGTCGGCCCCGCCGTCGCCGGCCTGCGCGACGTCGAGACCCGCAAGCTCGTCGTGCGCCGGTGCGTCCCGCTCACCAGGTCGGAGAGCGCCGGCCTCGATGCGCTCGTGCCGAGCGTGATGCGGATCCCGCCCTACCGGATGGGAAGCTGACCATGCAGACCCCCGTCGAATCCATCCAGCGCGCGATCGCGGACGCCGCGCCCGCGATCGAAAAGCTCCGGGAGGCCGGCGCCGACGCGATCGATAGGGCCGTTCACGGCATCGAGGAGGCCCGCCTGAAGGCGCTCGCCGCCCGGTACGGGCTCGAGCTCCAGCAATGGAACGACGTCGGCTACACCGTCGAGGATCCGGTCGCCGGATGGCTCATGTCCTGCTCCGACCTTGCGGCTGTCCGGGCCGCTCTCGGCATGCGCTTCCTCTCCATCGACCGCGCGCCGACGGCGCATGGGCTCGTCTACCAGGCCGCCCGCGAGGCCGGATCCAGGAAGGCGCTGGCGGTCCGCCTGGGCGTCTCGGCGCCGTTCGTGTCGGCCATGATCAACGGGCGCAAGCCGGTGCCCGAGAGCGTCATGCGGAAGCTCGGGCTGCGGCCGGTGACCGTCTACGTGAAGGATACGGCGCATGGCGATCGTTGAGATCATCCTGCCGGCGCCGCGCTACCGGTCGCTCATGAAGCGGTCGCGCGCGGACCTGGAGTTCAAGCTCCAGGAAGCCGAGTACATGAACGCCAAGCGCGACGGGCGGGCATACGACTGGCAGAGCCGCCAGGCCGAGCTGCAGGCGCTGTCCCGCGACCAGCTCGCGCGCGGCATCGTGGAGGCTTACCATGCCTGAGGCGGAGATGCCGATCCTGCTCGGTCCCGATCTCCGCCTTCGGCTGGCACGCCGCGAGTGCATCGTGAACGTGCGCTCGATCCCGTGGGAGATGATCGCCGACTGCGAAGACCAGGCGCAGGACTCGCACCAGCAGGATCTGCTGACCCTGGCGAGCCGAGGCGGCGTCTCCGCGGGCGAGGCGATCGCGATCATGGCCCGCGTCCGCCCCTTCCCGATCGACGACATACTCGCTCACCGGATCCTGTACGCGATGCGAGCCATGTTCGCCCGCGGTCAGAGGGTGGCGGAGGCGCGCGGCGTCTAGCCCGCCTTCCGCTTCCCCCTCTTCCCGATCCCCTCGACGGCCTCCGCCTGGTAGTCGGGATGCTGGTGGCTGTACGTCCGCTCGAGCACCTCCACCGACATCCCGAGATAGCCGGCGGCTTCCCATAGGGGGACGCCCGCCCTCATGAGCCAGGTCGCGGCGGTGTGCCGGAGCGCGTGCGGCGTCACCTCCGGCGGAAGCCCGGCCGCCCTCACGGCCTGCGAGAATCCCTTGTTGACCTCCTGCACGGCCTTCTCGTTCCATTCGACGACGTGACTCTTCGCGATGCCCTTCCGGTGCCAGCGCCTGACGTGCGCGAGCAGGCGCGGCGGGATCCGCGCCGGCGGCTGGCGCTTCGTCGTCTCGCGCTTCCCGACGGGCAGGCGGTGGTAGACGCCGCCCTCGAGGTCTATCCACGCGACGCCCGGCGCGCGCTCGAAGCCGGCGCTCGCGATCGAGCCCGCCCGCGTCCCGGTGTACAGGCCGACGAGGATGAAGCGGGCCAGGTGGGCCCACGGCCGCTTCTTCGTCACGACCTCCCTCCCGCCGTGCGTCTGCACCTCCCGCGCGCGCCAGCAAGTCCACAGGAGACGGGCGGCCTGGTCGCGCTCGAGCCAGACGACGCGCGGCTGCGACTTCGGCGGCAGCCAGACGTCGACGATGGCCCTGCAGTAGCCCTCCTTCCGGTGGTAGTTAACGGCGGCGCGCAGGTCCTCCAGCTCGCGCCGGACGCCGGCGGGGGACACCCGGCGCGCGGGGTTGCCGGTGCGGTCCGGGCGGGCCGACTTCCAGGGCTGCTTCTGCCGCCAGGTCGCGTAGGCGCGGCAGGACCTGCCGGTGACGTCCGCCAGGGATTTTCCGGCCCACCATTCCCCGAGCTGGAGCAAGCGTTGCATGGTCTTCGCTGGCCGCGCGTGCCCGGGGACGACCTCCTCGGCATAGAGCGCGAGCACGTCGGTGACGAGGACGTCGCCGACGGCCTGGTCGCGACGGTGCTCGGGCGCGTGCTTCTCCGCCAGGTAGGCGGCTAGCGCGGCCTCGGCGCCCGCGCTATCCGCCTCAGGGCATCGAGTGACGATCGAGCGCGATCCGTCTCGGATGATCCACCTGGCGTGCTTCCGAATCCTTCCGTCGGGCCCGTGTTCGGCCGGCTTGAGCCAGAGCCTAGGCCCTTTTGGTTTCGACATGTCTCCCTCCACTCCTGCAGGATTGCTCGCGTGACGACGACACGGCGACCCCGGCGCTCGGGCACCAGGTCGCCGCGGCGTATCGCAGCGCGGAGGGAGGCGACGGTCTCGCCGGCGAGATCGGGCAGCGCGCAGGCCTCGGCGAGCGTCATCGGCGCGTCGGCGGGCGCCGGCACGAGGACGGTGTGCAGAGTGTGGGAGCTGCCGACGGTGACCGTGAACGAGACCATGAGCGTGAGCATACACGGATCCGGTGACCAGGGGGTTTCCGAGCTACGCAGCTTTCGCCGGATCCGCGACGTCGTCCAGGACCACCGCGTCCGCGGCCTCGATCCACACCCTGGCGCCGCACTTGAGCGGCCGGTCGGGCGAGTAGACGACGCGCGCGGGCCCGACGAGCTCGACCTCCCACGCCGGCGTCGACGTGCGGCCGCGGATGACGCGCAGCGGCGGCTCGCGCTCGGCCGGCGCGGCGGACACGTTCTTGCGGATGACATGCTGGTTGACGTGCACGCGGACCATGTCCAACCCCCTGCCAGACATCACGAATTCTCGATAACATCCCGCCCCGGCACGCCGGCGTGCTGCGACGGCACGTCGTTCCAGTCGAGATCGACGGAGATCTCCGTCTCGCCCGACGGCACCCGGCGTTGCGGTGGGAGCATCGAGCGATCACGGCGGCGCTTGCGCGTTGGCGCACATGGCTGCGGATCCGATTCGAGCCGCCCGTGCGCGAATGCCTCGAGCATGTCGACGAAGGATTTGTGATCGCTCACGCCCGGAATCCTTATGTGCAAGATATGACACGCTGCGTCCGCTTACGTTCAAGATACGACGCCCGGGGCCCGTCCCCGGGCGCCTTACGTGCACGCTACGCCGCCTCTCGCTCCGAGGCCTCGGCCGCGAGGGCCGACTGGATCCGCTGGTAGGCGCGCTGCCGAGAGACCCCGAGCGCCCTGCCGATGTAGGCGGTCGAGTGGCCGGCGCGGCGCATCGCGAGCGCGCGCCGGTCGAGGGCGTCGGAGACGCGCCGGCGCTCGGCTGCGGCCTCGTCGAAGGCGGCCCGCCCAGCGATCTCGACGGCGTCGCGCAGGCGGCGGTACTCGTCGAGCTTCGAGAGGCGCTTCCAGACAGCAACGTGGGAGAGCCCGTGCCGGCGCCCGATCTCGTAGACCGTGAGCCCGGCGCGGTAGTCCGCGAGCAGGATCTCGGTGTCGACGCGCGGCGGCGCGCCGCGGCGGATCTCGACGCCGGCGCGCTTGAGGAGGGCCGACATCTCGGCGATGGACACCCCGGCCCGGTCGGCGAGCCCGCGCACGGTTCCGCCGGCCAGGTAGGCGACGACGATCTCGTCGGTCTTCATGCGGCGATCCTCCGGTCGGCGGTGGCGGGGACGTCCCAGGCGGCGAGGATGTCCAGGAGCCAGCCCGGCAGGCGCTCCTCGACGGCGAGCCCCGGGAAGACGGTCTCGATCGCGACGCGGTCGCAGCCGTCGAGCGCGGCGCGCAGGCGATCGTCACGGCGCGGCAGGCGGGCGCGGCCGCGGACGGGCTGCGGATCGACCAGCGGGAGCGCCCGGCGCAGGACGTCGCCGACGGCGCGCTCGTGCGACCGGATCCGCTCGAGCTCGAGGGCGGCCGGCGTGTTGCCCGCGCGCGCCAGGCGCGCCAGGGCCGAGAGGCGCCCCTGGCGCTGGCAGCGCGGGGGCTCGACGCCGCGGCGCCGGAAGAGCTCGTGCGCGGCGCCGTCGCGGATGCCCGCGGCGCGCTCGCCCGCCGACGGGCCGTCGAGCAGGAAGGCCGCCTCCAAGCACACGAGCTCGTCGAGCTCGCTGTAGGTGCGGCGCGACGGGATCCCGACGACGACCGCGCCGGCGGTCGCCCGGCCTTCCTGCGCGAGGGTCTGGATGGTCTTGCGACCGAGCCAGCCCCAGCGCTCGAGCGCGGCGTCGAGGCCGTAGCCGTCCAGTATGCGGGCGACGAGCGCCGGATCGGGCCGACGATAGACGAGTGCTTCGACCATCATGCTCACCTCCCGAAGATCCTGAGATCGTCGTACGACGGGCAGCCGACGCCGCGGGCGTAGCCGCGCGGCAGGATCTCGACCTGCCAGCCGGCGTCGATCGCGGTCTGGGCCAGCCTCTGCAGCTCGGCGGCGCGCTCGCGCGGGCAGGGCCGCGAGACGCGATCGTGGACGATGCGGACGCCCGGGAGCGCGGCAAACTCCGCGACGCGGCGCTGGCGGTGGGCCTGGGCGATGATGGCGAGACGCGAGGTCAGCAGGGCCTCGGCGCACTGGTCGATGGACGCGCCCGGATTGGCCTTCAACCAATCCAAGCAGCGGTCCAGGAAGGATTTCTGATCCGACATGTGCGGTGTCTCCGTCAGTCGTCGGTGAGCGGGAGGTAGCGGACGATCTTGCGCACGCCGAGCGCGCGCAAATAGGCTTCGGTGGGCTCGCGATGCGCGTTGCGGATCTGCGAGACGGCGACCGGGTCGAGCCCGTGGAGGTGCGCCCAGGCGCGGGCGGATCCGGCCTCGGCGATCGCCGCGTTCGCCCGCGCGTTGAGCTCGAGCGCGTCCAGCAAGAGCGGCGCGGCGTTCGGCGAGATGCGGCCGGTCAGCGTTCTCACGCCGCGCCCTCCTCGCCCTCCGGGAGGTCCTGCTCACGGACCTCGGTGACCGTGACGACGGACACGCCCGGGAACGCCTTCACGATGCCGGCGACGAGCGGGTGGCGCTCGCACACGGCGCGCAGCGCGGCGCGGGCGGCCTCGTCGATCTCCGCCTTCGTGGCGACGGGCTGCTCGCCCTCGACCTCGTCGAGCGGGACGACGAGCACGCGCTGCGCGGCGGCCAGGCGGCGCAGGCCGCCCGCCGCGGCGGGCTTCGGATCCGGGATGGGTTTCGCCGGCGCGACGGGCGCCGCGGCGGGCTTCAACGGGGCCAGCGCCAGCGGGCGCGGCAACAACGGCTTCTGCATGTGTCTGACTCCCCCGAGTAGGCGCGTCCGGTCTTCCGGTTCGCGCACATAGGAGAATCTGCCCGGTTCAAGGTTTTGTCAACAGGCTCGAAAGGTTTTCTCCAAGGTCTCGTCAGGACCGTTCGAATTTCGAAGGATTGCCGTCCCGGGATTCGTTCGAATTTCGAAGGATCTCCGTAGCCGTTGTCAACACCGCGGTTTATTTTTCGATTATTGAAAAATACCGGCCCGCGCGAATTCTTGCTCGACGGGCTTGTGGGATGCTTCGGGCGCGCCGATCCTTCGCCTACGCGCCGGACGTCACCGGCGCGCAGAGGAGGCACACATGCTGAGAGCAATTGCTGAAATCGCCCGCCGGGCGGTCCTGATCGCCGCATGGGTTCTGGAGTGCGCTGCGTGCGCGCTGCGGGGAGATCCGATGCCGCCGCGCCCGGCTGGAGAGGAGGCGACCCGCGAGCTGGAAAACGCCGTCGCCGAGGCGGCGCCCGCGCCCGCCGAGCGCACCCTCGAGGATCTCGACCGCTCGGCGTCGATCCTGCGCCAGCGCGGCGCGAGCGTCATCGCCGCGTGCACGGCTCTGCATCGCGGCGATGACCTGCGCGAGGCCGATCTGGTGGGCCTCGAGTCGCACGAGCGCATGTGGGTCGCGCAGCTGACGCCGGAGGAGCGCGAGGCGATCTTGTATCGCACGAAGACGTACGACCTCGCCAACCACATGTCGGGTCGGCGGCTCATCCCGGGGGTGCTCCCCTGCACCCGCGCGCACGTCGTCGACCGGGCGCGGGCTCTGATCGACATGCGGATCGCCGAGCGCGAGCGCGAGCGGAGCACGGATCTCGACGACGAGGGGCCGGCGCTCAGAGCCGGCTGACGCGCAGGAGCAGGTCCTCGAGCTCCGCCCGCAGGACCTCGTTCTCCCGACGCAGACGATCGTTTTCCGACCTAAGGCCGCGGAGTGCATCCGCGGCCTTTTTCGCTGCCGGGGCGAGGCCGGGGTCGACGGGCGTCTCGACGTAGCGGATCGTGCCCGGGCGCGGGCACAAGCTCGTCAGGGCGAGCGCGCCAAGGACGGTGGCGGCGGTCTCGGCGCCGGCGGTGGGGCTGTAGCGAGCCATGATCGGTGTCTCCGTGTTGCGCGGCGACGGCCGCTGCGAGGTCGATGATCCTACACGACAAGAATTACCAAATCGTTAACGGGCGACGATGTAAGGCTTCGGGATCCCCGCGAGCCCGCCTTCGATCGGGCGGACGTCGAGCTCGAGCTGCGGCGTCTCGTCCACGGGCTCGGTGCGCTCGAGCCTCAGCGAGACCTTCGTCGCGCCCGATCTCGCCTTGAGCCGCGTATGGCGGGCCAGCAGGTCCTCCGCGCCGGCGATGTCCCTGACCCCGCGGACGACCACGTCGCTCGCGACCCGCGCGAGGTGGCGCGCCGTCCCGACGAGCGGGCCGAAGACGCCGACCACGTTGGCCTCGTCGACCACGATCTTCGCCGCCTCGCCGCCGTGCGTCAGCGCCATGCCGCGGACGTAGAGCTGGACGCCAGGCTGCGTCGTCACGCGAGCGTAGTCGGCCGGCCGGATCGGCAGGACCCCACCGCCGAACGCGCGGGACGCGCGGTAGGAGACCTCGACCTTGACACCACCGCGCACGGTCGCCTGGTAGCCCGACAACGGCACCAGAAGCGTGAAGACCTTTGCGCGATCGAGATCCGTCCCGGGAGCCGAGAGGTGGGCCCCGGCGCACTCGATCGCAGCGCGTCGGGCGCTCTTCGTCGTGACCCTGAGGACGGCCGCCAGGTCGTCGTACGGGACCTCGCCGTCGGCGCCGCGGAGCAGCGCCAGGATGGCCCATGTGCACCGCACGGCGAGCGGCGAGAGCAGCTCCGTGCCCCCCGCCGTCGTCGGCCCGACGACCCACGCGGTACGTGCCAGGTCGAGCGGAAGGTGCAGGCGGAAGTTGTCGGACGCGCGCATCCGGCTCAACTCCCACATGTCGCGTGAAACGGATTTCCGGTAAGCCATCACCATCCCCCGAAGGTTTAACCCATATGCACAAGATTGACACGCGGATCGGCTAGGGTCAACCCCGCTCGAATCGTTGCGCAGCAAGGGTTTGAGCCGAAGGCCTCGGGGCGAAACGAGGCGTTTTCGACGACGCAACTTCCCGGTACTACGTATATATATAATCCCCCTATGTAGGCTATCTTCCGCGCGCGCGAGGCGGGAGACCGGATCCGGAGGCAGGTTGGGCTCCGGAGACAGGCCTGCGGGTCGACGACCTGGTGGCGGTCTGCGGAGACGAGAGATGGTCCTCGGAGACAGGACTGGGGTCGCCGGCCAGAGGCCTGGATCCGGATGCAGGAGGCTGGTCTGCGTAAGCGGGCACGCGGATCGAAGACCTGCGCTGGGGATTTGGGATTGACACGTTACCGCGTCGCTTCGCTCCGCGGGGCCTCCGCGGGGATTCGATCCGGGCTGGATCCGATGACGATCGATGTACGGCCGGAGACCTCGATGTACGCCGCGCCGCTTGTGCCTCGCCTCTCCAAGGGCAACGATCCGCGTGACTAATCACGGAGGCGCAAGCATGACCGATGCACGGACCAAGGCCGCGGAGCGCCGGCGCCGGGACGCCGAGCGTCAGCGCCGGCGCAAGGCGAGGTACAGGGCGGAGTCCCGCCCGATGCCCGAGCAGGTCTACCGCGCCATCGCGCTCGCCGTCTCCGCGGAGCTGGCCGCGCTCGACCTCGACCCCGCCTACCCGCCCGACGTGCTGCAGGGCGAGATGCGCCTGCGCGCCGTCCTGATCCGCGCCACGGCCGTGCTCGTGGCACAGGGCTATCCGATCCAGTCTGCGCTGCCCGAGGTCACCCGCAGGCTCTCGGAGCGTGCCTGGGAGGGCATGCCGAGCGTCGACCCGCGAGAGCCCTCCCTTGGCGCGCTGGGCCGACTCGGGGACGGCGGCCTGGCGCGGATCGACACGTGATCGTCCTGAAGGCTCGTGGAGGCCACTCGAACAGGGGCGGTCGTGTCGGCTATGCCCGAAGCCTCTCGACCCCATCCAGCGACGATCCAGGACGATCCTGAGCGATCCTGGATGCCGGGGGTGTGGGGCCGTCGCGTCGGATGCGTGAGCGATCGTGTCCATGTAACGGGGGCGTCGGGGGGGATCGGGACGGATCGATCACGCCCCGGCTTCCTTGCATCGATGCGCTTGCGGCATGCGTGAGGGTGGGCTATCTTCCGGATGTCCCACTGCCCGTGAGACGATTTGATCGGCGCCCCCGGCTCCCAACCGGTGAGGCGCCGATCCCCGTTCTGGGCGGGGCATTGTCCGATGCATGGGCCCGCTCCAGCTTCGCCTGGCTTGCTGCTGGTTTGCGTAGACGCAAGCGAGGTCGCTCCCGCGACGGCTGGTCCGAGGCCCTCCCCCCCGTCTCCCCCGACACCTCGGGCCAGCCTACCGGAGGGCGAGTGCGGGAGGGGACGGACATGGTAGCGATGACGGTGCGGTTCGATAACCGCAATGATATCAGACCCCTAGCGGGTCCTTCCCCGGGTAGGGGGGTGTACCGGAGGTTGCGCGACTCCGGTCTTTTTTCTCAGTCTGGCAGAAAATTGGGTCCGCAGATTCGCAAGGACGGCGCCGTCGCCGTCGCGCGGTGATGCGATGGGCCTGAGCATCCGCGCCTACGCGAAGCGTCGCGGCGTCAGCGACAAGGCCGTGCGCAAGGCTCGCGACAGCGGGAGGATTGCGGCCGCGTTCTTAGATGATGGCACGATTGATCCCGCCGTCGCCGACGAGCTGTGGGAGCGCAACACGAACCCGGACATGCGCCGCGGCGTCGAGCGCGAGCGCGGCGAGGAGGCGGTCCGCGCCCGGCTCGAGGGTGCGGACGTGGGCGCGGACCGGCCCGCGGACGCACGGTCCGCGCTCGACGCGCACGTGGCCACCAGGCGCGCGGTCGCCGAGCCCGCGCGAACGACGACGGCGCAGACGCAGGTCGACCTGGCGGCCGAAGAGCGGCGCGAGAAGATCCGGCGCATCCGCCTCGCGAACGACGAGAAGGAGGGAAAGCTCGTCGACAAGGCCGGCGCCTACGCGCACTTCTTCGCCGCGATGAAGGCCGTCGGCGACGCTTGGCAGGATTGGCCCGGGCGCGTCGGTCCGCTCATGGCCGTCGACCTGCAGGAGCTGGCGAGGGCCGGCCGGCTCGACTCGTTCCACGTCGGGCAGATCCTCGACCGGTACGTCCGCGAGCACCTGGAGGAGCTGGGCGGGAAGAAGGAGGACGACGATGCCGCTGACGCTGCCGAGTGAGGTCATGTCGTACCCCGGCGCCGCGGATGCGCACGCATGGATGCTCCGCGGCCTCCAGCCTCGCCCGGACCTGACCGTGTCCGGCTGGGCCGACCGCAAGCGGCAGCTGAACAAGAAGCACTCGAAGCTCCGGGGCAAGTGGCGGACGTCGACGACGCCGTTCCTGCGCGAGCCCATGGATAACCTGTCCGCTCGCTCCCACGTCCGGCGGACGACGCTGATGAAGGGCGCGCAGGTCGGCGGTACCGAGACCGGCCTGAACTTCGTCGGCTACAGCATCGACCAGGACCCGGCGCCTGTCCTGTTCATCAGCCCGACGCTGACCGTCACGAAGAGGACCTCGGCGCGCGTCCAGTCCATGATCGACGACGACCCGAAGGGGCTCGGGCGCAAGGTCAAGAAGAGCCGCGAGCGGGACGGCAAGAACAGCCAGTTCGAGAAGCACTTCGTCGGCGGCGCCCTCTACTTCGCCACGGCCAAGAGCGCGACGAACCTGCGCTCGACGGCGACGCCGCGGGTGATCTACGACGAGGTCGAGGCCTACCCGCAGGACGTCGAGGGCGAGGGCGACGTCGTCGAGGTGACCTCGGCGCGTACCTTCACCTTCGGCGACCAGGTCAAGGAGCTCCTGATCTCGACGCCGGCGATCGACCAGACGTCCCAGATCAAGAGGCACTACCTCGACGGCGACCAGCGCGAGTATTTCATGCCCTGCCCCCATTGCGGGGACTTCATGTCGTGGCGCTGGGAGGGCTTTGCCTGGGAGCCCGGCAAGCCGGCCTCGGTCCGCTATCGCTGTCGGTGCTGCTCGGGCGAGATCGAGGAGGCCCGGCACAAGACCCGCATGATGGCCGAGGGCGTCTGGGTGCCGAAGGTCCTCGCCGAGGATCCCGACTTCATGGCGGCCCTGAAGGAGGGCGACCGCTCGCGGCTCGACGCGCACAACGCCAACGCCTACACGCGGTCCTATTACCTGCCCTCGTTCTACTCGCCCATCGGCATGCTGTCGTGGACGCGGATCGTCGAGCGGTGGGAGAAGGCGCAGGGCAAGCCCTCGGCCGAGAAGACGATCATCAACACCATCTTCGGCTTGCCGTGGGTCGCGCCCGGCGAGGCGCCGGACTGGGACGTCGTGTACAAGCGGCGCTCTCGCTCGTACCGCCTGCGCGAGGTCCCGGCGGGCGTCGCCTTCCTGACCGCCGGCGTCGACGTCGGCGTCGACCACATCAAGATGGCGGTGTGGGGATTCGGCCGGCGCCGGCAGCGGTGGCTCGTCGACTACGTCGTGATCCCCCTCCCGACGAACGAGCCCGAGGCCTGGGAGCAGCTGACCGAGGCGCGGCATCGCGTCTACCGGCACCCGTCCGGCGCGGTCCTGCCGATCCGGCGCCTGCTCGTCGACCGCAACAAGTGGCCGGACCGGGTCGATCCCTGGATCGAGCTGCAGGACAAAACCAAGGTCTGCGGCGTCCTCGGCGCGAAGGCCTTCGACGCCGCGCTCGTCGACTGGCGCCACCGGCGCGTCCAGCTGCAGGACGGGTCGTGGGGACGGGACACCACGTTCTCCTACGTTCGCGCGGGCGTGTCGCAGGCGAAGCTGGAGCTCTACGCGCAGCTCGGCGTCCGGCACACGCCGGGCGAGGACTATCCGCCCGGATGGGTCCACCTGCCGGACGACGTCGAACCCGACCTGGTCAAGGAGATCGTGTCCGAGCAGCTCGACGTCGGGGATGGCGTGCGGGCGCCCAAGTTCGTGCGCAAGGCCAACCACCGCGCCGAGGGTCTCGACACGGCGAACTACGCTAGGATCGCGGCCGAGATCGAAGGCTGGGGCCGGTGGACGGATCGTGAGTTCGACCGCGAGGACGAGCGCATGGCGGACGCCGCTCGGTCCCTTGAGCACGAGCTGGCACGGTTGGCGTCAGCCTGGCATCGCGATGGTCGTGATCAGACGCCGACGATCCGCACGCTCGTCCCGAGCCTGGTTCTCCCTGAGGACGTCCCGGCCATGCCGACCGTTAACAGATCTGTAAACGCCGTACCCGACGAGCCCGCGATCGAGAAGCGCGAAGAAAAACCGCTCGAGCCCAGGCCGCCGACGCCTCCGCCAGAGCCCGCAATCCCAGGCCTGCGCAGGGGGTGGGGACATGCCCGAGACCAGGCGGACGCCGTCGGTGTCGTGGGACGCAGGAAGGTTGATCCGGCGCTCATGCGGACGAGGACGATCGAGCACGACGACTGAGCCGGGGCATTGTCCGATGCACCGGTCGCGGGAACGGTCGCCGGGATGCATCATCCCGGGGACCCCTCATGACCGTCCAGGAGCAGATCGCCGATCTGAAGGCGTACCGGACGTCGCTCGAGACCGCCCGGCGCGAGCTCATGCTCGGACGCGCCAAGGCGCAAGTCGCCTACGCGCTGGGCGGCAACACCACCGTCGTCTACGCGCGCGCCGACCTGCCCGCGCTCCAGCAGGAGATCCGCCGGGTCGACTACGAGCTCGCCGTCCTCGAGGGCCGCCCGCGTCCGGGCCGCCCGATCCACTTCGCGTGAGGCCGGCATGGAGAAGAAGCACCTGCTCCTCGACGCGTCCGGGCACCCGATCATGTCGGACGGCCGGCGCCTGCAGCTCGCCGCCTACGGCGACACGGCATGGAACGCGGCCTCGTTCGACCGCGAGCTGAGGGACTGGGATCCATCGCGCGGCTCGGCCGACGCGGATTCGCTCTACGAGCTCGACGACATCCGCGCGCGCGGCCGCGACCTGCGGCGCAACGCCACCTCGGCCCGGGGCGGCATCAACGCGCTCGTCGACTACACGATCGGCACGATCCCCCGCTTCATCCCCAAGCCGGATTGGGAGGTCCTCGGCAAGGATCGGAAGTGGGCCAACAAGTGGTCGCGGGCGGTCAAGCGGAAGTTCGCCGCCTACGCCCGCAGCCGCGACGTCGACGCCACCCGCGAGCACCATCTCGGCGGACTCTCGCGGCTGATCATGACGTCCTACCTCGAGAGCGGCGACGCCTGGGCCCTGCCCATGTACCAGCCGGATTCGGGCCAGACGCAGTACGGCTCGAGCGTCATGCTGGTCGAGTCCGACCGGATCTCGAACCCGATGGGTCAGCCCGACCGGGAGGACTTGCGCGGCGGCGTCCACATCGACCCCGAGACGGGCGAGATGCTGGGCGTCTACGTCCAGAAGATCCACCCCGGCGACGTCGCCGTCGGGCTCACGGGCGCGACCTCGTCCCTGCTCGAGTGGGAGTACGTGCCGGCCTTCACGCCGTGGGGCCGCCGGCGCGTCATCCGCCTGTGGGACCGCGACCGCATCGGCGCGAACCGCGGCCTGTCCGTCCTCGCGACGGCGGTGCCCGAGCTGCGCATGCTGATGAAGACGAAGCTCTCGGAGGTCCAAGCGGCCTACGCGAACTCGCTCATCAGCGTCATCATCAAGTCGAACCTGCCGCCCGAGATGGTGGCGAACATGTTCGATTCGCCCGAGGCGTACCTGCAGTTCCGGGCGACGCAACAGCCCAAGCTCGCCTCCGGCGCGGCGATCCAGCTCGCGCCCGGCGAGGAGGCCTCGGGCTTCTCGCCGAACCGGCCCAACACGGCCCTGATCGATTTCATGAAGGCCCTGACGCGCGAGATCTTCGCGACGATCGGCGTGCCCTACGAGATCGGGATGAAGGATTTCGCGGGGCTGAACTACTCCAACGCGAAGACGATCTTCGCCGACTTCTGGAAGACGGTCCACGCGCGCCGCGACCACATGGCGAACGGGTTCTGGGACCCGGTCTACGAGCTGTGGTTCGAGGAGGCGGTCCACCTGGGCGAGATCCCGGACTGCACCGCGGACGACCTCTACGAGAGCGAGGCGCACTACCAGGCCTGGACCGCCGGCACGTGGATCGGCGACGGCGAGGCGCACATCGATCCGGAGAAGGACGCCAAGGCCATCCAGCTGCGGATCGCTACGGGCACGTCCACGCTCGAGCGCGAGTGCGCCAGGCTCGGCCTGGACTGGCAGGAAGTGCTCGAGGAGCAGGCCGCCGAGCGCGAGCTCTGCGAGGAGCTGGGCATCCCGTATCCCGGCGACATCCAGCTCCCCGGCGCGGCCGCGAAGCTCAACTCCAACGACGACGAGAGGACCCGGACCGATGGCTAAGCGCGAGCTCGCGCGCGTTCTCGGCGCGCTCACGGCGACCCCTTGGGCGATCACCCCGGCCGCCTACCAGGAGCTCCTCGGGCTCGCCTCCCGCGACGCCGTCGTGCTCGACGCGCTGGCGGCCAAGGGCGAGCGCGAGATGGGCGACGCGATGCACTGGTACGACGTCGGATCCGTCCGCGTCATCCAGGTCATCGGCCCGCTCATGCGCTACGCGTCGTGGTTCGACGACGTCTGCGGGATCGCCTCCTACGAGCGGATCGCGACCTACCTCGACGAGGCGCTCGCCGAGGCCTCCGTCAAGAAGATCCTGCTCTACATCGACAGCCCGGGCGGCATGGTCACCGGCTGCGCCGAGCTCGCCCAGATGATCCGCAAGGCCTCGGCCGTGAAGGAGGTCGTCGCCTACGCGGGCGGGGACGTCTGCTCGGCGGCGCTGTGGATCGGCGTGTCGGCCGACAGCCTGGTCGTCTCCAAGACGAGCACGGTCGGCTCCGTCGGCGTGGTCGGCACGATCGTCGACTACCGGCGCATGGAGAAGGCGGCCGGCATCGACACCTACGAGCTCGTCTCCAGCGCCACGCCGAACAAGCGGCCCGACGTCGCGACCGACGACGGGCGCGCCGAGATCCTGCGCAGCATCGACGCGACCGCCGCGGTCTTCCTGGCCGACGTCAAGGATTACCGGGGGTGGACGGACCTCGAGACGCTGGACGCGGTCGCCGAGCGCACCGGGCGCGGCGGCGTGTTCGTCGGCGCGCAGGCGGTCGCCCGCGGCCTGGCGGATGCCGTCGGCACGTTCGACGAGGTGCTCGAGGCGATGGGCGCCGGCGACGGCGTGCAGGCGGTCGCTCCGACCGGGGCATTGTCCGATGCACGGCGGCGGTGAACGGTCGCCGGGCATGATGGACTCGCGCCCGGCGAGCAAGGTTTCGCGACGGGACGAAGGAAGGATCGACCGATGCTGAAGGGTCTGCTCAAGGCTCGCCGGATCGCCGCCGCCGCCAAGGCCGCGGAGGAGCGCGAGGACGCGATGGACGAGAACGAGGCGGAGGACGCCCCGGTCGACGAGCCCGCGTCGAAGAAGGGCAAGAAGGCCAAGCGGGCCGAGGAGCCCGAGACCGCCGAGGACGAGACCGCGGAGGGCGACGAGCCCGAGGCGAACGAGGACGAGACGGCCGAGGACGAGGACTACGCCGAGGGCGACGAGCCCGCCGCGGAGGACGAGGAGGCCGAGGACGAGGACGAGATCGCCGAGGAGGAGACCACCCCCGCCTCGAAGAAGGCCGCCCGCCGCGGCGCGATCCGCGAGCGCAAGCGCATCGCGAAGATCCTGTTCTCGCCGCAGGCGCAGGGCCGCGAGGGCCTCGCCGCGACGTTCGCCTTCGAGACCCGCATGTCCTCGAAGGTGGCGCTGCGCACGCTCGCCGCGTCCCCGGCTCCGAAGGCCTCCCGCAAGGCCGAGGCCTTCCGCCAGGCCATGGACAACACCGCGAAGAACCCCCGCGTCGGCGGCGGCGGCAAGCCCGCCGCGTCCGAGGGCGACGGGATCATCGCGGCCCTCAAGGCCATGAACCGGGCGTGAGCCCGGTTCCCCTCCCCACCGCTCGATAGAGGGTCATCCCCATGGTCGGCACCTACACCCCCCAGGGCTCGGCGCAGGATTTCCAGCCCCACGATCACCGCTTCGCGGACACGTCCGACGTCATCCGCGACTTCGTGACGATCTCGTCCGGCCAGAACCTCGCCGCCGGCTCCGTGCTCGGCAAGGTGACGGCGACGGGCGAATACGTCCTGTCGCTCGCGGCCGCGAACGATGGCTCCGAGGTCCCCGTCTACGTGCTCGCCGAGCCCGTGAACGCGTCGGCCGCGGACGCCCAGGGCATCGTCTACGCCCGGGCGCACCTGCTCGCGAGCTTCCTCGTCTACGGCGCCGGGCACTCGCTCGCGACCGTCAAGGAGCCGCTGCGCGACAAGGGCATCAACGTCTCCGTCGGGGCCTGGTGAGGCCCCGACGATCCCATCCACCGACCGTCTGCTGAACGAGACGAGGACGACAGATGAGCATCTACAGCACCCACGCGATCATGCGGGCGGTCGAGAGCCTCAAGCGCCCGAAGACCTTCCTCCTGGACACGGCGTTCCCGTACGTCGTCCGCCGCGAGGAGGAGAACATCTCCTTCGACATCAAGAAGGGGAACCGGAAGGTCGCGCCGTTCGTCGCCCAGGGCGCACCGGCGAAGAACATCCGCCTCGACGGCTACCGCACGCGCACCTTCACGCCGCCGCGCATCGCCCTGATCACCGACCTGAATCCGCGCGCCGCGGTCGTCCGCATGGCGGGCGAGCGCATCGGCGGCGACATGCCGGTGCAGCAGCGCGCTCAGGCGGTGCTCGCGCAGGCGATCGTCGACACGGCCGACCCGCTGGTCCGCCGCCAGGAGGTCATGGCCGCCGACGCGCTCGTAAACGGCTCGATCGTGGTCGCCGGTGACGGTATCGCGAACCCGATCACGATCGATTTCGACCGGCACCCCGACCTCATGGTCGTGTACTCCGGCACGGATCGCTGGAACGACCCCGCCTCGACGGCGAAGCCGCTCGAGGAGATCGAGGCCATGGCCTCGCTCGTGCACAAGATCGAGGCCGCGCTCATCACGGACATCGTGGTGGATCCGGAGACCTGGAAGATCCTGCGCCAGGACGAGCAGGTGAAGGCGCTCCTCGATCTGCGCCGGGCCGTGGGCGGCAACTCCGCCGACGTCGGGCCGCAGTCCTACGTCAACGGCGCGGTCATGGTCGGCCAGCTCGGCCAGTTCCGCTTCTGGGTCTACCAGGAGTTCCGCGACACCATCACCGTGAACGCGGACGGGACCTTCACGGTCACCGAGGGTGAGCCCCTGCTCGCGCCGGGCACCGTGCTCGGCATCGGCCCGAACGTGGAGGGCACGCGCCTCTTCGGCGCCATCCTCGACCAGGAGGCCGTCGAGAGCGGCAACGTCGCAAGCGAGCTCTTCATGAACTCCTGGCTCGAGCGCAACCCGGGCCGTCGGGTGCTCTCGGCGCAGTCGGCTCCGCTCCCGGTGCCGGTGCGCTCGAACGCCACCTTCTCGATGAAGGTCTTCGGCTGATCATGACGGCCCTCGTGCGCAACACGAAGGCCGTGAAGGCCGGCGGGGTGATCCACCCCGCCGGCTCCGAGATCCTGATCGAGGACCTCGACGAGGCGCGGCGCCTGGAGCGCGCGGGCTTCGTCCAGATCCTCGAGATCGACCAGCCGGCGGCGACCGTGCCCGTCGGCGATCCACCGGCCGAGGCCCGGCCGCAGCACCGCCGGGGCCGCTCGGCCCGCAGATAAGGGGGCCTACCCGTGTCCGGCTTCTACCCGCCTATCAGCGATTCCCGCCTCGGGACGCCGGCGCCTCTGCCGGCCGTGTGGCTGTCCAATCCGTCGATCGTGGCGAATGCCGCGACCGACGCGGTCCCGCTCGTGACGGCGCCGCTCGATGAGGGCATCTACGTCGTGTGGACGAGCGGGCCCGCGTGGGTCAACGCGGGCACCGACGTCGCGCCGGTCACCGACCCCGCCGACGCCACCGCGGCGGCCGCCAAGCCCCACGACGGCGGCGCGTGGGCGGTCGCGATCAAGACCGGCGAACGCATCGCCGTCCGGGCCCGCAGCGGCTCGGTCGACGTCCGCATCTTCCGGGGGGCCTGAGCATGGACGGATTCGGACTTCCGAGGCCGCAGGGATCCGGCGGGGGTGGCGCCGCATACGACGACACCGAGCTGCGAAATCGCGTCACGACGGTCGAGAACCAAGCCGCCGCAAACGTCGACGCGATCGCGTCGCTCGGCGACGCGATCGTCCCCGCGACGGCGGCTGAGATCCGGACCGGCACGGCGGGGACGCTGGTGGATGCGGACGGTCTCTACGCCGCCGCCGCGGCGCTCGCCATCAGCTGGGGGACGCCGCTCGTCATCGACCTCGCGAGCGGGCGGAATTTCAGCGTCACGCTCGGCGGCAACACCGTCCTCGCGAACCCGGGCAGCCAACGCGCGGGCCAGTCCGGTCTGCTCCTGATCAAGCAGGATGCAACCGGCGGGCGGACGCTGTCGTTCGACACGGCCTGGCGGCCGCTCGACGGCGTGCCGTCCATCCCGACGACGGCCTCGTCGACGACGGTGCTCGCGTATTTCGTCGTCGCGCCCGGGCAGATCGCGATCTGGTCGGCGGGGACGTACACGTGATGATGCCTCCGCTCGCAGCCAGGCCGCGGCGCGCGCGCGGCTTTCCATGGACGACGCGAGCGATCGCGGCGCACCAGTGGATCTCGATCGCGTACGGCGCCGGCGTGTTCGTCGCCGTATCCTTCGACGGCCGCGTGGCTACGTCCCCGGACGGCGTGACCTGGACGATGCGCACCATGCCGGCCACGAACCAGTGGACGGCGGTCACCTACGGAAACGGTCTCTTCGTCGCCGTTGCACGCTCGGGGACCCAGCGCGTTGCGACGTCCCCAGACGGCATTGTCTGGACCGGGCGTACGGCGGCAGAGGCTCGACGGTGGGATTCGGTGACCTTCGGCAACGGTCTCTTCGTCGCTATGTCCTCGGCGGACACCGACGTGGATTCGTCGAAGGCGATGACCTCGTTTGACGGCATCACGTGGACGGTCCGCTCGATCACGGCAGGAGGCGGAGCCCCGCTGAACCTGCGCTCGGTGTGCTTCGGCAACGGCATCTTCGTCGGGGTCAGCTCGGGCGTAGACACGCAGACGCCCGGCGACAACCGCGTCGTTACATCGACTAACGGAACGACGTGGACGCTGCGCATCCTTCCGCAATTCTCGCAGTGGTGGTCCATCGCGTTCGGCGCCGGGCTGTTCGTCGCCGTGTCGAGGGACGGCGCAAACCGGGTCATGACCTCGCCGGACGGGGTCACGTGGACGCTGCGCGCGGCGCCGGCGCTCGAGTATTTCGGCGTCGGGGTCGGCAACGGCCTCTTCGTCGCGGTCGCGAACGCATCGAGCGCCGCGACCTCGCCCGACGGCATCATCTGGACACAGCGCACGATCGGCACGGGCTTCTGGCGCGGCATCGCCTACGGCGCCGGCGTGTTCGCGGCGCTCGACTTCAACACCAGCGGCGTCGGCGCTACCGCACCATGAGGTGACCCATGTACGCGATTGTTCGAGGCACGTCCGTCCAGACCTTGCAGCACGGCCCCTTCGTCGACGCGGGTGGCGTCCTGCATCCAGTCGAGGCGCTGACGCACTGGAGCGACGCCGAGCGGCTCGCCGTCGGCGTCTACCCGATCGTCGACGACGCCGTCCCCGCGGGCGAGCGCGCGACCGGCTGGTCGCTAGAGCTCGACGGCGACGTCGTGCGCCGGCGCTGGACGACGGAAGCTTACACGCCGCCGCCGGCGCCGGTGCCGGATTCCGTGACGCCTCGCCAGCTCATGCTTGGGCTCGCCGCCGCGGGCTGGATCACGGCCGCCGAGGCGGAGGCCTGGGCCCAGCGTACGGGCCTGCCGGCGACGATGCTCGCCGTCATCGGCCAGCTGCCGCCTGACCAGGCGCTCTCCGCCCGGGTGACGGCGTACACGATGTCCGCGGCCTATCGCTCGGATCCACTCCTTCGCGCAGCCGCCGTCGTTGCGATGCCTGGCTCGACCGACGCCGAGATCGACGCCGCGCTCGACGACGCCTTCCGCGCGTGGAGCGTGCTGTGATCTACCCCTCCGGCAACCCTCTCTACGACCGGCTCGCCGCCGACATCCTCGACGCGGTCGCGTCCGAGGGCGGCGTCGAGGACGCGCTCTACGAGCCGCAGGGCGGGCAGTCCTTCACGGTGCGCGCCGTCTTCTCGGCGCCGACCTTCCGCGCGGGCGTGCTCGGGCGCGAGGTCTCGCAAACGGAGCCCATGGCCATGGTCGCCGCCGGCGCCGGGCCCGGGGCATTGTCCGATGCACGGGAAGGGGACCGTATCACAGTCGCGGGATACCGCTGGCGGGTGCGCGAGCCGCGCGCCGACGGCGGCCCCTTCATTCGGCTGTTGCTCGGAGACCCGGTGAGTGTCGGATCTGGCTAACCTCGGCGCGGACGTCCTCGTCGCCCGGCTCACCGCCGCGGCGATCCCCGGCGTCGTGACCGTGGCGAAGAGCCGGGTCTACCCCCGCGACTACCGCGCCTGGCCGGCGCTGATCGCCTTCCCCGAATCCGAGCGCGTGCGCGTCATCGGGCGGGCGTCCCCCCGTCTGCAGGAGCGCACGATCTTCTACACGGTCGGCGTGATGACGACCGCGGACACCGAGGGCGACCCCGACGGGGACCTCGGCGACCTGGTCCGCCAGGTCGAAGCCGCGCTCGTCTACGACAAGCGCGCCGAGCCGATCGAGACCCGCTTCTTCTCCGACCTGTACCTCGAGGGCACGACGCGCGGCGTCGGCGATCGAGGCGGGAAGACGGCCGCCGTCGCGGCGCTCCGCGTCGTCGGCACCATCCACCACCGCGAAGGCGATCACGCTTCCACCCTGCCGCAGAGGACCTGACCCATGTCCACCGCATACCGGGCCCTGGATTCGGGCCTCTACAACCTCAACAACGCCGAAGTCATCGGCAGGATCATCGCGCCCGGGAACCAGAAGTGGTTCCAGTTTGGCGACTGCGACGCGGCCGGCCTGAACATCACGGTCGATCGCCTGTCGCGCACGGCCAAGAACGGCGTGGTCCGCTCGATCGGCAAGGAGATCGTGCGCTCGGTGGACGGCGAGTTCACCATGACCGCGATGCAATTCCGACGCGAGACCCGTGCGGCGCAGATGCTCGCCGAGATCGCCTACCTGACGCAGGCCGCGTCCGTCGCGGCCACGTACGCGATCGCCGCCGGCCAGCTCGAGGTCGGCATGATCTACTACGTGGGCGCCTTCGACATCTCGAACGTCGCGGTCGCCGCCGGCGCCGGAGCTACGGCCCTGGTCGAGGGAACGCACTTCGTCGTGGTCGATCCTGCCGACGGCGGCGTCCAGATCATCGGGCTCCCGGGCGGTATCACCGAGGCAGACGAGGCCGAGATCACCTTCGACGCGGCCGCGATCGACGTGACGGCTAAGCGCCCGCGCCTGCAGCTCCTGACCAAGCCCTCGGTCTCGATGGAGATCAAGGTGCGCGGCACGGCGCCGGAGGGCTTCAAAGCGACGCTCCATCTGCTCCAGGTCGACCTCGCTCCGAGCGGAGCCATCGAGTTCCTGTCGGACGAGTTCGCCTCGGCGGCCTTCTCCGGCCGCCCGCAGCGCACCGCCAACGGCGTCGGCACCTGGACCGAGCACGGCTGAGCGTGAATTGGGCGGGCCTCCGGGCCCGCCCATCTGATTTCCAATCCGTGGGGGAGACACGATGAGCAAGGCTCTGGCGGCGCTGCGCCGCACCGCATTCTGCACCATCCAGACCGAGTCCGGGCCGGTCGAGGTCACCATGCGCAAGCTGGGGACCACCCGGCTCCTGCGCGACTTCATCGAGGACGAGGCCTCCGCGACCTTCGTCGAGGCGCTCGTGCGCGCCTTCCAGGAGGGCCGCTTCGGCAAGGATTCGGTCGCCGACAACGCGAAGGTCGGCATGGCGCTCCTGACGGACTACGCCGCCGCGTCGGGCGCCCCTCCCGGCCGCGTCCTGCTCGAGACCGCGGGCCGCGTCATCGCCGCGATCGACTCCGTCATCGTGCGCTCGACCGTGGCCATCGCCGCCGACGGCGAGACGACGAGCCTCGCGGATCCGGAGCTCTCGCAGGCCTGGGCCGACGAGGTCGAGGCGATGGATCTCGGCGAGAAGTTCGCCTGCCTCTCCGTCGTCGTGGCCCTCAATTTCGCGGCCGCCTACGGCCCTTTCGTCCGCCTGGTGGCGCAGATCAAGGCGACGCTCGAGGACGTGACCGCCGGCCTGGCGGGGACGTCGGAGAGCGGATCCGAGGGCGCGTCGAGCGAGCCCGCGCCGACCGCGGCCTGACGACCGCGACCGAGGCTCCCGAATATCGGGGGATCTGGGAGGCGATCGCCGACTGCCGGCACGCCTGCCTGGTCGCCGGCTATCCGCTCGAGCTCGTCGACGACATGTGCCCGGCCGATCTCTTCGACGCCTACGGCCGCGTCCTGCGCGACCGCGCGCAGGACCTGCTGGCGACGCTCGACATCCAGTCCGCCGTCGCGGCCGCGCAGTCCGAGAAGGGCGTCAAGGCGCTCCAGGGCTTGCGCGCCCGTCTCGCCGAGGCCGCGGCATTGCCCGATGCACGCCCGCGTCGGACGGTCCAAGACGCGCCCGAGCTGACCCCGGCCGAGATCGAGCGGATCCGACGCTCCGAGGCCGAGACCGAAGGATTGTTCCGCCGTGGCTGAGACGCCCACCTTTTCCGCACGCATGGAGGTCCGCGGGGTCGACGACCTCAAGGCGGCCTTCGCGCAGGTGCGCGAGACCGGCGTCGAATCCATGCGCGCGGTCGGCCAGGCGGGCGCGGCGGTCGGTGCGACGACGGTCGCGAGCGTGCGGGCCGCGGGGACCGCGACCGTCGGCACCGCCCGGGTCATGCGCGGCGCGCTCGGCGCCGTCACCTCCACCCTTGGCTTCCTCGGGCGCGGCGTGAGCGCGGTCGTCGGCGGCCTCGGCAGCCTGGCGCGCGTCGCCGGGCTCGCCGGGGCCGCCCTCACCGGCTCCGTCGGCGGCGCCTATCTCGCCATCCGTCAGAACTCTCTCTCCGTCTCCAAGACGATCGAGGAGACGCTGCGCCTGTCCGACGCGCTCGGCGTGTCCGTCGAGAGCCTGTCGGATTGGCAGGCGGCCGCGCGCATCGCCGGCGGCTCGGCCGAGGGCACGGCGTCGGCGATCGGAAACCTGCGCCGCCGCTTCCTTGAGGCCGTCGAGGAGACCGACCCGGCGCGCGCCGCGCAGCTCGCGGCGCCGTTCACGCAGCTCGACATCGCGCTGCGCGACGCCAACGGTTCGCTCCGCACGACCGAGGACATCCTCGCCGAGGCCGCCGACGCGCTCGCGGGCCTGTCGAACGAATCCTTGCGCGCGAAGGCCGCGCAGGACCTGTTCGGGTCGACCGCCAAGGACATCCTCCCGGTCCTCAGAGGCGGCGCCGCCGGCATGGAGGAGCTGCTCCAGGCGGCGCGCCAGTCCGGCACGCGGATCTCCGAGGACCAGGCGCGCCGGGTCTCGGACCTCTTGCGCCAGCAGCGCCGGCTGAACGAGGCCGTGCGCGGCATCAACTCGGCGTTCGGCGAGGCTCTCCTGCCGGTGTTCGTCGGATCGGCGGAGAGCATCCGCGCGCTCATCGAGTCGAATCGCGAGCGGATCACGGCGTTCATCCGCGACTTCGTCCAGGAGTTCATCAAGTTCCAGGCCGATCTCGGGCGGGCCTTCGGATCCGGGCCGCTCTCCGAGATCGGAAACGACCTGGTGCGCCTGATCGCGCCCGGGATCCGGCTCCTGCGCGACCTCACGCGCGAGCTGCTCAACGTTGCCCGCGGCGGTCCCGCGGGCGAAATCCTGCCGTGGCTCGTGCCGCTGCGCGCGGCCCTCGACGAGGCCGTCGCGGTCGCGCGCGCCTTCGGCCTGTCCCTGCTCGCCTCCGCCGGCCTGGCGGTCGACGAGCTGCCGACGCTCTCGCAGGTCCTCGACACCCTGCAGCAGGCGCTGCTGTCCGTCCGGCTCGGGCTCGAGGGCAATTCCGAGCTCGCGCCGTTCCCGTGGGCGGCCACGGCCGGTCGCGCGCTCGGCGAGTTCGGGCGCAGCGTCGTCGCGATCGTGGCGATCCTGGACGACAACAAAGAGAGCATCGCCGCCTTCGTCGAGGGCGCGCTCTTCACGGCCGCCGACGGGCTCGAATCCTTGCGGGCGATCTTCGCGGGCGAGCAGATCGACGGTGACAACCTCTTCGCGCGGCTCAATGTGGTGATCCCGATCGTCACCGCGGCGTTCGAGCGGCTGTCCACGGATGTCCGCGCGGCGCTCGACGCGCTCGGGTTCGAGACCTTTGGCGAGGCCGCGGAGGCCGCGTTCGTGAAGCTCTCCGAGGTCGTCGACAGGGTCTATACGGCGATCACGGCCGGCATCGACGACCTGCTCGCGGCGGGCGAGCTCGTGCTCGGCTTCCTGCGCACGGTCTCGGACCTGCTCGGCTTCCCCAACGTGGAGACCTTCGTCTTCGCAATCCTGGCGCTGCAGATCACCAACCTGTTGCCAGCCCTCGCGGCGCTGTCGTTCGTGCTCCTGAACACGGCCAACTTGCTCCGCGTCACGCTGGTCGCGCCGATCCTCGCGCTGGTGAAGGCGATCGGCGGCTTCCTCATCACGAAGATTGCGGCGACGGCTGCCTTCGCATCCTTCGTCGCGGGCGCCAAGGCCGTCGGCGCGGCCCTGCTCGCGCTCGTGACGGGCCCGATCGGCCTCATCGTCCTGGCGGTCGCGGCCGTGGCCGCTGGCGTCTACTTCTTCTGGGACGAGATCGTCGCCGCGGCGCAGTTCGCCTGGGACGGGATCTCCGCCCTTTGGGGCGGCCTGGTCGACCTATTCTCGGGCTTCTTCGCCGGCGTCGCCGAGGTGGCCGCGGGCCTGTGGGACGGCATCGCCGCGGGCGCGGCGGCCGGGTGGCAGCTCGTCGTCGACACCTGGGGGGTCATCGTCGAGTTCTTCCGGGACCTGTTCGGCGGGACCATCGACATCGTCGCCGCCGCCTGGGATGCGATCGCGGCGCTGCCGGGCGCGGCCTGGCAGTCGCTGGTGGACCTGTGGGGCGGGCTCGGGGACTTCTTCGAGGGCGTCGCGGCGAAGGCCCTGCAGGTCTTCTCGCGGCTCTGGGACGGCGTCAAGAACGGCGCGGCGGACGCGTGGAACGGCGTCAAGAGCTTCTTCGGCTTCGGCGACGACCAGCCCGACGTCGCCTCCCTCGAGAGCTTCGACGTCGGCGGCGTGGTCCCGGGGCGGCCCGGGCAGGCGCGCCTGGCGGTCGTCCACGGCCAAGAGTGGATCTTCAATCCGCAGCAGGCGAGCAGCCTGAGCGCTGTCCTGGCGTCCCTGGCTGACCTGGCGACGGCCGGCATGTCGGCCCTGACAACGGCGCCCGAGGCGCAGCCGGCGATGGCCGCCGCGCGCGGGCCCGCGCCGCTCAGCATGGAAATCGACGGGCGCTCCTTCGGCGGCTTCTACGCCGACGGCCCGGGCCCGGTGAAGGCCGTGCGCATGGCGCAGGCGAAGCGCCGCACGGTCTCGACGGGCGCGACCCCGCGCTGGAATGGAGGCTACAAGTGAGCGCGCTCTTCCCCGCCGACAAGGACACGTACCTGGACTTCTCCGAGATCGGGGTCGTCCACGGATCCGGCGCCGGCATCCGCCAGACCATCGAGCCGGTGCCGAACGGCCGGCGCTACTACGACGTCTTCGGGCGGATCCACGACACCGGCCGGCCGGCGCTCCAGCTCTACCGCACGACGATCCTAGGCGAGGACGTATGGGGGCCCGCGCTCGCGGGCGTGTGGCCCGGGCGCGCGCTCACGATCTCCTGCGCCGCCGAGCTCGTGCAGCCGGCGTCGCTCGCCTTCGTTCGGCCCGCGGTGCCCGGATCCGTGCGCTACCTCGACGCCCTCTCCAACGATCTGCCGGACGCCACCGGCGCCGTCTACGTCGCCTATCGCCCGATCCTCCAGGTCAAGGTCCAGAGCTGGAACGTCGAGCAGGACGAGTACGGGCAGGTCGTCGCCTGGACGATGGAGGCCTGGGAAGATGGCGCATAGGGATTGGGGCGTCGCCTTCGTCGCGCCCGGCACCGCCTACGACTCCGCCGTCCACGGCACCCGCCGCGACGCGCCGGTCGAGAAGGTCACCCTGGTCGAGCGCGAGCCCGACGGGCGCGCCCGCCTGGCGCTCACCATCGGGCGCTCCGGCGGCACGCTCTACGACCCCGGCGCGGCGCGCTGGTGCTTCCTGTCGCGCGAGCTCGCCGACGGCTCGGTGGTGCTCGTCGCCCAGGGCTACGTCCTGCCGCTGCCTCTGGGCGACGGCGACGACGACGCGACCACGCTCGAGGTCAACTGCTCGCCCTACGACTACGCCGCGGGCGAGGCCGCGATCCTGTCGGCCCTGCAGGACCTGCCGCTCTACGACGGCGTCCTGGTCGCTCCCGAGGCCCGCGGCGACAAGGTCGAGGTGCTCGACGGAGCCTTCTCGGCGATCCATTGCCACCGCGCCACGCACGCCTTCTCGCGCGTGGATCTCTTCGGCGTCGGCCTGCCGGTCGTCACGATCGACACGTGCTTCTCGCCCGGGCCGTCCAAGGCGCAGGTCGGGGATCCGCTCTCGGGCGTCTTCCTCGAGCTCACGGCCGAGTGGGTCGAGCGGCGTGCCGGCAAGCTCGACCTCACCGACGCGATCCGCGACGCCTTCCCCGCGACAGACGGGCTGATCCCGACGCTCTCGGGCGAGGCCTTCGCGAACACGTGGTGGAAGGCGGGCGACAGCTTTAACGGCGACAGCGGCTACACGGTCGTCGAGGCGAGCCTGGTCGAGTGGACCGGCGACGTCGGCCCGACCGGCGTCGCGCTCTCGCGCTCGTACGGGCCCGTCACCGCGCCGGGCGCGGTCTACAACTACGTCCGCGACCCCGACCTGACGACGCCGCTCGGCGTCGAGCTTTCGCTCGAGGCGACGCTCTGGCAGCCGACGCTGGCCTTCTCCTGGTACCTCGAGCAGAAGCGCGTCGAGGTCGCGTCCGGATACCTGCCGTCCGGCCACCAGGGCCGCCAGGCGGGCAACAACGCGGTCCTGCGCCTCCGGTGCCAGGACCTGCAGCGGAGCGCCACGGGCGCGCCCTGGGAGGCCGGCACGGTCTACGCGACGGGCGACCTGGTGACGGTTGGCTGGCGCGCCTACGAGGCCGCCTCCGACCACGCCGCGGGCGACGTCTTCGGCGCCGACCTGGCGGCCGGCCGCTGGAGCGAGGTCGCCTCGAACGGCTCTCCCCTCGGATCGCCGGCGGCGACGACCTACTTCCGCACGGCTCGCGGCGTGGCGACGATCAATGCCGCCCTCTTCAAGGCGCGCGCCCTGATCGCCGACAGCATCCGCTGCGTCGAGATCGTCTTCCGCTGCCCGGTCCTCGACGCCTACCTCGGCCTCACGACCGGTTCGAGCGTGCGCCTGGTGACGCCGACGGACCTGTTGCCCGGCGGCGAGGTCACGGCGAAGGTGTACGCCTACGAGCTGCACTCGAGCCAGGACGACGAGTATCTCGAGATCACCCTGCGCGCCGCCATCGGCTCGGGGACGGCCGTCGACGTCGCCGGCGCCGAGCAATGGCTCACCGAGAACGCGCAGGCGTGGGACTACATCCGCTGGGCGCGCGAGGCCGGCTCGCCGCCGATCTCCCTGCCGCCGACCGGTTCGCCGCGGAGCGTCACGACGTTCTCGAACCTGGCCGACGTGCAGCTCGCCTATGTCCAGGCGCGGGACTACGACCCCGACGCCGGCCGTACGGATCCGGACGCGACCGATCCCGACGTCCTCCTGCGGGAGGCGCGCACGACGGTAGAGATCGCGTTGACGCAGGTCGCCGGCGTGCCTGACCTGCGCCACGTCGTCCCCCTCCTCGTCGACCCCTACCAAGGGCCGCGCCAATTCGACACGGGGCTGTGACATGAGCGACATCATCGAGGGTCTCGACGAGGGCATCCGCGCCGCGCTGCCGCCGCCGCGGCCGCCCGGCTACCTGGCGCCCGAGGCCTCCACGGCCGCGCAGCCCGCGGTCGCCGAGACGCCGGCTGCGCCCGTCGTGGTGCC
Source organism: Salinarimonas rosea DSM 21201 (assembly GCF_000429045.1). Taxonomy (GTDB): domain Bacteria; phylum Pseudomonadota; class Alphaproteobacteria; order Rhizobiales; family Beijerinckiaceae; genus Salinarimonas; species Salinarimonas rosea. The sequence goes on from NZ_AUBC01000005.1 coordinate 139,908, forward strand.
GCCCCCGCCCGTGCGCGCCGCCCCCGCCCGCGGCGCAGGAGGACCTGCACGCCGGGACGCGCCGAACGATTACTCGTACCGCACGCAGGGTCGCATGGCGCTGCTCGGCGCGGTCCAGGCCGTGCCCTCGATCCTGCTCGCCGACGGGGACGCCCGCAACGTCGAGATCGTGCCGTCGCACATGTGCCTGATCGCGGACGGGCACTCGACCGTCACCCTGGTCATGCCGTCGTCCGCGATCGCGTCCCCCGACGAGCCGACGTTCGACGGTCGGGATCCGATTTACGACCTCGACGTCGAGCTCGGCGTCGTCTTCGGCGAGAATGTGGCGACGGCCCGCGAGCAGTTCCTGGACGACACTACGCGGGGCGAAATCGCCAACTTCCATCAGGAGATCCTGAACCGGACGACCGGAGTTTGGGAGCCGCTGACGGCGGGCGACGCCACCGTCATCTCCCGCCGCGACGTCCTGTCGAAGAAGGTCACGATTATCCCGCCGTCCGGGGTCTCGAACCCGCCGACGGCGTCGTCGTTCGTGTTCGAGTACTCGTTCGGGCTGAGGTACACGGTCGACACGAACTACGTTTACCTCGCCGCGGCGGGCGACCGATATCTCGCCGACGTGCGCAGCTTCGGAACGGTGACGACGCAAAGCCTCGGCTTCGTCGAGGGTCCGCAGGACGATAACCTGCGCTTCGCGCACATGGCCCTGAGGATCCGCGTCGGCGGGCCCTACGGTGCCGGCCGGTTCGTCGGGCGTATGCAGTCGGTATCCTACGGCGGCTGACGGGTCACGCGCGCGTCGCCGCCGCCAGCGCGGCCTGGACCTCCTCGACCAGGTAGTCCCCCGCGACCTCGGCGACGAGCCCGTAGAAGTCGAAGCGCGGCTCGTATTCGGCCCGGTCGACGGCGTATGCGAGGAGCTCGAGCCCGCCCGGCAGGCGCCGCACGAGCGCGGGCCCGAGGCCGCCCTGCCCGTCGAAGTCGATCCAGGTCGTATCGGGGCGGGCGGTGAGGTCCCGCGGCAGGTTGCCGAAGCTGTCGAGGATCGCGTCGGGCCCGGGCACGAGCACGCCGAAGCTCATCGCGCCGCGATCGCCCGCCTCGACGCTTCCGCCCTCGATCTGCTTCTGCAGGTACCACTCGACGCCCGAGCGCAGGAACACCACGGCGTCCGGCGCGCGCACCGGCGAGGGCCGGGCCTTGAACATGCCGACGCCGCCGAGGGTCCAAGGGCTCGGCCGGTCGAAGGATTCGCGCATGCCCTCGCGGACGTGCTCGCGCACGCGCTCGGCGGCCGCGTTCACGCCGTCGGCGAGGGCCGCGGCGACGGGCCCGCGGAGGAGCCCGTCCGCGGCCTGGTCGAATCCGGAAGTGTCGATCTCGACGGTGATGCGCATGCAAGGACTGCGGCATGGCGCCGTGCATCGGACAAGGGATTTGTCCCTTGCCCGATTGCAAGAAATCCTTCCCTCACGGATCACGGAGGGGCTGGATGTCCTACGAGTTCTTTGCGATCGACGACGCGCGGCGCCTGAGGGACGAGGTCCTCGAGCACGTCGTCGAGGAGGTCGATCATTACGGGCTGTCCGAGATCGTCTGCGCCGATGCAAACGAGGGCGAGGCCGAGGCCGTCGGAGACCGCGACACCATCCTCGCCGCCGTCCGCGACGAGATCGTCCGGCGCGACATCCGCGCTCCCCAGATCCGACGCTACCTGCCCGGCTTCCGCGGGAAGATGCTCAGCCGTCTGAGGAGCGGCGACTTCGACGGCGTCAGCCTGCTGCGCGCCCTGCAGCTCGCCCGCGCCGTCGGCCTCGACGTCGGCGTCGTCGTGCGCCGCCGCTAGATCCGCCTCGCCGCGCCAGTCGCACATCGCGAGCCGGACGTCCTGGCGGGCGACGGCGACCTCGCGATCGTACGCGCCCTCGCGCTTGGTCTCCGCGTTGCGCTTGCTCCACTCGTAGAGGCACTCGAGGAACGGCGTGCGCAGGGTGTCGAGCTCGTCGGGCGTGCGCGCCGGCGCCGGGACCAGTGCCGCGCCGCGCTGCACGAGCTCGACGTTCTCGACCTGGATCCCGTGCGCCTCGGCGGCCCCGCGGTAGCGCTCGACCGGGTCCTCGCACGACGACTGCACCATCGCGTGCCACGATTTGGTGCCCGGGCCGGCGTCCGCCCGCACGAGCGTCATGCCCCAGTTCCCGCGGCCCTTGAGAGCGCGGTTCCACCCTGCCTTGTTGCCCATCTCGCCGGCCTCGACGCCGTAGACCTTCTGCCAGATCCGGTCGCAGACGACGCCGTAGGCGCCGTGCGCCATGATCCACGGATCGCAGACCGACAGGATCCCGTCGAGCGTGTGGACCTCGTCGATGATGAAGTTCGACGGGATGACGTTGGTGAAAAGGTAGAGCACCGGCGGCGGTCCGTGCCGGTGCACGGCGCGCAGGCGGCCTTCCGTCTGCACGAGCTCCTCCTCGCGCCAGGACAGGTCGATGGCCTCTGCGAGGCTGCCGGGCATCGTGCCGACCTCGATCTCGAGATCGTGCCCGGTGCGCAGCTCGACGATCCGCCCGCGGCGCGGCCGCAGCAGGGGCTTGATGACCTTCTTGCCGTCGGGCCGCTCGACCTCGATCTCGCCGGTGCCGTCGATGTCGAAGATCGGCTCGCGCCGGTCCGCCGGGAGCTGATGCTGGAGCGCTGCGACGGTGGCGTCGACGACGTCGATCGGCATCTCGGAGCGTCCGATCGCGATGCACGCGACGTAATTCTTGGCGAAATCCAGTCCACGCAACGCGCCGTAGTGCGCGAAGCTGGCGTTCTCCGGCGCCGGCCAGCGGTGCGTGAGCAGCCTGCGCACGGCGCGCGTCGCGACCACCAGGACGCGCCCGTAGCCGTGCTGGCCGCAGATCCCGATGATCGCGTTGCGGACCTGCGCGACGAGGTGCGCCGCGCCGGCACGCATCTCCGGCGGGTCCTCCGGGCGCGGGATGAAGCGACTCGCCGCGAAGCTGTGATCCATCACCGCGACGCGCCGGATCCGGCTCGGCATCTCCCGGCCCTGCACGATGATCTCGTGCTGGGGGTAGAGCAGCCCGAGGATTTCCTGCCGCGCCGAGGCGTCGAGCAGGATCGTCGGCGACGCGGACCAGTTCGGCTTCGACATCCAGGCGATGCGGATCGTGCGGTCCCAGATCGGCTTGCCCTTCTTCGTCTCGCCGATCCGCCTGCGCAGGAGCTGGATGCGCCGCTCGGGCGTGGCCGTGACCTTCCCCTCGAGGATCGCCCCCGGCTTGGCGTCCTCGACCAGCGCCTCGAGCCGCTCCTGCACGATTAGATGCAGGCGGCGCTCCTCATGGAGGCGGTCCCCCTTCGGCGCGTCCGCGAGCTCCTCGAGCCGCCACATCTCCGTGTCAGGGGTGATGTCGCGGACCCTGGACCCCATGCCGCCGCACACGCGCGCGGCGCTCTTGACGAGCTCGAGGGCGGCCTGCGTCGCGGCCTCGCGCACGCTCTCGAGCGTCTCGACGCGGCCCTCGGCGCGGGCCTTGCGCACGAGCTTGCGAGCCTCGACCCGGACCATCGCGTCCGCGAGGTCGGCGCCGTGGAGCAGCGCGATCCGGTAGACGCGGTTGACGTCGCGGCGCTCGTCCAGCAGGTCCTCCGCCGTCGTCCCCTCCTCCTTGTCCTTCTTCGTCACGAGGGGCTTGGCGCGTTCCTTCAGGAGCACGTCGAGGCCGAGGCGGGCCTGATGGACCAGGGTCTTGGTGATGGATTCGTCGACGATCAAGACGCGTGCCTGCGCGATTTCCTTCGGGATCGTCATCGCGACGAGCGCATGCGGCACGAGCACCATGTCGACCGTGGCCAGCTCCTGGCGGATCTTCTGGTACGGGCAGCGCGCGTAGGCCTCGCAGTAGGCGGGCTCGCGACGGGTCTCCTCGACGACGGTGCCGTCGGGCTGCTCGTGCCGCTCTGTGACCTCGACGTCCGCCTTGCAGACGGCGGCCGAGGACAGTCCGCACGCGCGCAGGGCGCGGATCTTCTGCGGGAACTCGCAGCCGCTCCGTTCCTTGCCGCCGTAGGCCGCCACGCGCACGCCGTCGGCGTCCTCGAGGATCCGGGCCTCGCCGCCGCGCAGGACCTCCCGGAAGCCGAGGCGCTCGAGGATCTGCGCAGCCTCGCCGAGGTTCGTCCAGGCAGGGGACGCGAAGACGACCGGCCCGGGGTCCACGTCGAACAGGCGCCGGCGGCGCCCGGACAGCCAAGCGGTGATGCCGCGCAGCGTGTCCGTCGTCTTGCCGGATCCGACGCCGTAGGTCTGGAGCCACAGGGGGATGCGCTCGGGCAGCGGCTTGCCGTCGAGCTCGTCGAGGCGCTGCTCGATCGCGTGCCAGCCGAAGAGCATGTCCCAGCCGAGCTCGGTGCTGGCAACGGCCGGCGAGTCGGGGATCGCGCGCTCCTGGCGCTTGCGCTCGCGGTCGACGTCGTGGACGGCGAGCACGGACGTGAGCCCGGTCTTCGCGTCCTTGTCGAAGACCTGCGCCTTGGGCTCGGGGAGCCAGGACAGATCCCTGCCCCTCTTCGGATAGGGGATCGCGGCCTTGTGCGGGCGCAGGTACCGCTGGCCGTCGGCGGAGCGGACCATGCGGTACGGCTGCACCTGCGAGCCGTCGGCGTACTGCAGCTCGCCGCGCCGCGCCTTGTGCGCGTTCGACCAGACGTCCGACGAGATTTTGGCGTGGAGCCCGCGCTGGCTGTAGTCCCGGTCGCCGGTGACCATGCGCGCGAGCAGGTGCTGGTACAGTGCCTCGATGAGGCCGCGCACGCCTTCGTCCGTGCCGAGATGCTGCACGTTCGCGATGATCGCCGCCCAAACGTGGTCGCGGACGAAAGCGTGGCGGTTGTGCTCGACGAGACCGTCGGCGTTGCGGGGGAAGTCCTCTTCCCTGCCCTCCGGGATCCGGAGCTCGCCCTCCGGGATGAAGTCGACGATCTCGACGCCGCGGGACCCCGTGCCGCGGACGACCTTGAACTCGCGCGCGATCCGCTCGCGCAGCTCGGCGATCTGCGCGGCCGTCACGAGCGGCGCGTGCTCGGGGCCGGCGATCGCCGGATGGAGGCCATCCCATGCGTACGGCAGGCCCGTCTTGTGATGGATGCCGTAGGCCGTGAAGGGTCGGTTGCCCGCGAGGAACTCGACCGCGTGCTTCTCGGCCGTAGCGAACCCGATCGCGGTGGTGTCGAAGGCCTCGAGGCACCGATAGACGAGCAGAATCTTCGGCGCGTTGCCGGTGCGTCGGAAGGGGGTCGGCCCGAGGGTCTCGACGACGATTTCCTCGACGCGACGCGCCATCGCCGCGACCGCGATCGGATCCATGCCGGGCGCGTCGCTCGGGTGAATGTCGATGTCGATGCCGACCGCTCCGGTCCCGGCGCCGGTCATGGCGATGTTCTCGCGGGCCTCGGTCCCCTGGTACATCCAAGCCCAGTCTTGCCAGGTCATGCCCGTCGGACGCGTCAGCTGCCGCACGAACGCGATCATCTTTCCGTAGCAGCGGCTCGGCTCGCGCCCGCGCTGCTGCGCGAACCAGAGCCAGCCCTTCTTCGTCAACGCGGGCCCATGCGTGAGCACGAGATTGAAGGATTCGTCGGTGGGGACGCGCCAGTCCAGCAGGTCCTCCCGCGTCGCGAGCTCCTCGAACGCGAGGCGGGCCCTGTCGGTCTCGTGCCAGAACTGGCCGGTGAGGCCGTCGCTGTAGATGAGGTTCGGATGCAGCGGCAGCTTCGTCTTCTCGAGCTGCAGCATCGGCCCGCCCTTGACGGACGACCACAGGTGGGTCGGCCCGGTGGAGCGACGCACGTGCGGCGACGCGAGGGTGAAGTACCTCGGCCTGACACCTCTGGTTGGTAGCATATCCCTGTTTCCCCGACTGCCCGTAGACGCACACGTCGGGTTCCCAGGCCCGACGGATTCGAATGTAGCCGCGGCGCACGCACGGGGCAACGGGGTCCGCGAACGTTTTCGCCGCGCACGCCGTAGCCATTGTCAACACCTAGACCGGCAACACCCCTACGGTCCTTGAAAACAAAGGAGCGTAGCCCCGTACGACTCCTTTCGCGGCGGATTGGAAATAGCTGCGATTTCTTCCTTGCCCGTCCGCGAGCAAGGATTCACGCGTGGCCGGGGCATTGTCCGATGCATGCCGACCGGCCACGCGTGGAGGCGGACGGAGGCATGCCATGGACCGCCAGATCTTCTTCGACACGATCCGCAAGAGCGTCTTCGGCGGCCGCCTGACGACCGCGCAGGTCGCCGGCATGGAGACGATGCTCGACACGTGGGGCGACCTCTACCCGTCCGCCCGCGCAGAGTGGATCGCGAACAGCCTCGCGCAGGTGAAGCGCGAGACCGGATCCTTGATGGTCCCGATCAAGGAAACGGTCATGGCCTCCCACCGTGACCGCAATCCTTCAGACCGCACCGTCATCCAGCGCCTCGACCGCGCCTTCGCGAAGGGGCAGCTGCCGTGGGTCGAGGAGATCTACTGGCGCGAGGGCTGGTTCGGCCGCGGCCTCATCCAGATCACGCACGAGCGCAACTACTCGATCCTCGGAAACCGTCTCGGGCGCGACCTTGTGGGCGATCCGTCGCTCGCGCTCGAGCCCCGCATCTCCGCCGAGATCGCCATCGTCGGCATGGTCGAGGGCCACTTCACCGGACGCTCGCTCGCCGACGTCGCGTGGGACGAGCCGGATCCGGTGAAGCGCAAGCGCGGCGTCATGCGCGCCCGGCGCATCGTCAACGGGCCCGACGGCAGCGACGCCGAGGTCTACGCCGACCACATGGCATTCCTCGCGGCGCTCGAAGCCGCCGGCTACGCGCCGCGCGTCGAGGTCCCGCCGCGCCGGCCCGCCCCCGAGCCCGAATATGTCGCCGAGCGCGAACTGCCGATCGGCGGCGTCGTCGCGACCGAGACGAGCCGGCCGGCGATGCTCTCGGAGTCCGACTACCTGATCTCGCACGCCGAGGCTGCGCGCCTGACGGCGACGGCGAAGCCCTCCGCGCCCGCGTCCGGAGGCTGGCTCGCCGCTCTCCTCGGCGCCATCGCTCGCATCTTCTCCCGGAGGGCCTGACATGGCCGTCTGGATCCGAATCGGCCTGCGCTACCTCGCCGGCATGCTCGTCATGAAGGGGCTGCTGACCGAGTCCGAGTCGCACGTCCTCGCCGGCGATCCCGAGCTGGTGGCCGCCCTCGAGGTCGCAGTCGGCACCGCGATCGCCGCCGGCACGGAGGCCGCCTACGCGCTCGCCAAGCGCCTCGGGTGGAGGACGTGAGCATGCTCGCCGCCGCCTGGACCTGGATCGCGGGATCCCGCCTCGGACGCGCCGTCGGCGCGCTCGCCCTCGCGGCCGCGGCCGTCGGCCTCGCCTTCCTTCAGGGCGTCAGTCGCGGCCGTCTGCAGGAGCGCGTGCGGCGCGACCAGATCGCCCTCGACGCCGTGCGCGAGATCCGCCGCGTCGAGGACCGTGTCGCCCGACTCCCGCGCGACGAGAAGGTCGAGCGGCTCAAGCGCTGGAGCCGCCGATGATCCGCGTGCTCGCACTCCTCGCCGTCCTCGTCGTCGTCGGCTGCGCCCGCACCGTCGGCGACTTCTGCGACGTCGCCTCACCCATCCGCCTCGAGCCGGAGACGATCGACCGCCTGACGGACGACGAGCTCGACCTCGCCCTCGCCCACAACGACTACGGCGCCGCAGCGTGCAGCTGGAGCCCCTGACGTGACCACGATGCTCGATCTCCTCAAGAGCGCCTCCGGGCTCCTCGCGCTCCTCGCGGCCGTAGCCGGCCTGGTCGGCGGATGGTTCGTCATGCGCACCAAGGCCGACAGCAACGAGCGTCGCGTCAGCGCACTCGAGGACCGCGCGGCGCGGATCGAGAAGGAGGCCGCGGACTTCCGCATCGAAGTCGCTCGCAGCTACGTACCGCACGATAAGCTCCGCGAGGTCGAGGAGCGCCTGGCCCGGCGCATGGACGCGATCGACACGGCCATCCGAGAGGGCCATCGGGCCCTCATGGAGCTGCTATCGCGGAGGGGTGCGTGACCGCGCTGCGCGCCGCCCTCCTCGCCGTGATGGCGATCCTGGCGGCGCCGATCGTCGCCGCGGCGGCCGCCGGCGCGATGGCGCCCGTCGACGCCTTCCTGAGCCTCCGCTTCGCTGCGGTCCCGCAGGCCGAGTTCGAGGATTGGATGCGGCGCGAGCCCGGCCTGGTCCCGGGCCTCGCCGCGCACGTCCTGCAGGGCGACGAGCGCACGGCGGAATACCTGCTCTGCAATCCCTGTGTCGTCCCCGCCAACCGCCCGGACCCGGGTGGCAGCGTCCTTCGCTATCGCTTCGCGGCCTGGTGGATGTCCATGCGCGGCGCACGCCTCGAGGTCGACGGCGCCTGCGGGTCCGCCTGCACGATCCTCGCCGACGTCCTGGCGACGCGCGGGCTCGCCTGCCGCGGGCCGCACGCCGAGCTGTGGTTCCACGCCGCCAAGGACGCCGACGGCACGCTGTCGGACATCGCCTACTCCCCGCCGATCGAGGCCGCGCTCGCGCCTCTCGACGAGGGCTTCCAGATCCTGAAGGGCGACGCCCTGGCGGAGATCCTACCCACCTGCTGATCGACGGAGGCACCGAATGTCGCAGGACCTGCAGCACCGTGCCGAGGCCGCCCTCACCGAGCACAAGACCCATCGCGCCGCCGCCGCCGCCCTGGGCATCAGCCCGCGGACTCTGCGCCGGTGGCTCTCCGGCACGACGCCGGCGCAGGAGCGGGCGGCCGCCAGGTCGCTCTACCGTGCCGCGCCGGCGCCGCGCGAGCAGGCGCACTGGTCGGACTTCTCGTGGGAGGGCTGGGAGCGCGAGGCCGGCCCCGACCGGCACGAGAAGCGCGTGCGGATCCTGCCCTCGGGCGAGGAAGACACATACGCCGTCCGCGTCGTCGACCCGGGCGTCCAGTACCCGCCCCGCTGGGACGGCCCGCGCCTGGACGAGCGCCGGCGCTTCCGGGTGCGCCAGGCCGACGGCGCGCGCCGCTGGATCCTCACCGCGTGCCAGGACAAGACGCCGCTCCACGGGCCGCTCATGGTCAACCTGGAGGCCTACGCCGCCTTCGTCGGGGCGGAGATCCTGGTCGGGGGATTCACGTACGCGAAGGATTGGTACGGCGCGATCTTCGGCGACCAGCGCGGCGAGGAGAAGGTCGAGCTCGGGGCCTACCCGTCCTACCTGGCGGACCGGATCCAGTCGCGCCGGCTCGACGTCGGCGGGCCGCTCTACTGCGCCGAGGTCAACATCCTCCCGACCGCGGTGTCCCCGCTCAGCGGTCTCCAGACCTACGGCAAGGGCCGCACGGTGATCTTCTCCCACCCCAAGCAGCACCTGGAGAGCCTGCCGCGCGCGCCGCACCTCGACCCGGTGACCGCCTGGACGACGGGCGCCTGTACGCCGCCGAACTACGTGCAGAGGAAGGCCGGCTTGAAGGCCAGGTTCCACCACGTGCTCGGGGCCGTGATCGTCGAGCAGGACGTCGACGGCGCCGTCTTCATACGCCACATCCACGCCGACGCGGCGACCGGATCCTTCCAGGATCTCGACGTCCGCGTCGACCGCGGCGAGATCGAGACCGGGTGCCGCGTCCGAGCGATCTCCTACGGAGACGTCCACGCCGAGCACCTGGACCCCGTCAGCGCGGCGTCGACCTGGTACGGCCCGGGCGCGCTCCAGCAGGTCCTGCGGCCGGCCGCCGTCTTCGTGCACGACGTCCTCGACTTCTTCACCCGCAACCATCACAACAGGCAGGACCCCTGGCACGCCGCGCGGGTCCATAAGAGCGGACGCACGGTCGCGCAGGAGATCCGCCACGTCGCCGCCTTCCTCGCCTCGATCCGCCAGGCGGGCACACAGGTCCACGTCGTCGAGAGCAACCACGACCTCGCCCTCTCGCGTTGGGTGCGCGAGGCCGACTGGCGCGCCGACCCCGTCAACGGGACCCTGCAGCTCGAGCTTGCCCTCGACCAGGCGCGCGCCATCGACGCAGGCGAGAGCATCAGCCTCTTCGAGACGGCCGTGCGGCGCCTGTCCGACGACGGCCTGGCGGACGTCCGCTTCCTGCGTGAGGACGAATCCTGCCTGGTCGACGGCGTCGAGTGCGGCTGGCACGGCCACAACGGGCCCAACGGGTCGAAGGGCACCTCGCGCGGCTACCTGCGCACGGCGTCGAAGATCGCCAAGGGCCACGACCACACCCCGACCCGGATCGACGGCGTCTGCTCGAGCGGCACGAAGCAGCGCCGCGACCCGATGCCGGCTTGGGCCAAGGGCCCGTCGTCCTGGGCGGACGCGGACGTCGTCATCTACGACGGCGGGCGCATGACCCACGTCTTCCACGCCCGCGGCCGCTGGCGCGCCGAGGGACGCCGGAGAGCGGCCGCCATCGCAGCTTGACCGCGAGTCGCATTGGGCGCAGACTCCCGAGCGGATCGGAGACACCGACCGCCGGGAGACACCCATGCAGATCCTCTTCCACGCCATCATCGGCCTGTTCACGATCGTCGGCGGCCTGGCCGGCGCCGTCGCCGCCACCCACGTCGCGACCTCGCTCCCCGAGCCGCTGTGGGTCGTCCTCACCGCCGTCGGCGTCTTCTTCGGGATGCCCGTCGGCTACGGCGTCGGCGTGCTCGCGAGCTTCGTCCTGCGGGTCGGGCTGATCGCGCTCGACGACGCCCGGTCGCGCTGACGCTTCTCGCTTGCACGAGCGCGTGCCAGCGTCCGGGCCATGACGACGGTCGACCTCACCACCCTCCGAGAGATGGCGCTCGACGCGTGGGCCGCAGGCCGGCCGCACGGCGAGATACTCGCGCTCGTGGGCCGATCGGGCGCTTGGCTCTGGGCGACGCTGGCGTATGCGCGCGCCGCCGGCGACCAGCGGGCCGCGCGCGGCTACCGCTCCAAGCGCCACGTCGACGCCATCCGCGAGACCGTGCTGATCCTGTGGGACCTCGACATCGAGGGCGGATCGATCGCCGAGGCGGCCGGCATCAGCCGCGACTACGTCGACGCGCTCGTGAGGCGGGCTCGCAAGGCCGGCGATCCGCGGGCCCGGCGGCGGTACCGCGATTGGGCCCCCGAGCGCACCGGCGAGTGGACGACGATCCGCGAGCGCGCGCTCCGGCTCGTCCGTGAGGGCTACGCGCCCGACGCCATCGTATCCATCATCGGCGGCCGCCGACGCAGCGTCGGCGAGGCGCTGGCGCGCGCCGGCATCCGGACGAGCGAACCGCGCGCGGCGGCATAGCCGCTTCTCCCTTGCTCGATTGCATGCCTGGCTGTCCCTCGAGCACGGATTCACCGTGCAGGAGGGCGTCATGCGCACGATCTCGACTGAAGGATTGACCATCGACCTGCCGCCGACGGAGCACGGCCCGGCGCCGATGCTGCAGTGGATCCGGATCGCGGACCTCGTAGTCGACGACGGGTACCAGCGCGCCATCCGCGGCGAAGGCGTGCGGAACGTCCGCAAAATCGCGACGAACTTCCGCTGGTCGAGGTTCGCCCCCGTCGTCGTGGCGCCGGTGCCCGGCGGCAAGTTCGCGATCATCGACGGCCAGCACCGCACGACCGCGGCCGCGCTGCTCGGGATCGAGAGCGTGCCGTGCCAAGTCGTCATCGCCGACGCCCGCGAGCAGGCCGACGCCTTCGCCGCGATCAACGGCGCGGTCACGAAGATGACGCCGATGGCGCTCCACCACGCATCCGTCGCCGCGGGGGACCCTGAGGCGCTCGCCGTCGACGAGGCCTGCCGGTGCGCCGGCGTGCATATCCTGCGCTACCCTGTCGACGCTGCGATGCAGAAGCCCGGGCAGACGATGGCGGTCGCCACGCTCGCGTGCGCGCTCAAGACGCACGGGCGCGACGTCCTCGTCACGGCCCTCCAGTGCATCACCCAGACGTCCAATGGAGAGGAGCCCGGGCTGATCACCTCCGGCCTGGTGAAGGCGATCTGCGACGTGCTCTCGGTCCGCCGCGACTGGCTCGACGCCGGCGAGCGACTGTTGCAGGCCTTCGACGATATCGACCTCTCGGACCTCGTCGACCAGGCGCGGCTCGCGCCCAAACCGAAGGGCGTCTCGAGGACGATGGAGATCACCCGGCGCCTCCGCCTGGAGCTTTCCCGGTCGCTAGATCTCCGCGCAGCGGCCTGAGCGCGAAACCCGCCTCGCGTAGCCGCTTCTTCCTTGCCCGGATACATGCCTGGCTGGTCCTCGAGCACGGATCCACCGTGCAGGAGACGACCATGAGCCTGTTCGCCCGCATCCTGATCGCCTTGGTCTCGAGCATCGCCTTCGGCGTCCTCGGGGGTGTCGCGCTCGTCTTGACCCCCGAGCCCTACCGGATCCTGGTGGCACTCTGTCTCGGCGCGGCCGCTTGGAACGGCGGGCGCGCGATCGCCGAGCACGGGCGTCGCTGACATGTCCGTCGTGCTCGGACGCGCCGGATCCGGCGCCAACCTCGTCGTCGGGCGCGTCGCCGCGCCGGGCGGCGCCCTCGTCGACATCGCCCGCCCGCGGGTCGAGGAGATCGACCTCGAGGTCGTCGCCGACGCGCTCGCCCGCATCCCCCGCTTCGGCGGGCGGACGCACCTGCCCTATTCGGTCGGGCTCCACTCCCTCGCCGTGAGCATGCTCGTATCCCGCCGTACCGGAGACCCGCGGCTCGCGCTCGCCGGGCTCTTGCACGACGGGCACGAGGCCTACGTCGGGGACACCGTCGCGCCCTACAAGCTCCTCCTGCGCGAGCGCGCCGCCGAGCTGGCGCGAGCGATCGATCCCGGACACATGCGGCTTCCACACGAGCTCGATCTCGTCGCGCGCGTCGAGGCCGCCCTCGACGACGCGATCGCGGCCGCCGCCGGGCTCGTCTCCGACGACTTCCTGCACCCCGAAGTCAAGCGCGCCGATCGGGACTGCGTCTACGCCGAGGCGATCTACCTCGAACTCGACGCGCCGGATCCGGAGCACCGCGTTTGGGTGCCGGCGGACTACCGCGTCGACCCGGCGCTCGGGGACTACCTCGAGAACGCGCTCGCCGGCCTCGAGCGCGTGCGCCTGGTCGAGCACGTCCAGTCCGTCGCGACGGCGATCCTGCAGCGGGTCCACCACCTGCGCCGCCTCGTCGACCGCGACCAGGGGCCGATCCCCGGCGCGGATATCTTGCGCATGTACGACGACGAGGACGCGGTATGAGCTGGGCCCTCGGAGACACCCGCCCGAAGCGCCGCGGCTGGGCCCCCGGCGCGTACATGGGCCGCTGCACGCGCTGCGGCGTCGAATATACCGGCGACAAGCGGGCGATCGAGTGCGCGGACTGCGCCTACCGCTATGCCGGCCTTCCACGCTTCATCGCCCTGTGCGGCAACCCCGGCTCCGGTAAGAGCCTGGTCGCGGAGATCCTGCAGACGCGCTACGGCGTCCAGCCGGTCGACGACGGCTGGCCCGTGAGGGACTTCGCGATCCGGCACCTCGGGATGACAGAGACGCAGGTGACGACGCAGGACGGCAAGCGCGAGACGGTCCAGATCGCCGGCGCCGAGTGGCAGGTCCGCAAGGCACTCGGCGAGGCCGCCAATGCGCTCGAGCGCACGTTCGGCGCGCACGCCATGCCGTGGATGGCGGTGCTCCGGTGCGAGCGCAGCGGCCGCGAGGGGCCGTTCTCGTTCGCATCCGTGCGCCGTGACCAGGGCCGTTTCTACAAGGCCCGCGGCGGCGTCGTCGTCGAGATCGCCAATCCCCTGGCGAAGCCGACCGGCCACGAGTTCGACGAGTACGACAGGACCTGTGTCGACTACACGATCGAGAACGACGCCCTCGCGCACGGTTGCGACCCGGCCATCGCCCGCGCCGACCTCGAGATGAAGGTCGACGAGCTCGTAGAGGTCATGCTGCTGCGCGCCGCCGCCGCCTGATTTGGCAACCAGTGTCCCCGATCCTCGGAATTGGGGACACTCATGGACAATTCTGTCCGGATCTGTCTCCGAATTCGCCGATCGGAGACAAATCTGGACAAACGGCCCCGGATCATCCCGGGGCCGTTTTCGCGTTCAGTGCGCGAGCGCCGGCGCATCCTGGCAATCGAGCCACACCTCGACGACCCTCCGCAACTTTCGCAGGCTCCCGCCCGCCCACGCGCGCTCGATGAGCCCCACGTCGTCCGGGCCGCACGGCGGGATCCAGACCGGATCGAGCTCGCGCTCGCGCGCCAGGTCGCGCAGGACGGACCGGATGAGCGCCGGCGCATGGCGGCGGTCGGGCGCGGGGACGAAGACGACTCGCAGGCGATCGAGCAAGGGCGCCGGCAGTCCCTCGTGGTTGTTCGCTGTCAGGATCCAGGAGACGCGGCTCAGGTCGCAGGGGACCTCCAGGTAGGGATCCAAGAACGTGCGCGCGCTGGACGGCTCGAGCAAGGACAGCAGGACGTCATGCAACGCCCCGTTCCTCCGCTCCTGGCTCGCTTTCTCGACCTCGTCGACCACGATCGCGGGGTTGGCGATCCCGTGTAGATGGATCAGCTGCAGGGGCAGACTCGGCCGGGCGGAGTGCCATTGGCGATTGGTGCCGCCGAGCGTGCCGTCGGCGACGCCGCCGGCCGGGTAGACCACCGACGGGACCCCGCACAACTCCGCAATCCTTCTCGCGAGCCAGGTCTTGCCGGATCCCGGCTCGCCGACGAGCAGCGTCGGGCGGATCCGGACGACGCTGGACATCGCCACGGTCTGAAGGATCCCGTCGACAACGGCGGCCAGGTGCGGCGCCTCCGCGACCAGCGTTTCGCGGATCGTCACGACGTCCGGGCGCGGTACCAGGGGGATCCGCTCGCCCACGAAATCCTTGAACTCCGCGAAGCTCTGGTTGCCGTATTTGCTATTTCCGCTTGCAGGAAGACGCTCGAGCACGACGACGCCCGGCGGATCGTCGCGCTCCCGTTCCGCGCGGTCCTCGACGACGTCGTCGGGCAGCTCGAGCCCGCCATCGTCGTCGTCTTCGATCGGCCCACGCGCGAGCTCAGCGAGCGTCGCCAGTTCGCCGGGCGAGCGCTCGGTCGCGGTCTCGAGCGCGGCCTGACGCTCCGCGCCGATGCGGGTCATGCCGCGCACGTAGTCGTGCGTCATCTGGTAGACCGCGTCCACATTGGCGTCGTACCGCGGCTGCACGAGCGCGAGCGCGAATGCTCGGGCGCGGAATCGCAGCTCGGCGCCGACCGCGGCGGACGCGCACTGCGCGAGCGCCTGCTGCGCCGCCGCGAGCCAGCGCGCGGGATCGTCGGTGAGCAGGGCGAGGTAGACGACGAGCCGCTCGTGCAGCTCGTGAAGCGGCGTGTACGCGTACTCCTCGAGCGACTCAGCGACGCGCGCTTCGATGTCGACGAGGAGTTGCACATCGGGCGACCGCATCGCGTCCTCGAGCAGGATCTGGATGTGACGCTGTAGCCCCCGCAGCCCTGCCCAGCGCTCGCAGAAACAGCGCAGGTCCTGCTTGACGTCGAGCTCGACGATCGGCACGCCGGCGGCGATGTAGGAGCTCGGCGGCGTGAAATTCCCTTCCTCGGCGGCGCGGCATTGGCGGTCGAGATCGATCAAGGATTGCTTCGTAAACGACATGGTGCGGAATCCTTCCGGCGGCCGCCTGGCGTCGGGCCGGCGGCATGGATTGCGAGCGAATGACGAGGCGCCGTCAGCGGGCGCGGCGGTCTATCTGCCCGGCTATGCGACGGAGGATTTCGGCGTAGACGCCGTCGGGGATATCGCCCTGGAGCGCCAGGATCGGACCGGGATCCCAGGTCTCGATGTCCTGCGCGGCGCGCGCCAGGCGGTCGAGGACCTCGACGGGCACGGGGTTCTGCCCGTTGAGCCAGCGCTGGACGGCGCGCTCGGAACGCAGGCCGAGGACGCGAGCGGTCGGACGCGCGCAGGATTCGCCGAACAGGTCCTCGGCGATCTCCAGAAATCTTGCGTTCGGGTCAGGCTGGACGGCCACGGTGCAGCTCCGGCGGGCGACGGCGACGGCCGGCGCGAGGCCCGACCATGCATTGAGTCGGCGCGAGGATCAATGCCGATGCATTTTTTTCGTTACCGGGGGCTTGCGCTTATCCCACGGGTGGGCTAAGTTACCTTCATCGACGGACGCACCGTCGACCCGGCAGACGCCGGACCACAGCTCAGCCGACGGATTCACCGACGGCGACAGGTACCAGGAGCGGGACTCGCCGGATCCACCGGCGACCCCGCTCCGCCCACCCCACACACCGGGAGCCAGATCATGTACGGCTACTACATTCACGTCTCCGAAGGCGGGACCATCCGCGAGAACGTCGCCGAGCTCCTCGACGACGGCACCGTCAAGCACGAGCAGGGTACGTCGTTCCTCGACCCCAAAGACGGCGGCTACGTCTGGAGGTGGACGCCCACCGGGGGCCGCATGCAGGTGTTCGCGGGCTCCGGCAACGCGCTGTACTGGCAGTCCGACGATCCGGTCGAGGCCGCCAGGAAGCTCGCCCTCGACCGCGCCCTGGTCTGCGTCGTCGAGGGCACGCCCGACGAGGCCGAGCAGCTCGCCAAGATCGAGCGCGCTGTCCACCGCCTCGCGGCGCAGATCGCCGAGGACTGACACCCGGGCGGGCCTACAGGCCCGCCCTTCCCACCGCCGGCCATCACGCCGGCGGTCCACCGGAGGACACCGACATGCGTCTCGACC
Source organism: Salinarimonas rosea DSM 21201 (assembly GCF_000429045.1). GTDB lineage: Bacteria > Pseudomonadota > Alphaproteobacteria > Rhizobiales > Beijerinckiaceae > Salinarimonas > Salinarimonas rosea. Next base: position 156,704 of record NZ_AUBC01000005.1, read on the forward strand.
TCATCCTGCGCGACTACGTGCGGCCGCTCGGCTTCAAGTCGAGGCCGGCCAGCGACTACAACATCGAGTATCCGTGGATGCGCGAGCGCGACCGCCTCGAGCTCTTGCGCGCCCGTCACGACCTGCTACACGCGCATGCGGATCTCCGCGACATCCGCGAGCGGGACGGGCGCCTCGGGCCGGTCTACGAGCACATGATCGCTGACGAGGACGCGCAGATCGCGCGCATCGACGCGCTGCTCGGGCGGATCCGCGAGCTCGACGAGCGCTTCGGCGCGGACCTTCACGACGAGGAGCGCGAGTACGCCCGCGGCGGCCCGCGCGGGATGTCCGGCGCGGGCGTCGTCAAGGCCGCGCGCGAGGTCGCCGGGATGTCGGCGCAAGAATTCGGCCACCTGCTGGGCTACAAAGGCACCGACGGTACCCGCGCCAAGCGGGTCTACGAGCTCGAGCAAGGCAAGCGCGACATCCCCGGCGCGATGGAGCAGCTCTGCCGAGTCATCGTCGACGCCGGCTACGTCCCCGGCGTCCTGCTCTACCGCTGACACCGCCGAAGGATTCGAAGCCCCCTCCCACGAGAGGGCTTCTTCCTTGCGCCGAGCCGTGCCTGTGTCGATCGGGCACCATGGAGGGGACGGATGCGATACGGGATGTACGGGCACCTGAGCGAGCGGGAGGACTTGCTGGAGCAGCTCGCTTGGATCGGCGTAGACGGCGACCGGGCCGTCCTTTACGCCACCGACGGGAGCGTGCTCGGCGGACCGGTGGATCCGGTCGCGCATGTGAAGGCACTCGACGAGGCGGTCCGCGCTGGCTTCATCACGCACGAGCAGGCCTGCGAGCAGTTCGGGCTCGACTGGAAAGATGTGCGGATCCAGCAGCTCGAGGAGCAGGTTCGGGCGCTGGAGCTCGGGCTCGACTACCCCAATCGCGAGGTCGCGGCCCTCCGCCGCCAGGTGGCTGATCTCGAGGAGCAGATCGCCGATCGCGAGAGGCGGATCGACCGCGTCGTCGACAAGGCCCTCGCCGCCGAGCGCGAGATCGCCGCCCTCCGCCGCCAGGTGGCTGATCTGGAGACGGAGAACGGCCGCATCGCCGACCGGCTCGAGGACGCCGGGCCGGCCTCGGCGCCCGCTGTCTCATGGGACCCCTTCGCCTGCCGCGCCGACGTCCACGCCAGCCTCGACCGAATCCTTGAGGCGATCGCGCGGATGACCGGCGAGGTGATCTGCGCGTGCGTCGACGAGACCGGCACGGCGAGGATCTACTGCGATCCGCACGGCCGCATCGCGCGCCGGCTGCTTCCCGTCTACGGCTCCTGGTCGACGCTGCACCAGATCCTCGAGGGGATCGTCATCGGGCTCACGGCCGAGCGCGAGGCGCAGGACGAGGCCCGCCGGCAGGACGCCGAGCGTAGGGCGAGGAGGCAGGCATGCCGATGATCCAGTCTGCCGCCCAACTCTCGGCCATGATGCAGATCGCGGCCGCGATCGACCCGGACGTCTCAGATGCTGAGATGCGCCACCTCGCGACGACCGGCATGCTCGCGCGGCTGGACACCGACGGGGACTTTCACCCCTTCGGTCAGCGCGTGTCGCTCACGTGCGCGCACGGCGTCCTGCGCGTGAGGGACGAGGCAGGCCGGAAGCTCAAAGAGGGCGTCGACTACGAAGTCGTCGACGGCGATCGAGCGATCAAACTCCTCCGCGGCGTCGAGGGCCTCGTCGTCGACTACGTGCGCGATATCGCCGCCGAGAAGCGCGCCTACAGCGACGCCGTCAAGCGCCGCCGGCGCAGTCCCGTCCCGCCCACGGCGAGCCCAGACGCCGCGGACAAGCGCCGCGCAAGGCAGAGAGCGCAGAAACGCGCGCGCAAGGCGACCAGGAGGCATGGATGACGACCACGATCGAGAGCACCCGGATCCAGCGGCTCGAGGCCGCGCTCCGGCGCGAGCTCGAGCTTTTCGAGTACGACGCGCGGGAGATGACGACGCTGGTCCTGCAGACGCCTCCCGGAGGGCCCGGCGACCCGATGCGAGGGCTGATGGCCCAGGTCGCCGAGAATGCACGCCTCCGCGCGGAGAGGATCCGTGCAGCGCTGGAGGACGGCCGATGACCAAACCTACCCGCGCCCACACCCTCATCCTGAGCGCTGGCGGCGACACGGCGGACGACCTCGCGTGCGAGCTTCGGTCCCTCGCGACGGCGCTCGAGCGCGGCGAGCTGACGGAAGGCACGGCCGGGTCGCCGTCGCACGGGAGCATCTACTCGTACAAGCGCCGGGAGGTCTCGCACGCGCAGTATTTCGCGGAGCTCGAGGCGTGGCTGGCGCGGAGGAAGGCGTGACATGCCCCGTCCGTACCCCCGCACCTGGCGCGTCGTCGAGCAGGACGACTTCCTCTCGCAGTCAGACGCCCGGGCATGGATAGACAGCCAGATCGCGGCACCGCCGTCCGGCTACGGCTCGCCGGGCTATGGGCTCGGCAGCTACTGGAGCCCGGGCTGGGGGCGCCGTTGGTACGCGAAGGTGACGTGGAAGCCGACGGAGCCCGCGTTGTAACTTTTCGTACGAAAAGTTACAACGCCCGACCGGTCCTTGCGAAGGACTCGCGACCGGGCTATCCTTCGAATCCTACGTCGGCCTTCGCCGACGGAACCACGGAGACACCGATGCCGAAGTACGATTCCCCCTGGAAGCCTTTGCGCGATTTCCGCGACGAGCGCCCGTTTTGGAAGCGTCTCGGCGAAGAGGCGACCGACGCGCTCGAGCGCGCCGAGCGCTACGCCGCCGAGATCGGCCCCAGGCGCGCGAGCCGGACGACCGGTCTGATGCCGGTCCTGCGCGGCGCCGATCTGATCCGGGCGGCCGTCGAGGCGTGCGGACGCTACGAGCTCTCCGACGACGACCTGCTCGCGCTCAAGCGCCTCCAACGCTACGGAGCCAAAACCGTCGGCCGGCACCTGAAGTATCTCGACCTCGCCGCGCAGGTGCGCGAGCCCGAGCGCGTCGTCGACGGCATCCAGGTCTCGCACGCGTATTTCGAGACGATCTACCGCGCGGAGATCGTCGTGATCGGCGTCGACGTCGATACCGGGCTGATCCTCGACACGGAGACCTGGCTCTCGTGGAGCTACCCGTACCAACGCGAGGGGTGGCCGGGAGTCGAGTGCGGCGAAGAGCGCATGCTCGAGCGCGCGCGGATCGAGCATGCGCGGCGGAGGGCGGCGGCATGCTGACCGACGCCGACGTTCTGGACGCGCTCAGGGCTCATTTCATCCTCGAGGAGCCGGGGACGTGGTCGCCCGAGCGGCGCGAGCACGAGCTCACCTGGACGCCGGACGGACACGACGATCTCTGGACGCTGGATGCAATCCGCCATGCGCCCGCTGATCGATATGTAGTGGATTTTGGCTACCAAGGCGTCTCCATCAACATCGACTCCGCCGAGGAACTGCAGGACCTGCTCGACCGCTACGTGATCGGCTCCCACGCGGTGCTATGCGGCATGTACCAAGGCATGCGCTCGGTCCTGGTCGCCGTCGCCGTCGAGGACCTCCCCGCGCGCGTCGCGCGCGGCGTCGGCGGCGCGGTGCCGGAGAACACGCCGGCGGGCGCCTGGCTCCGGCTCGTCGAGACCGGGAGGGTTCAAGCGAACGGCAGCTAAGGCCACTATCGCTGCCGTTCGACTTTCTACACGCCGATGTTTCTGTGTAGAAACCTGTCCCCGTACCTGTCCCCGTAGCTGCTCGGATCGGCCCGCAAAGCCTTGCGCGGCAACGATTCCTGACGGTGCGTGGCGGACGTTATGAGCGGCCGGCTCTAACCATTGAGCTACGGGCCCCAGCCGGGGTGCGCCCGAGATGTACTGCACGCGCCGCGCCGCGTCATCCCTTTCCTGATCGCGTCCTGATCCCGTCCTGATCCCGATCGACGACAGGCGGGCCGATCCGGCGCGCCGCCACGCAGCGGCAGCGACGGTGCGCGAGCGCCGATCGCGCGGTGCGCTCCACCCCGGCCCCGTCCGATGCCGCCGGCAAAGCCGCGCCCGCTCGAGATGCGAACGCTCGACGCTGCCGGTTCCTGCACCAGGAATTGAAAGACGTAAATACGAATGAGTGCAGGAGCGAACAAAAACATCTCTTGATTACCACGACCGCCGGTGGTATGGAACCCGCCCCGCTGGTGTCGCGGGTCGAACGAGAAGGTGGGGAGGACGATGTCGGCGATTTCGGACCTTACGCCTCATATGGCCGACTACGCGGGAGATTTCGCGGACTCCGGCAACATCAACTGGCTGCCTTACGTGATGTACTTCCATCCGTTCGGCTACCGCTCGGACACGGTCTCCACCGACACCAGTGGCTTTCGCTACACCGAGGCGCGCGACCGGCGCTACTCGGTCGCCGATCTCGGCGGGGTGGACGCCGTGCGGGTGATCGCGGGCTCCTCGACCGTCTTCGGCATCGGCGCGAGCCGCGACCGGCACACGCTGGCCGCGCGGCTCACCGAGAACGATCCGCGCCCCGAGGCGTGGGTGAACTTCGGCGGGCGCAGCTTCAACTCCACGCAGGAGCTCGTGCTCTTCACGCTGAACAAGCACCGCCTGCCGAAGGTCGAGGAGATCGTGCTGCTCTCGGGCTTCAACGACCTCGGCCTCGCCCGGCTGCCGGCGCGCATGCGCGGCGAGCACGGCGCCTTCTTCATGTGCCGGGACTTCTTCGACGCCATGTCGCGCAAGAAACCGTCGACCTTCACGTCGTGGCTGCGCGGGCGCGGCGAGCGGGAGGAGGACGAGCCGCCGCCCTCCATGGCCGAGCAGATCGATTACGCGGCGGGCCTGACGCTGCGCCATCTCGACGTCTGGCGCGCGCTCGCGGCCGACATGGGCGCGACGCTCACCTACGTGCTCCAGCCACTCGCGAACTGGGTGCGCGCGACGGGCTCGCGCGAGGAGGAGGCGCTGTTCGCCGAGCTCGAGCAGCGCGGCTCGTTCACGCAGACATACGGCGACATCCTCGCCGCCGACACCCACAGGACCTACGCGCAGCGCCTGCGCGCCGGTGCCGAGGGAATGGGCGTGCGCTTCGTGGATCTCGCCCCGGTGATCGCCGCCGAGGCGGCGCCGGACCGCTGGCTGTTCGTCGACCGCATCCACTTCACGGACGACGGTCACGACTTCGTCGCGAAGCTGATGCTTCGCACGCTCACGGGAGGATAACGATCATGAAGACCATTCTCTCCTTCTTCGCCCGTCTCTTCGGCCGCAAGCCGGCCAAGAAGAAGGACGCGTCGATCTACCCGATGTTCTGAGCGCCCTGCGCTCCCGACACGCGATCATCGCAGGACGAGAAAGCCCGCGCGCGATGCCGCGCGAGCGGCGATGCCGCACGGGCGGCGTGCGGGCGCAAGCACCAACCAGCTGCACCGACCATGCTGCACCGACCATGCTGGAGCGAGAGCGCGATGTGGCGTCACGTCTATCGTTGGGCGATCAACCCGGAGGTTTTCCTCGACGCGGCCAACCTGCGCGACCTCGTGCGCCAGGCGGGCCTCTCCGGCCCCGACGGCGAGGCGGCCTTCGCCACGCCCGCCGCGGCCGGGCTCGAGGACGCGCGGGCGCGGCTCGTCGCGGCCGTCGAGGGCGCGCGTGCCTCGCTCGCGGGGCTCGTCGGCTCGGCCCGCGCGCAGGACGGGGGCGACGCGGGCCGGCGCATCGAGGAGACGCTCGTCGGCCAGTCCGCTCCCTTCGCCGCCGCGCTCGGCGCGTGGCTGCAGGGGCTCTCGGCGCCGGGCGTGTTCGAGGACGAGACACACCTGAAGATCCTGGCGCTCCTCGCCGACGACGTCGGCGTCGGCAGGCCGGAGGCGTCGCGCGCCGACGCCTTCCGCCTCCTCGCGCGGCGCGCCGGCCTGCCGGACGTCGCCGGGAGCCCGCGCGACCTCGTCGCCCTGCGCGAGATCCAGGACGTCGCCTTCCGCTTCCCCGCGGTGCTGTTCGCGCTCTCGCGGCGCTCCGACGCGTTCGCGCCGGAGCTCGCCGGCATCGACCTCGCCCTGCGGACGACGGGCCTCGCGCCCGCCTTCTCGGCGCTCGCCGCCCTGCGCGAGGTCCCCGAGCTCGCGCAGCTCGACCTCGCCCGGGCGTTGACCGACGAGGCGCTGCCGAAGGGCCACACGCCGCTCACGCTCTCGCTCTGGATCGCCGCGCGCCACGCCGACCCGGAGGCCGTGCGGCGCGTGGCCGAGGGCTTCGCCTGGGGCGCGCGCGGCATCCTCGGCGCGACCCGCGAGATCGAGGAGCTCGCCGCGACCGCCGTCGACCCGCGCCTCGCCATGGCGCTCCTCGTGCGCGAGCGGGCCCGCGAGGCCGCGGTCTACCACCAGGCCTACACGCTCGAGGGCCGGACCCTCGACGCCTGGTTCGAGGAAGCCGGGGACGATCCGCTGCCCCTCGTCGACGCACTCGCCCGCTCGAAGCTGGTGCGCCCCACGGACCCCGACCGCTCGGCGCTGATCGGCACGCTGATCCGCCCGAACGGCCCGATGTTCCGCATCTTCCGGGCCGAGGACGTGGCCGTGATCCGCCGCTGGATCGCGAGCCTCGCCGAGCCGCGCCCGGCGGACGGGCCGGATGCGCCCGCGCGGCTGCCGCTCGAGGTGCTCGCGCCCCGGCGTGGGCCGATCTCGGCGGGCGACGCGACGCTCGGCGCCGTGCCGGCGACGATCCGGGACGCCTACCACCTGCTCCAGGGCCGCGCGCTCGCCCCCCGCACCCGCGCGTTCGCCCTCGACTACGCCCGCTTCTGGCTCGACGCCGCGCGCCGCTCGATCGACGTGACGGACCGCTCGCTGCCGGCGGACTGGTCGCCGGGGCGCGTGCGCGCCTGGCTCCTCGACTCGCACGACAAGAACGCGAGCGCCTTCGAGCAGCACCGCGGGGACGCGATGCCGACCCGCGAGGAGGTGATCCGGGAGACCCTCCAGCTCGCGCCGCTGACCCTCATCGACGGCGCCTGGCTGCAGGGCTTCACCGAGACGACGCTCGCCGCGACCCGCGTCGGCTTCCCGCTGTTCGCGACCTACTGGGACGAGCTCGGCAACGGCGACTGGGACATCAACCACCCCAAGATCTACCGCGAGGTGCTCGCCGCGATGGACATCCGCCTGCCGCCCACGGGTGCGCGGGCGTTCGCCGACAGCCCGCTGATCGAGGACGCGTCGTTCCGGCTGCCGGTCTACTGGCTGTGCCTCGGCAAGTTCCCGGTGACGCTGCGGCCGGAGATCCTGGGCATGAACCTCGCCATGGAGCTCTCGGGCGTCGGCGGAGCCTACCGCTCGGCGCGGCGCTTCCTGAAGCACTACGGCTTCCCGACGCTGTTCGTCGATTTGCACAACACGATCGACAACGTCTCGACCGGGCACTCCGCCTGGGCGGCGGACGCGATCGACGCCTACATGCTCGCGGTCGGCGAGATCGACGATCCCGAGCCGCACTGGGAGCGGGTGCGCGCCGGCTACGAGTCGCTCGCGCCCATCGTCAAGCGTCCCTCCGAGCTCGACTACTTCCGCAAGGGCGCGCCGGCGTCGGCGGGGGCGCCGGCCGCCTTCGATCTGCTGCATCACGCGCCCGTGCGGGCGCCCGCCCGCGAGGCCGAACATGCGTGATCGAGATTACCACCTCGGCATCTCCGCCTACTATCACGACAGCGCCGCCGCCCTCGTGCGCGACGGCGTGCCGGTCGCGGCGGCGCAGGAGGAGCGCTTCACCCGGCGCCGACACGATTCGAGCTTCCCGGCGAACGCGGTGCGCTTCTGCCTCGCCGAGGCGGGGATCGGGCTCTCGGATCTCGCGTCGGTGACCTACTACGAGCGCCCGGACCTCAAGTTCCGCCGCACGCTCTCCTCCTTCGCGAGCGCCGGCCCGCGCGCGATCGGCGCCTTCGGGCGCATCGCGCCGGACTGGTTCGGCTGGAAGCGCGACGCGCTCGCGGTGGTCGACGGCGAGCTGGCGACGCTCGGGCTCGGCACCGCCCCGAAGGCGCGCGCCATCGAGCACCACCGCTCGCACGCGGCCTCCGCCTTCTTCCCCTCCCCGTTCGAGAGCGCGGCCGTGCTGTGCATCGACGGCGTCGGCGAGTGGCACACGACGACGATCTGGCACGGCAAGGGCAGCGCGCTCGAGCTCGTCAACTCGGTGTCCTACCCGCACTCTCTGGGGCTGCTCTACTCGGCCTTCACCTCCTTCTGCGGCTTCAAGGTCGATTCGGGCGAGTACAAGCTCATGGGCCTCGCGCCCTACGGCGAGCCGCGCTACGCCGACCTGATCCGCCGCGAGATCATCGCGCTGCGCCCGGACGGCTCCTTCACGCTGGCGCTGGACAAGTTCGAGTTCCTGCGCGGCGAGCGGATGATCGGCGAGGCCTTCGCGAGCTTGTTCGGCGGCCCCGCGCGCGACCCCGAGAGCAAGCTCACGCAGCGCGAGTGCGACATCGCCGCCTCGATCCAGGCCGTCACCGACGAGGCCGTGCTCGGCCTCGCCCGCGCCGCGAAGGAGATGACCGGCGAGGACGCGCTGTGCATGGCCGGGGGCGTCGCGCTCAACTGTGTCTCGAACGGCCACGTCTCGCGCTCGGGCCTGTTCTCGCGGCTGTGGGTCCAGCCCGCGGCCGGCGACGCCGGCTGCGCGCTCGGCGCCGCGCTCGACACCGCGATCACCGGCACCGGCCGGCGCGTGCCCGCGCAGCCCGACGCCATGAAGGGCGCCTATCTCGGGCCGGATTTCTCCGACGAGGAGATCGTCGCCTATCTCGAGGAGGCGGGGCACGCCCACCAGCGCATGCCGGAGGAGGACCTGCTCGACGCCGTCTCGCGGCACCTGGAGCAGGGCGCGGTCGTCGGCTGGTTCCAGGGCCGCATGGAGTTCGGCCCGCGCGCCCTCGGCGCCCGCTCGATCCTGGGCGATCCGCGCAACACCGAGATGCAGCGGACGATGAACCTCAAGATCAAGTACCGCGAGAGCTTCCGCCCCTTCGCCCCCTCCGTGCTGGAGGAGGACGCGGCGGAGTATTTCGAGGTGCGCGAGGAGAGCCCCTACATGCTCGTCGTCTCGCCGGTGGCGGAGGCGATCCGCGTCGGCCCGACGCCGCGGCGCTCGCTCGGCGCCATCAACGAGGTGCGCTCGACGCTCCCGTCGATCACCCACGTCGACCTGTCGGCGCGGGTGCAGACGGTGACGGAGGCGCGCTCGCCCCGCTACGCGCGGCTCCTGCGGCGCTTCAAGGCGCTGACCGGCTGCCCGGTTCTCGTCAACACGTCCTTCAACGTGCGCGGCGAGCCGATCGTCTGCACGCCGCAGGAGGCCTATCGCTGCTTCATGCGCACCGAGATGGACGTGCTCGTGCTCGGCTCGTGCCTCCTCGTGAAGGCCGAGCAGGCGCCGCTCGTCGAGGACGTCGACTGGCGCGCGGAGATCCCGCTCGACTGAGAGCCGCGCCGAACCGCGTCGAAACGAGGGAAACGTCATGCTGCATTCGCTGTGCCTCCTCCTCTACGTCCTCGTCCTCCTCCCGATCTGGGCGGTGCGGCGGCTCACCGGCGGCTCGCGGTTCGGGCGGCGCTTCCACGCCGCCCCCTCCGCCTGGGATCGCCCGGTCGTGCGCGTCGCGCCCGTGACGGTCTCCTCCCGGACGAAGGGGCGCTGAGCCATGTCCGCGACGATCTACAAGACGCTCGCCTCGACCCCGATCGAGGTCGTCGGCGGCGAGGGCGCCTGGCTCCACGGCGCGGGCGGCGAGCGCATCCTCGACACCTGCGGGGGCGTGTGCGTCTCGAGCCTCGGCCATCGCCATCCCGGCATGATCGAGGCGATGCGCGCCGCCGCCGGGGACGTCGCCTGGGCGCATGCCGGCAGCTTCACCTGCGCCGCCGCGGAGGAGCTCGCCGACTTCCTGGTCGCGCGCTCCGGCGGGCTCGCCAAGGTGCAGTTCCTCTCGGGCGGCTCGGAGGCGATGGAGCTCGCCCTCAAGGTCGCCTACCAGTACCATTGCGAGCGCGGCGAGCCCGAGCGCAGCGTCTTCGTCGCGCGCCGGCAGGGCTACCACGGCTCGACGCTGGGCACGCTCGCGATCTCCGGCAACCGGGACCGCCGCTCGGTCTTCGAGCCGCTGCTGATGCGCACCGAGTTCGTCTCGCCCTGCTACGCCTATCGCGGCAAGGCGCCCGGCGAGAGCGATGCGGCCTACGCCGCCCGCCTCGCCGACGAGCTCGACGAGGCCATGCGCGCCATCGGCCCGGGCCGGGTCGCCGGCTTCCTGGCGGAGCCCGTCGTCGGCTCGACCAACGGCGCCGTGCCCGCCGTGCCCGGCTATTTCGAAGCCGTGCGCCGGGTCTGCGACCGGCACGGCGCGCTGCTCATCCTCGACGACGTGATGTCCGGCATGGGCCGCTCCGGCCCGCTCTACTCGCACCTGGAGGACGGGATCGTCCCGGACATCGTCGCGGTCGGCAAGGGCCTCGCCGCCGGCTACCAGCCGATCTCGGGCTACCTCCTCGCGGGGCACGTCTTCGATGCGATCCGCGACGGCTCGGGCGTGCTGCGCAACGGGCAGACGCACGTCAACCATCCCTTCGCCTGCGCCGTCGCGCTCGCCGCCCAGCGCATCGTCGAGGAGGAGGACCTCCTCGCGACCGCCGCCGCGCACGGCCGCCGGATGCGCGCGCTCCTGGCGGACGCGTTCGCGGACCATCCGTTCGTCGGGGACGTGCGCGGCCGCGGGCTCTTCCTCGGCATCGAGCTCGTGGCCGACCGCGAGACGCGCGAGCCGCTCGACGGCGGCGGCGCGCTCGTCGCCGAGCTCAAGCGTCGGGCGCTCGCCCGCGAGCTGCTGATCTATCCGGGCGCCGGCACGGCGGACGGGGTGCGGGGCAACCACGTGCTGTTCGCGCCGCCCTTCGTCTCGAGCCCGGACGAGATCGCCGAGATGGTCTCGCGCTTCGCCGAGACGCTCGCCGACGTGCGACCCGTGCTCGAGGCCGCCGCCCGCGCGCCGGCGCTCGCCTGATACGCTGCCTGGGGGACCGGGCGCCCAACGAAGAGAGAATGGGGAAACGTCCATGTCGATCGTGTCGAATCTCGTCGCCACCGCGCAACCCGCGGCAACCGCCTCGCCCGCCCGCGCACCTCTCGTCCAGGTCCACAACGAGTGGGACCCGCTCGAAGAGATGATCGTCGGCATCGCCGACGGCGCCCGCGTGCCCAGGCCCGACCCGGGCCTCTACGCCGTCGACTACGCCGAGCGCCACGCCGGCGCCGACGAGATCCCGTCCGGCCCCTACGACGACCGGGTGATCGCCGAGGCGAACGAGGATCTCGCGCGCTTCGCCGAGACCCTCGCCGCCCACGGCGTCACCGTGCGCCGCCCGCAGCCGACGGATCACGCAGCCACCTTCGGCGCGCCGGGCTGGACCACGGACGGCGAGTACAATTATTGCCCGCGCGACGTGCTGCTCCCGATCGGCGACACGATCATCGAGGCGCCGATGATCCTGCGCTCGCGCTATTTCGAGCCCTTCGCCTATCGGCACCTGCTCCCGGAGTACGTCGCGAGCGGCGCGCGCTGGATCTCGGCGCCGAAGCCCCGGCTGCCCGACGAGACCTGGGCCGCGCGCCCGGGCGCGGGCCCGATCATCGCCGAGCTGGAGCCGCTCTTCGACGCGGCGAACGTCCTGCGGGTGGGGCGCGACATCCTTTTCCAGATCTCGCGAAGCGGCAATCGCCTCGGGCTCGCCTGGCTGCGCGCCGTGCTCGGGCCGCAGTACCGCGTGCACGCGGTGGAGGGGGTCTACGACGGCACCCACATCGACACCTCGATCACCCTCGTTCGGCCCGGCCTCGTGGCGCTGAGCGCCGAGCGGGTGAGCCCCGACAAGGTGCCGGCGATCTTCGCGCGCTGGGACAAGATCTGGGTCGAGGACATGGTGGACACCGGCTACGCCTGGTCCTACCCGCGCGCCTCGATCTGGCAGGGCATGAACTTCGTCATGATCAACCCCGCCCTCGCCGTCGTGAACGAGCTCCAGCGACCGCTGATCCGCCAGCTCGAGGCGCACGGCGTCGACGTCGTGCCTCTGCCGATGCGCCAGGCGCGCACCCTCTCCGGAGGCTTCCACTGCGTCTCGGTCGACATCCGCCGGCGCGGCACGCTCGAGGACTATACCTGACCCGCGAAGATTGGCATGGTCATGCTCCACGCATCCGGAGGCATCCATGGGCACCGGCCTCGGGCTCGAGTACCTGTCCCTGATCCTGTTCACGGTCGCGACGTGCATCACGCCCGGGCCGAACAACACCATGATCCTCGCCTCGGGCGTGAACTACGGCGTCCGCTCGAGCGTGCCGCACCTCGTCGGCATCAACATCGGCTTCCCGCTGATGGTGATCGCCGTCGGGCTCGGGATCGGGAGCGTCTTCCAGACCTGGCCCGTCCTGCACGACGTGCTGCGCATCGTCGGCTCGGCCTACCTGCTCTGGCTCGCCTGGCGGATCGCGACGGCGGGCCGCAGCAAGGACGCCGGCGCGAGTGCGCGACCGCTCACCTTCACGGAGGCGGCGCTGTTCCAGCTCGTCAACCCGAAGGCCTGGATCATGGCGGTGGGCGCGGTGAGCGTCTACTCGGTCGCGTCCGACACCTACGCGATGCAGATCCTGGCCATTGCGCTGATCTTCTTCCTGTTCGGCACGCCCTGCACGGCGGTGTGGCTGCTCGGCGGCTCGGCGCTGCGGCGGGTCCTCGCCGATCCGCGCTGGCTGCGGGCCTTCAACGTGGCCATGGCCGCCTTCCTCGTCCTGTCGCTCTGGCCGGTCCTGTCGATCTACCTGAGGCCCTGATCGGGCCCGACCGTGGCGATCTGCGGCCTCTCAGCCGGATGGCGCAATGTATCACAACTTCAGGTGATGATCGGACCCGCGCTCCGTCGACATCGGCGGGGCGGAGCCGAGCCACCTCTGCCTGCTTTGCGGCTTGCGCCGCGACCGCCGGCGGCCTAAGGGATCGCCCGCAGCGTGTACGAACTCTTCGGGATGCGGAGCGGCTGATGGACATCGTTCCCTACCTGCTGGTCGCCTACGGGACCTACGTGGTCGGCACGGCGAGCCCCGGCCCGGCGAACCTCGCCATCATGGCGACCTCCATGGAGGCCGGCCGCGCGTCGGGCGTCGCCATGGCGTTGGGCGTGGTCTCCGGCTCGGTGATGTGGGGCGTCGTCGCCGCGCTCGGCCTCGGCGCCCTGCTGGAGGCCTCGGCGACGGTGCTCGTGGTGATGAAGGTGATGGGCGGGCTCTACCTGCTCTGGCTCGCCTATCGCGCCGCGCGCGGGGCGCTGTCGACGGCGCCGATCGAGGTGCCGGCGGGTCCCGCCCGGGGCGCGCCGCCGACCTTGCGCCGCCACTACCTGCGCGGCCTCGGCATCCACCTCGTGAACCCGAAGGCCGTGTTCGTCTGGATGGCGATCATCACGCTCGGCCTGCCGGTCGGCGCGCCGCCGGTGCTCGCGGCGCTGATCGTCGCCGGCTGCGCGGCGCTCGGCGTCGTCGTCTTCGTGACCTACGCACTCGTCTTCTCGAGCGCGCCGGTGGTGCGCGTCTACGCCGGGCTGCGGCGCTGGATCGGCGCGGTGATCGCGCTGTTCTTCGGTGCCGCCGGCACGCGCCTCCTCCTCTCCTGAACCCGGACGTTCCCCCGCGTCCCGATCGACTGCCGCGCCGGAGCCTCGGACCATGCCCCCCCAACCCATATCGGACCCCGTCCACGGCGACGGGCCGCGCGAACGCCTCGCGCGGGTGCTCCGCCTGACCATCCCGGTCGCGATGGCCTACCTCCCGCTCGGGGTCGCATTCGGCGTCTATCTCGTGTCGAGCGGCATCGCCTGGTACTGGGCGCCGCTCTCGGCGATGATCATCTTCGCCGGCTCGATCGAGTTCCTGGCGGTGAGCTTCATCGTCGCCGGGCTGCCGCTAGCGGTGGTGGCCTGGACGACGTTCGTCGTGAACTTCCGGCACATCTTCTACGGCCTCTCCTTCCCCATCGGCCGGCTCCGGACGCTGCCGCAGAAGCTCTACGGCGTCTATGCGCTCACCGACGAGACCTACGGCATCACCGCCGCCGGCGACGGGCGCCGGCTCGACGGGACGGGGATCACCCTGCTGCAGCTCGTGAGCCACTTCTGGTGGATCCTCGGTGCAGCGCTCGGCGCCGGGCTCGGCGCGATCATCCCGCCGCACATCGGCGGATTCGAGTTCGCGCTCACCGCGATGTTCCTGATCCTCGCCGTCGACGCGGTGCGCCACAGCCGCGACCTGCGGCTCCTCGTTTACGCCGCGGCCGCCTGCGCGGCCGGCTTCGCCGCCGAGCGGCTCGTCGCCGAGAACGCCTTCCTGATCGCGGGGCTGATCGTCTACCTCGGCCTCGTCAGCGTGGACTATGTCCGCTCCCCCCGGGCCCGCGAGGAGGCGCACCATGCCGGTTGAGACGATCTCCGACGGGCGGGTGCTCGCCGTCATCCTCGTCGTCGCCGTGGTGACGGTGGCGCTGCGGGCGATGCCCTACGTCGCCATGGACGCGCTCTCGCGCAACGGCTACCTGCTGCATCTCGGCCGCAAGATGCCGGTGGGCGTCATGGTCCTGCTCGTGGCCTACACGCTCCAGGACGTCGACCTGTCCGCCTACCCCTACGGCCTGCCGATCCTCGGCTCGGCCGCGGTGGCGCTCGCACTCTACTGGTTCACGCGCAACGCCCTCGTCGGCATCGGGGCCGGCCTCGCCTGCCATCTCGTGGCGGTGAACGGCCTCGTCTGAGCGAGGGCGCCTTCGGCGAGGCCGGATGCGTCAGCGCAGCGCGATCGGGTAGGCGCGCTGCACGCCGCGCGCGACCATCACGGCGACGACGACCTTGATCGCGTCGCCGGGCAGGAACACGACCATGCTCGCCGCCGCCGGGCCGAGGCCCATGCCCGTGACCACCGAGAGCCACGGCACGCCCATGGCATAGACCGCCCCGATGCCGCCGACGACGCAGGCGAGCGCGGCATTCGCGAGGTCCGGCGCCCGCCACGCACCGGTCCGCGCGAAGCGCTTGGCCAGCGCGCCGACGACGATCGCGCCGACGATCCAGCCGACGATGAAGCCGCCGGTGGGCCCGAGCAGGATGCCGAAGCCGCCGCGCCCGCCGGCGAGCACGGGCATCCCGAGCGCCACGAGCAGCACGAAGAGCGCGAGGGCGAGGCCGCCGCGCACCGGCCCGAGCATCAGCCCCGCCAGCATCGGCCCGAGCGATTGCAGCGTGATCGGCACGGGAAGGAAGCCCACCGTGATCGGCGGGACGAGCCCCAGCACCGCCGTGAGGGCGGCGAAGAGGGCGACGAGGACGAGATCACGCGTTGTCATGGTCGGCACTCCCTGGGCCGGTGCTCGAGGGTATGGCGCTGGTGGGTGGAGACTTGCAAGGCGGATAGGCGCGCGCGTCGATCGCCTCGGCGATCGCGTCCGCGCTGCGCAGGACGCGCACGATCATCGGCACGACGAGAGCCACGGGCCCGACCCGCAGGCCGCGCGCCGCCCGCGCCTCGCGGATATCGGCCGCCTGCTTCATCAGCTCCGGCACGAAGCGCAGGACGAGCGCCACCGCGAGCGCGACCTTGCCGGCGTCCGCGAGGCCGATCCGCTCGAGCGGCGCGAGCAGCCGCTCCAGCGTCGCCAGCAGGTCCGAGGTGCGCGTCGTCAGCGTCAAGGCATAGCCGAGGAGGACGAGCGCGACGATGCGCGCTCCGACCGCCGCCGCCTCCCGCCAGCCGGCCAGCCAGGCATTCGCGGCCACCACGATCGCGACGACGATCGCGACGCCGGCGAGCGCGCCGCGGAGACGGGCGAGCCGCACCCCGGTCGCCGCGACCACGCCCGCCGCCGCGAGCGCCGCCGCGCCCAGCACGATCGGCGAGGAGACGAGGAACAACGCGACACCGAGGCCCGCCAGCGCGGCGAGCTTCGCGCCCGCCGGCAGGCGATGCAGGGGCCCGTCGCCCGGGACGTAGAGCGAGGGGCTCACGCGCGGTTCTCCCGATACCAGCGCAGCGCCGCCTCCGGCGCGTCGTCGGCGACGATGCGGCCCTCGTCGACGACGAGGACGCGCTCGAAGTCGCTCACGAGGTCCAGGTCGTGGGTGACGACGATCGCCGTCTGCGCCAGCCCGGCGATCGCCGCGCGGATGCGGTTGCGGTTGCGCAGGTCGAGCGCCGTCGTCGGCTCGTCGAGGACGACGATCCGCGGCTCCATCACGAGCACCGAGACGAGCGCGAGCAGCTGCTTCTCGCCGCCGCTGAGCGTGTGGGCAGGCCGGTCGGCGAGCCCGTCGAGCCCATGCGCGGCGAGCGCGGCGAGCGCGCGCGCCTCCGCGTCGCGCTTGGGGAGCCCGATGTTGCGCAGGCCGAAGGCGACGTCCTCGCCCACGATCGGGAAGACGATCTGGTTCTCCGGGTTCTGGAACACGAAGCCCACGGCGCGGCGCACCGCTCGCGCCTGCGTGCGCGTGTCGAGCCCATGAACGCGCACCGTGCCCTCGTCGGGCAGGACGAGGCCGTTGAGGAGCCGCGCCAGCGTGCTCTTGCCCGACCCGTTGAGCCCCACGATCCCGACGCGTCGCTCCTCGAGCACGAGATCGATCCCGCGCAGCACGGGTCGCTCCTGCAACGTGACGCCGACGTGATCGAGGACGATGGACATGCTCTCGGGGGGGCTGGTTTGCGTCGCTCGCGGCGCGGTCTCGGGCATGCGGCCCGCGCTCCGGAGCCGGCACGGGCCTTAGCACCGCCCGCGGCGATGGGATAGGGTCGCCGGCACGATGACGCTCACGACCCTCGTCCACCGCTTCGGCGATCCCGCGGACGTGGTCCGGCTCGAGACGGGCGCCGACCCGCCGCCCGGCCCCGGCGCGGTGCGGGTGCGCATGCGCGCGGCGGCGATCAACCCCTCCGACCTCCTGACGATTCGCGGCGCCTACGCATCGCGCACCGCGCTGCCCTTCCGCCCGGGCTTCGAGGGCGTGGGCACGATCGAGGCTCTCGGCCCGGGCGTCACCGGCATCGTGCCGGGGCAGCGCGTGCTGCCGATCGGGACTGCGGGCGCGTGGTCGCAGGTGAAGACCGCGGACGCCGCCTGGTGCTTTCCGGTGCCGGACACGCTCGACGACCACGCCGCGGCGACGAGCTACGTGAACCCGCTCACCGCGATCCTCATGCTGCGCGAGCACGTGCGCCCGCGTCCGGGCATGCGGATCGGCATCGACGCCGCCGGCTCCGCCATCGGCGGCATGCTCGTGCGCCTCGCCGCCGCCGCGGGCGCCCGGGTGACGGCGATCGTGCGGCACGCCCCCGGCCCTGCCCTGCTCGGCGATCTCCCCGCCGCCGAGGTCGTCGTGCTTCCCGAAAGCGACGCGGACGATGCCCATTGCGCCCTGCGCGACGCGCTCGCCGGCGGAGGCCTCGACGCCGCGCTCGATGCGGTCGGCGGCGCGCACGGCACGGCGCTCGCGCACGCCCTCGCCCCGGGCGGCCTGCTCGTGCACTACGGCCTCCTCTCGGGCCGTCCGCTCCCGCCGGACCTGCAACGCCGGCGCCCGGACATCCGCCTCGTCCTGTTCCACCTGCGCGCGTACGTCCACGCGGCCCCGCGCGCGACGATCGCCTCCGCCCTCGCCGAGGCCTTCCGTCTGGTCGCGGACGGCACCGCGGCGAGCCCGATCGAAACGGTCTATCCGCTCACGCAGATCGCGGACGCGCTCCGGCACGCCGAGCGGCCGGGGCGACGGGGCAAGATCCTGCTTGCGCCGTGAGGCGCGGCGGGCAACGACGAGCCGACGCGTCCCGGTCGTCAGGCGGCGAGCGCGCGGCGGGCCGCGGCAACGTGCGCGAGCGCACGGGGCACGAAGGCGGCCGCGCTGTCGAGGTAGGGCGCGAGCGCGAAGGCGCGCGCCAGGGCGTCCGCGGGGAGATCGCCCGGCGCGGCGAGGGCCTCGCGCAGGGAGACGCCGTCGGCACGCACGGCGTCGGCGGCCGCGGCGACGCGGGCGTGCGCCTCCCCGGCCCCGAGGACGGGCGCGAGCGCCGCGGCGGCGGCGTCCGCGAAGAGGAGGCCGCTCGTGGCGTCGAGATTGCGCGCCATCGCGTCCGCACGAACCACGAGCCCCTCCGCCAGCCGCCGCGCCTCGACGAGGGCGCCGGACACGAGGCCGAAGAGGGTCGGCAGCGCATGCCATTCGGCGTGCCAGGCGCCGGCCGGCCGCTCGTGGGCCGCGACCATGGCGTCGAGCAGCGTCGCCGCATGCCCGCGCGCCGCGCTCGCCGCCGAGAGGATCACGGTGCACGAGACGGGATTGCGCTTGTGCGGCATGACGGAGGAGCCGCCGCGGCCGGGCACGTGCGGCTCGGCGACCTCCCCCACCTCGGTCGAGGCGAGGTGGGCGATGTCGCCGGCCATCTTGGCGAGCGCGCCGAGCAGCATCGCGAGCCAGGCCCCCGCCCGTGCGCTGCCGGCGCGGCGCGTGTGCCCCGCGATGGGCGCCGATGCGAGGCGGATCTCCCGCGCGAAGGCGTCGGCCACCTCCGGCGCGCGCGCACCGAAGGCGGGGAGCGTCCCCGCCGGACCGGCCAGCGAGGCGACGCAGGCGCCTTCGCGCACGGCCGGCAGCTCGGTCGCGACGTCGGCGATCCCCGCCGCCCAGACCGCGGCCTTGAACCCGAACGTCACCGGCGTCGCGTGCTGGCCGTAGGTGCGCCCGGCGCAGGGCGTGCGCGCATGCGCCTCGGCGAGCCGCGCGAGGCCGGCGAGAATCGCGTCGAGATCGCTCGCGACGAGCGCGAAGGCCCGGCGCAGCGCCACGGCGAGCGCGGTGTCGATCAGGTCCTGCGTGGTCGCGCCCTTGTGCAGGTCGCTCGCGAGATCGCGCGGCAGCATCGCCCGCAGGGCCTTCAGGAACGGGATCGACGGCACGCCGGCATGCGCCGTCTCCCGGCCGATCGCCGCGAGGTCGAAGGCGTCGGGCGCGATCGCCGCGATTGCCGGGCCGAGCCCCTCCGGCGCGAGGCCGAGCCGTGCTTGCGCCCGCGCCAGCGCAGCCTCCACCGCCAGCATGTCGGCGATCCGCGCCCGGTCGTCGAAGACCGCGCGCATGGCGTCGCTCGCGAGGAGCGGCCCGGTCAGCGCGGAGTCGAGCGCGGAGAGGCTCATGCCGGGCCCCAGTCCATCGGCAGGCCGACGTAGTTCTCCGCGAGCGTGGTCATGGCCGCGCACGACGTAGTGACGTAGTCGAGCTCGGCCAGCTGGCGGCGCCGGTCGAAGGGGGACGCGTCCTCGAAGGTGTGGAGCATCTGCGTCATCCACCAAGAGAAGCGCTGCACCTTCCAGATCCGGCGCAGGCAAGTGTCCGAATAGGCCGCGAGCGCGTCCTCGCGGCCGTCGCGGTAGAAGGCCTCGAGCCCGCGGGCGAGGACGCGCACGTCGCCTACGGCGAGGTTCATGCCCTTGGCCCCCGTCGGCGGCACGATATGCGCCGCGTCGCCCGCGAGGAAGAGGCGGCCGTGGCGCATGGGCTCGGCGACGAAGCTGCGCATGGCGGTGACGCCCTTCTGGATCACCGGCCCCTCCTCCAGCCGCCAGCCCTCGCCGCCGGCGAGGCGGACCTGCAGCTCCTCCCAGATCCGCTCGTCCGGCCAGTTGGCGATCTCCTCGTCCGGCGGGCACTGGAGATAGAGCCGGCTGATCTCCGGCGAGCG
The DNA here is from genome assembly GCF_000429045.1 of Salinarimonas rosea DSM 21201. GTDB lineage: Bacteria > Pseudomonadota > Alphaproteobacteria > Rhizobiales > Beijerinckiaceae > Salinarimonas > Salinarimonas rosea. Next base: position 176,523 of record NZ_AUBC01000005.1, read on the forward strand.
CATGGAGAGCAGCGCGAAGCCGCGCTCGTGGTTGGCGTAGATCAGCTCCTCGGAAGCCGGCGGCGACTTCGCCAGGATGCCGAGCCAGCCGAACGGGTAGACCCGCTCGTAGACGCGCAGCACGTCGGCGGGGATCGCGGCGCGCGAGACGCCGTGGAAGCCGTCGCAGCCGGCGACGAAGTCGCAGGAGAGCGTCTCGCGCACGCCGTCCTTCAGCCAGGAGATCGTGGGCTCGCGGCCGTCGATCCCCTCGATGCGGGTGTCCGAGACCTCGAACACGATCTCGCCGCCGGCCTCGAGCCGGGCGGCGACGAGGTCCTTCACCACCTCGTGCTGGCCGTAGACCATGACGGCCTGGCCGGTGAGGTCCTGGAAGTCGATGCGGCGGGCCTCGCCGGCGAATTTCAGGATCGTGCCGTGGTGGAGCAGGCCCTCGCGGTCCATGCGCGCGCCCACCCCGGTCTCGCGCAGGACGTCGACGGTGCCCTGCTCGAGCACGCCGGCGCGAATGCGCTCCTCGACGTAGCGGCGGCTCTTGGCCTCGACGACGACGCAGGAGATGCCGGCGAGACGGAGCAGGTGGGCGAGCAGCAGCCCAGCCGGCCCCGCCCCGATGATGCCGACCTGGACATGACGCGCGGGCATGGCGGCCTCCTCAGATCTCGAAGAACACGGTCTCGCCCTCGCCCTGCAGGCGCACGTCGTAGCCGTAGACGCCCTGCGACACCGCACGCGCGATCAGCGTCTCCCGCCGGTCCGCGGGCACGAGGGCGAGGACGGGGTCGCCCTCGTTGGCGGGCTCGTCGGCGAAGTAGATGCGCGTCGCGAGCCGGTTCAGCAGCCCGCGGGCGAAGACCGAGACGCCGATGTGCGGCGCCTGCGGCGCGCCGTCCGGGCCGGGCACGGGCCCCGGCTTCACGGTGACGAAGACGAAGCGGCCGTCGACGTCGGTCTCGGCCCGGCCGAAGCCGCGGAAGGCGGCATTTCCGGGTGCCTCCGGGTAGCGCCCCTCCCCGTCCGCCTGCCAGATCTCGACCATGGCGTCCGGCACGGGCTCGCCCGCGCCGTCGAGCACCCGGCCCTCGATGTGGATGCGCTGCCCGGCCGCGTCCGGCCCGGCGATCTCGTTGCCCGCGATCCCGCGCGCGTCGTAGGCCTCCGGCGTCAGGCAATAGGCGAAGAAGGGCCCGACCGTCTGGGAGGGCGTGATGCCGCGCTCAGCCATGGTGCGGATCCTCCATCGGCGTCGCGCCGCGCCCGCGCAGCACGATGTCGAAGCGATAGCCGAGCGCCCATTCGGGCTTCGTCGTCTCGATGTCGAAGGACGAGACCAGCCGCTCGCGGGCGCGGGCGTCCGGGATCGACTGCCAGATCGGGTCGAGCCCGAGCAGCGGGTCGCCGGGGAAGTACATCTGCGTCACGAGGCGCGTGACGAAGCTCGGCCCGAACAGCGAGAAGTGGATGTGCGCCGGCCGCCAGGCGTTGTGGTGGTTGCGCCAGGGATAGGCGCCGGGCTTGATCGTGGTGAAGGCGTAGCCGCCGCTCGCATCGGTGACGACGCGGCCGGCGCCGGTGAAGTTCGGGTCGATCGGCGCGTCGTGGCGGTCGTTCACGTGGATGTAGCGCCCGGCGGCGTTGGCCTGCCAGATCTCGAGCAGCGTGTGCGGAACGGGCCGCCCGTCCTCGTCGAGGACGCGGCCCGTGACGATGATGCGCTCGCCCAGCGGCGCACCCGCATGGCCGAGGGTCAGGTCGTTCTCGCCCTCGGCGACGCTGTCGTGGCCGTAGGCGGGGCCGGTGAGCTCCGTGAGGGTGTGCGGCAGGATCACCAGCGGCCGGCGCGGGGCGCGCAGGCGCGTCGAGGCGTAGGCCGGCGCGTCGTTCGGCGGATGGGCGGCGAGGCTCTCGCGGGGATAGGCCCGCCCCGGCGTCTGCGACATGGCACGTCCTCCTCGCGCCACGCTCCGGCGACGCATCGCCGGGCGAGGTCATTCGTATGCGAATGATCCTGCCGCGAGACGCGCCGTTTGTCAAAACGCGAACGCCCCCGCGCCGGGGGCGCGGGGGCGTTCGCAGGATCAGCGAGATGGAGAGCTCCGCCGTCTCGGCCGCACCGAGGTTCTCCCCTCCCCCCGGTGGGGAGGGGCGGGGCTGGGGGGCGTGCAGAACGATACGGAGGCGGATGCAGGGACCCGTCGGGAGCTTGCAGGACGCGGCGACGGCGATCGGGGCGGCATCGGCCGGAGTGATCGTCCTGCGCGCCCCACACCCCCAGCCCCTCTCCGCGAGGGAGAGGGGAGCGCGTCGCGGCCGGCATCGGCGTGGCGGCACGCTTCGCCCGGGCTCGACTGAGCCTCGGCCTCAGCCGACGATGTCGTTCCCGGCGAAGAACTGGGCGATCTCGATCTGGGCGTTCTCGGCCGAATCCGAGCCGTGGACGGTGTTCTCACCGACCGAGAGGGCGAACTTCTTGCGGATGGTGCCCTCGGCGGCGTTGGCCGGGTTCGTCGCGCCCATCACCTCGCGGTACTTGGCGATGGCGTTCTCGCCCTCGAGCACCTGCACCACGACGGGGGCGGAGATCATGAAGTCGACGAGCTCGCCGAAGAACGGGCGCTCGCTGTGGACGGCGTAGAAGGTCTCCGCCTGGGCGCGGGTCATCAGGATGCGCTTCTGCGCGACGATCCGCAGACCCGCCTCCTCGATCACGGCGTTCACGGCGCCGGTCAGGTTGCGCTTGGTCGCGTCGGGCTTGATGATCGAAAAGGTGCGCTCGGTGGCCATGTCGGTATCCGCTTCGTGAGGATGTGTGGAAGATGGCGGGCTTATAGCCGCGCCGCCCCGCACCCTCAAGCGGCCCGATCAGGCGGCGGCGAGAAACATCCGCGCGGCGCGCTGGGCGGCGGCCACCTCGTCGGCGGTCATCTCCGCGGCGAGCTCGGCCCGGCGCGAGACCGCCGCCCGGCAGCCCTTGGCGACGGCGATGTTGAGCCACTTGTGGGCGGCGACGAGATCGAGCGGCACCGAGCGGCCGACGGCGTGCATGAGGCCGAGCTCGAGGTAGGCCTCGCCGGTGTCGAGGTCCGGCACGAGGGCGGCGATGTCGGCGGCACCGAGATCGAGACGAGCCATGGGTCCTGCTCCCCTGTTCCACTTGCGTTGTTGAAGGGAACCTTGCCGGGGACGCGTGAAATCTCGTCTAAAATTGTCGGTGAATCGGAGCGTAACTTCCGTGACCGCGTGTTTAGGTGAACGGGGGGTGAAGCCGCGTCCGTCAGCGAAAGCCGGCGCGACACCCGTGCGGTGGGGCCGAACGACTTCGAGCGGCACCGCCGCCCGCCCCACCCTCCGTCCTTCGGCCGTCGTCCTCCCCTGCGGGGAGGTTTCTCAGCCGGCCTGGCGCATCAGCACCGAGCGCTTGGTCACCAGCGCGGCGACGATCACGCCGATCGTCACGAGCGCGATCAGGATCGTGGAGGCGGCGTTGATCTCCGGCGTGACGCCGAGCCGCACGGAGGAGTAGATCCGCATCGGCAGCGTCGTCGCGCCCGGGCCCGAGGTGAAGCTCGCGATCACGAGGTCGTCGAGCGAGAGGGTGAAGGCGAGGAGGAAGCCCGCGAGCACCGCCGGCGCGATGACCGGGAGCGTCACCGAGACGAACGTGCGCCACGGCGTCGCGCCGAGGTCCATCGCCGCCTCCTCCAGCGAGCGATCGAAGGCGACGAGGCGGGCCTGGACCACCACGGTGACGAAGCACATCGTGAAGGTCACGTGCGCGAGCGTCACCGTCCAGAAGCCGCGATCGAGGTCGATCGAGACGAACAGCAGCAGCAGCGAGAGCCCCGTGATCACCTCCGGCATCACCATCGGCGCGTAGACCATGCCGGTGAACAGCGCCCGGCCGCGGAAGCGGCCGTAGCGGGTGAGGGAGATCGCCGCCATCGTGCCGAGCACGGTGGCGAGGATCGCGGTGACGAAGGCGACGCGCACCGTCACCCAGGCGGCGTCGAGCAGCGGCTGGTTCTGCAGCAGCGCGAAGTACCATTGCGTCGAGAACCCGCCCCACACCGACACCAGCCGCGAGGCGTTGAAGGAGTAGAGGATCAGGATCAGGATCGGGATGTAGAGGAAGGCGAAGCCCAGCGTCAGCGAGACCACGTTGAAGGGCGACAGGCGGCCTCTCATCGGCTCTCCTCCAGGCGCCGCGCCTCCGCCTCCCGGAACAGCACGATCGGCACGACGAGGACGACGAGCATCACGATCGCGACCGCCGAGGCGAGCGGCCAGTCGCGGTTCGAGAAGAACTCGCTCCACAGGATGCGCCCGATCATCAGCGTGTCGGAGCCCCCGAGCAGGTCGGGAATGACGAACTCGCCCACCGCCGGGATGAAGCAGAGCAGCGATCCGGCGACGATGCCGGGCCAGGAGAGCGGCACGGTGATCGTCCAGAACGCCTTCAGCGGCGTCGAACCCAGGTCCTGCGCCGCCTCGATCAGCGTGTCGTCCATGCGCTCCAGCGTGGCGTAGAGCGGCAGCACCATGAAGGGCAGGTAGGTGTAGACGATCCCGATATGGACCGCGATCTCGGTGTTGAGGATGGTCAGCGGCTGGTCGATCACGCCGATCGCCATCAGGAACCCGTTGAGCAGGCCCTCCGGGCGCAGGATGCCGATCCAGGCGTAGACGCGGATGAGGAAGCTCGTCCAGAACGGCAGGATCACCGCCGCGACGAGGATGCCGCGCAGCGAGGGCGAAGCCTTCGCCATGGCGTAGGCGATCGGGTAGCCGACGAGGAGCAGGATCAGCGTCGAGGATGCGGCGATGCGCAGCGACGAGCCGAGCGCCGCCACGTAGAGGTCGTCGGAGACGATGAAGGCGAAGTTGTCGAACGAGAGCTCGCCCAGGAAGGCGACGAAGGCCTCCCACCCGCCGGCGAGGTCGAAGGTCGGGGCGTAGGGCGGCTGCGCCAGCTCCGGGTAGGAGAGCGCGATCTTGAAGACGATCAGCACCGGCAGGGCGAAGAACGCGCCGAGCCACAGGTAGGGCGCGCCGATCACCAATCGGCGCCCCAGCCCGCGGCGGCGGGGCTCGTCGCGGCGGATCGCGTCGCGTGCCATCCCCTCCCCTCCCTCAGCTCGAGAGGATCACGGCGGCGTCCGGCAGGAAGCCGATGTGGACGCGCTCCTCGAGGTCGATCGGCCGCTCGACGAAACGCGTCGTGTTCGCCCGCGTGACGCGCAGGATGCGCCCGTCGTCGAGGCGGATGCGGTAGACCGTCCAGTCCCCGAGATAGCCGATGTCCCAGACCTCGCCCTCGAAGGCGTTGGGACCCTCCGGCCGCTCGCGGGTGACGGTCATCTTCTCCGGGCGCACGGCGACCGCCACGGCCTGGCCGGGGTCGAGCCGCTCGTCGGGATCGTCGACCATCAGCGGGCCGAGCGCGCCCGGCGCCGCGATGCGCCACAGGCCGGAGGGCTCGCGCGCCGCGACAGCGCCCTCGAGGATGTTCACGTCGCCGACGAAGTCCGCCACGAAGCGGTTCCTCGGCTGCTCGTAGATCTCGCCGGGCGTCGCCACCTGGACGAGGCGCCCGGAATCCATGACGGCGATGCGGTCGGCCATGGTCATCGCCTCCTCCTGGTCGTGCGTGACCATCAGGAAGGTGGTGCCGAGCTCGATCTGGATGTCCATCAGCTCGAACTGAGTCTCCTCGCGCAGCTTCTTGTCGAGGGCGGCGAGCGGCTCGTCGAGGAGGAGGACCTTCGGGCGCTTGGCGAGCGCGCGGGCGAGCGCCACCCGCTGGCGCTGGCCGCCGGAGAGCTGGTGGGGCTTGCGCGCGGCGAAGCGCTGCATCTGCACCAGCTTGAGCATCTCCGCGACCCGCACCGCGATGACGTCCTTGGGGAGCCCCTCCTGCTTGAGCCCGAAGGCGACGTTCTTCTCGACGCTCATGTGCGGGAAGAGCGCGTAGGACTGGAACATCATGTTGACCGGCCGCTCGTAGGGCGGCACGCCCGCGAGATCCTCGCCGCCGAGCAGGATGCGCCCGCCGCTCGGCTCCTCGAAGCCGGCGAGCATCCGCATCAAGGTGGACTTGCCGCAGCCCGACGGGCCGAGGAGGCAGAAGAACTCGTTCTCGTAGACGTCGAGGCTGACGTCGTCGACGGCCACCGCGTCCGAGAAGCGCTTGGTCACGCCCTCGAAGCGGATGAGCGGACGCGCGCTCGCGTCGTTCCACGGCGCGAAGGACTGGCGCACCGCGCCGATGGCGCGGGAGGACTTGTCGACCACGGGCAATTCATCGGCCCCCCGGCGGGATGGTTCGGCTGGGCGCCCCCTTAGGGCAAGCGCCGTGCCGCCGCAAGGCTCATGCCACGCATGGCACGAGAGGGGTTGTGAACCGTCACCGCGGATGGGAGCGAGCAGGCGCCGCGGGCGGGCGCGACGATTCTATCGAACGACGTCCTCACAGATAGTTCACCAGCGACAGCCGCGACAGCATCGCCGTGGTCTGGAAGCTCGCCTGCAGGCGGGTCTGCAGGTTGAGGAGGGACACGGCGGCCTCCTCGGTGGAGACGAGCTCGACGTCGTCGAGGGCCTCGCGCAGCAGGGAGGCGCTCGCGTCCTGGCGCTCCTTGGTGGCATTGATCGTCGCCTGGGCGCGGCCGAGATCCATGGCGACGTCGCGCGGCTGGGGCCGCGACGAGGACAGGAGGTCGGAGACGCGGCTCGACAGGGCGGCGAAGTCCTCCTGCGAGAGCTGCGTCTCGTCGGCGGCGGCGAGCGAGCCGAGCGCAACGAGGAGGTTGCGGAAGCCCGGCTCGTCCGCGCGCGCGCCGATGGCGACGCTCTGCCCCTCGTCGATGCGGGCGAGCACGCTCGCGCGCGCATCGGCGGTGGTCGGCATCGGCGTCGTCGTCTCCGATCCGGCGGGGCGCCAGGCGGTGGTGTCGAAGTAGTCCGAGACCGCCTGGACGATCTGGTTGGGGTCGGTCGGATCCGCCACGCCCGCCACCGCCGCGCGCAGGTCGGCGAAGATCTGCTGGTAGGCCGCCACCGGCCGTGTGTCGCTGGCGCGCCCCGCGAAGACGTGGCGGCCGTTCACGTCCGTGTTGAGGATCTCGACCGCGAAGGCGAGGTTGTTGCGCGCGAGCGCCTGCTCCTGCGGCACGCCGGAGCCGTCGACGATGCCCGACAGCGGCTCGGCCGCCGCGGAGCGGGTGTCCGACGCGATCTTCTCGAGGCTCTGCACCGCGCCGGTCATCACCTTCAGGCGCAGGTTGGCGCTGGTGACGGTCTCGCCGTAGCTCTCGAACGCCGTGAGCTTCGCGCGCAGATCGAGCGCGGTGCGCCGCTCGAAGCCGAGGCCCGAGTAGGTGTCCGACCTCAGGCCAGTGGCCATCTGGCGCTCGAGGACCTGGGAGGCCTTGCGCATCTCCACGAACATGCGCGAGGTCTCGCGCGTGTCGAAGGAGCCGGCTGCGAACGGGGTGATGCTCGTCATCTCTCGTCGTTCCCTCAGATCCGCATCAACACGTCCATCATCTCCCGAACCGCCGACAGGACGCGCGCATTGGCGCCGTAGGCGGTCTGGAGCTGGACGAGCTGCGCCATCTCCTCGTCGATGTTCACTCCCGCCACGTCGGCGAAGCGGCCCTCGACGGCGGCGAGCGCCACGCGCTGCCCCTCGTCGAGCCGCGCCGCGGTGGCGGAGGCCGCGCCCTGCACTTCGATCGTGCGCCGCACCGCGGCCGATATGTCGGCGCGGAAGGGCGCCGCGCCCGACAGCCCCGCCTGGGAGGCGATCGTCTGCGTGCGCGCGAGCCCGTCGCGCATCGCGGTCGGGCGCGCCGCGTCGCCTTGGAAGGTGGAGTTGACGAGGAGCGCGGGGTTGCCCGCGACGTCCGAATTGACGCGGATGCGCTGGGCGAAACCCGTCAGCGGGTCGGTGGCGCCCGCGCCGGTGAAGGGCGTGTTGCCGGGCGAGTCCGCGAAGAACGGGAACGGCCCCGTGCCGGTCGTCGGGTCGGTCGCGGTGCCCGAGGCGGCGATCACGCTCCCTCCCGGGATGGTCACCGTCGTCCCGTCGAAGCTTCCGCCGAAGGCGCCGAGCGCCGTGTCGATCTCGGCCTGCGTGCCGCTGACGCGCTCGAAGCGCCCGTTCACCACGAGCTCGACGGTCCGCGGGCCGGTGAAGGCCGAGAGGTCGAACGTCGTCGCGCCGGTCTGTGTCACCGTGAGCGGCGTGTCGGAGACGGCGCGCGCGAGGCCGGCGGCGAGCTCGTCGAGCTGACGCTGGGCCTGGACGAGAGTCTCGTCGCGCATCTCCAGCGCCGCCGCGAGCGAGCCGGAGCGGATGCCGCCCGCCGCCAGCAGGTTCGTCTGCAGGCCGGTGCCCGACACGACCGACACGATGCCGACCGACGGCGGCGTCGTGTCGACGCGCATGTTCGGCGTCAGCGTCGCGCGGGCGTCGAAGCGCAGCTCCAGCGCCCTCACGCCGTCGAACAGCGTCTGCCCCGCGCCGGTGGAGATGCTGACGCTGCCGTCCGCGGAGGGCTGGACGCGCAGGTCCATGATCCCGGAGAGAGCGCCGATCAGCCGGTCGCGCTCGTCGGCGAGCGCCGCGGTGGAGCCGCTCTGGACGATGGTGCGGTTGACCCGCTCGATGCCGGAGAGCAGCCCGTTCGCCTCGTCGACCATCGAGGCGATGCGGCCCTCGGACTCGGTGCGCAGGGCCTGGACGCCCTGCGCGATCGTGCCGATGCGCGCCGCCAGCGCCTGGCCGGCCTCGACCACGCCCGAGCGCGTGGTCGCGTTCGCGGGATCGTCGGCGAGGTTCTCGACGGCGGTCGAGAACTTGTTCATCAGCGTATCGAGCGCGCTCGCCGAGGCCGGCGGGCCGTAGAGCCGCTCGAGCGCGCCCGCCATCATGGCGCGCTGGCCCGTGTAGCCGGCCCCGGACGTCTCCTGCCACAGCGTGCGCTGCACGACGCGGTCGAGCACGCGCTGGATCTCTCCGGTGCGAACGCCGGCCGAGCGACCGCCCGCGACGGCCTCGACCGGCTGGAGGCGGCGCTTGGTGTAGCCGGCGGAATCGGCGTTCGCCACGTTCTGCGAGACGAGCGAGATGCCGGCCTGCGTGGTGCGCAGGCCCGACACGGCAGTGCTCAACGCGGACATCAGCGTCATGACGCGACCTCGCTCGCTCGATGCCCGGGAGGCGAGACCCCGGGCGGCATTCTGCCAGCAAGCGCGATGCCAACGCAGAAGTCCTGCGTTGGCCTTGATCCGATCGTCGAAAGACGGGGGTATCCGGCAGATTCTGCCCGGACGGGGGGAAGAATCTGCCGGATCCGCGAGTCACGCAGCCGCGCGGGCCTCGGCGAGCGCCTCGAGCATCAGTGCGGCGGCGGGCTCGCTCGACATCGGGTTCTGGCCGGTGACGAGCCGGCCGTCGCGCACGGCGAACGGCTCGAAGGCGCCGGCCTTCTCGAAGCGCGCGCCCTGCGCGACGAGCCGGCTCTCGAGCAGGAACGGCACCACGTCGGTGAGCCCCACCGCGGCCTCCTCCGCGTCGGTGAAGCCGTTCACGCGCAGTCCCTCGACGAGCGGGTGCCCGTCGGGGCGCGTGGCGCCGACGAGGCCGGCCGGGCCGTGGCAGACGGCGCCGACGACGCCGGCGCGCGCGTATATCGCCGAGACCGCACGGGCGAGCGCGGCGCTCTGCGGGAAATCCCACATCGTGCCGTGCCCGCCGGGCAGGAAGACCGCATCGTAGGCGACGGGGTCGATTGCGTCGATCGGGGCGGTGCGGGCGAGCGCGTCCATCGCGGCGGCGTCCGCGAGGAGCCGGCGGACGGCCGCGGGGCGCTTCGCCTCGTCGGCGTCGAGGCTCGACGGATCGGCCGGCGGCGCGCCGCCGACGATCGAGGCGATCTCGACCGCGTGGCCGGCATCGACGAAGGCGTAGTACGGCGCGGCGAGCTCCTCGTAGAAGAAGCCCGTCGGCTTGCCGGTCGTGCCGAGGGTGGCGTGGGAGGTGAGGACGATCAGGATTCGGGCCATGGAGAGTTCTTTCGCGTGAACGGGTTGCCTGTCGCCGCTAGATGGGACGCGCGCCGCCGGGCGGGAAATCGCGGGGGCCGATAGGTGCTATCGCCGCGGCCTGCGCGATCAGCGCGGCTGGGCGGCCGCGAAGGTCTCGCGAACGACCTCCCGGAACCAGCGCTCACCCGGGTCCCGGTCGGCCACCGCGCTCCAGGCGAGGCTGTTGACCACCGGCGCGACGGCGACCGGGCAAGGATCGACGGCGAGGGGCGCGAGCGCGGCGAGGCGCGCCGCGACGAAGTCGGGCACAGTCGCGACCAGCTCGTCGCCGGGCAACGCGGCGAGCAGCAGCGCGAAGCTCGTCAGCCCGAGTGCCACGCGCCGGGTGCGGCCTTCGGCCGCCAGCGCGTCGTCGACGAGGCCACCGAGATCGCCCGAGGGGGTCACGAGGGCGTGGGGACGGTCGCAGAAGGCGTCGAGGTCGGTGATCGGCCTGGATGAGGCGTCGCGCAGGACGACCCAGGGCGAGCGGCGCACCGCGCGGATGCGGGCCGTGGCGGACGGGTCGTCGCGCAGGTACGCGAGCGCTGCGGAGACCGCCCCGGTGGCGATCAGATCCGGCAGGGTCCGGAAGTCGCCGGTACGCAGGAGCAGGTCGCAGCCCGGCGCCGCCTGCCGCAGCCGCGCCGACAGCGCCGGCAGGAGCGCGAAGGCCACCGCATCGGTGCAGCCGAGACGGAACACGCGCCGCGCCTGCGCCGGCTCGAAGGAGGTCGTGCCCGCGACGGCGGCGTCGATTGCGTCGAGATGCGGCGTCACCTCCGCGACGAGGGCGAGCGCCCGCGCCGTCGGCGCGAGACGGCGCCCGTCGCGCACGAGGAGCGGGTCGCCGAGCGCGTCGCGCAGCCGCGCCAGCGCCCCGGACACGGTGGGTTGGGCGAGCCCCAGCCGCCGCGCCGCACGGGTGACGTTGCGCTCCTCGACGAGCGCGACGAGCGTGCGAAGGAGCCCGTGGTCGAGGCTCACCGGCGGACGACTCGGCGGGGGACGGCTCGGCGGCAGGGCACGCGCGCCTACTCCTCCACGCGCGTCCAGCCCTGCGAGAGCAGGCGCTCCTGGGGCATGAAGCGGGCCTTGTAGGCCATCTTGCGCGAGCCCTCGACCCAGTAGCCGAGGTACACGTAGGGCAGGCCCATGGCCCGCGCGCGGCCGATGTGGTCGAGGATCACCCAGGTGCCGAGCGAGCGCGCGCTCATCTCCGGGTCGTAGAACGAGTAGACCATCGACAGCCCGTCGGCGAGGACGTCGGTGAGGCACATGGCGACGAGCGGCCCCTCCCCGCGCCCGTTGATCGCGGTGTCGGGCCCTCGCCGGCGGTACTCGACGAGCTTCGTCTCGATGTGGCTGTCCTCGACCATCATGGCGTAGTCGAGCACGGTCATGTCGATCATGCCGCCGTCGGCGTGGCGGCTGTCGAGATAACGCCGGAAGAGCGAGTACTGCTCGCTCGTCGCCTGGTTGGCGACGCCGGTGCCGACGAGGTCGCGGTTCGACCTGGCGATCCGGCGCAGGTTGCGCGAGGGCTCGAAGGCGTCCACCGGCACGCGGACGGAGACGCAGGCGCGGCAGGTCTCGCAGGCGGGACGGTAGGCGATCGTCTGCGACCGCCGGAAGCCGCCGTGGGTGAGGATGTCGTTGAGCTCGCCCGCCCGGCGCCCCACGAGGTGGGTGAAGACCTTGCGCTCCTCCTGGCCGGGCAGGTAGGGGCAGGCGGAGGGTGCCGTCAGGAAGAATTGCGGCGTCTCGCGGGAATGGCTCGTCACGCGGGTCTGACCTCGGCGAAGCGCGTCCTGGCGGCTCTCGTCAACGATACCATTCCCGCACGCGCCAACAAGCGCTTTCGGCGCGCGCGACGCCGGCAGCGGTGCAACGTTCACGCGGTATCGGAGCGGCCGCGAGTCGCGTCAGGGGGTGGCGTCGGTGCGGGTGACGATCACGTCGACGAGGAGATCGTGCCCCAGCCGGCGATCGTCGCGCGCGACGCCGATGACGACGTCGAGGAGCCACAGGAAGAACGTCGAGGTCGCGAGCCAGAACAGGAGCGCGTGCACCGCCGCCGTGATGCCGTCGACGCGCCCCGTCGACTGCACCCGCCCGACGCGCAGCCCCATCATGCGCATGCCGATCGTCGCCTGGTTCGGCCCGCCGACCGTCATGGCGCTGTAGAGGAGGCCGACCGCGGGGACCAGGATCGCGAAGAGCAGCCAGGCGAGGCCGAGCGTCAGAACGCCGAGCACGAGGATCGCGAGCGAGAACAGCAGCACCAGCGCCCCGATCACGATCAGGTCGAGGCAGAAGGCGAAGAGCCGGCGCGCGAGCACCCCGTCCGTCGCGATGCGGATCTCGTAGCTCGGGCGCGCCGCCGGGACGTCCGGGCGGGGCGCTCCGGGGTGCGGCAGGTCGGGATGATGGTCGGTCGTGCTCATGTCGCTCGAATCTCTGCGCGCTCGATCCTCAGGGCCCGAGGTGCGAGAGCCCCCGGGGGTCGATGCGGGTGGGGGCGAAGCCCTCCCGCGCCAGCGTGGCGAGCACCTCGGACGTGTGCGCCGCGCCCCGCGTCTCGATCGTGACGTCGACCGTCACGCCCTTGGCGGGAACATCGAGATAGAGACGCCCGTGCGAAACTTCCAGGATGTTGGCGCCCAGAGCCCCCAATCGGCTGGCGATCCGCCCGAGCAGGCCCGGGTGATCGTTCGACCAGATGCGGAAGGAGACGATGCGCTCGTCGCGCTCGAGTTCGCGGACCATGACGGAGGCGAGGATGCGCGGGTCGATGTTGCCGCCGCAGATGACGACGCCCGCCGCGCGCCCGTGGAACAGCTCGGGGCGCGCCAGCATGGCGGCGATGCCCGCCGCCCCCGCGCCTTCGGCCATGATGCGCTGGCTCGTGGCGCACAGGTTCACCGCGCGCTCGATCTCGGGCTCGTCGACGAGCACGATCTCGTCGACGAGGTCGCGCACGATGGGCAGCGTCAGCCCGCCGGGGCGCTTGACGGCGATGCCTTCCGCCAGCGTCGCGCCGCCGACCGGCAGCGTCTCGCCGTGAATGGCGTTGCGGAAGGACGGGTAGAGCCGCGTCTCGACGCCGACGATGCGGATCGCGGGGGACAGCGCCTTGGCCGCGATCGCCATGCCGGCCGCGAGCCCGCCGCCGCCGATCGGCACGACGAGCATCTCGAGATCCGGCGCGTCCGCGAGCATCTCGAGCGCGATCGTCCCCTGGCCGGCGATGACGCGGGCCTCGTCGTAGGGGTGGACGAAGACGAAGCTCTCCTCGTCGGCGAGCCGGCGCGCCTCGGTCTCGGCCTCCGCCACCGTCTCGCCCGAGAGGATGACCCGCGCGCCGTACGAGCGGGTGTTCTCGACCTTCACCAGCGGCGTGCCCTCGGGCATGACGATGGTCGCGGGGACCCCGAGCCGCGCCGCGTGGTAGGCCACGGCCTGCGCGTGGTTGCCCGCCGACATCGCGACGACGCCGCGCGCCCGCTCGTCGGCGTCGAGCGCCGCGAGGCGGTTCGCCGCGCCGCGCTCCTTGAAGGCGCCGGTCGGCTGCATCGTCTCGAGCTTGAGCCACAGCCGTGCGCCCAGCCGCTCGGAGAGCCGCGGGGCGGCGACCAGCGGCGTCCGCACCACGTGCGGCGCGATCGTCTCGGCTGCCGCGCGGACGTCGTCGAGGGAGACCGCGTAGCTCATCCGACGAGGAACGGGTTCGTCTGCCGCTCCTGGCCGAGCGTCGACATCGGCCCATGGCCGCACAGGAAAGCGACGTCGTCGCCGAGCGGGAGGAGCTTCGTGCGGATCGTCTCGAGGAGCTGGTCGTGGTCGCCGCCCGGCAGGTCGGTGCGGCCGATCGAGCCGGCGAAGACGACGTCGCCGACGAGCGCGAAGCGATCGGCCTTCGAGACGTAGGTCACGCTGCCGGGCGAGTGCCCGGGCGTGTGCAGCACGTCGAAGACGATGCCGCCGACGTCCACCGTGTCGCCCTCGTCGAGCCAGCGGTCGACCTTCACCGGCCGCGCCGGCGGCAGGCCGTAGGCCCGCGACGTCGCCGTGAGGGATTCGTCCATGAACATCGCGTCCGCGGGATGCGGGCCGATCACCGGCACCTTCAGCGCGTCGCGCAGGTCCTCGACGCCGCTGACGTGGTCGACGTGCCCGTGCGTGAGGAGGATCGCCTCGATGGTGGCGCCGGTCTGGCGGACCGCCTCCAGGATTCGCGGCACGTCCCCGCCCGGGTCGACCACGACGCCGCGCATCGTGTCGCGGGCGAAGAGCACGGAGCAGTTCTGCTGGAACGGCGTCACCGGCACGATCGCCGCGCCGAGCCTCGGTTCCTGTTCGGCCATGGTGGTCCCTCGCTCCCCGCAACGCCGCTTTCTCGCACGACGGGCCGGGCGTTTCCACCCCCGGCCCGGTGCGCGCGGTGGAGGCGGGACGTCAGGCGCGCGCGAGGGTGGCCGAGAGGTCCGGCTTGGCGTTGAGCGTCTGGAAGACGACGCAGTAGCGCTCCGTCAGCGACAGCAGGCGCGCGAGCTGCTCCTCGCTCGCATCCGCGTCGATCTCGAAGGCGAGCCGGATCGCCCTGAAGCCCACCGGCGCCTCCCGGTCGACGCCGAGTGTGCCGCGGAAGTCGAGATCGCCCTCCGCGCGGACGACGCCGGAGCGCACGGGGATCTCGAGCGCGGTCGCCACCGCCTTGAGCGTGACGCCGGCGCAGGCGACGAGCGCCTCGAGCAGCATGTCGCCGGAGCACAGGTCGGCGCCCGTGCCGCCGGCCGCCTTGTGCAGGCCGGCGACCGCGACGGCGCGCGCCGTTTCCACCTTGCAGGCGACGGCTTCCGAATCGAGCGTTCCGTGGGCCTTCATTGTGACGATCGATGATTGTGGCGCCTCGCGGTACTTCTGCTTGAGCGGGGCTTGCAGGGCGCGCAGTTCGGCAGCGTCCATTGTCGTCTCCGAAGGTTCGTCTTCAGGCCCGTCACGTTCATCCACGACGCACACGCCATCCGAGGCTGTGCATTGCGCCGCGTGTCGAACCATGAGGATAGGTCGTCGACCGGCCCACGACCATCGCCGCGCTTCGGCTCCGCGACGTGCGCGGATCGGGAGACGTCCGGCGCGGGTCTTGCTTGCCGGCGGGCAGGCACACGTGCGCGCGCACGTCCCGGTCGCGCATGCGCGCACGGGGCGAGATGCAGCACGAGCCTGCCGGGACGCCTGCTCGACCCGGAGGCGCCGGCATCGCCGTCGGGACGATGCCGCACACCCTCCCCTCTCTCCCAGGGACGGGGAGTGTCGGCGCGCTCGCTCCGGAAATCGTGCTGTCCGCCCTGCCGGGTTCTCCACCGGCGGAGGCGTGGCATCGGCGGGTCAGGCGTCGGCTTCGGTCCGCGCCAGCGCCGCGTCCATGTCGCGCCGCGCGCGGTTGGGATCCGAGAGCACGCCCGTGGCGGCGATCCGCACGAAGGTGCGGGTCAGCTCGGCGCTCGAGCCGCGCGACGGGTCGAACCAGCTCGAGGCGGAATTGAGCATGCCGAGCACGGCGAAGGCGACGAGCTTCGGGTCCAGGTCGGGCTCCAGCGTTCCGGTGCGCTGCCCCTCCTCGATCAGCGAGACCCACAGCGCGGTGTATCGCCGCCAGGTCTGGCGCAGCGCCGAGATCCGCGGGTCGCGCGTGGTGCCGTTGAGCTCGCGTACGGCGATGGCCATCTCGAGGTAGTTCGGGTTGAAGCGCATCATGTGGCTCTCCACCGCCATGACCAGCTTCTCGCGCGAGCAGGTCTCCAGCGAGAGGATGCGCTCGAGGCCCCAGACCAGGTAGTCGCTCTCGGGCTTGATGATCTCGATGAGGATCTCGGCCTTGTCGCGGAAGTAGTAGTAGATCGCCTCGCGGGTGACGCCCACGGCCTCGGCGATGTCCTCGATCGTCGTGTGGGCGAAGCCCTTGGCCTTGAAGATCTCGGTCGCGCGCCGGACGATCGCGGTACGCCGCTCGCCGTCGCGCCGCGGCGGCTTGAGGCGCGTGCGGGTCGTGCGGGGTTTCGCCGTGCTCATCGAGCGGGCTCCGTCGCGCTGGGCGCCGCGGCGAGCGCCGATGCCGTCGTGGCGGCGGGAGCGGCCGCGACCCCACCGGACCGAATCGCACGGGAACGTACCGCCGTGTCCCGCCATGCGGGCGGGGGCGGGCCGAGATGATGCACGATCCGCGTCACGCCGTCGAATTCCTCCGTGATCGGGCATGCGACGGCACGTTCGAGCCCGTGGCCGCGCGTCGTCGCCTCCGCCCGTATAGGCCCTGGATTTGTAGAGGGCGCCGACGGCGATCGCAACCGGTGCCTCCGAGACGCAGCCGACACGCCCGCCAGTGGTCGACGCATGCACCCGCAGTGCGCGACTGCATGCCACACGGCGCGCGCCGGGGTAGAACGCCCGTGTCCCCGGCACGCGTCGGGGATGCGCGCGCCCGTCATCGCAGGAGCCCCGGCAGCCACAGGGCGATCGCCGGGAAGGCGAAGAGCAGGGCGAGCCCCACGAGCTCGAGCCCGAGATAGGGCACGATCCCGCCCAGGATCGCGCGCATGCCGACGCCCTTCGGGGCGACGGACTGCATGATGTAGAGGAGCAGCCCGAAGGGCGGCGTGATCAGGCCGATCTCCAGGGCCACCAGCATCATCACGCCGAACCAGATCGGGTCGATGCCGGCCTGGTTCACGAGCGGCATGAAGAAGGGCAGCGTGATCAGCATGATGCTGACCTGGTCCATCAGCATGCCGAGCAGCAGCGCCAGCACCAGCATCGCCGCGACGAGCACGAGGGGCTCGAGCCCCATGTCCGTGACGATCCCGATCAGCTGCCGGCTCGCGCCCGAGAACGAGAGGATCTGGGAGAAGGTGATCGAGCCCGAGATGATGATGAGGATCAGCGCCGAGGTCCGTGCGGTCCCCAGCAGCGCCGCGCGCAGCGATTTCCAGTCGAGCGCGCGGTAGGCGGCGGCGGCGACGAGCGTCGCGATCGAGCCCAGCGCCGCCGACTCGGTCGGCGTCGCCACGCCCGCCAGGATGGAGCCCACGACGACGAGGACGATGCCCATCAGCGGCACGACGTACACGAGGAACGGCTTTACCCGGGCGCGCAGCGGCAGCCGCTCCACCGGGTCCGGCGGCGCGAGGCCGGGCGAAACGCGCGCGGCGACGACGATGAAGAGGATGTAGAGCGCCGCCAGCATCAGCCCCGGCACGATGCCGGCGATGAGGAGCCCGGAGATCGAGATCCCGGCGAGCGAGCCGAACAGGACGGCGAGCGCCGAAGGCGGGATCAGCATGGCGATGCCGCCCACCGCCAGGATCGGCCCGAGCGAGAGCACCGGGTGGTAGCCCATGCGGTGCATGTCCGGCAGCAGCACCCGGCCGAGCACCGCCGTGTTGGCGATGGTGGAGCCGGACAGCGAGGCGAACACGGCGCCGCTCGTCACCGCGACGAGGGAAAGCCGTCCGGGCACGCCGGCGATCAGCTTCTCGATCGCCGCGATCGCGCGGGTCGCGAGGCCGGTATGGAGCAGGAGCTCTCCCATCAGGATGAAGAGCGGGATCGGCACGAGCGCGAACGAGCCCACCGCCTCCGTCGCGTTCATGGCGAGCAGCTTCAGCCCCGCCTCGCCGCCGAGGATGAACCAGGCGCCCACGAGGTTGACGGCGAGGAAGGCGAAGGCGACGGGAACGCCGAGCCCCATCAGCGCGACGAGCCCGCCGCCCATCAGCCCGAGCACGATCTCCCAGGAGAGCCCGCTCACAGCACCGCCTCCCCGAGCTCCTCCTCCTGCGGCGGCGGGCGCCCGGCGAGGCGCCGCGCGATCCGCGCGACGAACTCGAAGCCGAGCAGCGCGACCCCGACCGGGAGGATCGCGAGGATCCACCATTGCGGGAGGACGAGGTGCTTGAAGAGCAGCGCCCCGCGCGCGAAGGCCTCCGCCGCCGCGACCGTCGCGTACCAGGCGAGCACGAAGCAGGCGAGCGCCGAGATCCCGTTCGCGCAGAGCAGCATCCAATGGCGCGCGCGCGGCGGCACCGAGCGCAGCACGACGTCGACGCGGATGTGCTCGGAATGGCGCAGCACCCACGGCGCCCCGAGGAAGCCGACGACGAGGAGCCCGTATTCGCACAGCTCGAGCGTCCAGCCGAAGGCCGGCCACCCGACCGCGCGCATCAGCACCTCCGCGCCGATGGCGAGCGCCATGAACGCGATGACGGCACCCGAGACGAGGCCGAACGCCTCGATCACGAGCCCCACCCCGCGATCGAGCAGCCTGAGCGCCGTCATCGTCGATCGCCCCCCGGTCAGCGGTAGGTCAGTTCCTTGATGCGCTCGCCGTATTGCGGAGAGTTCTCCATGACGACAGCCCAGGCGGCGGCGTCCGCCGTCTCGATCATGCGGGCGTTCTCCTCCGCGGAGAAGGTGATGGCCTCGATGCCGGCCTCGTCCTGGAGGGCGCGCTGCGCCGCGTCGACCTCGTTGCGGTAGTCGATGAACCAGGCCTCGGTCTCGATCATCGCCTCGGTGAGCGCCGCCTGCTGCTCCTCCGTGAGGCCGCTCCAGGTGTTCTCGTTCACCAGGACGCTGATCTCGGCGTTGTAGAAGCCCGGCTCGACCCGGTACTTCGTCACCTCGAGCAGGCCGATGTCGCCGATGCCCCACAGCGGCCAGGGATAGCCGTCGATAACGCCGCCTTCCATGGCGGGATAGACCTCCGAGCCCTGCATCTGCACCACGTTGGCGCCGAGCGCGGTGAGGAAGGGGCGGTAGAGCGGCGTGCCGCGCATGTTCCAGCCTGTGAGGTCCGGCGCCTCGAGGGGCTTGGCCGTGTAGAGGTGGTACTGGATGCCGTCGCCGAGCTTGCCGAGGAAGACCGCGCCCATGCGCTCGCGGTGGATCTGGTCCATCAGCTCCATGGCGCCGTTCTCGCGCAGCTCCTGGACGGGGATGTTGAACAGCTTGTTGGCGTCCGCCTCCGGCACCAGCGTGGTGTAGAACGACCCGGAGATGTAGGCCATGTCGACGACGCCGCTCTGCACCGCGTTGCCGAGCTGGAAGGGGCTCACCGAGGACGGGTCGGCCACGAGCTCGAGGGTGAGACCCACGTCCTTGGCGTTGACCGTCTCGATCAGGTGCGCGATCGGCCCGTGCCAGACGCCCTGCGGCGCGAGGAAGGTGCCGACCCGCAGGGTCTTGTCCTGCGCCACGGCCGGGGCGGCTGCGGCGAGGGCGGCGAGCGCGGCCGCGAGGAGGAGCGAGCGACGGTGCATCATGTGGTCCCTTTCCTTGTCTCTTGCCTGGTACCTGCGAGCTCTGCTGTCGGTGGTCGCCTCGGGCGCGAACGGTCGCGTCACGACGCGTGCCTGCACGTGGCGTCGGCCTTCAGCGCGGCCTTGTCGATCTTGCCGATCGCGGTCTTGGGGATCGCCGGCACGATCGCGAGCACGGCCGGCAGCTTGTAGCGCGCGAGGCGCTCCGCGAGGTGCGCCTCGAGGGCGGCGACGTCCGTGCCCGCCGCCACCACGCGGGCGTGGATGAGCTCGCCCTTGCGCGCATCCGGCACCGCGAAGGCGGCGGCCTCCGCCACCGCGGGATGGGCGAGGAGCGCCTCCTCGATCTCGCGCGGGTAGACGTTGAAGCCCGAGACGATCGCCATGTCCTTCTTGCGGTCGCGGATCTCGAGGATGCCGTCCGGCCGCAGCACGCCGATGTCGCCGGTGTGCAGCCAGCCGTCGCGCAGCGCCTCGGCGGTCTCCTCCGGGCGGTTGCGGTAGCCGCGCATGATCTGCGGCCCGCGCACGCGGATCTCGCCCGGCGCACCGGGCGCGAGCGGCCCCTCCCCCGTCACCGGGTCGACGATCTCGATCTCGGTGTCGGGAAGCGGCACGCCGACCGACCCGGCGACGTGCGGGCCCGCGCGCGGGTTCGCCGCGAGCACGGGGCCCGCTTCCGTCTGCCCGTAGCCCTCGCACAGCGAGGCGCCGGTGAGCGCCATCCAGCGCGTCAGCGTCGCCTCCGGCAGGGCGGACGCGCCCGAGAAGCACAAGGACAGCGTCGAGAAGTCGGTCTGCGCCGCCCGCGGCGACGCGAGGAGCCCGTGGTAGATCGTCGGGCTGCCCGCGAGGAAGGTGATGCGCTCCGCCTCGATCAGCGCGAGCGTGGCCTCGGGCGAATAGCGCGGCACGAGCACCAGCGTGCCCCGCGCGTGGAGCGCGAGCATCAGCCCCATCGCCATGGCATAGGCGTGGTAGAGCGGCGTGATCACCAGCGCCCGCTCGGTGTCGGGCGTCGTCGGGACGATCGCCTCGCGCTGGGACACGTTGATCGCGAGCCCCCGGTGCACGAGGTCGACACCCTTGGGGATGCCGGTCGTGCCGCCGGTATATTGCAGGAGGCCCAGTGCGTCGGGGTCGGGCAGCGGCAGCCGCGCGGGGTCGCCGGCGATGGCGTGGAGCCGCCGTGCGCCCGGCCCGACAGGGGTCGGCACCGGCAGGCCGAGCTCGGCGCACAGCGGCGTGATCCGTTCCGCGACGTCCGGCGCGGCCAGGATCAGCCGCGGCGCGGCGTCGGCGAGGATCGGGCGCAGCTCGTGGACCGTGTAGGCGGGGTTGAGCGGCGTCGCCTGCGCGCCCGCCGCGAAGGCGGCCATGAGCGCGACGGGAAAATCGACGCTGTTCGGCATCAGGATCGCGACGCGGTCGCCGGCGGCGCCGGCATCGCGCAGCTCGCGGGCGAGGCCCTCGGCGGCGCCGGCGTAGGCGGCGTAGGACACACGCTCGTCGCCGCAGACCATTGCCTCGCGCCCCGGCGCCACAGCCGCCGCATCCGCCAGCATGTGGACGACGGTCGGGTGGATCCGCGGCAGCGTCATGCCCGGCGGTCCTCCACGCGCAGGACGACCGCCATCGCGCTGTCTCCCGCGGCGCATCCCTGGAACAGGCCCATGCCCCCTCCCCGATCCACGAGCTCCTCGATCAGCTCGATCACCCCGCGCAGCGCCGTGGGCGCCTGGGGATGGCCGTAGATCAGCGAGGACCCGAACGCGTTCATGCGACGCCAGTCTATGCCGAAAGCGCGTGCGAAGGCGAGATCGTTTATCGCGAAAGGGTTGTGACCCTTGATCGCGTCGATAGCGTCGATCCCCACGCCGGCCCGCTCCAGCGCCTGCCGTGCGGCGGCGATCGGCGCGGCGGGCATGAAGCCGCGCTCCTCCCGCGCCTGGCCGAAGGCGATCGGCTGGATTGTGATCTCCGGACGCGCCGAGAGATCGCGGGCCCGCTCGGGGGTGGTCACGATCATGCCGGCGTTGCCGTCGGCGGGATGCGTCTGCGCGCCGAGCGTCACGGTCCCGCCTGGGCGCACCGGCGCGAGGCGCGCGAGCTTTTCCGCGCTCGTCGGGTAGATGCCGACGTCGCCCTCCAGCGTCTCGGCCGGGCCGTCGCAGCGGCGATCCGGCACCGCGAACGGCAGCGGCATGTAGCGGCGCTGGAAGGCGCGATCGTCGGCCAGCGCCCGCGCGTACTGCTCGGCGCGCACGAGGACGACCTCGTGCTGCTCCTCGCGCGTCGCCCCGAGCCGGCGCGCGACGTTCTCGGCGGTGTCGATCATGGCGCAGCCGGCGAACGGATCGCGCTCGAAGTTGTCGAGCACCCAATGCTCGTGTGTGCCCGCGCCGCCGGGAGCACCGGGATCCGGGTAGAGGAGATGCGGGCCGTTGGAGACACGATCGGCGGCGATCGCCAGGGCGCAGGTCGCGCGCCCGGCCGCGATCTCGTCGGCGGCCGAGGCGAGGATCCGCGTGCCCGTGGCGCAGGCCTGCGCGATGGTCGGGCCGGCGACCCGCTCCGCGCCGATCATCCCCATCAGCCAGGGGAGCCCGTAGAAGGCGCCGCGCTGCGGCACGGTGGTGCCGAGCACGCCATGATCGATCGCGTCCGCCGGGATGCTCCGCGCGGCGAGCACCGTGCCTGCGGTGTGGGCGGCGAGCCGCAGCGCGTGCTGCTCCCCGAGCGGACCCTGCCATTTCGCGAACGGGCTCGACCAGTACCCGCCATAGGGGATGGCCACTCCGGGTAGAGCCATGCGACACCTCCGGTTCCGCGCGCGTTCGTCCGAGCATACTTACACACATGTTAAAGTGTGGGGCGGCGCTGCACATGCGTCAACGGCCAATGGCGCCTTGGCTCCACGCCCAACCGGGACCGCGTTGACTCCCACCCTGCGAGCACCGCTATTTCACGCTGTGTATAGTAAACGGGGAGCGGGCGATGGCGTCTCGATCGGCCGAGATCGGGGTTTCGACGCAGGGTGCCGTCGGGGTGGTGACGCTCGCCCGGCCGGCCAAGCGCAACGCCATCTGCGGCGCGATGATCCGGGAGATCGGTGCGCTCTTCGCGGACCCTCCGGCGGCATGGCGCGCGGCGGTACTGGCGGCGGAAGGCGACCATTTCAGCGCCGGGCTCGATCTCGCCGAGCATCGCGAGCGCGCGCCCGAGGAGGTGATGGCGATCTCGCGGCTGTGGCACCGCGCGACGCAGGCGGTGCGCGCCGGACGCCTGCCGGTCGTCGCCGCGCTCCAAGGCTCGGTGATCGGCGCGGGGCTCGAGCTCGCGGCGGTGGCGCACGTGCGCGTCGCCGATCCGGACGCCCGCTTCAGCCTGCCGGAGGCGCGCCGCGGCATTTTCGTCGGCGGCGGCGCCTCGGTGCGCGTCGGCCGCCTCGTCGGTGCGAGCCGGCTCACGGAGATGATGCTCACCGGCCGTGAGGTGGAGGCCGAGGAGGCCCTGCGCATCGGCCTCGTGCATCGTCTCAGCGCTCCGGGCGAGAGCCTCGCCGAGGCGCTGTCGCTCGCCGCGGAGATCGCGACGAACGCGCCCCTGTCGAACCAGATGATCATCGGCGCGCTCGACGAGATCGCCGACATGCCCCAGGCGGCGGGCCTCTACACGGAAGCCCTCGCGGCCGCCTTCGTCCAGACCGACGGCGAGGCGAAAGCGCGGATGGAAGCGTTCCTCGGGCGCAAGGGCGGCGGCGGGCCGGCCTGAGGCCGCCGTGGAGAACGTGGCGGATCAGTGACTTGGGTGCCGCACCTCACACGAGGCTCGAGCGCGGCCCCGCTACGTCACGAGCCACAGCGTCAGCGCCGGGAAGGCGATCAGGAGCGCCACGCGGACGATCTCGGCGGCGAGGAAGACGGAGGCGCCCTTGAACGTCTCCCACATGGGAACATCCTTGGCCAAGCCGTTGATGATGTAGACGTTCAGCCCCACGGGCGGGGTTATCAGCCCGAGCTCGACGACGATCAGGATCACGATGCCGAACCAGATCGCGGTCTCCTCCGGCGTCAGCCCGAAGTCGAGCGCCATCACGATGGGAAAGAAGATCGGGATGGTCAGCAGGATCATCGACAGCGAGTCCATCATCGCGCCGAGCACGAGGTAGAGCGCGACGATGACGATCATGACGACGATCGGCGCGAGGCCGAGCGCGGCGATCCACTCCCCGGCCGCGATCGGCATCTGGGTGCGCGCGAGGAAGGCGTTGTAGAAGTCCGCGCCGAGCAGGATGAGGAAGATCATCGCCGTCTGGACGGCGGTGTCCTTGAGCACCTCGACGATCTCGCGCGGACGCAAGTGCCCGTAGGTGAGCGCCGCGAGGCAGGTACCGAAGGCGCCCACAGCCGCCCCCTCGGTGGGCGTGAACAGCGCCCGCCCGAACAGAGTCTCCCCGTTCATGCCGACGAACACGGCGAGGAAGATCACGACGACCGGCCACACGCTCGCGAGCCGCGCGAAGCGCTCGCGCCAGGGGATCGGCTGCGAGGGCGGGCCCGAATCGGGCGAGAGCGCCAGGTACAGCCGCACCGCGATCATGAAGCCGATGACGGCGAGCAGCGCCGGCACGGCGGCGGCGAGGAACATCTTGGCGATGTTCTGCTGCGTGAGGATCGCGTAGATGACCAGCACGACGGACGGCGGGATCAGGATCCCGAGCGTGCCGCCCGCCGCGATCGAGCCCGTCGCCAGCGCGCCCGAGTAGCCGTACTTGCGCATCTCCGGCAGCGCCACGCGGCCCATCGTGGCCGCGGTCGCGAGCGAGGAGCCGCAGATCGTGCCGAAGGCGGCGCAGGCACCCACCGACGACATGGCGAGCCCGCCCCTGTAGTGGCCGAGAAAGCCGTTCGCCGCCCGGTACAGGTTCGCCGACAGCCCCGATCGCGCCGCGAAGTTCCCCATCAAGAGGAAGAGCGGGATCACCGAGAGCGAGTAGTTGGCGAAGACCTCCCAGGGGGTCTGCTTCAGGTAGGCGAGGAAGGGGGTGAGGCCGGAGAGATAGACGAAGCCGATGCCGCCCACGGCCGCCATCGCCACCCCGATCGGGATGCGCACGACGAGGAGCCCGAGCAGGATCCCGAAGGAGAGGACGCCCAGCGCGACGTTGGACATGGAAGGAGCGCCTCTCTCAGTGCTCGGCGACGTCGTGGGGACCGATCGGCCGGTCGGCGCGGATCTCCTCCGCCGAGCGCCAGACCGTGTAGGCGCACACGATCGCGAGCAGCCAGGCACAGGCGACGCCGAAGGCGAAGGGGTACGCCTCCGGCAGGCGCAGCACCATGGTCGTGTCGTTGTAGGCGAGCTTGTCCTGGAGCCCGAGCACGAGCCGCCAGGCGATCACGCCGGCGAGGATCGTGAAGATCAGGTTGCCCACGAGATCGAGCGCCGCGCGCACGCGCAAGGCGGCGCCCGACGTGAAGAAGTCGACGAGCACGTTGCCGCGCCGCAGCTGGCAGAACGGCAGGAACGAGAACACGGCGATCCCGGTGCCGATCTGCACGAGCTCGATGTCGCCGGGGATGGAGGCGGCGCGGAACTCGAGCCCGACGAGCCCCGCGAGGCCGGGCAGGATCGAGCGCCCCGTGATCGAGACGACCGAGACGACGATCATCCCGAGAAGCGCGATACCGCCGAGCACGGCGACCGCGCCGCAGACGCGCTCCAGCAGGACGCCGACGGCGGTGAGCGCCGCCGTCGGCCGTTGCGTCGTGGCTGCCAAGGGACGCCTCAGTTCCGCGCGGATTCGTGCGCGGCGACGAGATCGCGCGCGGACTGGACGAGCGCCGCGCCGTCGCGGCCCGCCGCGTTCTGCTCCTCGATCCAGGCGGCGATCACGGGCTCGCCGGCGGCCTTCCAGGCCTCGAGGGCGTCACCCTCGATCATCGTGATCTCGTTGCCGCTCTCCTCGATCGCCGCCTTGCCGACGAGGTCCCACTCGTCCCACTTGGCCCCCGTCTGGCGGGCGAGCTCGAGGCCCGAGTTGGCATCGATCACCGCCTGGTTCTCCGCGGACATTCCCTCGTAGACGCCCTTATTCATCACGAACAGGAAGATCGCCGTGTAGAGCGAGCGGTCGCCGGTGAAGGCGCCGACCTTGTCGGTGAGCTCGTCGACCTTCAGCGCGGGCACGACCTCGTAGGGGAAGACGACGCCCTGGACGACGCCGCGCGAGAGCGCCTCCGGCACTCCGGGCGCGGGGATGCCCTGCGGGTTCGCGCCGAGGTTCGCCAGCGTCTGGTTGATGACGCGGTTGGGCACGCGGATGGTCATGCCCTCGACGTCCTCGGGGCGCACGATCGTCTTCTCGCGGGTGTAGAAGTTGCCGTGGCCGTGCCCGAACACCGCGAGCACGTGGACGTCGTCGAGCTCGCTCGTGGCGTTCTGCTCGTAGAACTCGTGCGCGGCGGCGCTGGTCACCTCGCCGGTGGCGTGCGGCACGAAGGGCAGCTCCATCGCCTCGAGCGAGGGGAAGCGGCCGGGCGTGTTGCCGGCGAGCGTCCAGACCACGTCGACGATGCCGTCGCGCGCCTGATCGTAGAGCTGCGGCGGGGGCCCGCCGAGCTGCATCGCCGGGAAGATCTCGACGTCGATCCGGCCGTCCGAGTCGGCCTCGACCTTCTCGGCCCAGGGCACGAGCCAGTTCTGGTGTGCCTGCGAGGCGGCGGGCAGGAAGTGGTGGACGCGCAGCGTCACCTCCTGCGCGGCGACCGGGCTGGTCAGCGCGGTGGACATGGTGAGCGCAGCCGCGACGGCGGCGAGCGCGAGATTCGAAGTGGCGATCCTGGGCATGATCTCGATCTCTCCCTCTTGTCGGCCCGTTTCCCGGGCTTCGCGGCGCGCGCGCCGACGATCGTTCGTGCGCATACGACCTCGTCCTCAAGTCAGCATGATATTAGTTGCGGCGTCAACCGTCTCCCGGCGCCGCGAGCGTGTCGGCCTCGTCGCCGAGCACCTCGCGAACCCAGCGGAACGCGGCGTTCGCCGCCGGTACGCCGGCGTAGACGGCACACTGGATCAGGAGGGCCCGCAGCTCGGGGATCGTGACGCCGTTCTTCAGCGCCGGGCGCAGGTGGAGCTTGAACTCCTCCTCGCGGTGGAGCGCGGTCGTGATCGTGAGCACGATCATCGAGCGCGTCTTCCACGGCAGCGTCTCGTCGTTCCACACGTCGTGCCAGGCGGTGCGCGTGACGAAGTCCTGCCACGGCCCCGCGAAGGCGCCGGCACCCGCCAGCGAGCGCTCGACGTGCGCCTCGCCGAGCACCGCCTTGCGGTTGGCGAGCCCCTTCTCGAACCTCTCGTCGTCCACCCCACGTCTCCCTTCCCCCACCGCCCGTCCGGCGGCTGCCGGAGGAGACGCGATCAGCCGGAATTACGCAAGCCGGCCGCAACGCCGTTGATCGTCATGTGGATGCCCTGCGTCACCCGCGCATCGCCGTCCCCGGCGCGGTGGCGGCGCAGCAGCTCGACCTGGAGGTGGTTGAGCGGGTCGAGATAGGGGAACCGGTTGCGGATCGAGCGCGCGAGCAGCGGGTTCGTCTCGAGCAGGGTCGCCTGGCCGGAGATCGCGAGCAGCGTCTCGATCGAGCGGGTCCATTCCTCCCGCAGGCGCGGAAAGATGCGCTGCGCCAGCGCCCTGTCCGAGACGAGGCCCGCATAGCGCGAGGCGATGGCGATGTTCGACTTGGCCAGCACCATGTCCATGTTCGAGAGCAGCGCCTGGAAGAACGGCCATTCCCGGTGCATCTCGCGCAGGATCTCGACGCGGCCGGGGTCCTCGGCGAGGAAGCCCTCCACCGCCGTGCCGAAGCCGTACCAGCCGGGCAGCATGAGCCGCGACTGCGACCAGCCGAACACCCAGGGGATGGCCCGCAGGTCCTCGATCGAGCGCGACTTCTTCCGCGAGGCCGGCCGCGAGCCGATGTTGAGGTTCGCGATCTCGCCGATGACGGTCGATTCCCAGAAGTAGTCCTCGAAGCCGGGCGTCTCGTAGACGAGGGCGCGATAGGCGCCGAAGGCGCGGGCGGAGAGGTCCTCCATCACCTCGAGGTAGGTGTCGCGCGGGGCGGGATCGTCGCCGTGGAGCAGGCTCGCCTCCATCGTGGCGGAGGCGATGATCTCGAGGTTGCGGCGCCCGAGCTCGGGGGTGGCGTACTTCGCCGCGATCACCTCGCCCTGCTCGGTGATGCGGATCGAGCCCTGCACCGCCCCGCCCGGCTGGGCGAGGATCGCCTGGTAGGACGGTCCGCCGCCGCGGCCGACCGTGCCGCCGCGGCCGTGGAAGAGCCGCAGCCCGACCCCGGTCTCGCGGAACACCCGCACGAGGGCGATCTCGGCCTTGTAGAGCTCCCAGTTCGAGGTGAGGAAGCCGCCGTCCTTGTTCGAGTCCGAGTAGCCGAGCATCACCTCCTGGGTCCTGCCGCGGGTCTCGAGCAGCGCGCGGTACTCGAACACGGAGAACAGCTCGGCCATGATGCGGGCCGAGGCCTGCAGGTCGCCGATCGTCTCGAACAGCGGCACGATGTCGACGTCGAGCGTGCCCTCGAGCGGGCGCAAGAGCCCCGCCTCCTTGAGGAGCACGGCCACTTCCAGCACGTCCGAGACCGAATCGGCCTTGGAGATGACGTAGTGGCGCAGCGCGGCGGGCCCGTAGCGCTCGCGCGCCGCCGCCGCCTCGCGCACGATGGCGAGCTCGGACGCCGTGGTCTCCGAATAGGCGACGTGCGGCGAGAAGAGCGGGCGCGGCGTGCGCAGCTCCGCGACGAGCCGAGCGATGCGCGCCTCCTCCGGCAGCGCCAGGTAGTCGACGCCGGGCGTCGCCACCGCGATCAGCTCGGCGATCGTGCGCTCGTGCACGTCGGAGTTCTGCCGCAGGTCGATCGTCGCCAGATGGAAGCCGAACACCGACACCGCCCGTCGCAGGAGGCGCAGCCGGCCCCGTGCCAGCGCCCCCGAGCCGTTGGCGACGAGCGAGCGGTGGATCGCGTCGAGGTCCTGCGCCAGCGCCTCGACCGTCGCGTAGGCCTCGATGCCCTCCCCCGCCGCCTCGCGGCACAGATCGGGATGGCCGAGCGCGGCGGCGGTGGCGCACAGGCGCGCATGGACGTGCGCGAGCGCCCGGCGATACGGCTCGGCCTGACGGAAGACGGAGCGCTCGGGAGAGGCGTCGGCGAGCGCGCGCACCTCGTCGGAGACGCCGACCAGCCGCTCGTCGAGGGGCAGCTCGGCGGAGAGCGCCTCGACCTCGGCGAGATGGTGCGCGAGCGCCTTGCGGGCGTGCAGGTGGAGCGCCTCGCGCAGCACCTCGGCGGTGACGAACGGGTTGCCGTCGCGATCGCCGCCGATCCACGAGCCCATGCGCAGGAACGGCGGCAGCTCCGCCCCGCCGAGGCCCTCCGCGCCGAGCGCGTCCTCCAGCGCCGCGTAGAGGCGCGGCAGGGCGGGCAGGAACGTGTCGTCGTAATAGGAGAGCGCATTGACGACCTCGTCGACAACCCGCAGCCGCACGCCGCGCAGGATCGAGGTCTGCCACAGCGCGAGCACGTTGCGCCGCATCGCCTCCTCGTTCTCGGCGAGCTCCTCGGGGGTGAGCAGGCCCGTGTCGCGGGCCTTGAGCAGGCGCGCGACCTCCATCTCGCGGTCGATCGTCGACTTGCGGCGCACCTCCGTCGGGTGCGCGGTGAGCACGGGGGAGATCTCCGCGCCCTCGAAGAAGGCCTCCAGCTCGGCGCGGCCGATCCCGGCCGCCTTGCACAGGGCGATCGTGCGCGCGAGCGTGCCCTCGCGCGCCTCGGAGCGCGCCTTCGCATGCGCCCGCGAGCGCCGCTGGCGGTGCTGGTCCTCGGCGAGGTTGGCGAGGTGTGAGAAGTAGGAGAAGGCCCGGATGATCTGCAGGCTCGAATCGCGCGAGAGCGCGTCGAGGATCGTCTGCAGCTCGCCGCGGGCCCCGACGTCCTCGTCGCGGTGGAAGCGCAGGCTCGTCTGGCGGATGCGCTCGACGAGGTCGAACGTCGCCTCGCCCTCCTGCGCCCGCACGGTGTCGCCGAGGATGCGGCCCAGCAGGCGGATGTCCTCCCACAGCGGCCGGTCCTTCTCCTCCGCGCGATCCGCCGCACCAATCCCGATGCCGTGCCCGACAGCCATGAGGCCCTCCTCGCGGTTCCGTGGCGGCTAGGGTGACGATTTTTGCGCTGCATTCAAGCGGGGCGTGCGGGCCGTGCGGCACACCCGGGAGGTCCGACGCGGCGCTCTCCGCCATAAGCCGCCCTTCTCACCCGCGCCGTCCTCCGCTACGACCGTGCGTCCGCCTCGAGCCCCCGGGTGTCACGCGCGTGCTGGATCTCGTCCTCGCCAACCTCACCTCGCCGATCGTCCTGTTCTTCGCGCTGGGGCTCGCAGCGGCGCTCGCGCGCTCGGATCTGGCGGTGCCGGAGGCGGTGGCGAAGGCGCTGGCGCTCTATCTGATGATGGCGATCGGCTTCAAGGGCGGGGCGAGCGTCGCGGGCCACGGGGTGGACGCGCGCCTGATCGGCGCCGTCGTCGCGGGCGCGCTTCTCAGCTTCTCCATTCCCTGGATCGCCTTCCAGATCCTGCAGCGCACGACGCGGCTGCCGAAGCTCGACGCCGCCGCCGTCGCGGCGCATTACGGCTCGATCTCGATCGTCACCTTCGTCGCCGCCTCGGAATCCGTGCGGCTCTCGGGCCTCGTCGCCGAGGGCTACCTCGTCGCCGTCGCCGCCGTGATGGAAGCGCCCGCCATCCTCACGGCGCTGTGGCTCGCGCAGAGCGCGCGCAAGGCGGCCGGGCGGGGCGCTGACGGCGACGACGCCGAGCCGCAGGGCGCGCTCCTGCGCGAGATCCTGCTCAACGGCTCGATCGTGCTGCTCGCCGGCGCCTTCCTGATCGGCTGGATCACGGGAGATCGCGGGCTCGAGATCGTCTCGCCGTTCCTGGTCGCGCCCTTCCAGGGCGTCCTGTGCCTGTTCCTGCTCGACATGGGCCTCGTCGCCGGGCGCGGCCTGCGCTCGGGCTGGCGCGAGCTGAAGGGCCCGGTGCTCGCCTTCGGGCTCTACATGCCGCTGGTCGGCGCGAGCCTCGCCGCGCTCGTGTCGCTGCCGCTCGGGCTCTCGGCCGGCGGGACGGCGCTCCTGATCACGCTCGCGGCGTCCGCCTCCTACATCGCCGTGCCCGCCGCGATGCGCCTCGCGCTGCCGGAGGCGCGCCCGGCGATCTACCTCACCCTCTCGCTCGGCGTGACCTTCCCCTTCAACCTCACGCTCGGCATCCCGCTCTACATCGCGCTCGCGGAGGCGCTGCCATGACGCACGACGAGACGCCCGCGGCCGCCGGCCGGCCGCGGCTCGAGACCTACGCCAAGAAGCGCCTCGACATCATCGTCGAGGCGCCGATCATGAACCGGCTGCTCGACCTGCTCGATCGCCTGGCGGTGACCGGCTACACCGTCGTCCCGGCACTCGCCGGGCGCGGCCGCGAGGGCTCCTGGCGCCGCGCCGGGCTCGTCTCCGACGCGGGCCAGATGGTGCTCGTGATCTGCGTCCTCGACGAGAGCCGCGTGCCGGACGTGCTGGAGCCGGTCTACAAGCTCCTCTCGCGCCAGATCGGCGTCGTCACGGTGTCGGACGTCTCCGTGATCCGGCGCGAGCATTTCTGAAGCGGGACGCAGGCGCGCGCCCGGACGACCTCGGCGGCTCGGGACCCGACGCGGGCGGCGTGGCTCGCCATCGTAGGGCAGGACGAACGCGCCCGAGGCGGCGCCGACGGCCATGGAGCGGTCCAGGCGCTCATGACCCGGGTGCGGATGGCTCGGGGGCGCGTCGCGTGCGGCGCTCCAGCGCCCGGCTGCGCTCCTCGAGCTCCCGTTCACGCAGCTCGAGATCTCGAAGGCGCTGTCGCCGGTTCATCTCGCGGCTCTCGTCGCGCAAGACGTCGAGCGCGGCCTTCAAGCTTGCCAGCTCGGCCAGAAGCCGCCGCTTCTCGGCCTCGCTCACCTCGTCCATGACACGGATTCGGCCGAGAATCTGCTCGGTCTCGCGAACAGCCGCCTGCGCCTGCGCGATCCGGTCGTTGAGATCGTCGACCTCCCGCGTCGCTGCCTCGGCCGCGGCCCGCTCCTGCGCCGCCACGCGGACGAACCGCCGCTCGATCTCGTCGAGATCGCCGAGGGCGTTCCGGCGCTGCGCCAGACGATCCGAATAGGCTCCCGTGGCCTGCCCGCAAACGCCCCCGACCAGCCCGCCTTCGCGCGGGTCGGTCGATGCCGTCGTGCAGCATCCGGCCAGGATGCCGAAGAGAGGCAGGGCGATCAGAGGGCCGGGCCGCATCACAGCGACCTCAGGATGGCATCGTAGCTGTCGGCGACCGCGCGGAGCGAGGCGATGTGCGCCTCCACGCGCCGGAGCTGTGGCCGTAGTCGCGCTGCTGCATTGGCGTTGGACGTGGTGAAGAGGGCGATCCTGTTCTCGAGGCTGCGCTTCTCCGCTTCGGCCTGCGCAATCGCCCGGCGGATCGCCGCGCGGTCCTCGCGCACCTCGCGCTCCAGCGCAGCCCTGCGCGCCGCGGCATCCGCATCGGAGCGCTGCAGGGCCACCTGCAGCCGGCGCGCCTCGGCTCGGCGGCTGGCTGCGAGCTGCCGGGCCTGTGCAATGATGCGACCGAGCCGCGCGTTCGCGTCGCGCGCGCGTGCGATCCGCCCGTCGAGCTCGTTCTCCGCCCGGATCTGCCGCTGCTTCGCCTCCGCGGTCGAGACGCCGACGGCGGCTCCGACCCCGGCGCCGACGCCGGCGCCGATGGCGGCGCCGGTCAGCACCCGACGGGCGTCGCCACCGGTCAGCGCCACGCCGATGCCGCCGACGGCGGCGCCGATGAGGGCACCGCCGACCACGCCCTCCTGCACGGTGCGGGCATAATCGTCGACAGGGCCTGCCAGAGGCGACGATCCGCTGCCGAGCCCGGTCGTGGTACAGCCGGCCACCGCGAGCGCCATCATCAGGCCTGCGAGTGGCGCACGAATCGCATTCTTCAGCTCGGCTTCGCTCATCCCGCCCCCCGGCTCCGACGCTCTGCAGCCCCCGTCAGGGCGCGATTCTGCACAATTGACAATTGATGTAAAGTCGACAGAATTCAGACGGGGACAGCTGACGTTGCGAGGGGCCATGGAGCCGTCACTATTTGCCGGCGAGCGAGAGACGAGGGGATTTCGCAGTGCACTTTCGTTGACCACTCGAGCAGCGCGGCAATGGCATTTCTGGCTTCGAAACGGGCCTATGCTCTTCACGACTGCCGCCGCGGCG
This sequence comes from Salinarimonas rosea DSM 21201, assembly GCF_000429045.1. Classification (GTDB taxonomy): domain Bacteria; phylum Pseudomonadota; class Alphaproteobacteria; order Rhizobiales; family Beijerinckiaceae; genus Salinarimonas; species Salinarimonas rosea. The sequence goes on from NZ_AUBC01000005.1 coordinate 209,302, forward strand.
GGCTTCGCGGCGAGTCTCGTGTGGTACACGACTTATAAAGTCCCCATCGAAGCCGCTGGGGCCCCCGCCGAAGCTGCGCCGCCGGGATGGCTCGACCACCTGATCTGGATTGGTTATCTCCTCTTTGCAATTATCGGATTCATCCTGACTATTTATAAGCTTGCGGCGCTATTCTGGGAGCAGCGCACGCTCGCATATTTTGCCGGGCGGGACAGCGCATACGCTGGCATGGAAAAGACGATTATTTACGAAGCACTCACGCAGCTCAACAGAGACCGACAAACAAACAGCTTGGAAGCTGTTTTCAACAACACCGTGCAACGCCTCTCCGATCTCGCAATTGGCCTGCTGGACCTCTCGACGCTGCAAACGATAGCGATCAGGCTGGGCATTCTCGGCACCTTCTATGGGCTGGTGCAGCAGCTCAGCGCGGTCCGTCAGATCATGGCCGGCAACAACAACAACGAGGCGGGAGAAAGCCGCGTAGCGGCAGCGGGCGAAGCCGTTGGTGCTCTCGCGCTGGCCTTCAACTCGAGCATTTCGGGACTGGTCGCTGCGCTGGTGCTGGCGGTTCTGGCAACGATCGTCGGTGCGCGCGTGCGGGAGGTTCGAAAGGGCCTCGCCAAAGTGCTCGCAGCGTCGCGCCCGCCCGTTCCACCCGAAGCACCGCCCGATGGCCTCAGCCAAGCCACCGCCGACGCGATCCAAGCCGCCGCATCGAGCCTGCGGGAGGGGGGAAGCCGGCTCGCAGCGGCGTCCAAGGAGCTTCGGGATCAGATCCACGCCGAGACCGAGAGCCTGAAGGCTCTCGCGGCGGAGCAGGCGAAGGCGCTGGCCTCCGCCACTCAGCTGGCGAAGCAGGTCGAGCAGGTCGAGGCGCGGCTTCTCGGCGCATTCGAAGCGTCTCTCGCGAGAGCGGCGACGTCGCAGGGGAGCGCCCTTTCCGGGGTCGAGCGGCGCATGGCCGCGATCGCAGAGGTTCTCGAGCGCCATGAGAAGAGTGCGAAGAAGGCCCTCGACGACGCCGGTGCCGCTCTCGCCGCACAGATCGAGGGGACGCTCGCGCCCTCCCTCGCCAGGATCGCGGACAGGCTCGAGACGCAGATGTCGCCGGCGTCGCCACGCCTGGCGCGGCTCGACCAGCTCCTCGGCGTCGCCGTCAAGCTCGGCCTGCTAGCCCTGATCCTGAGCGGGATCGCAGCTGTGCTCGGGCTCGTCGACCTCCCCGGCCTCTCGAGCACGGGGGCCTCGCGATGAACGGCTACCGCGACGAGAGCGAGATCGATCTCGACAAGGACGAGTTCGGCCCGGGAGTCGATCTGATGGCGGCTCTGTTCGCCGTCGTCGTGATCATCGCCACCTTCCTCGGCCTGGATCCGGAATTGAACGAAGCGACCGTGCTCCGGTCCGTCCTGGAGCAAAGGGACCGGCAGCTCCTGGAACTCGAAGCGGAGCTCGCGACGCTGCGCAATCCCGGAGCGCCGCCGACGAACGTGAACTGGAATGCGCTGCTGGAGGAGAGAGATCGTGCGATCCGAAACCTCGAGCAGCAAATCCGGGAATCGGAAGAGCGAGCAGCCGCCCTCGAGCTCGAGAACTCAGCCCGCATCGCGCCCCTCGTCGTCGAGACGACCGAAGCCGCGGCCGGCCCGCTGTTCGAGGCCGACGGCTCGCCGACAGCGTCCCTGCTGCGTGCACTCGCGATCGGAGCGGCGACGTTCCGAGCGGAAGGGAATCCCGGTGCCGCGAATGCGCTCGAGTTCGAGATCGCCAGCAGCGCCACCGATGGCGTCCTGGATGCGGACGGGCGTGACGGGGTCCTCGCGACCTCGGCTCTGCGCGCCGCCGCCCTGGAATCCGTCCTGCGATCCGCCGGACTCGCCAGCGGCTGTCTCCGGTTCGAGCCGCAGGGACTCGCCGAGACGATCTGGTTCTCCGGCTGGCTGGTCGATCGGCAACTCGTTCCCGACCGGGTCATCGACGGCATCCGCGACGAGCAGCTGGACCCCGTGGCGGTCGCTTCCTACGAGCAGCTGGACGCGCCGAGCGATCGCCGCGTCACGGTCCGCGCCGTCCTGATCGACAAGGAGCGCTGCGATCCAGAAGGCCTGCGCGCCGACCTGGACCGCCTTGCGCGCCTCGTCCCGCGTTGACGCGCGCACTCGGCCGTCGGCGTGCGACTGCAGGAGAGCTTCGAAGAGCTCTCCCTGTCTCTGAGCTCATGCACAAAAACGCATGCCGGCTCTATCGAAGTTGTGGAGGCGCTTCCTCCCGCCCGTATCGGCGAGACGGCGCGGCGCCTCCACGCCGCGCGGAGCGCTTCCGGCCTACGGCAGCAGCACCTTGTCGATGACGTGGATGACGCCGTTCGACTGCATCACGTCCGAGATCGGCACGCGCGCGGTGTTGCCCTGGTTGTCGGCGATGTAGGGGCCGTTGCCGTTGCGGTCGAGCAGCACGGCGATCGTCCCGCCCTCCACGGTGCGCAGCTCCGCCTGCCCGCCCTCGCGCTGGGCGAGCGCGAGGAGCTCGGACGCGGTGTAGGTGCCCGGCACGACGTGGAACGTCAGCACGTCGGTGAGCTGCCCCTTGTTCTGCGGCTCGAGCAGCGTGTCGACCGTGCCCGCGGGCAGCCGCGAGAAGGCGCGGTTCGTCGGCGCGAACACGGTGAACGGCCCGGGTCCCGACAGCGTGTCGACGAGACCGGCGGCCTTGACGGCGGCGACGAGGGTGGTGTGGTCGGCGGAGTTGACGGCGTTCTCGACGATGGTGCGCGAGGGCAGCATCGGCGCGCCGCCGACGGTCTTGACCGCCTGGGCGGAGGCGGCGCCGGCGCCGAGCGCGAGAGGGACGGCGACGGCGGCGCCGAGGACGAGGTTGCGAAGCGTGGTCTGCATGGCTGGCTCCCTGTGACGTGGCGATCCGGATCGGGATCGGGGCCAGCTACGGAGCGTCGACGGCCGAGGTTTCACGGCGATCGCACGCGCCCTGAAAAAAGTGGGATGCCGATCGCGGGCGCCTTCCCACGCGGCGCCCGCGTGACTTCCGCGCGCGCTGCGCTAAGTCTGCCGGCACTGCGTCGAGCGACGAGGACCGCGTGCGTCATCCCCCCGATCCGGACGAGCCTCTCGAGGCGCTCCTCGCGGCCGTCGCCGCCGGCGATCGCGGCGCCTACGCACGGCTCTACGAGCGCACGAGCGCGAAACTCCTCGGTGTCGTGCTCCGTATCGTGCGGGATCGGGGCATGGCCGAGGAGGTGCTGCAGGAGGTCTTCCTCGGCATCTGGCGCGGCGCCTCGTCCTATGCGGCGGAGAAGGCGCGGCCGATGACCTGGATGATCACCATCGCGCGCAACCGCGCCATCGATGCCGTGCGCGTCCGCCGCGAGGTCCTGCTCGAGCCCGGCGAGGACGGCGACGACCCGATGGCGGCCATCCCCGACCCGTACGACGCGGCCCAGAGCTTCGCCGACCGCGACGCGCTCGCCCGCTGCCTCGACCTGCTCGAGGAGACGCACCGGCATTGCATCCTGCTCGCCTATTGCGAAGGCTGGTCGCGCGAGGAGCTCGCCGCCCGCACGGGCAAGAACGTCAACACGATCAAGACGTGGCTGCACCGCGGCCTCGCCACGCTCCGGGGGTGCCTGTCGTCATGAGCGCCGGGACGGACATGCACGAGGGAGACGACGACGCCCTGGCCGGCGAGTACGTGCTCGGCACGCTGCGCGGCGACGAGCGCGCGGCGTTCGAGGCGAGGCTCGCCCGCGAGCCGGCGCTCGCGGAGGCCGTCGCCGCCTGGCAGGAGCGGCTCGCGCCGCTGACCGAGGCCGTCGCACCCGTGGCGCCGCCGGCCGACCTGTTCGCCCGCATCGAGGCGCGGCTCGAGACAGAGTTCGAGGAAAGCCGCCCGGCGACGTCTCCCCCGCCCTCGCCCGCCGAGGTCGTCTCCCTCGATGAGGTCCGGCGGCTGCGCCGGGCGCTCGGGCGCTGGCGCGTCGCGGCGGGTGGCCTCGGCGCGCTCGCGGCGGCGCTGGTGGCGCTCGCGATCCTGTTCCCCGGCGGCTTCCTGCCGCCGCCGCCGGAGGGCGAGCGCTACGTCGCCGTCGTCGACCGCGGCGGCGACCTGCCGGCGTTGATCGTGCAGGTCGACGTGGCGCAGGGTCTCGTGCGCGTCCGGGCTCCCGCAGCGGAGGCGCCGCCGGACCGCGCCCTCGAGCTCTGGCTCGTGGCCGAGGGCGACGACCCGCGCTCGCTCGGCCTCGTGCGCGACGCCGCCGATTTCCGGATCGAGCCGGCCGTCGCCCGCGCCAGCCCCGGCGCCACGCTCGCCGTCAGCGTCGAGCCCCCCGGCGGCTCGCCCACCGGCGCGCCCACCGGGCCGGTGGTCTACACGGGCGTGCTGATCCCGCAGTGACCGGGCGCGCGAAGCGAAAGAGCCTCACGCCGCCTCGCACTCGATCCGCACCGTCGCGACCGGCTCGCCGGCCGCGTCGTCGCCGTCGAGCGAACGGTCGGGACGGATCCGGTGCGCGTCGTAGGCGCTCCGCTCGGGCTGCGGTCGCCGCGCCGGCGCGCCGGTGCTAGCATCCGCTCCGCACGCGGGAGCACGCCCGCGGGCTTCGGAAGAACGGGAGGAGGCACCATGACCGGGCTCTGGAACAGGACCATGCCGCGCGCGCTCGCCGCCGCGGCGAGTCTCGCCATCGCGTCGACGTCCGCCGCCGCGCAGGAGGCGGACGCGGCCGCCGCGGAGCGTTGCGCCGCGCTGCGCGACGTGGTGCTCGACGCCGCATTCGTCACCACCGCGCGGGTGATCGCCCAGGGCGAGACGCTGCCGGCCTATTGCGAGGTGCGCGTCACGGCGCGCCCGGCGGTCTCGATCGAGGTCCGCCTGCCGCTCGCGGACTGGAACGGCAAGCTCTACCAGACCGGCTGCGGCGGCTTCTGCGGCATCCTCGGCCGCGCCGACGCCGGCGGCGGCTTCATCAACGCCATGGGGCCGGGCCTCGCACGCGGCTACGCCACGGCGACCTCCGACAGCGGCCATCACGGCCTGTCGATCCTCGACGCGAGCTGGGCCGCCAGCAACCCGCCGGCGGAGCGCGACTGGGGCTGGCGCTCCGTGGGCGAGACCAACCGCGTCGCCAACGCCCTCGTCGAGGCGTTCTACGAGGAGCCCACCGAGCGCGACTACTTCCAGGGCTGCTCAACCGGTGGGCGCATGGCGAACCGCGCCGCGCTGACCTATCCGGACATGTTCGACGGCATCATCTCCGGCGCGCCAGCGCTGGACTATACCGGCCTCGTCGCGACCAAGTTCTCCTGGCTCGTGCAGGCGAACACGGCCGCCGACGGCAGCCGGATCCTGACGCCGGCGAAGGTGCCGCTGGTCGCGCAGACGGTGATGGCGCAGTGCGACGCGACGGACGGCGCCGAGGACGGCGTCATCGCCGATCCTCGCGCCTGCTCGGTCGACTACGCCGCCGTCGCCTGCGAGGCCGGCGCCGAGGGGGCGGACTGCCTCACCGAGGCCGATCGCGAGGTGCTGGCGAAATGGCGCCAGGGGCCGGTGAACGCGGCCGGCGAGCAGCTCTACCCGGGCGGCGTGCCGGAGGGATCCGAGCCGTTCTGGGCCCTGTGGCTGACCGGTCGCGAGGGCGGCGGCGCCGGGCTGCTCCCGGGCTTCGTCGACAATTTCGGCGCCTGGATGGCCTTCCCGGAGGACCCCGGCACGAGCTGGACGGCGGCCGACTTCGACTTCGAGGAGGATCCGGCGCGCCTCGCCACGATGGCAGCGGTCTACAACGCCGACGACCCCGACCTCTCGGCCTTCCGCGAGGCCGGCGGCCGGATGATCGTCTGGCACGGCTGGGCCGACCCGCTGGTGACGCCCTACAAGACCGTCGACTGGTACGAGAAGGCCGCGGCCGCCGCGGGCGGCGAGGAGACGCTCGAGGAGAACGTGCGGCTGTTCATGATCCCCGGCATGGACCATTGCGGCCTCCAGCCCGGTCCGGACGGCATCTCCCAGGCGAGCCTCGACCTGATCACGGCGCTCGAGCGCTGGGTCGAGCAAGGCGAGGCCCCCACGACGGTGCTGGCCGACGAGTGAGGCGAGCGGGGCCCCCGGCGCACGCGCCGGGGGCCCTTCTTTCGGACAGGATGAGGCCGAGCGGCGAGCCCCCGATGACGGCGCGGCGGAGACGCTTGCGTTTTCGTGCGTGTGTCTGCATGGTCTTGCGTGTCTGTGCCGAATCATGCAGGAACTCGCCCGATCATGCTCACCGAGGAACGCCACGCCCTCATCGCCGAACGGCTGCGCAGCGCAGGCAGCGTCGTGGCGCGCGCGCTCGCCGCGGAGCTCGCCGTCTCGGAGGACACGATCCGGCGCGACCTGCGCGCGCTCGAGGCGCGCGGCGTCTGCGAGCGCGTCCACGGCGGGGCGCTCGCCTCGCCGATGCAGCCGCTGCCGCGGCCCGCACGGGAGCGCACGGCGGCGGCGGGCGAGGCGACGGCGCACCTCGGCGCAGCGGCGGCCGCGCTCGCGCCGGCGGACGCGCTCGTCTTCATCGACGCCGGCTCGAGCAGCCTCGCCGTCGCCGCCGCGCTGCCGCGGGATCGGCGGCTCACGGTGGCGACCAACGCGCCGGCGATCGCGGCGCTGCTGTACGACCGGCCGGGCGTCTCGACGATCCTCGTCGGCGGGCGCGTCGATCCGCTCTCCGGCGCCTGCGTCGGCGCGGACACGGTCGCCGCCATCGCCCGCCTGCGCCCGGCGCTCGCCTATATCGGCGCCTGCGCCGTCGACGCCGCCGACGGGCTGACCGCCTTCGGCCACGAGGAGGCGCTGGTGAAGGCGGCGATCGCCGAAGCGGCCGGCGCGGTCGCCGTCGCCGCGACGCCCGACAAGCTCGGCACGCACGCACCCTTCCGGGTCGCGCCGGCCGCGCGCATCACCCATCTCGTCACCACCGCACGCAGCGCCGCCTGCGACGCGCTCGCCGATGCGGGCGTGAGTGTCCACGTCGTCGAGGTGGGCGCTTGAAGCCCGCCGCCACCACGGCGGGGATCGTCGCCTCCTGCTTCGGCTTCGTCGTCATCGGGGCGCTCCAGGCCCTCTACGGACCGGCCATCCCGCATCTTCTGGAGGAGTTCGCCATCGGGCCGGCGCAGGCGGGCCTGGCGCTGAGCGCGCATTTCGTCGGCGCGCTCGTCGGCGTCCTCGCCTTCAACCGTGCGCATGCGCGCTTCAGCAACCGGCAGCTGATGGCGGCGAGCTACGGCGCGATGGCGCTCGGCTGCCTGCTGTTCGCGCTCGCCCCGGCCTGGAGCGTCGCGCTCGCCGGCGCCTTCGTCGTCGGGCTCGGCTTCGGGGGTGTCGATTTCGGGCTGAACTTCCTGTTCTCGATCGGCTTCGGCCGCCGCAGCGCCGCCATGGTCAACCTGCTGAACGCCCATTTCGGCGTCGGCGCGGTGCTCGGGCCGCTGGCGATCGCCTGGTTCGGCGCGGAGAATTTCCGCGTCCTCTTCCTCGTCTTCGGCGCGTGCGCGCTCCTCCCGCTGCTCGCCGGCGGGGCGATCTCGAACGGCGTCGGAGCCGCCACGGACGCCGCGGCGGCGGCGCCGGCGCGGGGGCGCACGACGCTCCTCGTGCTCGGCGCCTTCCTCACGATCTACGTGCTGCACGTCGCGATCGAGACCGGCGTCGGCGGCTGGGCGACGACGCATCTCGTGGCGGTCGGCTGGGGCGCGGCCTTCGCGGCGGGGGCGACCTCGGCCTACTGGCTGGCGATGACGCTCGGCCGCTTCGGCGCGGCCTGGCTCGGCCTGCGCGCCACGCCGGCGCAGATCATGGTGGGCGCGTGCCTCGGCACGACCGTCTCGCTCGTCCTCGCGGCGCACCCGACGCTCGCGCCCCTCGCCTACGTGCTGGTGGGCGTGTTCATCGCACCGATCTTCCCCACCGGCCTCGCCTGGCTCGCCGCGGTGCACCCTGCCTCGCGCAACGCCACGGCGTCGGTCATCGCCGCCTCGATGATCGGCGGCGTCGCCTTTCCGCCGCTCATCGGCGGCGTGATCGGGCTCGCCGGCGCGCCGGCCGCGCCGCTGTTCATGGCGGGGCTCTCGGCGATCTGCGTGGGCGCGACCGCGGTCGTCGTGGTGACGGCGCGCCGCGCCTAGGGGCCTCAAGCGCATGGCGGCTGCGCTGCCGCGCCCTCTGCCAAGGTCCGGCGGATTTCGAGAGGCTTCTGCGACTTTCAGGGACGGCCCTCGGCACGCGGGCGGATCGCGGCGCACGCGGCTTGACATTCTAATATATTGCGTGCTTGCGAAGCGGGCACGAGCAAGGAACGCGCAGATGGACCTCGATCCCTCCACCCTCAACCGCGCACTGCCGCTCCGGGACCAGATCTACCAGAAGATCCGCAACCTGATCGTCGTGGGCAAGCTCAAGCCCGGGGATCCGATCAACGAGGTCGCGATCGCGGAGGCGCTCGGCGTCTCACGCACGCCGGTGCGGGAGGCCGTCAAGCGCATCAGCGACGAGGGCTTCATCAAGGTGCTCGCGCAGACGGGCACCTACGTCGCGCCGATCGGCCGGGACGACCTCGAGGAGGCCTACGTGATCCGGCGCGCGCTGGAGATGGAGAGCGCGCGGCGCGCGGCGGCGAAGATGACGGACGCAGCGATCGAGGCGCTGGAGGACAACATCGCCGCCCATCGCCTGGCGATCGCGCGGGCGCGCTACGCGACGGCGATCCAGCTCGACGACGCCTTCCACCGCACCATCGCCGAGACGAGCGGCTACCCCGGCATCTGGCGGGCCGTCGACATCTCGAAGGCGCAGATGGACCGCGGGCGCTATCTCGCGATCCCCGAGCCCGGTTACGGCGAGCAGACGATCACGCAGCACGAGGCGATCCTCGAGGCGCTGCGCCGCCGCGACTCGGAGGGTGCCGCGGCCGCCATGGAGCACCACCTCGAGACGTCCCTGTCGAACACCGTCGAGGTCGCCGGCGAGCTCGACGGGTGAAGCGCGAGACGCGAGGAAAGCCGACATGCGCAGGATGGGCCATTGCATCGCCCTCGAGCCGAAGGCGGTGGCGGAGTACAAGCGCGTCCACGCGGAGGTCTGGCCGGAGGTGCTCGACGTGATCCGCGCCGCGAACATCCGCAACTACGCGATCTTCCTGCGCGAGCCGGAGAACCTGCTTTTCGCCTTCTGGGAGTATCACGGCAGCGACTTCGCGGCGGACGCCGCCGAGATGGGCCGCTCGGAGGCGATGCGCGGCTGGTGGGCGGTCCGCGACCCGATGCAGCGCCCGCTGCCGACCCGCGCCGACGGCGAGTGGTGGGGCGCCCATGGAAGAGGTCTTCCACCTCGACTGACGGCCGCCCTCCGCTCGTTCACGGTCCTCGACGGCCGCGCCCGCGCCGTCCCGGCGCGCCTTGACATCGTCGCTTGTATTATATTAGTATTCAATGCGTTCCCCCGTCCTTCGCGACGCGGCCTCCGTCCGCCTCGAGCAGAGTAGAGAATGGCGCGCATCATCAAGCTGTCCGACAGCGACAACATCGTGCTGGCGGTCGAGCCGCTCGCCGCCGACGAGAGCGTCGACGGGATCGCCGTGCGCACGCGCGTGCCGCGCGGGCACAAGATGGCGGTGCGCGACATCGCGGCGGACGAGCCGGTCGTGAAGTACGGGCAGATCATCGGCTTCGCGCGCGCGCCTATCGCGGCGGGCGAGTGGGTGCACGAGCACAACGTCTACGTCCGCGCCTTCGCCCGCGACCACGTTCCCGGGGCGAGCGCGCATGCGACGGCGATGCTGCCGGAGGCGGAGCGGGCGACGTTCGAAGGCTACCTGCGCGAGAGCGGCAAGGTGGGCACGCGCAACTACATCGCCACCCTCACCTCGGTGAACTGCTCGGCGAGCGTCGCGCGCTTCATCGCCGAGGAGATCGAGCGATCGGGCGTGCTGCGCGACTACCCGAACATCGACGGCGTCGTCGCGCTCGTCCACGGCACCGGCTGCGGCATCGACGTGAAGGGGCCGGCCTACGACCTCCTGCGGCGCACGCAATGGGGCATCGCGTCGAACCCGAACGTCGGCGGCGTGCTGATGGTGGGGCTCGGCTGCGAGGCCTTCCAGATCCCGCGCTGGATGAAGTCCTACGGTGTCGAGGAGAGCGCGACCTTCCGCACGGTGACGATCCAGGAGACCGGCGGCACCCGCAAGACGGTGGACGCCGGGGTGCGGGCCATCGTCGAGATGCTGCCTCTCGTGGACCGAGCCCGGCGCACGCCCCAGCCCGCCTCCGAGCTCGTGCTGGCGCTGCAATGCGGCGGGTCGGACGGCTATTCCGGCATCAGCGCCAACCCGGCGCTGGGCGCCGCCGTCGATCTCCTCGTCGCGCAGGGCGGCACCGCCATCCTCTCCGAGACGCCCGAGATCTACGGCGCGGAGCACCTCCTCACCTCGCGGGCGGAGACGCCGGAGGTCGCCGAGACGCTGATCGAGCGCATCCGCTGGTGGGAGGCCTACACCGCCCGGCACGGCATGGAGATGAACAACAACCCCTCCCCGGGCAACAAGCTCGGCGGGCTCACCACCATCCTCGAGAAGTCGCTCGGCGCCGCCGCCAAGGGCGGCACGACGAACCTGCGCGCGGTCTACGAATACGCCGAGCTCGTGACCGAGCGCGGCCTCGTGTTCATGGACACGCCGGGCTACGACCCGGTCTCGGCCACGGGCCAGGTCGCGGGCGGCGCCAACGTCCTGTGCTTCACCACCGGCCGCGGCTCGGCCTTCGGCTGCAAGCCGACGCCCTCGATCAAGCTCGCCTCGAACAGCCACGTCTACGAGCAGATGATCGAGGACATGGACGTCAATTGCGGGGACGTGCTCGACGGGGTCTCGCTGGCGCAGAAGGGCGAGGAGATCTTCGCGGAGATCCTGCGCGTCGCCTCGGGCGGGCGGACCAAGTCCGAGGCGCTCGGCTACGGCGACAACGAGTTCGTGCCCTGGTCGATCGGCGCGACGATGTAGCGGGCGGTGCGGTCGCCGCGTGCGCGCGCCTCGGCCGATCAGCCCCTCGTGGGCGAGCGCCGGTGCGCCCCCGCGGCCCGCCCGGGGTTATTCGTCTCACCGACGGGAAGGAGCTAGAGGTCGACCGCGATCTCCCCGTCCGGCTCGGCTGCGCGCGAGCAGCACAGGATCAGCTTGCGCTCGCGCTCCCTGGCCGAGAGCACGAAGTCGCGGTGGTCGACCGAACCCGCCACGAGACCCGCCGCGCAGACCCCGCAGATGCCGCTCGAGCACTTGGTCTCGACGTGCACGCCGATGCGCGCGAGCGCGTCCGTCGCGCTCTCGTCGGCGGCGACGTCGAGGCTGCGGCCGCTCTTCGCCAGCACCAGCCGGAACGGGAAGCTCTCGCGTTCGGGCAGCTCCGGCACCGTGAAGAACTCCCGGTGGAGCGCCTCCTCCGGCCAGCCGTTCGCCCGCGCCGCGTCGAGCACCGCGTCCATGTAGCGGACGGGGCCGCAGGTGTAGAGGTGCATGCCGGGCTCGTATCCCGCGGTGAGCGCGGCGAGATCGGCGCGGGTGCCGTCCTGCGAGCAATGGAGCCGCACGCGGTCGCCGAAGGGCGCGGCGGCGAGATCCTTCGCGAAGGGTGCGCGCTCCCGGCTCGGGCAGGAATAGTGCAGCTCGAAGTCCCGGCCGAGCGCATGCAGCCGGTGCGCCATCGGGATCATCGGCGTCACGCCGATGCCGCCGGCGAAGAGCAGCGAGCGGGTCGCCTCCTCGACCAGCGGGAAATGGTTGCGCGGCGGCGAGACGAAGACCCGCCGCCCAGGCCGGAAGGCGCGGTGCATCAGCTTGGAGGCGCCCTTGCCCTCGGGCTCCTTCAGCACGCCGAGCACGTAGCGCGAGCGGTCCGCGGGATCGCCGGCGAGCGAGTATTGCCGCAGATATTCCGGCGCGATGACGACGTCGACATGGGCGCCCGGCTCGAAGGCCGGCAGCTCCGACGCGTCCGCCGCCACGAGCTCGAAACGCGTCGTGTCCGCGGTCTCCTCGACGCGCGCGGCGAGGATGGTCGGGATCACCGGCGGCGGGCCGTCGGGCATGCGGAAGGGCGGCGCGAGGCCCTCGGTCTCGCCGGCGAGGAGCTTCTCCCTGTAGACCTCGGGCGTGAGGAGCGCGCGGTAGCGCGCGATGCCGGCCTCGCGGTCCATGGGATAGGGCACCGGATAGGGCGGCGGCATGGCGTCGGCCGGGTAGACGGCGAGCGTCTGGTCCTCGTAGCGCAGGTCGAGCGAGGTCTGCAGCTCGCGCCTGTTGGTCTGCGCGGCGGGGATGTAGGACATGGTCGCGGGGTCCATGTCGATGTCCCACCACCATTTCTTCGCCTTGTTCTGCCGCCCGTTGCCGACCGCGTCGTCGAGCCGGGCCAGCGCCTTGGCCAGGAACGGCGCCTTCATGGCGAGCCAGCGGAACGGCGCCTCCTGGAACAGGCCCTCCAGGTTCCACGGGCAGGTCTTCATGCAGCGCCCGCACATCGAGCCCGCATCGTTGGTGATGCGGTAGCGGGCGCATTTCTCGGCGTCGGACTTCCAGATCTCGTAGCCGTTGTACATCAGCTTCGGCCCGGCGGTGATGGCGCCGGACGGGCATTCGCGGGCGCACTTGTTGCAGCTCCCGCAGAAGGACTGCAGGCCGAAATCGATCGGCCTGTCGTGGGAAAGCGGCATGTCGGTGGTGATGGCGCCGGATTTCAGCCGCGGGCCGAGATAGGGGTTGAGGATCACCTCGCCGATGCGGCTCACCTCGCCGAGGCCCGACAGCAGCAGCAGCGGCGGCTGCAGCACGTCGCCGTCGAGCACGGAATGCACGCGCGCCGAATAGCCGAGCCGGCGGATCTGCTCCGCCACGATGCCGCCGATCAGCGACGTGCGCAGGTAGGCGCGCATGGACTGGGCGGCGGAGATCCAGTCGTCGCCGGTGGTGCCGTCCATGGTCTCGTGGCCCTGGTCGACCAGGATCGAGATCGCCTCGCCGTGATAGGGCGTCACCGGCTCGCCGGCGGCGTCGTGGGAATAGTAGGCCCAGTCCGGGCAGCGGGAGATGCCGACCGCGTCGGCGCCGAGGAAGTAGAGCGTCGCCTTCACCGCGTCGGCGTTCGCCTGCGGATCCTGCGCCTCCCGTGCCGGCGCGCGGTGCGCCTCGCCCTGCTGCAGCAGGAGCAGCGCGCCGAGCGCCCGGCGCGAGCAGTATCCGAGCGGGTTGCGCAGGACGTAGAAGCCGTTCTTCGCCTTCTCCTGCACCGCCTTGCCCATGTCGCCGAACAGGGCCCGGGCGAAGAAGTCCGCGCGCTTGGGGAAGCGCGGGACGCGCGGCTCGTCGATGAAGGTGGTCGGCGTCTCGCGCGTCGCGATGCGCTCGAACGGGTAGGCGCCGTCCTTGAAGCGGCGCCGCGCGAAGGGCAGCCGGTCGCGGGCGCTCTTGAACGTGCCGCTGCCCGCCCACCAGGCCGGCCCGTGCGAGGCGATCCGCGCCGCGAGGCCGCGGGGCGCGAGCGGGCGGTCGGTGGCGAGATCGAGCGTCGTCGTGATCGCGGCGAGCGCGTAGCCGCGCCCGACATAGGGGTTCGTGGCGCGCCCGTCCGGGCCGATTTCGTTCAGGCCCGCGGCGACACCGAGGCGCTCGAGATCGACGTCGGAGGAGGTCGCAGTGTGCGCCCGCGCGGCGTAGCCGAGGAGGCGCAGGTAGTTGGCGAGCACCACCGCGGCTTCCGCCGCGCGCACGGCCGAGCGGGCGGCGCTCGTCCCCGCGATCCAGGCGGCTCCCGGCTCCGCCGGATCGGGCTCGCGCGGGTCCTCGACGAGGACGACGATCGCGTGGGTGTGGTGGTCGATCGGGCCGGGCGGGGTCGCGGCGGCCTCCTTCACGTCGGCCATGATCACGTCGATGCCCGACGAGAAGGTCTTGGTCTGGCCGCTCTCGATGCGCGCGACGAGCGCGTCGAGGGCCGGGTTGCGCGTCGGCTCGGCGAGGAGCGCCTCGGGGGGCAGGCGGCAGATCCCCATCTGGCTCGCGTCGAAGAAGTAGCCCGCTGCCTTGATATTGTTCGCCCGCTCCTGCGGGTCGTCGGGGATCGGCGCCTTCGTCGCGGCCACCGCGCCCTCGCGGATCGCGTCGAGCATGCCGATGAAGAGCCCGATGGCGCCGGCGATGGTGCTCGCGTCGGCGGAGGCGTCGCAGTCGAGCGCCGCGTGCGGCGGCAGCCGGGAGAGGTCGGGCGCCGCGTCCTGCCGGGCGAGGCGCTCCAGCGGATAGGGGCCGAGATGGACGGGGCGGGTTCTGGTGGAGAAGAGGCGCATGGATACCGTCAGGGCGTCGCGAACATCGCGTTGGGGAGCGTGAGCGCGATCTCGGGGAAGAAAACGAGGAGGGCGATGCAGACCAGCATCGCGCCCCAGAAGGGCATGACGCCGGCGAAGATCGTCTCGAGCTTCGTGTCCCGCGCGATGGTCGAGACGACGAAGCAGTTCACCCCGACCGGCGGGCTGATCAGACCCATCTCGAGCACGATCACCATGATCACGCCGAACCAGATCGGGTCGAAGCCGAGCCCGACCACCACGGGGAAGGTGATCGGCAGGGTGATCACCATCAGCGACAGCCCCTCGATCACCATGCCGAGCACGGCGTAGAGCGCGACGATGATCAGGATCGCCGTGTAGGGCCCGAGCTCGGCCGAGACGAAGCCGTTCGCCACGATGCCGGGCAGGCCCGAGAGCGAGACGAAGGGGGCGAAGACGTTGGCGCCGATGAGGATGAGGAAGCACATCCCCGTCGTGCGCAGCGTGTCGACGAGGCAGGCGGCGAGCGTCTCGCGGGTGAAGCCGCCGCGCAGGACGAGCATCATTGCCGCGAGGAAGGCGCCGACGCCGGACGCCTCGACCGGCGTGAACACGCCGGTATAGATGCCGCCGATCGTCACCACGATGATGCCGACGATCCCCGTCGCCCGCCACAGCGAGGCGATCCGCTCGCCCCAGGTCGAGGCCGGGCCGCTCGGCCCCTCCTCCGGGCGAAGCCGCACCACGATGGCGATGGTCACGAGGAAGAGCCCGGTGAGCAGGAGCCCCGGCAGCACGCCCGCCATGAACAGCCGCCCGATCGATTGCTCGGTGAGGATGGCGTAGAGCACGAAGCCGGTGGAGGGCGGGATCAGGATGCCGAGCGTGCCGCCCGCCGCGATGGCGCCGGTGGAGAGCTTCTGGCCGTAGCCGTAGCGGCGCATGTTCGGGTAGGCGACGCGCCCCATCGTCACCGCCGAGGCGATGGAGGAGCCGGACAAGGCCGCGAAGCCGGCGCAGCCGACGATGGTCGCCCCCGCGAGCCCGCCCTTGCGCGCGCCGAGCCAGCGATAGGCGGCGTCGTAGAGGTCCTTCGACAGGCCCGCCGCGGAGGCGAGGTTGCCCATCAGGATGAACAGCGGCAGCACGGTCAGCTCGTAGTGCGAGGCCGTGGCGAAGGCCTGGCCCGAGAGCGTGTAGGCCGCCGAGATCGGGTCGGTGAGCGCGACGAGCCCGGCGAGCCCCGCGATCAGCATGGCGACGCCCACCGGCACGCCGAGCCCCATCAGGGCGAACAGGCCGAGGAAGCCGACGACGCCGACCGCCGCCGCGCTCACGGCGCGAGCCTCCCGCGCAGGGCGCCCGCCGCGAACAGCACGGCGGAGAGGCCGAAGCCGGCGGCCAGCGCGTAGTAGAACGGGCCGTAGGGGATGCGCAGCAGCATCGTCGTCTCGCCGAACATCGCCGCCTCCCCGCCGTTCACGAAGCAGCGCCAGGCGAGATAAGCGAGCGCCGCCGCCGACGCCGCGTAGCCGGCGCGGCGCAGGGCCCCGCCGGCCGTTCGCGGCATCCTGTCGATCAGCGCCGTGATCGCCACCGCCCGGTCGCTCGCGATGCACAGCGGCACCGAGGCGGCGACGACGATCGCGAGGATCACTTGGGTGAGGTCGTTGGCGCCCAGGATCGGCGCGTTGGCGAAGGTGCGCAGCAGCGCGTCGGAGACGGTGAGCAGCATCAGCGCCACCACCCCCGCCCCGCCGACGACGGCGATGCCCGCCGCCGCCCAGCGCTCGAGGCGCGTGCCGCCGCCCGGCGGCCGATCCGAGACCGGGTCCATCGCCTCGCCCTCTCGCCGGCTCAGTTCGCCGCGGCGAAGCGCGCGAGGAAGGCCTCGCCGTCGAGGCCGACCGCCTCGCCCTGCGCCTTCAGCTCGGCCGCGATCGGGGCCGCCATGGCCGCGACGAAGGCCGCGCGCGCGTCGGGCTCGAGCGTGATCAGCTCGACATTCGCCTCACGCAGCATGGCGATGCCGCGATCGCCCGCCGCCTTGAAGGCCGTCGCCGCGCGCATCGACAGGTCGCGCCCGGTGAGATCGTCGAGAGCTGCGCGCTGCTCGTCGGAGAGCTTGTCGTAGGCGCCCCTGTTCATGATCAGCGTGAAGGTGGAGAGCGCTCCCGGCACGTTGGTCGTGACGTGCTTCGCGACCTCGTGGAGATTGTAGGAGCCCACCGCCGAGGCGTCGATCATCACCGCGTCGACCACGCCCGTGCTCATGGCGTTGTAGACCTCGGTCGCCGGCAGCGAGACCGGGATGCCGCCCCAGGCCTCGACGATGGACGCGGTCACCGGATCGGGGATGCGCACCTTGAGGCCGGAGACATCCGCGAGCGACCGCACCGGCGTCTCGCGGCTGAACAGGATCGACGGATTGTTGGTCCAGAAGGCGAGGAGCTCGACCTGCTCGAAATCGCCGTCGAGCGCGTCGATGTTGTCCCAGATGGTTGCAGTCGCGCTCTCCGGATCGGCGAACAGGCCCGGCACGTGCAGCATCACCGAGCGCTGGAACTGCGCCGGCGTGTACTGCGGCAGGTTGAAGGCGATGTCGGCGATGCCGGTGACGGCGCGGCGGTACTGCTGGTTCGGACCCGCGCCGAGCTCGCCGGCGGGATAGACCTTGATGGTGAGCGCGCCGTTCGTCTTGGCCGCGATCTCCTCGGCCAGCGGCGTCATCACGTGCCGGTCCATCGGATGCTGCGGCGACATGAAATGGGCGAGCTTCAGCTCGGTGGCGGACGCGGCCGCGGCGCACAGGGCGGCGCCGGCCGCGATCGCCGCAATGGCGATGCGACGCATGTGGTTTCCTCCCGATCGGGCCCCTCTCGGCCCGCGCACGCCCGGTTCGGCGTTTCTTGTTGACGGGTCAACATACCAGCTGCCCGTGACGGCGACAAGCTTCCCTCGACGCCGGATTCGCGCTTTGGTGGGCGCGGAGGGCGAGCATGAGCGATCAGCAGGCATGAGCGATCAGGACGACCGTCGCCTCGCGCGCCGATCCGGCGGTGCGCGGACGCACGAGGACACGCCGACCGAGGCGGTGCCGGCGCGTAAGGCGGGCCGCCCTCACCTGCCCGAGCCGCCGCGCGTGGAGACGTCCGTCGACTTCACGGAGCTGCTGCTGCACCAGGTCGTCGGGTTCGCCACCCGCTTCGTGCAGAGCGTCGCCTCCACCTACACGCAGCGCCATGGGATCGGCCTGCCCGAGCTGCGCACGCTCTTCCTGCTCGGCCGCCACGGCCGGCTCGCGCCGATCCGCCTCGCGGAGCTCGCGGCGACGGATCGCGGCACGGTGACCCGGGCGCTCAGAACGCTCACGGCCCGAGGCCTCGTCGTGGTGCGCGCCGACCCCGACCACGGACGCCGCACCGCCGCGCAGCTCACCCCGGACGGCGCCGCCCTGCACGACCATCTGGCGCGCTTCGTCGAGTGGCGGAATCAATGGCTCAAGAGCCACTTCGAGCAGGAGGAGCTGGCGACGCTGCTCGAGCTCCTCGGACGCCTCGACGACCTCTCACGCCGCCTGCCGACGGACGCGGTGGAACACGAGAGCATCCGCAGCGACGATTGAGAGCCGGATCCGGGACGACGAGACCGACACGCTCGCCCGCCGACCGGCGCCCTGCGCCGGCACGACGAAGGCCCCCTCGCGGGAGCCCGGAAAGCGTTGCTGCGTATGGATCAGGAGCGCTGGAGCGGGTGAAGGGAATCGAACCCTCGTCGTCAGCTTGGAAGGCTGCTGCTCTACCATTGAGCTACACCCGCCCGGGCGTGGTGGAGTTCTAGCGCGTCGGAGATGGTGGGGGAAGTAGGACTCGAACCTACGAAGGCGTAAGCCAGCGGATTTACAGTCCGCCCCCTTTGCCGCTCGGGACATTCCCCCGTCCGCTCCGGCTGCCGATCTCTCGGTGCGCCGGGCCGCGCCCGACGCCTCGGCCGTGGCGTGGGGGCTCTTATGGTGACCCCGGCGGGACGTGTCAACGGCGAAATCGCGCGCATCCGCCCGATTTGGGGACGGGCAGCGAGCGCCGCGGCCTTGACCACGGCGCGCTCGACGCGCATGCCCTCGCCAGCACCGACCGGAGCCGCACCCGTGCCAGACGATCGCAAGCCGCCTCGCAAGCCCCCCGGCAAGCCGCCGCACGCCCGCGGCGCGAACGGGCGCATCGGCCCCGGCGCGCGGGCGCGTTCCCGCGGGCCGCGCGCACGCGCGCCGCGTCCGGATCTCGACGACGCCGTCGTGCTCTACGGATGGCACCCCGTCGCGGAGGCGCTGCGCAACGGCAAGCGGACGATCCATCGCCTGCTCGCCACCGAGAACGCCGCGCGCCGGCTCGCCGAGGAGCTGCCCGGCATCGCCGCGAGCCCGCAGATCGTGCGCCCCGGCGAGATCGACGCGCTGCTCGCCCCCGACGCCGTGCACCAGGGGCTCTACGCCGAGGCCGAGCCGCTGGAGGGCTACGACCTCGACACCCTGCCCGACGACGCGCTCGTGCTCGCGCTCGACCAGATCACCGACCCGCACAACGTCGGCGCCATCGTGCGCACCGCCGCCGCTTTCGGCGTCACGGCGATCCTGACGACGGCGCGGCATTCGCCGGCGGCGACGGGGGTGCTGGCGAAGTCCGCCTCGGGAGGGCTGGAGCACGTCCCGTTCGTGGTCGTGAAGAACCTGGGCGACGCGCTCGACCGGCTCGGCGAGCGCGGCTTCCTCCGCGTCGGCCTCGATTCGGAAGGCGAGGAGACGTTCGAGAGCCTCGCCGCGCGCCGGCCGGCCCTGCTCGTGCTGGGGGCCGAGGGCAAGGGCCTGCGGGCGCGCACGCGCTCGCTGTGCGACGCCGTCGCCCGGCTCGACATGGCGGGCGCCATCAAGAGCCTCAACGTCTCCAACGCCGCCGCGATCGCGCTCTACGCGCTGACGCGGCGGCTGTGACGCGCAGCCGCGTCAGGACGGGTCGACGAGGACGGTCCCCGCCGCCTCGATGACGTAGATCGCCGGCGGCTCGACCGGAGCGGGACGTATGCCGGTCACCGCGGGCACGCCCCGGGTGACGACGATCTCGCGCGGGGCGGGCGTGCGCGGCGCGAGCACGACGCGGCCCTCGTCGGTGCGCAGCACCGGCGCCTCGACGGTGGAGGCGATCACCTGGTCGCGATGCGCCGCGTCCCACGCGCATTGTGCGGCGGCCGGGCCGGCGGCGAGGAGGCCGAGCGCGAGCGCGCCCGACGCGGTGCCCTTGACGACGATGGATGCACGCATGACGACCGCTCCCTCTTCGTTATGGTGAACGAGAGGTTAACCCGAACCGCCGCGCGCGTCGCCCGCTGCTTTTCGCCGCAGCAGGCCCTCCCCGCTCAGCCGCCGCCGAAGGCGGAGCGGATCAGCCATTGCTGCATGGCGACCGGGCTGTCCGCCGCCGGCTTGGGCTCGGCGATCGCCTCGGACATGACGCCGTCGAGGTGAACGATGCGGGCATGCATGCGCACGCTCGTGCCGATCAGCTCCTTGAGGCGCTCCGGCAGCGCGGCGGCGTCGAAGACCGGGCTCGCGCTCTCCTGCCGGGTCAGGCGCACGCGGGTCTTCTCCTTGAGCGCCTCCTCCGCCGTGATCTCGCCCTCGGCGACGGCGCGCTGGACGAGGAGCCACGAGGCGATCTGCATCAGGCGCGTGGTCAGCCGCATGCTCTCGCTGGCGTAGGTGAGCGCCGCCTGGCGCGGAAGCGTCCGCGATTCCTCGCGGCCCTGCCCGTCGAGATAGGCGGCCGTCTCCTCCACTAGCGCCATCCCGTCGCGGAACAGCGCACGGAACGCGTCGGAGTGCACGAAGGTCCGCCCGAAATCGACCGGATCGCGGGTGTCCCGGAAAGTGATGTCCGCGTTCATGTGCCGCCTCCTGACGAAAATTTGTCTCGAATTGTGCCGGCACGATACGACGCGCGGCTTTCCCGAGTCGTTGGAGCAAGGCTAGCGCCGAACGCGCCCGCGCGCTCCGTTAGGATGTGGTTAACGTTAACGGGACGAGAACGGCATGCCCGGCTCCGTCACATCCCTCGGGAGGCGGGCCGCGGGGCGGACCGGAGGAGGCGAGCGGCGGGCGTCCCGCCGTCGGACACCTCGCCCGCACGCGCCGATCTCACGGCGGTCGCCCGCCCGTCCGCCGGTGGCGGGACGGCGCGCACAAAAAAGAGCCGCCGTGAGGCGGCTCTGAAGTCGTCAACAGGGAGGCGTCAAACAGAGTGGACAGGAGCCACTCGCATCCAGAAGGACTGGATACCCATATTCATGAAGCAGGAAGCTTAACGACGCGTTAATGCGCGGCGAGAAACACGAGCGACCTGGCCGATTTCGGCACACGCGCCGAGGCACTGCGGCCCGCTCCGCGGCAGTCTCAGGTCGCGGGCTTGAAGAAGGCGTCCGCGGCCGTGCGCGAGACCTGCTTCTTCGCCTTCGCCTCGCGCAGGCGCCCGATCTCCGTCTCCATCGCCGCGATGCGCTCGTCGAGCTCCTCGATCGAGAGATGCGCGAGATCCTGCCCGATCACGTGCGTGTCGGGGCGGGGCCGCGGCAGCTCCTCGCCGAAGGGATCGATGGACATGTCCGTCTCCTCCGCGCCGATGATCGGGCCGGGATGATAGCGCGCCCCGTCCCCGATGGCCAACCCCGCGGGCGCGATCGCACGGCTTGCCAATCCGCGCGGGGGCGTGTCACCTCGCCGGCACGAGACCGATCGCGAGGGAGCCGAGCCGTGGCGGAGACGACGAGCGACACCATCCCGCAGACGATGCATGCCGTGGTCGCCGAGGGCGGCGGCGGGCCGGAGGTCCTGACGCTCGTCGAGCGCCCCGTGCCGACGCCCGGGCCCGGCGAGATCCTGGTGAAGGTCGCGGCGGCGGGCATCAACCGGCCCGACGTGATCCAGCGCGAGGGGAACTACCCCCCTCCCCCCGGTGCGCCGGACGTGCTCGGCCTCGAGATCGCGGGCACCGTCGTCGCCCGCGGGCCGGGCGCGCAGCGCTGGGCGGTGGGCGACGCGGTGATGGCCCTCGTCCCCGGCGGGGGCTACGCGCCGTACTGCCTCGCGCACGAGGACAACACGCTGCCGGTGCCCGCGGGCCTCTCGATGATCGAGGCCGGCGCGATCCCGGAGACCTACTTCACGGTCTGGACCAACGTGTTCGACCGCGGACGGCTCGCCGCGGGCGAGACGCTCCTCGTCCACGGCGGCTCCTCGGGGATCGGCACCACCGCGATCCAGCTCGCCAAGGCCTTCGGCGCGCGGGTGATCGTCACGGCGGGCTCCGCCGAGAAGTGCGACCGCTGCCTCGCGCTCGGCGCCGACCGGGCGGTGAACTACCGGGAGGAGGACTACGTCGCCGCCGCCAAGGACTTCACCGACGGGCGCGGCGTCGATCTCATCCTCGACATGGTCGGCGGCGACTACATCCCGCGCAACTACGAGGCCGCGGCGGTGGAAGGCCGGATCGTGCAGATCGCCTTCCTGAAGAGCCCCAAGGTCGAGGTCGACTACCGTCGCCTGATGATGAAGCGGCTCACCCACACCGGCTCGACGCTCCGCCCGCGCTCGGTCGCCCAGAAGGCCGAGATCGCCGCCGCGCTCGCCCGCGAGGTGATCCCGCTCATCGGCCAGGGCCGCTGCCGGCCGGTGATCGATTCGACCTATCCCCTGGAGCAGGTGCGCGAGGCGCATGCGCGGATGGATTCGAGCGCGCATGTGGGGAAGATCGTGCTGACGATGGCTTAGCGCGCCCCCGCCCCCGCGCATCCTCGTTGCGCCCCGCGCGCGAAACGCCTATATTCTCCCCGTCCCCTCACAATCGGGTACGTCGTCGCTCCGGCCGCAGGCCGGGTCGGAGCACGGAGAAGGTTTGCCGCGCGCAGGCGCATCGCGAGAGATCCGCGGTCCCGCGCTCGTTTCCAGGAGGAAGTCCCGTGTCCGCTGCCGTTCCCTTGATGCCGAAGGCGACCGCCGTCTGGCTCGTCGAGAACACGTCGCTGACGTTCGATCAGATCGCCGACTTCTGCAAGCTCCACCCGCTCGAGGTGAAGGGCATCGCCGACGGCGAGGTGGCGGCCGGCATCAAGGGCGCGAACCCGATCACCACGGGCCAGCTGACGCACGAGGAGATCGAGAAGGCGCAGAAGCATCCGGAATACCGGCTCAAGATCGCGCCGCCGAAGGTGCGCCTGCCCGAGATCAAGACCAAGCGCGGCCCGCGCTACACCCCGGTCTCGCGTCGCCAGGACCGGCCCAACGCCATCCTCTGGCTGCTGCGTAACCATCCGGAGCTCAAGGACGCGCAGATCATGCGCCTCGTCGGCACGACCAAGACGACGATCCAGCAGATCCGCGAGCGCACGCACTGGAACTCGGCCTCGCTCTCCCCGCTCGACCCGGTCACGCTGGGCCTGTGCTCGCAGATCGACCTCGACCTCGAGGTCCAGCGCGCCGCCAAGGACCGTCCGCCCGCGCCCGCCGGCGAGGGCGGCCAGACGCTGCTGCCGGCCGACGTCTCGACCGATCCGGGCTACCAGCCTCCGGAGGAGGAGGAGTACGGCGGCTACGGCGCCCAGCGCCGCCGCGAGGTGGAGGAGCGCGCGGAGGCCGACACGGTGTTCGCCAAGCTGAAGAACCTCAAGGGACCGGAGGACGAGGAGGAGGAGTGATCCTCCGCCTCGCCGATCCGCGCGACCTTTTTCGAAGGGGCGGTCCCGCGGGGTCGCCCTTTTCTCATCTGCCCTCACCCGCCTGTCGCACCCCATCCTCGCGCGCCTCGCGGCGCAGCCAGTCCGCGAAGGCCACCGCGCTCGGGCGCATGCGGCCGGGACGGCGCACCAGCCAGTAGCCGGCCGTCGGCGTCAGGGTGGCGTCGTCGAACAGGGCGACGAGCCGTCCGGCCGCCAGGTCCGCCTCCACCAGCATGCGCGCCGTGAGGCCGATCCCCTGGCCCTCCCGCAGGGCGGCGATGGCGATGTGACCCGGCAGGTGATGGATGTCCCGTTTCTGGCCCGCGGAGAGCCCGCGCGCCGCGAGCCAAGCGTGCCACTCGCCGAGCCCGAGCTCCTGGATCCAGGGGTAGCGCAGGAGATCCTCCGGCTCGCGGATCGGCCCGGATCCGACGAGCTCCGGCGTGGCGACCACGACCTTCGGCGAAATGAGCAGCCGCTCCGCCTCGACGCCCTCCCAGCCGCCCTCGCCGTAGCGCACGGCGAGATCGAAGTCGGACCGGGCGAGGTCCACCATCTTCGCGCTGGGGTTGATCATCAGCTCGATGTCCGGATGCTCGGTGCGGAAAGCGCCGAGCCGCGGCGCGAGGAAGCTCGCAGCGAAGCCCGTCGTGGTCGTCACCTGCACCGGCCGCTCGGCCGCGCCGGCGATCAGCGCACCGACGCCCTCGCGGATCAGGTCCATCGCCTCGCGCAGGCTGGCGGCGAGCCGCTCGCCCTCGGGCGTGAGCGCGAGGCCCCGGCCCTCGCGGCGCATCAGCGTGAGGCCCAGCCGCTCCTCGAGGGCGCGCACCTGCTGCGCGATCGCCGCGTGCGTGACGTTGAGCTCGCGCCCCGCGGCGGAGAACCCGCCGTGGCGCGCGGCCGCCTCGAAGGCTCGAAGCATGGAGAGCGGGGGCAGGTCGGACCAGTCCATCTGAAAGCCCTGCTTACAGCATGCGAGAAACGCCGACTCGCAGCCGGTCCAGCATAGCGCCATCACTCCCTTCCGACACACCGGAAAACGGAGCGCGCGCCATGACTGCCGGGACGAAAGGAGCTTACAGGACGACCGATGACGCGGGCACGCGGGCGACGCGCGCGCCGTCTTTCGGCGCAGCTCTCCGGCGCCGTGCCGGATCGCTCCTCGCCCCCGTCCGCGACGCGTGCCGGAACGCTCGGGAACGCAAGCTTCTCACCGAGCTGGACGCGCGTCTCGCGCGCGATATCGGTCTTCCCGACGAGCGCGCCCTGCCGCCGCCGACCGCACGCGTGCCGGATTTCTGGTGAGGCTGGGTCGCGGCGCCGTCGCGACCGCTCACCGGACCTGCGTCAGGACGCGGTCCAGCGCCACCTCGAGCTCGGCGCGGATCCCGTCGCCCAATGGGAGGATCGGGCGCGGCGGCGCGAGGGTCGCGATGCCGAGCGCGCCCGCCATGGCGTGCACGACCCGGAAGCTGCCATGGGCCTTGAACAGCTCCCAGAGCGGCCGAAAGGCGGCGTCGATCCGATCCGTCGTGGCGACGTCGCCCGCCTGCGCCGCCCTCGTGAGGGCCAGCGCCTCGGCCGGAAGCAGCCCCGCGACGACGCTGAACCAGGCGTCGCATCCCGCCAGAAGCGCGTCCGCGGCCCCCCAGTCGCCGCTGTAGCCGATGGCGAAGCCGTCCGGCAGGGCCGCCCGCAGGGACGCGAGGTCGCTCTCGACGTCTCCGCTCGCGGGGTAAGGCATTTTCACGGCCACGACGCTGGGAAGCGCCGCCAGCCGGGCGAGCAGCATTTCGCCGAAGCTGAACCGGGTCGTCGCCGGGTTGTTGTAGACGCACAGAGGCAGGCGGCTCGCCTCCGTCACGGCGACGAAGTGCTGGAACACCTCCTCGTCGGTCAGCGGCGTGTACGAGACCGGTGCGAGCAGGAGCCCGTCCGCGCCTGCGGCCTCGGCGTCTCGCGCCAGCGCCTGCGCCTCGTCGGTGCGCAGCGCGCCGACGCCCACGATGATCGGGACCTTCCCGCCGACGCACTCCACCGCCACGCGGACCGTTTCACGCCGCTGGGCGCGGCTGAGGTAGGCGTAGGCGCCGGTGCTGCCGAGGAGCCCGATCGAATCCGCTCCCGCGGATCGGATTCGGGCGAGAAGCGCGCCGAGCACGTCCGCCTGCAGGTGGCCGTCGGCGTCGATCGGGGTGAGAGGAAAGGCCGAGAGGCCTCGGAACAGGCTCGCCTGGTGCATGACCCTCGGTCCCCGGCTCGGCGACGGCGATTTGGTTGGGGCATGATCGCCGGGACGCGGAAGGCTTTCAAGTCGCCCGCCGCGGCCCCTGGCCGAAGCTCTCAGCCGGCGCCGCCCCGCTCCTCGAGAAACGCCGCGTGCTCGCGCTCCAGCTTCCCGGCGAGCGCCTTCGCGATCAGCGCCCGCGTCTCCGCGACGCCGTAGAGCGCCACGAACGAGCCGAAGCGCGGCCCGCGCTCCTCGCCGAGCAGCACCTGGTAGAGGGTCGAGAACCAGGTCTGCGAGACGCCCGGGCGCCCGTCCGGGCTCTTCGACTTGCCGGACGTGTCGGGGAAATGCGTGCGGCCGACCTCGTAGACCACGTCCTGCAGGGCGGCCGCGTCGGTCGAGCCCTCGAGCGGCGCCAGCGCGCGGTCGAGGTCCTCGAGCGCGGCGCGCTCCTCCGGCGTGGGCGCGCGGTAGGTCTTCTGCGGGCGCACGAAGTCGCGGTAGTAGCGCACGGCGAGGCCGACGAGCCGGTCGAGCCGCGGATGCGTCTGCGGCGACGCGGTCGGCGCGTAGCGCCGGATGAAGGCCCACAAGAGCCCCGGCTCCTCGGCGTTCGCCACCGCCACGAGGTTGAGCAGCATGCCGAAGGTGATCTGCGCGGCGGGCGCGTTGCCGCCCTCGCTCTGCACCGTCTCCGGCTCCGGCGGGCTGCCGCCGTGGATGTGCCAGACCGGGTTGCCGAGGCGGTTCTTGTCGTCCTGGCGCTGGTAGCGCTCGAGGAACGAAAGATACTCGTCGACGTGCTTCGGGATCACGTCGAAGAACAGCCGCTTCGCCTCGCGCGGGCGGTTGTACATGTAGAGCGACAGGCTCTCGGGCGTGCCGTAGGTCAGCCACTCGTCGATGGTCAGGCCGTTGCCCTTGGACTTCGAGATCTTCTGGCCGTTCTCGTCGAGGAACAGCTCGTAGTTGAAGCCCTCCGGCGGCTCGGCGCCGAGCGCGCGCACGATGGCGCCCGAGACCTTGACGGAATCGATCAGGTCCTTGCCCGCCATCTCGTAGTCGACGCCGAGCGCCACCCAGCGCATCGCCCAGTCGGGCTTCCACTGCAGCTTGGCGTGACCGCCGGTGACGGGCGTCTCGTAGCGCGCACCGGTCTCGGGGTCGCGCCAGACGATGGTGCCGGCGGCGACGTTGCGCTCCTCCGTCGGCACCTGCATGACGACGCCCGTCTCCGGGTGGATCGGCAGGAAGGGCGAGTAGGTGGCGCGCCGCTCCTCGCCGAGCGTGGGCAGCATCACCGCCATCACCGCGTCGTAGCGCGCGAGCACGAGCCGCAGCGTGTCGTCGAAGCGACCCGAGGCGTAGCACTCCGTCGAGGACAGGAACTCGTAGTCGAAGCCGAAGGCGTCGAGGAAGGCGCGCAGGCGCGCGTTGTTGTGGTGCCCGAAGCTCTCGTGCGTGCCGAACGGGTCGGGCACCTTCGTCAGCGGCAGGCCGAGCGCGCCGCGCAGGAGGTCCTGGTTCGGCAGGTTGTCCGGCACCTTGCGCAGGCCGTCCATGTCGTCGGAGAAGGCGACGAGGCGGGTCGGCACGGCGTCGTCCGTCAGCGTGCGGAAGGCGTTGCGCACCATCGTGGTGCGCGCCACCTCGCCGAACGTGCCGATGTGCGGCAGGCCGGACGGCCCGTAGCCGGTCTCGAAGACGACCTCTTTCTTGCCGGTACGCTCCAGGCGCGCCACGAGCTTGCGCGCCTCCTCGAAGGGCCAGGCGGTGGCGGAGCGCAGGACGTCCGGGTCGATCATCGAAAGAGGCTTCCAAGGGTACGGGAACGGGCGCCGAGGCTTACGACCGCCTCAGGTGGGGCGTCAACAGGCGCCTCCGCCCCTCAATCCAGGTGGAACTTCGCCCATTCCCGGTGCTCGGCGGCGATCTTGCGCACCGTGCCGGTGGCGGAGCGGTAGACCACGGTCTCGGTCTCGATCACCTCGTGGCCGAACTTCACGCCCATGGTCAGCGCCGAGTCGGTCACGCCGGTGGCGGCGACGATGACGTCGCCCGAGGCGAGCTCGCCGACGTCGTACTTCTTGTTCGGGTCCTTCACGCCCATGCCGAAGGCGCGCTCGCGCTTCTCCTCGGTGTCGAGGATGAGGCGCCCCTGCATCTGGCCGCCGATGCAGCGCAGCGCGCCGGCGGCGATCACGCCCTCGGGCGCCGCGCCGATGCCGAGATAGAGGTCGATGCCGGTCTTCGCCGGGTCGGTCGTGTAGATCACGCCGGCGATGTCGCCGTCGGAGATGAGCCGCACGGCCGCACCCGTGGCACGCACCTCGGCGATGAGGTCGTGGTGACGCGGGCGGTCGAGGATGAGGGTGGTGATCTCGGAGGGCGACACGCCCTTGGCCTTGGCGAGGGCGTGGATGTTGTCGGTCGGCGTCGCGTCGAGGTCGACGACGCCGGCCGGATAGCCGGGCCCCACCGCGATCTTGTGCATGTAGACGTCGGGTGCGGCGAGCAGCGTGCCGCCCTCGGCCATCGCCATCACGGCGATCGAGCCCGGCATGTCCTTGGCGCACAGCGTCGTGCCCTCGAGCGGGTCCACCGCGATGTCGACCTTCGGCCCGGTGCCGTTGCCCACCTTCTCGCCGATGAACAGCATCGGCGCCTTGTCGCGCTCCCCCTCCCCGATGACGACGGTGCCGTCGATGCCGAGCCTGTTCAGCTCGCGACGCATGGCGTCCACCGCCGCCTGGTCGGCGGCCTTCTCGTCGCCACGCCCGCGCAGTCGCGCCGCGGAGACGGCGGCGCGCTCGGTGACGCGGACGAGCTCGAGCGTCAGGATGCGCTCGATGAACACGTTGGGGGCGACGCGTGACGGGGGCTTCATGAACCGGACCTCCTTCTTTGTATCGGACGGGGCGGCGTTTGCCCCGGGGACAACGTCCCTCACTCGCGCTCGATCCGGACGACCTGCGGCGGCTCGGCCACGTGGCCGTCCGCGTCGATGCGCGCGAGCGCCTCGCGGATCGCAGCCTCGGTGGTCGCGTAGGTGATGAGCACGACCGGCACCGGCGCGCCCGAGCGGCCGGACGGATCGGCGTCGGCGGTGCGGGCGCGGTGCTGGATGATGCTCTCGAGCGAGATGTCGGCCTGGGCCATGCGGGTGGCGATCCCGGCCGCGGAGCCGGGCCGGTCGAAGACCGACAGGCGGATGTAGTAGCCGCCCTCGTGGCGCTGCATCGGCGCGCGCTCGGGAGCGGCGAGGCGCTCCGCCGGGATGCCGAAGGCCGGGCGCACCACGTTGGCGGCGACATCGCAGATGTCGGCGATCACGGCGGACGCCGTCGCGTCACCACCGGCCCCCGGGCCGATGAGGCTGAGCTCCCCGACCGCGTCCGCGTCGATGGTGACGGCGTTGGTGACCCCCATCACCTGCGCCAGGGAGGAGGTGCGCGGCACCATGGTCGGGTGAACGCGCTGCTCGATGCCGGTCGGCGTGCGCTCGGCGACGCCGAGGAGCTTGATCCGGTAGCCGAGCTCGGCCGCCATCCGCAGGTCGAGCGGCGTGATCTTGGAGATGCCCTCGACGTAGATCGCGTCCGGGTCGAGCGCGACGCCGAAGGCGAGCGAGGTGAGGATCGCGAGCTTGTGGGCGGTGTCGAAGCCCTCGACGTCGAAGGTCGGGTCGGCCTCCGCGTAGCCGAGCCGCTGCGCGTCGGCGAGGCACTCGGCGAAGGAGAGCCCTTCCGCCTCCATGCGCGAGAGGATGTAGTTGCAGGTGCCGTTGAGGATGCCCGACACGCGCGCCACGCGGTTGCCCGCGAGCGCCTCGCGCAGCGCCTTCACCACCGGCACGCCGCCGGCGGCGGAGGCCTCGAAGGCGAGCGCGACGCCGCGCTCCTCGGCGATGCGCGCGAGCGCCATGCCGTGCTTCGCCAGCAGCGCCTTGTTGGCGGTGACGACGTGCTTGCCGGCCCCGAGCGCGGCCTCGACGAGCGCACGCGCCGGCCCCTCGTCGCCGCCGATCAGCTCGACGACGCAGTCGACCTCCGGGTCGCGGGCGAGGGCGAGCGGATCGGCGTGCCAGGTCGCCCGGGAGAGGTCGACGCCGCGGTCGCGCGCGCGGTCGCGGGCGCACACCGCGGTGAGCGCCATCGGCCGCCCGGCCCGCATGGCGAGGCTCCCGGCGTTGCGCGCCATCAGCCGCGCCACGCTCGCGCCCACGGTCCCCAGCCCCGCGATCCCGACCCGCAACGGTTCCGTCATCGATCCGATCCCTCCTCGGAGCCGGCCCGCGGGCCGGCCGGTGAGCGGCGCGACGGTATTGCACCCTTTCCCGACGGCTTTCAAGGAAGGTCGCGCGCGGACGGCCACGGTCGTCCGAGACGCTCGCGTTCGGAAAACCGAATGTGTCCCCGCGACCGGCTCCGTCACCACGGAGCCTCGGATGCGCAACACCTCGCCGCACGATTGGCGACTGCGAACAGGCCGTTGACGGCCCGGTCGCGTTCTCTTAAAAGAACGATCGTTCTTTCGTCAAGACGCCAGAAGAGGACGCGCCCATGACCGACCGCACCCCCGGGTTCAGCACGCTCGCCATCCACGCCGGCGCGACGCCGGACCCGACGACGGGGGCGCGGGCGACGCCGATCTACCAGACGACGTCGTTCGTCTTCGACGACGTCGACCACGCAGCCTCCCTCTTCGGCCTCCAGGCCTTCGGCAACATCTACTCGCGCATCGGCAACCCGACCTGCGCCGTGCTGGAGGAGCGCGTCGCCGCGCTCGAGGGCGGCACGGCGGCGCTCGCCGTGGCCTCCGGGCACGCGGCCGAGTTCCTGACGATGCACGCCCTGATGCAGCCGGGCGACGAGTTCGTCGCCGCGAAGAAGCTCTACGGCGGCTCGATCAACCAGTTCAACCATTCCTACAAGAACTTCGGCTGGACGGTGCGCTGGGCCGACACGGAGGACCTCTCCACCTTCGAGGCGGCGATCAACGAGCGCACCAAGGCGATCTTCATCGAATCGATCGCCAACCCCGGCGGCGTCATCGTCGACATCGCCGGCATCTCGGCGATCGCCAAGCGGCACAAGCTGCCGCTCATCGTCGACAACACCATGGCCTCGCCCTATCTCTGCCGGCCGATCGAGCACGGCGCCGACATCGTGATCCACTCGGCGACGAAGTTCCTCGGCGGCCACGGCACCTCCATCGCCGGCGTGCTGGTCGACGGCGGCACGTTCGACTGGGCGGGCGACGAGCGCTACCCGATGCTCTCCAAGCCCCGGCCCGAGTACGGCGGCATGGTGCTCGGCGAGACCTTCGGCAACTTCGCCTTCGCGATCGCCACGCGTGTCCTGGGCCTGCGCGACCTCGGCCCGGCGCTCTCGCCGTTCAACGCCTTCATGATCCTGCAGGGCATCGAGACGCTGCCCCTGCGCATGCAGCGCCATTGCGACAACGCGCTCGTGGTGGCGCGCTTCCTCTCGGAGCATCCGGCGGTGGAATGGGTGTCCTACCCGGGCCTGCCCGGCAACCCCTACAACGGGCTCGCCGAGCGCTACTGCCCGAAGGGCGCGGGCGCCGTCTTCACCTTCGGCCTCAAGGGCGGCTTCGACGCGGGCGTGGCGCTGGTCTCGAAGCTCGAGCTGTTCTCCCACCTCGCCAACATCGGCGACACCCGCTCGCTGATCATCCACCCCGCCTCCACCACCCACCGCCAGCTCACCGACGCCGAGCGCACCGCCGCGGGCGCCGGCCCCGACGTGGTGCGCCTGTCGATCGGGCTCGAGGACCCGGAGGACCTGATCGCGGACCTCGCGCAGGCGCTGGGCTGAGGAGAGCCGCGCGTCCCCGCCCCTCGGGCGGGGACGATCCGCGAAGCCGATGAGGGGCGGGATCCCCGGATCGACGCGTCCCGTTTCGGCTCTCGCCGAAGCGCGCCTTCGGCGCCCCCCCTCCGTCACCGGCTTCGCCGGCGCCACCTCCCCCGACGGGGGAGGAGCTCCCGCCCCATCGGGGCGGGGACGGCGCGCGCAGCGAGCCAGGGGCGGGGTTCTCCCGGCGCGAGGCGTCCGTTGATCTCCGCTCCCCCTTCCCATCCGCCTCGTCGTCGGCCAAGCTCCGCAGCGTCACGCCCCTCGCCCGGAGCCCCTCCCCCATGCTCGCCATCGGCGACGACAACCCGCTGCGGCACGTCCGCGGCGCCTACGTCAATCATGCGCTGATCGCGGCCTGCGTCATCGCCTTCCTCCTCGTTCCCGAGACGGCGATCGAGTACGCGCTCCTGCCGGCGCAGCTCGTCGGTGACCTCGGCGGCGTCGGGGCCGTTGCGCCGGGCCCGGCGGGCGTGCCGGGGTGGGCGACGCTCGTCACCTACACCTTCCTGCACGCGGGGCTCCTGCACCTCGCCGGCAACATGATCACGTTGTGGGTGTTCGGCGACAACGTCGAGGACGCGCTCGGCCATTGGCGCTACGCCCTCTTCTTCCTCCTCGCCGGCGCTGCCGGCGGCCTCGCGGAGGCGTACTTCACCGGCAACCCGGACGTTCCCGTGGTGGGCGCGAGCGGCGCGGTGTCGGGCGTCATGGGCGCCTACCTGATGCTGCACCCGCGCGCGAAGATCTTCGTGCTCGTCGGCTACCGCATCCCCGTCGCGCTGCCGGCGGGGATCTTCGTCGGCTTCCTGATCGCGCTCAACCTCGCCATGGCGCTGTCGGGCGACACGGGGGCGATGGTGGCCTGGTGGGCGCACGTGGGCGGTTTCGCGGCGGGGATGATCCTCGTCGTGCCGCTGCGCCACCGCGACGTCGCGCTGTTCCAGCCCGCCCACGACGTTCCCGAGCGCACGAAGCGCTTCGCCTTCGCCCGGCGCTTCGTCATCGACCTGACGCCGAAGGCGCCCGCGGGCATGCGCCGCTCGCTGACGGGGCGGGTCGCGGCGGTGGTGAAGGCGCTCGCCTTCTTCGTGGTGATCATGCTGGTCGTCGAGCTGTTCGTGCCGTGAGGCGCGCAGGGGCAGCGGCGGCCCGGCGGTTCCGCATGGCTGCCCGGCACCACGGCCGCTTGCCCACGCGTCGGATCGGGCGCACAACGCGTGCCCCGAGGATCCCCCGATGAACGACACGAGCCGGCTCGGCCAGAGCGCCGCCTTCTCCGCGCCCGCCCCCGCGCCGCCGGTCGACGATTCCCACCGGCACGCGCCGATGCGGTTTCGCGAGTTCGTCGCGATGGTGGCGGCGCTGATGGCGCTCAACGCGCTCGCCATCGACGTGATGCTCCCGGCGATCCAGGACATCGGCGCCGCGCTCGCCGTCGCCGACCCGAACGACCGCCAGGCGATCCTGCCGGCCTACCTGATCGGCTTCGGGCTCGGCCAGCTGCTGGTCGGCTCGGTCTCGGACCGCTTCGGCCGCCGGCCGGTTCTGCTCGCCGGCCTCGTCTTCTACGTGGCGGCGGCGATCCTGTGCGCCTTCGCGCCGACCTTCGCGGCGCTCATCGTCGGGCGCGTGGTCCAGGGCCTGGCCTCGGCGGCGCCGCGGGTGGTCACCGCCGCGATCGTTCGCGACTGCTACGGCGGAAGGCGGATGGCGAGCGTGCTGTCGCTCGCGATGACGATCTTCATGGCCGTGCCGGTGGTCGCGCCCTCGATCGGTCAGGCGATCCTGCTCGTGGCGCCCTGGCGCGCGATCTTCGCGCTGCTCGCGGTCTACGGCGTCGCGATGATCCTGTGGACGGGGCTGCGCCTGCCCGAGACGCTGGCGCCGGAGCGTCGCCGGGGCATCGGCCCGCGGGCCCTGGCGCGCGCCTTCCGGGAGGTCTTCACCACCCGCCAGACGCTCGGCTACGCCGTCGCCGCGGGCGCCATGTTCGGCGCCATGTTCAGCTTCCTCGTCAGTTCCGAGCAGGTTCTCGGCGAGCTCTACGGGCTCGGCCCGCTCTTTCCCCTCGCCTTCGCCGCGATGGCGGGCGGCATGGCGGTGTCCTCTCTGGTGAACGCGAGCCTCGTCGGGCGCGTCGGGGCGCGGCGGCTCTCGCATGCGGCGGTGATGCTGTTCACGCTGATCGCGACGATCCTCGTGGGGCTGGCGCTCGCGGGCGTGCTGACGCTGTGGCCGCTCCTCGTCCTGCTCGCCGGCGCGATGCTGCTCGTGGGCCTGATCTTCTCGAACTTCAACGCCCTGGCGCTCGAGCCGATGGGCCACATCGCCGGCACCGCCTCCTCCGTCTTCGGCTCGGTGACGACGCTGATGGCGGCGACGATCGGCGGCCTCGTCGGCCGTGCCTTCGACGGCACCGTCGTGCCGCTGTTCACGGGCTGGACCCTGCTCGGCCTCGGCGCCCTCGTCGCCATCGCGGTGACGGAGAAGGGGCGCCTCTTCGGACGGGGCACCTGAGCCGGCGTCATCCTCACGTCACCGGAGCGTAGCAGGAACCCGCCATGAGCCTTCCCCCCTCCTCCCTTGCCGCGCCGGACCTCGACGTCCTCTTGATCACGGCCGACCAGCTGCGCGGCGACTGCCTCGGCTATGCCGGCCATCCGCACGTGCGCACGCCGCACCTCGACGCTCTGGCGGCCGAGGCGACGGCGTTCCTCGCGCATTACGGGCAGGCCGCGCCCTGCGGGCCCGCGCGCGCGGCGCTCTACACGGGCCTCTACCAGATGCGCAACCGCGTGGTCGCCAACGGCGCGCCGCTCGACGCGCGCCACGACACGGTCGCGAAGCTCGCGCTGCGCCGCGGCTACCGCCCCACCCTGTTCGGCTACACCGACCAGTCGGAGGACCCCGCGGGGCTCGCCCCCGCCGACCCCCGGCTGCACAGCTACGAGGGCGTGCTGCCCGGCTTCGTCCCGCGCCTCGCCATGCCGGAGGACGCCGGCGCCTGGCGCGCGGCGCTGCTGGCGAAGGGCTACGCCCCGGCGGCGGACATCCGCACGGTGCACCTGCCGCGCGACGGGCGCACCGATCCGCCGACCGGGGCGCCCACCGTCTACCCGGCCGAGGACGCGGAGACCGCCTTCGTCGCCGACGCCTACCTGCGCTGGCTCGACGAGATCCCGCCGGCGGCGCCCTATTTCGCCCACGTCAGCTTCCTGCGCCCGCATCCGCCGCTGATCGCGCCCGAGCCCTATGCCTCGCTGCACGATCCCGAGGAGGGCGGGCCCTTCGTCGGGCGCGGGAGCCTGGAGGCGGAGGCGGCGCTGCATCCGTTCCTCGCCTGGCACCTGCCGCGGATCGGCAAGGGCAGCCTCGTCGCCGGCGCGCACGGGCCGATCGCGGACTGGGGCGAGCGCGAGCGCCGCGTGCTGCGCGCGACCTATTGGGGCCTCGTCGCCGAGGTCGACGCCGCGATCGGCCGGATCGTGGCCGAGCTGAAGCGCCGCGGGCGCTTCGAGCGCACGCTGATCGTCTTCACCGCCGACCACGGCGAGATGCTGGGCGACCACCACGCCTTCGGCAAGTTCGGCTTCTTCGACGCCGCCTTTCATGTGCCGCTGATCGTGCGCGATCCGCGCCGCCCTGCCGGGCACGGGCGCCGCGTCGCGGCCTTCACCGAGGCGGTCGACGTGATGCCGACGATCGCCGACGCGCTCGGCGAGGCGCTGCCGGGCGCCGACGGGCGGGCGCTCGGGCCCTTCCTCGCCGGCGAGACGCCGCAGAGCTGGCGCGACGCGGTGCACTGGGAATACGACTTCCGCACGCTGGAGGAGCCGCAGGCCCCGCTCGGCCTCGACCGCGACGCCTGCTCGCTGGCCGTCCGCCGCGAGCGGGACTGGAAGTACGTCCACTTCACCGGCCTGCCGCCGCTCCTGTTCGACCTCGCGGGGGACCCGCACGAGACGATCGACCGCGCGGGGGACCCCGCCTGCGCCGCGACCCGCCTGCGCATGGCCGAGGCGCTGCTCTCCTGGCGCGCGCGCCACCTGGAGCGGCGCTACACGGGCATGCTGCTCTCCGAGCGAGGGCCCATCGGCGCGCCGCGCTGAGGCATCGCGGGTCGGGATGCCCTTGCGCGGGCGCACGGGGCGCCGTACCAAGGGCGTGTCGTTCGTCAGCCCCGGGAGCCACGCGCCGTGCAGACCTTCTTCGTCGAGATCAAGTGCAAGCTCGGCAAGACCTACGACGTCGCCCGCGAGCTGGCCGACCGCGAGATCGCCTCGGAGATCTACTCCACCGCCGGCGACTACGACATCCTCGCCAAGTTCCACATCGACCGCGACCTCGACATCGGCCACTTCGTGGCGGAGAAGGTGCAGACGATCCCCGAGATCGACGACACCAAGACGGTGATCACGTTCAAGGCGTTCTGAGGGGGGCCAGCCCGCTGGCACCCCCGCGCTTCCAATCCCCGCCCCACCGGCTATATACGCCCCGGACCAACCCATCCCGGAGCGCCCCCATGACCGGCACCACCCGCACGAGCGCCGACCTCGATCCGCGGCGGCGCAAGATCCTGTTCCGCTCCTGGCATCGCGGCATCCGCGAGATGGACCTGATCATGGGCCGCTTCGCGGACGCCGAGATCGGCAGCTTCACCGAGGCGGAGCTCGACACGTTCGAGGCGCTGATCGAGGTGCCCGACCGCGATCTCTTCCGCTGGATCACCGGCGAGGACGAGACGCCGGCGAACTACGACACGCCGCTGTTCCGCCGGCTGAAGGGCTTCCACACCCACGGCGCGCCGATCCACGCCTGAGCGCCCCGCGCCTCCCCGCGAGCGCCCGCCCGAACGAAGGCGGGCGCTCGGCCGTTTTCGCAATCACGCGATCCCTCGCCGACACGACACCCGAGCCCCGATGCAAAGAGCGCCCGCCCCCCGCGCGTCCCTGTCCCTCCTGCCCAAGCGCGCGGTCGACCTCGTCGCCGCGGGGGAGAGCCTCGCGCTGGCCGGCGCGCCGGACGGGTTCGACGCCATGGCGCTGGGCGCGCTGGCGCTCGGCCTGAAGGAGAAGGCGGAGCGCTCGGCGATCCTCGTCCACGTGGCGCGGGACGGGCAGCGGGCGCAGGCGCTGGAGCGGGCGCTCGCCTTCGTCGCGCCCCGCCTCGAGGTGCTCTCCTTCCCCGCCTGGGACTGCCAGCCCTACGACCGCGTCTCGCCGGCGGGCGCCGTCTCCGCCCAGCGCATGACGACGCTGGCGCGGCTCGCGCGCACCAAGTCCTCGCCCGAGCGCCCGCGCATCCTCTCGACCACGGTGAACGCGCTGCTCCAGCGCACCGTGCCCAAGGCGCGCATCCTGGCGGACACGTTCTCGGCCCAGCCCGGCAACGTCATCGCCATGGACTCGATCGTGCAATGGCTCGAGGTCAACGGCTTCCTGCGCACCGGCACGGTGCAGGAGACCGGCGAGTACGCCGTGCGCGGCGGCATCATCGATCTGTGGGCCCCGGGCCTCGCCGCGCCGGTGCGGCTCGACTTCTTCGGCGACAGCCTCGAATCGATCCGCGCCTTCGACCCGGAGACGCAGCGCACCACGACGACGATGCGCGGCCTCGACTTCGTGCCGATGTCCGAGGTGCAGCTGACCACCGCCTCGATCAAGCGCTTCCGCCAGGGCTACGCGGCGGCGTTCGGTGCGCCCGGGCGCGACGACCTGCTCTACGAGGCGATCTCGGAGGGGCGGCGCTACGCCGGGCTCGAGCACTGGATGCCGCTGTTCTACGACGGGCTCGACACGCTGTTCGCCTATGTCGAGGGCGCGCCGATCGTGCTCGACCACCAGGCCGAGGACGCGGCCGCCGAGCGGCTCTCGACCATCCGCGACTACCACGACGCGCGCCGGGCCCAAGCGCACGAGCGCCAGCCCGGCGTCGCGCCCTACAACCCGCTCGCCCCGGACGCGCTCTACCTCTCTGCGCAGGAATGGGCGGCGCGGCTCGAGGGCGGGTCGACCGTGCGCGTGACGCCCTTCGCCCTGCCGCCCACCGAGAGCCGCCTCGTCGTCGACTGCGGCGCGCGGCGCGGGCGCGCCTTCACCGCCGAGCGCGAGGCCGAGGGCACCAACGTGTTCGAGGCCGCCGCCGCGCACGTGACGGCGCTGCAGCAGGCCGGCAAGATCGTCGTCCTCGCCGCCTGGTCCGAGGGCTCGCGGGAGCGCCTGGGCCACGTCATGGCCGACCACGGCATCACCCGCACGAAGCCGGTGCGGCGCCTCACCGAGACCATGGACCTCGCGCCGGGCGAGGTGGCGCTCGCCGTGCTCGGCATCGAGGCCGGGTTCGAGACCGACGGGCTCGCCGTCATCGGCGAGCAGGACATCCTGGGCGATCGCCTGGTGCGCCCGCGCCGGCGCTCCAAGCGCCCGCAGGACGTGCTCTCGGAGGTCTCCTCGCTGACCATGGGCGACGTCGTCGTCCACGCCGACCACGGCATCGGCCGCTTCGTCGGCCTGAAGACCATCGAGGCCGCGGGCGCGCCGCACGATTGCCTGGAGCTGCACTATGCCGGCGGCGACCGGCTGTTCCTGCCGGTGGAGAACATCGACCTCCTGACCCGCTACGGGTCGGAGGACACCGAGGTCCAGCTCGACAAGCTCGGCGGCGGCGCCTGGCAGGCCCGCAAGGCCAGGATGAAGAAGCGCATCCGCGAGATCGCGGGGCAGCTCATCCAGATCGCGGCCGCGCGCATCCTCAAGGAGGCCCCGAAGCTCGCGCCGGCGGAAGGGCTCTACGACGAGTTCGCCGCGCGCTTCCCCTTCGAGGAGACCGAGGACCAGCTCGGCGCCATCGACACCGTGCTGACCGACATGGCCTCGGGCCGGCCGATGGACCGCCTCGTCTGCGGCGACGTCGGCTTCGGCAAGACCGAGGTGGCGCTGCGCGCCGCCTTCGCCGCGGCGATGGCGGGCAAGCAGGTGGCGGTGGTGGCCCCGACAACGCTGCTCGCGCGCCAGCACTTCAAGACCTTCTCCGAGCGCTTCAGGGGCCTGCCCGTGCAGGTCGGCCACGCCTCGCGCTTCGTCGGCTCGGCCGAGATGAAGCGCGTCAAGGAGGGGCTGCGCGACGGCACGATGGACATCGTGGTCGGCACCCACGCGCTGCTCGGCAAGACCGTGAGCTTCAGGGATCTCGGCCTCGTCGTGGTGGACGAGGAGCAGCATTTCGGCGTCACCCACAAGGA
This sequence comes from Salinarimonas rosea DSM 21201, assembly GCF_000429045.1. GTDB lineage: Bacteria > Pseudomonadota > Alphaproteobacteria > Rhizobiales > Beijerinckiaceae > Salinarimonas > Salinarimonas rosea. Next base: position 247,784 of record NZ_AUBC01000005.1, read on the forward strand.
GCGGCTGAAGGAGCTGCGCGCCGAGGTGCACATGCTGACGCTCTCGGCCACGCCGATCCCGCGCACGCTGCAGCTGGCGCTCACCGGCGTGCGCGAGCTCTCGATCATCGCGACGCCCCCGGTGGACCGCCTGGCCGTGCGCACCTTCGTCACGCCCTTCGATCCGCTGCTGGTGCGCGAGGCGCTCTTGCGCGAGCGCTACCGCGGCGGGCAGGCCTTCTACGTGGTGCCGCGCATCGAGGACATCGCGGAGGTGAAGGAGTTCCTCGACCGGGAGATGCCCGAGGCCAAGGTCGCGGTGGCCCACGGCCAGATGGCGCCGACCCAGCTCGAGGACGTGATGACCGCCTTCTACGAGGGCAAGTTCGACATCCTGCTCTCGACCACGATCGTCGAATCGGGGCTGGACATCCCCACCGCCAACACCCTGATCGTCCACCGCGCCGACATGTTCGGGCTGGCCCAGCTCTACCAGCTGCGCGGGCGCGTCGGGCGCTCGAAGACCCGCGCCTACGCCCTCTTCACCGTGCCGGCGAACCGCACGCTCACCGTCCAGGCCGAGCGCCGGCTCAAGGTCCTGCAATCGCTCGACACGCTCGGCGCCGGCTTCCAGCTCGCCTCCCACGACCTCGACATCCGCGGCGCCGGCAACCTGCTCGGCGACGAGCAGTCCGGCCATATCAAGGAGGTCGGCTACGAGCTCTACCAGCAGATGCTGGAGGACGCCGTCGCCCAGCTCAAGGAAGGCGCCGACGAGCCGGTCGAGGACCAGTGGTCGCCCAACATCGCGCTCGGCGCGCCGGTGATGATCCCCGAGAGCTACATCGCCGACCTGCAGGTGCGCCTCAACCTCTACCGCCGCCTCGCCTCGCTCGACGTGCAGGAGGACATCGAGGCCTTCGGCGCGGAGATGATCGACCGCTTCGGCGAGCGCCCGCCCGAGGTGGACCAGCTGCTCGAGGTGATGGCGATCAAGCTGCTGTGCCGGCGCGCCAACATCGAGAAGATCGACGCCGGCCCGAAGGGCATCATCGTCGCCTTCCGCGACAACTCCTTCGCGAACCCGCAAGGCCTCGTCGCCTATGTGGCCGAGCAGGGCCCGGCGGCGAAGGTGCGCCCGGACATGAAGATCGTCTTCTCCCGCGACGTCGAGGAGGTCGACCGGCGGCTGAAGGTGACGAAGTCGATCCTGCGCAACCTGGTGAAGATCGCCGAGGGGAAGACGGCGGCGTGAGGGGCGCGCCCCTCGGGGCTCGGGGCATCCTCCGCGCGAGGCCAGCCACCGGCGGCCGGTCGTCCTACGGCGAGCCGACCATCGCGCTGCGGAGCGCGTCGACGCGATCGCGCCCGGCGACGACGACCTGCTGGGCGACCGCAATCAGCTCTGCGAGCCCGTTCCGCTCAGGGTCGTCCAGGTTCTCCACCGCCATCCGCAGCGCCACCATGAGGTTCAGCCCGCGGTTCAGCTCGTCGATGGCATCGAGCAGGCCGCGCGCGTGATCGCGGCGCGAATCATCGTGCGCGCCGGCGGGCGGCGCGGTATGGGTGGGGTCGGGCACAGCGTGCTCCCGCTTCCGATAGAATTCTTCGTATACGAGAAAGATGGCCGAGAAGTCAATTCCCGTAGAAGGAAAAAAGCGCGGCCGCCCGCCGGGCAGCGCCTACGCGGACCCCATCCCCGTGCGCCTGACCGCCGAGCAGGTCGCCGAGATCGACGCGTGGCGGGCGCGCCAGGACGGCGCGCCGTCGCGATCGGAGGCGATCCGGCAGCTGGTGGCGCAGGCGTTGACCGCGTTGCGGTGAGATGGCGGGCCGAAGTCTGTCCTTCCCTGTAGGGGAAGGTGGCTCGGCGAAGCCGAGACGGATGGGGCGCGGCGCGAAGCGACGCATTCCGCGCAGCGGAAGCTCATCGGCGGCCGCCCGTCTCGCCCGTCGATTTCGGCTTCGCCGAACGCGCGTGCCGCGCGCCCCATCCGTCTCGCCGCTACGCGGCGATCCACCTTCCCCTACAGGGAAGGAAAGATGCGCCGTCGGTCCTCCACGCCCCACGCGACCGGCGTCACCCCGCGGGTTTGGGGGTTCGCTTCCCCGACGAGGTCACCGCCGCCGTCGATGCCGTCGCGCGGGCGCAGGAGGACGAGCCGAACCGGTCGGAGATGATCCGGCGGATCGTGACGGCCTGGTTGCGGGAGAATGGGTTTTTGGAGGGGCGGTGAGTGAGGGCCCGTGGAGAAGGCCGCACGCCGAGCAAGGGGCTGCGACAGCTTCAACTGCACTTGACGCAGGGCATCGCGCTACTCAGGTCGCCACTGCAAGGCTCCGCATCGGCACTCAACCTTGCCGCCCTTAGCTTCGTAGTCGCCCAATGGCATTCTGCAACTTTCGCACGTGAAGGCGCTGATTACGGCCTCACAACCTTCGATGAGTTCTTCCGCCTCTGTAGTGCTGCCGCTGAATGTGTGAGTTCCACGGTTGCCCCATAAGGCAAGCTGCGGCTTCGTCTTCTTGATCGCCGAGAGTGCCTCCGCATTCTGAACGTAGACCTCGCCAGACTTCTTCTTGAACGATCTCGTCGCAGCCCGCTCCAGCGCCACAAGAAACTGGCCGGCGGTGCGATGATCGTTCTCATCGCCCCTGAGGTGAGGCAGAAGAAGCCCGATCCGCTCCGCGATCTCGCTCAGCGCAACGTCCATGATACGCCGGATGTTGCCGAGCGCCTCCTCGGGCTCTGTCTTAGCACGAGCCTTGGCTGACGCGATATCCATTCCATGGTCAGCAAAGGCTATCCCAACAGCTGGCGTTGCGTATGGACGAAGGCGATGAAAGCTCCAATCTTTAGGGGTGAGTAATCGCTGCAACTCAAAATACCACTCCCTGTCGTGTGTGAACAGGATGATCTGGCGCGCTGAGAAGTATGTCTGTAGCAAAATGCCTACACGCGAACGATGTTCGCGATCGAAGCTGATCACGACATCATCCAGTACGATAGGCCTGTCCTCATCGCCCGCCTTGCTGGCCATAGCGAGGAAGATGCACAGCCCAAGTGCGTTTCGCTGTCCTTCGGATAGCGTCAGTCGAGGACTGTCCTGCTCTCTCCCGTGAAAACGTAGAGCGACCTCGACAGCTTTCTCGTTATCACCCGGCACTACCAGCCGAACATCTGTAATTTTATCATTGGGCTGCAAAAATTTCCAGTACCGCTGTATATCCGCAGATATGCTCCGAAATATTTCACGTGCGCGAGTTGCGATTTCTTCCCGGACCCCTGTCTCCAATCTCTTGATGAGACTAATCAATGCGTCTGCTCGGTCGATTGCTGCTCGCTGTACGGTCGCATTGAGTGAATCGAGCAAAACTCGCGCCTGATTCTGTTCCTCTATGAGTGTGTGGACATTTGGAGGAAGAGTTGCGGCGTCTTCTGCCGCTTTGGCTACCAACGGGGCAACCTTCGCATTAAGTTCAAATAGATCACCGGCGCGGCACGCCCTTCGTAGCTCAGATACAGACAGCTCCAGCAGATAGTCTACACCCTCTTTGCTTGCTGTAGGCAAAGCTTCTCGCCACGGGGTTAAATCCTCATTCGCGGCGATGCTTCGAAGCCGAGAAAGCTCCTCGCACATCTCCTCGATGGCGCTCTTCTGATCATCGTACAGCTTCCGTGCCTCGGAAAGCCGCTCGCGCTCACCCAACACGTGGATTCGGAAGTCTTCGATCTCAATCTGCTGACCACACGCTGGGCAAGGGAGCGGGCCTTCGACTCCGCTATCAATAGCGATGAAGCTGCCAGCCGCGTTGAGAACTGCGAGGCGCTCCTCAATGAATGGTTCAGCAATGTCGGCGATTCTTGCTGTCGCCTCAGTGACTTTTCGGAGCCGAACCGGGAGATCGCTTGAGCCTATCTCCCCGATAGCTGCTGCCCGTCGTTGATCGGCATTAAGAGACGATATCTTACCATCTACGGCCAATAAAACATTGGCGGCCGTCTTCTTTTCCGACTCGATGGGCTGGTCCGGTGCGTAAGCCAGTCGAAGCTGCTCCAACCGCTCAAGGAGCTGCTCGTCGTTCTTGTTGGCGAAAACTTACCTCCGCCGATCATCCGCGGATGCTAGCTTAGCGCGAAGGCCTGATAAATCGCCTTTCCGCTCGATAGCTTTCGCCAGCCTGTGGAGATTATCCGCACTGGCTTCTAGCTCAGACAACCCTAAGAGGGGAAGTATAGCGCTGTATTTTTCACCTTTGGTCGATTTAATGAAATTTGCGAGCTCTTCTTGTCGAAGAACTGTCCGCCTATAATCCCATTGTTCAACGGCAGTTGCTCCTGTGTCGCGCAGCGTCGGGGCACTTGAGTGCCAAATAGCGGCATTTGATGAGCCGTCGACTAGAGTTATCTCAACCCGGCTTCGTTTATCAGCGGGCCGGAAAGCATTGATGATGCCCCTCTCTTGATGTCGACCCGAATACTCATGACTTAGATGCCCAATTCGCCCAGCGTTAAGAAGAACCTCGATGGCATCTACAAACGAGCTCTTTCCCGCGCCGTTAACACCATAGACAACGCCGGACCTGCCACTAAGCTGAAGGTCCGCACTTTCCGCCGCTCCACGAAACCACTGCAAGCTGACAGACTGAAATCTCATAATTTACCTCGATTTAACAAAATAAGCCTTTCAGAAATAGTATCTAACTCAGATTGCTTGCACGGAAACTTGAGTTTATCAGCAAGAAATCTTTGAATTTCGTCAATCAATTCAGGTGGAAAACTGTGGATATTGCCGTTCTTCGCGTTCATTGCAGCGGTGAGCCTCGCCTGTATCCAAGCGTCTCGATCGGTCAAGGAAACCTCCCCGCCCACGAAATCTTCCACCCAACCACCCTAGGGCAGCATATATAGGGAGGACAATCATCTCAATAGGAGATCGTCATTTTTCTTGGGGGGCGGGCAACGCATCTCGCCGAAGCCATTGGCCGCAGAAGACCCCCCTCACTCCCACTCGATCGTCCCCGGCGGCTTGCTCGTCACATCATACACAACCCGGTTGATTCCCTTCACCTCGTTGATGATCCGCGTCGCCACCCGCCCGATGAAGGCCATGTCGAACGGGTAGAAGTCCGCCGTCATGCCGTCCACCGAGGTCACGGCGCGAAGGGCGCAGACGTATTCGTAGGTGCGGTAGTCGCCCATCACGCCCACCGTGCGCACGGGGAGCAGCACGGCGAAGGCCTGCCAGATGTCGTCGTAGAGGCCGGCGCGGCGGATCTCCTCGAGGTAGATCGTGTCGGCCCGGCGCAGGATGTCGAGCTTCTCGGGCGTGATCTCGCCGGGGCAGCGGATGGCGAGGCCGGGGCCCGGGAAGGGGTGGCGGCCGACGAAGCCCTCGGGCAGGCCGAGCTCGCGGCCGAGCAGGCGCACCTCGTCCTTGAACAGCTCACGCAGGGGCTCGACGAGCTTCATGTTCATGCGCTCGGGCAGCCCGCCCACGTTGTGGTGGCTCTTGATCGTGACGGAGGGGCCGCCGGTGAAGCTGACGCTCTCGATCACGTCCGGGTAGAGCGTGCCCTGGGCCAGGAACGCGGCGCCGCCGACCTTCTTGGCCTCGGCCTCGAACACGTCGATGAACAGGCGGCCGATGGTCTTGCGCTTGGTCTCGGGATCGCTCACGCCCTCCAGCGCGCCGAGGAAGGTGGCTTGAGCTTCCACGTGCACGAGCGGGATGTTGTAGGCGTAGCGGAACAGGCTCACCACCTCCGCCGCCTCGCCGGCGCGCATCAGGCCGTGGTCGACGAAGACGCAGGTGAGCTGGTCGCCGATCGCCTCGTGGATCAGCACCGCCGCCACCGCCGAATCGACGCCGCCGGAGAGGCCGCAGATCACCCGCTCGGAGCCGACCTGCGCACGGATGCGGGCGATCGCCTCGTCCTTGAAGGCGGCCATGGTCCAGTCGCCGGTGCAGCCGGCGATGCTGCGCACGAAGTTGCGCAGGAGCCGCCCGCCATGCGGGGTGTGCACCACTTCCGGGTGGAACTGCACCGCGTAGAAGCGCCGCGCCTCGTCGGCGACGACGGCGAAGGGCGCGTTGTCGGAGACGCCGATGATGGAGAAGCCGTCCGGCAGCTTCGTCACCCGGTCGCCGTGGCTCATCCACACCGGGTAGCGCTGGCCGACCTCCCAGACGCCCTCGAACAGCGGGCTGGGCTCCAGCACCTCGACCTCGGCGCGGCCGAACTCGCGGTGGTGGCCGCCCTCCACCGCGCCGCCGAGCTGCGCCGCCATCGTGTGCTCGCCGTAGCAGATGCCGAGCACCGGCACGCCGGCCTCGAAGATCTCCTGCGGCGCGCGCGGCGAGACGTCCTCGGTGACGGAGGCCGGCCCCCCCGAGAGGATGACCGCCTTCGGCTTCATGGTGCGGAAGGCCTCGGCCGCGGACTGGAACGGCACGATCTCGGAATAGACCCCCTGCTCGCGCACCCGCCGGGCGATGAGCTGCGTCACCTGCGAGCCGAAGTCGACGATGAGGATCTTGTCGTGGCTCGATGAGCCGGCGGTCTCGGTGATCGGGGCATCGGTCATGGAAGGAGTCCGTTTCTCGCGCGGGCAAGGCCGTCACTTAAGCCGGGACGCCGCCGCGCGCAATCGCTCCCGCCGAGGCCAGTCCCCGCGCTCACCCCGCGCTCACCCCGCGCGTGCGAGGGCCGCGACGTAGAACCCGTCCACGCCCGTGCGCAGCGGCGACATCTGCAGCCCGTGCCGGGTCTCGCGCACCCGCGGCGCGAGCTCCGCGAGGCCCGCGGCCGCGAGCATCTCGCCCGCGGGAACCGGCGCGAAGCCGTCGTGCCGCTCGAGGAAGGCGTCGAGCGCGCCGTCGTTCTCCGCCGGCAGGACGGAGCAGGTGACGTAGACGATGCGCCCGCCGGGGGCGACGAGACGCGCCGCGCGGTCGAGCACCGCGTCCTGCTCGCCCCGGCGCTGGGCGAGCGAGCCCGGCCGCAGGCGCCACTTGGCGTCGGGGTTGCGCCGCCAGGTTCCGGTCCCGGTGCAGGGCGCGTCGACGAGGACGAGATCGGCGCGCCCGTCGAGATCCTCGACGGCGTCGGCCTTGCCGCGGGGGCTGCGGATCTGGACGTTGCGCACGCCCGCCCGCGCCAGCCGATCGTGGATCGGCGCGAGGCGCCGCGTGTCGGCATCGGTGGCGTAGATCTGGCCGGAATTGTCCATCAGCGCCGCGAGCGCCAGCGTCTTGCCGCCGGCGCCGGCGCACAGGTCGACGACCTGCGCCTTCGCCGCCGGCCGCGCGAGGAGCGCGGCGAGCTGGGAGCCCTCGTCCTGGATCTCGATCCAGCCCTTGATGAATTCGGGCTCGCTCTGCAGCGCCGGCCCGCGCCCGTCCTCACCGAGCGCGATGCGCAGGCCGTGCGGCGCGTGCGGCGTCTCGATGGGGGCGAGGAAGGCGAGCGCGTTCTGCGCCTCCTCGCGGGAGACGAGGAGCGTGTTGACGCGGATGTCGAGGGGCGCGCGCTCGGCGAGCGCCCGCGCCTCGGCGACGACGTCGTCGCCGAAGATCGCGGCGAGCTCGTCGTGAATCCAGGCGGGGTAGTCGCCCTGGACGTGCGGCGGCGCGGCCGAGAGATCGGGCCCGGCGAGGCGGGCGCGCTCGTCCTCGGCGAGCGGCGCCGGCGCGAAGCGCGAGCCGTCGCACAGGGCGGCGATCTGGTCGGCGCTCATCCCGCGCTGGAGGGCGAGCATGCCGAGCACGAGGGCGCGCCCGCTCGGCCTCTCCTCGTCCGCGCCCATCACCCAGGCGGCGGAGGCGCGCCGGCGCAGCGCGTCGTAGACGATCGTGGCGATGCCCGCGCGGTCCTTCGATCCGGCGAAGCGGTGCGAGAGGCCCCAGTCCTTGAGGGCGTCGGCGGCGGGGCGGCGGCGGGCGACGAGGTCGTCGAGGACCTCGATGGCGCCGGAGAGGCGGGCTTGCGGTGTCATCGCCCGCATGTGGCAGGTTCGCCCCCGCGCCGCAAGCGCGACGACGACGCGGGATCAGCAGGTCGTCCAGCCGATCCGGTTCGGCCCCATGGCGGTCTCGCGCGTGGTCTCGCCGGTGCGCACGATCGTGAGCTCCGAGGAGAGCCGCGCGCCGGTTTCGGGATCGTGCTCGAAATAGACGAGCGCGCCCATGGAGCGGAAGATCCGCGCCTCCACCCAGGGCCGCTCGCCGCCGACCCGCGGGCCGCTCTGCCGCATCAGGATGCGGGCGTCCTCGAAGCGCACGGTCTCGCGCAGGCTCGCCGGATCGCGGGCGAGGCACCACTCGCCCTCCAGGAAGGCGATCTCCTCGCGCTCGACCGCGCAGTGGCGCATGGCCGAGTCGCACTCGTCGGCGTACTGGCGCAGCTGGAATGCGAGGTAGGTCCCGAAGGCACCGAGCCCGAGGACGATCGCGGCGGCGATGGCGAGCTTGCGCATGGGATCAGCCTTCCTCGGCTTCGATGACGAGGATGCGAGCGCCCTCGGCCACCTGGTCGCCCGGCCCGGCGGCGATCTCGCCGACGCTGCCGGCGATCGGGGCGGTGAGCGGATGCTCCATCTTCATCGCCTCCACGATCGCGAGGCGCTGGCCCTTCTCGACGCGCTCGCCGGCGGAGACGAAGAGCGCGACGACCTTGCCGTGCATCGGCGCCTTGACGAGCCCGCCGGCGTCGAGATGCTCGAGATCGACGCTCGCGGGATCGAACAGCGCGACGCGGGTCTGGCGCCCCTCGCGCAGGACGAGGACGTCGCCCTCGGCCTCCACCAGCGTCGCCTCGGGCTCGCCCAGGGCGAGGGTGGCGCCGGGGATCTCGACGGCCGGCCCGTCGGCGTCGAAGGTGACGTGCGCGTCGAGCCGCTCGCCGTCCACCAGGAGCGGCAGCGTGGTGCGCCGCTCGCCCAGGAGCTGGAAGCCGTCCTCGGCGAGCCACGGGGTCGCGCCCTCGCGCAGCGCGGCCCGTGCCGCCTCGCGCGCGGCTGCGAGATCCGAGGCCACGAGGGACAGCGCGCCCGCCGCGACCGAGGCCGGGTCGCGCTCCTGCGGCACGGCACCGAGCGCCTCCAGGTTGGCGTCGATGAAGCCCGTATCGAACGTCCCCTCCCGGAAGGCGGAAGCATCCACCAGCCGGGCGAGGAAGGCGGCGTTGGTGCGCGGGCCGGCGACCACCGTCTCGCCGAGCGCGCGCGAGAGCGTGTCGAGCGCCTCGCCGCGGGTCTCGCCGCGGGCGATGATCTTGGCGATCATCGGGTCGTAGAACGGCGTCACCTGGTCCCCCGCCTCGACGCCGGCGTCGACACGCACGTCGTCGCCCTCGGGCAGCGAGAGTGCGAACAGCCGGCCGGTGGAGGGCAGGAAGCCGCGCTCGGGGTCCTCGGCGTAGAGCCGCGCCTCGACGGCATGGCCGACGAGCGGCACGTCGACCTGCGCCAGCGGCAGCGCCTCGCCGGAGGCGATGCGGAACTGCAGCTCGACGAGGTCGAGCCCGGTGATCGCCTCCGTCACCGGATGCTCCACCTGCAGGCGGGTGTTCATCTCCATGAACCAGAAGCGGTCCGCCCGCAGCCCCTCGCGGCCGTCGGCGATGAACTCGACCGTGCCGGCGCCGACGTAGCCCACGGCGCGGGCCGCCTCGACGGCGGCGCGGCCCATGGCCTCGCGCACCTCCGGCGTCATGCCCGGTGCCGGCGCCTCCTCGATCACCTTCTGGTGGCGGCGCTGGAGCGAGCAGTCGCGCTCGTTCAGGTGGATCACGTTGCCGTGAGCGTCGGCGAAGACCTGGATCTCGACGTGGCGCGGCGCGAGCACGTACTTCTCGACGAGGACGCGCGGGTCGCCGAAGGCTCCTTGCGCCTCGCGCTGCGCGGAGGCGAGCGCGGCGTCGAACTCGGCGGCCTTGTCGACGCGGCGCATGCCCTTGCCGCCGCCGCCGGCGACCGCCTTGATCAGCACGGGATAGCCGATCTCGTAGGCCTTCTGACGCAGGAAGTCCGGCTCCTGGCGCGAGCCGTGATAGCCCGGCACCACGGGCACGCCCGCCTTCTGCACCAGCGCCTTGGCCGCGTCCTTGAGCCCCATCGCCTCGATCGCCTCCGCCGGCGGCCCGACGAAGACGATGCCGGCATCCGCGCAGGCGCGGGCGAAGGCGGCGCGCTCCGACAGGAAGCCGTAGCCGGGATGGATGCAGGCGGCCCCCGCGCTCTTCGCAACCTCGAGGATGGTCTCGATCTTGAGGTAGCTCTCGGAGGCCGGTGCCGGGCCGATGCGGTGCGCCTCGTCGGCGAGGCGCACGAACAGCGCGTCGCGATCGGCGTCGGAATGGACGGCGATGGTGCGCATGCCCAGCCGTCGCGCCGTCCTGATGACGCGAACGGCGATCTCCCCGCGATTGGCGACGAGCACGGATGACAGCACGGGCGACCTCCTGTCGTGGATGCCCGTCCTTTGGACTGGAGCCGACGCGGAAGGTCAAGGGGCGTTCGACGCGCGTGCGCTGCGCTGCGGCGTCGTGGGCGGGGTGTGGACAGCGCTACGGATCGCCCGTAGTGTCGAGCCGTGAGCGCGCCGACGGCCTTCGAGTGGGACGATGCCAAGGCCTCGGCGAACGAGGCGAAGCACGGCGTGTCGTTCGAGATCGCGATAGAGGTCTTCCGCGACGGTCGGCAACGCGTCGCCGCAGACAAGCGTTTCGACTACGGCGAGGAGCGCTTCACTGCTATCGGCGCCGTCGGCGGGCTTTGCCTCGCCGTCGTGTTCACGATGCGCGGGGATGTGGCGCGGATCATCTCCGCACGGCGCGCGAACCGGCGCGAGCGCCGGCTCTACGAGGGAGGGACGTGACATGGCGATCGTGCGGCGCAGCCTCGACGGCACCGCGCCTCGGGACTTCACCCCCGAGCAGCGCGCCCGCCTGGAGGCCATGACCGAGGCGGAGATCGAGGCGAGCGCGCTCTCGGACCCCGACAATCCTCCGATGACGGACGACATGATCGCGCGCGCCGAGGCGGGGTATGCCGTCCGCCGCACCCGCGAGCGCCTCGGCCTCACCCAGGAGGCCTTCGCCGCCCGGTACGGGATCTCGCTGGGGCGCGTGCGCGACGTCGAGCAGGGCCGCCACAACCCCGACCCGGTGCTGGTCTCCTACCTCAAGCTGATCGCCCGCGACCCCGAATGGGTGGCGGAGACGATCGCGGGGCGCACGGTCGACCACGCCGCGTGAGGCATCGCCTCACGGGTTGTCGCCCGCCTCGAACCAGTCGAGGGCGAGGTCCGTCCACCCCTCCGGCACGCGATGGCCGCCGGGGAAGAGGACGAGGTCGAGGGCGCCCGCGTCGCATCCCGTCCAGCTCTTGCGCCAGAACCGGTCGCCCAGCTCATGCGTGTCGGGGTTCGGCGCGCAGCCGAGGGTCTCCCGCCAGATCGCCAGGCCCGCGAAGACGTCGCCCTGGTGCAGGGGGTCGGGCCCTTCCCCGATCGGGCGGCCTTCGAGCGGCACCACCGTGTCCGCGAACCCGTGCGCATGCAGAAGCCGGACGGGGCCGGCGCAGACCTCCGGCAGGGGTTCCCAGAACCCGCCGGCCACGGGCGCGTAGGCCGCGGCAGCGTCGGGTGCCACGCAGGCGAGGTCCCAGACCATGGAGCCGCCGAGCGAGAACCCGGCAGCGAGGCCGCGCTCCCGGTCGAGGCCGAAGCGGTCGACGGCGTCGTCGATGACCGCCAGCAGGAAGGCGACGTCGTCGCGCGGCGTCGATCCTGGCCGACCCATGCGGCTCTCCGGCCGCAGCGACCACGAGGACGGCCCGTCCGGGCGGTTGGGAACGCCCTGCGGCACGACGAGCGCGTAGCCGCGATCGCGATACGCGTCGACGACGGCCGCATTCGCCGCCATGCCGCCGGCCGACCCGCCGTAGCCGTGCAGGTAGAGCACCCAGGGCGCGCCGACGGCGCCCGCGGCGGAGGCGGGCGGCACGATGTAGTAGACGCCGTCCGAGATCGCGCAGGGCCGCTCGGGACCGCCGCAGGGCTCCTGCGCCGCGGCGGTGCCGATGCTCCCGGCGATCAGGACGACGCAGACGCGAAGGCGGCGCATGGGGTGCTCCCGGCCGGGACGACCGACGCCGCCGACCCTAGCAGGCGCCGTGGCGCCACGAAATGCCGCATCCGGGGTTGGCACCGAGACACGACGGAGCACCCCGGTCGGATGCCGGTGCACTCAGTCGAACAGCTCGGCCAGCGCCGTCATCGTCGGCTCGTCGGTGAGGTCGAGCTTGAGCGGGGTCACCGAGATGCGCCGGTTGGCGAGCGCCCAGAGGTCGGAGCCGTGGCCCGGCGTGAAGGGGGCGCGCGCGAAGGCGATCCAGAAATACGGGTTGCCGCGCCCGTCGCGGCGCTCGTCGATGCTGAGCAGCTCCTGGTTGCGCAGGCCCTGGTGCGTGACGGCGACGCCCTCCACCTTCTCGGGCGCGCAGTCGGGGAAGTTGATGTTGACGAGCGTGTGGCGCGGCAGCTCGAGGCCGAGCACCTTCTTCACCACCTCCGCCCCGTGCGCCTCCGCGCAGCCCCACTGGATCGCCCCACGGCCGCCGGCGCCGTAGGCCTGGGACAGCGCGATCGACCGCACGCCGAGCATCGTGCCCTCGATCGCGGCCGCGATCGTGCCCGAGTACGAGACGTCCTCCGCGACGTTCTGGCCGCGGTTCACCCCCGAGAGCACGAGATCCGGCCGGCGGTCGGCCATGATGTGGCGGATCGCCATGATCACGCAGTCGGTGGGCGTGCCCTTCACGGCGAAATGCCCTTCCGCCGTCTCCCGCAGGCGCAGCGGATCGTTCAGCGACAGCGAGTGCGAGACGCCGGACTGGTCGGTCTCCGGCGCCACCACGGTGACGTCGTCGGAGAGCTGGCGGGCGATCTTCTCCAGGCTCTTGAGGCCCGGCGCGTGGATGCCGTCGTCGTTGGTGCAGAGGATGCGCATGGGTCTCAAGGCCTCTCGGGTCGGGCGGTCTCGATTCGCGTGAGCCCGCCCATATAGGGCACGAGCGCCGACGGGACCGTGACCGAGCCGTCCTCGTTCTGGTACGTCTCCATCACGGCGATGAGCGCGCGGCCGACCGCGATGCCGGAGCCGTTCAGCGTGTGGACGAAATGCGCCTTGCCGTCGCGGCGGAAGCGCGCCTGCATGCGCCGCGCCTGGAAGTCCCCGCAATTCGAGCAGGACGAGATCTCGCGAAAGGTGTCCTGCCCCGGCAGCCAGACCTCGATGTCGTAGGTCTTGCGCGCCGCGAAGCCCATGTCCCCCGAGCACAGCGTCACGACTCGGTAGGGCAGCTCCAGCGCCTTCAGCACCGCCTCGGCGCAGCCGAGCATGCGCTCGTGCTCGTCGTTCGACTGCTCGGGCGTGGTGATCGAGACGAGCTCGCACTTCCAGAACTGGTGCTGGCGCAGCATGCCGCGCGTGTCCCGCCCGGCGGCCCCGGCCTCGGCGCGGAAGGAGGGGGTGAGCGCGGTGAAGCGCAGGGGCAGCTCGCCTTCGGGGAGAATCTGCTCGCGGGCGAGGTTGGTGAGGGGGACCTCGGCCGTGGGGATGAGGCCAAGGCGAGGAACACCGCCACCTTTGTGTGCGCGAAGGCGCCGAACTACTTCCCTCAGATGTATCTGCCTGTATGCCTCTCGCAAGCTTTCATCGATAGCGCCACCACCACTCAGGTATTGATTCCAAGCCATGTTCAAAACAGGATCGTCATATCGATTAATCTCTTCCTCGACGCTCATTGGCGAGGAGAACGCCTCGCGATCGTAGGCCTCAAGACTGACTGACAGATCGCTGTCCCTGTGGACAAAAAATTGGTCGTCCTCGAACTTCGGCAGCTGCGCCGTGCCGAAGAACGCCTCGTCCCGCACGAGGAGCGGCGGCGACACCTCGGTGTAGCCGTGCTCCCTCGTGTGGAGATCGATCATGAACTGCCCGAGCGCTCGCTCGAGCCGGGCGAGCTGGCCCTTGAGCACCACGAAGCGCGAGCCCGACAGCTTCGCCGCCGTCTCGAAGTCCATCAGCCCCATGGCCTCGCCGAGCTCGTAGTGCTCGCGCGCGGCGTTCGAGCGGCGCGGCGTGCCCCAGGTGGAGCGCTCGACGTTGGCGCTCTCGTCGGGCCCCTCGGGCACGTCGTCGGCGGGGAGGTTGGGGAGGCCGGCGAGCTCCCGCTCGAGCGCGTCGACGGCCTCCTTCTCGGCGGCCTCGAGCGCACCGAGGCGCTCCTTCAGCCCGGCCACCTCGGCCATCAGCGCCTCGGCACGCGCCTCGTCACGCGCCTTCTTCGCCCCGCCGATCTCCTTGGAGAGGCTGTTGCGGCGCTCCTGCGCGGCCTGTGCCTCGGCGATGACGCTCCTGCGGCGGTCGTCGAGGGCGAGCAGCGCCGCGGACTGCGGCGCGAGCCCGCGCCTGCGCAGGCCCTCGTCGAAGGCGGACGGATTCTCGCGAATGGCGCGGATGTCGTGCATGTCTCTCGAGCCGGTGCCGGGTCTGGTGCGCGGCGCCGGATCGAGGACGCCTCACTCGTTCGCCGCGTCGCGCGCGGCCTCGGCATCCGCACGCTTCTTCTCGGCCATCTGCACCGCGAAGATGGACAGCTCGTAGAGAAGCAGGGTCGGGATCGCAAGGGCGAACTGGCTGATGATGTCGGGCGGCGTGAACAGGGCGGCGACGATGAACACGAGGACGATCGCGTACTTGCGCTTGTCCTTGAGGTAGGCCGAATCGATGATCCCCGCGCGCGCGAGCAGCGTCAGCACCACCGGGAGCTGGAAGCAGATGCCGAAGGCGAAGATCAGCGTCATGATCAGCGAGAGGTACTCGCTCACCTTGGGCAGGAACTCGATCGTCGGCGCGCCCTCCACGGCGAGCTGCTGCATGCCGACCGAGAAGGTCATCAGCAGCGGCATGGCGATGAAGTAGACCACCATCGCCCCGAGCGCGAACAGGACCGGCGTCGCCACGAGGTAGGGCACGAAGGCCTGGCGCTCGTTCTTGTAGAGGCCCGGTGCGACGAACTTGTAGATCTGCGTGGCGATGATCGGGAAGGCGAGGAAGGCCGCGCCGAAGAACGCGACCTGCAGCTGCGTGAACAGGTATTCGAGCCCGTGCGTGTAGACGAGCCGCGCCATCTCCGGCGAGCCCACCGCGTTCACGTAGGGCTGGACGAGGATGTTGTAGATGTACTTCGCGAAGCCGAACGACGCCACGAACAGCACCACGAAGGCGATCATCGAGCGGATCAGCCGCTGGCGCAGCTCGATCAGGTGCTCGATGAGCGGGGCGCGCGACGCCTCGATGTCGTCGGGATCGACGGAGATCGTCACGGCTTGACCTCTTCCTTCTCCGCCGGCGCGGCGCTCGCGACGGGGATCGGCTGCGGCGCGGGAGCCTGCACCGGCGGGGGAGGCTGCGCCGCCTTCGCGCCGGGATCATCGATCGCCGTCGCCGCGGGCCTCGCATCGGCGTGGGCAGCCCCGTCGTCCGACGCCTCGACGAAGGAGACCTTGCCCTCGGCCGACTGCACGACGGACGCCTTGCCGTCCGCCGGCGCGCCGTCCGCGGCTCTCGCGTCCCGGTCCTTCGCGTCCCGGTCCTTCGCGAGGCTCGGCCCCGCCGCCGGCTTCTTGTCGGTGGGCTTGCCCTCGACCGCCCGCTTGAGCTCGTCGCGCGCCGCCTTGGCGGGGTTGAGCCCCGCCTGGGCGGCACGGCCCATACCCTCGACTTCCTTGCGGACCTGGTCGAGCTCCGCCTCGCGGATCGCCTGGTTGAACTGCCCCTGGAACTCGGACGCCATGCGGCGCACCTTGCCGACCACCTGGCCGACGGCGCGCAGGGTGCGGGGCAGGTCCTTGGGGCCGATCACGATCAGCGCCACCGCGCCGACCAGCAGCATCTCGCCCCAGCTCAGATCGAACATGGCACCCTCGAGCCTCGCAGTCGCGGCACGCACGGGTCCGCGTCGTACGGCAGGACCCCGAACCCGGCGGGCGGGCGGGAACGTCCGGCGCGGCCTTCAGCCGGCCTTGTTGGCGTTCGCGTTCTGCGCGCTCGGCGCCGTCTGGCCCGGCTGGTGCTCGATCGAGCGCGGCGGCTCGTTGGCGTCGGCCCGGGCGCTCTCGCTCTCGTCCTCGGACATGCCCTTCTTGAAGGCCTTGATGCCCTGGGCGACGTCGCCCATCATCGCCGAGATCTTGCCGCGCCCGAACAGGAGCACGACGAGCAGGCCGACGACGATGATTTGCCACAAGCTCGGAGTCATGAGCGTTTCCTCCAGCGCCGGCCCGCGGCGCCACCTATTCCAACCGCGCCCAACCTAGTGGCGGGCCGTGGCGAAAACAAGAACTTCGGCCGGGTCGACGTCGATTCCCACATCCTCCCCCTCGCCCGGTTCCCAGCTCTCGCGGCAGCGCGCCTGCAGGGGTGCGTCGAGGCCCTGGACGGCCACATGGACGAGGTCGACCTCGCCGAGGAAGCGGCGCGCGACGATCCGTCCCGGCAGGCAGAAGCCGGGCGCGCGCAGCCGGATCGCCTGCGGGCGCACGCACACGATCGCCCCCTCGCCTTCCGCGAGGCCGGGCGCGGGGAAGGCGCCGAGCGGCGTCTCGACGCGCCCGCGCCGAACGGTGCCCTCGACCTCGTTGAAGTCGCAGAAGAAGCGCGCCGCGAACAGGTCCGCCGGCCGGCGATAGATCGACTCCGCCGTCCCCTCCTGCACGATGCGGCCGGAGCGCATCAGCACGATGCGGTCGGCGATGCGCATCGCCTCCTCCGGATCGTGCGTGACGACGATGGTCGTGGCGCCGGTCTCGCGCAGGATCGCCACGGTCTCCTCGCGAATCCGGTCGCGCAGGCGCCGGTCGAGGTTGGAGAACGGCTCGTCCATCAGCAGCACGCCCGGGCGCGGCGCGATGGCGCGCGCGAGCGCGACGCGCTGCTGCTCGCCGCCCGAGAGCACGTGCGGATGCTCGCCCGAGAGCCGCTCGAGCCCCACCCGCGAGAGCGCCCGCGAGGCCGCGGCGAGCGCGTCGGCCCTGGCGAGGCTCTTCAAGCCGAACAGCACGTTGTCGAGGATCGTCATGTGCGGGAACAGCGCGTAGTCCTGGAACATCAGGCCCACGCCCCGTGCCTCCGGCGGCACGAACGCCGCCTGCCCGCTCACCTCCCGCCCGTCGAGCAGCACGCGGCCCTCGGTCGGGCGCTCGATGCCCGCCGCGACGCGAAGCAGCGTCGTCTTGCCGCAACCGGAATGGCCGAGCAGGCAGACGAGCTCGCCCGGCTCCACGGTGAGGCTCACCCCGTCGAGCGCGCGGGTGACGCCGTAATCGACGTGCACGTCCTCGAACGCGACCTGCGCGGGGATCGCCGCTCCCGCGGTCCCACGCTGCCCGAACCGCCCGAAGGTCAGGCGATCGGCGATGACGGCGGTGCGGGAGGGTTTCATGCGACGCGGACGGCTGGAGGGAACCTGCGAGGTATGTGCGCCATCGACGGGCGTTTGTCGACGGGTGCGGACGAGGACCGCCGGGCCGATACGCCCGCCGGGCGGCCGGCACCCGCCGGGCAGCGGTCCGGGGCGAGAGCTCCGCCGGCGACCGTCGCCGTCCGCTCGCGCGCGGGAGCCGGTGGCGTTCGCGGCGAGACGCGGATATCTCTCGGGGGCGCGGCGTCGGCCCGCGCCAGCGGAGGCAAGACATGATCCAGGCGCTCGGCGCGAGCGGGGTCGCCCGCACGGAGATCACCCTCGTCGGCGTGCCGATGGAGGCCGGCGCGGGCGTGCGCGGGTGCTCCATGGGGCCCGCCGCCTACCGGGCCGCGGGGCTCGTCGAGGCACTGCACGATCTCGGCCACGGCGTGCGCGACGACGGCGACATCCCGATCCCACGTCCCGTCGGCGGGGAGACGGCGCTCAACCCGCTCGTCGAGTCCTGCCGCAACGCGCGCGAGGTCGCGGGCTGGACGCGCGCGATCCACGACCGCGGCTATGCGCTGATGAAGCGGGGCGGCGTGCCCGTGTTCCTCGGGGGCGACCATGCGCTGTCGATGGGATCGGTGGCGGCGGCGGCGCGCATCGCGCAGGAGGCCGGGCGCGACCTCGTCGTGCTCTGGCTCGACGCCCACGCGGACTTCAACACGCCCGAGACGTCGCCCTCCGGCAACATGCACGGCATGTCGCTCGCCTACCTCACCGGCGAGCCGTCGCTCGCGCCGGTGATGGCGGACATCACCCCCGTCGACCCGACGCGGGTGCACATCTTCGGCCTGCGCTCGATCGACGCCAAGGAGCGGCAGATCGTGGACGCCAAGGGCGTGACCGTCTCGGACATGCGCGTCATCGACGAGTTCGGCGCCGCCGCGCTGATGCGGGACTTCCTCGCGAGCCTCGACCCGGCACGCACGCACCTGCACGTCTCCCTCGACGTCGACTTCCTCGAGCCCGATCTCGCGCCCGGCGTCGGCACCACCGTGCCGGGGGGCGCGACCTATCGCGAGGCGCATCTCGTGATGGAGCTGATCAACGAGAGCGGGCTCGTGCGCTCGGTCGACCTCGTCGAGCTCAACCCATACCTGGACGAGCGCGGCAAGAGCGCCCGGCTGATGACGGAGCTCCTGGCGAGCCTGTTCGGCCGCACCATCCTCGACAGGAAGCCCGCCCGCCCCCTCGCCTGACGGAGACCCGCCATGACGCGCCACGCCGAGGACCTGATCGCGATCGAGACACGGCTCGGCGCGCACAATTACAAGCCGATCGACGTCGTGCTCGAGCGCGGCTCCGGCGTCTGGGTGTGGGACGTGGAGGGGCGGCGCTACCTCGATTGCCTGTCCGCCTATTCCGCGGTGAACCAGGGGCATTGCCACCCGAAGATCCGCGAGGCGATGATCGCCCAGTCGGAGCGCCTGACCCTGACGTCGCGCGCGTTCCGCAACGACCAGCTGCCGCTGTTCTACGAGGAGATCGCGGCGCTGACCGGCTCGCACACGGTACTGCCGATGAACTCGGGCGCGGAGGCGGTGGAGACCGCGATCAAGGCGGTGCGCAAGTGGGGCTACGAGGTCAAGGGCGTGCCCGACGGCACCGCCGAGATCATCGTCGCGCGGGAGAACTTCCACGGCCGCACGCTCGGCGTGGTCGGCTTCTCCACCGATCCGGACGCGCGCGGCGGCTTCGGCCCCTTCGCGCCGGGCTTCGTCGCCGTGCCCTTCGGCGACGCGGATGCGCTCGAGGCGGCGATCGGCCCGAGCACGGTCGGGGTGCTGCTCGAGCCGATCCAGGGCGAGGCCGGCACGATCATCCCGCCACCGGGCTACTTCCAGCGGGTGCGGGCGCTGTGCACCGCGCACGCGATCACGCTCGTCCTCGACGAGATCCAGACCGGGCTCGGCCGCACCGGCCGGCTCTTCGCGGAGGAGCACGAAGGCATCGAGGCGGACGTGACACTCGTCGGCAAGGCGCTGTCCGGCGGATTCTACCCGGTCTCGGCCGTGCTCTCCAACAAGGAGGTGCTCGGCGTGCTGAAGCCGGGCCAGCACGGCTCGACCTTCGGCGGCAACCCGCTCGCCTGCGCCATCGCCCGCGCGGCGCTGAAGGTGCTCGTCGAGGAGGGCATGATCGAGAACGCCGACGCCATGGGCGCGCGGATGAAGGCCGGGCTCGCCGGCATCCGCTCGAACCTCGTCAAGGACGTGCGCGGGCGCGGGTTGATGCTGGCGGTGGAGTTGCACCCGGAGGTCGGCGGCGCGCGGCGCGTCTGCGAGGCGCTGCGGGAGCGGGGCGTGCTCGCCAAGGACACGCACGAGCACACGATCCGCCTCGCGCCGCCACTGGTCATCTCGGAGGCCGAGGTCGATCTCGCGGTCGAGGCGCTGGCGGACGCGCTCAGGGCGTGCGCGTGAGGGCGGGTGTGGGCTCCGCCTCCCGCGCGTCCCGGGCGGCGCGCAGGTGCACCACCGCCATGACCAGGATCAGCATGGCCAGCACCTGGTGGGCGAGGCCGGCCCAGAGCGGCACGACGAGGACGAGCGTCGCGATTCCGAGCGCCGCCTGAGCCGTGGTGATCCCCGCGAGCGCCACCGCCCGCCTCGCCGCTGCCCCGCCGGGCCCCGCCCGCCAGGTGGCGACGGCGTGCCAGAGCGCGAAGGCGAGGAGCGCGTAGGCGACGAGGCGATGGTTCAGCTGCACCAGCGCGACGTTGTCGACGAAGTTCTCGACGAGGGGCTCGACCGCGAACAGGGTCGCCAGCGAGGGGGCGAAACCGCCGTCCATCAGGGGCCAGGTGTTGAAGGTGAAGCCCGCCCGCGAGCCGGCGACGAGGCCGCCGAGCGCGATCTGGAAGAACAGGAGCGCGACCAGGATCGCCGCGCCCCGCGCCACGGCGGGGGACACCGGCGCGCGCTCGCGGGCCGAGAGGCCGGTCGCCACCCAGGCGAGGAGCGCGAGGATGACGCTCGCGATGGTGAGATGCGCGGTCAGCTTGATCGGCGCCACCGCCGTCATGCCGGGCTCGAGGCCCGAGGCGACCATGATCCAGCCGACCGTCGCCTGCAGCCCGCCCAGCGCGCCGATGAACAGGAGCCCGCCGGCGAGGCGTGTCGATACCGCCCCCTTGAGCCAGAAGACCACCAGCGGCAGGAAGAACACGAGGCCGAGCAGCCGCCCGAGCTGGCGGTGACCCCATTCCCACCAGTAGATGACCTGGAACTCGGCGAGGCTCATGCCGGCGTTGAGCAGGCGGTACTGGTCGATCTGCCGGTACTTCTCGAACTCCGCGAGCCAGGCCGCCTCAGAGAGCGGCGGGATCGCGCCGGTGACGGGCTTCCACTCGGTGATCGACAGCCCGGACCCCGTCAGCCGCGTCGCGCCGCCGACGGCCACCATGGCGACGACGAGGAGGACGAGCGTCCACACCCAGGCCCGCACCGCGGCGGCGAGGCGGGGGCTCGCCGCGGCGCCGGGACCGCTCGTGACGTCGCCCGTGGATTCGGTCGTCTCAACGGCCAGCGTGCTCATCCCAATCCGTCGCTCGTTCGCGCACGCGCGGCCCGCGTCAGTCCGCGCGCTTGATCCATCGGCTCGCGGCGGACATAGAGGCTCGAACGCCGCCCCGCCAGCCCCCGCATCGCCGCACCCGCGGCGGGAAACGCTCCCTGGAACGCTCCCCGGAAGACTCGCATGACCCAGCGCACCCGCAAGCTCGTCGGCACCATCGTCATCATCCTCTTCGTCATGGTCTACGGCCCCGTCGCCATGGCCCTGGCCGACAGCCGCATCGCGGAGCTTCCGGGTCTCGCGCAGGCGGCGGTCTACATGCTGCTCGGCCTCGCCTGGGTCGTGCCGGTCCTGCCGCTGATCAAGTGGATGCAGAAGCCCGACCCCGACCAGGCCTGACCGGCTCATTCGCGGTTGCGCGGCCGCGCTCTCGCACCTCCCCGACGACGGTCGAGGTTGACCTTCGGCGCGCGAGAGGCGAACTCTCCCGCGCGCGGAGACGTTTCGATACCCGATGTTCCGGATTGCCCATCTCACGGACCCCCATGTCGGTCCCCTGCCCCGCCCCCGGCTCCGGGAGCTGCTGAACAAGCGGCTCACCGGCTTCTTCAACTGGCACAGCGGGCGCACCAAGGCGCACGACATGGAGCTCCTCGCCGCGCTCGTCTCGGACATGCACGAGCAGGAGCCGCACCACATCGCTTGCACGGGCGACGTCGCCAATATCGGCCTGCCCGAGGAATGGTCGACGGCGCGCGTCTTCCTGGAAGGGCTCGGCCCGCCGGATCGGGTGAGCTTCGTGCCGGGCAATCACGATGCCTACATCGAAGGCGCGCTGCAGGGCCTGCTCGCGGTCTGCGGGCCGTGGACGGAGGACGACGGCGGGGCGCTCGGCAAGTTTCCCTACGTGCGCCGGCGTGGGCACGTGGCCCTCGTGGGTCTGTCCTCGGCAATCCCGACGGCGCCCTTCGTCGCCAGCGGCCGCATGGGGCGGCGCCAGATGGAGGCCACCGAGCGCATCCTGGCGCAGCTCGGCGCGGAGGGCTTCGTGCGCGTGGTGATGATCCACCACCCGCCCCATGTCGCCGGCGCCTCGGCGGGCCGCAACCTCACCGACGCCAAGCGCTTCGAGGCGATGATCGCCCGCACCGGCGCCGAGCTCGTGCTGCACGGGCACAACCACATCGGCTCGGTCGCGACGATCCCCGGGCCGCACGGCCGGGTGCCGGTCGTCGGCGCGCCGTCCGCGTCCTCGCGCGGCGGCACGATCACCCACCGCGCCGCCTACTACCTGTTCGACATCGAGGAGGAGACGAGCGACGCCCCGCGCATCCGCGCGCAGCTGCGCGGCCTGAAGCCCGACGGCACAATCGGCTTCCTCGAGGAGGTGTCGCTCACCGAGAAGTCCGGGGGCATCAAGGTGACGTTCCGGCCGGAGCGCCGCGCGCGCTAGGCACGCCTCAGGCGGCGGCGCGGGCGTCGTCGCCGCGGGCGTAGGCGCGACCGAAGCGGTTCTCGAGGAAGGCCGCGAGGCCGATGTCCTCCTGGCGCACGAAGCCCGCCTGCGGCAGCCGGCCCTCGGCGAGCAGGTCGAGCACCGCGCAGACCGCCGAGGCGGTCGTGATCTGGATCGCGGAGCGCACGCGCCCGCCGATCCGCTCGGCGTAGATCTTGCGCGCGAACGTCTCCTGCGTGAGCAGCCCGTCCTTCTGCCCCGACACCGTGACGAAGACGATGACGACGTCCTGCATCGTCGTGGGCACCGCCTGCTCCAGGATGTCCTTGAGCACCTCGCGGCGCTCGCGCAGCCGCAGGTCGTCGAGGAGCGCCTTCATCACGGCGCAGTGCCCCGGATAGCGGATCGAGCGGTAGTTCAGCGTGCGCACCCGCCCGGCGAGCGTCTCGCACAGGGTGCCGAGGCCGCCGGAGGTGTTGAACGCCTCGTAGCGCACGCCGTCCAGCGAGAACTCCTCGCGCTCGCCGAGCGCCGCCGCCTGGACGAGGCGCCCGTCGCGGATCGCCTCGCAGGGCTCGATATACTCGTTGATCACCCCGTCGGTCGACCAGGTGAGATTGTAGTTGAGGGCGTTCGTCGGGAACTGCGGCAGCGCGCCGACGCGCAGCTTGACCTCGTCGAGCGTCTCGAACTCCGCCGCGAGATCGTTGGCGACGATCGACACGAAGCCCGGCGCGAGCCCGCATTGCGGGATGAAGGCCGCCGTCGCGCCCTCGGCCAGCGCCTTGACGCGCCGGGTCGTGGCGACGTCCTCGGTCAGGTCCAGGTAGTGCGTGCCGCTCGCCGCCGCCGCCTCGGCGATCGCCGCGGTGAGCTGGAAGGGCGCGGCCGAGATCACCGCCCAGGCGCCGGACAGGCGCGCGCGCATGGCTGCGGCGTCTGCGATGTCGAGCGTCGCCGCGGTCACCGGCGTGCCCTCGGTCGCGCGGGCGAGCGCCGCCTCGTCGCGATCGGCGAGGGTGACGGCGTAGTCGCCCGTGTCGGCGAGCATGCGGGCGACGATGCGGCCGATCTTGCCGGCGCCGACGACGACGATGTCCTTCATGGTTGCTTCCTCGGGCGTTCCGTTCCTGGCGGATCCTCAGGCTAGCCTTCCCCCGGGGCGGAAACGACGCTACGTTCCGCGCATTCCGACAGCGAGAATGGACAGACCGCCGATGCCGATGGACGAAACGACGACGGACAAGGATCGCGCGCTCATCGCGCTCCTGCGCGAGAACGCCCGCGCGCCGGTCGCCGAGATCGCCCGGCGTCTCGGCGTCTCGCGCACCACCGTCCAGAGCCGCATCGATCGGCTCGAGCGCGCGGGCATCGTCGTCGGCTACACGGCGCGGCTCTCCGCGGACTACGAGGCCGGTCTCGTGCGCGCGCACGTCATGATCGTCGCCGCGCCGAAGCTGACGCCGGCGGTGACGAAGGCGCTCGCGGCGATGCCGGAGCTGCGCCGGCTGCTCTCCGTCTCCGGCGCCTTCGACATGATCGCCGAGGTCGCCGCCGAGAGCGTCGCGGCGCTCGATGCGGTGATCGACCGCATCGGCGCGCTCGACGGCGTCGAGCGGACGCAGACCTCGGTGGTCTTGTCCACGCGATTCGCGCGCTGACGAGGCTGGCGCGACGGCTCCGGCTGCGCTTTGCTGCGCGCTCGTCTCCCCTCCCCGCTCGAGGCCCGCGCATGTCCCCCCGCCTCTCACCCGCCGTCGCCGCGATCCAGTCCCCGCCGATCCCCGAGGCCCAGGGCTGGGCGCGGGCCTATGCCGGCGCGCACGGCCCGCTGATCGACCTGTCGCAGGCGGCACCGGGCGGTGCGCCGCATCCCGCTCTCCTGGCCCGGCTCGCGGAGGCCGCCGGCTCCGCGGACGCCGCGCGCTACGGGCCGATCCTCGGCGACGACACCCTGCGGGGCGCGCTCGCGGCGGACGTGTCGCGGCTCTACGGCGGGCCGGTCGCGGCCGACGACGTGGCGATCACGGCGGGCTGCAACGCCGCCTTCGTCACGACCATGCTCGCGATCGCCGCGCCCGGCGACGCGGTGCTGCTGCCGACGCCCTGGTACTTCAACCACGAGATGACGCTCGCGATGCTCGGGATCGAGGCGCGCCCCCTGCCCTGCCGGGCGCAGGACGGGTTCGTGCCGCGCCCGGAGGACGCCGAGGCGCTGGTCGACGCGCGGGTGCGCGCGATCGTGCTGGTCACCCCCAACAACCCGACGGGCGCGATCTACCCGCCGGACACGATCGCCGCCTTCGCCGACCTCGCCCGGCGGCGCGGACTCTGGCTCGTCGTCGACGAGACCTATCGCGACTTCCTGCCCCTCGGCTCCGGCGCGCCGCACGGGCTCTTCGGCGACGCCGGCCGGCGCGCGGGTGTCGTCCACCTCTACTCGTTCTCGAAGAGCTATGCCGTGCCGGGCCATCGCCTGGGTGCGCTCGTCGCCGGGCCGGAGCTCGTCGCGGCGGCGGGCAAGATCCTCGACAACGTTCAGATCTGCCCCGCCCGCGCCGGCCAGGCCGCGGTCGCCTGGGCGATCGAGGCCTTGCGCCCCTGGCGCGAGGAGGCCCGCGCCACGCTCGAGGCGCGCGCCGACGCCTTCGCCGCCGCGCTGGCGCCGCTGCCGGGCTGGGAGATCGCCTCGATCGGCCCCTACTTCGCCTATGTCCGCCACCCCTGGCCCGGCACGCCGGCCGCGGAGACCGCGAAGCGGCTCGCGGTCGAGCGCGGCGTGCTGATGCTGCCGGGCAGCTTCTTCGGGCCGGGGCAGGAGGACTATCTGCGGGTGGCGTTCGCGAACGTGGACGCGCAGCGGCTGGCGATGGTGGGGGAGCGGCTGGGGGCGGGGTGATCCGCACGACAGGCCGATCAGCGGCCGAGCAACGCGCGGACGTCCTTCAGCAGCATGAAGAGGTGATACGGGTCGCTCGGGCTCGGCTCGAAGTCGTAGCGGGCATACCAGTCTCGCGCGGCGGCGTCCTTCGCGTGGACGAGACCGGCGCGAATTCCCGCATGATCGGCGGCTCGCTGCGTGCGAAGCAAGGCATCCCGCAGCATTTCGCTTCCGACGCCCCGACCCTGCTCGTCAGTATCGACCGCCAGCCGCGCCAGGAGCATCACCGGGATCGGATGCCGCGCGAGGCCTTTCGCCACGCGCCGGGGTACATGGGCGGGATCGACGGAGCCCACCGTGAGGCTGTAGTACCCGACCACTCGGTGCGCACCACGGCACAGGACGAACGTGCGCGTACTGCCGGCTTTCTCGTTCACGAGCGCAAAGCGCTTCAGGAAGCGGTCGAGCGCCTCCCTCCCGCAGGAGAAGCTATCGACGTCGTGATGGCCCCCGAGCGGCTCGATGGCGCGCAGGGGCTCCGGCGCGGCGGTCACTCGATGATGCTCTTCTTGGCGAGCAGAGCGGCGAGGCGCGGCTTGTGGACGACCGGCCGATCGAGGATCGCGTTGAAGGCTTCCCAGCGCTCCTCGTCGAGGCGGAAGGTCCGACGATCCATGAGCGCTTCCTCGGCCGCCGTGACCCCTGCGTCGACGAGAAAGTCCGTCACGTTCTTGTGAGAGGCGCTCGCCGCCTGCTGGAGGAGCGCCTTGACCTCCGCCGTCGTCCGGATCTCGATCCGCTCGGCCTTCGCTTCCCGGATTGCCATGTGCCGCTCCTCGTAGTCGGTACGCGATACATATCATACGGACGTTGTCCGTACCAGCCTGTCCGCGTGGTCTTCACCGATCACGCCCCCTCGCTTTCCCCGGCCGATCCGATAGTCTAGATGGCTCCACAGGTTAGGCGGGGTCTCCCACCATGGTCGCCGGCTGGGCCGTCGTCGTCACGGCCCTCCTCTATCTCTCGCTGCTCTTCGCCGTCGCCCATTGGGGCGATCGATCGGGGGCGTCGCTCGTTGCGGGGCGGGCGCGGCCGTGGATCTACGCGCTGGCGCTGGCGGTCTACTGCACCTCGTGGACGTTCTACGGCTCGGTGGGGCTCGCCACCGGCTCGGGCCTCGACTTCCTGATGATCTATGTCGGGCCGATCCTGGTCTTCGTCTTCGGGCACCGGGTGCTCGCGCGGATCGTGCGCATCGCCAAGGACCAGAACATCACCTCGGTGGCCGACTTCGTCGCCGCCCGCTACGGCAAGTCGGAGCGCGTCGCGGCGCTCGTCTGCCTGATCGCGGTGGTCGGATCGCTGCCCTACATCGCGCTCCAGCTCAAGGCCGTCTCGTCCTCGCTCGACGTCTTCCTCGCCGCCGACGAGACCATGGCCTACGCACGCACGACCTTCCCGATGTTCGGCGATCTCGCCTTCGTCGTCGCCGCCGTGCTCGCCTTCTTCGCGGTGGGCTTCGGCACGCGCCACGCGGACGCTACCGAGCACCAGGACGGGCTCGTGCTCGCCATCTCGCTCGAGAGCGTGGTCAAGCTCGTCGCCTTCCTGATGGTGGGCTTCTGGACCATCGCCGTCGTCTTCGGCGGCCTGCCCGGGCTCGTCGAGCGCCTCGCGAGCCCGCAGCCCGGGCAGATCTCGATGGGCGACTTCCTGGGGCAGACCTCGAGCCCCGGCTACCTCGCGACGCTCGCGCTGCTCTCGGCGATCGCCATCGTGATGCTGCCGCGCCAGTTCCACATGGGCGTCGTCGAGAACCGCGAGCCCGACGACCTGCGTCGCGCGGCCTGGCTGTTCCCGCTCTACCTCGTGCTGATCAACGTCTTCGTCGTGCCGATCGCCATCGCCGGCGCGGACGCGCTCGTGCCGGGCTCGGTGGACTCGGACATGACCGTGCTCGGCCTGCCGCTCGCCCAGGGCGCGGGGGCGATGGCGCTCGTGGCCTTCATCGGCGGGCTCTCGGCGGCGACCGCGATGGTGATCGTGGAATCCGTCGCGCTCGCGATCATGATCTCGAACCACCTCGTCATCCCGCTCGTCCTGCGTCGCCGCGGCGCCTTCGCCAGCGCCGCGCAGCCGGGTGAGCGCGGCAGCGTGCCGGACGACCTCGGCGGCTTCGTGCTGGTCGTCCGGCGCATCGCGATCGTCGCGATGATCATGCTCGCCTACCTCTACTACCGCGCGGCGGGGGACGCGGCACTCGCCGCCATCGGCCTCCTCGCCTTCGCGGCGCTGGCGCAGATCGCGCCGGCCTTCATCGGCGGGCTGGTATGGCGGCGCGGCACGGCTGCGGGCGCGGCGGCGGGGCTGTCGATCGGCTTCCTGGTGTGGGCCTACACCCTGATGCTGCCCTCGATCGCCTGGCATTCGCCGATCGTCGACGGCCTCCTCGCCGCCGGTCCCTTCGGCATCGACGCCCTGAGGCCGACGAGCCTGTTCGGCACCAGCCTGCCGGAGCTCACCCACGGCGTGGTCTGGAGCCTCGGGCTCAACGTCGCGGCCTACGTCCTCGTCTCGCTGGCGCGCCCGATGACCGCCCTCGAGCGGCTCCAGGCGGCGGCCTACATGCCGGTCGCGGACGCGCCGGCGACACCCTCCTTCCGCTTCTTCCGCGCCGTCGTGACGGTCGACGAGCTGCGCTCCAGCGTCGCCCGCTACCTCGGCGAGGAGCGCGCCAACCGGTCCTTCGAGGGTTTCGCCTCGGCGCGGGGCGCGCGGCTCGAGGCCGGCGCGGAGGCGGACATCCACCTCCTGCGCTATGCCGAGCACCTGCTCGCGTCGGCCATCGGTGCATCCTCGGCGCGTCTCGCGCTGTCGCTCGTGCTCAAGCGGCGCAACGTCTCGACGGCGGACGCGCTCAAGCTCCTCGACGACGCCTCCGCCGCGATCCAGGCCAACCGCGACCTCCTCCAGCACGCGCTCGACCACGCCCGCCAGGGTATCACCGTGCTCGATTCGCAGCTGCACATCCTGTGCTGGAACCGTGCCTTCGTGGATCTCTACGACCTGCCGCCGGAGTTCGTGCGCGTGGGCATCTCGCTCGACGAGATCGTGCGCTTCAACGCCAGCCGCGGCTCCTACGGGCCGGGCGTGATCGAGCAGCAGATCGCCCAGCGCATCCACTCCTTCGTCCACGACACGGCGCCGGTACGCCTGCGGCTCTACCCGCACGAGCGCGTCATCGAGATCCGCACGACGCCGCTGCCGGACGGCGGCTTCGTGACGACCTACACCGACGTCACCGAGGCCGTCGCCGCCGAGGAGGCGCGCGCACGCAACGCGGAAGAGCTCGAGCGGCGCGTCGCCGAGCGCACCGAGGAGCTCACCCGCCTCAACGAGGCGCTGATCCGCGCCAAGGCCGAGGCGGAGGACGCCAACGCCTCGAAGACCCGCTTCCTGGCCGCTGCCTCGCACGACATCCTCCAGCCGCTCAACGCCGCGCGCCTCTACGCCACCGCCCTCGTCGAACGCGACCGCGAGGGCGGCGACGCGACGCTCGCCGAGAACGTCGACGCCTCGCTCGACGCGGTGGAGGAGATCCTCACGGCCTTGCTGGACATCTCCCGCCTCGACACCGGCGCGATGAAGCCGCAATGGTCGAGCTTCCGCCTCGACGAGATGCTGCGCCAGCTCCAGCGCGAGTTCGAGCCGGTCGCCGCCGAGAAGGGCCTGCGGCTGCGCTTCGTCGCGCCCTCGCTGACCGTGCGCTCCGACCGCCGGCTGCTGCGCCGCCTGCTGCAGAACCTGATCTCGAACGCGATCAAGTACACGCCGTCGGGCACCGTCCTCGTCGGCGCGCGCCGGCGCGGCGGACGGCTGCGGCTCGACGTGCTCGACACCGGGCTCGGGATCCCCCCGTCGAAGCAGCGCATCGTCTTCCGCGAGTTCCAGCGGCTCGACCAGGGCGCGAAGGTGGCGCGGGGGCTCGGGCTCGGGCTCTCGATCGTCGAGCGCATCGCGCGCGTCCTCGACCACACGCTCGACCTCTCCTCGGAGAGCGGGCGCGGCTCGCGCTTCTCCGTGCTGCTCCCGGTCGTCGCCCCGCTGCCGGCGATGGCGCAGCCGGCGGAGGCGCCGATCGTCCCGGCGATGCCGCTCGCGGGGCTGCGCGTGCTCGCCATCGACAACGAGCCGGCGATCCTCGAGGGCATGCGCACGCTGCTCGGCGGCTGGGGCTGCCGCGTCGGGACCGCCGCCTCGCTGAAGGAGGCGATGGAGCGCCTGCGCGACGAGCCGGCCGGGCCGGACGTCGTCATCGCCGACTACCATCTCGACGAGGGCACCGGCATCGAGGCGATCGCCGCCCTGCGCTGGAAGCTCGGCGACCTGCCCGCGATCCTGCTCACCGCCGATCGCACGCTGCCCGTGCGCGACGAGGCGGCGGAGAAGCATATCCACGTCCTCAACAAGCCGCTGAAGCCCGCGGCGCTGCGCGCCCTCCTCGCCCGCTGGCGCGCGGAGCGGCGCGCGGCCGCCGAATAGCGCACTGCGGACGGCCGGCTCCTCCCGGCAGGAGCCCGTCGCGGAGGTTTCCCGCACCGCGGAATTGGGCCGGTCGCGCTTGCCGCGCGGCAGGACGTCGGTGTCAATGACCCGAGAAGGCACGCGTGACGAGACGGGGGGGAGATGACGAGGGCGGGATCATGAGCGGCGGCCTGCGCCCGCGGCTGCCGGGGGAGCTCTGGAAGCGCATGCGGCTCGTGGTGCGCAAGCCGTCGACGCTCGCCGTGCGCTTCGTGCTCGCCGGCATCGCGACCGCGATCGCGGTCGGCCTGCTGGAGCTCGCGGCGCTGACCACCCGCACGCCCTATTGGCAGGTGCCCTTCGTCACCTCGATCGCGCTCGTCATCGGCCTGCCCTACGCGGAGGCGTCGACGCGGCGCGCGCTGATCGGCGGGCACATCGTCGCCGCGCTCGTCGGCTACGCCGTGCTGTACGCGCTCGGCCCCTCGATCCACACGGCCGCCTTCGCCTGCGGTCTCGCGGTCACCGCGATGCTCGCGACCCGCACGATGCACCCGCCCGCCGCCGTCAACCCGTTCCTGGTCGTCAACGAGAGCCTCGGCCTCGGCTTCCTGGTCGGCACGATCGTGCCCGGCGCGATCCTGCTCGCGGTCTTCGCCTTCGTCTGGAACGAGGTGATCACCGCGCGCTGGACGCGCCGCGGGTGAGCCTCACCCCGCGGCCCTGAGCGCATCCTCCGCCGCGATGAAGGCTGCGACCTCCGGCGTCATCGCGGGGGACGCCGTCTCCGGCACGCCCACCTCCGCGAGGAGCCGCGAGACCGGCACGAAGCCCTTCTCGCGCCGGTCGTAGAGCCCCGCGCGCACGAGCGCGATCGCCGCGAGGATCTCCGCCCCGTCGCGCCCGCGCGTCACGACCCGGTGCTCGACGACCACCCACGCCTCGGACCAGGCGACGATGCGGGTCTCGAGCCGGAAGCGCCGCCACAGCCGCAATTCGCGCCGAAAGCGGATCTTGCCGGCCGAGACGATCGGCACCCAGCCGTGGCGGCGGATCGCCTTCCACAGGCCGGTGCGGATCATCAGGTCGACGCGCCCGAGATCCATCAGCGTCCAGTAGCGGCCGTTGTTCATGTGGAGCGAGACGTCGAGGTCGTGGGGCATCACCCGGAAGCCGACGCGCGAGGCGTCGTCGATCGGGTGCAGCCGCGGGCCCCGCAGCGCGGCGAGGACGACGGCGAGGAGGCGCAGCCAGAGGTTCATGGGCTCGACGAGAGGTGCACGGAACGAGAGCGGACGGGCGTGCCGCCCGGCACGCCCGTCCGCTCTATCAGCAAGCCGGAGGGCAGCCCAGCGGTTCCGCCTCAGGCCGCGACCCGCGTCAGGAAGCGCTCGACCTCCGCCTCCATCCGCGCGGAGGCGCCGGCGACGGCCTGCGCGGCCGCCTCCACCGCCCGCGCGGTCTCGCTCGAGCGCTCGGCGGCGGTCGTGACCTCGCCCAGCCCCGCCGTGATCTCGTCGGTGCCGCGCGCGGCATCCTGGACGTTGCGCGAGATCTCCGCCGTGGCCGCGCCCTGCTGCGTCATGGCGGACGCGATGGCGGCGGTCGCGACGTCGATCTCGCGCATGCGGTCGGTGATCTGGCGGATCGCCCCCACCGCCCCGTCCGTCGAGCCCTGGACCCCGACGATATGGCGCGCGATCTCCTCCGTCGCCTTGGCGGTCTGGGTCGCGAGCGCCTTCACCTCGGCGGCGACGACGGCGAAGCCCTTGCCCGCCTCCCCGGCGCGAGCGGCCTCGATCGTGGCGTTGAGCGCGAGCAGGTTGGTCTGGTCGGCGATCGAGCGGATCAGGTCGACGACGTCGCCGATCCGCTGGGCCGCCTCGGCGAGGCCGGCGATGTTGCCGTCCGTCGCCTCGGCCTCCCCGAGTCCCTGCTCGACGAGCCCGCGGGCGCGGTCGAGCTGGCCGCCGATCTCGGAGATCGAGGCGGCGAGCTCCTCGGTGGCGCTCGCCACCGTCGCGACGTTGCCCGCCGCCTGGCGCGAGCCGGTGGCGGCGGAGCCGACAGCGCCGCTCGCCTTGTCGGAGACCGCCGTCATGTCCTGCGCGCGGGTGCGCAGGTCCGCCGTCTGGTCGCGCAGGCCCGATGCGATCTCGGAGGCACCGCGGCGGAAGTCGGCGATCGCCGCGTCGAGCACCTCGCGGCGGGCCCGGTCGGCCTCGAGCACCGTGCGGCGCTCCGCCTCGAGCGTGGCCGCCGCGCGGCTGCGGTCGGCGAGCACCGCGAGCGCGCGGGCGACGGCGCCGATCTCGTCGACGCGAGCGGCATGCGGGATCGGCGCGTCGCAGTCGCCCTCGGCGAGACGCTCGACCCGCCCGGCGATGGTCGCGAGCGGCCGGAACATGCGTTGCGCCACGACCCCCGAGCCGGCGATCACGATGACGGCGATGATGCCCGCGACGACGAGCATCCCGCCGAGCGCGTCGTTCTTGACGGCGGTGAAGCTCTCGCTCGGCATGCCGATGAAGAGGATGCCGTTCACCGCACCCGCGGCGTCGATCGTCGGATGGTAGATCGTCAGGTAGTCGCGCCCGAACAGGGTCGCGGGACCCGTGTAGGTGCCGCCCGCGCGGACCACCGCCTGGGCCGGATGATCGGCGGCGAGGAAGGTGCCGTCGGCGCGCTCGCCGTTCTCCTTGCGCAGGTTGGTGGAGCGACGCACGAAGTTGCCCTGCGCGGGATCGAGCGCGAACACGGTGGCGACGCCGCCGGTCATCGCCGCCGTCGTGTCGACGATCGCGTCGTCCTCGAAGGTCGTCAGATCCGGAGAGACGGCGCGGCTCACGTCGGCGCCGGAGACGGCGACGCTCGCCTCGGGCATGCGCTCGGCGAAGACCAGCGCCAGGGTCCGCAGGTCGCCGGCCGCCTGCTCGTAGAGCATCCGCTCGAGCTGCTGCGAGATCTCCCGGGCCGCGAAGGACCACATCGCGGCGGTCGTCACGGCCACGGACAGGACCACGACGGCGAGAACCTTCTTCGACAAGGTGAGCTTCTTGAGCATCGCTTTACCGCCCCTCGGTTTGGAACGGCTCTATTCGCAGAGCGAAAGTCTAAAAAATGCTTTCTCTGGAAGGACACGCAATCGAGCGAGGTGCAATTTCCTCTGCGTCGACCGCTTACGCTACCGAGCGCTGCCGCAGGAAGTCCTCGACGGCCTCCCGCATCGGCGCTCCGTCGCGCCCGCCGAACCGCGTGCACTTGATGGCGGCCGCCGCGGAGGCGAAGCGCGCCGCCGCGACCTCGTCCGCCCCCTCGGCGAGCCGGACGGCGAAGGCGCCGTGCCAGACGTCGCCGGCGGCGAGCGTGTCGACGACGGGGACGTCGAAGGCCGGCATGTGCTCGACCCGCTCGCCCGCCCAGTAGAACAGCCCCTCCCCGCCGTTCGTCACGGCGATCCAGCAGGGCACGGGCGGGCGGTAGGATTCGAGCGCCGTGCGCGCGTCCGCGTGGCCCGTGATGTCGCGCAGCCCCTGCATCGAGAAGGCCACGTGCGTCGCGAGGGAGAGCACCTCGGGCGCGTGGGTCGGGTCGCGGTCCGCGTCGAGGACCGCCGGGATCCCGGCCTCGCGGGCGAGCCGGAAGAGGTGCGCCGTCGCCTCCTGCCAGCGCGTGTCGCCGAGCACGGCGCGGGTGCCGTCGGGCAGCGCGTCGGGGAGCCAGTCGATCTCCCGCGGCATCGCGGGATCCGCGTGCGAGACGACGAGCCGCTCGCCGATCGCGTCGACGACGATCGCCGAGATCGGCGAGGGAAAGCCGTGGACGCGCCGCACCCGGCTGCAATCGACCCCCTCGCGGGTCAGGCGATCGACGATCTCGGCGCCCGCCCAGTCGTCGCCGAGACGCGCCAGCAGCGTCGCGTCGGCGCCGAGCCGGGTCATGGCGATGGCGGCGTTCGCCGCGGTGCCGCCGGTGGTCGTGGTGAAGCCGTACGCCCGGTACTTCTCCGCGCGCGTCGGCATCTCCTCGACCGCGTAGACGTGGTCGAGGGTGGCGATACCGACACTGAGGAGCCGCGGACGCACGGCGAATCATCCAGGCCGAGCCGGCGCCTCCCTCACCAGGAACCGGTGTTGGGCATCGACGCCCACGGCTCCTGCGGCGGCAGCGCCTCGCCGCGCTGAAGCAGCTCGATCGAGATCCCGTCCGGCGAGCGCACGAAGGCCATGTAGCCGTCCCGCGGCGGGCGGTTGATGGTGACGCCCGCGTCCATCAGCTTCTGGCAGGTGGCGTAGATGTCGTCGACGCGATAGGCCAGATGGCCGAAATTCCGGCCGCCCTGATACTCGTGCTCGTCCCAGTTGTTGGTGAGCTCGACCTGGGGCGCCCGCGTCTCGCGCACGTGGTCGAGATCCTTCTCGGCGGCGAGGAAGACGAGGGTGTAGCGGCCCTTCTCGTTGTCCATGCGCCGAGTCTCCACGAGCCCGAGCTTGCCGACGTAGAAGTCGAGCGCGCGGTCGAGATCGCCGACGCGGACCATCGTGTGCAGGTATTCCATGACGCGTTCCTCCGTTTCGCTGGGATGAAAGGCCCGCCGGGCGGCCCGTGTCAAACGCGCGGGCCGTGCCATCGCGCGAAAGGCGCCTCGCAGGAGACGCGGGAAGGCGGACGAGACCGGCTCAGGAGCGCTCGATCGGGACGGGCTCGGCCGCCGTCCCGGAGCCCGGCGCCGCCGGCTGTTCGGTCCCGTCCTCGCCCGGCGCGGGCGTCGTCCCCTCCCCGGCCGCGACCGGCGGGTCCCCCGGCTCCGTCGCCGCGTCCGCGCTTTCGGGCCGCTTCGCCTTGGTCAGCTCGGCGGAGACCGCGCTCGTGGCGAGCACGTTGACGAAGCCGGCGCCCGCCGCCTCGCGCGGGCGCAGGCGGATGCGCAGGACGACGAAGCCCGCGAGCACGAGGCAGATCGCCCCCACGTAGAGGAAGAGCGCCTGGGGACCGGCGACCTGCATCAGCGCGGTCGCCGGCAGCGGGCCGAGCGTCGCGCCGAGCGCCCAGCAGACGAGCATGCTCGACACGGTCGGCACGATCGCCTCGGGCGCCACCAGGTCGCAGGCATGCGCCACGCACACGGCGTAGATGCACAGCGCCACGCCCCCGAACAGGCCGAAGGCGAGGACGAGGGCGAGCGGGGGCAGCGCGAGCGTGCTCGCGGCGACGATGAGCCCGCTCGCCACCGCGGTCGCGCCGAACAATCCGGCGATGACGGTGCGCCGATCGACCTTGTCCGAGAGCCAGCCGAGCGGCCATTGGAAGACGAGGCTCCCCGCCTGGATCGCGAGCAGCAGCAGCGCCGCCTCCCCGGGCGCGAGCCCCACCGCGACGCCGTAGACGGAGGCCACCGCGATCACCGGCCCGTTGATCAGGCCGACGGCGAAGGCGCCGACGACGGCCGACGGCGCGAGCCGCATCAGCGAGGGGATCGCGAGGCGCACGCGCACCGGCGGGCGCGGCTCGCGCGTCGGCGTCGCGGCGATGGGGATGAGGGAGAGGCTCATCCCGGCCGCCATCAGCATGAGGAGGCCCGCGCCCTCCACCGCGCCGAGCCCGATGCCGAGCGGCGAGAGCACGAGCGCCGTCTTGGTGGCGAGCAGGTAGAGCGCGATCACCCGCCCCCGGTTCGCCGCGCTCGCCGTGGCCGAGACCCAGCTGTCGATCACGGTGAACAGCCCCGCGAGCGCGAGGCCCGACACGCCGCGCAGGGCGATCCAGGCGAGCGGGCCCTGCGCGATCTCGAAGGCGAGCACGATCGCCCCCGACAGCGCGGCGAGGCTCGCGTAGGTGCGGATGTGGCCGACCGTGCGCACCAGCGGCGGCGCGAGCAGGCAGCCGACCGCGAAACCGACCCCGTAGGCGGCGGCGACGGCACCGATCTCGGTGATCGTCAGGCCATCGGCGCGCATCCGCAGGGGAAGCAGCACCTGCAGGAGCCCGTTCGCGCCCTGCAGCATGAAGGCGGCCATCGTGATCGTGGCGATCGCGGCGGCGGGGCGCAGCGTGCGGCTCTCGGGAAGCGGAGTGGCGATCATGCGGGGACGGCGGCTCTCTCGGGGCGGTGGTGGATGGAGACGTGCATGGAGACGTGCATGGAGACGTGCATGGAGACGTGTGCGGAGACGTGTGTGGGCCTGCGGCGCCCCGCCGCGGGGCACGCCGTGAGCATCGGCCATTCGCCGCGCCAATGCAGCCGTTTTGCGGCCGTCGGGGGCGGAAAAACTGCACGCCGTGCACAGCGATCCACAGGCCCCGATCGCGATCGGCGCGAAATGGCCGTTGACGCCGAATCGGGATGCGCCTATACCCCGGCTCCCGACGCGGCGAGGCCTTCTCACGGAGGTTTCGGCGGATCGGGCAGCTCTTTGAAGCGTCGCGCATTTTACCGGCTTGCGGGCATTCCTTTCGGGGGCTGCGCGGGGGATCGGGGGATGGCGGACGGCGCTTCGGGGTCTTCGGCGGGGCGGCGAGAATTTCGTCGCGAACGCGGTTGACAGGGGGTTGGGGGATCGCTAGATAGCGCTCCTCACCGCGGCGGGCACGCCCCGCCGGGTTCTCCGGACAGGATGTAGGGTGGAACGCCGATCTCGGTCGGTGCGCCCGTCGTGTTCCGGACCGCTCTTTGACATTGTCGAGAAGGAAGAAGGAGAAGCGTGGGCGGCCTTTTCGTCCTTGCGGATCCGGTTCCGTGGCCTTGCGAGAGCGGGCCTGGGGTCGGGTCGTGAGATGAGAGGCGTACTGCTCGCGACTTTTTCTGAAGGTCACATCGGCTCGTTCCGCGAGGGACGGGTCGAACATGTGACCCTCGTCTATTTCGCTGAGTAGTGAAGCCTTTGGATCACATCTCTTCAACGTGAGAGTTTGATCCTGGCTCAGAGCGAACGCTGGCGGCAGGCTTAACACATGCAAGTCGAACGCACCTTCGGGTGAGTGGCAGACGGGTGAGTAACGCGTGGGAACGTGCCCATCGGTTCGGAATAACCAAGGGAAACTTTGGCTAATACC
>NZ_AUBC01000006.1 GCF_000429045.1 Salinarimonas rosea DSM 21201
CGTCTCTCGCCGCTACGAGCGTGGCGCCATGCTCGTCACCTCGAACCGCGCCATCGGCGAGTGGGGCTCCGTGTTCGGCGATCCCGTGGTCGCGACCGCCATCCTCGACCGCCTCCTCCACCACAGCCACGTCATCACCATCCGCGGTGAGAGCTATCGGCTGCGCGAAAAGCGCCGGAGCGGCCTTCTGCAGAAGGCCGCTCCGGCGCCTCACAACACCACATCAACCAGCGAGGGGGTCAGGTCCTCGTGACGAAAGGGGGGCAGTTCCGGCTGACGCTTGACACCAGCATCGAAGGGCTCGCCGCCAGCATTGCGCAGGACGGGCTGCTGCAGAACCTCGTCGTCACGAAAGGGCGCGGCAGCCGGTTCCGGCTGGTGAGCGGCGAGCGCCGCTACCGTGCCCTGAAACTGCTGGCAGAGCGCGGCACGATCGCGACCGACCATCCGGTCGCCGTCGAAATCCGCAAACTCGGCAAGGACGAAAAGCTGCGCATCGCGGCCATCGAGAACATCCAGCGGGAGAACCTCCCGCCGCTCGATGAAGCCGCCGCGCTGGCCGCGCTGATCAGGCAGGGCGAGGGGCTCGATGACCTTGCCGCCAAGACCGGATTGTCGGTCACGACCATTCGGCGCAGGCTCGTGCTGAACGATCTTTGCGGCGCGGCGAAAGACGCGCTTGCAGATGGCCGCATCACCCTCGCGCAGGCCGAAGCCCTGACGCTCGGCGATCACGAAGCGCAGGCGAACGTGCTCGATGATCTCGCCCGTGGTGGTCATTACGAATACAGCGCCGCCGCCATCAGGGCGCATTTGCTCGATGACCGCCCGACCGTCGCCATGGCCATCTTTCCGGTGGAGCGGTACACGGGCACGATCACGACCGACCTCTTCGCCGATGGCGAAACCAGCTACTTCGATGACGCGGAGCAGTTCCTCGCCATGCAGAAGGAAGCGGTCGCCGCGCTGGCAAATGATTTTGCCGACAAGGCGGCATGGGTCGAGGTGACCGACCGCTACAGCATCCCCGCCTGGCAGTACGAGGAAGCGGAGGAAGGCGAGCAGGGCGGCGTACTGATCAATCTCACGCCCTCGGGCCGTGTCGAGGTGCGCGAAGGGCTGATCAGGCCGGAAGCCGTGGCAAATGACGAGGATCTCGCGGAGAACCCGCTCGCCCCGAAGAAGGAGCGTCCCGCCTACAGCGCTACCCTTTGCCGCCTGATCGGCTGGCACAAGAGCGCCGCCGTCGCGGAATTGCTGCTCGCCAATGCGCGGAAGGCGCGGGAGGTATCAGTCACAAGACGGCTTGCCGCGTTCAGGCCGCACGAAGCCCTGCCTTCGCTCTCAAAGCTGGAGGACACGGGCATCAGCATGGACGCCACCGAGATGCAGCTGCGGCTTTGCGCCGGATGGCTCGGCATCGAAATCGCGGACGATGCGCCGCTCTGGTCGCAGTTTCCGGGCTATCCGGCCTGTGAGCGCGACCTCTATGAAGCGGTCTGCGCTCTCACCGATCACCAGCTGGAGCAGGTCGACACGCTTCTGACCGCGTTCTCCTTCGGGCAGGAATCCTGCGATCGGCTCGATACGCAGGACAGCTTCTTCAACCGCGTGGCGCGTGATCTGAACGCGGATATGCGTAACCACTGGAGCCCTGACCGCGCCTTCCTCGAGAAGCGCAGCCGCGACCAGCTTCTCGAAATCGCGCAGGAATGCGGCTGCACCGACCTGTACGGGCGCGGGCTTCTCGCCAGCTACAAGAAGGGCGAGCTCGTCGGCTGCCTGCTGCGCCACTTCACACTCGCCCGCAGCGCGGCGGAGCCGACAGACGCGCAGCGCAAGGCGCGGACGTGACTTCCCGATGCCATGCTGTTTCCCGCCGTTGACAGGCGGGAGGAAGACGCAGTCGCGGAGGCGGCGTGAGCGCCGCCATTCACCTGAAAAAATCAGGCGCGCCGCCTTTTGCGGCGCGCCGTTTCATTTGACCAGCCCGTGACCAAGCCGTGTGGACGCTCGGCTGTCATCCTCTTCAGATCACCAACGAAGGAGATGAGGACATGAGCACCCGAGAAGAAGATCGCGCCGGACGGTCCTATGTCGAACCCGATCAGGCAGCCTTGATCGCCAATCCGGACGGTACGTTCACCTTGCTACTCCCAGCCGACGGTGAGCAATTCGTGAGCTCTAACTATGTGGCGCTCGTCGGTGCCGCCACCCTCATGAATAGTGATCCCGAGTTCCGCGCATTTCTCATCGAGCATGTTGTGTCCGGGATGCAGAAAACGCGGCATTGACGATTATCGGGCTCCCTACGGGGAGCCCGATATTAATGGTCTGGGTGCCTTCAGCACGCGACCCTGACCGAAGTTGGAAGGCTGTTGCAGGTTGCCGCTTCTTCGCGGCCGATTATGTTCACCACAAGATCGATTAGTTCATTGGGTACATGCATTCGAGCGCGGCGGAGCGCTTTCAGGATAGCCTCGATTTGACCTTCTTTGCCTAGAGTCCTTCCTACAAGCGGATGAAGAAGCAGCTCGGCCGTGCAGCAGACTTTCAGGCTTTTAAATCGCACCGCGCAAATTGCTCGTGCTTTGCGCTCGTCGATCATGGCATACGCACCCTGATCGATCGCATACGCGACCGTAGCGGCTTCGCCGTCGTCGAGGGTCTGCCGGGCGCTACCCTCGATCAGCTCCCCGTAAACCGCACTGCATGCCTCGGTCAGGCGGACCTCACTGATAGCGGCTTGATCTATCAGCGACTGAAGGAAACCCGGTCGCGCATGCCCGCGGCGTTCCCCGTTCAATAGCTCGGCGCAGGCGTTTGAGGTGGCGAAGAAGGGGTTGTCGAAGGCGCGGAGAATTTCGGCCGCGCGCTCGGTGGCGTGCAGATTTATGACTACGCTTGCATCAAGTACGACGGGAATGTCGGGCGCATCAGGAAAGCTTGATAAGCTCATTCGCCTCGCTTTCCTCGTTCTCGACACCATCAAGAAGCTCGCGAACTTCATAGCGGTCAAGCTTTAGAAGCTGGGCCAGTTGCCCTTCGCTGTAGAAGCCTCTCTTGGATGCTTCGCGTGCGAGCAGGGCAAGTCGGGGCGGGACTGGGCCAGCCGCCGCCACTGAATGGACGTTTCGGTCTGCAGCGTCTCCTAATGCTTGCCTAACCTGCTCGCGGGTAATGCCCCCGTTGGCCTGAAACCAGTCCCAGGTTCCATTCCTCGCAAGCTTCAGTTCTTCGAGCCGGCGGGCCATTGCTTCCCGCGATACGCCGAAGATATGGGCGAGCAGGATGATGTGGCGGCGCGTCAGGTGAGACTGGCCTGCAGTTACCTCGGCAAATCTCTGCCGGACAGCTCTTGCCGGAGTCAAAAAACACCGCGCGAAAGCATTCGCGTAGCGCTCTTCTCGCGACGAAGGCTCCTCGTCGGTAGTGAGGACCTCCGGTTGACGTCTCGTCGAGTTGAAGTGTCCGAGTTCGTGCGCCCCGGTCTGAGTGATCCGCTCGGCGGGATGGTTTGCGTTGAGCAGCATGCAGGCGCCGACCGCATCGTCATAGGCGAACAGGCCGGAGACTTTGCCGTCAAGACGGCGCATATAAACCCTGATGCCGAGCTGCAATTCCATCAGGGTAATGAGATCGAGAACGGGACCCGCCCCGAGACCCAGCCAATCGCGCATTTGTTGTGCATCATGCTCTGCCTGTGCGGAGACGTCTCCTGGCAGTATCGGCCTTTCGGGCGGGTAGTTCCGGGTCTGCCCTACGCCGAGCGCATTCTCAAGCTCTACTTCTGCGCTGACCAGATCGTTCAATAGCCGAACGGCTTCGTCGGTCCCGGCATCATTGCTCTCGGAGAGTTTGCGGAAGCGCGGCACCATGTCCAGATGGATCGCTTCCTGCCTCAGGAGTGCGTTTGCAGACGTGCCGTATAGAGCCGCAAGCTCCTGCAGCTCGTTGGTCTTTATCCGGCGTTGGCCTTGCTCTATCGCTACAAGGGTCGTGCGGGCTACGCCGATAGCATTGGCAGCATCGGCCTGTTTAAGCTTTACTGCTTCACGGGCGATCCGCAGGCGTTCCCCGACCTGTATGTCCGTAAGTCTTGGATCAGGAATGGTCATCAGTCAGCCCTTGACCACTGCTTTGCGAAAGAGCGTGGACCCAGTGAACGCATGTAAGTCTTCCATTCATCAGCATGACGATTGAGTAGCTCGAAAAGCTGCCGTTCGGTCTCATCGACAGTCAGGTCGAGGGCAGGGCCAAGGAGATTTGCGTGCCGGCGCAGCACCGGCCGCGCCTCGTTCTTTGCCAGATCCGCCAAATGATCCAGATGCATCACGCCTGCGATCGCGTATTCGCGGAATGCGCCACTCATACGTTTGAAGCCGGGCTCGACGGCCTTTTCAAGCGAAGGTGCCGTCATGTCCTTGCAGATGTAAGTATCGTCTGACTCAACGAGCCCGGCAGCGTGGACGCTCAAGCGGCGCAGCATGCAAGCTGCGCAGACACCGCACTGGCGGTGCCCGCCATTGACGGAGCTCCACTGACTGTTGCGCCAGCAGGACCTGGTCGAAGACCAGCTTTGATCGCCCGTCTCACGGACGAACTCGGCCAGCGTTTCTCCCTTGGTATGCCAAAGGCGCGGGAACTCATACCGCATGCTCCTGCCAAAAAGGGCGCTCACGAACCGCTCCATGCGCCGCGCAAACAGCGGATGGTTCCGATAGTCCGGATAGGCATGTCCGACAGGAACGATGGCCGGTCCCAGCGAACCCTGACCGCTTTCCGGCAGGATCATCCTGGTGGCGTCGGTAAGATAGGCTGCGATAGCCGCAATGACCGCAAACTTGAAGCCGCGGCTGCGGGCGCTGCTTTCCCTGTTCGGCATGTTCGCCGCTACGGTGTACGGGACGGCAGTGAATGGCTCATTGGCGGCCCGCCGATCGCTGGTGCCCTTCCGGATGCGCACGCGTACGAGCTTGTTTCCGGGCTGGGATTCAAACAGCCTTGCCACCGCAAGCGAATCCATCCCCTCGCTGAAAGCTAGGACTGCATTAGTGGCAGTGGGTATGTTCAGATATTCCTGCACCGGGGGCGAGGCAGGAACTTCGACTTGCCTGAAGTCGATGGACCAGTAGTCGCCGGTCAGAAACCCGATTGCCTCGTGCAGCGCATCCGAAATTTCAGGTGAGTTCCACCGCGCTGGATCATGAACCGGAATGCGCAGAGAAAGCTGCCGCGGCCATCCTAGCGACGGGCGTTTTACGACCCGATCTGCATATTCAATTGCAGCCGCCACCACCATCGCGTCGTGGATTGCACTCTCCCAGTTTGCGAAGGCATAGCTCCGCAAAGCATTAGTCGAGAAGGTGACGTCCCGTCCCAGCGCAAAGACTATATGGTCGCTGGAGGTAGTTCTGCCCGGCTCAACGACGTCGATTATCTTCGTGGGAATCGCCCCGATCAGAGCCCGGGCGTTCATAGCGGAGGTCCTTCATCAAGCCCGGTTTGTTTCGGCAGGCGCAGGCTGCGGGCAGGTCGGGCCGGGGCGAGAAATTCGGAGGCCAAGGCTCCGAAGTCGCATTGGCTGCGGGCAGCATCCAGGCGCGATCTGACGAACCGCGCGCTCTTTGCACCTGCCTCACGCAGATAGTGCTCCTCGACGCTTCGAAATTCGCTCCGCGTGTAGTCCGCAAAAGCATTGGCGAGAGCTTTACCATAGGCAGCATCGCCGAAATGACCGTCCCGCACAGCTTCTATGCCCGCGTCGATAATGGCGTTGCCGAGGCCCGATCCTCGACAGCCCTGCCGTGCGGCTTCCAGTTGTTCAATGCGCTCGTTGGGAAACAGAGAAGCTTGATCTCCGCCGCCAAATATCGCCCGCAGTTGCTCGAGTGGTAGCTTTCGGGCGTCTTTGCGCAGAGCGAGGGGCACCGCCTCACGTACCTCGTCGGCCGCATAGGCTGCCTTTGCAGCCCGCTCGG
This sequence comes from Salinarimonas rosea DSM 21201, assembly GCF_000429045.1. GTDB lineage: Bacteria > Pseudomonadota > Alphaproteobacteria > Rhizobiales > Beijerinckiaceae > Salinarimonas > Salinarimonas rosea. The sequence continues at coordinate 5,982 of NZ_AUBC01000006.1, forward strand.
CAAGGTCGCGCCAGTGCCGTTTCATCGGCAGGCTTCTATGAGGTCCATCGCTCATCCCGAATCTCCATGTCAGGACAATAGCAGAAAATAGCTGACAATGTCAAACATGAGGAGCGTGGGTGAAAGTGGCCAGTGCGGCAGGCCGGCCGGCCTGCCGCAGGATCGTTATTTCTTAGTGCGTTACGAGTACGCCCGCCGTCTCGAGCGCGCTGACGTTGGTGAGGCCGGTTACGCCGAGGATCGAAGCGACGGCGACGAAATTGTCCGCGCCGCCGTTCTGGTCGATCGAGAGCGTCGAGTCCGTGCCGTTGTCGGTGATCTGAATGAAGTCGGCGATGTCGTCGGTGCCGTGGGTGTAGTAGGTGTCCAGCACGTCCGAGATGTCTATTACATCCCCCTGGCCTACGCTGAAATCCTTCAGCACATCGACATCGTTGAAAGCAGAGGCCGCTTCGAAAATGAAGCTGTCTGCGCCTGCGCCGCCATACAGCGTATCGAGGCCGTCCTGCCCGTAGAGCAGGTCGTCATCGGCGCCGCCGTGAAGCAGGTCGTCACCGTCACCGCCTTCGATGATATCTTCGCCGACGCCGCCATGCATGTCGTCGTTTCCGGCGCCGCCATCCATCGTGTCATTGCCCGCCCCGCCTGACATGGTGTTATCATTCGCGTTGCCCGCAGAGAGGTCGTTGCCGCTGCTGCCGACGAGCCAGGAGGCGTAATCAGGAAGGCTCGTCGTAAAGCCGTCCTCGAAGCTGATCGTCTCTACGTGATTAGCAGCGTTGCCGTTACGGAGGTTGTTGACGATCAACTGGCCGGTCGTGCCGGAAGCCGTGATGACGGCCTCGTCGAACCCGGAGTTAGCAACGGAGATATCGGCGATGGTGAGGCCACCGGTCACCATGATGGTGTCGGAGCCGCCGGTGTCGGTGGCGGTGTCGTTTCCTTCATCTGCCGTCCAGTAGTAGGTGTCATCGTCGGTCGCGCCGTTGAGATTGTCGTCTCCGGCTTCGCCGTACAGGTGGTCGCTGCCAGCATTGCCATTCAGCGTGTCGTTGCCATCACCACCATATAGCGTGTCGTTGCCACCTTGGCCGCTCAGCGTGTCATTGCCGCCGTAGCCATAGATCGTGTCGTTCGCGCCCGCGCCTTGCGTCACGCCGGAGATCGTCTGACCGGAGGCGGTGCCATAGGTCGTGATATCCATGGTGAGAAGGTTGATGTCACTCTCACCGGCGATCCGCAGTGTCTCGAACCGGTTCGCCGCCGAGAACTGCCCTTGCAGGGTGATCTGGTTGGCCGCGTTGATCGCGATGATCAGGTGGTTCGCATTGACGCTGATGTCCCGGTAAATCTCGATGTCGTCCAGACCGTAGGAAGCCGACAGTTCAACGATGTCAGCGGTGTCGTTCGTGTTCTCGGTGTAGCTGTCGAGGCCGGACGTATAGAAGAAGTGGTCATCTCCCGAGCTTCCGAGCACCGTGTCATCACCGGTTCCCGCCGACAGGTAGTCGTCGCCGCTGCTCGCGCTCAGGTAATCGTCACCGCTTCCGCCGTAGAGGTAGTCGTTGCCGGCATTGCCGTTGAGCGTGTCGTTACCGCCAAGCCCGTAAAGCGTGTCGGAGTTCGAGGTGCCGTAAAGCGTGTTGTTGGTCTCGTCGCCCATCGTCGCCGTGCTGACGGTGGTCAGGTCGACGGTCGTCGTGTTAGCGTAGACCATGCTCTCGACGCTGCCACTGAGATAGTGGTTGGTGATGTAGATGCTGTTATCGGCATCGAACCACACTTGAAGGTCGTTGCCGAATTTCAGGTATTGCGGGGTGATCCCGTTCCAGGCGGCATCGAGGTGGAGCTCTTCCGTGCCGCCGGTTTCGCTAGAGATCACGTCATTCCCTGAGACGAAGACATAGGTGTCATCGCCAAGGCCGCCCCGCAGTTCATCGTCGCCGGCGCCGCCGTCGAGATGGTCTGCATCCGCGCCACCATCGAGGGTGTCGTTACCGTTTCCGCCATACAGCGTATCGACGCCTGCGCTCCCGTTCAGCTGGTCATTGCCATCTTCGCCGTGAAGCGTGTTGGCGAGGTAATCGGTCTCGTTCGGCCCATTGCCATAGATCGTGTCGTTGCCGGCTCCGCCGTAGATCGTGTCGGCGCCGAGGCCGCCTGAGACCACGCCGTAGAGCGTGTCAGCGCTGGCCGTGCCGTGCATCGTCCAGTTCTGGCCATCGAGGTCGTAGGTTGAGGTGTCGGAGAATTCGATCTCCTCGACGTGACCGCCGCCGGCCGCATAGTTGAACTGGTTCTCGATGATGATCTGGCCGGTTTGCGTGCCGGTGTCGATGTCGATAATCAAGCCGGTGTTCGCGACCCGAGTGAAGGTCAGGTCCCCAATGTCGATCCCGGCACCGAACACAATCTTATCCTTGTGGCCCGTACCCGTCTGTTCTTCGCGAATGATGTCGAAGCCGTGGCCGAGGTCGTAGTGATATTCGTCATTGCCGCCGTTGCCGCGAAGATAATCCTGCCCGCTTTCTCCAGAGAGCACGTCGTCCCCAGAACCGCCATTGAGTTCGTCGTTACCGATACCACCTTCAAGAGCGTCGTGACCGTCGTTACCATTCAACGTGTCGTACCCTATTCCGCCAGTCAGGGAGTCATTTCCGGCGGTACCGTTGAAGGTACTACCGTCGGGCGCATCCCAAGCGAGGCTGGCCACGATCCCGCTTAGCGACAGGCTGTTATCAGATGCGAAAATTGCGTCATCAAGATAACTTTGGTCTCCTACCGAGAGGTTATTTACGCCTACTGAATATTCTATAACTCTGATTATGTTCTGCCAAAATTTGTCTACATTCGTCATAGTCCCGGCCAAAGTCTCTAGGGTGTCGATAGAAGACCTGTCGATACCGGCCACTCCGGTAATCTCGTTTGTATTAATACTATACAGAAGGTAGCCGTCGAACAGAGCGGAACCCCCGGCTTGTGCGATTATCACGGCATATATACTGTTGAAAGCATCGTAGAAGGCTTCTTGAAGCTCCAAGCCGGCGAAAGCTCCAGGATTGGATTGACCAATAGAAGTTTGCTGAGTGTAATCAGTTCCTGCTAGTTTTTCGAGAAACCCAAGTTGACGAGCATCGATGTTTGGTCCACGCGCATCAGAACTCACATCATCGACCCCGGCCCAACGATACATTAAAGACTCGATAAGATCCGACGCTGTATCATCATCCGTAAAAATACCAGACAGTGTCGCGTTACTGATAGCGTTAAGAATAGAAATGGTCGAATCTGGATCGCTAGAATTGTTATCCAAGCTTGCTGCTCCGTGTAGGGGTAGCAGATTACCCATACCCTGGTAGGTCGGAAGGTCCAGGGCTTCCCTGTCCAGAAGATATTCAGCGGCATTTATGGTATTTGCATTGTTGTGGACGAACCAGACATCTACTGCATCGAGTGTTCCAGTCAACGTAGTGACGGTTGACTCATGCGTTACCGGATTGCCGGCCAATTCATATGAGACTAGGGTGCTTGCAAGAGATATCCCCGTTATGCCTAAACTGTCTAAGGATGCGAGTTCATCCGGGCGAGAAACTCCGTCCTGATGACTGTCGGCCCACACAAGAAGCTTGGTCCACACTGCATCGTTACCGTCGATCATGCCATCTTCGTTAGAGTCGTATCCCGCCAGAACTGAGAAACCGTCGAGCGTGTCATTTCCAAAAAGCTCGCTGTTATCGTCAATTATACCATTTTCGTTCGCATCAATGGCAAGTAAGCCGTCATCGTCTGTGACCCAGCCGGTGAGTTCTGCAAAGCCGTCGAGATCAAGATCAAAGTAAGCGTGACTATCTTCGAGAGAAACCAGTTCAATTCCGTCTCCATCGAGGTCGATTACGATCGGAGAAATGATATTCAGTATCGCATTCCCGAATTTAGTTAAAACATTTTCGAGCGGGTCCGGTATGGCCCATCGGGCTAAACATAAAGCATTCTCTAGAAGCTCTTGCCCCGCGATCAGAACGGAATCGACTCCGTTCAGCGCTATATCGTTCATGCGCTCTGTTACCGCTGAGACGGCCGAAGACGTTATGTCAGCAATCGGATCATTATTCGTGAAGCCGTCGATAATACTGGACCAACCCGAATCGATGGCCTCAGTAATGATGAAGCCTAGGGGGACGGCAATCTGCGGCGGTAGTAGCTTTCCGATGGCCAAGTTCGCGCCGAGAATTGCCGCAACCTTTGCTTGCTCAGATGTGGCGCCATTGAGATCTAAATCCGCGGCCGCTGAATGGATGCCTACGGCGACGGCTGCGCCTCCCAAGGCGATCGTCATCTCATTGTAATATGGAGCGTCTCCCGGCAACATGATCTGCGGTCCGTTCGCGAGCTTACTATAGTGCCCTGCGCCTACGCCGAGGCCCGCTTGGAGGATTGTACTACCCCAATCGCTTGCTGACTTCTCCAAATACAATGATTTTCCTAGATCGTAACTATCAAAGAGATCGTTAATTGCGTCTATATCGTTCTGATTGGTCGCTTCTTGGAGCGCAGCCGTTCGAAGCATGTCTTCGAAGTCGTGAAAGGCAACATACTTGCTGCGTAAATCCGAACTTACGTCGGTAAATAGGTCAATAGCGCCGAGAGGGTCGAGACAAGACATGAATTTCTCCTTGAAAGAATTTAAGTTATTGGTCTAGTCGAATTACGCGTGGAAATGCTTTAAATATAGAGAACGACCAAGCAGTAAATGCGACTAAAACAAATGCTTGGATGTAAGGCTCGTCGGCGAGCTTCCGGTGTGAAATGATAAGAGCTAAATAGGCAAGCCAGAATGGCGCAACGTGAAACATCTGGGCACCGAGATGTAAGAAGCGATGGTGAAATCGACCGATCTCGTGATTTGCAATAAGAGCTAACACGAACGAAACTACAGCAGAGAGGGGGATCACATCTACTAGCTGCATGCCTTTCAGCCCGTGAAGGTTCATGAATAACGGGTTGCCTGGAAGCGACGACTGAAGCGGAGTCTGAAAAATCACTAGCAGTAGGATTAGGAAGAACGCGTGAAGTTCTCGGTATGCTGCAAGCTCGGGGTAATCGCCTCCATTACCTGTCTGTATAGAATTAGAGAAAAGAGTATTTTTGTGGTTATTGGCTATCATGGATGTGCCTGTAATATAAGCTTCGTAGTATTATGAGTTGCGCAACATTAAGTTGCAACTACTTTTGTTGTTCATTGTTCAAACGTCTCCGGCTCTCCGGGTCTAAGGCCGACCGAGTTAGTCTGCTGAAGCAGTTGCGAGCCCCCGCAACCAAGTCCACCGACACGAAGCCCCAGCGGTCCCCCGCTGGGGTTTTTTGCGTTCGGGCGGGGCCGACGCATCCTGCCGCCGAGCATCCTCTCGCCGAGCATCCTGTCGCCGATCCACCGCCGGTCGGACGTATGCCCGCTGCCGGTGTCCGGCTCACTCCAGCGCGCCGACCGCGTCCTCCACGGCCCGGACGACCGCGCCGGAGCGGACGAGCTCCAGCGCCTGCGCCATCTCGGCGGCGTACCAGCGGTCGCCCTCGAGCGCCGGCGGGATAACGGCGCGGATCGCGTCCAGCGCGGCCCGGGAGCCGCGGCCGATCGGGTGGTCCGGCGCGATCGCCTCGACGAGGGAGAGCGCCTGCGCGGCCATCAGCAGCTCGCAGGCCACGACCTGCTCGGTGTTCTCGACGACGGTGCGCGCCTTGCGGCCGGCCCAGGTCGAGTTCGAGACGTGGTCCTCCGCGTTGCCCTTGCCGGGGATCGAGTCGACCGAGGCCGGCATGGCCAGCGTGCGGTTCTCCATGACGAGCGCCGAGGCCGAGCACTGCACCGTGGCGTAGCCGGTGTTGAGCCCCTTCTTGCCCGCGAGCAGGTTGCGCGGCAGGCCGTAGCTCATGCCCGGGTCGATCAGCCGCGCGAGCCGCCGCTCCGAGATCGAGGCCATGTCCGCCATGGCGATGGCGAGCAGGTCCATCGCCTGGGCCACGTACTGCCCGTGGAAGTGCCCGCCCGAGAGCGAGACGTAGCCGCCGCGCCCGTCGTCGACGATGAGCGGGTTGTCGGTGGCGGAGTTCAGCTCCGTCCCCACGATGCGCTCGACATAGGCGACGGCCTCGTCGGCCGGGCCGTGGACCTGCGGCGCGCAGCGCAGGGAATAGACGTCCTGGACGCGCGGTGCGGCGGGCGTGCCGGGCGCGCGGCTCTCCTCGGGAAAGACGACGTCGCGGGCGTCCTGCGTCGTGCGGCGCGAGCCGTCGAGGATGCGCAGGACGTTGCGGGCGACCTTCATCTGGCCGGGATGCGGGCGGGCGCGCTGGATGCGCGGATCGAACGCGTCGCGCTCGCCGCGCAGCGCCTCGAGCGACAGGCACAGCGCGATGTCGGCGGCCTTCAGCAGGCGCCGGGCGTCGTGGGTGGCGAGCACCGCGAGGGCGAGGGACGTGGTCGAGCCGTTGATCAGCGCGGACGCGTCCTTCGCGCCGAGCGCGATGTCCGGCTCGAGGCCCGCCGCGGCGAGCGCCTCGCGGGCCGGCATGCGCCGGCCGCGCCAGATCATCTCGGCCTCCGGGAAGCCGCACACGGCCGCGGCGAGGTGGGCCAGCGGCGCGAGATCGCCCGACGCGCCGACCGAGCCCTTCTGGGGGACGACGGGGTGGAGCCCCGCGTTCAGGCAGGCGAGGAGGCGCTCGACCAGCTCGACCCGCGGCCCGGAATAGTTCGAGGCGAAGGCGTTGGCCCGCGCGAGCATCATGGCGCGGGTGACGTCCTGCGCGAAGGGCTCGCCGACGCCGGTGGCGTGCGCGTAGACCGTCTTCGCCTGGTAGGCCACCATCTCCGCCATCAGCACGCGATGCTCCTTGAAGAGCCCCACGCCCGTGTTGAAGGCGTACATCAGGGGCGCCTCGTCGTGCATCCAGTGCGCGTCGACGAAGGCGCGGGTCTCGGCGAGCCGCGCGCGGGCGGCGTCCGCGAGGTGGGCCGCGGCGAAGCCGCCCGCGGCGTCGGGGCGCGCCACCGCCACCGCGGCGTCGATGGTGAGGCTGGTGCCGTCGAGCGCGACGATCATGCCGGATCTCCTGAAGCATTGGCGCATCGAGCGTTACAGCGGCGCGGGCTGGCTGGCAACGCGGTCGGGGAGATCCGCACGACCTCGATCCGGCGCGGTGTGCGATCGGTTTAACGCTCATTTGAGCTTTCGTCGTCAGCCTGCCCGGAGGGAACACCCGGGGTTCCCGCCAAGCCAGCGAAAGGAACGACGGCGGTGGTCATCCGATGAGCGAGACGTCGATTGCGCCGGCCGGCTCGCGACAGCCGGCGGCGCGGGCCGCGGCGATGGAAGCCGCGGAGGCGCGCCGGCTGGCGACGCTGCGGCGGCTCCGGCTCCTCGACACGCCGCCCGAGCCGGGCTTCGACCGCATCGCGGCCACGGCGCGCGACCTGTTCGGCGTGCCGGTCGCCTATGTCGGCTTCGTCGCGGACACCCGGGAATGGCGCAAGGCCGTCGCCGGCGCGGCCGCGCGGGAGGTGCCCCGCGAGGCCGGCTTCGCGCGGCTGGCGCTCGGCGCGCGGGAGGTGGTCGTCGTCGACGGCGTGGCGGGCGATCCGCGAACCCGAGCGGGAGCACCCGGCGGCGAGACGCCCGTGCGGTTCGCCGCGGCCGCCCCGCTCGTCCTGAGCTGCGGCACGTGCATCGGCGCGCTCGTCGTCCTCGACACCGTCCCGCGCCGGCTCGATCCGACCGACCGGATGCTGCTCGCCGAGCTCGCCCGCGCCGCCGTGCACGAGGTCGAGCAGAACCGCCCGGCGGGTCCCGCGCCCGCCGCCCATGCGGCCCCCTTCGTCACGGAGGAGCGCTTCCGGGCGCTCGCGGCGGCGAACGCCTGCATCGTCTGGCGCGCCTGCGGCGACGGCGCCGTGGGAGAGGTGGCTCTCTCGGGACCCTTCGCGGAGCGCACGGCGGGCGACTTCCTCGACTTCGCCTGGCTGGGGCTGATCCATCCGCAGGATCGCCCCGCGGCCCTGCGTGCGGCCGTGCGCGCGGTGCGTCGCGCGGCGCCGTTCGAAGGGACGCACCGGCTGCTCGACGCCGCCGGCCGCTGGCGCTGGACGCAGCTGCGCGCCGTGCCCCTCGTCGACGGCACGACGGGCGCCGTGCGCGAATGGATCGGCAAGGGCGCCGACGCGCACGAGCGCACGCTCGCCGACGATACCCGGCGCCGGGAGGCCGAACGGTTGCGCCTCGCGCTCCAGGCCGGACGGCTCGTCACCTGGGAGGCCGACCCGGAGGCGAGGATCATGATCCGCCGCGACGAAGGCTCGGTCCTGTTCGGCGTGCCCGACGACGACTTCGCCGCCTACCTCGCGCGCATCCATCCGGAGGACTGGCCGGCGGTCGAGGCCGCCTGGCAGCCCGGCGGGCCGATGGGCGTCGAGGCCTTCCGCTATCACCACCCGGACGGCCGCACGCTCTGGCTCTCCTCGCGCGGGGTCGAGATGCGCGACGCCGACGGGCGCCGGCGCATCGTCGGGGTGACCTTCGACATCACCGAGCGCAAGGAGGCGGAGGACCGTGCCTGGTGCGCGGCGAATCGCGACGCGCTGACCGGGCTCTCGAACCGCGCCTCCTTCCAGCGCAGCCTCGACGGCACCCTCGCCGAGGCCGCCCGCGCCGGCGGGCGCCTCGCGATCCTCCTCGTCGACCTCGACGACTTCAAGGACGTGAACGATTCCGCCGGGCACGACGCGGGCGACGCGCTGCTGCGCGAGGCGGGGCGTCGCCTCGGCGACGTGGGCGGCGCCGACGCGCTCGTGGCGCGGCTCGGCGGCGACGAGTTCGCGGTCCTCGTCCGGGGCGGCGAGGACGTCGGGCGGAGCCTCGCGCTCGCCGAGCGCATCGTCGCGCGCTTCCGGGCGCCCTTCGTCTACGGCGGCCGGACGCTGTCCTGCCGCGTCAGCGTCGGCGTCGCGGGCTTCCCCGACCACGCCGCGAGCGCGGCCGAGCTGATGAAGAGCGCCGACCTCGCCCTCTACGCCGCCAAGGCGCAGGGCCGCAACCGCGCCGACATCTACCGGCCGGCGCTGCGCGAGGCGGTGGAGGCCCGCGTGGCGCTCGCCGCCGAGATGCGCGCGGCGCTCGTTGGGGACGCGATCGTGCCCCACTACCAGCCGAAGATCGACCTCGCGACGGGCGCCGTCGTCGGCTTCGAGGCACTCGCCCGCTGGCGCCATCCGAGCCGCGGCCTGCTCGCGCCCGGCGCCTTCGCCGAGGCCTTCGAGGACGCCGAGATCGCCTGCGCCATCGGTGCGCGCATGGCGCGCACGGTGGCGGCGGACGTCGCGGCCTGGCTCGCCGAGGGGCTGGAGCCGGGCACGGTCGCCATCAACCTGTCGGCGGCCGAGTTCGGCCGCTCCGACCTGCCGCAGACGCTGTTTGCCGTCCTCGACGAGGCCCGCGTGCCGCGCTGGCGGCTCGGCATCGAGGTGACGGAGACGGTGTTCCTCGGCAAGCGGGCCGATGCGGTCGCGGAGACCCTGGCGCGCTTCGCCGAGGCCGGCCTGCGCATCGCGCTCGACGACTTCGGCACGGGCTACGCCTCGCTCACCCACCTCAAGCAGTTTCCCGTCGACGACATCAAGATCGACCGCTCCTTCGTGCGCGACCTGGAGCGGGACGCGGGCGACGCCGCGATCGTCGCCGCCGTGATCGGGCTCGGCCGTGCGCTCGGCCTGCGCGTCGTGGCCGAGGGCGTCGAGGACGCCGGCCAGGCGGCGATGCTCGCCGCCATGGGCTGCGACGAGGCGCAAGGGTATCTCTACGCGCGGCCGATGCCGGCCTCGCGGGTGCCGTGGTTCCTGCGGCAGGGGACCGCCGCGCCCGTGCCGGAGCTGCACGCGGCGCTCTGAGCCGCGCCGGCTCAGGAGCCGAGGACGCCCACGGCGAGCTGCGCCCAGACGAGGAGGACGAGAGCCGCGATCGCCAGCGCGGCAGCGCAACGGCCGGCGCGGCCCGGCAGGCGGCGGCGCGCGACCTCCCAGCCGGCGCAGGCGCCGTAGAGGAGGAGCGCGGCCGCGGCGAAATCCTCCCCGCCCCAGGCGACCGCCTCCGTGGCGACCGTGGCGATCGCCGCCGCGACGAGGAGGAGCGTCGCCGCCGCCCAGGGGGCCGCGCGCGACAGGGTCGGGCGACCCATCTCAGGCGGCCTTCAGGCCGCCGAAGCGGCGGTCGCGCCGGCGGAAGTCGTCGAGGCAGGCGGCGAGCGCGGCGCCGTCGAAATCCGGCCAGGGCGTGTCGACGAAGGCGAGTTCCGCGTACGCGCATTCCCAGAGCAGGAAGTCGGAGAGCCGTTTCTCGCCGCTGGTGCGCACGAGGAGATCGACGTCACCCGCCGCGCCCGCCAGGAGGCCGGTCATCTCCTCGCGGCTGCGTGGTGCCGACGCCGCCGCGGCGAGGATCGCGTCGCGGGCGGAATAGTCGATCGCGATCCGCAGGAGGAGGCGCGTTCCCGCCGCGGTGGCGGCCTCCGCCGCGGCGATCGCCTCCGGCAGGCCCTCGGGGAGCCGGTCGCGCCGGCCGATCACGACGAGCCGAACGCCGCTGTCGGCGAGCCGCGCCGCCTCCGCCTCCAGGTAGCGGCGCAGGAGCCGCATCAGGAACGCGACCTCCTCGGCGGGCCGGCGCCAGTTGTCGGCGGAGAAGGCGTATAGCGTGAGCGCCCGCACGCCGAGATCCGGCGCCGCCTCGCAGACGCGCCGGATGCTCTCCACACCGGCGCGGTGGCCGGCGGTTCGGGGCAGGCCGCGGCCCGTGGCCCAGCGGCCGTTGCCGTCCATGATCAGCGCGACGTGCAGGCCGTCGCTGCCGGGAAGAGTGCTTTGCATCGTAGAGTCTCCGGGCAACAAAGGGGGCCGGTCAGGCCGGTGCCGGGCGCGCGCCGGGGTGCTGCGGAGCGGCATCCTCCGTGTCGGCCGCCCGCGCCGCGGCGGCCGCGTCGCGGAGGACGCGCTCGAGCTCGCCGAGATAGGCGAGGAAGCGGCGACGGCCCGCCGGCGTCAGCCGGATCGTCGTCAGCGGGCGCTTCTTCTCGAAGCGCTTCGTCACGGCGACGAGGTCCGCCTCGTCGAGCACGGCGAGGTGGCGGCTGAGGTTGCCGTCGGTGAGGCCGCACAGGCGCTTGAGGTCGGCGAAGGCGAGCCCGTCGGGATGCGCGACGAGGGAGGTGAGGATGCCGAGCCGCGCCTTCTCGTGCAGGACGCGGTCGAGCCCCTCGTAGGCGTAGGGCGCAGGCTCAGCCGGCATCGGTCTCTCCCGGGGCGAATTGCAGGATCGCCGCGACGAGGAGCTGGCCGGCGCCGAAGGGGACGCCCATCAGCCAGGGCGAGAGCGCCTCGGTGCTCGCGCCGAGCGCCAGCGTGGCGAGGCCGGCGAGGACGTACCACGCGCCCGCGAGCGCGAGCCCCCGCGGCAGCAGCCGTGCCGCGCCGAAGACGCCGAGCCCGACGAGGACCTGCCAGAGGCCCGGCAAGAGCCACAGCGTCTCCGGGGCGACGCGCGCCAGCACGAGGCCGATCAGCGCCCCCGCCGCGGCGACGGGCAGGAACTGCTCGATCGCGGCACGGATCAGGTCGTCGGCGAGGTCGGAGTGGATGCGGCGCGAGCGCGTCACCGCCTCGGCCAGGATCAGCGCGGCGGCGATGCCGGCCGTGAGGATCCAGGGCAGGAAGTACGCGAGCGGCGCGGCGGGCGCGCCGCCGAGGACGAGTGCCTGGCCCGCCGCGACGAGGAGCGCGAGCACCCCCGTCGCCGCGAGCGTCGCGGGCCCGAGCCCGCGGAACACGACGCCCCGTGCCATCTGCGTGCGGATGGCGGCGATGTCGGCCAGGGCTCGGTCGATGTCGCGCACGGGAGGGGCTCGCAGCAGAAGTGACTTTGAGATGCAAAGTACACTGCCCGAGCGGGGTGTCAAGCGGGTACCTCGGCACCCATCGGCCCGGAGCCCCGCCTTGCGAAGCCGTCTCGTCCCGATCGAGGCCGCCGAAACGAAAGGAGCGCGGCCCCGAAGGACCGCGCTCCCGAAGTCGTCGACGGAAGGCCCGGGGCGGCCGTCGCCGCCCCGCCCCGCAGATCACTCCCCGCGGCGACCGCCGCGGCGGCGCGGGCGGCCCTCGCCGCCGCCGGAGGACGCCTCGCCGCCCTCGGCGGCCGGGGCCTCGCCCTCGGGCGCACCCTCGGCGCGCTTCTTGGACAGGTCCTCGCCGGTGGCCTGGTCGACGACCTTCATCGAGAGCTTGATCTTGCCGCGGTCGTCCATGCCGAGGAACTTCACCTTCACGGTGTCGCCCTCCTTGACCACGTCCTTCACCGTGGCGACGCGCTGGGGCGCGAGCTCGGAGATGTGGACGAGGCCGTCGCGCGAGCCGAAGAAGTTCACGAAGGCGCCGAACTCCATCACCTTGACGACCTTGCCCTCGTAGACCGCGCCGGCCTCCGGCTCCGCCACGATGGAGCGGATCCAGTTGTAGGCCGCCTTGATCGAGGCGCCGTCCGACGAGGCGATCTTCACAGTGCCGTCGTCCTCGATGTTCACCTTGGCGCCGGTCTTCTCCACGATCTCGCGGATCACCTTGCCGCCGGTGCCGATGACCTCGCGGATCTTGTCGGTGGGGATCTGCATCACCTCGATGCGCGGGGCGTACTCGCCGAGCTCGGCGCGGGGCGCGGTGAGCGCACGCGCCATCTCCACGAGGATGTGCTCGCGACCGCCCTTGGCCTGGTCGAGGGCGACCTTCATGATCTCCTCGGTGATGCCGGCGATCTTGATGTCCATCTGGAGCGAGGTGATGCCCTGGTCCGTGCCGGCCACCTTGAAGTCCATGTCGCCGAGATGGTCCTCGTCGCCGAGGATGTCGGAGAGCACCGCGAAGCGCTCGCCCTCGAGGATCAGGCCCATGGCGATGCCCGCGACCGGGCGGCGCAGCGGCACGCCGGCGTCCATCAGCGACAGCGAGGTGCCGCAGACGGTGGCCATCGAGGAGGAGCCGTTCGACTCGGTGATCTCCGAGACGACGCGCAGCGTGTAGGGGAACTCGTGCGGCGGCGGCAGCATCGGGCGCAGCGCCCGCCAGGCGAGCTTGCCGTGACCGATCTCGCGGCGGCCCGGCGAGCCGATGCGGCCGGTCTCGCCCACCGAGTAGGGCGGGAAGTTGTAGTGCAGCAGGAAGCGCTCCTTGCGCGTCCCCTCGAGGGCGTCGACGAACTGCTCGTCCTCGCCGGTGCCGAGCGTCGCGACGACGAGCGCCTGCGTCTCGCCGCGGGTGAACAGCGCCGAGCCGTGGGTGCGCGGCAGCACGCCGACCTCGGAGACGATCGGGCGGACCGTCTTCAGGTCGCGGCCGTCGATGCGCGAGCCGGTGTCGAGGATGTTCCAGCGCACGACGCGCGCCTGCGCCTCCTTGAAGGCGCCCTTGACAGCCTCGGGCTCGTAGCGCTGCTCGCCGTCGGCCGGGCAGAGCGCGGCGACGACCTTCGCCTTGGCGGCGTCGACGGCCTTGTAGCGCGCCTGCTTGTCGGTGATCTTGTAGGCGTCGCGCAGGTCGTCGCCGGCGGCGGCGAGCACCGCCTCGATGGCCTCCTCGCGCTCCGGCGGGGCGAAGTCGCGCGGCTCCTTGGCGGCCTTCTCGGCGAGGCGGATGATCGCGTCGATCACCGGCTGGAAGTGCTTGTGGCCGAACATCACGGCGCCGAGCATCACGTCCTCGGGCAGCTCGCGCGCCTCGGACTCCACCATCAGCACCGCGTCCTGCGTGCCGGCGACGACGAGGTCGAGGGTGAAGTCCTCCATCTCGGCGAGCGTCGGGTTGAGGACGTAGGAATTGTTGATCCAGCCGACGCGGGCCGCACCGACGGGGCCCGTGAAGGGCACGCCCGAGAGCGTCAGCGCCGCCGAGGCGGCGACCATGGCGACGATGTCCGGGTCGTTCTCGAGGTCGTGCGAGAGCACGGTCACGATGACCTGCGTGTCGTTGCGCCAGCCGTCGAGGAAGAGCGGGCGGATCGGGCGGTCGATCAGGCGGGAGACGAGCGTCTCCTTCTCGGTCGGACGGCCCTCGCGCTTGAAGTAGCCGCCCGGGATGCGGCCGGCGGCGTAGGTGCGCTCCTGGTAGTTCACCGTGAGCGGCATGAAGTCGATGCCGGGCTTGGGCTCCTTGGCGGCGACGACGGTGGCGAGCACGGTGGTGTCGCCGTAGGTGGCGACGACGGCGCCGTCGGCCTGGCGGGCGACCTTGCCGGTCTCGAGGACGAGCTTGCGCCCGGCCCAGATCAGCTCTTCGCGTTGAATGTCGAACATGTGACGTATCTCTCTTGCCTGCGTGCGGTCGGTCGGCCCGCGCGACGCCATGGGCAAGACGGCGGGGGGCTCGCGTCCCTGCGGGATGAGCCCCCGGCGATCCTGTCCATGGTCATCGACCGGGCGATGACGATGAGCCCTGTCGCCGATCCGGGATCGGCGGGGCGAAGGCGTCGGGCGCGGGGAAGGTCGAAACGCTCCCTCCGCGCCCGACGCGGTCTCAGCGGCGGATGCCGAGGCGCTCGATGACGGTGCGGTACCGCGCCTCGTCGCCGCGCTTGAGGTAGTCGAGGAGGGAACGGCGCTGGGAGACCATCTTCAGGAGGCCGCGGCGCGAATGGTTGTCCTTCGCGTGGCTCTTGAAGTGCTCGGTGAGGTTGGTGATGCGCTCCGTGAGGATCGCGATCTGCACCTCCGGCGACCCCGTGTCGCCGTCCTTCTGCGCGTAGTCCTTGATGAGCGCGGCCTTGCGCTCGGGCGTGATCGACATCGTCTCGTCCTTCTCGTTCGTCGGGGGTGAGCCGATCGGCACCGCGCGCGCGGGCTCGGTCGCCATCCCGCGCGGGACACGGATCTCGCGGAGGGGAGCGCGTCCTGCGGAGCGGGTGAGCGCGGCGCGTGCGCCGCCCGGCTCGTCTCGCACGCGCCTCGGCCCGGCCGGGATGTCGTCCAGCGGGGTCGTGCACGAGCGGTCGGCCCCGTCATCGGAGCCGACGGCGCGGACCATAGACGATTTTTCGCGCGACGCCAGCCCATTCGCGCCGGCGCGCCCGCCGCCGCGCGCGGCGGCGGGCGGGCGCGCTCCGGAACCCTGCACCCGCCGCGCCGTTCGCACGGCGAAACGACCGCCCATCACGAAAGGGACAAGGCCATGACAGATCTCCAGTCGACCTACGTCACCGCGCTCAAGAACACCCACGCCCTCGAGCTCCAGGCCCTGCAGGCCATGGAGCGCCAGGTCGAGCGGCTCGAGCGCTACCCGCAGATGAAGGCCATCCTCGAGGCGCACATCGAGGAAACGAAGCACCAGCGCGACCGCCTCGCCACCGCGCTCGACGGGCAGGGCGCCTCGCCCTCGAGCGTCAAGGAAGGCGCGCTCGGCCTCGCCGGCAATCTCGCCGCGATCTTCCACTCGCCGGCGCAGGACGAAATTCTCAAGAACCTCTACGCCGACCACGCGCTGGAGAACTACGAGATCGCCGCCTACCGCTCGCTCATCGCCATCGCCGAGCGCGCGGGCGACGCGGCCTCGGTCACGGCCTTCCGGCAGTCCCTCGCCGAGGAGGAGGCGATGGCGGCACGCGTCGCCGCCCAGATCGAGCCGGTGACGGCGACCTATCTCGAGCTGACGTTGTCGGGCGAGCAGGCCAGCCGCTGACGCGCGGCGGAGGTCGGGCGTCGCGGCGCGAGCGCGCGTGCCGCACAGCCCGGGTGTGCGTCGCGGGGGCTTTCCCCCGCGGGCGGATGCTGTAGAGAGAGAATCCGAAGAGAGAACAAGACGCCCGGCGCAACTCCCCCGAGATTACGCCGGGCGTCCGCGACGGCAACCGCCAGGAACAGCGCCCCGTCGCGAGGGACAATGGCAGGGTCGCGCGCCCCGAACATTGATCGATCGCAAGGCGCGCGAGAAAGTGGCACCGCCGCCGTGACACCGCGCCAGCGCCTCGAGGCCTACCGCAGCTCGCCCGTCGCGCAGGTGGTGCAGGTTGCCGTCGCCTGGGGTGGCGGCTGGCTGTTCACGGTGCTCGGCGTGCCCGCCTCCTGGCTCTCGGGCGCCGTCGTCGCCGTGATCCTGCTGGGACGCTTCGGGCTCGCGGTGATCATGCCCCGTGCGCTCGCGGAGACCGCGATGGTGGTTTCCGGCGCGGTGATCGGCGCGGGCATGACGCCCGACACGCTGGCCGCGGTCGGCCGCTATCCGCTGAGCCTCCTCTTCCTCACCGCAGCCGTCGTGGCGACGACGTTCGCCTCCTCGCTCGTGCTGATGCGCGGCTTCGGCTGGCAGCGCGACGACGCGGTGCTCGCGACCGTCCCCGGTGCGCTCACCGCCGTGATGGCGATCGCCGCCGAGCGCCGGGCGGACGTCGCGGGGATCGGCATCGTCCAGTCGACGCGCCTCCTCTTCCTGATCATCGTGCTGCCCTTCCTCGTCGCCGCCGGGGGCGGGGGAGGCGACGCGGCGGCGGTCGTCGGTGCCGCGCCCGCGCCCGCGCCGGAGACCGCGGGGGCGGGCACGCTCGCGGTGGTGCTGCTCGGGGGCGTCGTCGTCGGCGTCGGCTTCGAGCGGATCGGGCTCGCCGCGCCGCTGCTGCTGGGCGCCACCCTGTTCAGCGGGGTGGCCTACGTCAGCGGCACCGTGGCGGGACCGATCCCAGAGGCTATCGCCACGCTCGGCTTCGTGCTCATCGGCGTCTACATCGCCCAGCGCTTCAACACGCTCGACCTGGCCGCGATCCGCCGCCTCGTGCCCGCCGCGCTGACCGCCTTCGTCGTCGGGATGACGGTGGCGGGCGCCTTCGCCGGCCTCGCGGTCGCGTTCGCCGGCGCTCCGCTCGCGGAGGCGCTCGTCGCCTTCGCGCCGGGCGGGCTCGAGGCGATGGTGGTGCTCGCGCTCGTGATGGGGCTCGATCCGCTCTACGTCGGCGTGCACCACTTCGTGCGCTTCCTCGGCATCGGGTTCGTCCTGCCGGTCGTGTTCCGCAGCCGCGGCTCGGCCGGGTCCGCGCGCGCGGCGCCGCCGGGACCCGCCGCGCCCGTGCGCGACCGTGCGGACGGTGGCGCCGCACCGCGCGAACCCGGGGACGGCCCCGCCGCCTGACGACGGCTCGCACGGGCGCGCGGACGTGGTTCGGCTGGGTTGCGCTCTGTTGTCTTTCGTTACGGTGTTGCTAAGGTGCGCCCGCGCCGGATCCGGCGGTGCGCGACACGCCAGTCTGCGCCCGCGAGCCGCGCACGCCTCCCGCGGATTCATGCGCGGAGGGAACGGGTCCGGTACGCCCATAACGATGGAGGGTTCACGTATGGAACGTCGTCAATTCCTGAAGGGCGCCGCGGTCGGCGGCGTCGCCGCCGCCTCCGCTTTCGCGGCCCCGGCTGTCGCCCAGGGCAACATCACCTGGCGCATGGTCACGACCTGGCCGCGCAACTTTCCGGGCCTGGGCGTCGGCGCGCAGCGCCTGGCCGACCGCATCACCGCCGCCTCCGGCGGCCGGCTGACGGTCCAGGTGTTCTCCGCCGGCGAGCTCGTTCCGCCGCTGCAGTCGCTCGACGCGGTCATCGACGGCACCGCCGAGATGAGCCACGGCGCGGCCTATTATTGGCAGAACAAGAGCCAGGGCCTGTCCTTCTTCACCGGCGTTCCGTACGGCATGACGTCCCGCGAGCTCGCGGCCTGGGTGCGCTACATGGGCGGCCAGGAGCTGTGGGACGAGATCTACGACCAGTTCGGCGTCCAGGGCTTCCTCTCCGGCGACACCGGCACCCAGGCGGGCGGCTGGTTCCGCAACGAGCTGACCGGCCTCGCCGACCTCCAGGGCCTGCGCTTCCGCACGCCGGGTCTCGGCGGGCGCGTGTGGGAGCAGCTCGGCGCGACCGTGACCAACATGGCCGGCGGCGAGATCTTCCCCGCCCTCCAGGCCGGCACGCTCGACGCGGCCGAGTTCGTCGGCCCCTACAACGACCTGGCGCTGGGCTTCTACCAGATCGCCAAGAACTACTACTTCCCCTCCTTCAACGAGCCGGGCCTCGCCACCGAGCTGGTCGTCGACAAGGCCAAGTTCCAGGCCCTGCCGGACGACCTGCAGGCGATCGTGCGCGACTGCAGCCAGGCCGAGTACGACCAGGTCGCCTCGGACTTCTACGCCAACAACCCGCGCGCTCTCGCCACGCTCGTCAACGATCACGGCGTCCAGGTGCGCTACTTCCCGGAGGAGATCCTCGAGGCCGGCGCCGTCGCCGCCAAGGAGATCATCCAGGGCCTGCTCGAGTCGGGCGACGACCTGACGAAGCGCGTCACCCAGTCCTACGTCGACGCCCTGCGCCTCGTGCGCACCTCGACGGAGCAGAACGACGCCCGCTTCATCGCGGCGCGCGAGAAGTACTTCCAGCTCTGATCTCCCGCCTTCGGGCGACCGGAACGCGAGAAGCCCGGGCCGCGAGGCCCGGGCTTCTTCGTTTCCCGAAGGGGTCGGCTTCCCGGAAGGGGAGGTGAGGCGCGCCGCGTGCGGCCCTGCTCCTCGGCCCTGCTCCTCCTCAGCCCTGATTCTTGGCCCGCGCCTTCTCGATCGCGGCGGAGACCATGGCGAGCGCCTCCTCGGCGTCGCCCCAGCGCACGATCTTCACCCACTTGCCGGGCTCGAGATCCTTGTAGTGCGCGAAGAAATGCTCGATCTGCTCGAGGGTGATCTTCGGCATGTCGGCGACCGTCTTGACGCTCTCGTAGCGGCGCGTGAGCTTCGTCGTCGGCACGGCGATGATCTTCTCGTCCTGCCCCGCCTCGTCCTCCATGATCAGCACGCCGACCGGGCGTACGGCGATGATGGCGCCGGGCACGATGGCGCGGGTGTTGGCGACGAGCACGTCCATCGGGTCGCCGTCGTCGGAGAGCGTGTGGGGGATGAAGCCGTAGTTCCCCGGGTAGCGCATCGAGGTGTAGAGGAAGCGGTCCACCACGAGCGTGCCCGCCTCCTTGTCGAGCTCGTACTTGATCGGCTCGCCGCCGATCGGCACCTCCACGATGACGTTCACCTCGTGGGGCGGGTTCTTGCCGATGGACACGGCGTCGATGCGCATGGCGATCCTCCTCGTCGCGGACGCGGCAGGCGCGTCGCGGGGGCTTTCGGTGGCGAGCTAGGTAGCTCCCCGCGTGGCGGCGCACAAGGACGACTTTCGCCGTCCGGTCACCCCCAGGGCGCTCGGGGGCGCTCACCGCTCGAACAGGTAGGCCTTCTTGGGCAGCTGGTCGGAGCCGATCCGCTCGCGCCCCTCGGCCACGAGCCGCCCGCCCAGACGCTCGTAGAAGCGGCAGGCGCGCTCGTTGTCGGACAGGCACCAGACCGCGACCGCGCGCGCCCCGCGATCGCCGAGGTCGTTGACGACGGCGCGGAACAGCCGCCGGCCGAGCCCCACGCCCTGGTACTCCGGCGCGAGGTAGAGCTCGTCGATCTCGCCCTCGGCGGGCAGGGACCGATCGCGGCAGCGGCCGTAGGAGGCGTAGCCCGCGATGGTCTTGCCGACGTCGAGCACGGCGAGCGGCCGCCCGCGGCGCAGCGAGAACGCCCACCAGCGCGGGCCGCGCCGCTGGATCATCCGCTCGAGCGCCACGCCCGGGATGATGCCGCCGTACGCCTCCCGCCAGGCCGCGTCGAAGACCTTCGAGATCGCGGCCGAATCGGCCGGCTTCGCGTGTCTGATGCCTGTGACGAGCTCGCTCATGCACGAAGCTTATGCCGGCCCGTGCGCCGTGGGAAGAGGCGCGTTCGCCGTGGGCCGCGACGCCGCGGCGCAGCGCGGGGATGCGGAAATCAGTCCCCCAGCAGGTCGGGCCGCCGCGCGCGGGTGAGGGCGCGTGCCGCGTCGCGGCGAAAGCGGGCGATGCGCCCGTGGTCGCCCGAGAGGAGGACGTCGGGGATGGCGCGTCCCTCCCACTCCCGGGGGCGGGTGTAGTGCGGGTACTCGAGCAGCCCGCCCTCGAAGCTCTCCTCCTCGCCCGACGCGGCGGCGCCCATGACGCCGGGCAGGAGCCGCACCACCGCGTCGAGGAGCACCATCGCGGCGATCTCGCCGCCGGAGAGCACGTAGTCGCCGATCGAGACCTCGACGAGATCGCGCCCTTCGATCACCCGTTCGTCGACGCCCTCGAAGCGCCCGCAGACGATCAGCGCGCCCGGGCCGGCGGCGAGCTCGCGGACGAAGTCCTGCCGCAGCGGGCGCCCGCGCGGGCTCATCAGGAGGCGCGGACGCGGGTCGTCGCCGGGGGCGGCGGCGTCGATCGCCTCGGCGAGCACGTCGGCACGGATCACCATGCCGGGCCCGCCGCCGGCGGGCGTGTCGTCCACCGCCCGATGCCGGCCGCGCCCGAAGGCGCGGATGTCGCGCGGCTCGAGCGACCAGGTCCCCCGCGCCAGCGCCTCGCCGCAGAGCGAGACCCCGAGCGGGCCGGGGAACATCTCGGGGTAGAGCGTGAGGACGCTCGCGTGGAAGCCGGGACCCGTCACGGCGCGTCGTCCTCCGGCGGCGGCTCGGCCCGGGCGGGCGCGAACAGGTCGGCCGGCGGGCGGGCGACGACGCGGCCGGCGGGGACGTCGACGTCGGGCACGAAGGCGCGGGTGAAGGGGAGGAAGGCGGTCGCGCCGCCGCGCGCAGGCGCGATCTCGAGCAGGTCGCCCGCCCCGAAATCGGGCACGGCGACGATCCGGCCGATGGTCTCGCCCGCCTCGTCGAGGACCGGAAGGCCGATCAGGTCGGCGGCGAGCCAGGCGTCCTCGTCCGGATCGGGAGGCGCGAGCGCCGCGCGCGGCGCGTGGAGCGGCGTGCGCGTCAGCGCCTCGGCCGCCGTGCGGTCGCCGATGCCGGACAGGCGCACGACGAGCAGGTCGGGCGCCCCTCCCGGGGCACGCCGCGCGCTCTCGATGGTGAAGCGCCGTCCGTCGGGGGCCGCGAGCGGGCCGAGCCGGGCGACGCCCGAGGGGTCCTCGGTGAAGGACTTGAGCCGGATCTCGCCGCGCACCCCGTGGGCGCGGCCGAGCTCGGCCACGCGGACGAGGTCCGCGGCGGGAGCCGCGGAAACGGGTGCCGGGGGAGCGGGCTGCGCCGGGCCGGGCGCCCGCGCGCCGCGGCGCGAAGGCGGCTTTCGGCCCGGCATCGGCCTCACGCCTCGGCGCCGGAGGCGGCCTCGGCCGCGTCGGCCTCGCGCTTGGCACGCTCGGCGGCACGCTCCTGCGCCTTCTTGCCGGGCTTGCCCTTCTCGGGGTTCGCACGCTCCGGGCGCTTGGCGAGCCCCGCCTGGTCGAGGAAGCGCAGCACGCGGTCGGTGGGCTGGGCGCCCTTCTCGAGCCACGCCTTGGCCTTCTCGACGTCGAGCACGATGCGGTCGGCGGCGTCCTTGGGCTTCATCGGGTCGTAGGAGCCGATCCGGTCGATGAAGCGGCCGTCGCGCGGGGAGCGCGAGTCGGCGACGACGATGCGGTAGTAGGGGCGCTTCTTGGCGCCGCCGCGGGTGAGGCGGATCTTGAGGGGCATGCCTGTCTTCTCCGGTTGCTGGTGTCTCGTGTCGTCACAGGTGAGGGCCGCGCTCAGCGGCCCGCGAGCTCCGCGGGGCCCGGGTGGCGCCAGACGTCCACCGGCGAGCCTCGAAGATCGATCGACCCCTCCTCGCGCACGGCGCCGAGACGCTCGGCGACGCGCCGGGAGGGGTGGTTGTCCGCGTCGACGTAGCTGACGAGGGTGGTCAGCCCGATCACGCGGTAGGCGTAGTCCCGGGCCGCGCGGGCGGCCTCGGTGGCGAGGCCGCGACCCTGCGCGGAGGCGACCAGGGCCCAGCCGAGCTCCGGCTCCGGCCAGCCTTCCGGGTGCCAGACGCCGCACCAGCCGAGATAGGTGTCGCTCGTGCGGTCGGCGACGCAGAACTGGCCGAAGCCGCGCAGGTGCCAATGGCCGAGATGCATCGCGATCAGGCGCCAGGCGTCCTCGCGCTCGAGGCGGCCGCCGACGAAGCGGGCGGCGTCGGCCTCGGCGTAGAAGGCGGCGAGCGCGTCGAGATCGTCCTCGCGCAAGCCGCGCAGCACGAGCCGCTCGGTCTCGATCACGGGGATCGCCATGCCCGGCACCCGGCGCACTGCGTCTCGGCTCATTTCTTCTTGCCTCCGAACGGGAAGCCGCCGCCGAGGCCCGGCAGGCCGCCGCCCTTCGGGCCGCCGAGCCCGGGCAGGCCGGGCTTTCCGGGTCCGCCGAGGCCCGGCGGCATCGGCGGCAGGCCGCCGCCGCCACCCATCTTCTTCTGCATCTCGGCGATCATCTCCGGCGTCGGCTCGGGCATGCCGCCCATTCCGCCCATGCCGCCCATGCCGCCGCCCATGCCCCCGCCACCGAGCCCGAACATGCCGCCGAGGGCGCCGGCGATGCCGCCCTTCTTGTTCTTGCCCATCATCTTCATGACGTCCGCCATCTGGCGGTGCATCTTGAGGAGCTTGTTGACGTCCTCGACCTTCATGCCGGCGCCCGCCGCGATGCGCTTCTTGCGCGAGGCCTTCAGGATGTCCGGATTCTTGCGCTCGGCCGGGGTCATCGAGGAGATGATGGCGCGCTGGCGCTTGATCATCTTGTCGTCGACCTTGGCGCCCTCGAGCTGCTTCTTCATGGCGCCCATGCCGGGCATCATGCCCATCAGACCGCCGACGCCGCCGATCTTCTCCATCTGGCCGAGCTGCTCGGAGAGATCCTCGAGGTCGAACTTGCCCTTGCGCATGCGCTCGGCCATGCGCACGGCCTTCTCCTGGTCGATCGTCTGCGCGGCCTTCTCGACCAGCGAGACGATGTCGCCCATGCCCAGGATGCGGTTGGCGACGCGGCTCGGGTGGAACTCCTCGAGCGCGTCGACCTTCTCGCCGGTGCCGATCAGCTTGATCGGCTTGCCGGTCACCGCGCGCATGGAGAGCGCCGCGCCGCCGCGGCTGTCACCGTCCATGCGGGTCAGCACGATGCCGGTGAGGCCCATGCGCCCGTCGAAGGCGCGGGCGGTGTTCACCGCGTCCTGGCCGGTCAGCGCGTCGGCGACGAGGAGCACCTCGTGCGCCTCGACCGCGCGGCCGACGTCTGCGGCCTCCGCCATCAGCTGCTCGTCGACGGTGACGCGGCCCGCCGTGTCGAGCATCACCACGTCGTAGCCGCCGAGCCGCGCCGCCTGCATGGCGCGCTTGGCGATCTGCACGGCCGACTGGCCGGCGACGATGGGCAGCGTGTCGACGCCCACCTGCTTGCCGAGGATGGCGAGCTGCTCCATCGCGGCCGGGCGGCGCGTGTCGAGCGAGGCCATCAGGACCCGCTTCTTCTCGCGCTCGGAGAGCCGCTTGGCGATCTTGGCGGTGGTGGTGGTCTTGCCCGAGCCCTGGAGGCCGACCATCAGGATCGGCACCGGCGGCTCGGCCCGCAGGTCGATCGTCTCGGCGTCGGCGCCGAGCATCTCGACGAGGGCGTCGTTGACGATCTTGACGACCATCTGCCCGGGGGTGACGGACTTCACCACCTCGGCGCCCACCGCCCGCTCGCGTACGCGGTCGGTGAAGGAGCGCACCACCTCGAGCGCCACGTCGGCCTCGAGCAGCGCGCGGCGCACCTCGCGCAGGGCCTCGGCGACGTCGTTGTCGGAGAGCGAGCCGCGGCGCGTGAGGCCGTCGAGGATGCCGGAGAGGCGTTCGGAGAGGCCTTCGAACATGATCAGTCGAGCCCTTTGGCGAGGAGCGGGGTGTCGTCGGCATCGATGGCGGCGTCGAAATGCGCCGTCGCCGCCACGAACTTGTCGCGGCAGCCGGGATTGCAGAAGCCGACGACGCGGCCGCGATAGCGCGCGAGCGAATCCGCCGCGATCGGCTTTCCCGACCACGGGCAGGTCTCGTTCACCGCCTCCGCGATGTCGAGGGTCTCGCCCTCGCGCGTCGTCTCGCTCATGCTCACCCGGCTCGATATGGGGGCCTCGGCCCCGCCTCGCCACCGCTCTCGGCCGCCGACGCAACGCGGATCGCGCCCGAGGGCGCGACGCGCTGTCGGGCGTTGACCTCCGGCCTCGCGGGGCCGGTCGGCGGATCGAGCGTTCGTCTGCGACGAAGAGCCAGGGGAGGGGAGGTACAGGGGGGCGGGCGACGAGTCAAGGATTTGCGGGTGATCGACCGGGCGGACCCGCGGGACGTGCGTGGCGCGGGCTGGACCGCACCGGGTCTTCGTGGGATCACGAGCCCGGCGTGCTTCGCGAGCGGGGAAGCGCGCGGCGGACGCCTGCCTGCCCCGTGTGCGTCCTGCGACGCCGATCGTGCCCAACGAAGAGGCATTTCGCTTGACGCTGCGGAGCCATGTGCTTGCATGGCCGAGCCTGGTTCCGCCCGCCCGGTCCGGCACGGCCCTTGCCAGGGTCGCCGCACGAGAGATCATCCGTACCCGTACGCAGGAGCGCCGCCGCATGACTTCCCGCCTCCCCCGTCTCACCCGCCGCAGCCTGATCGCCGCCTTCGCCGGAGGCGTCGCGCTCTGCGGCCTCGCCGCGGCCCCGGCCGTGGCGCAGGAGCCGACGCCGCTGCGCTTCTCGCTCGACTGGCGCTTCGAGGGGCCGTCGGCGCCGTTCCTCGCGGCCTTGGAGAAGGGCTACTTCGAGGAGGAGGGGCTCGACGTCACCATCGACGCCGGTGGCGGCTCGGTCGAGTCGATCAACCGCGTCGCGTCCGGCCCCTACGACATGGCCTTCGGCGACTTCAACTCGCTGATCCGCTACCGCTCGGACCCCGCCTCGGTCCCCGTCAAGGCGGTCGCCATGGTCTACAACAAGCCCGCCTTCGCCATCGTGGGGCGCGCCTCGCGCGGCATCACCGAGGACCTGGAGAGCCTGCGCGGCAAGACCTTCGGCGCCCCGGCGGCCGACGCGGCCTACGCGCAGTGGCCGATCTTCAAGGACGTCAACGAGATCGACGAGGCCGAGTGGGAGATGAGGTTCGAGAACGTCGGCTTCCCCGTGCGCGAGCCGATGCTGGCCCAGGGCGAGGTCGACGCGGTGTTCGGATTCGCCATGTCGTCCGCCATCAACCTCGCCGCCCGCGGCGTGCCGAAGGACGACATCGTGGTGCTCAACATGGGCGATTACGGCGTCGAGCTCTACGGGAACGTGATCATGGCCAAGCCCGCCTTCATGGAGGAGAACCCCGAGGCGGTGGCGGGCTTCCTGCGCGCCTTCATCCGCGGGCTCGAGGACACGATCGCCAACCCGACCGAGGGCGCCGGCTATGTCGTCAAGTACAACGACGTCGCCCGCCAGGAGGTGGAGGCCGATCGCTGGCGCATGACGATCGAGAACAACATCCTCACCGACGAGGTCGCGCAGAACGGCTTCGGCGACGTCGACCCCGCGCGCTACGAGCGGGCGCTCGAGCAGATCGACCTCACCTTCGACTTCCAGGACCGCCCGGCGCTGGAGGACGTGTTCACGTCCGAGTTCCTGCCGCCGAAGGAGGAGCGCATGCTCCCGTGAGGAGCGCGCGACGCCGACCGCATCCGAACGAGGACGGCCCCGGCCATGCGCCGGGGCCGACGCATCCGGAGACATTCGTGCAGGCCTTCGTCGACATCCACGACGTCACCCACATCTACTCCGGCGCCGAGGACGGGGCGCCGGCGGTCGAGCACATGACGCTCGCGGTGCGCGAGGGCGAGTTCGCCGCCATCGTCGGCCCCTCCGGCTGCGGCAAGTCGACGGTGATGAAGCTCGCCACCGGCCTCCAGTTTCCCGCGAAGGGAACCGTCGTCGTCGGGGGCGAGGAGGTGACGAAGCCGGTGAAGCTCGCGGGCATGGCCTTCCAGAACCCGGTGATGCTGCCCTGGCGCACGACCCTCGACAACCTGCTCCTCCCGCTCGAGATCGTGCAGCCGCACCGCTCGCGCCTGCGCCGCCACAAGGCGGAATACGTCGCGCGCGCCGAGCACCTGCTGGCCGAGGTCGGGCTCGCCGGGCAGGGCGCGAAGTTCCCCTGGCAGCTCTCGGGCGGCATGCAGCAGCGCGCCTCGCTGTGCCGTGCGCTGATCCACGAGCCCAAGCTCCTAATGCTCGACGAGCCCTTCGGCGCGCTCGACGCCTTCACCCGCGAGGAGCTGTGGTGCATCATCCGCGACCTCCACGCGGAGCAGGGCTTCACCGTGATCCTCGTGACGCACGACCTGCGCGAGGCGGTGTTCCTCGCCGACCGCGTGTTCTGCATGTCGGCGCGGCCGGGGCGGATCATCGCCGAGCGGCACGTCGACCTGCCGCGGCCGCGGGACCTCGAGATCATGTACACCGCCGCCTTCACCGACATCGTCCACGAGCTGCGCGGGCACATCGCCGACGCGCGGCAAGCGGCCTGAGCGCGGAAGGAAGCGCCCGTGATGCACGCCAAACGCCGCCGCCGCGCGCTCCTCGCCGCCGCACCGTGGATGTTCACGATCGGCTTCTTCGTGCTGTGGGAGATCCTGGTGCGCGTCACCGGGATGTCGACCTTCGTGCTGCCGGCGCCCAGCGTCATCGCGGAGGCGCTCTGGCAGTTCCGCGGCCCGCTCTCGCTGCATTCCTTCCACACGGCCTGGATGACGCTGGCCGGTTTCGTCATCGCCGTCGTGTTCGGTCTCCTGCTCGGCATGGCGCTGGGCGCCTCGCGCCTGGTGCACGCGGGCTCCTACCCGCTGCTGGTGGGCTTCAACGCCATCCCGAAGGTCGCCGTGGTGCCGATCCTGGTGATCTGGTTCGGCGTCGGCTGGCTGCCGCCGGTGCTCACCGCGTTCCTGATCTCGTTCTTCCCGATCGTGGTGAACGTGGCGACGGGCCTCGCCACGATCGAGCCCGAGACCGAGGACGTGCTGCGTGCGCTCGGCGCCTCGAAGCGCGACATCATCGTCAAGGTCGGCATCCCGCGCGCGATGCCGTACTTCTTCGGCTCGCTGAAGGTCGCGATCACGCTGGCCTTCGTCGGCTCGGTCATCGCCGAGTACAACGCCTCGAACTTCGGGGTGGGCAACCTGATGGCCCGCGCCTCGGCGGACTTCAACGTGCCGCTCCTGTTCGCGGCGCTGATCGCGCTCGCCGTGCTCGGCGTGATCATGTACGCGGCGACCGCCATCGTCGAGAAGCGCATGACCGGCTGGGCGCAACGCTCGCAGATGGCGAGCGCGTGAGCCGATCCGCGACGACGGCTGTCTGCGGCGCTTGCCCCGAATCGCTCCCCCGGCGATGATGCCGCCATGGTCCTCTCGCTCCTGCGCCGCAGCCTCGTCGCGCCGCCGACCCGGCCGCAGCCCGAGCCGGCGGCGCTGCGCGTCGCGCACGGGACGGCGTCCTACGACGTCGTGCTCAAGCGCTCGGCGCGGGCGCGGCGGCTGACGCTGCGCGTGTCGAGCGCCACGGGGGAGGTCGTGCTCACGATCCCGTCGCGCACGGCGCTCGCGACCGCCGAGCGGTTCGCCCGCGACCACGCCGGCTGGATCGCCACGCGTGTCGCCAAGCTCCCCGGGCGGATCGCGTTCGCGGACGGCGTCGAGGTGCCCCTGCGCGGCGATCCGCACCGGATCGTCGCGACCGGCGGGCGGCGTGCGCCCGCCCGCGTCGGCCGCGACGCCGCGGGCGGGCCCGCGATCCTCGTCCCGGGCGACGCCGATCTCGTCGGCAAGCGCGTGTCGGAGCTCCTGATGCGGGAGGCGCGGGCGGACCTCGCGGCGGCGGTCGCACGCCACACGGCGGCGGTCGGCATCCCGGCCCGGCGCATCACGTTGCGCGACACGCGCAGCCGCTGGGGCTCCTGCTCGGCGCGCGGGCACCTCTCCTTCTCCTGGCGCCTGATCCTCGCCCCGCCCTTCGTGCTCGACTACCTCGCCGCGCACGAAGTGGCACACCTGAAGGAGATGAACCATTCCGCCCGCTTCTGGCGCGTCACCGAGCGGCTGTGCCCCCGCACCGACGAGGCGGAGGCCTGGCTCCGGCGCCACGGTGCCGGGCTGCATCGATGGGGCGCGTGAGCCGGGCCTCGGCCGCCGCGGCGCGCGATCTCACTCGCCGATCGCCCACTCCATGCCGATCTGCGCCGTGAAGGTGATCCGCGCCGGCGGCACGATCGGCACCGCCGGGGCGGAGGCCGCGCGCATCATCGCCCGGTCCATCTCCGGCTGCGGCCCACCGCCGACATGCCCGTCGCCGATGCGGCGGATCGCGCCGAGCGTGATCCCGGCCGCGTCGGCCAGCACCTGCGCCTGACGGCGCGCGTCGGCGACGGCGCGGCGCATCGCCTCGTCCTGCGCCTCCTCGCTGCGCTCGAGCCCCCAGGCGATCGACTGGAAGGTGATCGCGTCGAGCGCCAGGATCTCGCCGGCGAAGGCGCCGACGGCGTCGGTGTCCCGCAGCACGACCATGAGCTGATGCGTCGCCGTGAAGGGCTCGACCGGGCGCGGCTCGCCGTTGCGGTCGTATTCCTCCGGCGTCTCGAAGACCTGGAAGTTGACCGTCTGGACGTCCTCGCGGGCGACGCCGCGCGCCTCGATGGCGGCGAGCGCCTCGTCCGAGGCGGTCCGGTTCGCCTCGAGCACCACGGCGACGCTGTCGCCGCGGTTGGTGACGGACACGAAGACGCGCGCGAAGTCCGGCGCCCGCTCCACCTCGCCCGTGCCGGTGACGGCGATCCGCCCGGCGGACGCGGGCGCCTCCTGCGCCATCGCGGGCGTGGGGCCGTAGGCGACGGGGCTCGCGAGGGCGAGCGCCACGGCGAGGGCGGCGAGCGGCGCGGCGAGACGGCGGGGCGGGCGAATCGGCATGGGCGCGGTCCTTCGTGCGATGAACGGGTGCGACACTCTGCCCGTCATTGCGGCCGTGTCGAGGCGCCCGGCGGCGCGACCCGCCTTCTCGCGCCGTCAGCCGGCGCGGATCTGCGCCGGGTCGACGAAGTTGAACTCCTCCACCATGAGCTCGCGCACCACCTCCTCGCCGAGCCGGGCGTTGACCGACTGGGTGAGCCCCGCGAGGAAGCCGCGCATGTCGAAGGCGCGCAGGTCGGCGAAGTCGATCGTCTCGTCGGCGAACAGGCGCTGGAACGTCTCGTCGAGGATGAAGCTCTCGGGCGGCACGCGCAGCCGGCGCAGGTCCTCGGTGTCCACCGTGTAGACGAACTGCGCCACCACGTAGCCGGCTATGCGCCCCTCGCGCAGGATCGGCACGGAGAGCGCGCGGGTCTTCTCGTAGGAGACGCCGCGGAAATAGCTCGGCTCGCCGGCGGCCTCGGCGGCGCGCTTGGCGCGCCAGTCGGCGACGAGGTGGGAGGACACGAAGACCGTGGCGCACAGCCACAGGCCCGCTGCGACGAGGCGCGCCGTCATCGCCGCCCGCCCTCGGCGCGCGCCGGCACCGGCCGCTCGGCATAGGTGCCGTCGGAGTCGCGGGCTTCCAGCGCGCCAGCGATGGTGCCGGCGATCTCGCGCACCGCGTCGAGATGGGTCGCCAGCACTGCCTGGTTGCGGGCGATCGCGTCGCGCAGGCGCGCGAGGCGCTCGCGCAGGAGGGGCGAGACCATCTGCTCGGCGAGCGGGCGCGCGGCGCGGGTGAACTCGAGCAGGCACAGGCTCTTGCGCCGGTTGAGCTCCTTGAGCTGCGCGGTGGAGAGCCGGCCGATCTCGGCGGTCTCGTGCTCGAGCACCGCCTCGAGCCGGCCGATCGCGGCGATCATGCCGGTGGCGTCGCCGAAGTCCGGGTTGAGCGCGGGCGGGAGCGGCTCGGGGACGACGGCGGGGAGCGCGACCGGCGGCGATGCGGCGCTCGTCGACGTCGCATCGGCCGGGGGCGGAGCGTCGGCATCGGTGAGCGGGGCGGCGGGCGCGGGGCGGGAGGCGGCGGCGGCGGTCATGATCGATCCCGGGGTCAGCTGCGGTAGAAGCCGGAGAAGTAGGGGGCGCCGCCGTCGTGCGCGGCGGCGGCGGGCTGGAGGCGGGCCTGCGCGTGCTCGGGCCAGAGCGCGGCCTTGGCGGCGTTCACCTGGCCGAGCTGCGGATGGGCCTCGGCGACGGCGGCGGCGATGCCGACGCCACCGGCGCGGGCGAGCTCGGCGCCGATCTCCTCGGCGAGGAAGCCGCGCCAGATGGAGCCGGCGGTGCCTTCGCCGAACATGGCCTCGCTCCGAGGCATCAGGGTCTCGACGACCTGGCGCAGGAACGTCGCCTCGAAGGCCTGCGCCGGCGTCTGCGGCCCGGCCGCCACGCGCGGAGCGCCCGGCAGGTCGGGCCCCGCGCCGAGGCGCGGCGTGGCGGAGGGCGCGAGCGCGGCGAGCGTCTCGCGCAGGCGCTCCGGGGAGGGAGGCGGCATCGGCACCGGCGGCGGCGCCGGCGGGCGGCCGGCTTCCGCGACCGCGGTCTCGAAGCCCTCGCCGGTCCGGCCGCGGGCGACGGCGATGTCGCGCAGCCGCTCGGTCGCGGCGGCGAGCGCGGTCGGGTCCGCCGCGCGGGCGACCTCGAGAATGATGTCGGAGGGCGGTGAGATGGTCATGGCGTGCCTCCTCCTCTCCTGGCTCGGTCCGTGACGAGGCTAGGCGCGGGCGCTTGCCCGAGGCTTGCGCCGGGGGCGCTCGTGCCGGCGCCCTCGGGATCGCGGCCCGCGAGGAAGGATTCGAGGATCGCCAGATCCTCCCTGCGGCGCCGTTCCTCCTCCACCCGCCGCGCGGCCTCCTGCTCGAGGATGCCCGCGACCTTCTCCCGCCGCGCCTCGGCGCGCACCGCCTCCCCCTGCCGCTCCGTCGCGGCCTCCAGGCTGCGCCGCTGGCGCGCGAGGCTCTCGAGCCGCCGCGCGCCGCTCTCGACGAACAGGCCCTTCAGCGGGCCGTCGGCGTTGAGCGCCGCGATGGTCCGCGCCTCCGCGTCCGCCACGGCGCGGGCGCGGCGGGTGAAGTCGGCGAGCTTCCACTCCTCCAGCTTGCGCTTCGTCTCCTGGAGCGCGCGGATGCGCACGAGTGCGGCGTGGCGGGCGCGGGCGTCGGTCATGGGGCGTCCGTCATGGAGCCATCCGTCATGGCGCTCACCCCGTCCGCAGCCAGTCGGCGAAGCCGGCGGCGAAGAGGGCGAGGTACTCGCCGACGAGGAAGTAGAACACGAACAGGCCTCCCATCAGGACCGCGGGCAGCGCGACGAAGTAGATCGGGATCTGCTGCGCGAGCTTGTTCATGACGCCGAGCGCGAAGTTCGCCAGGAAGGCGTAGATCACGAACGGCGCGGAGATGCGCAGCGCGAGCAGGAAGGCCTCGCCGATCCGGTCGGCGAGGGAGGCGAGGGAGGCGCGCGCGTCGAAGCCCGCGACCGGCGGCAGCGTCTCGTAGGAGACGGCGAGCCCGCGGAAGATCTCCCAATGCAGGTCGGCGATGAAGAACAGCGCGGTCGCCGAGAGCATCACCAGCGACCCGAGCGCGGGGATCGGCTCGATCTCGTCGACCGGCGCGCCGGGCATGGCGCCGAAGCCCACCAGCATCGTGCTCGCATGCGCGAGCGTCTGGAGGGCGAGATAGAAAATCCGGCCGATGACGCCGATCTGCGCGCCGATCAGGGTCTCGGTGACGATCAGCGCCAGCACGCCCGCCTGCGAGGCGGAGGCGACCACGGGCAGGAGGCCCGGCACCACGATCGGCGCCATGGCGAGCGTCGCACCGATGACGATGAACAGCCGCACCTGCGGCGGCACGCGCAGCGAGGAGAAGCCGGGCATCAGCATCAGGCACGCCCCGATCCGGCAGAAGACCAGGAAGGTCGCGAGGATCAGGTCCGGCGCGAGCAGGCTCACCCCACCGTCCCCAGGCTCTCGATGTCGACTCCGCGGGGGATCTCGACGTGGGAGAGCACCGGCAGCGTCGGGAACAGCCGCTCGATCACCATGCGCACGTAGGGCCGCGCGTCGGGCGCCGTCACGATGGCGAAGGGCTTGCCCTGCTCCAGCCGCTGCTTGATCGCGGCGGATGCGGCCTGGCCGAACTCCTCGAGCAGGCGCGGGTCGATGTCGAACTCCGCCGGCTCGCCCTTGGCGTCGCGCTTCACCGACTGGTGGAAGGCGAGGTCCCAGCGGTTGCCGAGCCGCAGCACCCGCAGGGATCCGCCCTCGGTGAGGTCGCCGCAGATCTGCTGGGCCATGCGCATGCGCACGTGCTCCACCACCTGCTCGGAACGGCGCACGTGCGGCGCGATCTCGGCGACCGCCTCGAGCACGAGGTTGAGGTTGCGGATCGAGACGCGCTCGGCGAGCAGCAGCTTGAGCACGCCCTGAAGGCCCGAGTACGAGATCTGCGAGGGCACGATGTCGTCGACGAGGCGCTTGTACTCGGGATCGAGCCGGTCGATCAGCGCGCGCATGTCCTTGTAGGACAGGAGCTGCGGCAGGTTGTTGCGGATCACCTCGGAGAGATGGGTGAGGAGCACCGAGAGGTTGTCGATCGGCGTGAAGCCCTCGCGCTTGGCCTCCGCGGCGTAGCTCTCGGCGATCCACATCGCAGGCATGCCGAAGGCAGGCTCGCGGGCCTCGTCGCCCGGCACGTCGGGCTTCGCCTGGCTCGTGATGACCATGACCTCGCCGATGCGCAGCTCGCTCGTCGCGATCGGCGTGCCGTGGATGCGGATCTCGTAGGTCTTGCGCGGCAGCGTCAGCGAATCCGAGAGCTTGATCTCCGGCACCACGAAGCCGTACTGGCGCGCGAACTTGCGGCGCATCTTCGAGACGCGGTGGGCGAGCTCGCCGTGGGCGGTCAGGAGCTCGGCGGACAGCTGCTTGCCGAGCACGAGCTCGATCTCGGGCGTGCGCAGCTCCTCCTTGACCGAGTCGCGGCTCTCCTCCTCGACCCGCGCCTCCTCCTCCACCCGCAGCATCTCGCGCTGCGCCTCCGCCTCCGCGAGCTTGCGCGGGATCGCCCAGGCGGCGAAGGCGAGGACGCCGGCGAGTGTCGCGAGCGGGAGGAACGGCAGGCCGGGGGTGAGCGCGAGCAGCAGCATGACGCCGCCGGCCATCAGCAGCGCGCGCGGATAGCCGGAGAGCTGCGTCGTCACCGTCTCCTCGGCGGAGCCGCGGGTGCCGCCCTTCGAGACGAGCAGGCCCGCCGCGAGCGAGACGATCAGCGCGGGGATCTGCGTGACGAGCCCGTC
Organism: Salinarimonas rosea DSM 21201; assembly: GCF_000429045.1. Lineage (GTDB taxonomy): Bacteria > Pseudomonadota > Alphaproteobacteria > Rhizobiales > Beijerinckiaceae > Salinarimonas > Salinarimonas rosea. Next base: position 39,231 of record NZ_AUBC01000006.1, read on the forward strand.
GCCCACCGACAGCTTGACGAAGACGTCGGCGGCGTCGGCGAGCTCCATGCCGTGGCGGGTCGTGCCGATGACGATGCCGCCGAGCATGTTGATCGCGGTGATGATCAGCCCGGCGATGGCGTCGCCGCGCACGAACTTGGAGGCGCCGTCCATGGCGCCGAAGAAGGACGATTCCTCCTCGAGCTCGCGCCGGCGGCGCTGCGCCTCCTTGTCGTCGATGAGCCCCGCCGAGAGGTCGGCGTCGATCGCCATCTGCTTGCCGGGGATGGCGTCGAGCGTGAAGCGCGCACCGACCTCGGCGATGCGGGTCGCGCCCTTGGTGATGACGATGAAGTTCACCGTCACCAGGATCGCGAAGATGATCAGCCCGATGACGAAGTCGCCCGACATCACCAGCCGCGAGAAGCCGTCGATGATCATGCCGGCCGCGTCGCCGCCCTGGTCGCCCTCCGAGAGGATCATGCGCGTCGTCGCGATGTTGAGCGCGAGCCGCAGCATGGTGGCGATGAGGAGCACGGTGGGAAAGGCGGAGAAGTCGAGCGGCTTCTGGATCCACAGCGCCACCATGAGGATGAGCACGGACAGCGCGATCGACAGCGCGAGCCCGGCATCGATCAGGAAGGCGGGGATCGGCAGGAACAGGATCGTCAGGATGACGACGATGCCCAGTGCGAAACCGATATCGCGCAGTCCCCGCGTCTGCGCCGCCCCTGCGGCCGCGATCGCCTTCGCCATGTCCGCTACGCCCCCGTGATGCGTGATCCGTCATGCACGATGGCGGCGGGAGCTTGCGCGAGGGTGGCGGGGCGGCGGGCGGCTCGCATTCCTATGAATGCAAATGTCCGAATGTGAATTCGTGCACGCGTCGATTTGATCGGAATCAAGTTGCCGCTTCTGCCGCTGCGGCATCCTGCGCCTACACGAAGTCGTCACCAACAGATCGGGGGCAGGGGACCATGGCGGAGTACGTCGCCAAGCGTTCCGGGCGTGCGTTCGGGTATCGGCTCGGCTCCGCGGTCGTCGGTGCCGCGTCCTTCGGCCTGATCGCCGCACCTTTACTGCCGCTCCCCTACCTCACGGCGGCGATCGCGTTGGCCTTCCTCTACGGCTTCTTCTTTCTCGGCGGGGCCGGATACAGGATCCTGATCGCGCTCGCGCGGCGCGACGCGCGGGCGCAGGCGCCGGTGTCCTGGACCGGCGGCGCCGCGGCCTCCGCCCTCGCGGCGGCCGCGGCGGGGGCGATGCTGGCGCTCGCCGGCGCGGACGGCGGGCTCCTCCTCGCCGCCTACGCGGTCGGCGCGAACGTCTCCTACGTTTTCGCCAAGCTCGGCTGCCTGGAGGCGGGCTGCTGCGCGGCGGCGCGCCCGCTGCCGCTCCTCGGCGGGCGCGACCTGCGCGCGGCCGAGCTCGCCGCGACGCTGGCGGTCCTGGCGCTCGCCGGCGCGGCGCTCGCCGCGGGCCTGCCGGCCGTCGCCGCGCTCGCGGGCGTCGGCGGGCACCTCGTCGTGCGGATCGTCTCGCGGTCGGCGCGCGATCGCCGCCCGCGCGGCGTCCTCACGCTCTCGGGCACGGGACAGGAGCTGATCCCGCTCCTCGTCGTGCTCGGGGTCGCCACCGGTCTCGCGCTCCAGGGCGCGGGACCAGCCGTCATCGACTGAAGGGAAAGGGGCACCATGGACACGAAGAACGACATGGGGACCGAGACGCCGGACCGCTCGCGCCTCGCGCTGCTCGGCGCGCTGAGCGCGGCCGCCGCCGGCGGGGGCTGCGCGACCATCGAGGGTGGCGCGCAGGCGGTGGGCAGCCAGGCGATCCGGCGCGCCCAGGAGCGGGACGCCGCCCGACGGGCCGCGGAGGATCCGCGCCTGCGCACGCCGGGCAGCGACGGCGACGGTGGTGGTGGTGGTGGCGGCGGATCGCACTGACGCGACGCGCGCCCGCGAGATGTACAGGAGAGAAGCCATGAACGAGACCGAAGACCAGCGCGACGAGGCGCCCGATCGCACCCGCCTCCAGCTCCTCGGCGCCCTGACCGCCGGGGCGGCCGCCGGCGCCTGCACGCCCGTCGGCCGCAGCGACGCCCCCGTCGTGCGGAACGACCCGCGCTTCACCCCGATCGAGCCCGGGGGCGGCGAGGGGGGCGACAGCGGCGGCGGTGGTGGCGGCGGCGGCGGATCGCATTGAGGGCCGCCATGGAAAGGGCCACCCTGGATCGGCGCGCTTTCCTGCGGACGGCGGCGGGGCTCGGCCTCGCCGCCGGGCTCGGCGGCTGCGCGACTGGGGGCGAGGCGGCGCTCCCCTCCCCGGCGGAGCGGCGGGTGCCTGGCGACCTCGCCGACGCGGCCGTCTACGTGCCCGGCTACGAGCCGGGCGCGGGGACGGCGAACGGCGTGCCGCTGGTCGCCAACCGGCGGATCGCCCGGGCGATCCGCGACACGGGCAAGCCCTACCGGCTGCTCTCGCGCATCGGCCTGGACGGCAGCGTGCGCCAGGCGCTCCTGCCCGCGCACGCCCACGACGTCGCCATCGCGCCCGACCGCAGCGTCGGCGTGCTGTGCGGCTTCGAGGCCGCCGACCAGGTCGCCTTCGACCCGCTCACCCTCGATCTCGTGGCGAGCGCGCCGGCGTTCGGCGAGGGCTGGCGCGGCGGCGGGCACGCGGTCTATCTCGAAGGCGGCGCGCGCGTGCTGATCTCCGAGCGCGCCCCGCGCCGCGCCCGCGACGGCGGCCCGATCGACGCCCATTTCGGGCGCATCACCATTCGCGACGCCGACACGCTGCGGGTGCGCGAGAGCTATTCCACCCACGGCATCGACCCGCACGAGATCGTCCTGGTCGAGGGCGGGCGCTACCTCGTCGCGGCGAATTACGGCTCGCTCCCGCGCGACGGCGAGCGCTCGCTCGCCGTGCCGCGCCACGTCGTGGAGGCGAGCGTCACCGTCATCGACATGGCCGACGGGCGCCTGCTCGACAAGCGGGTGACGAGCACGCGCGACCTCGAGGTGCGCCACCTCGCCGCCGGGGGGCTGGAGCGCATCTTCGCCATCCAGGCGCGGCTCGGCAGCGAGGCCGACCTCGCACGCGTGACGGCGCGCGACCCGCTCGCCGAGGGCGTCGACATCACCAGCGAGCCGGGCATCGCCTACCTGCCGGCTCCGACCCTGAAGCTCGCCCGCGGTGGGCGGCCGGGCGCGATGACGGCGGCGGCGATGGGCTCGCCTGCGGACGGCGTGCTGATGCGCCACGGGCTCTCGATCGTCTACGATCCCGTCCACGACCAGGCGATCGCGACCTTCCCCAGCGCCCACGCCGTGATGGCCTTCGACGGGGCGTCGGGCGAGACCGTCTCCCGGCTCGACGGGCGCGGCGTCGGCCTGCGCTTTCCCTGCGGCATCACCTTCCTGCCGGACGGCGTCCACTACGCCGTGACCGGCTATTGGGAGAACCTCTACGTCTTCGAGCGCGGCAGCCACCGGCTGGTGCGTGACCTGTGCCTCTACCCCACCTTCCTCGGCCACAGCCACGTGACGGCGGCGTGAGCGGGACGCCGGCTCAGGGGCCGAGATGAGGAGCGAGTGAGAATGGAGCGTGGCGTAGAAGCAAAGCACGAGCCCGTTTCGTTGTGGGGCCGCCCCGATTGTGCGCAGGACTTTGTCATGCCTTTGGCTGGGTTCTATTATATTCAGGAGGTATAATCTGGTATAATATTACTTGGATATTTACAAATATATATGCTGATTGTGTTGGCCGATGAGCATTCTAGTGTTGAGTTCATTCAGTCGCAGCGCCCGCCGCGTGGACGTGGCATGAAGACCGAATCCATTACACCGATGATTGCTCCAAGCATGACAGCTTCAGCTGTCAATAGTGTCGTGCCGCATCTTCCGCCCCTGCGCGCTCGGGTGGGAAGCGCTCCCGCATCACCGCGAGCGAGACGCCTTCGTCCAGCCGCGGCCAGAACAGGACGAGGCCGGCGCCCGATATCTCGATGTCCGCGAGGTCCCCGGGCACTGCATCTCTCAGCGCGCGGGTGCTCGCAGGGTCGATGCGCATGACCGCGCCGGTGCTGAGCGTCACGACGACGCATTGCCCGACCGGATCGTAGGTCGCGCGGACGGCGTACCCCGCGGTGCGCTGCTCCTCGCCCCACCGCGTCGCCGCCGCATAGTCCTCGTCAGAGATCGCCATGGATGCTCTCCCAATCCCGGCACAGCTCGGGGACCCGACTCGCGAGTGCCCCGACGATGCGCTCCAGCCGACGCTTCGGCATGCGTGCCAGTCCCCTCACGAGCGGCGGCCCGTCAGGGCAGTTCAAGACGATGACGGCGTAGTCTTCCGCCCGGAAGACGTGAACGTGGGCCGGCGCATGGTCTTCAGTATGGATCATCACCCGCATCCCATCCAGTCGCATCACGGTCGGCATTGCTCCTCCAGGACGTCCCGGCACCGCTTCGCCGCGCGGGAAATGCGATGCGACCGTAGGCTGCTGTTGCTTCTGACTAGCACGCATTATGACGTGAAACAAGCATCGCAGTCTCAAAAGGCGATATGATAGTTCATTAGCGACAGATGACCTCGCGTCCCTCGAGCCCCACGTCTCTTGACCCCCACTCCCACCCGTCCCATCTTCCTCCCCGAGGGCCGCGCCCCGGCGGGCCCCACCCAGAAGTGCCTCACCAAGGGCTTCGACCATGTCGCGTCAGTCGCCGTTCGCCCATCCGTTCCTGCTCGGCTTCGACGAGATCGAGCAGGCGCTCGATCGCGTCGCGAAGGCGGCGGGGGACGGGTATCCGCCCTACAACATCGAGCGGCTCCCGCGCACCGCGCAGGAGCCCGAGAAGCTGCGGATCACGCTGGCGGTGGCGGGGTTCACCCGCGACCAGCTCGAGGTCACCCTCGAGGAGAGCCAGCTCGTCATCCGCGGCAAGCAGACGGACGACAAGACGCGTCACTACCTCCATCGCGGCATCGCCGCCCGCCAGTTCCAGCGCTCCTTCCTCCTCGCCGACGGCATGGAGGTGGTCGGCGCCGACCTGACGAACGGCCTGCTCTCGATCGACCTCGTCCGCCCGGAGCCGGAGCGGGTGATCCGCAAGATCGACATCGCGCTGAAGGCATCCAAGGGCTGAACGCCCGCACAGCACCGCACCGCTCGAAGGAGGGCGCGAGACCATGACCACCACGACCCACATCCTCCCCGACCCGATCCAGGCCGACGAGATCCAGGCGCCCGAGGCGCTCGCCGCCCTCGGCGAGGGCGAGATGGCCTACGTCCGGCCGATGACCTCCGAAGAGGTCGCCAAGCTGTTTCCGCAGGCGCCGCAGCTCCAGCCCGGGCTCGCGCTGTTCGCGCTGCTGTCGGCGAGCGGTGCGCCGATCCTGCTCACCGGCTCGCGCGAGGCCGCCGTCGCCAATGCCCGCGCCAACCAGCTCGACGCGGTGAGCGTGCACTGACCGCACGCCCGTCCGCGACCCGCCGCGTCCACGCACCCACGGCGAGCCCGCCCGCTCGCCGTGGGCGCCGGCGCAGGAACGGGACGCGAACGGCGCGTGCATCCCGCGTCCCGGCAGCGTTCGCGATCGCACAATTGCCGCAGCAGTGCCCCGCGACCGCCCCTTCCACTTGGCACGACCGCCGCGCGCACCTAGATTGAACCTGGCGAACGCCTCCTGTCGGGCGTGCGTTCGCGTCCCGTTCGAGCAGCGACCTCCTCGCGCGGTGACCCCAGGGACGCCCTCTGCCCGGCGACGAACGGACCGCGATGAACCCGAACTTCAGAAACTTCGCCCTGTGGGTCATCATCTTCCTGCTGGTGCTCGCGCTCGTGACGCTGTTCCAGTCGCCGAGCCAGCGCATGCAGGGCCGAGAGATCGCCTACAGCCAGCTGCTGTCGGCGGCGGAGTCCGGGCGCGTCTCGTCCGTCACCATCGCGGGCCGCGAGATCACCGGCATCTACCAGGACGGCACCGCCTTCTCGACCTACGCGCCGGAGGACGCGAGCCTCGTCCCGACGCTGCAGCAGAACGGCGTGCAGATCAACGCGCAGCCGCCGCAGGATTCGACGCCGTGGCTGCTGGCGCTGCTGATCAACTGGCTGCCGATCCTGATCTTCATCGGCGCCTGGATCTTCCTGTCCCGCCAGATGCAGTCCGGCGCGGGGCGCGCCATGGGCTTCGGCAAGTCGAAGGCCAAGCTCCTCACCGAGGCGCACGGCAAGGTGACGTTCGACGACGTCGCCGGCATCGACGAGGCCAAGGAGGATCTGCAGGAGATCGTCGAGTTCCTGCGCGATCCGCAGAAGTTCCAGCGGCTGGGCGGGCGCATCCCGCGCGGCGTGCTGCTCGTCGGCCCTCCCGGTACCGGCAAGACGCTCACCGCCCGCGCCGTGGCGGGCGAGGCCAACGTGCCGTTCTTCACGATCTCGGGCTCGGACTTCGTCGAGATGTTCGTCGGCGTCGGCGCGAGCCGCGTGCGCGACATGTTCGAGCAGGCCAAGAAGAACTCGCCGTGCATCATCTTCATCGACGAGATCGACGCGGTCGGCCGTCACCGCGGTGCGGGTCTCGGCGGCGGCAACGACGAGCGCGAGCAGACGCTGAACCAGCTGCTGGTCGAGATGGACGGCTTCGAGGCGAACGAGGGCGTGATCATCATCGCCGCCACCAACCGGCCGGACGTGCTCGATCCCGCGCTGCTGCGGCCGGGTCGCTTCGACCGCCAGATCGTGGTGCCCAATCCCGACGTGACGGGCCGCGAGAAGATCCTGCGGGTGCACGTGCGCAAGGTTCCCCTCGCGCCGGACGTCGACACCAAGGTGATCGCGCGCGGCACGCCCGGCTTCTCGGGCGCGGACCTGATGAACCTCGTCAACGAGGCGGCACTGCTGGCGGCGCGGCGCGGCAAGCGCATCGTCACGATGCAGGAGTTCGAGGACGCCAAGGACAAGGTGATGATGGGCGCCGAGCGGCGCACCCTCGTCATGACCGAGGACGAGAAGAAGCTGACCGCCTATCACGAGGCCGGCCACGCCATCGTCGCGCTCAGCGTTCCCGCCACCGATCCGGTGCACAAGGCGACGATCATCCCGCGCGGGCGCGCGCTCGGCATGGTCATGCAGCTGCCCGAGCGCGACAAGCTGTCGATGTCCTTCGAGCAGATGACCTCGCGCCTCGCCATCATGATGGGCGGGCGCGTCGCCGAGGAGATCACCTTCGGCCGCGACAAGGTGACGTCCGGCGCGCAGTCCGACATCGACCAGGCGACCCGGCTCGCCAAGATGATGGTGACGCGCTGGGGCTTCTCCGAGGAGCTCGGCACGGTCTCGTACGGTGACAACAACGACGATCCGTTCGTCGGCATGCAGATGGGCCGCCAGAACCACGTCTCCGAGGAGACGGCGCAGAAGATCGACGCCGAGGTGCGCCGCTTCGTCGAGGAGGGCCTGCGCGAGGCCCGGCGTATCCTCACCGAGAAGCACGATCAGCTGGAGCTGCTCGCCAAGGGCCTGCTCGAGTACGAGACGCTGACCGGCCAGGAGATCCGCGACCTGATCGCGGGCAAGCGCCCGAGCCGCGACGTCACCGAGCCGCCGGCCCCCGTGCGCGGGGTCACCGTGCCCGTCGCCGGCAAGCCCCGCCCGCCGCGCGACGAGCCCGGCCCCGGGCTGGAGCCGCAGCCGCAGGGCTGACGGACCATGGATCTCGCGAACGCCCGTCGAGCCGCTCGGCGGGCGTTCTCGCCTCGGGTGACGCGTCCGCTCGCTTGACACGTCCGTCGCCCTTTGCGAAGGGCGCAGCGCATCCGCACCGGCCGTCGTTCCCCAAGGAGGCTCCATGCCCGACCCGACCCCGAGCCGTGCTCTCGTGTTCCCCGGCCAGGGCAGCCAGGCCGTGGGCATGGGCAAGGCGCTCCGCGACGCGTATCCCCAGGCCCGCGACGTGTTCGACGAGGTCGATGCCGCGCTCTCGCAGAAGCTCTCGACGCTGATGTTCGAGGGACCGATCGAGACGCTCACCCTCACGGCGAACGCCCAGCCGGCGCTGATGGCGACGAGCCTCGCGGCGCTGCGCGTGCTCGAGGCGGAAGCGGGGCTCGACGTCTCCCGCGACGTCGCCTTTCTGGCGGGGCACTCCTTGGGCGAGTACTCCGCGCTCGCCGCCGCCGGCGCGCTCTCCGTCGCCGACACCGCGCGCCTCCTGCGCATCCGCGGCGATGCCATGCAGGCCGCCGTCCCCGTGGGCGAGGGCGCCATGGCGGCGCTGATCGGCGTGGAGATCGACCAGGCGCGCGAAATCGCCGCCGAGGCCGCGCAGGGCCAGGTCTGCGACGTCGCCAACGACAATGGCGGCGGCCAGGTCGTCGTCTCCGGCCACAAGCCCGCGGTGGAGCGCGCCCTCGCGCTCGCCCAGGGGCGCGGCGTCAAGCGCGCGGTCATGCTGCCGGTCTCCGCCCCCTTCCATTGCGCGCTGATGGCGCCCGCGGCCGAGGCGATGCGCGCCGCGCTCGCCGAGGCCTCCGTCAGCGCGCCCCGCGCGCCCGTCGTCGCCAACATCGCGGCCGCGCCGGTCTCCGAGCCGCAGGCGATCCGCGACGCGCTCGTGGCGCAGGTGACGGGCACCGTGCGCTGGCGCGAATCGGTCGCGTTCATGGCCGGCGCGGGCGTCGGCAGCTTCGTCGAGGTCGGCGTGGGGCGGGTCCTGTCGGGCCTCGTCAAGCGCATCGCACCGGCGGCGCAGACCCGCAGCGTGGGCGTGCCGGACGACGTCGCGGCCTTCGCCGCCGACCTCAAGCAGGGATGAGCCGCATGTTCGATCTCACGGGCCGCAAGGCCCTCGTCACCGGCGCGACCGGCGGGCTCGGCGGGGCCATCGCCCGCGCCCTGCACGCCCAGGGTGCGAGCGTCACGATCTCCGGCACGCGCCGCGCGGCGCTCGACGCGCTGGCGGGCGAGCTCGGCGAGCGCGTCCACGTCGCCGAGGCGAACCTCGCCGACAAGGAGTCGGTCGAGGCGCTCGTGCCGGGCGCGGAGGCGGCGATGGGCGGCCTCGACATCCTCGTCAACAACGCCGGCATCACCAAGGACAACCTGTTCATGCGCCTCAAGGACGAGGACTGGGACACGGTGCTGGCGGTGAACCTGACGGCGGCGTTCCGGCTCTCGCGGGCCGCCGTGAAGGGCATGATGCGCCGGCGCTTCGGGCGCGTCGTCAACATCTCCTCCGTCGTCGGCGCGACCGGCAACGCCGGCCAGGGCAACTACGCCGCCTCGAAGGCGGGGCTCATCGGCATGTCGAAGGCGCTCGCCGCCGAGGTCGCGAGCCGCGGCATCACCGTCAACGCGGTGGCGCCGGGCTTCATCGAATCGCCGATGACGGACGCGCTCAACGAGAAGCAGCGCGGCGCCATCCTCGGCACGATCCCGGCGGGCCGCCTGGGCACCGGCGCGGAGATCGCGGCCGCGGTCGTCTACCTCGCCTCGGACGAGGCGGGCTACGTCACCGGCCACACGTTGCACGTCAACGGCGGCATGGCCATGCTTTGACCGGGCGGCCCTCGCGCTCGCACGGGCGGGCGCCGGGGCGCACGAAATGGCGGGAGAGCCCGTGCGGCGGCTCTCGCCAGGGCGCGGGCCGTGTGCTAGGACACCGCGGCATTTTGGTCGTCGGCATCTCTCGGGGGCTTGACCGCGGACGCGATTGGGGCTTTTGCAGCACGCGTCCAGGTCGGCACGATCACCCCGGCGGCAGCCGCGCGAACCGGACATCCCCGCGGGTGCCGTCTTTCGGGAAGGCGCCCGCAGATCGACGAGTGATACGAGGACACGAACGATGAGTGACATCGCTGAGCGCGTGAAGAAGATCGTGGTCGAGCACCTGGGCGTCGAGGCCGAGAAGGTGAACGAGAACGCGAACTTCATCGATGACCTCGGCGCCGACAGCCTCGACACCGTCGAGCTCGTGATGGCGTTCGAGGAGGAGTTCAACGTCGAGATTCCGGACGACGCCGCCGAGACCATCGTCACGGTCGGCGACGCGATCAAGTTCCTCGAGAAGAACGCCGGCTGAGGGCGCCGCGCCCCCGATCCCGCCGTCGCGCGGGCCTCGCGGGCGCGACCCACGGCACATGACATGATGATGCTGCGTCGCGTCGTCGTCACCGGCTTAGGGATGGTCACGCCGCTCGCTTGCGGCGTCGAGCAGACCTGGGCACGGCTTCTCGCCGGCCGGAGCGGGGCGTCTCGGATCGAGTCGTTCGAGACCTCCGACCTCCCCTGCCGCATCGCCTGCCAGATCCCGCGGGGCGACGGGTCGGACGGGACCTGGAACCCCGACGACTGGATGGACCCCAAGGACCAGCGCAAGGTCGATCCGTTCATCGTCTACGCCATGGCGGCGGCCAAGCAGGCGCTCGACGACGCCGGCTGGCACCCGACGGGCTACGACGAGCAGGCCGCCTCGGGAGTCCTGATCGGCTCCGGCATCGGCGGCATCGAGGGCATCGCGGACGCGGCGCTCATCCTGCGCGACAAGGGCCCGCGCCGGCTCTCGCCCTTCTTCATCCCCGGCCGGCTGATCAACCTCGCCTCCGGATACGTCTCGATCGCGCACGGGCTCAAGGGCCCGAACCACGCGGTCGTGACCGCCTGCTCCACGGGCGCGCACGCGATCGGCGACGCCGCGCGGCTGATCGCGCTCGGCGATGCCGACGTGATGGTCGCCGGCGGCACCGAATCGCCGATCAGCCGCATCGCGATGGCGGGCTTCGCCGCCTGCCGCGCGCTCTCGACCCACTTCAACGACGAGCCGACGCGGGCCTCGCGACCCTACGACCGCGATCGCGACGGCTTCGTCATGGGCGAGGGCTCGGGCGTCGTCGTGCTCGAGGACTACGAGCACGCGGTCGCCCGCGGCGCGCGGATCTACGCCGAGCTCGTCGGCTACGGCCTCTCCGGTGACGCCTTCCACATCACCTCGCCCTCCGAGGACGGCGACGGCGCCTATCGCTGCATGAAGGCGGCGCTCAAGCGGGCCGGCCTCGACCCGACCGCGCTCGACTACGTCAACGCCCACGGCACCTCGACGCCGCTCGGCGACGAGATCGAGCTCGGCGCCGTCGAGCGGCTGATCGGCGACGCGGCGTCGCGCCTGACCATGTCCTCGACCAAGTCCGCCACGGGGCACCTGCTCGGCGCCGCGGGCGCGATCGAGGCGATCTTCACGATCCTGGCGATGCGCGACGGCAAGGTGCCGCCGACGCTCAACCTGGAGAACCCGTCCATCGAGACGCGCATCGACCTCGTGCCGCTCGCGGCCAAGGAGAAGCGCATCGACGTGGCGCTCTCGAACTCCTTCGGCTTCGGCGGCACGAACGCGTCCCTGGTCTTCGCCCGCCTCCCTTGAGGCGCCGGGCGGGGGCGGATCCGGCACGCGTTTTCGCCACATTGCTGGGTCAGTTCGGGCGGCGGTCGCCGGGAGGCCGCCGCCCCCAACCTCGCCAGACGTGAGCCATGTTCGGTCGCAGCAAAGACACGAGCCAGCCGCCCGCGACGCCGCAGCCCGGCCCGACCCACAATGGCGGGCCGGCGGAGCCGCCCCGTCTCGCGCCCAAGAGCCCGCACGAGGCGATCAAGCCCGAGATGGCTCCGCCGCCGCCCCAGCAGCGGCTGCGCGCGCCCCGCGGCGGGCTGCTGTCGACGCTGTCGGGCCTGTTCAGCGTGCTCGCGGTCGGCGCCCTGCTCGCCCTCGTCGCCCTCGTCGTCCTCGCCCGCCAGGCGAACGAGCCGGGCCCGCTCGAGGCGGACCGGGTCGTCACCATCCCGAGCCGGACCGGCATGGGGGAGATCGCCCGCATCCTGGAGCGTGAGGGCGTGATCGAGCAGCCGCTCCTCTTCCAGCTCTACGCCGTCCTCAACCGCGAGCAGGCGAACCTCAAGGCGGGCGAGTTCCTGTTCAACGCGGAAGCGTCCATCGCGGACGCGATCGACACGCTCACCGAAGGCCGCTCGATCCTCCACGAGATCACCTTCCCCGAGGGGCTGACGAGCCAGCAGATCGTCGAGCGGCTGCGGCAGGACCCGATCCTCACCGGCGAGATCGAGACGATTCCGCCGGAAGGCTCGCTCCTGCCCGACACCTACAAGTTCGCGCGCGGCACCACCCGCGCCGAGGTCCTCGACATCATGAGCCGCGCGCAGTCCGGGGCGCTCGCGCAGATCTGGGCGCGGCGCGTCGACGGGCTGCCGCTGGAGACGCCGGAGGAGCTGGTGATCCTCGCCTCCATCGTCGAGAAGGAGACCGGGCGCGCCGACGAGCGCCCGCGGGTCGCCGGCGTGTTCATCAACCGGCTGCGGCGCGGCATGCGGCTCGAATCCGATCCCACCATCGTCTACGGCCTGGTGGGCGGGCGCGGCACGCTGGGCCGCGGCATCCTGCGCTCGGAGATCCGCGCGCCGACGCCGTGGAACACCTACACGATCGACGGCCTGCCGCCGACGCCGATCGCCAACCCGGGCCGCGCCGCCATGGAGGCCGTCGCCAACCCCTCGCGCACGAACGACCTGTTCTTCGTCGCCGACGGCACCGGCGGCCACGCCTTCTCCGAGTCCTACGACCAGCATCGGCGCGCGGTGGCGCGCTGGCGCGAGATCGAGGCGGGCCGTGCCTCGTCCGGCGGCGAGGACGTGATCGATCCCGACGACCTGCCCGACGAGGCGCCGCGCAGCAGCGGCGCCCTGCCGACGGCGGTGCCCGCCGCGGCGGGAGCCGCGCCGGCGCTGCGCGACGTCATCGACGCCTCCGAGGGAACGCCGCTCGATCCGCTGGCGAACACGACATTCGACCTCACCAACAGCCAGACCGTGCCCGCGCTCGAGCCGCTCGACGGCGCGGGTGCCGCCGAGGACACGACGACGATCGTGCGCCCCGCCGACGGCTCGCCGCCGCTGCCCCCGCGCCGCCCGGATCTCTGAGCCTGGCGCGATCGCCGCTTCCATGAGTGCCGATCAACGGCCGGCGCTCCGGCCCGAGCCGGGGGAAGAGGCGGGCGCGATCGACGGGCCCGCCCCGCGTGCCGATCCCGCCACGCATGGGATCATTTCGTGGCGCGTCTTTCGACGGGCGGGAAATAGCCCTAGGATGTGAATGTCGGTCGCGCCCCCCGGGCGGCCGGCGCGGATCGATCGAGTCCGCCGAAAGCCGTCGTATGTCCCTCGCCGCACGCCTCGCCGTGCTCGTCCTCGCGGCCATCCTGCCGCTCGTCGCGGCGCTCGCCATCGCGCAGCGCGGTCTCTATCGCGATCAGGAGGCGGACGTGCGCGCGGAGGCGCTCGATCAGGTGCGCCTCCTGGCCGGAGAGCTCTCGCAGCTCGTGGACGGCATCCGGCAGATCCAGGCGGTGCTCGTCGAGATGCCGGCCATCCGCAGCGGCGACGCCGCGGGCTGCGCCGAGATCCTGGCGCGCGTCGTCGACGGCAACCGGCTCCTCAACAACCTCCTCGTCGCCGACCGGAGCGGCCGCCTCGTCTGCGACGGCGTGCACCAGCCCGCCGCGATCGCGGCCTACACGGTCGCCGATCGCGACTACTTCCGCGAGGCCCGGCGCACGGGGACGTTCGCCGCGGGAACCTACGCCATCGGCCGCACGACGGGTGCCCCGGTGGTCCACTACGCGAGCCCGATCGAGGACGATCTCGGCCGCTTCCAGGGCGTGGTGATCACGGCGCTCGACCTCGCCGCGCTCGGCGCGCGTCTCGACCGCGAGCGCTGGAGCACGGGCCATGCGACGCTCGTCGCCGACCGTGAGGGCACGATCCTCCTGCGCCATCCCGACAACGAGGCCCATGCGGGCCGGCGCATGCCCGCCACGCTCCTCGCGCTCCTCGACGACTCGTGGCCCGGCACGGCGGACATCACCGACACGGTCGACGGCGTGCCGCGCATTCTCGGCTACGTCCCGCCCGCGGCCAACGCGGCGAACCTCTACGTCGGCATCGGCGTGAGCCGCGAGGAGGCCTACGCCATCCTCGACCGGGCGAACCTGCGCGGCATCCTCGTCATCCTGCTCACCGGCATCGTCGCCGCCGCGGCGGCTTGGGTCGTCGCGAACAGCGCCGTCCGCCGCCCGGTCCAGCGCGTTCTCGCCGCGGCGGAGCGCTGGCGCGCGGGCGACCTCGACGCCCGCTCGGGGCTCGAGGGCAGGGGCGAGATCGCCGCGCTCGGCCGCACCTTCGATGCGCTGGCGGAGGATCTCCAGGCGACGCTCGGGCGCAAGGAGATGCTGATGCGCGAGCTCGCGCACCGGACGATGAACAATCTCCAGGTGCTCGGCTCGTTGATGACCCTCCAGCGCAAGAACGTCGTCGACGAGACCGCCCGGCGCGAGCTCGACGAGGCGGCGGGGCGCGTGCGCGCGATGGCGGCGGCCTACCGCAACCTGCACCGCTCGGACGGTGGCGCGGGCTCCCTCGACTTCGCGCGGCTGCTCGAGGAGCTGTGCGCGAGCGTCGAGGGCGGGCTGATGCCGGACGGCGCGCGCTGCGTGGTCACGGCGATGCCGCTCGTGCTCGACGCCGAGACGGCGATGCCGATCGCGCTCGCCGCGAACGAGCTGCTCACGAACGCCGTCAAGCACGGCGGCACGCACGATGTGGCGGTGATCCTCGCGCCGGTGGGCGACGGCAGCTGGAGGCTGACGATCCGCAACCGCGGCGAGCCGCTGCCGCAGGGGTTCTCGGTACGCACCGCGCGCGGCTTCGGGCTGCGGATGGTCGCCGCCATGGCCGATCAGGCCGGCGGCGCGCTCGAGATCGCGTCCGAGGACGGCTGGACCAGCTTCACCGTACGCTTCGCCCCGGCGGCGGCACGGGAGGCCGACACGCGGGGCGCGTCCGACGCTGCCGCGCAGCCGGCGGCAACGGTGCCGTCGACATCCTGATCGCGCCGGGCGGAGCCGGCCCGCCTCAGCGCGAGAGCGCCACCGGCGCGCCGGAGCGGGAGAGCGCGCCGCTCATCGCGCCCGGCGTCGCGCCGAGCCGCGCCGCGACGGCGCCGCCCTGACGGTAGAGATAGACCTGGTCGCCGCGCAGGTCCCAGGCCGAGACGCGGCTGAGGTCGTCGTTCTGGCAGCCCGAGCTCGAGGCGCGGTAGAGGTCGAGCGAGGGCGTGGACGACAGCGTCACGCGGCAGGAGCCGCCGCCGGGCTCGCTCGCCCGCCAGGTGCCCACGAACGTGGTGCGCGACGCCCGCGGCGCGGCCTGCGTCGGCGCGGGGATCGCAGCGACCTGCGGCGAGGACGGGACGTCCGAGACGATCTGGTCCGTCGCGACGATCTGGCCGTCGAGGGCGGGCGGCGCCAGCGGCTCGATCTCGACGACGCCGGTCGGCGCGGCGATGCCCGGCTCCAGCGGGGTCGCTGTGACGATCCCCGGCGTGCCCGCCACGGCGGGACGCGGGCCGCCGCCGCCGAAGCGGGCGGACTGGCAGGCGGCGAGCGCGAGCACGCTCGCGGCGATCACCGTCGTGCGCAGGGCGAGGCGGGTTGCGGTCTGCGGCATCATCGGGTCCATCCGGGGCTCGTTGAGGGGCGCGGGCGAGCATGGTGGGCGAGGCAAGTCTTCCTAGCCCATCTTCGCCCATCTTGGTTGCCAGAGAGTGAAGCACGAATGTGGCACTGCGGGAAACGACAACGGCCGCGCAGGGTTCGCCCCGCGCGGCCGGTTCGCCCGGACGAGGCGCCGCGCCGTCTCAGACGTGGCGCGTCACCATCATCTTCTTCACCTCGGCGATGGCCTTGGCGGGGTTGAGGCCCTTCGGGCAGGCGTTGGCGCAGTTCATGATGGTGTGGCAGCGGTAGAGCTTGAACGGATCCTCGAGCTTGTCGAGGCGCTCGCCGGTCATCTCGTCGCGGCTGTCCGCCAGCCAGCGGTAGGCGTGCAGCAGCGCCGCGGGGCCGAGGAAGCGGTCGCCGTTCCACCAGTAGGAGGGGCAGGCCGTCGTGCAGCA
The DNA here is from genome assembly GCF_000429045.1 of Salinarimonas rosea DSM 21201. Taxonomy (GTDB): domain Bacteria; phylum Pseudomonadota; class Alphaproteobacteria; order Rhizobiales; family Beijerinckiaceae; genus Salinarimonas; species Salinarimonas rosea. Next base: position 55,230 of record NZ_AUBC01000006.1, read on the forward strand.
GGCGCACAGGATGCACTCGTAGAGCCCGTCGAGCTCGACGCGATCCTCCGGCGTCTGGCGCCACTCGTGCTCGGGCGCGGGCGTCTGCGTCTGCAGCCAGGGCTCGACCGAGGCGTGCTGGGCGAAGAACTGCGTCAGGTCCGGCACCAGGTCCTTGAGCACCGGCATGTGCGGCAGCGGGTAGATCTTCACCGCGCCCGAGCCGCACTCGTCGATGCCGCGCGTGCAGGCGATGGTGTTCTGGCCCTGGATGTTCATGGCGCACGAGCCGCAGATGCCCTCGCGGCAGGAGCGCCGGAAGGTCAGCGTCGGGTCGACCTTGTTCTTGATCCAGATGAGGGCGTCGAGCACCATCGGCCCGCAATCCTCGCGGTCGACCCAGTAGGTGTCGATGCGCGGATTCTCGGCGTCGTCCGGGTTCCAGCGGTAGATCCGGAACTCCTGCAGCCGCTTGCCGTCGACCGGCTTCGGCCAGACCTTGCCGTCGCGGTATCGGGAGTTCTTGGGGAGCTTGAATTCGGCCATGTGGTCGGGTCCTCAGTACACCCGCGCCTTAGGCGCGATGTACTCGATCTCGTTCGAGAGCGTGTAGGTGTGGACCGGGCGGTAGTCGATCGACACCTGCCCCGCGCCCTCGTCGCACCAGGCGAGGGTATGCTTCATCCACTCCTTGTCGTCGCGGTCCGGGAAGTCCTCGCGGGCGTGGGCGCCGCGGGACTCGGTGCGGTTCGCGGCCGATTCCATCGTCACCACCGCCTGGGTGATCAGGTTGTCGAACTCGAGCGTCTCGATCAGGTCGGTGTTGAAGATCAGCGACCGGTCCTTGGTGGAGACGTCGGCGATCCCGCCCCAGACCTCGTGGATCAGCGTCTTGCCCTCGTTCAGCACGTCGCCGGTGCGGAAGACGGCGCAGTTGTTCTGCATGGTCTTCTGCATCTGGAGGCGCAGGTCGGCCGTGGGCGTCGTGCCGTTGGCGTTGCGGAAGCGATCCAGGCGCGCCAGCGCCTTGTCGGCCGATCCTGCGGGCAGCGGCGCCTGGCTCTCGCCGGGCTTGACGATCTCGGCGCAGCGCAGGCCGGCGGCCCGGCCGAAGACCACGAGGTCGATCAGCGAGTTCGAGCCCAGCCGGTTCGCGCCGTGGACGGAGACGCAGGCGGCCTCGCCGATGGCCATCAGGCCCGGCACGACCGAATCCGGATCGCCGTTCTTCTTGGTCAGGACCTCGCCGTAGAAGTTCGTCGGGATCCCGCCCATGTTGTAGTGCACGGTCGGCAGGACCGGGATCGGCTCCTTCGTCACGTCGACGCCCGCGAAGATCTTGGCGCTCTCGGAGATGCCGGGCAGGCGCTCGTGCAGGATCTTCGGGTCGAGGTGGTCGAGGTGGAGGTGGATGTGATCCCCCTCCTTGCCGACGCCGCGGCCGCCGCGGATCTCCATCGTCATCGCCCGCGAGACCACGTCGCGCGAGGCGAGGTCCTTGGCCGAGGGCGCGTAGCGCTCCATGAAGCGCTCCCCTTCGGAGTTCGTCAGGTAGCCGCCCTCGCCGCGGGCGCCCTCGGTGATCAGGCAGCCCGCGCCGTAGATGCCGGTGGGGTGGAACTGCACGAACTCCATGTCCTGCAGCGGCAGGCCGGCGCGCAGCACCATGGCGTTGCCGTCGCCGGTGCAGGTGTGGGCGGAGGTCGCCGAGAAGTAGGCGCGGCCGTACCCGCCGGTGGCCAGGATCACCATCTGGGCGCGGAAGCGGTGGATCGTGCCCGTGGTCATGTCGAGGGCGACGATTCCGCGGCAGCGGCCCTCCTCGTCCATGATCAGGTCGATGGCGAAGTACTCGATGAAGAAGTTCGTGTCGTTCTTCAGCGCCGCGCCGTAGAGCGTGTGCAGGATGGCGTGGCCGGTGCGGTCCGCCGCCGCGCAGGTGCGCTGGGCGGTGCCCTCGCCGAAGCGGGTGGTCATGCCGCCGAAGGGCCGCTGGTAGATCTTGCCGGCCTCGGTGCGCGAGAACGGGACGCCCCAGTGCTCGAGCTCGTAGACGGCGGCGGGCGCGTGGCGGCAGAGATACTCGATGGCGTCCTGGTCGCCGAGCCAGTCCGACCCCTTGACGGTGTCGTACATGTGCCAGCGCCAGTCGTCCTCGCCCATGTTGCCGAGCGCGGCCGAGATGCCGCCTTGCGCCGCCACGGTGTGCGAGCGCGTCGGGAACACCTTCGTCACGCAGGCCGTGCGCAGGCCCGCCTGCGAGCAGCCGACCGTCGCGCGCAGGCCCGCGCCGCCGGCGCCGACGACCACCACGTCGAACGTGTGGTCGGTGACCGGGTAGGCCGCGCCGTTGGTCTTCGGGGCCGCGCCGTCGGCCGCGGGGGACGTGTCGTTCGCCATTGTCTCGTTACTCCCTCAGAGCAAGGGGCCGAAGCCGACCTTCAGGATCGCGAAGAGGCTCGCCGCGCCGATGGCGATCGCGAAGAACGTGTTCGCGATCACGGCGGCGATCTTCGCGCCCTTGCCGTGCACGTAGTCCTCGATGACGATCTGCATGCCCAGGCGCATGTGGACCGTGATGGAGATGACGAAGAGCGAGAGCACGATCGCGGCAAGGGGGTGCGACACGATCGCGACCGCTTCCGGGTAGGGACGGCCGGCGACGAGCGCCACGATCACCACGAAGGGCAGCATCAGGAGGAGGTTCGACACCGCGGTGATGCGATGGTGCCAGAAATGGTCCGTCCCGCCGCCGGAGGCGCCGAGACCCTTGGCGCGGGCGAGGGGCGTGCGGATGGAGTTGCGCGTGGCCATGGTCCGTCCTCCTCAGCGCGCGATCAGCGCGACGATCCAGATCACCAGCGTCAGCGAGATCGAGCCGACGAGGGTGAGCTTGGCGAGCAGGAACCGCTGCGAGGGCTCGAAGCCCGCGCCGAAATCCCACAGGAAGTGCCGCACGCCGCCGAGCATGTGGTGCATCAGCGCCCAGGTATAGGCGAAGAGCAGCAGGTACCCGACGGGCGAGCCGAAGAACCACGCGGCGGAGGCGTAGGCCTCCGGACCCGAGGCGAGGGAGACGAGCCAGAAGGCGAGGAACACGGTGCCGACGTAGAGCACGATCGCCGTCGCTCGGTGGAAGATGGACATCGCCATCGTCCAGGTCCAGCGGTAGATCTGCAGGTGCGGCGACAGGGGCCGCCTCGCTCGGGCTCGTGCGCTCTCGGCTGACGCCATCTCGTCTCGCTCCTCGTTAAGCCTGCGGCGCGACGCCGCGAAAAAGACACAGGCTCGCAGGGGTAACTAACGGAAGCCCCCAGCGGCGACAATGCGTCATCCGCTCTCGCGGGTTACAGTCTGGAGCGGCTGTAATCAATCCCTTCGGAGGTCGTAGGGACTTTCGCCGATCCCTTTGCCGTCAAGCGCTTGGTTGTGCGCCTCCGTGCCGGGCGACCGCTCCGGCGGGCCCTCGCGCATCGCCCGCGGCGTCGCGGTGGCCGTCTTGCGGCCGCCGCCGAGCCGGGCGCGTGCGAGGGCCATGCTCTTGCGACCGCCGCGCTTCACGCCCTTGCCGGCGCCGAAGGTCAGGAGCCAGAGCGACGCGAAGCCGAGCCCGCCGGCGATCGCGCCGTCCGCCGTCACCGGCACGGCCGGCTCGTAGGTCCGGTAGGCGGCCGCCGCGATCTGCGGATCGCCGTCGCGCAGCACCACGAGGACCTGCGAGAGCCCGTCGCGCGCGGCGAGGCGCGCGGCGTGGGCCCGCAGCGCCGCGAGCCGCGCGGCGGCGGCGCGGGCGTCCGTCCCCTGGCGTCGCACGAGATCGTCGGGGTTCGCCTCGAGCCGCCCGAGCGCGCCCTCGCGATCGAGCCCGGCGTCGCGCGCACCCGCGTCGAAGCGCGCGACGACGGTCGCGAGCTCGTCCACGGCACCGCCGAGGCGCTGCTCGTACTGCTGCGCGAATTCCGGTCCCTGCGAGCCGGCGAGGGCGCCCACGAGTCCCATGCCCATGGCGGCGATGCGCGAGAGCGGCATCAGCCCGCTCCCCGCGCGGCGCACGCGTCGTCCGCGGCGGCACGCAGCGCCGCCTCCGTCACCGCGTCGGCCTCGCCCACGACCTTGATCGCGCGGGTGCGCGTCCCGGGGATCATGACGAGGATCACGGTCTCGGTACCCGGGCAGGCGGGGTCGGCACAGACGATCTCGTTGACGGCGAGCGTCGCGTCCTCGGGCAGGGCGAGCGCCTCGCGCGCCAGCGCCGCGACCCGGTCGAGCGCCGCGCGCGGGGGGCGGGCGCGGCCGAAGCGGTTCGCGAAGGCGCCGAGGAGGCCCGCCATGCCGGCCTCAGGGCAGTACGAGGACGCCGCCGGCGCCGTCCGCGGCGCCGAAGGCCAGCGTCGTGCCGCGGGCGTCCCAGGCGAGCGCCGTGACGGCCGAGCCCTTCACCGCGGGGCGGACCAGCAGCTCGGAGGCGTCGGAGAGCCGGATCAGCAGCACCGCGCCGTCCTGGAAGCCGGCGGCGACGACCGGCGAGCGCGGGTGGCAGGCGACGCGCGAGACCTGCGCGGGCCGCACGCCGCATTCGCGCGGCTGCTTGCCGGTGGGCCCCTCCTTCGTATCGAACGGCCAGAGGATCACCGCGTCGGCACCCGAGGTCGCGAGCCACTTGCCGTCGTGCGTCCACGACAGCGAGCGCGATTTGCCGGGATAGCCCGACATCCGCATGTGCCCCTTGTCCGGCTGGAGACGCCAACCGTGCAGGGAGTTCTCCTGCATCGAGGTGACGACGAAGCGCCCGTCCGGCGACCAGACGACGTCGAGATGCGCGCCCTTCCACTCGAGCCGCTCGGGAGCGGTGTCGAGGTTGGGGAACCACAGCGTCGCGCCGTCGACATGCGCCACGGCGAGCCGGTAGCCCTTGGGCGCGAAGGCGAGGCCGCGCACGGAGGAGGGCGTCGAGAGCGTGCGCTCCTTGCCCTTCGGGTCGCGGGCGGTGACTGTCTTGCCCGACGACCAGGCGATGCCGCCGTCCCGGTGCAGCGCCAGCGCGTCGATCCAGGAGAAGGCGCCGGCCTCGGCGAAGGTGCGCGTCGACCCGTCGGCGCCGGTCACCGCGACGCGCCCGTCGTCGCCGCCGGTGACGAGCCGCTCGCCGTCGCACGCGGCCGAGAGAACCGAGCCGTCGGGATGCGCCTCGACGCGATGGCCCTCGCCGCCCTTCCACAGGAGCACGCCGCCGTCGCCCAGCGCGAACGCGGCGACGTCGCCGAGGAAGGCGCAGGCGGTGACGTGCGCGCCGGCGTCCAGCGGGCGCACGAGGTCGAGGAGGGAGGGCGCGGTCGTGTCTTCGCTCATGGCGACCTGTCTACCCCTCGATCGGCCCGCGGGGAAGGGGTGGGACAGGGCCGCCGCTCCGCAAGCCTGGTGCAAGCTCGGCGCCCTAGACCTCGGTCCAGCCGAATTCCGACGAGGTCGACATGCGCCATCCCAGACGGAGGCTTACGCTCGCAGCCGCGGCCGCGCTCGGCGCGGCCCTCCTCGTCGCGCCCGCCGCCGCGCTGGAGGATGCGCGAGACCCCGTCCCGCCCGCACCCGCCGATGCACCCGCGGATGTCGCGCTCTACTGCGACGCGATCCGCGACGCGGCGCAGGAGGCGCGGGTGCGCTGGCAGGCGCGCGCGCTCCTCGAGATCGAGACGCGCATCGAGGCCCGCCTCGCCGACCTCGAGGCCCTGCGCATCGAGGTCGAGGAGGCGCTCGCCCGGCGCGAGGAGCACCTGCGCCAGGCCGAGGAGGGCATCGTCGCGATCTACGCCCGCATGCGCCCCGACGCCGCCGCCGCCCAGCTCGCCGCTCTGGAGGCGGAGATGGCCTCCGCCGTCCTCGCCAAGCTCGCCCCGCGCCAGGCGAGCGCGATCCTCAACGAGATGGAGCCGGGCCGCGCCGCCCAGCTCGCCCGCACCGCCGCCGAGACGGCGCGCACCGACGCAGCAGACCAGGAGCAGTCCCTATGACGCGCCGCCTCGCCATCCGCACGGCGACTATCCGCACGGCGACGACCCGGGCCGTCGCCCTCCTCGGGCTGACCGCCCTCGGCGCCTGCTCCTCGACGCTGAGCGACATCAACCAGGCGCCGGGCCTGACGCCGGTGGGCGCCGGGCTGACCGCGGCGCACGTGGCGCTGCCGGTCTCGACCTCCCCCGCCGAGCCGCCCCGTGCCTATCACTCGCTCTGGAACGACCGGCGCGACAACCTCTTCGCCGACAGCCGGGCCATGCGCACGGGCGACGTCGTCACCGTGCACATCACGATCGACGACGAGGCGACGCTCGACAACGAGTCGAGCCGCTCGCGGGATTCCGGCGCCGGCTTCGGGCTCGGCTTCGGCTTCGGCGTCGACGGGGTCGGTACGAGCGGCGATTTCGGCGCCGATCTCTCCGCCAACACCCGCACCCGCGGGCGCGGCTCGGTCGGGCGCTCGGAGCGCGTCGTGGTCTCGGTCGCCGCCGTCGTCACCCAGGTCCTCCCCAACGGCAACCTCCTGATCTCGGGCTCGCAGGAGGTGCGCGTGAACTACGAGGTGCGGGTGATCTCGGTCGCCGGCATCGCCCGGCCGCGCGACATCTCCCCGCGCAACACGATCCGCTACGACCAGATCGCGGAGGCGCGCATCTCCTACGGCGGCGCCGGCCGCACCACCGAGGTGCAGCAGCCCGGCTGGGGCCAGCAGCTCTACGACCGCGTCGCGCCGTTCTGAGAGGAGACCGCACGATGGCCCGCGAGCCGGCGAGAGCCGCACTTCCCGCCCTGTCCGCCGGGCTCCCCGCGCCCACGGGGACCGCATCGGCGCCCGCTCTCCCGTCGCGGGGCCGCGGGCGGGGGGCGTCGGGCGAGGAGAAGGGCTCCGGCGTCGCCTTCGCGGTCGCCCTCGTCCTCCTCACCCTGCTCGGTGTCGGCACGGGCGCGGGGCTCGGCCTGACGCTCGGCGACCCCGCCGACCCGGGCGCGACGGTCGCCGCAGGAGACGCGGCCCCGGCCGTGCGCGACGCGGACGTGAGCCTGGTTCGGCTCGATCCGGTCGTGGCGAACCTCGCCGACCCCGCCGAAGTCTGGGTGCGCGTCGATGCGGCGCTTCTGCTCGACGGGGTCGAGCCGGAGGAGGCGCAGGCGCTCGCCGCACGGGTCTCCGGCGACACGCTCGCCTACCTGCGCACGCTGCCGCTCGCCCGGCTCGAGGGCGCCACCGGCCTCGCGCACCTGCGCGAGGACCTCACCGAGCGTGCGCGCACCCGCTCGGAAGGCCGCGTGCGCGAGTTCGTCATCGAGAGCCTGGTCGTGCAATGAGCCGCGCCCGCGCCCTCCTTCTCGCCGCCCCGCTCGCGCTGGTGGGCCTCCTCCTCGCCGCGCCCGCGGTGGCGCAGGGCTTCGACCTGTCCGGCCTGCTGCCGGAGGGCGAGGGCTCGACCACCGGGCGCGTCGTCCAGCTGGTCGCGTTGCTCACGGTGCTCTCGATCGCGCCGGGGCTGATGATCATGGTCACGAGCTTCGTGCGCTTCGTGGTCGCGCTCTCCTTCCTGCGCGCGGGCATGGGCCTGCAGTCGACTCCCGCGAACCTCGTGCTCATCTCGCTCGCGCTGTTCATGACCTTCTACGTCATGGCGCCGACCTTCGACCGCGCCTGGGCGGAGGGCATCGAGCCGCTGATCGCCGAGGAGATCGCGGAGGAGGAGGCCTTCGCGCGCACGGTCCAGCCGTTCCGCGAGTTCATGCTCGCCCACGTGCGAGACGAGGACCTCGCCATGTTCCAGGAGCTCGCCAGCGCGAGCTTCGTCTCCGAGGCGGTGGCGCAGGAGGGCGCGATCCCGGCGCGGCCGCAGGCCCCCACGTCCGACGACGCGATCGACCTGCGCACGCTCATCCCCGCCTTCATGATCTCCGAGCTGCGCCGCGGCTTCGAGATCGGCTTCATCATCGCCCTGCCGTTCCTCGTCATCGACATCATGGTGGCGACGATCGTGATGTCGATGGGGATGATGATGATGCCCCCCACCGTGATCTCGCTGCCCTTCAAGATCCTGTTCTTCGTCCTGATCGACGGCTGGAACATCCTGGTCGGGGGGCTGGTGCGGTCCTACTTCTGAGCGGCCGCAGCCGCGCACGTGGCCGCGAGGCGCAATGGAACGTTTCCTGCGTTAACCGTTCGTTCGGCATCCGAGTCGAGGGTCTATCCACACCTCAGGCTGTGTTGATTCCCGTACCGCTATGCTCGGAGCCTCCGAATGACCGTTCTCGCGCGCTTTCGCATTACGACGAAGGTGATGTGCCTCATCGGCATCCTCTCGTTCGTGGCCATCGTGATCTCGTCGATCGCGATCCTGTCCCTCAGGTCTCTGTCCGACGCCGCCGCGACGATGGACTTCTACGCGGAACAGGCGGTCCTGACGGCTCGCGTCAACACCGCGATGCTCGCGGTCGGCGGCGAGCAGTTCCGCCTCGTCGCCGACCCTCGACCCGGTGTTCGCGAGGCCGTCGTGGCGGACATCGACGAGGAGCTCGAGCGGCTCGAGCGGCGGATGAGCGAGCTCCTCGCAGGGGCGCCCGGCGAGCTTCGCGCCGAGGTCGCCGCCGTGAACGAGGAACTCGCCACCTACGCGGTGGGCCTCGCGCGCGTGGTCCGCATGGCGGGCGAGATCGACGGCGTCGACGCGAGCCCGGCGATCGAGGCGCTGCGGGCGGCCGCGAACGAGAACACGGACCTCGCGGACGGGCTGCGCGGGCGAACCCGCGACCTGATGGAGGGCATCTTCCGGCATGTCGAGCGTGCGGCCGACGCGGCCGTGGTCACGTACCAGGACGCACGCACGACGATCGTGACGGTGGCCGGCGCGGGAATCGTTCTCGGTACCGTGCTGGGCGGGCTGATCGCGCATCTCGGCATCGGCAAGCCGCTGAACGCGATCGTGGCGACGCTCGGGCATCTGGCCCGGTCCGAGTATCACATCGCCATCCCGGAGGCGCAGCGCGCCGACGAGGTGGGCGACGTCGCGAAGGCGGCGCTCGTCTTCAAGGAGAACGGCCTCGAGGCGGAGCGCCTGCGCGCCGAGTCCGCCGATGCCCAGGCGATCCGCGCCAGGCGTCAGGAGGCGATCGAGCAGGCCATCGCGCGCTTCGAGGAGGCGGCCGCCTCCGTCGGCAGCGCGCTCTCGCGCTCGTCGCGAGAGCTCTCCGAAGCCGCCGGCGCCATGTCCGCCGCCGCCGAGCAGACGACGAGCCAGGCGACGGCGGTCGCCATCGCCTCCGAGCAGTCCGCCGCGAACGTGGAGACCGTCGCGGCCTCCTCGACGGAGCTCGCCGCGACCGTCCAGGAGGTCGGGCGGCAGGCAGCCGAGACGGCGAACGTCGCCGGCGGCGCCGCCGAGCGGGCGGGGGAGACCGTCGCGAAAGTCGGGCGGCTGACCGAGGCCTCCCAGCGCATCGGCGACATCGTCGGGCTGATCCAGCAGATCGCCGAGCAGACGAACCTCCTGGCACTCAACGCGACGATCGAGGCGGCGCGTGCCGGCGAGGCCGGCAAGGGGTTCGCCGTCGTGGCCGCGGAGGTCAAGTCGCTCGCGTCGCAGACCGCCAAGGCGACCGAGGAGATCGCTGAGCAGGTGCGCGACATCCAGGAGGTCTCGGGCGACACCGCCACCGCCATCGACGGCATCGCCGGTGCGATCCGCACGCTCAGCGGCTACGCCTCCGGCATCGCCGCGGCCGTCGAGGAGCAGAACGCCGCCACCCGGGAGATCGCCCGCAGCGTCTCCCAGGCGTCCACCGGCGCGAGCGAGGTCTCCACCAACATCACGGGGGTGCGCGAGGCGGCGGCGACCACGACGCGGGCGGCCGGGCGGATCCTCGGCTCCTCCGCGGAGCTCGACACGCAGGCCGGGGCGCTGTCGCAGCGCGTCCAGTCCTTCCTCGCCGAGGTCCGCGCCGCCTGAGCGGCCCGCCCCGCAACTGCTCAATCGTAGCGCAGCCTGCCCGCCTTGCCCCTGAAGATCCAGTAGGACAGCGCCGTGTAGCCGGCGATCATCGGCAGGACGAGGCAGGCGCCGACGAACATGATCAGCAGGGAGGCGTCCGATGCGGCCGCCTCCCAGATCGTCATCCGCTCGGGCACGACGTAGGGGAAGAAGGAATAGGCCAGCCCGTAGAAGCCGAGCGCGAAGAGCGCGATCGCACCGGCGAGGGGCACCCAGGCGAAGCGGTCGGTGCGCGTCGGCAACGCCTTCAGGACGAGGTGGAGCACGACGAAGATCGCCGCGGTCGCCACCGGCAGGGGAGCGAGCAGGACGAGCCAGGGCAGCTCGAACCACTTGGCGAAGATGCGCTCGCTCATCAGCGGCGTCACCACCGAGACCGCGACGAAGCCGAGCGCCACGAGCCAGAGCGTGCCCCGCGCCCAGCGCACGGCCCGGCGCTGGAGCGTGCCCTCGCCCTTCAGGATCAGCCACGAGGCACCGATGAAGGCGTAGCCCGCCAGCAGCGACACCGCGGTGAGGAGCGAGAAGGCGACGTTGGCCGCCGTGCGCTCGAAGCCGACGATGTAGAGCCCGAGCATGTAGCCCTGCGCCAGCGCCGCGATCGCCGAGCCCGAGAAGAACGCGCGGTCCCACCAGATCCGGTGCCCGTCCACCGCCTTGGCGCGGAAGTCGAAGGCGACGCCGCGCAGGATGAGCCCCATCAGCATCACCGCGACCGGCAGGTAGAGCGCGCCGAGCACCACGCCCTGCGCGAACGGGAAGGCGACGAGGAGGAGGCCGACCGCGAGCACGAGCCAGGTCTCGTTGGCGTCCCAGAACGGCCCGATCGAGGCGATCATCCGGTCCTTGTGGGCGCCGTCCTCACCCGCGCCGACGGCGCCGGTGAGGATGCCCACCCCGAGATCGTAGCCGTCGAGGACGACGTAGAGGAGGATCGAGAGCCCGAGCAGGGCCGCGAAGGCGACCGGCAGCCAGGATTGGCCTTGCAGGAGGAGGTCCATGTCGGTGCTCCGGGTCAGGCGGAGGGCGTGGCGGCGAGGCGCTCGCCGCCCTGTGCGATCGGGTCCGTCGGCGCGGCCCGGCCGGTCGCGGCGGCGGTCGCCTTGCCGGCGAGGTGATAGAGCGTCCCGACATAGGCCGCGAGCAGCACGACGTAGAGCGCAAGGTACATCGCGAGCGAGGTCCAGACCATGCCGGCCCCGGCGGTGCGCGTCACGGCCTCGGCGGTCGAGAGCACGCCGGTGACGAGCCAGGGCTGGCGGCCGATCTCGGTGACGTACCAGCCCGCGATCGTCGCGACCCAGCCCGAGAAGGTCATCGCGACCAGCGCGAGACCGAGCACCGTGCCGGGCTCGTCGCTCTTCCACAGCCGCCAGGCGCCGGCCCAGGAGACGGCGAGCATCAGCAGGCCGACGCCGACCATGATGCGGAAGCCCCAGAACACCGGCGCGACGGGGGGATGCTCGACCGTGCCGTCGTCGGCCACGAAGTCGTTCAGGCCCGGCACGACGCCGGCGGGGTCGTGCTTCAGGATCAGGCTCGCGCCGTTGGGGATCGCGATCTCGAAGCGGTTCTCGCGCGCCTCCTGGTCGGGCAGGGCGAAGAGCACGAGCGGGACGTTGCCGCGCGTCTCCCAGTTGCCCTCCATGGCCGCGACCTTGGCGGGCTGGTGCTCGAGCGTGTTGAGCCCGTGCATGTCGCCGGCGAGGATCTGGAGCGGGATGAGCGCGGCGGCCAGGAACACGCCGGTGCGCAGGCCGGCCACGACGCCGCCCGAGCGATCGCCACGCAGCCAGCGCCAGGCCGACAGGCCCGCGACCAGGAAGGCGACGGTCAGGCCCGAGGCGAGCAGCATGTGGACGAGGCGGTAGGGCATGGACGGGTTGAAGACGATCGCCCACCAGTCGGTGGCGTGGACCACGCCGTCGATCACCTCGTAGCCCGCCGGCGTGTGCATCCAGGAATTCAGCACCAGGATCCAGAAGGCCGACATGGTCGTGCCGAACGCCACGAGCACGGTGGCGAGCGTGTGCAGCCAGTTCGGCACCTTGCGGAAGCCGAACAGCATGATGCCGAGGAACGTCGCCTCCAGGAAGAAGGCGGTCAGCACCTCGTAGGCGAGGAGCGGCCCCGCGACGTTGCCGACGCGCTCCATGAAGCCCGGCCAGTTCGTGCCGAACTGGAAGGACATGGTGATCCCGGACACGACGCCCAGCGCGAAGGAGAGCGCGAACACCTTCACGAAGAAGCGGTAGGCGTCCATCCAGCGCTCGTCGCCGGTGGCGTCGAAGCGCAGCTTGAAGAACAGGAGCACCCAGCCGAGCGCGATCGTGATCGTCGGGAACAGGATGTGGAAGGTGATGTTCGCGCCGAACTGGATGCGCGAGAGCAGGAGGGCGTCCATCATGGCGTCTTCTCGCCTTCGTCGGGGGAGCGGGTGACGGCGTCGTGCGGGGGACGCGGCGTCGTCACGGTTCGTCCGGGTCGTCTCCGGGGCGCTGTTCCTGGCGGTCGGAGGAGGCGTGGTCGTCGTCGGTCGCGGACGCGGGCTTCTTCTTCCTGGGAGACATGAAGTTCAGCCGGTCGGCGGCCTCGAGCACGCGGGTGATGCGCGAGCCGAGCTTCATCAGCTGCACGAGGCGCTCCGTCTCGATGCGGCGCACGTCGTCGTACCAGTCCGACATCGCGTCCATGAGCTCGTGCATCACCCGCATGCGCTCCTGCGCATGGCGCTCGTACTCGCTCTCCGGGCGCTCCATCAGCGCCTCGCGCAGCATCGACAGCGTCGGGTCGATCTCGCGCTTCTTGCGCTCCTCGACGAGCGTGCGGACGATCTGCCAGATGTCCTCCGGCGCGGAGTAGTAGTCGCGCCGGTCGTTCGGCTTGTGCTGCAGGCGCACCAGGTTCCAGGCCTGGAGCTCCTTCAGTCCCATCGACACGTTGGAGCGCGAGACGCCGAGCGCCTCGACGATGTCGTCGGCGACGAGCGGCTGCGGCGACACGAACAGCAGGGCGTAGATCTGCCCGACGGTGCGGTTGACGCCCCAGCGGCCGCCCATCTCGCCGAAATGGAGCACGAAGGTCTGGACGAGGGGAGGCAGGTTCATGGGATTGGCCCGGGTGCGTCCGGCGGCGGATGCCGTCGTTTCCGTAGTTTCAGACTTTTCTGAAATATCGGAACACCTAGGATCATATCCATGCGACGGGACGTCGCGACGCGCGATCCGGTGAAGGAATTCCTACTCCGCGGCCCGCGCGATTTTCCGCGCCGGCGCGAAACCCGCCGTCTCCCCGCTCCGTACCTGCGCCCCGACGGACGCCGACGCGATCCCGCGCCGGCCCGTGCGAAACGAACTCAGGGAGACGACTTCATGATCACCCGCACGCTCATCGCCGCCGCCGGCTTCGCCGCGCTCTCCACCGCCGCCCTCGCGCAGGACGCGCCGATGGTGGAGGCCATGGACCAGGACGTTTCCGGCGGCACGGTCACCGCCGCGTCCGTCGCCGCTCCGGCGAACGGCTGGCTCGTCGTCCACCGCACCGGCGACGACATGAAGCCGGGCCCGGTCGTCGGCCATGCGCCGCTGAAGGCGGGCACGACCGAGGACGTCGCCGCGATCCTCACCGAGGAGGTCGCCGCCGGCGACAAGCTCATGCTGATGGTCCACTCCGAGGACGGCGGCACGCAGACCGGCATCTTCGAGTACACGCTCGGCGCCGCCGAGGACGGCCCGATCCGCACGGACGGCAACCTCGTCATGACCGTCGTCACCGCGCAGTGATCGCCCGACCGCGAGAGGCCCGGGCCGTGCGCCCGGGCTTCATCCCGGCAGCGCGAAGCGGTCGACCTCGCGCAGCAGCTCGACGAACGCCCGCGCCCCGAAATCCGCCGCGGCCGCGCCCTTCTCGGGGGTGGCCGCGGCGGCGTCGCCCGCGACGCCCGCAGGGTGGACGTCCTGCGCCATCCAGCCGAAGCCGACGGGCTGGATCGCCGAGAGGTGCGCATTCTCGCGCGCCATGCGCACCATGATCGGCTCGAAGTCCGCCGCTCTCTCCATGCGCACGAGATCGGGGCGGAAGGCCAGCATCAGCGAGGTCTCGATCTCGCCGCCGTGGATGCCGTGGCGCAGCTCGTGCGCCGAGAACAGCCCCTCCGGATAGCCGAGACGATGCCAGGCGCTCGTCACGCACAGCATGCCGAGGCGCACACGCAGCTCCCGGGCGACGATGTCGACGACGGGGATGTTGCCGCCGTGCGAGTTGACGAAGACGAGCTTCTTGCAGCCGGCGCGAAAGACGCTCTCGCCGATCTCGCGCCAGGCGGCGATCGTCGTCTCCGCCGAGAGGCTGAGCGTGCCCGGGAAGGCGAGGTGCTCGTTCGACTTGCCGATGGCCTGGGTGGGGAGCAGCAGGACTTCGAGGCCGTCGGGCACGAGCGGGCGCACCCGCGCGAGGTAGCCCTCGGCGATCAGCGTGTCGACGCCCGTCGGCAGGTGCGGCCCGTGCTGCTCGATCGCGGCGACGGGCAGGACCGCGATGGCGCGGGACATGTCGCGCTCGCCGAAATCGGCGGTGGAGAGGGCGTGCCAGTCGAGGAGCGGCATCAGGCGGCCTCCCCGTCGGGCGTCGGATCGACTTTCGCCGCGATCACCTCGATCTCCACCTTGAACACCTCCCGCGCGAAGCCCGAGACGATCATCAGCGTGGAGGCCGGGGCGGGCGACGAGACCCAGCGATCGCGCGCCTCCATGTACGGCTTCAGGTGGGCGCGGTCGGACACGAAGGCGTCGATGCGCACGACGTCGGCGGGGCCCATGCCGGCATCCGCCAGAACCGCGGCGATGTTGGAAAAGCACAGGTCCGCCTGCGCGCCCGCGCCGTCCGGCACGTGCTCGTCCGCGTCGATCCCGAGCTGGCCCGAGGCGAAGACGAGGCGCGCGCCCGGCGGCACCTCCACCGCGTGGGCGTAGTTGGCGAAGGGCGGGCGGATCGTGTCGGGGGTGATGCGGCGCATGGGCTCTGCGGGGCTCGTGCTTGCGGTGGGACAGGCATCTTGAACCCGCGTGGAGCGCCCGCCAAGCCTTTCCGCCTCCGGGCCCCCATTCCAGCCGCGCCTGTCATCCAACCGTCGTGCGCCCCTCCTAGGACCGATGCGCCAAGCTTCTGCAACGGACAGGGGGAGTCCAGGACATGCCCGACACGAGGATCCGCACGCTCGGCGGCGCGCTCGCCGCCGCTCTACTCGCCTCGACCGCTTTACCCGCGGCGGCGCAGGGCTTCGACCGGGTCGCGTCCTTCCCGGTCCCGCAGAACCTGCCGGCGGACGCCGACCCGCTGACCGAGACCTCGTCCGAGATCGTCACCGCGACCGGCGACGGCATGACGCTCGTCTATTCCGACAGCCCGCTCGGCGCGGTCGGCCTCGTCGACATCACCGACCCCGCGGGCCCGCAGCCGCTGGGCACCGTCGCCACCGACGGCGAGCCGACCTCGGTCGCCGCGCACGGGCAGACCGTGTTCGTCGCCGTGAACACCTCGGAGAGCTTCGTCGAGCCCTCCGGCCACCTCGCCGTCCTCGACGTCGCGAGCCGCACGCTGACGCGCTCGTGCGACCTCGGCGGCCAGCCCGATTCGACGGCCGTCGCGCCCGACGGCTCCTTCCTCGCCATCGCGATCGAGAACGAGCGCGACGAGGACCTGAACGACGGCGTCGTCCCGCAGATGCCGGCCGGCTTCGTGGCGATCATCCCGCTCGTCGAGGGCGCGCCCGATTGCGACGCGATGATCGTGGCCGACGTCACCGGCCTCGCCGAGGTGGCGCCGGAGGATCCGGAGCCCGAGTTCGTCGACGTCAACGAGGCCGGCGAGATCGTCGTCTCGCTCCAGGAGAACAACCACGTCGTCGTGCTCGCCGCCGACGGCTCGGTCGTCGCGCACTTCTCCGCGGGTGCGGTCGACCTCGTGAACGTCGACACGCAGGAGGAGGGTGCGCTCACCTTCGACGGGACGCTCACCGCCGTTCCCCGCGAGCCCGATGCCGTGAAGTGGCTCGGCACCGACCGCATCGTCTCGGCCAACGAAGGCGACTACGAGGGCGGCTCGCGCGGCTTCACCATCTTCTCGAAGGCGGGCGACGTGCTGTTCGAGTCCGGCGCCGCGTTCGAGCACGAGGTGGCGCTCGCCGGCCACTATCCGGAAGAGCGCTCCGGCAACAAGGGCGTCGAGCCCGAGGGCATGGAGGTCGCGACCTTCGGGGACGAGACCTACATCTTCCTCCTCTCCGAGCGCGGCTCGATCGTCGGCGTCTACCGCGATACCGGCGCCGAGCCCGAGCTCGTGCAGCTGCTCCCGTCGGGCATCGCCCCCGAGGGCGCGGTCGCGATCCCCGAGCGCGGCCTTCTCGCGGTGGCCAACGAGGCCGATCTCGGCGAGGACGGCGGGCCCCGCTCGCACGTGATGGTGTTCGAGATGGGCGAGGGCGCGCCGTCCTACCCGACGATCCGCTCGACCCTCGACGACGCGGGCCGCCCGATCGGCTTCTCGGCGCTCTCGGGCCTCGCCGCCGATCCCGAGGTCGCCGGCCGGCTCTACGCGGTCAACGACAGCTTCTTCGGCATGCAGCCCTCGATCTTCGTGATCGACGCGACGCAGGCCCCCGCGCGGATCACGGACGCGATCCGCGTCACCCGCGAGGGCCGGCCCGCCCAGAAGCTCGACCTCGAGGGCATCGTCGCCGACGGCGAGGGCGGCTTCTGGCTCGCCTCCGAGGGCCGCACCGACCGGCTGATCCCGCACGCGCTCTACCACGTCGACGGCGAGGGCGAGATCCAGGACGAGGTGGCCTTCCCGGCCGAGCTGCTGGCGGTCGAGCGCCGCTTCGGCGCCGAGGGCGTCACCAAGGTCGGCGACACGCTGTGGATCGCGATCCAGCGCGAGTGGTCCGACGACGAGAAGGGCTTCGTGAAGCTCGTCTCCTACGACATCGAGACCGAGGAATGGGGCGCGGTGCGCTACCCGCTCGAGACGCCGGGCGAGGGCGCCTGGATGGGGCTCTCCGAGATCACGGCGCACGGCGACCACGTCTACATCGTCGAGCGCGACAACCAGGTCGGCCCCAACGCCATGGTCAAGCGCCTCTACCGCGTGCCGCTCGCGCAGATGCAGCCCGCTCCGCTCGGCGGCGACCTGCCGGTGGTCGAGAAGGAGCTGGTGCGCGACTTCGTCCCCGACCTCGCGCGGTGGAACGGCTACGTCGTCGACAAGATCGAGGGCTTCGCCATCGACGCCGCCGGAACGGGCTGGGCCGTCACCGACAACGACGGCGTGGACGACTCGTCGGGCGAGACCTTCTTCTGGTCCATCGGCCGGATGTGATCGGCCCGCCGTCGGACGCGCAGGGAGGGCCCGCTTCGGCGGGCCCTTCGTCTTTGAGGACGGGTTGCGTTCGCTGCCGAGAGCGGAGTTTGATCCGAGTTTGATGTTACCCTACACTGTGAAGGGTAACATCAAACTCGGATCAAACTCGGACGGGATTCATGAGCGCGCGCAGCGAAGCAGTGACCGCTTTGCGCAGGATCGCCAAGGGTGCCAAAGCCGGCGACCTCGAAAGCCAGACGTTGGACTTCAAGGAGGACAAGGCTGGCAGGAGTGAGATCGACAGGGTGGTCGCGGAGGCGGCGATCTGCTTTGCTAATTCCGCAGGCGGCGTGGTGGTGATCGGGGTTTCGGACAAGGCACGCGGCCTGGACGCGCTGACCGGAACGGCTGTCGATCCGGACCACCTCCGGCAGCGTGTCTTCGAGCTGACGAGCCCTCCGCTGTCGGTGACGGTCGAGAGGTTCGAGGACAGACCCGACATCCTCCTTGCGATCGTTCCGCAAAGCCCAGAGATCCATGCCGACACGAAGGGACGCGCAACGCAGAGGATCAACAAGGATTGTCTTCCCGTCATGCCCGTGGACTACCAGAGGCTCAGGGAAGAGAAGCAAGGAGTCGACTGGTCGGCAGGGTCGTTGGAGATCGGCCTTCATCATCTCGACCCCGAGGCACTTGCAACCGCGCGGAGACTCCTCGCTCGCTTCTCCGACGAGCGCCGGCTGCTGGCGACGCGGAGCGACGCCGATCTGCTGCGTGCCGTCGGAGCATTGGACCCCCAGGGACGGGTTACCCGGGCAGGTGCGCTGATGTTCGCTCCACCCACCTTCGAATCCGATGAGCTCGTCTATCAGTACCGTGCCACACCCGGGGGCGAGCCCCGGACCGTTCAGCGCTTACGAGCTCCTCTCGTCATCGCCTTCCAGCGCGTCATGGACCTCGTCGAGGCGCGACAGACATTGACGCCCATCACGCTGCCGAACGGCCAGCAGTTCTCCCTAGCGGACTTTCCGACCTTGGCCGTGAGAGAGGTCATCTCGAACGCGATATGCCATCGCGACTATACGAGGCGGGGTGCCACGCTCATCGAGCATTCACCCGAGGTCTTCAGCATCGCCTCTCCGGGGCCTTTGGTGGCCGGCGTCACCGTCGACAACATCCTGACCACGGCGTCACGGCCGCGCAACGCTGCACTGACGCGGATGGCGCGAACGCTGGGGCTCGCTGAGGAGCTGGGGCGTGGGGTCGACAGAATTTACCGTGAGCTGATCAAGGCTGGCAGAGGCTTGCCGCGCATCGAGGCACAGGTCGACCAGGTACGATTCGTCTTCGTGGGCGGGGCGGTCAACACGCAGGTCGCGCGATTTTTCGCGACACTCCCTGATGACGAGAGAGACGATACGGACATGACACTCGTCGTCCATCGACTATGCAGTGCAAAGACGGTCTCCGCCACCGATCTCACGCGACTGCTCCAGAAGCCGGAATACGAGGTACAGGCCGTGCTTCGGCGGTTGGCCACGGATGAGATCGGGCTCATCGAACCGACGCGAGCGACGGCCCGACGCGCTGCGCCCACATACCGGCTCAGGGCCGAGGCCTTGCGTCAGCTCGGCTCGGCAGTCGTGTACCAGCGGAGGACCACCGACGACATTGATCGGAAGATCATAGCGCACGTAGACGAGTATGGGCGGATAACAAACAGTACCATCCAAAACATGCTGGATGTGCATGTTTTCAAGTCGCGCGACATCATTGCAGATCTCGTCGACCGGCAGATCCTCACACGAATATCGACTCAGACACGCGGTCCACGCGTCGAATGGGGCCCTGGCGAGAAGTTCCCTCAGCGCAAGCGCCGTGCCGCGTCGAAGAGGACGCCACCCGACCAAGGCACTCTCTTCGATCGCGATGAGTAGGGCGGCCGGCATCCGCCCGCTCACGTCTTCGTGCTATTGCGTGTCCGCAAGATAACCTCTGCCGCCAGGCATCCAATCTTGTCTTTTTTGCACAGCCGGTCTCCACTACCTTCCATCTCCCAAGCGCCCGCGAGGCGCGTCCCGACAGCCATCCGGAGACTTCGTACCCATGCTGCGCATCCCCTCCCTCGCCGGCGCCACGCTCGCCGCCGCCCTCCTCGCCGCCCCCGCCGCCCAGGCCGAGACCTACGTGCTCGACTCGAGCCACAGCCAGATCCTGTTCTCCTACGACCACCTCGGCTACTCGACGACCTGGGGCATGTTCTCGGGCTTCGAGGGCAGGATCGAGTTCGTGCAGGACGATCCGGCGGCCTCCTCGGTGGAGGTCTCCTTCCCCGTGCGCTCGATGTTCACCGGCTGGGAGGGCCGCTTCGAGCACTTCATGACGGAAGACTTCTTCGGCGCCGACGAGGACGAGATGGTGAGCTTCGTCTCCACCGGCATCGAGGTCACCGGCGAGAGCACCGCACTCATCACCGGCGACCTGACGCTCAACGGCGTGACGAAGTCCGTCGTGCTGGACGCCACCCTCAACGCCGCCGGCATGCACCCGATGGAGAACAAGCCCTGGGCGGGCTTCGACGCCACGACGACGCTGGTCCGCAGCGACTACGCGCTCGGCATGTTCGCGCCCTTCGTCAGCGACGAGGTCGAGGTGCGGATCTCGATCGAGGCCATGCGGGCCGAGTGAACCACGCGCGGATCGATCCGCGCAGGAGAGAGACGCCGGGCCGCCGCACGCGGCCCGGCCACGTCGTTCGAGGGAGGTCCTCATGCCGGCGCACAACACCACCACCGGCTACGGCGCGGTGTCGAAGGCCCTGCACTGGGCGATCGCCGCCCTCGTCCTGACGATGATCCCGCTCGGCCTCGTCGCGGTGGAGTGGCGCTACGACACGTCGGACGCGCTGGCGACGAAGGCGCTCCTGTTCTCGATCCACAAGACGCTCGGCGTCGCGGTCTTCTTCCTCGCGCTCGTGCGGATCGGCTGGATGCTCGGCCAGCCGCGCCCGGTGCCGCTCCGTCCCGAGCGGCGGCTCGAGACCGCGCTCGCGGAAGGCGTCCACTGGCTCCTCTACGTCTCCCTCGTCGCGGTGCCCCTCTCGGGCTGGGTCCAGCACGCGGCGGCAGCCGGCTTCGCGCCGATCTGGTGGCCGTTCGCCCAGACGCTGCCCTTCGTGCCGCGATCCGCCGACGTCGCCGCCGCCGCGGGCGCGGTGCACGCGACCTTCACGAAGCTCCTGATGGCGGCGCTCGCGCTGCACGTCGCCGGCGCGCTGAAGCACCACCTCGTCGATCGCGACGGCACGCTCGCGCGCATGCTGCCCGGGCGCCTCGCGAGCGCCGCGACGGCGCCGGTCCCCGTGCAGCGCCGGGCCCTCGCCCCGGTGCTCGGGGCGCTCGTCGTCTACGGCCTCGTCGGCGGCGCCGTCGTGACGCTGGCGCAGGGCGGCGGGGACACGGATGCGCGCCCCGGCGTCGCGCTGCCCGCAACACCCGTCGCCGCGACCTCGTCGTCCTGGATCGTCGAGAGCGGAGAGCTCACCTTCACCGTGCGCCAGATGGGCTCCCCCGTCACCGGTCGCTTCGCCCGGTTCGACGCGGACATCGCGTTCGAGGAAACACCCGACGCGGACGGCCGCCACGGCTTCGTCACGGTCGCGATCCCGATCGCGTCCATGACCCTCGGCTCCGTCACCGAGCAGGCCCGCGGGCCCGAGTTCTTCGACGCCGAGTCGCATCCCGCCGCCCGCTTCGCCGCCGACATCGTCGCGGCCGAGAAGGGCGGTGGAGAGGGCGGCGAAGCGGGTGGCGAAGAGGGCGGCTACCGGGCGCAGGGCACGCTCGCGCTCGCCGGCGCCGAGGTGCCGGTCGCGCTGCCCTTCACGCTCGACATCGTCGACGGGGTGGCGACGGCCTCGGGCACCGTGACCGTCGATCGCCGCGACTTCGGCATGGGCGAGAGCTATCCGGACGAGGCCACGGTGGGCTTCTCGGTGGAGATCGGCGTCTCGCTCACCGCGCGACGCGGCGGGGCGGGCGAGGGGGCCTAGCTCCGGCATCCCGCGGGTGCCCGTCGCGCGGCGTCGGCACGCAGCGGGGCGAGACGCCCGCGTCGGCGGCGGAGGGACGCGCGCTGCCGCGCACGCCGAGAGAGCGCTCCCGAGGGCCCGTGCCCCCGGGGCCCGCTCCGCGACCCCGGTGACGGGACTTCAGGCCTTGAGGTTGAACACCCGGTGGGGCACGAACTCGCCGCGCTCGATCGTGCCCGTCGAGACCAGGATGCCGCCGAACGTCGCGTAGGCCTGGCCCTCGACCGGCGCGTCGCGGCCGCGCAGGATCACGGACTGGCCGCGCATCAGGCGCGCGGCGGCGTCGCGGGAGACGGGGACCGATTCGAGCTCGCCGAGCGCCGTCTGCACCGGCAGGACGAGGTCCGCGAGCGCCGGGCTCTCGCCGGCCTCCACGGCGGCGCGGAAGGCCTCGAGATCCTCGGCCCCGACCGTGTCCTCCTCGGTGAAGGGGCCGACACGGGTGCGGCGCAAAGAGGAGACGTGGCCGAGGCAGCCGAGGCGGCGGCCGAAGTCGCGGGCGAGCGCCCGCACGTAGGTGCCCCGCCCGCATTCCGCCTCGAACACGGAGGTGTCGCCGTGGTGCGCCACCAGCGAGATGCGGTCGATCTCGACCGGTCGCGCCACGAGCTCGACCGTCTCGCCGTCGCGGGCGAGGTCGTAGGCGCGCTCGCCGGCGATCTTGATCGCCGAGAAGCGCGGCGGCACCTGCATGATCTGGCCGACGAAATCGGGCAGGATCGCCTCGATCTCCGCGGGCGACGGGCGCGCATCGGAGCGCTCGACGGCCCGGCCCTCGGCATCGTCCGTGTCGGTCTCGACGCCCCAGCTGACGGTGAACAGGTAGGCCTTGCGGCCGTCCATCACGAACGGAACCGTCTTCGTCGCCTCCCCGAGCGCGATCGGCAGAATGCCCGAGGCGAGCGGGTCGAGCGTGCCGGCGTGCCCCGCCTTCTTGGCGTTGAAGGCGCGCTTGACCATGGCCACCGCCTGGGTGGAGGTGACGCCGATCGCCTTGTCGAGCACGAGCCAGCCGTTGACGTCCCGCCGCTTCGGGCGGTCCGGGCGCGGGCCGCGGCGGCCGCGGGGGCCTGTCCCCTGCCCATCGGCCTGGCGCTGGGCGCCGTCGGTCGTGCGGGCGTTCGTGGTCTCGTCGCTCATCTGGGTGTCCATGATCGATGCGTCGCGTCTCGGGCCGGAGGTCATGTCTCGTCGTCGGTGGGGTCGTCCGGCGCGTCGCCGTCGATGTCGCGGCGTACGCGCTCGGAGCGCAGCAGCGCATCGATGCGCGCTGCCTCGTCGAAGCTCTCGTCGCGCCGGAAGCGCAGGTCGGGGGCGAACTTCAGGTTCACCCGCCGCGCCACCTCGCCGCGCAGGACCTTCTTCGAACGGTCGAGCGCCTCGAGCACCGCCGCCTCGTCCTGGCCGCCGAGCGGCATGACGTAGGCGGTGGCGAGCTTGAGATCGGGCGACATGCGCACCTCGGGGACGGTGACGACATGGGTCGTCAGCACGGGATCCGTCAGGTCGCCGCGGGCGAGCACGTCCGACAGCGCGTGGCGGACGAGCTCCGCGACGCGCTGCTGGCGCTGGGTCGGTCCGGATGATTCGAAACGCTTCGCCATGGCGGGCGCCTCCTCCGCGGGCCGCGCGGGCCCATGCGACGCGGGTGCGCTGCGCCCGACGGCCGGGCGCGGCTCACGCGCGAGGGGAAAGAACCATCCAGCGCGCCGCGGGGGCTCGGACGCCGCGGAGCGCTGGAGAACGAGGATGCGAGCGCCCGTAACGGGGCGCCGCCGGGGCGTGCGCCGCGCTCAGAGCGTGCGGCGCACCTCGTGGACGAGATAGCACTCGATCGCGTCGCCCTTGCGCATGTCCTGGTAGTTCTCGAAGGCCATGCCGCACTCCTGGCCGGCCACCACCTCGCGCGCGTCGTCCTTGAAGCGCTTGAGCTGGGAGAGCTTGCCCTCGTGGATGACGATCTTGTCGCGGATGAGCCGCACGTGGGCGCCCCGCTGCACGACGCCGTCCTGCACGCGGCAGCCCGCGACCTTGCCGACCTTGGACACGGCGAAGACCTCGAGGATCTCCGCCTCGCCCAGCCGCTCCTCGCGGAGCTGCGGGGGAAGCATGCCCGACATGACGGCTTTGATGTCGTCCACCAGGTCGTAGATGATGTTGTAGTAGCGGATCTCGACGCCGACCCGCTCCGCGCTCTCGCGCGCTTCCTTGTGGGCGCGCACGTTGAAGCCGAGCACGACGGCGCCGGAGGCCTCCGCCAGGGTGACGTCCGACTCGGTGATGCCGCCCACGCCGGCGTGGATGACCCGGGCCGCGACCTCGTCGTTGCCGATCTTCTCGAGCGCGCCGACGATGGCCTCGAGCGAGCCCTGCACGTCCGCCTTGACGACGAGCGGCATCTCCTTGCGGCCGACGCCCTCCTTGAGGTCGCGCATCATGTCCGCGAGCGAGCGCGTGGCGCCGCTGGCACGGGCGGACGCGCGCTCGCGCTTCTGGCGGGCGCGGTACTCGGTGACCTCGCGGGCGCGCGCCTCGTTCTCGACGACCGCGACGCGGTCGCCGGCCTCGGGCGTGCCGTTGAAGCCGAGCACCTCGACCGGAACCGACGGCCCGGCTTCCTTCACCTGCTCGCCGACGTCCGACACCAGCGCGCGCACGCGGCCCCACTCGGAGCCCGCGACGATGATGTCGCCGGTCTTCAGCGTGCCGCGCTGGACCAGGACGGTGGCCACGGGGCCGCGGCCGCGGTCGAGCTTGGCCTCGACCACCGTGCCCTCGGCCGCCCGCTCCGGGTTGGCCTTCAGGTCGAGGATCTCGGCCTGGAGGGCGAGGCCCTCGAGCAGCTCGTCGAGACCTTCGCGCGTGAGGGCGGAGACCTCGAACTCGAGCGTGTCGCCGCCCATCGACTCGACCTGCACGTCGTGCTGGAGAAGCTCCGTGCGCACGCGCTGCGGGTTGGCCGACGGCTTGTCGATCTTGTTGATCGCCACGATCAGCGGCACGCCGGCCGCCTTGGCGTGGGAGATCGCCTCGACCGTCTGCGGCATGACGCCGTCGTCGGCCGCGACCACCAGCACCACGATGTCCGTCACCTTGGCGCCGCGGGCGCGCATGGCGGTGAACGCCGCGTGGCCGGGCGTGTCGATGAAGGAGATCTTGCCGCCCGAGGGGCTCGTCACCTGGTAGGCGCCGATGTGCTGGGTGATGCCGCCGGCCTCGCCCGCGACGACGTTGGTCTTGCGGATCGAGTCGAGCAGCGAGGTCTTGCCGTGGTCGACGTGGCCCATGATGGTCACGACCGGCGGGCGGGACTCCAGGTGCTCGTCGGTGTCCGCCGCGGCGAACAGGCCCTCCTCGACGTCGGACTCGGCCACGCGCTTCACCGTGTGGCCCATCTCCTCGGTGACGAGCTGCGCCGTGTCGGCGTCGATCGTGTCGGTGATCTTGTACATCTCGCCCTGCTTCATCAGCAGGCGGATGACGTCCACCGCGCGCTCGGCCATACGGTTGGCGAGCTCCTGGATGGTGATCGTCTCCGGGATGACCACCTCGCGGGAGATCTTCTCGCGCTCGGTCGCCTGGCCCTTGCCCTGGAGGCGCTGCATGCGGCGCTTGTAGGAGGCGACGGAGCGCGTGCGCTCGTCGTCCCCGGCGAGCGCCTTGGTGACGGTGAGACGGCCGCGACGACGATCCTCGCCGCCCTTCGTCGCCTTCGGGACGGGGGGCGCCTTCGGCGCGCCCTTGCGACCGCGGGGCGCCTCGTCGTCGGCGGCCGGCGTGCGGGCACGCGCGGCGGCACCGGGCGCGGCGGGGCGCGCTGTCGTCTCGCCGGCACGCGCGGCGGGCTTCGCCGCGGGCGCCGCGGCCTCCGGCTTCGGCTCGGGCTCGGGCTCCGGCGCGGGACGCGCCATGAAGTCGAGGCTCGCCGGCTTGCGGGCGTCGACCCGCGGCACGGTCGTGCGCGGCGGCAGGCCCGGGCGCGGCGCGGTGACGCGGGGCGTGGTCCGCTCGCCGGCCGGCCGCGCGGCGCGGGGCGCCGCCTCGCGCGGCGTCGCGGTCGCGGTGGCCTCGGCGGGCGCCTGCCCTGCGGCGGGTGCCTTCGCGGCGGCGGGGGCCTTCGCGGCGGCGGGGGCCTTCGCGGCGGGCGCCTCGGCCGGCGTGGCGTCCGGCGCGGACGGGGCGGGCGCGGCCTCGGCGGCGCGGGCCCGAGCCTCCGCTTCCTGGCGGGCTCGATCCTCCGCCTCGCGACGGGCGCGCTCCTCGGCCTCGCGGGCCTTCGCCTGGGCCTCGGCGCGGGCGCGCTCCTCGGCCTCGTGGCGGCGTGCCTCCTCCAGGCGACGGCGCTCCTCCTCCTCGCGGCGGCGAGCGTCGAGCAGGGCGGCGGCGCGGGCGTCCCGCTCGCTCTCGGAAAGCGAGCGCAGCACCTGCGCGCCGGGACGCGTCGGGGTGCCCGGGCGTGCGGGCTTCGCCGCCGGCGCCTGCGGCGTGGCGGGCTTGGCGGCCGGTGCCGCCTCCTTCGCCTCCGCTGGCGGACGGGTGCCGCGCTTGCGCTCGACGACGACCTGCTTGGTACGCCCGTGCGAGAAGCTCTGACGCACCGTACCCTGCTCGATGCGGGGCTTGATGCTCAGGGTCTTCTGCGGCGCTTGCAGCGTCTTGTCGCCCGGGGTCTTGGTATCACTCATTCCGCTCACGATCCTGCGGGTTCGTCTCGTCGTCGAGGCCGGCGCCCTCGGGGTCGAGGGGCGCGGCGTTCATGGCGATGGTTCCGCGATAGACGCATAGCCGTCGCCAGCGCTCCAGGAAGATGCGACTTCCGGCGCCCGCGACGAGGGCTGCATGTATCACATGAGACCGCCCCAAAGCCAAATCCAAATCGTCGACGGAAAGCTCCGTCACGACCGGAATTCGCTCCGCGGTCTCGCCCAGGCGCCGTCGCAGCGCCTGCGCGATCTTTCTCTTGCCGTCGTCCGCCGCCTCGGAGGCGTGGACGAGGCTGGCGATGGTCTTCGATCCGACGGTCTTCACCACCGTGTCGAAGCCCGATACGACCCGCCCCGCCTTGTTGGCGAGGGCGAGCCCCTGGCGGAGGTCCTCCACGAGCGCGGCGTCGATCGCCGCGGCGAGGTCCTCCGGGACGGTGACGGCGGCCTTGAGCCCCCGCGCGAAGAGCCGGCGCTCGACCGCGCTCTCCACCGCCTCTCGCCTGGCCGAGACCCACACGCCCCGGCCGGGCAGCTTTCCCTTCAGGTCGGGCGTCAGCGCGCCGTTCGGCGCGGCGACGAACCGGATCAGCTCCTCGGGGGAGCGGACCTCGCGGGTGGCGACGCAGGTTCGCCGGGGCTCGTGACGCGTCGTGCGTCGCTCGCCCGCGGCCGCACGCCGGCCCCTGGTCTCGTCACCCTCCGTGCGCGTCACGCCCGCGTCGTCCCCTCTCGTCCCGCTCAGCCCCGATGCGCCTGGGCGTCGTCCTCGCCGGCCTCGCCGGCGGGAACCTCGCCCGCATCCGCGCCGCCTTCGACGTCGTCGCCCTCGAGGGCCTCCGCCTCGGCCTCGGCCTCGTAGGCCTCGCCGTCGGCGTAGTCGGCGTCCTCGGCGTACTCGCCCTCGGGAGCCTCCTCTTCGGGAGCCTCCTCCTCGGCCGGCGCCTCGATCCAGCCCGCGCGCACGCGCGCGTCCATGATCATCGCCTCGGCGTCGCCCCGCGACAGCTCGAAGCCGTCGAGGAAGCCCGCATGGCGCTTGGCCTCGGCGCCGCGCCCCTCGGTGTAGCCGACGAGATCGTCGGTGGCGCAGCCCGCGAGATCCTCGATCGACTTCACGTCGTTCTCGCCGAGCGCCACCAGCATGCCGCTGGTGATGCCCACGACCTCGCGCACCTCGTCGGCGACGCCGAGCTCGATGCGCTTGGCCTCGTTCTCGGCCTCGATCTTCTCCAGATGCTCGTTGGCGCGCATCTGGATCTCCTGCGCGGTCTCCTCGTCGAAGCCCTCGATCGAGGCGATCTCGCCGAGATCGACATAGGCGATCTCCTCGATGGTGCGGAAGCCCTCCGAGGCGAGGAGCTGGCCCACGACCTCGTCGACGTCGAGCGCCTCCATGAAGAGGTTCGTGCGCTCCACGAACTCCTTCTGGCGCCGCTCGCTCTCCTCGGCCTCGGTCAGGATGTCGATGTCCCAGCCGGTGAGCTGGGAGGCGAGGCGCACGTTCTGGCCGCGCCGCCCGATGGCGAGCGAGAGCTGCTCGTCGGGCACGACGACCTCGATTCGCTCGGCGTCCTCGTCGAGCACGACCTTGACCACCTCGGCCGGCTGGAGCGCGTTGACGATGAAGGTCGCCTCGTCCTGGCTCCAGGGAATGATGTCGATCTTCTCGCCCTGCAGCTCGCCGACGACCGCCTGCACGCGCGAGCCGCGCATGCCGACGCAGGCGCCGACGGGGTCGATCGACGAATCGCGGGAGATCACCGCGATCTTGGCGCGCGAGCCCGGGTCGCGGGCCACCGCGCGGACCTCGACGATGCCGTCGTAGATCTCCGGCACTTCCTGGCCGAAGAGCTTGGCCATGAACTGCGGATGCGTACGCGACAGGAAGATCTGCGGCCCGCGCGTCTCGCGGCGCACGTCGTAGAGATAGGCGCGCACCCGGTCGCCGGGGCGGAAGGTCTCTCGCGGGATCAGCTCGTCGCGGCGGATGATCGCCTCGGCGCGGCCGAGATCGACGATGACGTTGCCGTACTCCACCCGCTTGACGAGGCCGTTGACGATCTCGCCGACGCGGTCCTTGAACTCGTCGTACTGGCGGTCGCGCTCGGCGTCGCGGACCTTCTGCACGATGACCTGCTTGGCCGACTGCGCGGCGATTCGGCCGAAGTCGAAGGGCGGCAGCGCCTCGGCGATGAAGTCGCCGATCATGGCGGCCGGGTTCTTGCGGCGCGCCTCCTCGAGGGTGATCTCGGTGGCGTCGTTCTCCACCCGCTCGACCACCTGCAGCAGCCGCGACAGCGCGATCTCGCCCGTCTTCGGGTTGATCTCGGCGCGCACCTCGGTCTCGCTGCCGTAACGGGAGCGGGCCGCCTTCTGGATGGCGTCCTCCATCGCGGCGAGCACGATCTGGCGATCGATCACCTTCTCGCGGGCGACCGCGTCGGCGATCTGCAAGAGCTCGAGCCTGTTGGCGCTGACGGCCATGGTCCTGTCACTCCTTCGGGGAGGGATGGTTGTCGTTGTCCTCGGTCGCAGCCGTGGCGGCGGGCTCCTCGCCCTCCTCCTCGGCGCTCTCGATGGTCTCGTCCGCGCCCTCGGCGGAGGGCGCCGTTCCGCGCTTGAGCGATTCGCGGATGAGGTCGTCGGTGAGCACGAGGCGCGCCTCGCCGATGTCGTCGAGCGGCAGCCGCGCCAGCGGCTCCACGCCCTCCGGGACGTCCGGCAGGAGGATCAGCGCGTGCTCGTCCTCGACGCCGCGCACCAGCCCGCGGAAGCGCTTGCGCGCCCCCACCGGCCGCGCCATCTCGACCTTCGCCTCGTGGCCGGCCCAGCGGACGAAGTCCCCCGGGCGCACCAGCGGCCGGTCGATGCCCGGCGAGGAGACCTCGAGATTGTAGGCCGTCGTCACCGGATCGTCGACGTCGAGCGCCGGCGAGATCGCCCGGCTGACGATCTCGCAATCGTCGACGCCCATCGTGCCGTCCGGCCGCTCGGCCATGACCTGGACCGTGCAGCCGTTCTGGCTCGAGATCTTCACGCGCACGAGCCGGTAGCCGAGATCCTCGATCACGGGCTCGACGATCGCCGCCACGCGCGCGGCGAGGCCGGTCTCGGCGATCAGGCGCTCTTCAAGTCGATCGTGCGTTCGATCCGCCACGGCGGCTCACGTCCTCGTCTTGTGGAGCGCGTCCGTCGTCGCGGACGCCGCTCGGAAAATGCGCTCGTCGTGCGGGCCGTCCCGCACCGAGCCCCGGCGAACCCGCGTCAAATATGAGAAAGGAGCGGACCCGGTCAGGGTCCACTCCCGCGAGGCGACGCTCTCACGCCGCTACCAGAGCTGACAGGGAGGCATATACGCGCCTGCGGCGGAGGATTCAAGTGCGCGTGCGGCCGAGATCGGCGTCGCCGCTCGGAGAAAGCGATATCGAACCAGATGTCGTGGCGTTCCTGCCGGGCCTCGCAGACGAGCGGGGTTCCGAGCGTGCGTGCAATGTACATCGTGCGGCGTCCTCGGGGTTCTGGAGGCCGTTAGACTAGCCTGTGCCGAAGCAAGGCACACCGGCTCTCCGCCCTCTGCCCTCCGCTCCGGTCCGCCCGCCGCGGCGGGTCCGTCGCGACCCCGCCGGCGCATGCGGCATTGAGCGGTCGCCCTCAACACATCGCTTACGAAAGGCCGTTAAGGTCCGCGCGATACGGCCGTGCGGACGGACGGCGCCGGGATCCCTGCTCGATGGACATGCTGACCTCGCTCGTGTCGGACGTGGAGGACGCGGTCGCCAACGGCGACCCGTCCCGACGCGTCGAGACGCTGCGGCGCATGACCGATCTCTTCATCGAGCAGGCGCCGCACCTCGCCGACCTGCACGTCGCCGTGTTCGACGAGGTGATCCTGCGGCTCGCCCGCGGGATCGAGTTCCGCGTCCGCGTCGAGCTCTCCGAGCGGCTCGCCGACCTCGTCAACGCGCCCGAGGGCGTGCTGCGCGACCTCGCCTTCGACGACGAGATCGCCGTTGCCCGCCCCGTGCTCGAGCGGGCCGTGCGGCTCGGCGAGGACGATCTCGCCGAGGTCGCCGCCAGCAAGAGCCAGGAGCATCTCCTCGCGCTCACCCGCCGCGCATGCCTGTCCGAGCGCATCACCGAGATCCTGGTCGACCGCGGCGACGATCGCGTCGTGTGCGCCGTCGCCGGCAACGAGGGTGCGGCGCTCTCCGACCGCTCGCTCTCGTGCCTCGTCGAGAAGGCCCGCGGCGACGAGGGCCTGCAGAGCCAGCTCCAGGCCAGGGCGAGCCTGGGCAACGAGCAGCTCCAGCAGCTCGTCGCCATCGCCCGCGAGAAGGCGCGGGTGTCGATGCGCGCCGCCCTCGGCAGCCTCGACGGGCTCTCCATCGACGCCGCCGCCTTCGACGACGCGGTGGACGACGCGGCCGAGGACGTGGTGCGTACCTCCAGCTACAAGGCGCTGGTCGACGACTTCGCCGATGCGGCGCGGATCGTGACCGAATGCGCCGGGTCCGGCGCCCTCGACGAGGAGACCATCGCCGGCTGGGCGCGCGACGGGCGCATCGAGGAGGCGCTGGCGGCGATCGCCCACCTCGCCCACGTGCCGACGACGGTGGTCGCACGCGCCTACCACTCGAACCACTACGACCCGCTGCTGTTCATCCTGCGCTCGCTGCGCTTCGGCTGGTCGACCTTCAAGACCTTCCTCGTCGCCAAGGCGGGGCGCAACCTCACGGACGAGGTCCACCGCTCGGCCTTCGCGGCCTTCCAGCAGCTCTCGGTCTCGACCGCGCAGCGGATCGTGCGCTTCACGGCGATGCGCGAGCGCACGCTCGAGGCCGAGGCGCTCTGAAGCCGCGCTCAGCGCGCGGTCGCGAGGATCTGCAGCGCGAAGAGGCCGAACACGCCGGCGAAGACGATGTCGACGCCGCGCAGCACCCGCGGGCGCGTGCGCGCCAGCGCCACCACCTCGTCCGCCGCCAGGATCGCCAGCGCCGCGAGCGGGGCGGAGAGCGCGACGAACCACAGCCCCAGGAAGACGAGCTTCCCGGCCGCGTGCGGATCGCCGGCGGCGACGAACTGGGGAAGGAAGGTGACGAAGAACAGGATCACCTTCGGGTTCGACAGGTTGATCCCCACGCCCAGCAGCCAGGTCGCGCGCAGCGACGCCGGCGCCGGCCCGCCCGGCCGCAGGCTGAGCGCCGAGCCGTTGCGCAGGGCGTCCCAAGCCATCCAGAGGAGATAGAGGGCGCCCACGATCTTCACCGCCGTGAAGGCCGCGGGCGAGGCGGCGAGGAGCGCCGAGAGCCCGAGCGCCGCGAGCAGCGTGTGGACGAGCGCGCCGGTGAAGGCGCCGAGCATCGCCGCCATGCCGCAGGCGCGCCCGCCCTGCACGGTCTTCGACAGGAACAGGCTCATGTCCGGCCCCGGCGTGACGAAGAGCACGAGGCACGCGCCCGAGAACAGGACGAGCGTGTGGAGGTCGGGCAGGAAGGGCAGGGTGGACGTCATGGTCGACGCGGCTCGGACGGCAGGCGGGCAACGCCGCGCGACGATGCGCCCCGCGCGGGCGCCGCGCCAGCCGCGCCCCGTGCAGGGCAGCAATTCCCCGGCGGCATGCCTGACCTCAGCGCGGCCCGAACCCGACGATCCGGCGCACCGCGTCCATGGTCTCGGCGGCGATGACCGAGGCCTTGTGCGCACCCTCGGCGAGGATCGAGTCGATGTGGCCGGGATCGGCGGCGAGCCGGCGCATCTCGGACGTGATCGGTGCGAGCCGGTCCACGGCGACGTCGACCAGCGCCGACTTGAAGGTCGAGAAGTTGGCGCCGCCGAACTCCGCCAGAACCGCCTCGCGCGGCACGTCTCGCAGCGCGGCGTAGATGCCGACGAGGTTGTCCGCCTCCGGGCGCCCGGCGAGGCCGGCGGCCTCGGTCGGCAGCGGCTCGGGGTCGGTCTTGGCCTTGCGCACCTTCTGCGCGATGGCGTCGGCGTCGTCGGTGAGGTTGATGCGCGAGTAGTCCGAGGGATCGGACTTCGACATCTTCTTCGTGCCGTCGCGCAGGCTCATGACGCGCGTCGCCGGGCCCTGGATCATCGGCTCCGGCAGGGGGAAGAACGTCTCCCCGAACCCGTTCTCCGCGATCGAGCCGGCGAAGTCGTTGTTGAACTTCTGCGCGATGTCGCGGGTGAGCTCGAGATGCTGCTTCTGGTCCTCGCCCACGGGCACGTGGGTGCCCTTGTAGAGCAGGATGTCGGCGGCCATCAGCGTCGGGTAGGCGAACAGGCCCACGGCGGCGTTCTCGCGGTCCTTGCCGGCCTTCTCCTTGAACTGCGTCATGCGGTTGAGCCAGCCCATGCGGGCGACGCAGTTGAACACCCAGGCGAGCTCGGCGTGCTCGTGGACGCGCGACTGGTTGAACAGGATCGAGCGCTGCGGGTCGATGCCGCAGGCGATGTAGGCGGCCGCCACCTCGCGGATGTTCGCCTGCAGAGCCCCGGGCTCCTGCGGCATGGTGATGGCGTGGAGATCCACGACGCAATAGATGCAGTCGTGGGTATCCTGCATGCGCACCCAGTTGACCATCGCGCCGAGATAGTTGCCGAGATGGAGCGTGTGCGTCGGCTGCATGCCGGAGAACACCCTGTCCTTGAACTGCGTCATCGTCTCGCCCTCGGGCCGGCCGCGCGCGGGGTGCGCGTCTCGCGCGGGGCTGTAGCGGCTGGGGGACGGTGAGGCAAGGGGTGCGGGCGTGGCCCGGTGTCAGGCCGCGAGACGCTTCGCCGCGCCGGCCAGCGTCTCGTCGATCGAGACCCGCCCGCGGGTGAGCGGCACGTCGCCGGACATGGCGACGACACCGGACGCGATGCCGTCGTACATCTGCGCCATCAGTGCGGACGCCCCGGGGCGCAGGCCGGCCTCCTGGAAGATGCCCTCCCACGCCGCGCGCGGGGGCGCCACGGGCGCGACCGGGCGGCCGAGCACGCGCGCCGCGGCGGCGGCGACATCGGCCGGCGCATAGTCCCGCGGGCCGGCGAGCTCGATCAGCGCGGGCGGCGCGTCCGCGAGCAGCGTCTCGGCGGCCACCCGGCCGATGTCGGCGGTCGCGACCATGCGCTGGGGCCGCGCGAGGTCGAGCATCGAGGGCAGGATACCCTGCGCCGCCGCGAGCGGCAGGACGGAGAGCCAGTTCTCCTGGAAGTAGGCCGCGCGCAGGAAGGTGAGCCGCGTCGGTGCGCCCGCGAGCATGGCCTCGACGGCGTGGAGGCTGCGGATCACGCCGGTGCCCACGGGAACCTGCGCGCCCTCCGAGGACAGGAAGACGAGGCGCTCGGGCCGGGCCCGCTCGATCGCCTCGCGGGTGGCGCGGCCGACCGAGGCGACCGCGCCGACGACGTCGTCCGCCGCGTAGGCGGGCGGCGCGAGCACGTAGGCGCCAGACACGCCCTCCATGGCGGCCGCGAGATCGTCGGCGGAGGTCGCGTCGCCCCGCACGAGGTCGACGCCGCGGGCCGCCCAGGGGGCGGCGCGGTCGAGGTCGCGCACGAGCGCGCGCACGGGGGCGCCGGCGGCGAGCAGGGTGTCGGCGACGGCGGCACCGGTGTTGCCGGTCAGTCCGGTGACGAGGAACATGGGCGGGTCTCCTTCTCGGGGTCTCGAGGGTGGCGCGCGGCTCGGAGCGCCGCGTGCCGATACCCGGGACCCTATGGAGGCCGCTTGCATGCGTCCAATGCATCGTCGATATTGTCATCATGCGCGAGACGAATTTACGTGGGATCGACCTCAACCTCCTCGTCCTGCTCGACCACCTGCTCGCCGCGCGCAACGTCACGCGCGCGGCCGCCGCGGCGAACCTCAGCCAGCCTGCGATGAGCCGTGCACTCGGTCGGCTGCGGGCGCTGCTCGGAGACCCGATCCTGGTGCGCGGCGCGGACGGGCTCGTGCCGACGGCCCGCGCCCTGGCGCTCCAGCCGGCGCTCGCGCGCACGCTCGCGGACGTGCGCGACCTGCTCGCGCCCGAGGCCTTCGTGCCGGCGCAATGGCAAGCGCGCGTCGTGATCTCGGCGACCGACCACCAGACCATCATCCTCCTGCCGGAGGTGATCGCGCGGCTCTCCGAGCAGGCGCCGCACGTCGACCTCGACGTCGTGCCGCTGCGCGCGGGCACGCTCGCCGACCTGCGCGACGGGCGCGTGCACCTGAGCTTCGGCGTCGCCGAGGCACCGCAGCCGGGCCTGTGCAGCCGCGTGCTCTACCGCGACCGCTTCGTCGTGCTCACCCGGCGGGGCCACCCGGTCGGGGACACGTGGACGATCGAGGATTATGCCGGGCTCGACCACGTCCTCGTCACCGTGCTCGGGGACGGGCGCGGCTTCCTCGACGAGGCGCTCGCGCGCCGCGGGCTCCGGCGCCGCGTGGCGCTCCGGCTGCCGCACTTCTACGCCGCGATGGAGGTCGTCGCGCGCACGGACCACGTCGTGACGCTGCCGCGCACGCTCGCCATGCGCCACGCGCCGGCGCTCGGCCTCGTCGTGCGCGATCCGCCGCTCGACGAGCGCGCCTTCACGCCGACCCTGCTCTGGCCGGCCGCCCTCGACACCGATCCCGCCATGCGCTGGCTGCGCGACCTCGTCTCGCAGGAGGCGGCGCGCCTTCCGCACGCCGAGCCGGCGGAGGACTAGCGCTCGGCTTCACCTTTCTTCACATCGCCCGCGCAATCGCGACACGTGACGGGCGCATCGTCTCCCCATCGCAGCCGTCGGAGCTGCTTCCCCCGAGGAGACGAGACCCATGACGACCGAGACCACCCCCAAGGCCCCGAACGCCGGCCCCGCCCGCTCCCGCGTCTCCCGCGGCCTCCTCGCCGCCGGCGTCGCCGTGCTCGGCGTCGGAGCGATCGGCGCCGGCTTCGCGGTCGCGCAGGACGCGCCGATCCTGCGCCACGCCGCCGGCGACGGGCCGCGGGCCGAGACGATGCACGCCCGCTTCGGCGAGGAGCGCGGCCGCATGGCCGAGTTCATGGAATGGCGCCTCGAGCGCACGCTCGACGAGGTCGATGCCAGCCCCGAGCAGGTGGAGCGCATCAAGGCCATCGCCGAGGAGGCGCGCGGCGAGATCGTGCCGCTGATGCGCGGCTTCCGCGACACCCGCGAGGATCTCGCGGAGATCCTGGGCGCGCAGACCATCGACCGCGCCGCCGCCGAGACCCTGCGGGCCGAGCGCCTCGCCGCCATGGACGCCGCCTCCGCCCGCGGCCT
Source organism: Salinarimonas rosea DSM 21201 (assembly GCF_000429045.1). GTDB lineage: Bacteria > Pseudomonadota > Alphaproteobacteria > Rhizobiales > Beijerinckiaceae > Salinarimonas > Salinarimonas rosea. Next base: position 90,638 of record NZ_AUBC01000006.1, read on the forward strand.
CCAGGCCCTGCTCGACGCCGCCGAGGTGCTCGAGCCCGAGCAGCGCGCCGAGCTGGTCGAGGAGATGGGCGAGCGCCGTCGCGGCTGGGGCCGTTGGTGATAGACTGAGCCCGAGCGACCCCGGAGAGAGAGGACCGCAGCACCGATGCCGGACGAGATCCTGATCGTCGACGACGACGTGCGCCTGTCGGGCATGCTGCGGGACTACCTCGACCAGAACGGCTTTCCCGCCCGCGCCGCTGCGACGGCGCGGGACGGGCTCGCCGAGCTCGCCCGGCGCCCGCCCGCGGCCGTCGTGCTCGACGTGATGCTGCCCGATCTCGACGGGTTCGAGACCCTGCGCCGCATCCGCGCCTCCTCCGACGTCCCCGTCGTCATGCTCACAGCCAAGGGCGACGAGACCGACCGGATCGTCGGGCTCGAGATCGGCGCGGACGACTACGTGCCCAAGCCTTTCAACCCGCGCGAGCTGCTGGCGCGCCTCAAGGCGGTGCTGCGCCGGCGCCACGGCGGCGTCGCCCAGGCCGGGCCGCCGCCGCTGCGCTTCGGGCGGCTCGAGGTCGACCGCGGCGCGCGCCAGGTGCGCGTCGACGGAACCGAGCGCGCGCTCACCTCCTACCAGTTCGACCTCCTCGCTGCGCTGGCCGAGAACGCCGGGCGCGTGCTCTCGCGCGAGCAGCTGATGGACCTGGTGCGCGGCGCCGAGCTCGAGGCCTTCGACCGCTCCATCGACGTCCACGTCTCGCGCATCCGCGCCGCGATCGAGGACGACCCGAAGCACCCCCGCCGCATCCTCACCGTGCGCGGCGCGGGCTACGTGTTCGCGCGCGTCCAGGACGAGGGCGGCTGATGGCGCGGCTCTCCGGCGTCCTGCGCCGCCCGCGCGGCCTCTCCCTGTTCTGGAAGATCTACCTCACGGTGGTCGCGGCGGTGCTCGTCGTCGCGGTGGCGGGGGCGATCGTGTTCCGCATCGCCGCCGCCGACGAGCGCGGGCCCTGGGCGGAGCGCGGGCGCACGTTCTTCGCGCGCACGCTGCCCGTGGAGGACCCGGGCCCGGCGCTCGCCCGCCTGTCGGAGGCGCTCGGCGCCGATCTCGCCCTGCGCGGCCCGGACGGGCGGCTCGTCGCCGGCGATCCGCGGCTCGAGCGCGCACACCGCGTCCTCGTCTTCACCCTGCCCGACGGGCGCGTCGTGCAGGCGCGCTTCGGGCGCGACGACCCAGCGGGCGAGGGCGACGACGACCGCAACCCGCTGGTGCCGATCGCGATCATCGCGATCCTGATCGCGCTCGTCGCCTACCCGGTCGTCGGCCACATCACCCGCCGGCTGGAGCGCCTGCGCGCCGGCGTCGAGGCCTGGGGGGCAGGCGACCTCTCGGTCCGCGTCGGCCTTGCCGGCGGCGACGAGGTCGCGGCCGTGGCACGGAGCTTCGACGCGGCCGCCGAGACGGTGGAGCGCCTCGTCGCCTCCCACACGGCCCTCCTCGCCAATGCGAGCCACGAGCTGCGCTCGCCGCTCGCGCGCCTGCGCATGGCGATCGACCTCTGGCGCGAGGATCCGCGCCCGGCGCTGGAGCGCGAGATCGTGACGAGCCTCGCGGAGCTCGACGCGCTCGTCGAGGAGATCCTGGTGGCGAGCCGGCTCGAGCACGTCGCCGGCCTCGAGCGCATCGAGCCCGTCGACCTGCTGGCGCTCGCCGCGGAGGAGGGCGCGCGCGTCGGCGCGTCCGTGGAGGGCGAGGCGGTCGAGATTCCGGGCGATCCGCGGCTCCTGCGCCGGCTCGTGCGCAACCTCTTCCAGAACGCCGCGCGCCACGGCGCCCCGCCGATCGAGGCCCGCGTCTCGGCCCGTCCGGAGGGCGGGGCGGTCCTCGGCGTGCGCGACCACGGCCCGGGCCTGCCCGACGGCGAGAGCGAGCGGGTCTTCGAGGCCTTCTACCGCCCGGCGGGGCGCTCGGAGGCGGCGGGCGGCTGGGGGCTGGGATTGTCGCTGGTGCGCCAGATCGCGCGCCGGCACGGCGGCGACGTCCGCGTGGTGCGGCCGGAGGGCGGCGGGGCGATGTTCGTGGTGGAACTGGGCGCGGTCCCCGGCGGGGAGCGTCGCTGAGGTCGCGGCGGACGGTGTCGGCTCGGGTGGGACGCGTCGTCCCGGGTGGCGCGAAGGCCGGTACCAGCTCGTGATGCGAAACGATCGGAAGGAAGAAGCGGATCGACCCGAACGGCCGAGAGCGACGGATGAAAACGCAGGATCAGGCGAACATGTAGCCGAGGAAGCGCTTGGAATCGATCGGGTCGTAGCCCAGCCGCCCGCGCAGCTTCTTGCGCAGCTTCGAGATGTGGCTCTCGACCACCGCCTCGTCGACGTTCTCGTTGAAGACGCCGTAGACGGCCGAGAAGATCTGCTCGCGCTGGACGCGCTTGCCCTTGTTCTTGAACAGGTACTCGAGGATGCGTCGCTCGCGCCGCGGCAGCGCCAGGACATCGCCGCGCACGATCGGATCGCGGCCGTCGAAGAAGACCCGCAGGTCGTGCTCCACCGGCGCCGCCTCGCTCTCGGCAGGACCGGCCTGCGCCCGCCGGTTGAAGGCGCCGACCCGGGCCATGATCTCCTTCACGTGCACGGGCTTGCGCACGACGTCGTCGACGCCCGCGGCGAACAGCCCGAGCGTCTGCTCCAGGCAATGGGTGTCGTTCATGGCGATCACCGGCGCCTTGCAGCGGCTCTTGACGAGGCGCGGCAGCGTCTCCCGCTCGCTGCAATCGCCGATGAGGATCGCCTCGACGGCGCCGAGATCCTCCTCGGCGGCGCCGGCGATCCAGTCGTTGAAGTCGGATGGGTCGAACCCGACGGCGGACACGCCTTCCCGGTCGAAGCCGGATCGGTAACCGGTGGTGACAAGCTCTCGTTCGTCGACGATGATGTACACGACAGTACCCCCGTTGTATCGGACGTCATACGGATAAATCCGAAGATTTGTTGCGGCAACGCTTATGTGGTCGTGCGCCGCAGGCAATCACCGGCACCGTCAAGGGGGGGTTACTTGCCGAGGGATGAATCCGAATTCAAATTAGCGACGATTCGCAAGCGTTGGTAACACACCGTTAAGCGGCGCGAATACTTCGCTCGATTCGATGAAAACCCGCGGTATCTCCTCACGGCGCCGGCCCGAACGCGCCGGCCTGCGCCAGCGCCGCGATCGCCTCCGCGTCGAGACCGAGCACGTCGGCCAGCACCGCGTCGCGATCCGCTCCGAGCGGCGGCGGTGCCTTGTCGTAGGACACGGGGGTGGCGCGGAGCTTGAGCGGGTTCCCGAGAAGCGCGAGCGCCTGCCCCTCGACCACGGGCGAGGGCATCTCGATCACCATCCCCCGCGCGCGGGTGTGGGGATCGGCGAGCGCCTCGGGCACGCTCGCGACCGGCCCCGCCGGGACCTGCGCCGCCTCGAGCCGCGCGACCCAGCCGGCGACGGTGTCCCCGGCGACGATCGGGTCGAGAACGGCGTTGAGCGCGTCGAGATGCGCGAGCCGGCCGGCATTGGTGGCGAAGCGCGCGTCCTGCGCCAGGTCGGGCGCTGCGAGCGCGGCGCAGAAGCGGCGGAACTGCGCGTCGTTGCCCACGGCGACGACGAGGTGCCCGTCCGCGGCGCGGTAGGTCTGGTAGGGCGCGATGTTCGGGTGGCGGTTGCCGAGCCGCCGCGGAGCCTTCCCGGAGACGAGGGTGTTCGTGGCGGCGTTCACCAGCCAGGAGATCTGCGTGTCGTAGAGCGAGACCTCGAGGAACTGCCCCTCGCCCGTCGCGTCCCGGTGGCGCAGGGCGGCGAGGATGCCCACCACCGCGTACATGCCGCACATCAGGTCGGAGATGCCGACGCCGACCTTCATCGGCTCGCCGTCCGGCTCGCCGGTGATGCTCATGATGCCGCCCATGGCCTGGACGAGGAAGTCGTAGCCGATCCGCTCGGCATAGGGCCCGTCGTGGCCGAAGCCGGTGATCGAGCACCAGACGAGATCCGGCTTGACCGCCCGCAGGTCCTCGTAGCCGAGGCCGCGCCGGGCGAGGTCGCCGGGCTTGTAGTTCTCGATCACCACGTCCGCCCGCGCGGCGAGGTCGCGCACGAGCCCCGCGCCCGCCTCGCTCGCGAGATCGATCGCGATCGAGCGCTTGTTGCGGTTGGCCGCGAGGAAGTAGGCGGAGAGGTCGCTCGGCGCGCCGCTCTCGTCGGCGACGAAGGGCGGGCCCCAGGCGCGGGTGTCGTCGCCGACGCCGGGGCGCTCGACCTTGATCACCCGCGCGCCGAGGTCGCCGAGCAGCTGCGTCGCGCTCGGGCCGGCGAGGACCCGGGTCAGGTCGAGGATCGTGAGGCCCGCGAGGCTGCGCGGGGCGGCGGGGGCGGCGTCGACCATGGGGACCTCGCTCGGCGGGACGATACGCACCGGCTTACCCCGTGCGGCGCGGATCGGGAAGCGCGCGCATCCGCCCTTCCGCCCCGTGCGCGAGGGGCGTACAGTCGCGCGCGGGATGCGACGGGCCGGGGGAATGCCATGACGATCGGGGTGGACGAGGCGACGAGGCGGGGGCGCACCGCCCTGCGGCTCGCCGGAGCATGCGCGACGCTCGGGCTCCTCGCGGGCCTCGCGGCCGGCCCGGCGGCTGCCCGCGAGGCGGGGCCGGGCTTCGTCTGGGGCGACGATTCGAGCCGCTTCGCCAACGACGGCGAGTGCGACGACCCGCGCTTCCGGGGCGCCGGCATGGCCAAGCTCACCGTCGAGGAGAACCGCGGCGCCGACGCCGGCGACTGCCGGCGCCTCTTCGAGGCGGGCGCCGTCGACCCGATCGCCGCGCCGGAGGTCTTCCAGGGGGAGGGCATCGACTTCGGCGACGATTCGGGTCGCTGGGCGAACGACGGCGAGTGCGAGGACCCGCGCTTCACCGGCGAGGGCATGGCGGCGCTCCTCCTCGACGAGGACCGGATGCGCGACGCGAGCGATTGCCGCCGCCTGCTCGAGGGGGGCGCGATCGCGCTGCGCGGGGCCGCGCCCGCCCCGGCCACCGGTCCCGGCCCGGCGACGGCCGGCATCGACTTCGGCGACGACACCGGCCGCTGGCCGAACGACGGTGAATGCGACGATCCGCGCTTCGAGGGCGCCGGCATGGCGGCGCAGCCCTTCGAGGAGGAGCGCCTGCGCGACGCCGGCGACTGCCGTCGGCTGTTCGAGGGGGGTGCGGTGGCGCTGCGCTCGGACGATGTCGCGCCCGGGCCGCAATCGGCGGACGGGATCGACTTCGGCGACGACACCGGCCGCTGGCCGAACGACGGCGAGTGCGACGATCCGCGCTTCGAGGGCGCCGGCATGGCGGCGCAGCCCTTGGAGCAGGAGCGCCTGCGCGACGCCGGCGACTGCCGTCGGCTGTTCGAGGAGGGCGCCGTCGCGCTGCGCACCGACGATGTCGCGCCCGTGCCGCAATCGGCGGAAGGGATCGACTTCGGCGACGACACCGGCCGCTGGCCGAACGACGACGAGTGCGACGATCCGCGCTTCGAGGGCGCGGGCATGGCCGGCGCCCCCTCCGCCGAGGAGCTGATGCGCGACGCGAGCGACTGCCGCCGCCTCTTCGAGGCCGGGCTGCTCGCACGCAGCTCGAGCCCTCGCTGGGGCACGCCCGCCGCGGTGCAGCCGCCCCTGGACGCCATCGCCTTCGGTGACGATTCCGGGTCGTGGCCGAAGGACGGCGAGTGCGACGACCCGCGCTTCGTCGGCGAGGGCATGGCCTTCTCGGTCCAGGAGGAGACGACGCTCGCGGACGCGAGCGATTGCCGCCGGCTCTACAAGGCGGGCTCCATCGCGCTCGCGGCGACGGCCGCGGACGCGTCTCCGCCCCCGACACCCTCCGACGAGGCGCTCGCGTCGATCGACTTCGGCGCGGACACGAGCCGCTTCGCCGGCGACGGCGAGTGCGACGACCCGCGCTTCGAGGGCGACGGCATGGCCGCGGTCCCGCTCGACGAGGACAGGATGGCGGATGCCGGCGACTGCCGCGCCCTGTTCGCGCAGGGGCGCATTCGCCTGCGCGAGTGAGGGGGGCGCACCTTCACGCGCGGCCCTCCCGACCCCATCTCGCGTCTCGATGCCCCGTCTCCTCACCTACAACATCCATTCGTTCTACGGCACCGATCGCCGCCGCGAGCCCGAGCGCATCGAGGCCGTGATCCGCGAGAGCGGCGCGCGGATCGTGGCGCTCCAGGAGGTGCGCTGGAGCGCGCGTGCCGAGGGCGCGCACGCGCTGATGACGCTCGCGCGCAATCTGGGCATGGGCTGGCACTTCCAGCGCACCGCGACCTTCGCCGGCGAGCAGTTCGGCCTCGCCGTCCTCTCCGACCTGCCGATGCGTCCCGTGAAGGGCGGACCGCTGCCGCGGCTCGGCCCGGCCATGCCGGAGCGGCGCTCCGCGCTGTGGGTCGAGGTCGACACGCGAGCGGGGCCGCTCCAGGTGATCTGCACGCATCTGGCCGTGCTCAGCGCCCGCGACCGCATGGCCCAGGCGCAGGCGCTGCTCGGGCCGGACTGGCTCGGCGGCACGAGCGGCCCCGCGGTGCTGATGGGCGACCTCAATGCCGGCCTGCGCTCGGCCGCCTACAAGCGCCTCGCCGCCGCGCTCGAATGCGCCCGGGCTGGAAGCGGGGCACGCCACCCGACGTTCCCCTCCTGGATGCCGCTGACCCGGATCGACCACATCATGGCGGCGAACGGGGCGCGGCTCGCGAACGGGCGCGCCCTGCGCACGGCCACGAGCCGGGTGGCGTCGGATCATCTGCCGTTCGTCGCCGACCTGATCTCGGCGGAGACCGGCGCCGGCGGCGGCGAGCGCCCCGCTACTGGATGACCAGATCCGCCTGCAGCGCCCCCGCCGACTTGATCGCCTGGAGGATGGCGATGATGCCGGCGGGCCTCAGCCCGATCTGGTTGAGGCCGGCGACCAGGGTCTGCAGGCTCGAGCCCTGGAGGATGGCGAGGCGGCCCTCGCCCTCTCGCACCTCGACGCGGGTGTCGGGCAGGACCACCGTCTGGCCGTCCGAGAACGGCGCCGGCTGCGAGGCCACCGGCAGCTCGGTGACGCGCACCGTGAGGTTGCCGTGCGTGACGGCGACGGTCGAGATCCGCACGTCCGCGCCGATCACCACCGTGCCGGTGCGCTCGTCGATGACGACGCGCGCGGGCGTATCGGGCGTCACCACGAGGTCGCCGAGCTCGGCGAGGAAGCGCACCGGGCTGACGTCCGGCGGGTTGACCACGAGCACGGAGCGGTAGTCGCGCTCGTAGGCCCCGCGCCCGCCGAAGCGCGCCTGCGTGTAGACGTTGATGGCGTCGGCGATGCGCACCGCCGTGCGGAAGTCCGGGTTCCGCAGCTCCAGGATCAGCGAGCGCATGTTGCCGAAATGGTCGGGCAGCTCGCGCTCGACGAGGGCTCCGTTGGGCACGCGGCCCACCGTCGGCACGCCCTGGGTGACGATCTCGGCCTCGCCGGCCGCGGAGAAGCCGGTGACGGCGACGGGCCCCTGCGCCACAGCGTAGATCTGGCCGTCGGCCCCCATCAGCGGCGTGATCACGAGCGTGCCGCCGAGCAGCGAGCGCGCGTCGCCGAGCGCCGAGACCGTGACGTCGATCCGCGAGCCGCGCCCGACGAAGGGCGGCAGCTCGGAGGTCACCACGACGGCGGCGACGTTGCGGGCGCGCAGCTGGTCGGCGCCGACGTTGACGCCCATCCGGTCGAGCATCGAGGTGAGGGACTGCTCGGTGAAGGGTGCGTTGCGCAGCGTGTCGCCCGTATTGGCGAGCCCCACCACGAGCCCGTACCCGACGAGCTGGTTCTCGCGCATGCCCTTGAGGGTCGTGATGTCCTTGATGCGCGTGACGCCGCCGGGAAAGGCGTCGGCGCGGGCGGCGGGGGCGAGCGCGAGAGCGCCCGTCGCGGCCACCGCCAGCGCGAGGAGGAGCGAGGCGAGGCGGCGCATCACGGGGTCCCCACGCGCAGCGAGCCGTCGTCCTGGACGACGCCCACGATGACGAGGCCGGAATCGAGGTTGCGCGCGCGCACACGGTCCCCCGCCCCGCCGGATTCGAGCGGGGTGACCAGGGTCGAGATCACGAGCCCGTCGGCCTGGAAGACGATCTGCGTCGTCTCCCCGCGCACCACGAGCTTGGCCTCCTCGACCGCGTTCTGCGGCACGACGCGCCCCGGCAGCAGCGTGCGGCGCGCGACCTTGCCGACGAGGGCGTCGGCGTCGCGCACGACGGCGAGCTGGCCGGTGCTCGGGGGAAACTCGCGCTCGACGAGCACGGTGTCCTTGATCGTCTCGCCGGGATAGATCGTGATCGTCGGCACGGGCAGCGTGACGCCGGCGGCGCGGGCCGGCGACGGCGCCACGAGCGCGGCGAAGGCGAGGGCCGCGCCCGCTGCGAGGCATGCGGTCGGGCGCCGGCGGGCGGCGGTCTCGGGAAAGGGGCACATGGCGCAGCTCCGGTCGTCGCGCTCGCTCAGCGGATGCCGTTCGTGACGGTGGAGGCCATCTGGTCGGCGGCCTGGATGACCTTGGAGTTCATCTCGTAGGCGCGCTGGGCGGAGATCAGCTGGGTGATCTCCTTCACCGGATCGACGTTGGACGCCTCGAGATAGCCCTGGTGGATCTTGGCGTAGCCGGGATCGGCGGGCACGCCGACCACCGGCTGGCCGGACGCCTCGGTCTCGCGATAGAGGTTGCCGCCCATCGGCTCGAGGCCGGTCTCGTTGGCGAAGTTCGCGAGCGTCAGCTGGCCGAGATCCTCGAGCTGCTGCTGGTCCGGCACGCGGGCGAAGACCTGGCCGGACTGGTTGACCACGATCTCGACCGTGTTCTCCGGCACCTGGATCGCGGGGTCGACGAGGTAGCCCTCCATCGTGACGAGCTGGCCCTCGGCGTTGGTGTTGAAGGAGCCCGCGCGGGTGTAGAGGATCTCGCCCTCCGGCCCCTGCACCTGGAACCAGCCGCGCCCGTCGAGCGCGAGGTCGAGCTTGTTGCCGGTCTGGGAGAGCGCACCCTGCATGTGCAGGTTCCGGATCGCGGCGGTGCGCACGCCGAGCCCGAGGTTCGCGCCCTCCGGGATCGCCGCCTCGCCGCCGCGCATGGGCACGCCCTGGAGCCGCTCGGTCTGGTAGAGCAGGTCCGTGAACTCGGCGCGCGCCCGCTTGAAGGCGGTGGTGTTGATGTTGGCGATGTTGTTGGCGATGACCTCGACGTTGAGCTGCTGGGCGTTCATGCCGGTGGCGGCGATGGCGAGCGCTTTCATGGCGGCGATCCTCCTCAGATCTGCATCCGGCTGATTTCCTGGTACGCCTGCACCACCTTGTCCCGCACCGCGATGGCGGTCTGGAGCGTGCGCTCGGCGTTCATCACGGCCTCGACCACCTGCTGGACTGAGGCCTTGCCGTTCATCCCGGCGATGGAGGCGGCCTCGGCCTCGCGCACGACGGCGACGCCCTGCTTGGCGACGTCGGCGAGGACGGCGCCGAAATCCGGGGTGCCGGCCGCGGCGGCGGAGCCCGCGTGCGCCGGCGGCGCCGTGATCGCGAGGCGCTCGGTCGCGCGGGCGGCGCCGAGGCCGGACACGCCCGAGAGGCCGGACAGGCTGGAGAGGGAACCGACGGCGTCGATCATCACTGGCTCCTGAGCAGGTCGATGGTCTGGGCGACCATGGAGCGGGTCTGGCGGATCACCGCGAGGTTGGCCTCGTAGGCGCGGTTGGCCTCGCGCATGTCGGCCATCTCCACGAGCATGTCGACGTTGGGCAGCTTGACCATGCCGTTCTCGTCGGCGGCCGGGTGCGACGGGTCGAACTCCGTGCGGAACGGCGCGCGGTCGGCGCCGACACCGTCCACCGAGACGAGGCTCGCGCCGGACGACCGGTCGATCAGGCTCTCGAAGGTGACGGTCTTGCGCCGGTAGGGGTCCGCGCCCGCGGTGTCGCCCGTGGCGTTCGCGTTGGCGAGGTTCTCGGCGATGATGCGCATGCGGGTCGACTGGGCCTCGAGGCCGGAGCCCGCGATGCGCGAGGCGGAGGTCAGGGGATCGATCATCGGGCGCTCTGCATCAGCATGCGGTGGAAGGACTTGACGATGCCGCTCGCCAGCGAGTGCTCGCGGCTCGCCGAGGAGGCCTTGATCAGCTCCTCCTCGATGCTCACCGAGTTGCCGGAATGGGTGATCGCCCAGCCGTCGCGGGTGCGCGTCTCGGAGACGCGGGCGTCCTGCGCCGGCAGGAGGTGATCCGGCCGCGTGGCGGCGAGCTGGAGGCTCGTGCGGTCGAGGACGTCCCGGAACGGCTCGACGTCGCGGGCGCGAAAGCCCGGCGTGCTCGCGTTCGCCACGTTCTCGGCGATCGTCGCCTGGCGCACGGAGAGCCACTCGGACTTGCGCGAGGCGAGGCTGAAGAGGTGGATGCCGTCGACCACGGACGAAGCTCCTCGTCGTTTCTGACGCGGCCAGGGTGCGCGGCGTGCCTTGCGTCGGGCTTGCGGCCCGGTGCGCCGGCCCGTTCAGGAAGGATCAACCACGCCGGCGGACGGCGCCGGCGCGGGGGCGGGACCTTTACCCTCGTCGTGCGACGACGGCCGGCATCGGCGCGCCTGGCCCGGAACCTGCACAATTCGTGGCGAATGCCGCGCAGGCGTCCCGCGGCGGGACGAGACCAGCGACGGCGCACGGGCACGGGATGAGGAGGTCGCGATGCATCGGATTGGAACGCCGGCGGACGCGGGCCGGGTCGGCTGGGTCGATGCGGCCAAGGGGATCTGCATCGTCTTCGTGGTGATGATGCACGCCACCCTCGGCGTCGGCGAGGCGATGGGTGGCGAGGGCTTCATGCATTGGGTGGTCGCCTTCGCGGCGCCCTTCCGCATGCCGGACTTCTTCCTGATCTCGGGCCTGTTCCTCGCACGTGTCGTCGACCGCGACTGGCGCACCTACGGCGACAAGCGCATCCTGCACTTCGTCTACTTCTACCTGCTCTGGCTCGTGATCCAGTCGTTGGTGAAGATCGGCACGGTCTCGGACGGCACGCTCGCCGGCTTCCTCGAGCACCTCGCGATCTCCCTGGTCGAGCCGTTCTCGACGCTGTGGTTCGTCTACATGCTGGCGATCTTCTCGATCGTGGCGAAGCTGGTGCGCCGGGTGAACCCCGTCCTGGTGCTCGCGGCCGCCGCGGCGCTGGAGATCGCGCCGATCCACACCGGCTGGTTCCTGCTGGACGAGTTCGCCGCGCGCCTGGTCTACTTCCTCGCCGGCTGGCATCTCGCGCCGATGATCTTCCGCCTCGCCGAGGCGGCGGTCGCGCGCAGGGCCGCCGCGCTCGGCTTCCTCGGCGTCTGGGCCGTCGTCAACGGCGTGCTGGCGCTCACGACCGTCGGCGTGCTCGGCACCACGACGACGCTCGCCGCCCTGCCGGTGGTGAGCCTGGCGCTGGGCGTCGCGGGGGCGGTGGCGATCGTCTGCGTCTCGGCGCTGATCGCCGGGACGATGGCCGGGCGGCCCTTCGCCTATGCCGGGCAGCACTCGATCGCGATCTACCTCGCCTTCTTCTTCCCCATGGCCGCGACCCGCGAGGTGCTGCTGCGCACCGGCCTCGTCGAGGACGTCGGCGTGGTCTCGCTCGTGGTCACGCTCGGCGCCGTGATCGCGCCGCTGGTGCTGGAGCGGATCGTGCGCAACACGCCGGCCGCCTTCCTGTTCGAGCGGCCGGCCTGGGCGCGGCTGCCGCCGCGCCGCGCCGCCATGGCCCCGGCGGAGTGAAGCCGGCGGCCGCGTGAAGGGGGCGCCGCCGGGCGCCCCTCAAGGCTCCCGGCGCCGGCGTCCCTACGGCGCCGGCCCGTCCTCGCGCAGGCGTTGGGCGATGGCGTCGCGCAGGGCGACGCGGTGCTCGCGCAGCACCTTCTCCTCGTCGTCGGTGCGCAGCTCCTGGCGCGCGTCGATCCGCGCGATCTCGCGGTCGACCTCCTCGTAGCGGGCGACGATCTTCTCGAAGTGGGGATCGGCGCGGCGCGCGGCCTCGACGCGATGGACGTCGCCGGGGAAATCGCGCTTCAGGGGATTCTCGGATGCGGTCATCGAGGCCTCCGTCGGCTGGACGTGCGGGTGCGCTCGCGGGTTCACGTGTGGGCGCACTTCGCCCGGCAACGACGCCCGACGTGCAGGGTTCGACCGCGGTGCCGCCGGAGCGGCCTCAAACCGGCAGGGCCCCGTCCGTCTTCACCTCCTCCATCACCGCGTAGGTGCGCGTCTCGCGCACGCCCGGCAGCGCGAGCAGGACGTCGCCGAGGAAGCGGCGGTAGGCGGCCATGTCGGAGATGCGCGTCTTGACCAGGTAGTCGAAGCCGCCGGCGACCATGTGGCACTCGAGCACCTCGGGCGCGCGCTGCACCGCCTCGGCGAAGCGCTCGAACACGTCGGGCGTCGTCTTGTCGAGGGAGACCTCGACGAAGACCAGGAGGCCGAGCCCGACGCGGTGCGGGTCGAGCCGGGCGGTGAAGCCGACGATCACGCCGTCCTTCTGCAGCCGGCGCAGGCGCTCGCCCGTCGCCGTGGGCGAGAGGCCGATGCGCTCGGCCAGCTCGACGGCGGAGATGCGCCCGTCCTCCTGGAGCACGGCGAGGATGCGAGTGTCGACCCGATCGAGTTCCGTGGCTTTCACCGAAAAATCCTCGCTGCGCCGCCGCTTCGGCGGGAAGCATCAAGATACGCCAGTGGAAGCGCGACGCAAGTCGCGCTATGGTGAGACATCGCCCGATGCCGTACCGGCCGTCGACGGGAGCCCCGCCATGGACGCCCTCTCCCACGCTTTCCCGCCCTTCTCCGCCCCCTACGCCGAGGACGACGTCGCCCTCGCCGAGCGCCTGTTCTCCGAGGCGCGCGCCGCGCCCGCGACGGAGGACGCTTCGGACGCCCTCGCCCGCGACCTGATCGGCGCCATCCGCGCCGAGGAGCGCGGCTTCGGCGGCGTCGAGGATCTCCTGCGGGAGTATGCCCTGTCCACCCGCGAGGGGCTCGCGCTGATGGTGCTGGCCGAGGCGCTCCTGCGCGTACCCGACGCCGCGACCGCCGATCGGCTGATCGAGGACAAGCTCGGGCAGGGGGACTTCGCGCATCACGAGGCCAAGTCGGGGGCGTTCCTCGTCTCGGCCTCCGCCTGGGCGCTCGGCGTCACCGCACGCGTCATCCGCCCGGGCGAGACGCCCGAGGGCATCCTCCAGCAGATGACGAAGCGGCTGGGGCTCCCTACCGTGCGCACGGCCACGCGCCAGGCGATGCGGGTGCTCGGCTCGCATTTCGTGCTCGGCCAGACGATCGAGGAGGCGCTCTCCCGCGCCCGCACCGGCAAGGGCCGGGTCTACCGCTATTCCTTCGACATGCTGGGCGAGGGCGCCCGCACCGCCCGGGACGCCGAGCGCTACTTCGAGAGCTATGCGCAGGCGATCGAGGCCATCGGCCGCGGCGCCGGCGACAAGCGCCTCCCCGAGCGCCCGGGCATCTCGGTGAAGCTGTCGGCGCTCCATCCGCGCTACGAGGCGCTCTCCCGCGAGCGGGTGCTCGCGGAGCTGACGCCCCGCGTCGTCGATCTCGCCCGCAAGGCGAAGGCCTGGGACCTCAACTTCACCGTCGACGCGGAGGAGGCGGACCGGCTCGAGCTGTCGCTCGAGGTGATCGCCGCGGTCGCCGCCGACCCGTCGCTCGCCGGCTGGGACGGCTTCGGCCTCGCCGTCCAGGCCTACCAGAAGCGTGCGCCGGCCGTGATCGACTATGTCGCGGCGCTCGCCGAGCGGCTCGACCGGCGCTTCATGGTGCGCCTCGTCAAGGGCGCCTACTGGGACACCGAGGTGAAGCGCGCGCAGGAGCGCGGCCTGCCGGACTACCCGGTCTTCACCCGCAAGGCGATGACGGACCTCTCCTTCATGGCCTGCGCCGATCGGCTGCTCGCCGCACGCCCGCGTCTCTACCCGCAATTCGCCACCCACAACGCGCTCACCGTCGCCGAGATCGCGGCGCGGGCGGGCGACGGCGTCGGCTACGAGTTCCAGCGCCTGCACGGCATGGGCGAGACGCTCTACGGGCGCCTGCTGGAGCGCCATCCCGGTCTCGGCTGCCGGGTCTACGCGCCCGTCGGCGGGCACCGCGACCTCCTCGCCTATCTCGTGCGGCGCCTCCTGGAGAACGGGGCGAACTCCTCGTTCGTCTCGGTCGCCGCCGACCCGGACGTGCCCGTCGAGCGGCTGCTCGAGCGCCCGCAGGCGATCATCGGCACGCCGCAGCGCGCACGCCATTCCAAGCTGCCGCTGCCGCGCGACCTGTTCGGCTCCTCGCGGGCCAACTCGCGCGGCGTCGAGCTCGGGGACCGCGCGGCGCTGGCCGCCTTCGCCGCCGAGATCGAGGCCGGCCGCCCCGGCGCGGCGCTGGCGCGGCCCGTGATCGGCGGGCGCGCGCGGGACGGCGCGGCGCGCGAGGTCGCGAGCCCGATCGACGGGCGGACCCTGGCGGGCCGGGTCGTCGAGGCCTCGCTCCCGGACGCCGACGCCGCCATGGCCGCGGCGCACGCCGCGCACCCCGCCTGGGCCGCGAGCCCCGCGGCCCTGCGGGCGGGGGCGATACGGCGCATGGCCGACCTGATCGAGCGCGACCGCGGCCGGCTCGTCCACCTGATGCAGGTCGAGGCCGGCAAGACCATCGACGACGCGCTCGCCGAGATCCGCGAGGCGGTGGACTTCTGCCGCTACTACGCCGTGGAAGCCGAGCGCGTCTTCGGTGCGCCGATCGACTTCCCCGGTCCCACCGGCGAGACGAACCGCATGACCCTGCGCGGGCGCGGCGTGTTCGTGGCGATCTCGCCTTGGAACTTCCCGCTGGCGATCTTCGTCGGCCAGGTCGCGGCGGCGCTCGTCGCCGGCAACACCGTCGTCGCCAAGCCCGCCGAGCAGACGCCGCTCGTCGCCGCCCATGCGGCCGCGCTCTTCCACGAGGCGGGCATCCCCGCGGGCGCCCTCGCCTTCGTGCCGGGCGACGGGGCGATCGGCGCACGGCTCGTGGCGGACGCACGGGTCGCGGGCGTCGTCTTCACCGGCTCGACGGAAGTGGCGCGGATCATCAACCGCACCCTCGCCGCCAAGGACGGGCCGATCGTGCCGCTCGTCGCCGAGACCGGCGGCATCAACGCCATGATCGTCGACGCCACCGCGCTGCCCGAGCAGGTCGCCGACGACGTCGTCATGTCCGCCTTCCGCTCCGCCGGCCAGCGCTGCTCGGCGCTGCGGCTGCTCTGCGTCCAGGCCGACGTGGCCGACAAGATGATCGCCATGATCGCCGGCGCCGCCCGCGAGCTGAAGGTCGGCGACCCGCGCGACCTCTCCGTCCAGGTCGGCCCGGTGATCGACGCCGAGGCGAAGGCCAAGCTCGACGCGCACATCGCGGCGACGACGGCGCGCGCGCGCCGCACGCATCTCGCCATGGAGGCGCCGGCGGAGGGGACCTACGTCGCGCCCCATCTCTTCGAGCTGGCGAAGCCGGAGGAGCTCGGCGAGGAGATCTTCGGCCCCGTCCTCCACGTGGTGCGCTACGAGGCGAAGGCGCTCGACGCGCTGCTCGATGCCATCGACGCCAAGGGCTTCGGCCTGACGCTCGGCGTGCACTCGCGCATCGAGGCGACGATCGAGCGGGTCGTGCGGCGGATGACGACGGGCAACGTCTACGTCAACCGCAACATGATCGGCGCCGTCGTCGGCGTGCAGCCCTTCGGCGGCCACGGGCTCTCCGGCACCGGCCCGAAGGCCGGCGGCCCGCACTACCTCCAGCGCTTCGCCACCGAGCAGGTGGTGACGGTCAACACGGCCGCCGCCGGCGGCAACGCCGCGCTGATCGCGATGGAGGAGTGAGGCGGGACCGCCGCGAGTCTCCCCTCTCCCTGGCGGAGAGGGGCCGGGGGTGTGGGGCGTGCAGGACCATGACGACGCGGATGCCGCCCGGCGGCGAAGCAGGCCTGAATCGCGGGCGAGCCTCATCCTGACGGCCCCACAACCCCCGCCCCTCTCCGCGAGGGAGAGGGGAGTTCCCGATCGCCCGTCGTCGGCGTGGCGGCCTGTTCGTCGAGCCGAGTTCCCGGATGGGAGAGGGGAGGCTTTGCCAGGCCTCCGCGACGCGCTAAACCTCGCCTCCCCACGAGGAGACCCGAGGCCGATGCTCGACGAGGCGCGCGACTACGACAGCCTGACGCGCGCGTTCCGCTGGAACGTGCCGGAGCGCTACAACATCGGCGTCGACGTGTGCGACCGCTGGGCCGCCGTCGCGCCGGAGCGCATCGCGATCATCGAGGTGGACGGCGCGGGTGCCGTCGTGCCGTGGAGCTACGGGCGGCTGCGCGAGGCCTCGAACCGGCTCGCCAACGCCCTCGTCGCCCGCGGCATCGGCCCCGGCGATCGGGTCGCGATCCTGCTGCCGCAATCCGCCGCGGTCGCCGTCGCTCATATCGCGCTCTACAAGATCGGCGCCGTGGCGCTGCCGCTGGCGCTGCTCTTCGGCGTCGACGCGCTCGGCTACCGCCTCGCGGACGCGGGCGCGAAGGGGCTCGTCGCGACCGGCGCGGGCATCGAGAAGATCGCCGGCCTCGACCTGCCGGACCTCGCCTGCGTGCTGTGCGTCGACGGCGCCGCCGGCGGGCCCGGGCGGGACGCGGTGTCGTTCCACGCCGCGCTCGAGGCGGCGAGCCCGGACTTCGCGCCCCGCGACACCGCCGCCGACGATCCGGCGATGATGATCTACACCTCGGGAACCACCGGCCAGCCCAAGGGCGCGCTGCATGCGCACCGGGTGCTGCTCGGCCACCTTCCCGGCGTGCAGATGCACCACGAGTTCCTGCCGCGCCCGGGTGACCGGCTGTGGACGCCGGCGGACTGGGCCTGGGCCGGCGGGCTCCTCAACGTGCTCCTGCCCGGCCTGCACTTCGGCGTGCCGGTCGTCGCCCGCAAGCTCGAGAAGTTCGACCCCGACGACGCCTGGCGGCTCATGGTCGAGCAGCGGGTCGCCAACGCCTTCATCCCGCCGACGGCCCTGCGCATGCTGCGTGCCGCAGGCGCCCCGCCGCAGGGGCTCGTCCTGCGCACGGTGGGCTCGGGCGGCGAGGCTCTGGGTGCGGAGACCTTCGCCTGGGGCCGTGAGGCGCTGGGGCTGACGATCAACGAGTTCTACGGCCAGACCGAGTGCAACCTCGTCCTCTCGTCCTGCGCCGCGATCGGCGTCTCCCGCGCCGGCGCGATCGGCAAGGCGGTGCCCGGGCACACGGTCGCCGTCATCCGCGAGGACGGGAGCGTCTGCGATCCGGAGGAGCCGGGCCAGATCGCGGTGCGCCGCCCCGACCCGGTGATGTTCCTCGGCTACTGGAAGCGCGAGGAGGCGACGCGGGCGAAGTTCGTCGGCGACTGGATGACGACCGGCGACCAGGGTGTCGCCGACGCTGACGGCTACGTGCGCTTCGTCGGCCGCGACGACGATCTCATCACGTCGGCCGGCTACCGCATCGGCCCCGCCGAGATCGAGGATTGCCTGCTGCGCCATCCCGCGGTCTCGCTCGCCGCGGTGGTCGGCAAGCCGGACCCGGTGCGCACCCAGATCGTCAAGGCCTTCGTCGTGCCGCGCGAGGGCGTCGCGCCGTCGGACGCGCTCGTCGAGGACATCCGCGCCTTCGTGCGCACGCGGCTGTCCGCCCACGAGTACCCGCGCGAGATCGTCTTCCGCGACAGCCTGCCCTTGACGACGACGGGCAAGGTCATCCGCCGGCTCCTGCGCGACGAGGGCTGACGACCGCTACCGCCCCCGGCGCCAGCCACGCGCAAGCTCGCCGACGTCAGATCACCCGCAACGATCCTCTTCTTGCGTGGTGGAGACGCGGACATGAGCCTCTACGGAGTGATGCGCACGGGCGTGTCGGGCATGGCGGCGCAGTCGTCGAAGCTCGCGACCGTCGCCGACAACATCGCCAACGCCAACACCAACGGCTACAAGCGGGCGCAGACCGAGTTCTCGTCGCTGATCCTCGGCAACACGTCGGGGCAGTACACGTCGGGCGGCGTCACGCCCCACGTGCGCCACGCGATCAGCCAGGAGGGGGCGCAGGTGTTCACCACCTCCTCCACCGATCTCGCGATCAAGGGCCGCGGTTTCTTCGTGGTCTCGGACGCCAACGGCACGCCTTTCCTCACCCGCGCCGGCTCCTTCGTCCCCAACGGAGAAGGCGAGCTCGTCAACGCGGCCGGCTTCAGGCTGATGGGCCAGCCCATCGACGGCGCGACGCCGGCGATCGTGGTCAACGACCTGCAGGGGCTCCAGCCCGTGAACGTCGGCCAGACCGCGCTCGAGGCGACCGCCTCGACCACCGGCACCTTCGCGGCGAACCTCGATTCCAACGCCCCCGCCCTCGTCGCCCCGGCGACGCTGCCCTCCGGCAACGCGGCGACGGCGGCCTACGAATCGACCTCCTCGCTCGTCGCCTACGACAACCTCGGCAACGCGGTCGTGCTCGACGTCTACTTCGCCAAGACCGGGCCGAACACGTGGGAAGCCACCGTGTTCGACCGCGCCGACGCGCCCGCCGGCGGCGGCTTTCCCTACGGCGCCGGCCCGCTCGACACGGTGGCGCTGACCTTCGACCCGGCGAACGGGCGCGTGGTCGGCACGCCGGCGCTCAACCTCGCCGTCCCCGGCGGCCAGCCGCTCGCCCTCGACCTGTCGCAGATGACGCAGGTCGGGGCCGACTACACGGTGATGCAGGCGTCGGTGAACGGCAATGCGCCCTCGGCCATCCGCGACGTCGAGATCGCCCAGGACGGCATCGTCTACGCCGTGTTCGAGAACGGCGAGCGCCGCGCCACCTGGCAGTTGCCGCTCGCGGACGTGACGAGCCCGGACAACCTGCTGCCGCAGGCCGGCAACGTCTACTCGCTCGGCCTCGAGTCCGGCGACGTCAAGCTCGGCGCGGCGGGGCAGGGCGGGCTCGGCGGCATCGTCTCGGGCGCGCTCGAGCAGTCGAACGTCGACCTCGCCGGGGAGCTGACCTCGATGATCGAGAGCCAGCGCAGCTACACGGCCAATTCCAAGGTCTTCCAGACCGGCTCCGAGCTGCTCGACGTGCTCGTCAACCTGAAGCGCTGACCGCGCCCGCGCCGTCCTCCTCCACGGCGCCCACGCACCGAGGCCCCCGATGTCCCTCTCGCTCGCGCTCAACTCCGCCCAGACCGCGCTCTCCGTCACCTCGCAGCAGACGGCGATCACGGCGCGCAACATCACCGGGGCGAACGATCCGGCCTATGCGCGCAAGACCGCGAACGTGGCGACGAGCGGGCTCGGCTCGACCTACATCGCCTCGATCGGCCGCGCCCAGGACCAGGCGCTCTACACCCGCATGCTCGAGGCGCGCTCGGACGCGGCGGCGCGCACCGCGCATCTCGACGGGCTCGAGCGCCTCGCCCAGACGATCGGCGACCCGCAGGACGACTTCTCGGTCGCCGGCGCGCTCGGCGCCTTCCAGAACGCGCTGCAGA
This sequence comes from Salinarimonas rosea DSM 21201, assembly GCF_000429045.1. Taxonomy (GTDB): domain Bacteria; phylum Pseudomonadota; class Alphaproteobacteria; order Rhizobiales; family Beijerinckiaceae; genus Salinarimonas; species Salinarimonas rosea. The sequence continues at coordinate 110,242 of NZ_AUBC01000006.1, forward strand.
TGCACGCCGACGGGCCGAGCGACCCGATCCTCGCGGGTGCGGTGCTCGGACGGGCGCAGGATCTCGCCGAGCGGCTCAACCTCGCGACGAAGACGGTGCAGGCCGCCCGCGCCACCGCGGACGGCGAGATGGCGACCTCGGTCGACACGATCAACGATCTCCTCGCCCGCTTCGAGACCGTCAACCGCGCCGTCGTCGCCGGCACGGCGGCGGGCACGGACGTGACCGACCACCTCGACACCCGCGCCGAGATCCTCGGCGAGCTCTCCCGGGAGATCGGCGTCACCACGATCACGCGCCGCGACAACGACATGGTGATCTACACCGACTCCGGCGTCACCCTGTTCGAGAAGACGGCGCGCCCGGTCACGTTCGAGCGCACCTTCGCCTACGACGCCGGCATCGACGGGCGGGCGGTGTTCGCCGACGGCGTGCCGATCACCGGGCCGAACGCCACGATGGCGATCGAGTCCGGCGCGCTCTTCGGCCACGCGACCCTGCGCGACGAGACGAGCGGCGTCTACCAGAAGCAGCTCGACGAGATCGCCCGCGGGCTCGTCCTCGCCACCGCCGAGACCGACCAGATCAACGATCCGCCGATCCTGGCCGCGCAGGCGGGCCTGTTCACCTGGGACGGTGGCCCGGCGCTGCCGCCCGGCACGACGGCGATCGACAACCTTTCGGCGCGCATCCGCGTCAACCCGGGCGTCGACCCCGGCCAGGGCGGCGACCTCACGGCGATCCGCGACGGCGGCATCAACGGCGCCGCCTACGACTACAATCCCGCGGACGCCGCCTCCTATTCCGGCCGGCTGCAGGGCCTGCTCGGCGCGCTCGACGCGTCGCAGCCCTTCGACGCCACGGCCGGCGTCAACCCCGACACGACGCTCGCGCGCTTCGCGGCGGGGTCGGTGGGGTGGCTCGAGGCCGCGCGCAAGCAGGCGGATGCCGAGGCCGCCTACCAGACCACGTTCCTGGAGCGCACCCAGGAGAGCCTCTCCAACGTCACCGGCGTCAACCTCGACGAGGAGCTCGCCCTGATGCTCGAGCTCGAGCGCAGCTACGGCGCCTCGGCGCGGATCATCTCCGCCGTCGACGCCATGCTCGCCTCGCTCCTGCAAGCCGTGAGGTAAGATCCGATGAAGACCTCCTTCGTCTCCACGCTCGGCGTCGCCAGCGCCACCCGCCTCTCGCTGGTGAGGAGCCAGTCCGAGCTCGCCCGCGCCACGCAGGAGCTCTCGTCGGGCCGCCACGCGGATGTCGGGCTCACCCTCGGCGCCCGCACCGGGCAATCGGTCGAGCTGCGCCAGGAGCTCGCCCGCATCGAGGCCATCCTCGACACCAACGGCCTCGTCTCGGCGCGGCTCGACACGACGCAGGCGGCGCTCTCCAACGTGCAGGGCACGGCGGAGGACTTCCTCGGCGTGCTGATCGCCGTGCGCGAGAACGCCCAGGCGGCGGAGGTGGTGGCGCCGCAGGCGGAGCTCGACCTCAAGGGCCTCGTCGGCACGCTCAACGCCAACCTCAACGGCCAGTACCTCTTCGCCGGCATCGACACCGACACGCCGCCGATGACGGACTACGCCGGCCCGCCGGCCTCGCCGGCGAAGCTCGCGGTGGACGCCGCCTTCCTCGGCTTCTTCGGCTTCGACCAGGACGATCCGGCGGTCGCCGGCATCACCGACGCGCAGATGGCGACCTTCGTCGACACCCAGCTCGCCCCGCTCTTCGCCGACCCGCAATGGGGCGCGCTCTGGTCGAGCGCGTCCGACGAGAACCTGTCGAGCCGCATCTCCGGCAACGAGGTGATCGCCACCTCCGCCAACGCCAACGAGCAGCCCTTCCGCGACCTCGCCATGGCCTACACGATGCTGGTGGGGCTGGGCGGCGACGGGCTCGCCCAGCCCGCCTACCGCGAGCTGGTGGAGCGTGCGATCGGCCTCGTCGGTGGCGCCATGCAGGACTTGACCACGGTCCAGGCGCGCCTCGGCGTCGCCCAGAACCGCGTCGCCGACGCCACCGAGCGGATGGGCATCCAGCGCGACATCCTGACGAGGCAGGTGACGGGCCTCGAGAACGTCGACCCCTACGAGGCCGCCACGCGCGTCAACGCGCTGATGTCCCAGGTCGAGGTGTCCTACTCCCTCACCGCCCGCATCCGCGAGATGAGCCTGCTCAACTACCTCTGACGCCCAACCGAACGAGGCGACGATGTACCAATTCTCCTATGCAGAGATCGTCGAGGATACGTTCTCGGACACACGCGCGCGCGAGCGCGAGGCGGTCGAGCAGGCGATCGCGCTGCTGCGCCGGGCGCAGGACGCCGGCGCGACCTCGCGCGAGACGGTGGAGGCGCTGCACTTCACCCGCCAGCTCTGGGCGATCCTGATCGAGGACCTCGCCAGCGCCGAGAACGACCTGCCGCAGAAGCTGCGCGCCGACCTGATCTCCATCGGCCTGTGGGTCATGCGCGAGGCCGAGGCCATCCGCATGGGGCAGACGGACGACTTCTCGGCGATCATCGAGGTCAACCAGACGATCGCGGAGGGCCTGCGATGAGCCGCACGATGCGCCTGTCCCTGCGTGCCGGCGAGCGCGTGTGGATCAACGGGGCCGTCGTGCGCGCCGAGCGCAAGACCACGCTCGAGATCCTCAACGACGCCACCTTCCTGCTGGAAAGCCATGTGCTCCAGCCCGACGAGACGACGACGCCGCTGCGCCAGCTCTACTTCGCGGTGCAGACGACGTTCATCGAGCCGAAGGCCGCGGGCGAGGCGCAGGCGCTGTTCCAGCGCTGGCTCGCGGCGGCGCTGCGCACCTTCGCGAGCCCGCAGATTATCGAGGGCCTCCTCACGGTGCGCGACCAGATGGAGGCGGGCCGCCGGCTCGACGCCATGAAGACCCTGCGCGCGCTGTTCCCCGTCGAGGACGCGATCCTCGCCGCCCCGGCCACGCGCCGCAGCGCCGCCTGACCCGCCACCGCACCGGAGCCCGAGAGATGGACGTCGCCTCCGCCACCGCCACGCAGCCCGGCGCCCCGACCGGGAGCCCCGGCCGCCCCGCCAGCGCCGGCGGCGCCGGCAGCATGGACTACGACAGCTTCCTGCGCCTGCTCATCGCCCAGATGAAGAACCAGGACCCGTTGAACCCGATGGACCCGTCGGAGCAGGTCGCCCAGCTCGCGACCTTCTCCATGGTCGAGCAGGCGATCATGACCAACAAGAAGCTCGACGGGCTCCTCTCCGCCACCTCGCTCGCCCAGGCGAGCGACCTGATCGGGCGCACGGCGACCTCCGCCGACGGGTCGATCTCGGGCGAGATCACCGGCGTGCGCCTCACCGACGAGGGTCCGCTCGCGACGCTGTCGGGCGGCGAGACGCTCCTCGTCGGTCCCGGCGTGAGGCTCGGCTGATGAACGCGGTCGACGCGCTCGACCTCGTCCAGGCGGCGATCTGGACCGTCATCGTCGCCTCCGCCCCGGCGGTCGCCGTGGCGATGGGGGTCGGCATCGTCATCGCGCTCGGCCAGGCGCTCACCCAGATCCAGGAGATGACGCTCACCTTCATCCCGAAGATCGTCGCCATCCTCCTGGTGATCCTCTTCACCGCCCCGTTCATGGGGGCGCAGCTCTTCACCTTCACCGAGAGCGTCTACGAGCGCATCGAGACGGGGTTCTGAGGCCGGGCGCGCTCCCGCTCAGGCGGCGGAGGCCTCGCGCCGGGCCGGCGCCGCCGTCGGCCGCCCCAGCCGGCGGTAGAGCTCGAGCGCGATCGCGGGGGCCTCGGCGCGGCCGAACAGGAAGCCCTGGCCGAGCGTGCAGCCCATGGCGCGCAATTCCTCGGCCTGCCGCATCGTCTCGATGCCCTCGGCGATGAGGTTGAGGGAGAGCCCGCGCGAGATCGCGAGCAGCGCCTCGACGATGGTGCGCGCCCGCGGGTCCGTGCGCATGCGCGAGACGAAGGCGCGGTCGATCTTGATGACGTCGACCGGCAGCTCGAGCAGATGCGTGAGCGACGCGAAGCCGGTGCCGAAATCGTCGAGCGCGACGCGGACGCCCCGGCGCTTGAGCGCGGCGAGCGTGGTGGTGACGGCCCGGTCGCCCGCGCGCATCACCGCGTTCTCGGTGATCTCGACGGCGATCCGCGAGGGCGCGATGCCGACGCGCTCGCAGGCGCGGGCGAGGCGCCGGTCGAGCCCGCCCCGGGCGAGATCGAAGGCGGTGACGTTGATGCCGATGGTCGGCGCGCCGATGCCGGCGTCGTCCCATTCCCGGATCGTCGCGGCGACGCGTGCGAGCGTCGCGTCGGTGATGGCGCAGGCGATGCCCGCGTCGTCGAGCGCCGCCTGGAAGGCGCCGGCACTGACGACGACCCCGTCCTCCCGGCGCATGCGCGCGAGCGCCTCCATGGCGACGATGCGCCCGTCGGAGAGGTCGACGATCGGCTGCAGCCAGGTCGTCATGCGCTCGTCCGCGAGCGCCGTGCCGACCTCGCGGATTGCCTCGAGCCGCGAGCCGATGGCGGTGCGCATGCCCTCCTTGTACATCATGTAGCTGCCGCGCCGCTCGGCCTTGGCGTGGTAGAGCGCGAGGTCCGCCTTGCGCCTCAGCTCGCACGTCCCCTTGTCGATCGCCGCGCCGATCGTGACGCTCGGTGCGCCGAGCGCCGTGGCGTCCTGGGGCAGCGCGTGCAGGCGCCGGAAGATCGACGAGGCGAGCGCCCGGAGCGACTGGGGCGTCGCGGCCTCCGGGCGCAGGAGCGCGAACTCGTCGCCCCCGATCCGGTAGGCGCGGATGCCCCCGTCGAGCTCCGCCAGGACCGAGGCGACGGACGCGACGAGCGCGTCTCCCGCCGCGTGGCCGAGCGTGTCGTTGACGATCTTGAGCCCGTCGACGTCGACGAGGAGCAGCCCGGTCGCGCAGGGCCCGCGTCCGGCGAGCGCCCCGAGATCCTCCTCGAAGGCGGTCCGGTTGGGCAGGCCGGTGAGCTGATCGGCGAGCGCGAGCCGGCGATTGCGGGCGATGAGCAGGTCGTGCTCCATCGCGATCGAGCACAGGTGCGTGCAGCGCTCGATGATGGCGCGGTGCGCGGGCGCGGGGCCGCGGCATTCGCGGTAGTAGAGCGCGAAGGTGCCGAGCACCCGCCCGTCCGTGCCGCGCACGGGCCGCGACCAGCAGGCGGCGACGCCGGCATCGAGCGCGAGATGCGCGAAACCGTCCCAGAGCGGATCGGTGGCGATGTCCTCGACGAGCACCTCCCGCCCGAGGAAGGCGGCTGTGCCGCAGGACCCCGCCTTCGGCCCGATCGGCACGCCGTCGACCGACGCGGAGAAGCCCCCGGGCAGGCTCGGCGCCGCGATCGGCCGCAGCCGCCGCTCGTCGTCCACCGCCAGCACGGAGCAGACGACGGACGCGTCGTGCGCCTCCACGAGCCGGCAGAGCCGCTCGGCCAGCTCGCAGAGCGGCACGCCCCGCGCCACGAGCTCGAGGACCTCGTTCTGTATCGCCTGCAACGCTTGCATGCCCGTCCCACAACGCGTTCCCGTAGGGCCGCCATCATGCCCGGGAAGAGTGAAGAAAGGGCTGCGATGCTCCTATGCGTCGGGTCGCAGCGCCTCGGCGTGCGCCACGCGGCCTCCGCCCGTCGGCACGGGCACGCCCGTCGTCGTCGGGTAGGAATACGGCATGCCACGCAGGACGCGGGCGGCGAGGAAGGCGAAGCACTCGGCCTCCACGGCGTCGCCGCGCCAGCCGACCGCCTCGGCGGGCAGGACCTCGACGCCGGCGCGCGCGCCGATCATGCGCATGAGGGTGGGGTTGCGCCGGCCCCCGCCGGAGACGACGAGGCGGCTCGGGCGGCCCGGCAGGCGGTCGAGGCCGCGGCCCACCGCCCCGGCGGTGAAGGCCGTGAGCGTCGCCGCGCCGTCGGCGAGCGAGAGGCCGTCGGCCATCGCCGCCTCGAAGCCGAAGCGGTCGAGGCTCTTGGGATAGGGCGCGGCGAGATAGGGGTGCTCGAGCAGGCGCGCGAGCCGGGCCTCGTCCACGTTCCCCTCCGCGCCGAGGGCGCCGTCGACGTCCATCGCCGCGCCGGTGTGGCGGGCGACCCAGTCGTTGAGCGGGGCGTTCGCCGGTCCGGTGTCGAAGGCGTGGAGCTTGCCGCCGGCGTCGCGCCAGGTGAGGTTCGCGACGCCGCCGAGGTTGAGCACGGCGGTCTCCGGCCCGGCGCCGATCGTGTCGAGGAGCGCCGCGTGGTAGGCGGGCGCCAGCGGCGCGCCCTGGCCGCCGGCGGCGACATCCGCCGAGCGGAAGTCGAAGACCGTCTCGATGCCGGTGATCGCCGCCATCAGCGCCCCGTCGCCGAGCTGGCGCGTCGCGCCCGGCCGCCCGCCGGCGGGGCCGCGATGCAGCACCGTCTGGCCGTGGAAGCCGATCGCCGTCACGTCCGCCGGCGCGATGCCGTTGTGGGAGAGGAAGTCGTTCACCGCCAGCGCCTGCGCCCGGGTGAGCGCGGCCTCCGCCTCGGCGAAGATCGCGGGCTCCGGACCCGCGAAGTCCCAGGCGCGCGCGGCGGCGAGCGTGCCCTGGAGAAGGCCCCGCAGGTCCCCGCCGTAGGGCGCGAGCGTCCAGGGGCCGAAGGCCGCGATCCGCACGCCGTCGGTATCGAGCGCGGCGATGTCGACATTGCCGTCGAGCACGGTGCCGGTCATCAGGCCCAGCGTCCAGGGCATCGGGAATCTCCGGAGGGCGAGTGTGTTCAGACGAGGAGGACCCGCTCGCGCACGACGAATCGCGAGGCGGGGTCCTCCGCGCGATCCTGCACGAACAGCGCGATCTGGTCGACGAGGAGCCCCGGCTCGGAGACCCGCTCCGCGTGGAGCGCGGAGAGCTCGGCGACGAGGCCCGGCACGGCGGCGGCGGGGGCGCGGCCCGTGAGCGTCAGGTGGAAGCGGAAGCGCGAGAGGACGCCGGGATAGCCCCAGCGCATCAGGTTCTCGCGCTCCTCCTCCGAGAGCCGCTCCGGACGGCGCCGGGCGATCTCGGCGTCCGTCAGCGGGGCGCGGAAGGCGTCGAAGCCGGTGACGATGGCGCGCTCCAGCGCGACGAGCTCCGGCGTCGGCTGCGGCTCGACGAGGGCGAGGAAGGCGTTGCCGTCGGAGTCGGCGCCCACCGCGCGGACCTCGAGCCGCGGTAGCCGGAAGGCCGCGCGCCCGGCGCAGAAGTCGTGCAAGGCGCCGACGAGCGCGTCCGCGTCCCGGTCCTCCGCGAGCCGGAAGGGCGGCTTCATCGTGGCGTGGAAGCCGTAGCGCCGCGGGTCCTCGGTCAGCGCCCGGAAGCCGCCCGCCTCGCAGGAGGGCGGCACGAGCTGGGGGACGTCCGCCCCGGTCTCCGCATCGTAGCCGAGCACCTCCGAGCCGAAGCGCCAGAGCTCGGAATGGGCGGGCGGGGCGATGTAGAGGGCATAGCGGGTGGTCATGATCCGAGCGCGGCTCCGTCCGAGCGGGGGTCGTGCGTCGCCTCGACCCGCCCGTCGCCCGGATGCTTCGCGAGAAGCCCCGCATGGCCGAGCGTGTCGGAATAGGGCGCGTCGAGCACCTCGACGCGGTGGCCCAGGCGATCGAGGCCGGCGATCAGGCTCTCGTCGAAGCGGCTCTCGAGCTTGAGGGAGGTCGATGTCTCGCCCCAGGTACGGCCGAGCAGCCAGCGCGGCGCGTCGACCGCCTCCGCGGGGGAGGCGCCGGCGCGGTAGCGGGAGAGGACCTGTGCTTGGGTCTGCGGCTGGCCGTCGCCGCCCATGCAGCCGTAGGCGACGACGCGCCCGTCGGCGAAGCGGGCGATCGGCGGGTTCAACGTGTGGAAGGGCTTGCGGCCCGGCGCGAGCGGGTTCGCGGCGTCGCGCGCGAGGGAGAAGGCCGCACCGCGATTCTGCAGCGTGATCCCGGTCCCCGGCAGCACGCAGCCCGAGCCGTATTCCCAGTAGAGCGATTGGATGAAGGAGACGGCGAGCCCGTCCTTGTCGATCGCGCCCATCCAGATCGTGTCCGCCTCGCCCCCGCCTTGCGGCCACGGCGCGGCGCGGCTCATGGAGATCGCCGCCGACTCCCGGGCGAGGATCGGGTCGGCGAGGAGGTCCTGCGGGTCGCCGTCGACGAGGGCGGGGTCGCGCACGGCGCGGTCGCGGATCGCGAAGGCGCGCTTGACCGATTCGACGAGGCCGTGGTGCCAGGAGACCGTGTCCGGCCGCCCGAGCGCGAGCCGCTCGGCAATACCCAGGATCGCGAGGGAGGCGAGGCCCTGGCTCGGCGGCGGCAGGTTGAAGACCTCGACGCCGGGGAGCTTCAGCGAAAGCGGCCGGACGGCCCGCGCCTCGTAGCGGCGCAGGTCCGCGCGCGTGATCGGCGCGCCGATGCGCTCCAGCCCCGACGCGATCTCCCGGGCGACGTCGCCCTCGTAGAAGTCGCGCAGGCCGGCGTCCGCCAGATAGGCGAGCGTATCGGCGAGCGCGGGCAAGCGGCGCGGGGCGCCCGCCTCCGGCGGGGCGCCGTCGACGAAGTACGTGTCGCGGAAGCCGGGCGCGTCCTCGAGCGCGGTGCGCTCGTTGGGGCCCTTGCCCGACGCCCAGAGCCGCGCCTCGCTGCCCGAGACGGGGACGCCCTCGCGGGCGCGGCGGATCGCGTCGGAGAGCAGCGTCGCGAGCGGCAGCCGGCCGCCCCGGGCGCGGGCGAGCTCCCCGGCGAGCCGCCAGCCGTCGACCGCGCCCGGCACGGTGAGCGCGGCGAGGGGGCCCCGGGCGGGCACGGCGTCGAGGCCGCGCTCCCGGTAGAGCGCGGGCGTCGCGCTCGCGCCCGCGAAGCCGGCGGCGTCGATGGCGTGCACCCGCCCGTTCGGCTCGGCCACGCACCAGAAGGCGTCCCCGCCGATGCCGTTCATGTGCGGGTAGACGACCGCGATGGTCGCCGCCATGGCGATCATGGCCTCGGCCGCGTTGCCGCCCTCGATCAGGATCGCGCGGCCGGCCTGCGCGGCGGCGTCGTGCGGCGCGGCGACGGCGGCTGTGGGAAACGTCGGCGTCTCGAGGCGGGGCATGGCGGCTCCGGGGGCGCGCCGGCCTCCCCGGCGCGTGTCCCGTGTCTAGCGCGCGTTGCGGCGCGTGGCGAGAGGGGATGCCCCTCGCCACGACCGCCTCGCGCCGGCTTCCTCGCGCCGGCTTCCTCGCGCCGGCTTCCTCACGCCGGCTTCCTCACGCCATGTACTGCCCGCCGTTCACCGACAGCGTCGAGCCGGTGATGAAGCCCGCCCCGTCCGACGCGAGGAAGGCGACGCAGCGGGCGATCTCCTCGGCCTCGCCGAGGCGCCCGACCGGGATCTGCGGGATGATCTTGGTGTCGAGAACCTCCTTCGGCACCGCCATCACCATCTCGGTGCCGATGTAGCCCGGCGCGATGACGTTGACGGTGATGCCCTTCGCCGCGTTCTCCTGCGCCAGCGCTTTGGCGAAGCCGATCACGCCGGCCTTGGCGGCGGAGTAGTTCGCCTGGCCCATCTGGCCCTTCTGGCCGTTGATGGAGGAGATGATGATGATGCGCCCGAACTTGCGCGCCTGCATGCCCTCGATCAGGGGCCGCGTCATCGTGAACATCGAATCGAGGTTCGTGCGCATGACCTCCGACCATTGCTCGAAGGTCATCTTGTGGAACATACGGTCGCGCGTGATGCCGGCGTTGTTGACGAGCACCTCGACGGGGCCGAGATCGCCCTCGATCGCCTTCAGCCCCGCCTCGCAGGCGGCGGCGTCGGCGACGTCGAACTTGTAGACGGGAATGCCCGTCTCCTCCTTGAAGGCGTTGGCCTTCTCGTCGTTGCCGGCATAGGTGGCGGCGACCTTGTAGCCGGCTTCCTTCAGGCCCTTGGAAATCGCGGCTCCGATGCCGCGGGTGCCCCCGGTGACCACTGCGACGCGTGACATGGCTGTTCCTCCCAGATGAACTCGTCTCGTGCGGCCGGGCGCGGCCGGCGTGCCGCCTCCCGGCCGGGATGTCGCGCGCGGGCGATCAGCGCTCCAGGCACATGGCGACGCCCATGCCGCCGCCGATGCAGAGGGTGGCGAGGCCCTTCTTGGCGTCGCGCTTGCCCATCTCGAACAGGAGCGTGGTGAGCACGCGCGCGCCGGACGCGCCGATCGGGTGGCCGATGGCGATGGCGCCGCCGTTGACGTTCACGATCTGCGGGTCCCAGCCCATGTCCTTGTTGACCGCGAGCGCCTGGGCGGCGAAGGCCTCGTTCGCCTCGACGAGGTCGAGGTCCTGGACCTTCCAGCCGGCGCGCTCGAGCGCCTTGCGCGAGGACGGGATCGGGCCGGTGCCCATCACCGCGGGATCGACGCCCGCCGTCGCCCAGGAGGCGATGCGCGCGAGCGGGGTCAGCCCGCGACGCTCGGCCTCGGCCGCCGTCATCAGCACGAGCGCGGCCGCGCCGTCGTTGATGCCCGACGCGTTGCCGGCGGTGACGGTGCCCTCCTTCGAGAAGGCGGGCTTGAGCTTGCCCACCGCGTCCATGGTCGTGCCGTGGCGGGGATACTCGTCGGCGGCGATCACCGTCTCGCCCTTGCGGGTCTTCACCGTGAAGGCGACGATCTCGTCGTCGAAGCGCCCGGCCTTCTGCGCCGCCTCGGCCTTGTTCTGCGAGGCCACAGCGAAGGCGTCCTGCTCCTCGCGGGTGAGCTGCCAGCGGGCGGCGACGTTCTCGGCGGTGTTGCCCATGTGGTAGCCGTGAAAGGCGTCCAGCAGGCCGTCCTTGAGCATCGTGTCGACGAGCTTGAGCTCGCCCATCTTGGTGCCCGCGCGCATGTGCGCGGCGTGGGGCGCCATCGACATGCTCTCCTGCCCGCCGGCGACGACGATCTTCGCGTCGCCGGTGGCGATCTGCTGCATGCCGAGCGCCACCGCGCGCAGGCCCGAGCCGCAGAGCTGGTTGATGCCGAAGGCGGTCGCCTCCTGCGGGACGCCCGCCTTCATCGCCGCCTGGCGCGCCGGGTTCTGGCCCTCGCCGCCGGCGAGGATCTGCCCGAGGATGACCTCGTCGACCTCCGCGCCGTCGACGCCGGCGCGCTCGAGCGCGCCCTTGACGGCGGTGGCCCCGAGCTCGTGGGCGGGCACGGCCGCGAACGCGCCGTTGAAGGCTCCGACGGGCGTGCGCGCGGCGGAGACGATGACGATGTCCTGAGCGGCCATGGCGATCCTTCCTGGTGTTCGGCTCTCGGCGCCGGATCGGCGCCCGTGTTCAAGGCTATCGAACCGGAGCGCGCGCTTCAGTCAAGGCCGTGCAAGCACGCACCTCCCGCGGCGCGGGGTGGCATCGCGGCCGGCGCGGTGCGGTGCGAAATAGCTGTTTCGGAGGCGGCACGAAGCTTCTAAGGTCTCGTCCCGGGGAAACGCTCGGCGGGCCGGTCAGACGAATTGACGAGGCGGACCCGCCGCGACGTACCGCGCGAACGACCCCCGATGTCGAGTGACGAGGGCGCCATGGCCAGCGACGAGAAGCAGCCGACCGTCATCAAGAAGTACGCCAACCGCAGGCTCTACCACACCGGGACCTCGACCTACGTGACGCTCGAGGACCTCGGCCGGATGGTGCGCGAGGGCGAGGACTTCGCGGTCACCGACGCGAAGACCGGCGAGGACATCACCCGCTCGGTGCTCACCCAGATCATCTTCGAGCAGGAGAACAAGGAGGGCGCGCAGACCATGCTGCCCATCGCCTTCCTGCGCCAGCTCATCCGGCTCTACGGCGATTCGATGCAGGCGGTCGTCCCCGCCTACCTGGAGTTCTCGATGGAGAGCTTCCTGCGGGAGCAGGCGAAGCTGCGCGAGCAGATGACCACCGCCTTCGGCGGCAAGGCCTTCACCACGCTCGAGGAGCAGGTGCGCGCCAACATGAGCCTGTTCTCGGACGCGATGCGCATGTTCTCCCCCTTCCCGGGCGTGCGCGCGGAGGCGGTGAAGCGCCACGCCGATGCGGTGGGAGAGGGCTCCAACGGCGGCGGCAAGGGGGCCGGCAAGGGGGCCGGCGAGAGGGCCGGTATGGGTGACGCGGACTCCACCCGCGAGCTCGACGACCTCAAGGCCCAGATGGCCGAGATGCAGGCGAAGCTGAGGGAGATCACCGACAAGGGCTGAGCCGGCGGGCGGGCGGAGTCCGGCCGGCGCGTGCCGGCCGCGCATTTGACATCGTCGCCGCGGCCGTGGAACACGTCCCGCGACCATCCGAACACGCGAGACGAGCGCCAGAAGCATGACCGTCCGGCTGCACCGCGGGGACCTGCCCGCCTCCTACGACCCCGGTACCGCCATCGCGGTCGACACCGAGACCCTCGGGCTCAACCCGCTGCGCGACCGGCTGTGCGTCGTGCAGGTCTCCCGCGGGGACGGAGACGCCGACGTCGTGCAGATCCTGCGCGACGGCCCGCGCCCGGAGCGGCTCGCGGCGGTGATGGCGGATCCGGCCGTGCTCAAGATCTTCCACTTCGCCCGCTTCGATCTCGCGGTGCTCCAGCACGCGCTCGGCACGATGCCGGGGCCGGTCTACTGCACCAAGATCGCCTCCAAGCTCGTGCGCACCTACACCGATCGCCACGGCCTCAAGGACCTCGTGCGCGAGCTTCTCGGCCAGGAGATCTCGAAGCAGCAGCAGAGCTCGGACTGGGGCGCCGACACGCTCACCTCGGCGCAGATCGAGTACGCGGCCTCGGACGTGCTGCACCTGCATGCGCTCAAGGACCAGCTCGACCTGCGCCTCGCCCGCGAGGACCGTACGGCGCTGGCGCGGGCCTGCTTCGAGTTCCTGCCGACGCGCGCGCGGCTCGACCTGCTCGGCTGGCCGGAGACGGACATCTTCGCGCATTCCTGACGGCGCCGCCCACGAGGCGTTTGCACGCCCGCGCGCGGAGAGGCATAAGACGGGTTGCGGCAGGCCTCATCTTCGCCACGTGCGGAGGGGATGACGCAGCCGCCACTTCGCCTCGAGGGGCTCCTGAGGACCGCGCGTGCACGCCAGAGCGCTGACCGACCCGCAGACCGCATCGGCGTCCGCCCGCGCGCGCCGCAGCTATGCGCGCGCGCTCGCGCATTCCCGGCGCGTGCGCTTTCTCAAGCGCGCGATCCCCGTGGGTGCGGCGGGGGCGGTGGTTCTCGTCGCGACGATCACGCTGTTCAATCCCTTCGCGTCGCAGGGTGGGCTGTCGATCGGGCCGGTGAACGTCTCGGGGACGCGCATCGTCATGGACAGCCCGCGCCTGTCGGGCTTCCAGGACGACACGCGGCCCTACGAGGTCACCGCGACGGAGGCCTCCCAGGACGTGCGCACGCCCCATCTCGTCGACCTCGTCGATCTGCGCGCCCGCGTGTCCGTCGACGACGGGGGCAATGTCGTGCGGGTCGAGGCGGCGACCGGGCGCTTCGACACGCAGATCGAGCTCCTGACGCTGGAGCGCGACGTGCGCGTCACCTCGACGCTCGGCTACACCGCCGACCTGCGCTCCGCGACGGTGGACTTCGCCGCCGGCACCGTCGTCTCCGATGAGCCGGTGCGGGTCGGCGTCGGGTCGGGGGTGATCGAGGCGCAGACGCTGTCGCTGACCGGCGGCGGCGACGTCATCACCTTCGTCGGCGGCGTCACCTCGACCTTCCTCCTCGGCGCGGAGGGCGATCCGGAGGCGGAGCGCGAGGCGGACGCCGCGCGCGACCGGGCGGCGTCCGCCGCGGCCGTCCCCGCCGAGGTTCGGAGCGCACGCCCGTGACCGGCCCCATCCTCTCCAGCGACCAGCCAAAGGGAGCCGCCTCCGTGCGTCGTCGATCCCGCCTCGCCGCGTCCGTCGTCCTCGCCGGGACCTTCCTCGCCGTCGCGCAGCCCGCGCTCGCGCAGCAGGAGCCGGAGCCCCGCACCGGCGCCTTCGGCGGGCTCGGCTCGGGCTCGCAGGAGCCGATCCGCATCGACGCCGACCGCCTCGACGTGTTCGAGCGCGAGAGCCGGGCCGTCTACCAGGGCAACGTCGTCGCCGTTCAGGGCGACACGACGATGCGCTGCTCGGAGCTGACGATCTTCTTCCACCGTGCGGAGGAGGGGGCCCCCGGGGGGCAAGGGCAGGGGCAAGGGCAGGGGCCAGGGCAGGGCACCGAGTCCATTGACCGGATCGAGTGCGAGGGGCCGGTCACCATCCTCTCGCAGGACCAGGTGGCGACCGGCGCACGGGCGGTCTACGACCGGACCGGGGGCGAAGTCGTCCTCACCGGAGACGTCGCGCTCAGCCAGGGCCAGAACGTCACGCGCGGCGAGCGGCTCGTCTACGACGTCGATTCGGGCGTCGCCAACATCGAGGCCGGAGGCGAGCAGCGCGTGCGCGGGCTTTTCGTTCCCGGCGGCGGGCAGTAGAACCGGGCGGGCCCGAACGGGCGCGTGCGAGGATCGGGGCGAGGGGAAGGATTCGCGCGTGGATCAGAGGCGGCCGCAGACGACGGGGACGCACGGCGACGGCGCGGGGCCGCCGCGCCCGCACGACGTGCCCGCGCCGGACGACCGGGAGCCGCCGGAGGCCGGGCTGCCGCCGGAGCACTGGGGCGCACCGGACGACTGGCGCGCGCACGGCAACGCCGACGACATCGCCCAGGACGTCGCCCACGACCACGCCTACGACGAGGCCTACGACCAGAATTGGCCCGAGCCGGACTGGAGCGCGCTCGAGGAGCCGTCCGCTCCGCCGCCGCGCCCGAGCCTCGCGGCGCGCCTCAAGGGCCTGTTCGCCCGGGCGCCGCGGCGCGAGCCCGAGCTCGACGCCGCGCTCGACGACGATCCGGACTATCCGCCCCTTGCCCCCTCGCTCGCCGAGGTTCCCGGCGCGGTCTTCGGCGGGCCGGGCATCCTCGCGGTCAAGGGCCTCCAGAAATCCTACCGCGGACGCATGGTCGTCAACGACGCCGGCCTCGCCGTGCGCAACGGCGAGGCCGTGGGGCTGCTCGGCCCCAACGGTGCCGGCAAGACGACGATCTTCTACATGATCACCGGCCTCGTCGCCGCCGACCGGGGCACGATCAGCCTCGACGGCAACGACGTCACACTGATGCCGATGTACCGCCGGGCCCGCCTCGGCATCGGCTACCTGCCGCAGGAGGCCTCGATCTTCCGCGGCCTCAATGTCGAGGACAACATCCGCGCGGTTCTGGAAGTGGTCGAGCCCGACCGCGACCGCCGCGAGGCGAAGCTCGACGAGCTGCTCGAGGAGTTCAACATCGCGCGCCTGCGCAAGTCGCCCTCGATCGCGCTGTCGGGCGGCGAGCGGCGGCGCTGCGAGATCGCCCGGGCGCTGGCCTCCGATCCCTCGTTCATGCTGCTCGACGAGCCCTTCGCCGGCATCGACCCGATCGCGGTGGGCGACATCCAGAACCTGGTGCGCCATCTCACCAAGCGCGGCATCGGCGTGCTGATCACGGACCACAACGTGCGCGAGACGCTCGGCCTGATCGACCGCGCCTACATCATCCATTCCGGCCGCGTGCTGACCGAGGGCCGGCCGGACGAGATCGTGGCCAACCGCGAGGTGCGCAAGCTCTACCTCGGCGAGGACTTCCGGCTCTAGGACGCACGCCGCCCCGCCCGCTCCGCAAGCGGCACGGAGCCTGCGGCGGGGCCGCGCGCCGCACGCGCGCGGTCCTCGTCGAGGAGCTGCAGGCGCCGCCGCGGCAGGTAGGCGCCGCCGTCGAGCTCCTGGAGCCAGGCGTAGAGCTTCTCGCGCACCTCATTGTGCAGGTACCAGGACGAGAGGGCGTCGATGCCGGGCAGCCAGATCCAGAGAACGGCGTGCTCGCCCTCGGTCTCGACCATCTCGACGAGGGGCGCCTCTCCCGTCAGGCGCGGATCGTGGCGCAGGATCTCCGCGAGCTTCGCGCGCACCCGCCCGACGTCGAGGCGGTAGTCGACGGCGAGCTTGACGATGCGCTTGACGGCTTCGCCCTCCTTCGACCAGTTCTCGAAGGGACGGGCCAGGAAGTCCGTGTGGGGCACGATCAGCCGTGTGTCCGTCCAGGTGCGCAGCACGGTGTGGGCGAAGGAGATGTCCTCCACCGTCGACCAATGGCCGTCGTAGACCACCACGTCCCCGATGCGCAGCGGATCGGTGAGGGCGATCTGCAGGCCCGAGACCATGTTGCCGAACAGCGGACGTGCGGCGATGGCGACGAGCACGCCCAGCGCGCCGGCCGATGCCAGGATCGACAGGCCGAAGCTGTCGAACAGCCCGACCTTGAGCAGCACCCAGCCCACGCCGACGAGGGCGATCAGGACCACGGCGAGCCGCCGCACGACGTAGACGGTGGTCTTGGTGCGCCGGTTCTCTGGATCGTCCGCGGTCAGCGGAACGACGTAGCGCTCGCTGAGCCGCCGCGTCCCCGCGTCGACGAGCCTCAGCAACAGCCACACCCCGGCGAAGAGGGCGATCACTTCCGAGGCGACATCGAGATTGGACGCGACCGGACCCGTCAGCAGGATCAGATGCTCCGTGCCGAGCCGGAATGCGAGCGCCGCCACCAGCGTGGCGAAGGGCCAGGCGGCGTGGCGGGCGTCGCGGCGCCAGAGCGTCGGCGTGCGCCGCCCGAGCGCCCGCAGGCCGTAATAGACGCCGAACCACAGCGCCACGCTCGCCAGCAGCAGGGCCGCCGCCGCGCTCCATTCCCAGGCCGACGGCCGGCCCAGCGTGTCGAGGCGGCGCTCCAGCGAAACCCAGTCGGCGAGAAGACCCGGCCGCTCCTGCGCATAGAGCGCCGAGACGCGCTCGACGACGAAGGGCGAGAACAGCCAGACCGGCTCGGCGTCGCGGGCCTGGAAGCGCTGCAGGCTGACCTGCACGGGCCGTCCCTCGAGCTCGAGGGTGCCGAGCTCGACCGAGCGGCGGCTGTAGGGGCTCATCGATTGCTGGACGGTCGGCAGCACCCGCGCGTCCGGCTGATCGGGGATCTCCGACCAGTCGATCAGGTCGTGGCGCTGCAGCAGATAGGCGAGCATCAGCGCGAGGTCGGGCGCACGCGCCGCCTGCTCCTCGGGCGGAATCGCGTCGAGGTTCAGGACGTGCCCGGCGCGGGCGAAGCGGTCGCGGCGGATCGCGTCGAGGAAGCTCTCCAGCGCGGCCCGCGGCGTGTCGAGCCGAAGCGGCGGGCGCGCCGGCTCGAGCCCGGCGTTGAGCGCCTCGATCCGGTAGGCGAACGGCGACGAGCCGCTCTCGTCCTCCTGGGCATGGACCGCCGGCACGAGGAGGGTGAGGAGCAGCGCCAGCGCGGCGGCGATGCGCGCGAGGCCGTGTTGCGGTCTCCGGAGGGGCACGGCTCGTTCGGCTTTCGGGCTCGTGGGGACGACGCCCCGGCCGCCGGGGCGCACCCTGCCGAACGTGCTGCGGCGTGCGTGGTTTCGTCGGGGCCGCGTCGGCCCGCTCAGGCCGGAACCAGCGTCTCGCGCAGCCGCTCGGCCTCGCTCGGACGAGCCCGCGGCGCGACGTCCGCCTGGGTGACGACCGCGCCCGCCGCGACGGGGCGCACGAGCCGCACGCCGTGCGCGAGGCCGATGGGAACGGCGCCGGCGGCCCGGCTCGCCGCCGCGGTCGTGACCCGGCCCCAGACCGTCCAGCCGCCCTCGCCGTCGAGCGTCTCGCCCGCGGCGAGATCGCGCTTGGCGACCGCGACGACGTCCGCGGCGAAGGCGCGGGTGGTCCCCGTCGGCTCGCCGCGCAGCGCCGCCGAGAGCACCGAGATGGACAGCTCGAGCCCGATCAGGTGGAACGGCTTGTACATCGCCGCGTAGGTGCCGCTCTGGTCCGTCGGCAGGCCGTACTGCCGGAAGCACGCCGCCGCGTAGGCGGTGGGCGCCTTCAGCACGACGTAGACGCCCCAGCGCAGGTCGCGGAAGACGGGGCGCCCGTCACGCTCGAGCGAGGAGATCACCTCGACCATCCCGTCGCGCTCGAGCAGGCCGCCGGCGTCCCGCGGGCGCAGCACGTGCGCGAGGTCGTCGACGCCGCAGGGCGGGAAGGCGAGGCCGTCCTCCGGCACCGCGAGCCCGGTGGCGTTGGCGATGGCGGCGGCCTCGATGGCGGACTTCGTGCCGTCGAGGAAGGAGTTGAACATCTTCGGGTTCATCCCCGCCGCCGCGGCAGCCTCCGGCGTGAGGCCGTAGTGCGTCCAGACGTCGTCGGGGGTGACCCCGTGGTAGGCCGGCAGGTACTTCGTGCCCTTCCCGGCGGCCGCGACGGAGAAGCCGGCGGCGCGCGCCCAGTCGACCATCTCGCACACCAGCGCCGGCTGGTCGCCGTAGGCCATGGAATAGACGACGCCCGCCTCGCGCGCCCTCTCCGCCAGCGCCGGCCCGACGAGCACGTCGGCCTCGACGTTGACCATGACGACGTGGCGCCGCGCCTCGATCGCCGCCAGCGCGTGGATCACCCCCGCCTCCGGCGCGCCCGTCGCCTCGATGACGACCTCCACGTCCTCGGCGATCGCCGCGCGCCCGTCCTCGTGGAAGCGCGTGGCCGCGATCCGGCCCTCGTCCCAGCCCACGGCCCGGCAGGTCGCCCGCGCCCGCTCCGGATCGAGATCGGCGATCGCCGCCACCTCGAGCCCGGGGATGGTCGGCACCTGCGCGAGGAACATCGCCCCGAACTTGCCCGCGCCGACGAGCGCGACGCGGACGGGGCGGGACTGCGCGGCGCGGGCGGCGGCGAGGGCGTGAAGGTTCATGGGGCGGGGGCTCCTCGGCTGGCGCTCGGTCGGCGCTCTCGAGCACGCTAGCATCGCCCGAGCGCCGGGGAAAAGCGGGGAGAACCGGCGCGCCGCCGGTGGTCGCACATCCCCGGAACATCGTCCTTCCTGCGGCGTTCGCTCGCCCGTCCTCACGAGAACGAAGGAGGGACTCATGACCCGCACCATCTTCCTCGCCGCCGCCAGCGCGGCTGCGATCGGGCTCGCCGCCCCGGCGTCCGCGCAGGTCGCTGCCACCGCCACCACCGACCTCAACATGCGCGCCGGGCCCGGCCCGAACTACGAGGTCGTCGACGTGATCGACGGCAACGCCACCGTCACGGTGCTCGGCTGCCTGCCGTCCTCGGCCTGGTGCCGCGTGCAGCACGAGGGCACCGAGGCCTGGGCCTACGGCGACTACCTCACGGCCGAGGTGGAGAACGCCCGCGTCGTCGTCACGCAGCGTCGCGAGATCGTGCCGCGGGCCGAGTGGGACCCCGTGACCGCCACGGGCGCCGTCGCCGGGGAGATCGTCGGCTCCATCATCGGCGGGACCGTCGGCGCCGTGACCGGCGCGATCGGCGGCGCCGTCGAAGGCTTCACCGCCCCGCCGCCGCCGGTGCGCACCTACGTCGTCGAGAACCGTGTCGAGCCGGTCTATCTCGAGGGTGAGGTCGTCGCCGGCGTCGGCCTGCCCCCGGCGGTGGAGCTGCGCTCGATCCCCGACTACGAGTACGAGTACGCCTACGTGAACGGCGTCCCGGTGCTCGTCGAGCCGGGCACGCGCCGCGTGGTCTACGTCGTGCGCTGAGCGCGCGGCGGAACTCGGCCCCGGCCCATGCCCAGCGGCGGGCCGGGGCTCACCCCATCAGCCGCTCGACCTTCGAGATCACGCGCTTGGCGCGCAGCTCGGCGATGATGCCGTTCAGGTGCTTGATGTCCCACACCGAGACGTCGATCACCACGTCGGTGAAGTCGGGGGTGCGGCGCTGCATCGAGATGTTGTCGATGTTGCCGTCGTGGTCGGCGACGACCTGCGCGATCTGGGCGAGCGAGCCGGGCTCGTTGATGGTCTCGAGCTTGATGCGCGCGGGAAAGCGCTTGTGCGTGATCGCCTCGACGTCCCAGCGCACGTCGACCCAGGCCTCCGGCACGTTCTCGAAGGCGGCGAGCGCCTGCGACTGGATCGGGTAGATCGTCACGCCCTCGCCCGGCGTGATGATGCCCACGATCCGGTCCCCCGGCACCGCCCCCGATTCCGGCGCGAAACGCACCGGCAGGTCGGCGTCGAGGCCGCGGATCGGGATCGCGCGCGGGTCGTCCGCGGCGTCGGGCAGCTTCATCTTCAGCGCATCGGCCCCGAGCGCGACCCAGCCCGCCCCCTGCGTCGCCGCCCCGGAGACCAGCCGGCCGACGTCCTTGAAGTCCGCGTAGACCGCGCGCACCACGTCGCCGGAGAACATCTCCCCGCGCCCCACCGCCGCGAGCACGTCGTCGACGGAGGTGCGGGCGAGGCGCGGGAGGGCCGCCTTGAGCTTCTCCTCCGAGAACGCCTTGCCGGCGCGCTCGAAGGCGCGCTCCAGGATCTGCAGGCCGAGCCCGGCATACTGCTTGCGCACGGCGGTGCGCGTCGCGCGGCGGATGGCGGCGCGCGCCTTGCCGGTGACGACGAGGCTCTCCCAGGCGGCAGGCGGCACCTGGCTGCCGCCGGCGCGCACGATCTCGACCTCGTCGCCGTTGGCGAGCTCGGTGAGGAGCGGCGCCATGCGGCCGTTGATCTTGGCGCCGACCGCGGTGTTGCCGACGTCGGTGTGCACGGCGTAGGCGAAGTCGATCGGCGTCGCCCCGCGCGGCAACGCGATGAGGCGGCCCTTGGGCGTGAAGCAGAAGACCTGATCGTGGAACAGCTCGAGCTTGGTGTGCTCGAGGAAGTCCTCCGGGTTGTCGCCCTCCGCCAGGAGGTCGATCGTGCGCCGCAGCCACTGGTAGGCGCGGCTCTCGCCGATCGGCTTCGGCGCCTGGGCCGGGTCCTTGTAGAGCGCGTGCGCGGCGATGCCGTACTCGGCGACCTCGTCCATGGCGCGGGTGCGGATCTGCAGCTCGACCCGCTGGTGACCGGGGCCGACGACCGTGGTGTGGATCGAGCGGTAGTCGTTCTGCTTGGGGGTGGAGATGTAGTCCTTGAAGCGGCCGGGCACCATCGGCCAGGTGGAGTGCACGAGGCCCAGCGCGCCGTAGCAGGCGTCGATGCTGCCCACGAGGATGCGGAAGCCGAAGATGTCGGAGAGCTGCTCGAAGGCGACCGACTTGCGCTCCATCTTCTTCCAGATCGAGTAGGCGCGCTTGCGCCGCCCCTTCACCACGGCGCCGAGCCCCTTCGTCTCCAGGCGCTGGGCGAGATCGCGCTCGATCTCCTCGACGAGCCGCTCGTTCTTGGCCGTGAGCGTCTCCAGCCGCTTGGTGATGGTCTCGTAGGCCTCCGGCCGCAGATGCTTGAACGCGAGGTCCTCGAGCTCCTCGCGCATCTCCTGCATGCCCATCCGCCCGGCGAGCGGGGCGTAGATGTCGAGCGTCTCCTCGGCGATGCGCGCGCGCTTCTCCGGCGGCATGAAGTGGAGCGTGCGCATGTTGTGCAGGCGGTCCGCGAGCTTGACGAGCAGCACGCGGATGTCCTGCGCGATGGCGAGCAGCAGCTTGCGGAAGTTCTCGCCCTGCGCCGCCCGCTTCGAGACGAGGTCGAGCCGCTTGAGCTTGGTGAGCCCGTCGACGAGCGCGCCGATCTCCGGCCCGAACGTGCCGCGGATCTCGTCGAGCGTCGCCTCGGTGTCCTCCACCGTGTCGTGCAGGACGGCGGCGACGATGGTGGCGTCGTCGAGCCGCATGTCGGTGAGGATCGCCGCCACCTCCAGCGGATGCGCGAAGAACGGGTCGCCCGACGCCCGCGTCTGGGTGCCGTGCGCCCGCATGGCGTAGATGTAGGCCCGGTTGAGCAGGGCCTCGTCGGCGGCGGGGTTGTAGCGCTTGACCCGCTCGAGCAGCTCGTACTGACGCATCATGCGCGTGGGGGACCTCCGGGCACGCGCCGAACGCGCGCGTGCGTGCATGCGCCTAAGATGAGTGTTTTCGCGAGCGGTGAACAGGGCCGTGTGGCGAATTGGCGGGGTGCGGGTGGCGAATGGGAGCGCGATCGGCTCGCCTCCGCGGGCCTCTCGGGCGGTCGATCCTCAGGCCGGCGCGAGCGCGTCGTCGATCGCCGCCGACAGCTTCGGTAGCGCCGCGCGACCCGCGTGCGCACGATCGCGACTTCCGCTAAGCTCCGCAGCGCGCACGGCGCGAGCGCTCAATTCGGTCGCGCGGTGGGCTGGAACGCGGGCGTCGGGAGGACGTCATGGCGCGGGTCACGGTGAACGGCGAGCTGATCGAGACGGTCATGCGACGCGCCCGCGAGGGCTTCCTCGCGCCGGCCGCGTTCCGGCGCCCCTACGTCTGGGGACAGGACGACGTCGAGCGCTTCTGGGCGAGCCTGCTGCGCGGCTGGCCCATCGGCCAGTTCCTGATCTGGCGCCCGCCGGAGGGAATCGATCTCGCGGGTGCCTCGCGCGGGCGCATAGGCCCGCTTCAGCCCCATTACGCCCGGCGCTTCTCGATCCTGCTCGACGGGCAGAATCGGCTCGCCACCTTCGCGTGGTCGCTCGCTCCCTTCGACACGCCGGGGCCGTCCGACATGACGCAGGCGGAGCGCGCCACGTGGCGATCCGGCAAGGCGCTGGTCGGCGACCCGGAAGCCCGCGCGATCCACTTCGTCCCCGTCGAGGAGGCGACGAGCGGCAACCGCGTGCCGGTGCGTGCGCTGTTCGAGAACGCGCTCCTGTGGTCGCTGGTCCTGCGCACGCCGGGCCGCGTCGTGCCCCAGGCGCACCTGGACTGGTTCGATCAGGTCACCCGCCTCCTGATGGACGCAAGGTGCCATGTCACCGAGCTGGTCAACCTGCCGCCGGAGGAAGCGCTCGAGGCCTTCCGGCACCTCGCCCGCGCCGGTGTCGCCATGACCGACGGGGAATTCGAGGCGGCGATGGCATGGGCCCTGCCGTCGTCGCGGTCCCGCCCGCGCTGACGCGTCCGCGCCGGCGGGCGGTCGCGATCGCAACGAAAAAGCCCGGCCTCACGGCCGGGCTCATGAACGTCCAACCGGCAGTGGGCCGGTCCCTCAGCCCTCGTCGTCGTCCGTCTGCGCCGGCGGCTGCAGCCCCTCGAGCCCGCGCAGGAGGTCCTCCTCCGACATGCGGTCGAAGCTGACCTCGCCGTCCTCGCCGCCGGAGCCCTCGGGGGCGGGGGCGCCGATCATCGGCACGGCCTCGGCCTCCGGCTCGTCGACCTCGACGTACTTCTGCATGGAGTGGATGAGCTGCTCGCGCAGGTCGTCCGGGCGCACGGTCTCGTCGGCGACCTCGCGCAGCGCGACGACCGGGTTCTTGTCGCGGTCGCGATCGATGGTGAGCGGGGCGCCCGACGAGATCATGCGGGCGCGGTGGCTGGCGAGCAGCACCAGCTCGAAACGGTTCTCGACCTTGTCGATGCAGTCTTCGACGGTCACGCGAGCCATGAGCGGCCCCTTTCGATGAGCTTGCCGACGGGCTTGCCGGGTCGGGGAAATTCTGGCGAAGGCGGGTCCTTACAGCCACACCGGCGAAATGGCAAGCCCGATCGCCCGGGTCAAGCCTTGCCGGCGCGGCCGGCGAGGCGCACGAAGAAGCCGAGGCCGTCGCCCGCCGGCAGGGGCGAGAGGCTCGTCACGTGGCCCTTGCGCTTGGCCTCGAGCAGCGCCCGGCCCACCGGCTGGAACAGCGTCTCGCCCGCCCCGGGCAGCGGCGCGGCGATCCGGATCGCCACCGCCTTCGCCTCGCCGAAGCGGGAGCGCTCGATCAGCTCCGCGAGCGAGGCCTCCGCCGCGGCGCGCCCGGCCCCGCGCAGGTCGAGCACGCTGTCGGCGTCCGCCACGCCCTGCGAGCCGCGCAGCTTGTCGGCGTAGTGGGGGTCGAAATGGGGCATCGTGGCTCGGGCTCCGGATCCGCCTCGAAATATGGGGGCGGACCCGGGAGCTGTCATCCCGCTCCCGCGTCGCAGGACGGCGACGGTCACCGCACGAGGACGTTGCGGAACTGCCAGGGGTCGCTCGTGTCGATGTCCTCTGGGAACAGGCCCGGGCGCCCGTCGAGGGGCGTCCAGCCGGTATAGACCCCCACGACCGGGCCGAGGTACGGACGCTGGATCTCGAGGCAGCGCACGTGGTCCAGCTCGTCCGCCTCGACGATGCCGGCGTTCGGGTTCTCGAGCGCCCAGACCATGCCGGCCAGGACGGCGGAGGAGACCTGCAGGCCCGTCGCGTTCTGGTAGGGGGCGATCCGGCGCGTCTCCTCGATGGAGAGCTGGGAGCCGTACCAGTAGGCGTTCTTCTCGTGCCCGTAGAGCAGCACGCCGAGCTCGTCGATGCCGTCGACGATCTCGTGCTCGTCGAGGATGTGGAACGTCTCCTGCGCCACGCCCCCGGCGCCGAACATCTCGTGCAGCGAGAGCACGGCGTCGTTCGCCGGATGGTAGGCGTAGTGGCAGGTGGGGCGGTAGGCGACCTCGCCGCCGGCGCGCACCGTGAAGTAGTCGGCGATCGAGATCGACTCGTTGTGCGTCACGAGGAAGCCGTACTGCGCCTGCGCCGTCGGCGTCCAGGAACGCACCCGGGTGTTGGCGCCGGGCTGGAGCAGGTAGATCGCCGCGCCGCAGCCGGACTCGTGGGTGCGGGCGTTGTCGGGCATCCAGGTCTCGTGCGTGCCCCAGCCGAGCTCGGAGGGCTGGAGCCCCTCGGAGACGAAGCCCTCGACGGACCAGGTGTTGACGAACACGCCCATCGGCTTGGGGTCGCGGGCGCGCTGGGTGTCGCGCTCGGCGATGTGGATGCCCTTGACGCCGGCGTCGCGCATCAGCGCGGCCCAGCCCTCGCGCGACGTCGGAGTCTCGAAGGCGAGCCCGAGATCCGTGGCCACGTTGACGAGCGCCTGCTTGACGAACCACGACACCATGCCGGGATTGGCGCCGCAGCAGGAGACGGCCGTCGTGCCGCCGGGCCGGTCCCGGCGCTCGGCCAGGATCGCCTCGCGCAAGGCGTAGTTCGTGCGCGCCTCGGGGCCGGCGTCCTTGTCGAAGTAGAAGCCCTTCCAGGGCTCCGCCACGGTGTCGATGTAGAGCACGCCCAGCTCGCGGCACAGGCGCATCAGGTCGCGCGAGGAGGTGTCGACCGAGAGATTGACGCAGAAGCCCTGCCCGCCGCCCTTCGTCAGCAGCGGCGTGAGCAGCTCGCGGTAGTTCTCGCGGGTGACCGCCTCGTGAACGAAGGCGATGCCGCGATCGTCGAGCAGCGCCCGGTCGGCATCGCTCGGGTCGACGACCGTGAACCGGTCCTTGTCGAAGGCGAAGTGACGCTCGATCAGGGGAAGCGTCCCCTTGCCGATCGAGCCGAAGCCGATCATCACGATCGGGCCGGTGATCTCGCCATGCACGGGCCAGACGGCAGTCATCGTGCGCTGTCTCCTTCGGGATGCGGGGGAAGCCTCCGCGGGAACGGGAGCGCGCACCTTTAGTTCGTGCGCCGCGCCCGTCAACGGCGCGCGGCGCACGGCGAGGACGAATGTCCGCGGCGCGGCGGAAATGCCGCGCCGCCCGGCAGCGTGGTCACGCCGCGGCGACCTCGTCGAGGAAGCGGCGGATGCGGTCGTCGAGGAGGGTCGTCTGCTCGCGCACCACGGCGCTCGCCCGCACCACGCGATCGGCCGCCTCGTCGGTGGAGACGACCACGGCGCGCACCTCCTCGATCCCGTCGCTGACGCCCGCGGCGTTCTCGCGCGCGCCCTCCGCGCTCGCCGCGATGGTCTGCGTCGCCGCCGACTGCTCCTCGATGGCGCTCGCGACCGAGGTCATGGCGGTGGCGATCTCGGCGACGCGGGTCTTGATCGAGCCCACCGCGCCGACGGCGTTGCGGGTGGCGTCGCGCATCGAGGCGATCTGGCGGGAGATCTCCTCGGTGGCCTTCGCCGTCTGCGAGGCGAGCGACTTCACCTCGGCGGCCACCACCGCGAAGCCCTTGCCGGCGGCGCCCGCCCGGGCGGCCTCGATCGTGGCGTTCAGCGCCAGCAGGTTCGTCTGCTCCGCCACCGAGTCGATCATCGTGACGATCTCGCCGATGCGCTGGGCGTTCTCCTCGAGCGAGGCGACGACGTCGCTCGTCGAGGCGGCGTGCGCGTTGGTCTCGTTGGTGATCGTCGCCGAGCGGCTGATCAGGCCGGCGATCTCGCCGATCGAGTCGGAGAGCTGCTCGGCGGAGACGGCGACGTCGCGCACCGAGCCGCCGGCGGCGCCCGCCGCGCCCGCGACGCGCTCGGAGCCGCCGCGTGCACTCTCGGAGAGACGGGCCATGTCCTGCGACGCGGCGGAGAGCGCTTGCGCCTCCCGGCCGAGGGTGCGCAGCGCCTCGCCGACCGTCTGCTCGAGCTCGCCGGCGAGCGCGCGCATGGCGCGCTGGCGCGCCTGCGCCTCGCGCTCGCGGGCGTCGCGCTCCTCCGCCTCGCGGGCGGCCGCGTCGGCCTGGACGCGGTCGCGGATGCCGGCGACGGCGCGGGCGATCTCGCCGATCTCGTCGCGGCGCTCGTCACCGACGATGCGGCCCTCGCCGGCGGTCGCCGACCCGTCGGCGATGGCGCGCAGCGCCACCGCGAGCGCGGAGATGGGCTTGGCGATCGAGCGGCCGATCAGGAGCGCGAGGACGAGCGCGCCGCCCAGGACGGCGAGCGTCGCCACCAGGATGCCGTCGCGGGTCGCCGCGACGCGCGCGAGCGCCTCCTTCGCCTCCTGCTCGGTCACCAGATTCAACGGCACGTCCATGAAGGAGAGCGCGCGCTTGTCGGCGAAGCGCTCGACCCCATCCTGGACGTATTCGAAGCCGCCGGCAGCCGCCTCCATCACGGCCGGGCGGCCGAGCGGGGCGAGGACCGAGGTCGCGTCGACGCGCGGGCGCTGCGAGCGCAGCAGGCCGTCCGCCCCGACGATGTAGCTCTCGCCGGTCTCGCCGAGCCCCGTGCGGTCCGCGAGGACCGCGTCGAAGCTCGAGGCGGCGATGCGGTAGACGAGCACGCCGTCGACGAGGCTGCCGTCGGGCGAGACCACGGCGCGCGCCAGGAAGGCGGAGGGCTCGCCGCCGACGGCGGCGTAGGGCGCGAAGTCGATCGCCGCGGTGCTTGCCGCGACCCGTCCGTCGGTCGTCTCGACGCCCGCGAGCGCCGCGGCGTGGGCGCGGGCGAGCCCGCTGCCGGCGAGGGTCGCGTCGGCGACGGCGCCGGCGAAGTCGCCGTGCTTGCCCACCGAATAGACGACGTCGCCCTCCGGCGTCAGCACGAGGATGTCGGCGTAGCCGCGATCGGCCATGATCGCGCGGAACGAGGCGTGCACCCCCTCGTGCCGCCAGGCGTAGAGCGTGCGCTCGCCCTGGCCGGTGAGGGCGATGCGCTCCTCGATCCCCGCCGGGGCGGTGAAGTAGGTGACGAAGCGCTCACGCTCCTGCGGGTTGAGGAAGTAGGCGTCCTTCAGCTCGCCGAGCGCCGAGCGGACCGCGACGTTCTCCGAAAGCGCCTCGATGTCGCGCACGGTCGCATCCAGGGTGCGCTGGAGCGCGGCGGCACGGGAGGTGGAGATCAGTGCGAGCCGCTCGCGGCTCGCCTCGGTGAGTGCCTCGTGCGCACTGCGGTAGGCGATGACGCCCACGGCCACGCTCGCCAGGAGCGCCACCGCGGCGACCGTGGCGGTGATGACGGCCTGAAGCCCGAACGCCCGTACTCTTCGCATCTGCGTCTCGCTTACGTAAAGATAGGTGAGCAGAACTTCGTTCGTCGGGCATGAAGAAATGGTTGATCGTCGGTGCGAAGGGCGGTGCGAAACCGCGCAACGCGTGTGGTGCGCCGTGCGCCGAGGCGGGATGTCCGGGCTCTTCGGACTCTTCGGGCTATCCGGGCTCTTCGGGCTCTTCGGGCGCGCGTAGGCGCACGCGCCGAGGCGTCGGCTTCGCCCGACGGCGAGCCGACGGGTCGGCTACGAGACCGGCCGGTCTGCCCGGCCCGTCACGGCGGTCGCCGGCGCCGACCCGCTCCACGCGCGCGATCGACGCGACGTCTTCGTCACGGGGCTCCGGCGCAAGCGCGGTCGACCTGCGCCGTCGACCTGCGCCGTCGACCTGCGCCGGACGGCTGCCGAGAGGTGCTCGCCTCGCGCGATGCACCCCCGCGCCCGCTCACATCACCACGACCCGCGTCCCCACCCGCACCCGCTGGTACAGGTCGACGACGTCGTCGTTCATCATGCGGATGCAGCCCGAGGACATCGCGCGGCCGATGGAGCCCGGCTCGTTGGTGCCGTGGATGCGATAGAGCGTGTCGCCGAGATAGAGCGCGCGGGCGCCGAGCGGGTTCGAGGGGCCGCCGGGCATGAAGGCCGGCAGCTCCGGCTGGCGCCGGCGCATGGCCGCCGGGGGGCGCCAGTCCGGCCATTCCGCCTTGCGGGTGATGCGCTCCGTGCCGCGCCAGGAGAAGCCCTCGCGCCCCACGCCGACGCCGTAGCGCAGCGCCGTGCCGCCCTCCTGGACGAGGAACAGGAACTTGTTGCGCGTGTCGACGACGACCGTGCCCGGCGCGTGGGGGCCGTCGTAGCCGACGACCTGGCGGCGATAGATATCGGCGATCGCGCCTCCGCCGGGTCGCACGGCGGCGACCTGCGGCGCGGCCGGTGCGGGGCGGCGCGTCTCGACCGGCGGCGCCACCCGCGCCGGGCCGGCGGCCGCCGGCGGGGGCGCGGCGTAGAGCGCCGCGGCGCGCTGCGGCGTCGGGTCCCTCCCGGTGAGCAGCAGCTCCAGGAAGCCGCCGCCGAGATCCTGCGCCTGCGCCCGCGGTGCGGGCGCCGCCAGCGCGACGAGGGCGGCGAGCGCCGCCGCGACGATGGCGCCGCTTCGCGGGCGCCGGACGAGCCTTGCGAGCCCGAGCTTTGCGAGCATGATCCACTCTCCCTCCGTTCCCCGGCGGCCGTGCGCTCGGCACGGACGCCCGCGAGAGAGCGAAGGGCGCGCAGCCTTGAAGGTTCGTGGACGCGCGATGCCTCGTTGAACTTAACCTTAAGCGCGCGTGCAGCAACGTGGTGAACGCGCGGCGCCCGGCCGACGCTGCCGGCTCGTCGGTCACGTTCACCCAATCCTAAACCTTGATGGGCGACTGTGCGCCATCCCCGTGTCCAGACCAGCGTCGGCGACAGATGTCCTTTTCCCAAAAGCGCTACCGCATCGAGGAAACCCTCCGGCACGAGCCGATCACGCTGCCGCCGGTGCTCAACGGCGGCTGCGCCGTGCCGGGCGCCGCGGCGGGGTCCGGCTGTGCCGACCCGCGGCTGTCGCACATCATCGAGGCCATCGGCGAGCTGCGGCAGTTCCTCGACCCGTCGCAACGCCTCGCGTCGGACGTGATCGACGCCTATCGCAAGGAGATCACGGAGGTCTACGCGCTGCGCCAGGAGATCGACGCCATGAAGGCGGCGATCACGCAGACGAAGCGCGAGATCGCCTCGCTCTACAAGTCCGACGAGGAGGGCAAGGGCATGCGCCGGGTCGCCGGCGAGCTCGACGCCGTGGTCACCGCCACCGAGGAGGCGACGGGCTCGATCCTGTCGGGCCTCGAGGACATCGAGACGCACGTCAACATGCTGCGCGCCTCTGGCGGGACGAAGGGCTCGGGCGACGAGATCGGCGCCATCCTCGACCGCGTGATCTCGATGTACGAGGCCTGCAACTTCCAGGACCTGACCGGCCAGCGCATCACCAAGATCGTCAACGTGCTCAAGTTCGTCGAGGAGCGCCTCGACCGCATGATCGACGTGTGGGGCGGCCTCGACGCGTTCCAGGAGCTGATCCAGCACGAGGTGCTCGGGCCCAAGGTCGACGACGAGAAGGCGCTGCTCAACGGGCCCAAGCTCGAGGAGGACGCGGGCCACGTCTCGCAGGACGACATCGACTCCCTGTTCGATTGAGGCGCACCGATCCGGCCTTGACGCGCGACGCCCGATCGCGCATATGCAGGCGACTTTCGGCCGGGCTCGCCCGGCCTCTTCGGTTTTGGCGGTGTGGTGGCGGCCCGACGGGTCCCGGCGCCGCGACGAGGCTCACGAGGACGATCCCATGGCGAAGGCCGTCACCATCAAGGTCAAGCTGCTGTCGACCGCCGACACCGGCTACTTCTACGTCACCAAGAAGAACACCCGCACGATGACGGAGAAGATGACGCAGCGGAAGTACGATCCCGTTGCGAAGAAGCACGTCGATTTCAAGGAGACGAAGATCAAGTGAGCCGCGGGGGCGCCGTTCCGGTCGCCCCGCCTCCTTCGATCCCGTCCCTCCGGACAGCATCGTCCCCGCGAAGGCGCCCCACCCGGGCGCCTTTTCGCATGCGCACACCGCACGCCGCGGACGCCCCCGGGGCGTGCGGCGGCTGATCGCGCGTGCTGCGGTTGCGTCGAAAGTCTCGGGGCCGGCTTTGACAAGGGGGCGGGCCATGGTAATCAGCCCGCGACCCGACATGGCCCCGCGATCCGGGGCCCGCCCACGAGCCACGGACAAGACCCTGTGAACGACCAGCCCGACCCGGCCCGCGCCGCCGCAGCCGCCGAGGCGGCCCCGACTCCGTCCGATCTCGCCAACGCCGTCCGCGCGCTGGCGATGGACGCGGTGGAGAAGGCCAAGTCCGGCCATCCCGGCCTGCCCATGGGGGCGGCGGACGTCGCGACGGTGCTGTTCACGAAGTTCCTCAAGTACGACGCCGCCGACCCGGCCTGGCCGGACCGCGACCGGTTCGTGTTCTCCGCCGGCCACGGCTCGATGCTGCTCTACGCGCTCCTGCACCTGACGGGCGTCGAGGGCATGACGATCGAGGAGCTGAAGAACTTCCGCCAGCTCCATTCGAAGACCCCCGGCCATCCCGAGAACTTCGTCACGCCGGGCGTCGAGACGACGACCGGGCCGCTCGGCCAGGGCATCGCCACCGCGGTCGGCATGGCGCTCGCCGAGCGCATGCTCGCGGCGGAGTACGGCGAGGAGATCGTCGATCACCACACCTACGTGCTGGCCTCCGACGGCGACCTGATGGAGGGCATCTCCCACGAGGCGATCGCCTTCGCCGGCAACCTGGCGCTCCACAAGCTCGTGGTCCTGTGGGACGACAACGGCATCTCGATCGACGGGCCGCTGTCGCTGTCCGACACGACGGACCAGTGCAAGCGCTTCGAGGCCTGCGGCTGGAAGACGATGCGCGTCGACGGCCACGACCAGGCGGCGATCGCCCGCGCCCTCTCCCGTGCGCGGAAGGCGGATCGCCCGACGCTGATCGCCTGCAAGACCACGATCGGCTTCGGCGCACCGACGCGCGCGGGCACGTCGAAGGCGCACGGCGAGCCGCTGGGTGCCGAGGAGCTCGCCGGCGCCAAGAAGGCGCTCGGCTGGGGCCATGCGCCGTTCGAGATCCCGGCCTCGATCAAGAAGGCCTGGGAGAAGGCCGGCCGCAAGGGACGCTCCGCCCGCAAGGCCTGGGAGCAGCGCTTCCAGGCTCTGCCCGCCGAGACCCGCGCCGACCTGGAGCGGCGCCTCGCGGGCATCCCGCCGAAGGCGCTCGGCGAGGCGATCGCCGCCCACAAGCGCGCGCTCGTCGACGGCCCCGCGGCGGTGGCGACCCGCAAGGCGAGCGAGGCGGTGCTGAACGCCATCGCCGCTGCGGTGCCCGAGCTCGTCGCCGGCTCCGCCGACCTGACGCCGTCGAACAACGTCAAGGTCAAGACCTCCGTCCCCGTGAAGCCCGGCGACTTCGCCGGCCGCTACGTGCATTACGGCATCCGCGAGCACGGCATGGCGGCGGCGATGAACGGCATCGCGCTCCACGGCGGCTTCCGCCCGGCGGGCGCGACCTTCCTCGTCTTCACCGACTACGCGCGACCCGCGATGCGCATCGCGGCGCTCGCCGGCATCCCGGCGATCTACGTGATGACGCACGATTCGATCGGGCTGGGCGAGGACGGCCCGACCCACCAGCCGGTGGAGCACCTCGCGGCACTGCGCGCGATGCCCAACATGCGCGTCTTCCGGCCGGGCGACGCGGTCGAGACCGCGGAGTGCTGGCAGCTCGCGCTCGAGCGCACGGACGGGCCGAGCGTGATCGCGCTCACCCGCCAGAACCTCGCCCCGGCGCGCACGACTCACAGCGACGCGAACCTCTGCGAGACCGGCGCCTACGAGCTGTCCCCGGCGCAGGGCGGCGCGGCGAAGGCGACGATCTTCGCCTCGGGCTCGGAGGTCGAGATCGCGCTCGCGGCGCAGGCGCTGCTCGCCGAACGCGGCATCCCCTCGCGCGTTGTCTCGACGCCTGCGCTCGACCTCTTCCTCGCGCAGCCGGAGGAGGTGCGCGCGCGCATCCTCGGAGACGCGCCGATCCGCGCCGCCGTCGAGGCGGGCGTGCGCTTCGGCTGGGACGCGGTGATCGGGAGCGACGGCGTGTTCGTCGGCATGGAGAGCTTCGGGGCGAGCGCGCCCTACAAGCAGCTCTACGAGCACTTCGGCATCACCGCCGCGGCGCTCGCCGACAAGATCACGGCGCGGCACAACGGCTGAGCCGCGCGCGCCGCCTCGGCGGCGCGCCACGCGGCGAGACGGGACGCAATCGACGAGCCGGCGCGGCGCGCCGGCGCAGCACAGGGAGATCGAGATGACGGTGAAGGTCGCCATCAACGGGTTCGGGCGGATCGGGCGCAACATCCTGCGCGCCATCGCCGAGAGCGGGCGCACGGACATCCGGGT
Organism: Salinarimonas rosea DSM 21201; assembly: GCF_000429045.1. Lineage (GTDB taxonomy): Bacteria > Pseudomonadota > Alphaproteobacteria > Rhizobiales > Beijerinckiaceae > Salinarimonas > Salinarimonas rosea. Next base: position 142,922 of record NZ_AUBC01000006.1, read on the forward strand.
CGTCGCCATCAACGACCTCGGCCCGGTCGAGACCAACGCTCATCTCCTGCGCTACGACTCGGTGCACGGCCGCTTCCCCGGCACGGTGACGGTCGACGGCGACACGATCGACGTCGGCACCGGGCCGATCAAGGTCACGGCGGTGAAGAACCCGGCCGAGCTGCCGCACAAGGATCTCGGCGTGGACATCGCGCTCGAGTGCACCGGCATCTTCACGTCGCGCGAGAAGGCGGCGCTGCACCTCGAGGCCGGCGCCAAGCGCGTCATCGTCTCGGCGCCCGCCTCCGGCGCGGACCTCACCGTCGTCTTCGGCGTGAACCACCAGGGGCTGACGAAGGACCACCTCGTCGTCTCCAACGCCTCGTGCACGACGAACTGCCTCGCGCCCGTCGCGAAGGCGCTGAACGACGCGGTCGGCATCGACCACGGCTTCATGACGACGATCCACTCCTACACGAACGACCAGCCGTCGCTCGACCAGATGCACAAGGACCTCTACCGCGCCCGCGCGGCGGCCCTGTCGATGATCCCGACCTCGACGGGCGCGGCGAAGGCGGTGGGCCTCGTGCTGCCCGAGCTCGACGGCAAGCTCGACGGCGTCGCGATCCGCGTGCCGACGCCGAACGTGTCGGTCGTGGACTTCAAGTTCGTGGCCAAGCGCGCGACGGCGGTCGACGAGATCAATGCCGCGATCAAGGCCGCGGCGGAGGGCCCGATGAAGGGCGTGCTCGGCTACACCGACGAGAAGAACGTCTCGATCGACTTCAACCACGATCCGCACTCGTCGATCTTCCACATGGACCAGACGAAGGTGCTCGAGGGCACGCTCGTGCGCGTCATGTCCTGGTACGACAACGAGTGGGGCTTCTCCAACCGCATGGCCGACACCGCGGTGCACATGGCGCGCCTGATCTGACGCGACCCCCTGCGAGGCCCGGCGCCCGGTGCGCCGGGTCCGCGCCCGCGATCCGATCCTCGAGCGTGACGTCCCGCGTTTCCTGCACGGAGTGCCCGCCATGGCCGACAAGACCAGCGCCTTCCGCACCCTCGACGACGCCGACCCGCGCGGCAAGCGCGTGCTGCTGCGCGTCGACCTCAACGTCCCCGTCGAGGACGGCCGCGTCGGCGACGCGACCCGCATCGAGCGCGTCGTCCCCACGATCCGCGAGATCGCCGACAGGGGCGGGCGGGTCGTCCTCCTCGCGCATTTCGGGCGGCCGAAGGGCAAGCGGGTCGAGAGCGAGAGCCTCTCGGTCGTCGTCCCGGCGCTGGCTCGGGCGCTCGGCCGCGAGGTCGCCTTCGCCGAGGACTGCGTCGGCGACGTCGCGCGTGAGGCGGTGGCGAAGCTCCAGAACGGCGACGTGCTGCTGCTCGAGAACACCCGCTTCCACGCGGGCGAGGAGAAGAACGACGCCGACTTCGCCAGGTCGCTCGCCGAGAACGGCGATCTCTACGTCAACGACGCCTTCTCCGCCGCGCACCGCGCCCACGCCTCGACCGAGGGCGTCGCGCACATCCTGCCGGCCTTCGCCGGCCGCGCCATGCAGGCGGAGCTCGACGCGCTGACGAAGGCGCTCGAGCACCCCCGGCGGCCGGTCTGCGCGGTGGTCGGCGGCGCCAAGGTCTCGACCAAGCTCGACCTGCTGGAGAACCTCGTCTCGAAGGTCGACAGCCTCGTCATCGGCGGGGGCATGGCCAACACCTTCCTCCACGCCATCGGGGTGGCGGTGGGCAAGTCGCTCGCCGAGCGCGACCTCGCGGCGACCGCCCAGCGCATCCTCGACAAGGCGAAGACGACGAACTGCGCCATCGTGCTGCCGGTCGATGCCACGGTGGCGGAGAAGTTCGAGGCGCACGCGCCGCACCACGAGTACGGCATCGACGCCATTCCCGACGACGGCATGATCCTCGACGTCGGCTCCCTCTCCGTCGACCGCGTGCGCGCGGCGATCGGCGACGCGAAGACCCTCGTCTGGAACGGCCCGCTCGGCGCCTTCGAGAAGACGCCCTTCGACAAGGGCACGGTCGAGGCCGCGCGCTATGCCGCGAAGCGCACCCGGGAGGGTGCGCTCGTGTCGATCGCCGGCGGCGGCGACACCGTCTCGGCGCTCAACCACGCGGGTGTGGCCGACGATTTCTCCTACGTCTCCACCGCCGGCGGCGCCTTCCTCGAATGGCTCGAGGGCAAGAGCCTGCCGGGCGTCGAGGCGCTGCGTCGCTGAGATCCGAACCGTACGAGACCGGAACCGAGGAAAGGAAAGGGGCGCGATGAACATCGACCAGCTGACAGAGGTGGCCTACGCGATGGTGCAGCCCGGCAAGGGCATCCTCGCCGCCGACGAGAGCACCGCGACCATCCAGAAGCGCTTCGACGCGATCTCCGTCGAGAACACCGAGGACAATCGCCGCGACTACCGGGAATTCATGTTCCGCACGCAGCCGGCGATGCGCGACCACATCTCGGGCGTGATCCTCTTCGACGAGACCATCCGCCAGAAGGCCAAGGACGGCACGCCGCTCGTCGAGGTGATCAAGCAGTCCGGCGCGATCCCCGGCATCAAGGTCGACGCCGGCGCGCGCCCGCTCCCCGGCTGCCCGGGCGAGACCATCACCGAGGGCCTCGACCGCCTGCCGCGGCGCATGCAGGAATACTACGAGCTCGGCGCGCGCTTCGCGAAGTGGCGGGCGGTGATCGACATCGCCGACGGCATCCCGACCTGGACGGCGGTGAAGGCGAACTGCCACGCGCTGGCCCGCTACGCCGCCATCTGCCAGGAGGCCGACATCGTCCCGATCGTCGAGCCCGAGGTGCTGATGGACGGCGACCACGACATCAAGCGCTGCGCCGACGTCACCGAGTGGGTCCTCAAGACGCTCTATCAGGAGCTCTACGAGATGCGCGTCGTGCTGGAAGGCACGGTGCTCAAGCCCAACATGGTCGTGCCTGGCAAGAAGTCCCCGAAGCAGGCCTCCGTCGAGGAGGTGGCCGAGCGCACGATCCAGGTGCTCGAGCGCTGCGTGCCAGTCGCCGTGCCCGGCATCGCCTACCTCTCCGGCGGCCAGTCGGACGAGGATGCGACCGCGCATCTCGACGCCATGAACAAGATCGGCGGCTTCCCCTGGCACATGACCTTCTCCTACGGCCGCGCCCTCCAGGCGGCGCCGCAGAAGGCGTGGTCCGGCAAGCCCGAGAACGTCGAGGCCGGCCAGGCCGCCTTCAACCACCGCGCCCGCATGAACGGGCTCGCCTCCACCGGCGAATGGTCGAAGGACCTGGAGAAGCAGGGCGCGTGAGGCGCCGACTGCGACGGCGAAGCATCGGGACGGGCGTCCGGGAGACCGGGCGCCCTTTTCGCGTCCGCGCAGGTGTCGCGTCGGCGCAGGTGCGCCCTCAGGCCTCGTCCGCCTTCAGCACCAGCTCCGCGCTGGCGCGGTTCAGCGCGAACGGGATGTCGTAGAGGATCGCCAGCCGCATCAAGGCCTTGACGTCGACGTCGTGCGGGTGGGGCGTCAGCGCGTCGACGAAGAAGATCATGGCCGCCACGCGCTCCTCGGCGATGAGCGCGCCGATCTGCTGGTCCCCGCCCAGCGGGCCGGACTTCAGCCGCGTGATCTCGAGCTGCGGCAGCGCCTCCGCGATGCGCCCGCCGGTCGTCCCCGTCGCCACCAGCCGGAAGCGGGAGAGCTCGCGGGCGTGCGAGCGGCAGAAGGCGACGAGGTCGCCCTTCTTCTCGTCGTGCGCGACCAGCGCGACGATGGGGCGCGTATCGGCGGTGGGGTCGCTCGGCATGCGGATCGTCTCTCCCGGAAGCGGCGGGCACCCTCGCGCGATTTCGCCGCGTCGGCAACTCTCGCGACGCGGCAGGCGTTGGCCGGAGAACCCGACCGCGGCACGAGAGCGAGGCACCGATGAAGCAGTACCTCATGGAGGCGACGAGCCCGGGCTATACGCCCGAGCGCCTGAAGACGCGGATGCGCCACGACCGCTCGCGGGACATGGCCTATCGCCGTGCGATCGTCGCGACCTCGCTCGTCGGCATGGCCTCGATGGCCTTCGTCACGCTGTTCCAGACCGGCGCCCTGCGTCGCCTGCCCGATCCGCCGACGCGCCGGCCGCACTTCGACACCGCCAAGGTGAACACCTCGGACGAGGCCTATTCCTACGGCATGCCCGACGGCCCGCTGACGCTGTCGATGCACGCCGCGAACCTCTCGCTCGCCGCCGCCGGCCCGCCCGAGCGCTGGCGCGAGCGGCCGTGGATTCCCGTCGCCGCGAGCGCCTTCTCCGGTGCCCAGGCGGCGGTCGCCGCGCAGTACCTGTTCTACCGGATGCCCTTCGTCGACCGGGCCTGGTGCCCCTACTGCGTCGTCGACGCGCTCGCCCACTTCGCGAGCTTCGGCCTGTCCCTGCCCGAGACGGCGAAGGCGCTCGGCCTCGTCGATGCGCGGGGCGCCACGCCACCCCGGCGCCGCCGGCCGCCGGTCAGGGCCGAAAGCGCTCCGGCACGCCCCCGTCTCGATCGGTGAAGCCGTAGAGGCGCGCCAGGTCGGCGGTGGCGACGACGCGGCCGGCGTGGCGCGCGACCTCCGGGTCCGCCGCCAGCGCCGCCACCGCGCGCCCGACGAAGAGCGGTGTTTCCGTCGCCGCGTCCGCCTCCCCCGCCTCGCGCACCCGCTCGGTCGCCACCCGCCCGGGCGAGAGCGCGAGCGCGGTGACGCCGTGGGGCGCGAGCTCCTGCGCGCAGGCGAAGGCGAGGCGATTGAGCGCATGTTTCGCGCCGTCGTAGAAGACATCGCCGAGATAACCCTCGCTCGTGTCGAAGGACACGAAGCCGATCAGCCCTCGCCGCGCCGCCACCATCGCTGGTGCCACCGCGCGCGCCAGCAGGAGCGCAGGGCGCACGCCCGTCTCGTGGAACCGGCTCGTCAGCCCGGCCGGACGTCGCCAGAACGGCGTGCCCCAGCGCGAGCCGTCCGGGAACGTCTCCCCGTCGAACCCCTCGTTGCCGCCCCAGACCGACGAGATCGCCACGTCGATGCGCCCGAAGCGCCTGAGCGCCCAGGCGACGAGCCCGTCGACCTCGCGCTCGCTGCCGTGATCGCAGACGTAGGGGTAGCCGCGCCCGCCCGCCGCCTCCACCGCGCGCGCGGCGTCCTCCACGGTCTCCGGCCTGCCCTCGGTGCGCGCGCCCGCCTCCGACGAGCGGCCGGTGACGATCACCGTCGCGCCCGCCTCGGCCAGCCCCAGCGCGATGCCCAGCCCGACGCCGCGCGAGGCGCCGGCGACCAGGGCGACCACGTGCTGTGCGCCGGTCTCCATCGGCAGTGTCACTCCGCGATCGTGGTGTGCCGCGCGCGGCCCGCCGCGACCGGTATCACGCGTCGTCGGCTGCGGGCAATGCCGCCACGCCGGCGGTCGCGGCGCGGGCGAGGCCCTCGGTCTCGCCCAGATGCGCCTCGCCCATCCAGCGCGCCCGCGCGATCCGCGCGGCGTGCGCCGGGTCGGTCTCGCCCGCGTCGACGGCGGCCCTTGCGGCGAGCGCCTCCTCGGCGAGGCAGGCGACGCCGCGGGCGAGCGCGAACAGCCGCAGGTACGGGCCGGCACCGGCGAGCGCATCCTCCTGACGCCCGTCCGCGAGCGCGGCCAGCATCCACGACGTCGTCTCGTCCAGGCGCCCGACCGCCTCGCGCAGGCGCGCGGCCAGCATGCCGAAGGCGTCGTCCGCCTCCTTCGTCACGCGGGTCGCGACCGCGCGGATGCGCGCGATCTCGCCGCGCACCGTCGCGCCCCCCGACAGCGGCAGCTTGCGGGTGACGAGGTCGATCGCCTGGATGCCGTTCGTCCCCTCGTAGATCGGCAGGATGCGCGCGTCGCGATAGTGCTGCGCGGCGCCGGTCTCCTCGACGAATCCCATGCCGCCGTGCACCTGCACGCCGAGCGAGGCGACCTCCACGCCGATGTCGGTGGAGAACGCCTTGGCGACCGGCGTGAGCAGCGAGGCGCGCTCGAACGCGGCCCTGCGCGTCTCGACGTCGGGCGCGCGCGCCGCTTCGTCGAGCGAGGCGGCGGTGAGGAAGCAGATGCCGCGCGCGGCGTCGGTGAGCCCGCGCATGGTCGCGAGCATGCGCCTGACGTCGGGGTGCTCGGCGATGGCGACCATCCCCTGTCCCGTGTAGCTCGCGGTGCGCCCCTGGCGGCGCTCGCGCGCATAGGCGAGGGCGTGCTGCGTCGCGCGCTCGGCGATGGCGACGCCCTGTACGCCGACGGCGAGCCGGGCGTTGTTCATCATCGTGAACATGCAGGCGAGCCCGCGATTCTCCTCCCCGACGAGCCAGCCCACCGCGCCTTCGCGCTCGCCGTAGGCCATGGTGCAGGTCGGGGCGGCATGGATGCCGAGCTTGTGCTCGAGGCCGGCGCAGACGACGTCGTTCCTCGTGCCGTCGGGCAGGACCTTCGGCACGAGGAAGAGCGAGATGCCGCGCGTGCCGTGCGGCGCGTCCGGCAGGCGCGCCAGCACGAGGTGGACGATGTTGTCGGCGAAGTCGTGCTCGCCGTAGGTGATGTAGATCTTCTGGCCGAAGATGCGGTAGCTGCCGTCCTCGGCGCGCTCGGCGCGGGTGCGCAGCGCGGAGAGGTCGGAGCCCGCCTGCGGCTCGGTGAGGTTCATCGTCGCCGTCCACTCGCCGGAGACGAGCCTGCCGAGATAGCGCTCCTTGAGCTCCGGCGCGGCGTGCGCCTCGATGGCGTCGATGGCGCCCATGGTCAGGATCGGGCAGAGCGCGAAGGCCATGTTGGCCGAGTTCCACATCTCGACGCAGGCGGTGTTGACGAGGATCGGCAGCCCCTGGCCGCCGTGCTCGACGGGCCCCGGCAGCGCGTTCCAGCCGCCGGCGATCCAGTCGCGGTAGGCCCGGGCGAAGCCGTCGGGCGTGCGCACCGCGGCGGCGTCCTTGGTCAGGCCCGCGAGATCGCCCGGCCGGTTCAGCGGCGCGAGCCGCTCGGCGGCGAAGTCGCCCGCGGCCTCGAGGATCTGCGCGACGAGGTCCGGCGTCAGGTCCGGGTAGAGGCCGGTCGCGATCTTGGCGTCGAGCCCGGCGACGGCGCGCATGGAAAACAGCATCTCGGAGACGGGGGCGCGATAGGCCATGGCGGGCTCCTCGGAGGCTTTCTGGCGTTTCCTCTGGCGGCTCTCGGGCGAGCCGTCTTCATGCGACGAAAGGCGCAGGCCAGGAGTAGTTCGGATGTGAACTTTCGGCAAGCGGGCGGGCGGTCGCGGGGTGACGGGGAACGCGACCTTTACGGTTGCGTAGGCGCGCACCTCTCGCCGATGGATCGGATGCCGCATACACACGCCGGGAGCCCGCCTGATGACCTCCGAGACCCCGCAGCCCGTCGACTTCGCAGCCGTCACGAGCGGCCTCGACGGACACCACAATTTCGTCCTCGCCGGCGTGAACGACCATTGCCTGCGCATCGCCGTCTTCGAGGGGACGTATCGCTGGCACCGGCATCCGGGGTCGGACGAGCTCTTCGTCGTGGTGGAGGGGCGGCTCGAGATCGATCTCGACGAGGGCACCGTCGTGCTCGGGCCGGGGCAGGCCTATCTGGTCGCGGCCGGCGTGCGCCATCGCTCGCGGGCGACCATGCGCACGGTCAACCTGTGCTTCGAGCGGGAGGACGCACAGACGATCTTCGATGATTGACGCGATGCCGCACCCGGCTAAGCTTTTTCCCACAGGGGAAGCGCGACACGGGGCAGCGCGCACGGAGGGGAGAGGCGATCATGTGCGACATCTGCGTGACCAACGCGGTCAAGGACCGCATGCTCAGCCGCCGGGACCTCTTCCGCCGCGGGGCGGGCGGCGCGGCGGCGATCGCCGCCGTCTCCGCGGGGGCGGCGACGCTGGGCGCGAGCCCCGCCCGCGCCCAGATCGCGGGCGCGCCGGTCGACCTGACGCACACGCTCCACGAGGGCTTTCCGACGTTCTTCGGCGAGCAGCAGTTCTTCGTCGAGAACCTGTTCAACTATGCGGAGCACATGTTCAACCTCAATGTGCTGCGCGTGAACGAGCACACCGGCACCCACGTCGACGCGCCGCTGCACTTCTCGCAGGACGGCGCGAGCGTCGACGAGATCCCGGTGACGAGCCTCGTCGCCCCGCTCGCGATCGTCGACATCCGCGCCAAGGCGGCGGAGAACGCCGACGCGCAGGTCACGCCCGACGACCTCGAGGCCTGGATCGCCACCAACGGGCCGCTGCCGCAGGGCTGCTGCGTCGCCATGCTCTCGGGCTGGGGCGCGTACGTGGACGGAGAGCGTTTCCGCAACGTCGATGCGGAGGGGACGATGCACTTCCCCGGCTTCCATCTCGAGGCTGCGCAGATGCTGCTGGAGGAGAGCACCGCGGTGGGGATCGCCGTCGACACGCTCTCCCTCGACCACGGCCCCTCGCCGGACTTCGCAACGCACTATGCCTGGCTGCCCGAGAACCGCTGGGGCCTCGAATGCGTGGCCAACCTGGAGGCGCTGCCCGCCTCCGGCGCCACGCTGGTGCTCGGCGCGCCGAAGCATCGCGGCGGCTCCGGCGGCCCGGCGCGGGTGCTCGCCTTCGCCTGAGCCGGCAGGCGGTCGCGCCGCTCAGCGCTCGGAGGAGAAGTGGCGCTTCAGGTAGGAGAGGATCAGGTCCTTGGTCTCCTCGTCCATCTCCGCCATGCCCTGCTCCTCGACCATCCAGGTCCAGGTGTAGTCCCAGCGCGCGTCGGTCATGCGCTGCTGGGTGACGATGTCGAGCGAGTGGCAGGCCGAGCAGAGATAGAACGTGTCCTCCATGCCGGGCGTGTCGGGCAGGTTGCCGAACTCGGCATTGCGGGGGACGTCGTCCGCCGGCGGCGTGGGGGCGCCGCCCTGCGGCAGCATCGGGTTGAAGCCGCCGCCGCCCGGGCGCATCGGGTCGAAGCCCTGGGCCGCGAGGCCGGCCGGAGCGAGCAGGGGAGCGAGCAGGGCGACGAGGGCGAGAGCGGCTGCCGCGGGCGATACGCGGCGGGGGCGTGACATCATGGGTCGGCGATCTCGAAAATGGCGGTGCGAGGGGCGCGACGGAGCCGGGCGCCCGCGATCGCGGGCGCCCGGTCCGGGTCGCATGCATGGCGAACGGGCGCCTCAGACGGCGAACAGCGCGATGCGGTGCATCATGTTGTTGCCGTAGCCGCGCGGGTTCCAGCCCGGGACGACCGCCGGCTGCATGTTGCCGTCCTTGTCCGTGGCGCGCGCCCAGACCTCGTAGTAGCCGGCCTCCGGCGGGGTGACGCTCGCCGTCCAGCGCTGCCAGGCGAAGGTGTTGGGCGGCGCCATCAGCTCCGCCTCCTGCCAGGTCTGGCCGAAGTCGAGGGAGACGTGCATGGCCGCGACGTCGCCCTTGCCGCACCAGGCGTGACCGCGCACCTCGGTGGGCCGGCCGGCGGCCACCTCGGCGCCGGTCGCCGGGAAGGTGACGAGCGACTTCACCGGCATCTCCATCATGACGACCATGTCGCTCTCCGGCACCTCGGTGCCGGGCGCGACCGGATAGGCCGGCAGCCGGTAGGAGTAGCCCGTCATCTTGGCGCCGTCGTGCTGGCGGTCGCGCACCCAGATGCGGGTGAGGTACTTCTGCGAGACCGAGCCGGGGAAGCCCGGGATGACGAGGCGCAGCGGGAAGCCGTGCATCGCCGGCACCGGCTCGCCGTTCATCGCCCAGGCGATCAGGTTCTCGGGGGCGAGCGCCTTCTCGATCGGCACGCCGCGGGAGATCACCTCCTTGTCCGGGTCGCCCGAGAGGTGGACGTCGTTGCCGTAGTGGCCGGTGTAGACGGCGGTCGGCTTCACGCCCGCGCGCTCGAGCACGTCCTTGAGGCGCACGCCCGTCCATTCCGGGCAGCCGACGGCGCCGACGGTCCACTGGTTGCCCGAGGCGCCGGGCTGGAAGAAGGCGCGCCCGTTACCGCCGCACTCGACCCACAGCGGAGTGGTGACGGTCTCGAACTCGTTCTGCAGGTCGGCGAGCGTCAGCGTCAGCGGGTTCTCGACCTCGCCGTCGATGGTGAGCGTCCAGCTGTCGGCATTCATGTCCAGGGCGTGCTGGGGCACGAGGCCGTTGTTGCGCACGAACATCCGCTCGTAGGGCGTGACGTCGTCGTCGAGCAGGTGCGCCGGCGTCTCGGCGTTGACCGGGCGGTCGTTGAGGAGCGTCAGGCCCTGCTTGGCGTCCATCAGGCCCAGCCCGGAATCCTGGGCGAGCGCCACCGGCACGAAGCCCGGGGGCATGTTGCGGCCGAACGGAATGGCGGTGCCGAGCAGCGCGCCCATCGCGCCGAGGCTCGCGCCCTTCAGGAAGCCGCGACGGCCGGGCTCGACCGTGTCGCTCACGGGAGCCGCGGTGTCGGCTGCCGGGCTGCGGGGCGTCGTGGAAGCATCGTCGAGCATGCCGGTTCCTCCATTCTCTCGTTGTCGTCTGGCCGAGCGGCGCACGCCCGGATCCGAAGCGTAGACCCGGCATAGGACCTATGCAAGAGAAGGAATTCATCGGCGGGTTTTCGCAGCCGCACGGCCTTGATCGGGGATTGCCGAGCCCTCGCCGGGAGCCGCTGGGATTTAGCTTATGCGATCCGCGGCGCAAACAGCAACCATAGGGAGATGCGCCGCGGCGACGTCGCGTCCGCGTGCGCATGGCCACACGGACGATCGGCTACGTGGACGCTCGCCATCGTCAGGCCTCCAGATCCAGCCGCACCACCTTGAGGTCCGGATCGTCCGGGTCCGCGCGGATCGCGAAGCCGAGCTGGCGGCACATCTCCAGCATGGTGCTGTTCTCGCGCAGCACCTGGCCCTCGACATGGGCGAGGCCCTCGGCCTTCGCCCACTCGATCATCAGCTGCATCAGCCGCCAGCCGAGCCCGATGCCCTTGAGGTCGGAGCGCAGCAGGATCGCGTACTCGCCGCTCTCGTGGTTGGCGTCGGCGTGGAGGCGCACGGCGCCCATCATCTCGCCCGTGTCCGGGTCGACGGCGACGAAGGCGATGGCGCGGGCGTAGTCGATCTGGGTGAGGCGGGCGATGAAGGAATGCGAGAAGTCCTTCACGGGTGCGAAGAAGCGCAGGCGCAGGTCCTCGTCGGTGACCCGCTTGAAGAAGTCGAGGAAGAGCGCCTCGTCCTCCGGCCGGACCGGGCGCACGAAGACCTCGCGCCCGTCCGGGAGCGGCAGGCGGCGCTCCCACTCGACGGGGTAGGGCCGCACCGCGAAGCTCGCGTGGGGGGCGCTCGCGCGACGGCCGCTCACCGGTGCCACGGCGACGCGGGCGTCCACGGCGATCACCCCGTCCTTGTCGGCGAGGAAGGGGTTGATGTCGAGCTCGCGCACCTCCGGCAGGTCGGCGGCCAGGTGCGAGAGCTTGACGAGGACGAGCTGGACCGCCTCGAGATCGGCGGCGGGCACGTCGCGATAGGCGGCGAGGACGCGCGAGACCCGCGTGCGGGCGACGAGGCCCGCGGCGAGGTTCATGTCGAGCGGGGGCAGCGCCAGCGCCTTGTCGTTGATCACCTCGACCGCCGTTCCGCCGCGGCCGAACACGATCACGGGGCCGAACGTGTCGTCGTGGGCGATGCCGGCGATGAGCTCGCGGGCCTTGGGCTTGCGCACCATCGGCTGGACCGTCACCCCGGTGACGCGCGCCCCCGGCTTCAGCCGAGCCGCGCGGGCGAGGACGTCGCGGGTCGCCTCCTCCACCGCCTGCACGCTAGTGAGGTCGAGCGAGACGCCGCCGATGTCGGACTTGTGGACGATGTCGGGCGAGAGGATCTTCACCGCGACCGTGCCGCCCGCCTCGACGAAAGGCCGCGCCGCGGCGCCGGCCTCCTCGGCCGTGCGCGCGAGCGTCACCGGCGCGTCGGGGATGGCGTAGGCGCGCATCAGGCCCGACACCTCGATCGGGTCGAGCCAGGTGCGCCCCTCCGAGACGACGCGCTCGACGATGGCGCGGGCGGCGGCGCGGTCGGGCGCGAAGTCCTGCGGCAGGCTCGCGGGCGTGCGCATCAGGATGTCCTGCGCCTCGCGCCAGCGCACGAGGTGCATGAAGCCCTGCACGGCCTCGGCCTCGGTGGCGTAGTGCGGGATGCCGGCAGCCTCGAAGGCGCGCCCGGCCTGCGGGTCCTCGCCGAGCCACACGGCGAAGACGGGCTTGCGGCGGAACGCCGTCTCGCGGTCGCGCGCCACGGTCTCGACCACCGCCTGCGCGGCTGCGGGCGCGGAGGCGAGCGCCGTGGGCACGTTGAGGACTAGGACGGCGTCGTTCGCCGGGTCCTTCAGGAGCGCTTCCAGCGCGGCGGCGTAGCGATGTGCGTCGGCGTCGCCGATGATGTCCACGGGGTTCGCCCGCGACCAGGTCTGCGGCAGCACGGCGTCGAGCGCCGTGCGGGTGTCCGCCGAGAGCTCGGCGAGCGTTCCGCCGCGGTCGATCAGCCGGTCGACGGCGAGCACGCCGACGCCCCCGCCGTTGGTGAGGATCGCGAGGCGCGAGCCCTGGAACGGCTTCTGCCGGCCGAGCGTCTCGGCGGCGGCGAAGAGCTCGTCGAGGTCGTAGACGCGCAGCAGGCCGGCGCGGCGGAAGGCCGCATCGTAGACGCCGTCGGAGCCCGCGAGCGCGCCGGTATGGGTCGCCGCCGCCTTGGCGCCCTGGGCGTGGCGGCCGGACTTGATCACGACGACGGGCTTCGCCCGCGAAGCCGCGCGGGCGGCGGACATGAACTTGCGCGCGGCGCTGATCGATTCGACGTAGAGGAGGATCGCGCGCGTGTGGCGGTCGGCGGCGAAGTAGTCGAGGCAGTCGCCGAAATCGACGTCCGCCTTGTCGCCGAGCGAGACCACGGCGGAGAAGCCGACGTTGCGCTGCTTGCCCCACTCGACGAGGCCGGCCGCGATGGCGCCCGATTGCGAGACGAGCGCGAGATCGCCGGGCAGGGGTGCGTTCGCGGCGAAGCTCGCGTCGAGCCCCGCCCGGGGCGCCATGACCCCGAGGCAGTTCGGTCCCACGATTCGCAGCCCGTAACGCCGCGCCCGCTGGCGCGCGTCCTCGGCGAGCGAGCCCGGGCCGTGGCCCAGCCCCGCCGTGATGACGATCGCGGCGCCCGCCCCGATCCGCCCGGCGTCCTCGATCACGCCCGGCACGGAGCCCGGCGGGGAGGCGACGACGACGAGATCGGGAGCCTCCGCGATGTCGGAGAGCCTGGCGACGCAGGGGCGCCCGTCGATCTCGCGGTGGCGCGGGTTCACCGGCGTGATCGGCCCGGTGAAGCCCGCCCGGCCGAGATTGCGCAGCACGGTGCGCCCGAGCGAGCCCTCCCGCGGGCTCGCGCCGACGAGGGCGATGGAGCGGGGCGCGAAGAGCTTGTCGAGGTTCCAGGTGCTCATGGTCGGGCTCTCCTGCGGGCGCGGCACGGCTGCACGGCGCGCGGGGTCGTCGGGAACGGGTCCGTCATGGGAGGCGCGCGAACGGCCGAAGGTCAAGCGCAGCCGATGGAGCATGGTTCGACGACGCGCGTGCGACGCCGCGTCGCCCGCGCTCACAGGCGGACGAGCGAGAGGACGAGCTCGTCGTAGCTGCGCCCGAGTGCCGCGAGCCGCGCCGCGAGGGCGGCCTGGGACGCCGCGAGCCCGTCCCGGCGGCTCGCGTGCGCGCGCTCGATCGCGAGGAGCTCGGCGTAGAGCGGCTCGACCACGGCGCGGGCGGCGGCGGAGGCGCCGCGGCGGTTCGAATGGTAGCCGACGAGGCGTCCCGCGGCGTCGCGGCTCGGGGTGACGTGAGCGAAGACCCAGTAGTGCGCGCCGTCGGCGGCGAGGTTGTTCACGTAGGCGAACACCTCGCGGCCCGCCTCGATCTCCCGCCACAGATGGGCGAAGACGCAGCGCGGCATGTCGGGATGGCGGATGATCGAATGCGGCGCGCCGATCGCCTGCGCCTCGTCGAGCGCGGCCATCGCCAGGAAGGTCGCGTTGGCGTAGGTGATCCGACCCTTCGGGTCGGTCTTGGTGACGATGATCTCGCCGGGGGGCAGGGTCCGTTCGGCGCCGGTCGGGACGACGACGCGGTCGAGCCGCCTTCCGGGTCGGGCCGGCCGAGCGCGGTCGGTCGGAACGTGGCGTGACGCGAGCACGGGCGGTGACCTTCCCTGGTATGTCGTTCGGGAAGGCTAGGCCGACGCCGGGGGGCGCCGCCCTGATCTGGATCAACGGCGGCGCGACGCCGGTGCGCGCGTGTCGTCTCAGCCGCCGCGGCGAGCGCGGGGCGGCAGCGGGACGGTCTTGCCCTCCTCGCCGGCGATCGTGGCGAGGACGAGCGCGTCCGCCTCGGACGCGGCCGCGGCGTCGGTGTCCCCGGGCGCGTCCGGATCGAGGCGCGCATAGACGGCGCTGCCGTGCTCGAGCAGGCGCGCGAGGCGCCGCGCACGGGCGGATTCGGAGCGCCCGTCGACGGAGACGTAGCGGTCGATGCGCGTGCCGATCATCGCGGCGAAGCGCGCGTCGACCTCGGCGAAGCTGAGCGGCCGGCTGCGGTTGCCGCCGTCGTAGAAGATCGTGCGGTTCGCCCGCGCGGCGGCGGCGAAGATCGCGGCCGCGGCGCCCTCGGGAGTCTCGTCCTTGGCCGCGAGGAAGCGCTCGGCGCCTCCCGGGCCGAGGAAGTGGGCGATGTAGACCTCGTGCGGGGCGAGCCCCCGACCGAGCGCCGCCTCGATGCGCGCCCGGTCGCGGGCGAGCATCTCGCCGGCCATGAGGCCCGACAGCAGCGGATCGCGGCGCAGCGCCAGGATCTCGGCGCGCCGCTCCTCGTCGTCCACGACGTAGCGTCCGTCGGCGTTCTGCGCGATGTCCGCCGCCTCGTCCGCGAGCCCGTGATCGGCGCCGAAGGCGTAGACGACCTGCAGCCAGGTCTGCTCGATGAACTGGAACAGCCCCTCCGCGGAGGACGTGCTCGCGCCCACCCCCGGGCGCAGGCTCGATTCCTTGTCGGCGAGCGCGAGCATGAAGACCGGATCGGCGCCCGTGCGCGCGGCGGCGGCGCGGACCGCGGTGACGATCCAGCGCTCGACGCGCATGGCGCCGAAGCGCACCGTGCGGGTCTCCCGCGAGATCGCGCGCTCGAGCGTCTCGAGCTTCGCGCCCGCCGCCGCCGGCGCCGCGCGGGCCATGCGCGCGGCGATGTGGGTGTGAGCCGCCTGCGGCGTCGCGGCGGCGAGGTGGGTCCGCAGCGCGTCGAGGCCGGCGGAGGCGAGGGCGAGCGGCACGAGGCCCGACACGCAGCACGGGGCGGGGCTCGCGACCGCCGCGGCGATGCCGGCGCTCGGTGCGCGCGCACCGTCGACGACCAGGAGATTGGCGGCGAGCCCGATGCCGAGCACAGCGGCGATGCGGCGGGCGGAGCGAGCCGCCCCGGTCGCGCCGGTCGCGCCGACCGGCAGGGAACCAATCCGGCTCGCGCCGGTTTGCGAGTGACCCACCTGCGTGGACCCGCTCGCGGCAGTGCCCGCGGACGCGTCGAGCCGCGCCGTGATCGCCTGCGTCATTCCACCCCTCGACGAATGCGCGCCGCGATTCGGGCGCTCTTGATCGGTGAGGCACGCTTCACCTGCCAATCCGGCGGCAATGGGTCAGCGTGGCCTTTGCAGCGTGCGACGGTCCGCCGCGTCATCGAAAAGCCGCGGATCGCCGGTACGAATCGTCGAAATCGCGGTGCGGTCGCATCGCACCACCCGCAACGGCTCGCCGCAGGGGAGAAGCAGGTCATGATGACGGATACCGTCGCTCCCGCGCCTTCCGTCCGCGCGCCGTCGGCGCGCTTCAACGTCTTCATGCGCCGCGACGCGCAGGAACTGCGTTGTGCCGTCCCCGAGGACCGCGCGGTCCCCGCCTTCATCGACGCGCGGGACTGGGCCTTCGTCGGCCGCCTCGACGGGGAGACGCCCGTGCCCCACGGCTTCGACACGCGCGCCGCCGACGTTCTGGCGCGCTGGAACGGGTTCTACCTGTTCGAGGCCTGGGAGCGGCGCGGAGCGGACTAGCTCCGGCGCCCGGCCGCGCGAGGTCCCCGCCGACGAGAGCGTCGAGGGAACGCGCGCCGCCGACCAGCCCCGGCTTCTCCCCTCGTTTGCCGTGAGGCCGAAACGCACGACGGACCTCCCGTGCGTGTCCCGTCGACGCCGGCGCGGCCGCCGGGGGAGGACGGGATCGGGCGTCTTGTTCCGCGGGCACGCCGCGCCTATGGTCCGCGCGCCGCCGGACGGAACGGAGTGATGCGCGCGTGGCCATTGCCAGCATGACGGGATTCGCCCGCGAAGCGGGGACGACGGGCGCCACCACGTGGGCGCTCGAGGCGAAGTCGGTGAACGGCCGCGGCCTCGATGTGCGTCCGCGCACGCCGCCGGGCTTCGACGCGATCGGCGAGGAGGCGCGGCGCGTGCTCTCGCAGGCACTCGCGCGCGGCCAGGTGCAGCTCTCGCTGACGTTCCAGCGCGCCTCGGCCGCGCCGACGGTGCGGGTCAACCGCGAGGTCCTGCAGGCGCTGCTCGACGCGCTCGCGGACGTGCGGGTGCCCGACGGCGTCGCCCCGGCCTCCCTCGACGGGCTCCTCGCCGTGCGCGGCGTGATCGAGCTCGACGAGGGCGAGGCCGCCGAGAGCCCCGCGGCACTGGAAGCCGACCTGCGCGCCGCCCTGCCGCGGCTCGCCGAGGCGCTCGCCGCCGCGCGCCGTGAGGAGGGCGCGGCGCTGGAGGCGGTGATCGAGGGGCATCTCGCCGCGATCGCCGACCTCGTCGCGCGGGCGGAGGCGCATCCCGGACGCTCGGCCGAGGCGGTCCGCACGCGGCTCGCGGCGCAGGTCGCGGCGCTCCTCGAGGCTCATGGCGGGCTCGACGCGGGGCGGCTCCAGCAGGAGGCGGCGCTCATCGCCACGCGCGCCGACATCCGCGAGGAGCTCGACCGGCTCGCCGCACACGTGGCCCAGGCCCGCTCGCTGCTGGCCGAAGGCGGCGCGGTGGGCCGGAGGCTCGACTTCCTCGCCCAGGAATTCGGCCGCGAGGCCAACACCCTGTGCGCCAAGGCGAACGACGTGACGCTCTCGCAGATCGGGCTTTCGCTCAAGCACGTCGTCGATCAGCTGCGCGAGCAGGTGCAGAACGTGGAGTGACGCCAATGGCACCCGAGACCGGCACGATCGTGGAGGCCGAAAGCGCGCGCGAGCGGAGCCGCCGCGGCGTGATGCTGATCATCGCCTCGCCGTCCGGCGCCGGCAAGTCGACGCTCTCGCGCCTGCTGCTCCAGACCGACAAGGACATCACCATGTCGGTCTCGGTGACGACGCGCCCGCGCCGCGCCTCGGAGGTCGACGGCGTGCACTATCGCTTCATCCCGGAGCGCGACTTCCTGCTGATGCGCGAGCGCGGCGAGCTGCTGGAGCACGCCCAGGTGCACGGCAACTACTACGGCACGCCCCGCGCGCCGGTCGAGGCCGCGCTCGAGCTGGGCCGCGACATCCTCTTCGACATCGACGTCCAGGGCACGCTGCAGCTCTACGAGGCGATGCGGCCCGACGTGGCGAGCGTGTTCATCCTGCCGCCCTCCATCGCCGAGCTGGAGAAGCGCCTCGCCCGCCGCGCCGAGGACGACCACGCCACCATCCGCCGGCGGCTGCGCACCGCGCTCGGCGAGATCGAGCGCTGGCGGGACTACGACTACGTGCTCGTCAACGACGACCTCGAGCGCACCTTCCACGACCTCGAGGCGATCCTCAAGGCGGAGCGCGTGCGGCGCACCCGGCGCGAGAACCTCGAGCCGCTGGTGGGGACGCTCACGCGGGATCTGGCGGAGGTGCTGGCCGGGGAGGGGTGAGCACCCCTGTCACCCCGGGTCGCGAAGCGGGCCCGGGGCCCAGATCCGCGACGTACCTCTCGGCGTGCGCGAGAGCGCGCGCGTCCACGGTCGCTGCCGGCAGCCGTCCCGGCCGCGGCGCTGGCGCGCCGCTCCACGAACACCCGAGGTTCTGGGTCCCGGATCGGCTTCGCCGTCCGGGATGACAGCCGCTCACATGTTCGGGTACACCGGCCCGCCGCCGCCCTCGGGCGTCACCCACTGGATGTTCTGCGTCGGGTCCTTGATGTCGCAGGTCTTGCAGTGGACGCAGTTCTGGGCGTTGATGACGAACTTCGGGTCCGTCTTCGCGTCGGGATCGGAATAGACGATCTCGTAGACCCCCGCCGGGCAGTACAGCCGCGCCGGCTCGCCGTATTTCGGCAGGTTGTGCTCCACCGGCACCTTCGGGTCGAGCAGCACGAGATGGCTCGGCTGGTCCTCCTCGTGGTTGGTGTTCGACAGGAACACCGAGGAGAGCTTGTCGAAGGCGAGCACGCCGTCGGGCTTGGGGTAGGTCTTCGGCTTCACCTCGGAGAGCGGCTTCAGGCACGCATGGTCCGGCTTGCCGTGGGGGAGCGTACCGAAGAAGGACGCGCCCATGATCTGGTGCGTCCACATGTCGAAGCCGCCGAGCGCGACGCCGAGCGCGGTGCCGTACTTCGACCACATCGGCTTGACGTTGCGGACGCGGTAGAGGTCCTCGCCCACCGCCGAGGCGCGCCAGGCTTCCTCGTAGCTCGCCACCTCGTCGTGGGCGCGCCCCGCTTGCACCGCCTCGAAGACGTGGTCGGCGCACAGCATGCCCGACAGCATGGCGTTGTGGGAGCCCTTGATGCGCGGCACGTTGACGAAGCCGCCGGCATCGCCGACGAGGCAGCCGCCGGGGAAGGAGAGCCTGGGCACCGACTGCCAGCCGCCCTCGACGATGGCGCGCGCGCCGTAGGCGATGCGCTTGGCGCCCTCGAAGGTCTCCGCGATGATCGGATGCGTCTTGAAGCGCTGCATCTCGTCGAAGGGCGAGAGCGTCGGGTTCTCGTAGTTCAGATGCACGACGAAACCGACGGAGACCAGGTTCTCGCCGTAGTGGTACAGCCAGGAGCCGCCGCCGGTCCGGTTGTCGAGCGGCCAGCCGAACGAGTGCTGCACCAGGCCCGGGCGGTGCTTCTCGGGCTGCAGCTCCCAGAGTTCCTTGACGCCGATGCCGTATTTCTGCGGCTCGCGGCCCTCCATCAGGCCGTAGCGGTTGATCATCTGCTTCGCGAGGTTGCCGCGCGCGCCCTCCGCGAAGATCGTGTACTTGGCGCGCAGCTCCATGCCGCGGGTGTAGTTCGGGCCGGGCTTGCCCTCGCGGGTGATGCCGAGATCGCCGGTGGCGACGCCCACCACCTTGCCGTCCTCGACCAGCACCTCGGAGGCCGCGAAGCCGGGATAGATCTCGACGCCCAGCGCCTCGGCGCGCGGCGCCAGCCAGCGGCAGACGCGGCCGAGCGAGCCGATGTAGTTGCCGTGGTTCGACATCAGCGAGGGCATGAACAGGTTCGGCAGCCGCACGCCGCCGGCCGGGCCGAGGAACAGGAACTCGTCCTTCGTCACCTCGGTATCCAGCGGGCGCTCGGGGTCCTCGCGCCAATCGGGCACCAGCGCGTCGAGGCCCGACGGGTCGATCACCGCGCCCGAGAGCACGTGCGCGCCGACCTCGGCGCCCTTCTCGACCACGACGACGGAGATCTCCGCACCGGCCTCGGCGGCGCGCTGCTTCAGCCGCATCGCGGTCGCGAGCCCGGCGGGGCCGGCGCCGACCACGACGACGTCGAAATCCATCGCCTCGCGCGGGGGCAGGTTTTCCGCCGTCTCCTCGGATGCGGTCTTCGGGGCGTCGTTGTCGCTCACGCGTTCACTCCCTCGGCTGGCGCATCACTCGCGGCGCGCGCGCCGGTGGCCCGGGCCGATGATGCGAGGCATGCCTGCACCGGATGAGAACGGGTTTCCGGCGGCACGGTTCAGATACGAACCTTTCGAGCCGGGAGCAAGCGTGCGGGGAGGGGAGGGAGCAAGCGCGAGCGGGCGTCAGCCCGTGACGGGCTCGATCTCGACCGCCTTCTTCCAGAAGCCCCACATCAGCCACAGGCCGAGAACGCTGAACAGCGCCATCAGCACGTAGCTCACCGTGTCGCCGAGCTCGAACAGCCCCGCGATCGCCCACCCGGCGGCGAGCGCGACGCCGAACACCTCGACGCCGACGAGGATCATCACCGACACGACGGTGAGGAGGTTGCGGGAGTTGGTCTTGCTGGCCACGGTGGAAGCTCCGAGGAGGGCGGCGCGTGAGCGCCCGTGTTTGGCCCAAAGCGCCGCGGCACGCAAGACGGCCGGCGCGTGTCTGCTCACTTTCCGGTGAAGGGGTCGGAGGTGCGCGGGACGTCGCGCCGTTCGAGCCGTGCGCGGCGGCACGCGGGGGCATCGCCGACGATGGCGACGTTCATGCCGCGCGGAGTCGACGCACGCGGGTCATCCCGGCGAGCCTCTCGCCGGCGCGGCTCAGGAGCGGTAGTCGCCGTTGATCTCGACATAGGCCTTGGTGAGGTCGCAGGTCCACACCCGCGCCGCGCCGTCCCCGAGCCCGAGCGCGACGCCGATCTCGACGTCGGGGAGGCGCATTGCCGCGGAGGCCGCCTCCTCGGAATAGTCCGGGTCGCGGGCGCCCTCCCGGGCGACGCGCACGCCGCCGAAGGAGATCGACAGCCGGTCGCGGTCCGCCGGCTCGCCGGCCTTGCCGACCGCCATCACGACGCGTCCCCAGTTCGCGTCCTCGCCGGCGATCGCGGTCTTCACCAGCGGCGAGTTGGCGATCGAGAAGGCGATGCGCTTGGCCGAGGCGTCGTCGACCGCGCCCGACACCCTGACCGTCACGAACTTGCGCGCGCCCTCGCCGTCCTTGGCGACGAGCTGGGCCAGCTCGACGAGCAGGTCCTCGAGCGCCGCGCCGAAGGCGGCGGCGCGCGGGTCGTCGGCGGACGCGATCGGGGCCATGTCGGCCTTGCCCGTGGCGAAGGCGACGAGCGTGTCCGAGGTCGAGGTGTCGCCGTCGACCGTCACGCAGTTGAACGAGCGCTCCGTCGCGGCGGCGAGCAGCGCCTGCAGCACCGGGGCGGCGATCGCCGCGTCGGTGAAGGCGAAGGCGAGCATCGTCGCCATGTCCGGCTGGATCATGCCCGCGCCCTTGGCGATGGCGTTGAGCGTCACCGGGACGCCGTCGAGGTCGATGGTGCGCGTCGCGAGCTTGGGGAAGGTGTCGGTGGTCATGATCGCCCGCGCCGCCGCCTCCCAGGCGGCCGCGCCGCCCTCGGCGCGCGCCGCGCAGTCCGGCAGCACGCCCTCGAAGCGGGTGGCGTCGAGCGGCTCGCCGATGACGCCGGTGGAGGCGACGAACACCTCCGCCGGCGCGCAGCCGGCTGCGCGCGCGGCGATGTCGGCGGAGAGCGCCACCGCGTCGGCGCCCTTGCGGCCGGTGAAGGCGTTGGCGTTGCCGGAATTGACGAGGAGAACCCGCGCTTCCCCGCCCGCGAGGTTCGCCCGGCACCAGTCGACCGGCGCGGAGGGGCACTTCGAGCGGGTGAACACGCCCGCGACCGCGGTGCCGGCGTCGAGCCCGACCCAGAGCACGTCGGTGCGGCCGCGGTAGCGGATGCCCGCCGCGGCCGTGGCGAGGCGCACGCCCGCGATCTCGGGCAGCGTCGGGAGCGTCGCGGGGGCGAGGGGGGAGACGGGCGTGGCCATGGCGCGGATCCGGTGTCGAGGGGAGGCGGCGCGCTTCTACCGCAGGCGCCGCCGCCGCGCGAGCGGAAAGCTGCACGTCCTCGTTCGGCATCCCGCCGGCGTCCGCCCTCCGCTCCAGCGGCTCACGTCCTCAGGACGGCGCCCGTCTTCTTGCCCACCTCGCCGACAATCTTCTGCGAGATCGCCTCGATCTCGGCATCCGTCAGCGTCTTCTCGCGCGGCTGGAGGGTCACGGCGACGGCGACCGACTTCTTGCCGGCCTCGACGCGCTCGCCCTCGTAGACGTCGAAGACGGCGACGTCGGCCACGAGCGCCTTCTCGGCGCCCTGCGCCGCGCGCACGATCGCCGCCGCCTCGACGCCCGCGTCGACCACGAAGGCGAAGTCGCGGGTCAGCGGCTGGAAGCCCGAGAGCGCGAGCGGCGGCTTCACCTTGGTCGGCTTCGCCTTCGGCGCAGGCAGCGTCTCGAGGTCGATCTCGAAGGCGACGATCGGCCCCTTGGCGTCGAGCGCCTTCAGGACGGAGGGGTGCAGCTCGCCGAAATGGCCGAACACCGCCTTGGGCCCGAGCTGGATGCGGCCGGATCGCCCGGGATGCATCCAGTCCGGCCCGCCGGCGACGATCTGGAGCGCGCCGACCGGCATGCCGAGGGCGGCGAGGAGCGCCAGCGCGTCGGCCTTGGCGTCGAACACGTCGACCGTGCGCGCACCGCCGTCCCAGTGCCGCCCCGACCCTTCGAGCCGCGCCGTGCCGCGCCGCACGGCGGCGGCGCGCATGGTCTGGCCCGCGGGCGTGTCGTCGCGGAAGCACTGGCCGACCTCGAACAGCGCCACGTCCGGATAGCCGCGATCGGCGTTGCGCTGCGCGGCACGGATCAGCCCCGGCAGCAGCGAGGGACGCATGTCGGAGAGGTCCGACGCGATGGGGTTCGCCACCTCGAGCGACGGGTCGCCGCCGCCGAAGAGCAGTGCCTGCTCCTTGGCGATGAAGGACCAGGTCACGGCCTCGAGCAGGCCGCGTGCCGCGAGGGTGCGCTTGGCCGTGCGCGTGCGCTTCTGCACGAGGGTGAGCACGGGCTTGGCGATACCGCGGTCGCGGGCTAGCGGGCGCGCGTCGATCCGGTCGATGCCGGCGATCCGTACGATCTCCTCGACGAGATCCGCCTTGCCCTCGATGTCGGGACGCCAGGAGGGCGGCAGCACCTTCACCGCGTCGCCCGCTCCGGTGCCCGACAGGTGGAAGCCGAGCTCCTGGAGGATCACCTTCGCCTCCGCCTGGGGCACGTCGAGGCCCGAGAGCCGCTTCGTCTCGCTCCACGGGAAGGTGATGATGCGGCTCGTGTCCGGAATGGCGCCCGCGAGCACGCGCGTCGAGGCCTCGCCGCCGCACAGGTCCAGCACGAGCCGCGTCGCGGCGTCGAGCCCGGGCAGCGTGTCGTTGGGGTCGACGCCGCGCTCGAAGCGATAGCGCGCGTCGGTGACGATGCCGAGCCGGCGGCCCGTGCGCGCGATGTCGCGCGGATCCCACAGGGCGGATTCGATCAGCACGTTGGTCGTGCCCTCGTCGCAGCCGGTGTGCTCGCCGCCCATGATGCCGCCGATCGATTCGGGGCCGTTCTCGTCCGCGATGACGACGACGCTCTCGTCGAGCGCGTAGGTACGCCCGTCGAGCGCGAGCAGGCTCTCGCCGGCGCGCGCCTTGCGCACGACGAGGTCGCCGCGCACCTTGTCCGCGTCGAAGACGTGCAGCGGGCGGCCGCGGTCGAAGGTCATGTAGTTCGTGATGTCGACGAGCGCGTTGATCGGGCGCAGGCCGATCGCCTTCAGCCGCCGCTGCATCCAGGCGGGGGAGGGGCCGTTGCGGACGCCGCGCACGAGCCGCAAGGCGAAGGCCGGGCACAGGTGCTCCTCGCCGGGCAGGTCGCGCTCGACCCGCACGGGCAGCTCGAACGCGCCCTCGAGCGCCGGCTCCGGTGCGCGCTTCAGGGCGCCGAGGCCGACGGCGGCGAGATCGCGGGCGATGCCGTGCACCGAGGCGCAGTCCGAGCGGTTCGGCGTCAGCCCGATCTCGATCACGGCGTCGTCGAGGCCCGCATAGGCCGCGAAGGCCTGGCCCGTGGGCGCCTCCTGCGGCAGGTCGATGATGCCGTCGTGGTCCTCCGAGAGGCCGAGCTCGGCCTCCGAGCAGAGCATGCCCGCGCTCTCGACGCCGCGGATGACGCCGACGCCGAGCGTGATGTCCTTGCCCGGGATGTAGGTGCCGGGCGGGGCGAAGACGCTCTTCATGCCCGCCCGCGCGTTCGGTGCGCCGCAGACGACCTGGATCGGCGGCGCGCCGTCGCCGACGTCGACCGTGCAGACCCGCAGCCGGTCGGCGTTGGGGTGCTGCTCGGCGGTGAGCACGGAGGCGATCCGGTAGGGCGCGAGCGCCTTCGCCTTGTCCTCCACGGCCTCCACCTCGAGGCCGATGCGGGTGAGCGTCTCGGCGACCACGTCGAGGGAGGCGGCGGTCTCGAGATGCTCCTCGAGCCAGGAGAGGGTGAGCTTCATCGGTCGGGTCCGTTCGTGTCGCGGGCGGCGCCGGTTCAGGGCCGGGGCTTGAAGAGGAGGCGGGCGGCGAGGTCGAGGCGGATGGCGGCGGGGACGGTGGCGAGTGCGGCGATGCCGCGTTCCGCGAGCTCGACAGCGGTCACCGCCTCCTCGCGGGTGAAAGAGCGGCTCGGGTCGTAGTCCGCAAGGTGACGCAGTTCCTGGAGCGCGATGAAAATGCTCGCGAACTGCCGCACGCCGTCGTGCGACGCCTGCACCTCCGGGCGCCGCATCACGTCCTTGACGAAGGCGTGCTGAACCGCTCGATACGTGAGCAGCCAAGCGTCCGTCGAGGCTTTCGTCCGGCCGATCAGGGCGTTGGCGGCCATGCGCGCGGCGGCGTGGAACACCGCATAGTACGCCGTGCTGACGGCCCGCTTCAGGAGCGCCTGGCGAGGGCTGGTTCTGCGGCGCCGAAGCATGTGCTCCGCGGCGCCGATCAGCTCCTGGGGCGTCATCGCCGACCCTCCGGCTCCGGGAAGCGGTGCTGGAGATAGGGGATCCGGTCGTCGTTTCGGCCGCGCACGGTGTCCCAGATCTCGTTCATCGCCAGCAGCGCCGCGTCCGCGTCGAGCTTCGGCTCACCGAGCCGATACTTCGCCGAGACGAAGATCGCCGGGTCGCCGTCGTGGTCTCGGCCGGAGACGACCTCCGCCGTCTCGAAGCCGAAGGGCCCGAGATGCCTGCGCAGGATGGGCTCGACGAGCCGCCTGATCTCCTCGTCCGTCATGACCTCGCCTCCCGCGCGCGATCGTCGCGCGTGCGCGCCTCAGCTCGACAGCCCGCCGGCCAGCGTCGGCAGGTCGAGCGGGCGGAAGCCGTAGTGCTCGATCCAGCGCTTGTCGGCCTCGAACATGTCGCGCAGGTCGGGGATGCCGTACTTGAGCATGGCGATGCGGTCGATGCCCATGCCCCAGGCGAAGCCTTGGTACACGTCCGGATCGAGACCGCAATTGCGCAGCACGTTGGGATGCACCATCCCGCAGCCGAGGATCTCGAGCCAGTCGTTGCCCTCGCCGAAGCGGATCTCCCCGCCCGAGCGGTCGCACTGGATGTCGACCTCCGCCGAGACCTCGGTGAAGGGGAAGAAGGACGGGCGCAGGCGCATCTTGACGTTGTCGATCTCGAAGAACGCCTTGCAGAACTCCTCGATGATCCACTTCAGGTTCGCGAGCGTCGCGCTCTTGTCGATCACGAGCCCCTCGACCTGGTGGAACATCGGCGTGTGGGTCTGGTCGGAATCGTGGCGGTACGTCCGTCCGGGGATGATCACCCGGATCGGCGGCTCGACGCTCTCCATGGTGCGGATCTGCACCGGCGAGGTGTGGGTGCGCAGGAGCTTGCGCTCGCCGCGCGCGTCCTCGCGCATGAAGAACGTGTCGTGCATCTCCCGGGCGGGGTGGCCCTCGGGGAAGTTCAAGGCCGTGAAGTTGTAGTAGTCGGTCTCGACGTCCGGCCCCTCCGCGATCGAGAAGCCCATGTCGGAGAAGATCGCCACGAGCTCGTCGATCACCTGGCTGATCGGGTGGATGCGCCCGCGCGCCTCGGGGCTCTCGCGGACCGGCAGGGTGACGTCGACGCGCTCGGCGGCGAGGCGCTCGGCGAGCGCCGCCTCCTCGAGCTTCACCTTGCGCGCGGCGATCGCGCCCTGGACGGCGTCGCGCAGGCCGTTGATCTGCGGGCCGAGCGTCTTGCGCTCGTCGGGCGTCATGCCGCCCAGCGATTTCAGCCGCTCGGAGACGACGCCCTTCTTGCCGAGCGCGAACACGCGCACGCCCTCGAGCGCGGCTTCGTCGGTCGCGGCCTCGATGCGGGCGAGGATGTCGCGTTCGAGCTCGGTCAGGTCGGTCATCGGTCCCTCGGCGGTTTCGCGCGTCGCGCTGATCAAGCGCCTGGAGGGCGGGGCGTCAAGTGCCGGATGCGCCCGCGCGGGCGTTGACCAGCGGGCGCGTTTTGGGTATTGCCCCCATCAACGTCACGCGGGCGCCGCGTGCGGGTGGTCCTCGCGTCCCTGACGTCGCCTCCGGCGATTCGGGCGTTCGAGGCGGCCGCAGGCGGCGTCGGGCGCGAAGCGCGCCGAGGAGAGCCTACCATGAAGATCCGCAACTCGCTGAAGTCCCTGCGCACGCGCCACCGCGACAACCGCATCGTGCGCCGCAAGGGCCGCGTCTACATCATCAACAAGACGCAGAAGCGCTTCAAGGCCCGCCAGGGCTGAGGACGCGACGCCGCGCCGCGAGCGCAGCCCCGCCGCTTTCCGCCGCAGGCGGACGGCGGGACGACGCGATTGACGACACGTGCCGGATGAGGCGATCATCCGGCATGCGTCGTTTTCGTGCCACGCTTCTCGCCTGCGGCGTCGCCGCCGCGCTCGTCGCGGCGGTCCCCCGTGCGCACGCCGAGGGGCCGGAAGCCGGCGGGTCCCGCGCGGCCGAGCCCGCGCCGGACGGGCGCGTCGACCAGCTCTTCGCACGTCTCGCCCGCACCGAGAGCGCAGCGGAGGCGCGCGGCGTGGCGCTCCTCATCCAGCGGCGCTGGCTCGAATCCGGCTCGCCCACGGCGGACCTGCTGATGGACCGCGCCCGCGAGGCGATGCGCGCCCGCGATCCCGCGCTCGCCATCGAGCTGATCGACCGCATCCTCGTTATCGAGCCGGGCTGGGCCGAGGCGTGGAACCGCCGGGCGATCGCCTTCACCATGCTCGACGACCCGGCATCGGCGATCGCCGACATCTACCGCGTCGTGTCCCTCGAGCCCCGTCATTTCGCCGCCTGGGCCGGGCTCGGGAACCTGCTGATGCAGGCCGGCGACGAGCGCGGCGCGCTCGAGAGCTTCGAGCGTGCGCTCGCCATCCACCCGCACCTGCCGCGTATCGAGACGATCGTCGGGCGGCTGTCGCGGGAGGTGGACGGGGTCGACCTCTGAACCCTCCGGGTCCCCGGCGGCGACCGGCGTCGCGCGCGCCCAATCGACTTGACCGGCGGTGGCCGAGCAATTAGATATTGGCAGTCATGGCCGGCCCCTCTGATGCGCAAGCTCAAGGGTCGGTCTTCTTTTTTGACCGGCCTCTGGTAGAAGGGCGAGATGCTCTACACCAAGCCGTACCTGGCCGTCGATGATCAGCTCCAGAAGCTGAAAGCCCGCGGGCTCGCAGTTTCGGACGACGGTCGAGCTACGGCGTATCTCCAGCGCATCGGGTACTATCGCTTGAGCGGGTACTGGTACCCGCTGAGGACGTCACGTCGTGCGGGCGAAGAGGGTGCGCAGGGCTCGGCGGTCGGTGACGATTTCAAGCCGGGAGCCGAGTTCGGTCAGGTCGTGGACCTGTACGTTTTCGACAAGAAGCTCAGGCTCGCCATGCTCGACGCGATCGAGCGCGTCGAAGTGGGCGTAAGAACGAGCATCGTCCTGCACATGGGTCGGAGAGACCCGTGGTCGCATCGAGATCCCGGCCTCCTCGACGGGCTGTTCGCCCGGCGCGTCGACCGCCGAACCGGACTTGTTCCCCACCAGGCTTGGCTACGCAAGCTCGACGAAGTCGCTGCTCGATCCGACGAGCAGTTCGCCAAGCATTTCCGGGCGAAATACCCCGGCGAGCTGATGCCGATCTGGATCGCGGCCGAGCTGTGGGATTTCGGAATGCTCACGCGCTTCTACGCCGGCATGCGACACCCCGACAAGGCTGAAGTGGCCGCAGCTTATGGCTTGAATGATCCGCTGGTGATGGTCTCCTGGCTGCAAGCCATCAATTACCTGCGAAATCTCTGTGCGCATCATGGACGCGTCTGGAATCGTGCCCTCGTTCGTCAGCCGCGGTTTCCGAAGCGGGGCGCCGTCCGGATGCTCGATCACCTCGCGGACGATTGCCATCGCCAGACGCGCCTCTATGGAACCGCGGCTGCGATCCGTTTCCTGCTTCGCACGCTCAACCCCTCCACGAGGTGGCCGGAGCGGCTTGCCGCCGTCCTGCAGACCCTCCCGTGCTCTCCGTATCTCGATGTGAGGCAGTCGGGCTTCTTTCCCGGCTGGGAGGAGCATGATCTCTGGTGCATGTGGGATGACGCCGTCGCCTGAGGACAGTGGTACTCGGTCAGAACGCTGCCGCCTCGCATCGCATCACCATCGCTCCACCTCGGCCTCACCCCACCTCCCGCGGCCCGATCGCGTCGATGAGCGCATCGCGGGCCTCGCGGCGACGGGCGATGTCGGTGCGCAGCGTGTCGCGGGTGGAGCGGTTCGATCCGTAGAGCACGATCCCGATCAGGATCGCCGAGACGCTGAGCACGAAGGCGAGGCCGCCCAGGCGCAGGAAGCCGAGGAAGGCCGCGGCCAGGATCACGATGCCGGCGAAGACGCCCGCCCGGGCGACGAGCATGATCTTGCCGCAGCGCTCGGCGCTCTCCTCGAGCGCCGCGATCTCCACCTCGAGCCGCTCGATGCGTCCGCGCGGGTCCTCGCGAGAGTCCTCGATCGTGCGCATGCCGCCCCTGCTCCCCGGCTCCCGCGGTCCGTCCGGGCCACTGGATAGACCAGCCGCGCGCGGCGGTCGAGCGCGGGTCGGGCGCGCGGCTGCCCGGTCAGCGCCGCTCGAGCTTCGCGCGCGAGGATCGCGCTCGGACACGGCTGGACGAGACGATGCTGACCTGTGGGATGATCAAGGCGGGGCGCGACCTCGTGGGCTGGACGCAGGCCGACCTCGCGGCCCGCGCGGGCGTCTCGCTGCCGACGATCCAGCGCATGGAGGACCCGACCCGCGGGCCGCTGCGCTCCAGCGCGGCGAACGTCGAGCGCGTCCGCGGCGCCTTCGCGCAGGGCGGACTCGCCTTCGCGCTGGACGACGCGCGGATCACGATCTCGCTCGTTGTTCCGCGCTAGGCCCGTACTTCGCGATCACCCAGACCGCATGGATGATCCCCGGGATGTAGCCGAGGATCGTCAGCAGGATGTTGAGCCAGAAGGGGCCGCGCAGGCCGACCTGCAGGAAGACGCCGAGCGGCGGCAGCAGGACGGCGATGAGGATTCGCAGGAAGTCGGCCATGGGAGCTGTGTTCCGTCTTCTCGTGACAGGGTCTCGCCGAGAGAACGGGACCCGCGGCAAGGCGGTTCCGGCGCTCAAACACGGTAGGAAATGTGAAATAATAGAATTAGCGTGACAACGCGGGAATAGGCGCCTATATACGGCGCCAACGTCGCTTCCCGAGGAGGTCCGCATGACCGCCCACACGCTCAGCTTCTCCGTCGCCGCACGCGCCGCCACTGCCGGCGTCGCGCTCCTGGCCGGCACGGCGCTCGCCGCACCCGCCTTCGCGCAGGAAGGGTGGGACAGGCTCGTCGATCCCGCGCGGCTCGCCGCGCTCGAGGAGACCGTCGATCCCGTCGTCCTCGACATCCGCGCCGCGGCGGCGTTCGCGCAGGGGCACATCCCCGGCGCCGTCAACGCGCCCTACACGCAATGGCGCGGGCCCACCGACAATCCCGGCGCGCTGCCGGAGCCGGCGCTCCTCTCCGTCCTCGTCGGCGAGAGCGGCATCGACGAGGAGACGCCGGTCGTCGTCGTGCATCAGGGAGCGGACTCCTCCGATTTCGGCTCCGCCGCGCGGGTCTACTGGACGCTGAAGTCGCTCGGCGTCGAGCGCATTGCCATCCTCAACGGCGGCGTCGGCGGCTGGGTCGCCTCCGGGCGCGGGCTGTCGACGGAGCCGGTCCGCCCGGACCCGACGATCTTCGAGGCAGTCCTCTCCGACACCTGGCGGGCGAGCGCCCAGGAGATCGAGGCCTCGATCGAGAGCGGCGACGCCACGCTCGTCGACGCGCGGCCCGAGCCCTTCTTCCGCGGCGAGCTCTGGCACGGCGCCGCGGCCCGGCCCGGGACGCTGCCGACGGCGGAGAATTTCAGCCACGCCTCCTGGTTCGTCGACGGCGGCCCGCTCGTCGTCGACGTCGAGCGCGCCCGCGCGATCGCGCAGAGCGCCGGCCTCGCGGACGGCGCGACGCTCGTCTCCTTCTGCAACACGGGCCACTGGGCGGCGACGAACTGGTTCGCGCTCTCCGAGCTCGCGGGTATCGAGGGGGTGAAGCTCTACCCCGAGAGCGTGGTCGAGTGGTCGAACGCCGGCCGTGCGCTCGACAACGAGCCCGGCCGCGTCGAGTGGTTCCTGATGTCGACGCGCCAGTGGCTGGCGAGCGTGCTCTGAGGCACCGGCTGCGCCGATACGCGAAGACAGCAACGGCCCGCCGTCCGTCGGCGGGCCGCACCGTTCTCACGACAAGGACCCTCCGATGCTCCTCACGCGCACGGGCCTCGTCCTCCTCGCCCTCGTCGTCGCCGCGTTCCTCGCGCTGTTCGTGGGCCTGCGCTTCGCCATTCTCTTCCTCGTCGGCGTCGGCTTCGGCCTGACGCTCGAGGGCCTGCGGTTCGGCTTCGCCGGGCCGTGGAAGGCGCTCGTCGTGCGCCGCGACGGGCGGGGCGTGATGGCGCAGCTCCTCGCCATCGGGCTCACGGCCGCCGTCGCCCTGCCGCTGCTGGCGGCGGCGCCGGGCGAGCTGATGGGCGCGCACGCGCCCGTCGGTGCGGCGATGATCGCCGGCGCCTTCGTCTTCGGCGCCTGCATGCAGATCGTCATGGGCTGCGGCTCGGGCACGCTCGTCAACGCCGGCTCGGGCAATGCGCTGGGCGCGCTCGCGCTCCTCTTCTTCATCGTCGGCTCGTTCCTGGGCACGCTGCATCTCGCCTGGTGGACGAACCTCGCCTCGCTCCCCGTGCTCACGCTCTCGGGCCTGCTCGGGGCCGAGGGTGCGCTCGCGGCGACGCTGGCGGGCCTCGCGGCGGTGGCGGTCGTCGTGGGTCTGCGGGCGGAGAAGGGCGCGCGCCTTCCGCAGGGGCGGCTCTTCCTCGCGGCCGCGCTGCTGGCCGCTCTTGCGATCCTCAACCTCGTCGTCGCCGGCCAGCCCTGGGGCATCGTCTACGGGCTCGGCCTGTGGGGCGCCAAGGTCGCGACGGCCGCGGGCGCGGACCTGTCCCAGACGGCGTTCTGGGCCGGGCCCGGCAACGCCGAGCGCCTGGCCTCCTCGATCCTCACCGACGTGACCTCGCTCACCAATCTCGGCCTCGTCGCCGGCGCCTTCATCGCCGCGCGCTGGCGCCGGGTGATGGACCCGCCGCCGGCCCGCCCCGCGGCGCGGCTCGTCGGCGGGATCGTGGTGGCGGCGCTGCTGATGGGCTACGCCTCGCGGCTCGCCTTCGGCTGCAACGTCGGCGCCTTCTTCTCGGGCATCGCCACGGGCTCGCTGCACGGCTGGGCGTGGTTCGCGGCGGCCTTCGCCGGCTCGATCCTGGGTGTCCGGCTTCTCGCCTGGCTGCAGGCCGCGCCGCGGCGGGCCGCCGGGCTCGAGCCGGCGCGGTGAGAGGGGAGGGCTCCGCCATGCCGCAGCGTCGCACCGTCGGGCTCGCGCTGATCGCCGCGATCGCGCTCCTCGTCGCCCTCGACATCGGGGCGAGCCGCCCCCTCGACCCGTTCCGCGCGCCGCCGCCCGCCGCGCTCGGATCGGGCGCCGCGCCGTCCGGCGCGCATTGCGCCGCAGCACCCGGCTGAGCGCGACAATTCCGCGCAGACGCGGCGCACTGCCCGCGGGATCTTCGTGCGTCGCCACGCTTCCCAGGCCGGGGCAGGGATAAGCGGGCATTGCGCTCTACGGGGAATTACGCATTTCGTTTGACAAGCAGCGGCCGGCAGCTTTCAATTGCCTCGGTGGTCTGGGCACGCACGATTAACCCTAACGAAACCTTTCCGCGTTCGATCGCATTCGAGCGGTTTCCCTTCGAGCCCGCCTATGGTTAGTTGCGGGCGGACGGACGGAGAGGCGCCCTGGACGGGGCGATCACCGAGATGAGGCAGATCATGGATTTCCGCGCGGTGCTCGGCGGCGCCGAGCCCATCGGTGAGCTTTTCGAGGCTCTCGAGCAACGTGAGGGACGTGACGGCCGCGATCTGCCGATCGCCCGTGGCTCCTGGCGCCGGCCGGCGGCCGATCGACGCCTCTCCCCGCTCGAGGCGCTCGACGGGCTGAAAGCCGCCGCGGGGCTGCCGGCCCACCTGCGGGTCGGCACCGAGCGCTTCGAGGAGGTGTCGGTCCGGCTCGATCCGAAGAGCGAGACCTACTGGTGCACGATGGCTCCGACGGGCCGTCCGTCGTACACGCCAGGCTTGCTGCGCGGGCTGCAGGCGATGCAGCGTTCGCTGGTTTCCCTGTTCGCCGACACGCCCGACGGTGGAGTGCCGCCGTTCCGCTACTTCGTGGTCGGATCGAGCCACCCAGGCGTGTTCAACCTGGGCGGCGATCTCGCCCTGTTCGGCGCCTGCATCAAGGCCGGCGACCGCGCCGGGCTCTCCGCCTATGCGCGCTCGTGCATCGAGGTCGTCTACGCCAATCACGAGAACTACGGCCTGCCGATCGTCACGATCGGGCTCGTCCAGGGGGACGCGCTCGGCGGCGGGTTCGAGGCGGCGCTGTCGTGCGACGTCGTCGTCGCGGAGCGCGGCACGAAGTGCGGCTTCCCCGAGGTCCTGTTCAACCTCTTCCCGGGCATGGGCGCCTACTCGTTCCTCTCGCGCAAGCTGCCCGGCGCGGCGATGCGCGAGATGATCGAGAGCGGCCGGCTCTACGACGCGGAGGAGCTCGCCGAACTCGGCCTCGTCGACGTCCTCGCGGACCCGGGCGAGGGGGCGGCCGCGGTCGAGGCGTACGTCGCCCGCAACTGCAAGCGCCACAACGCGCACGCGGCGATGTACGCGGCCGCGCGTCGGGCCCGGCCGCTGCCGTTCGTGGAGATGGTGGACATCGTCGAGATGTGGGTCGACGCCGCCATGTCGCTGGGCGCCGCCGACCTGCGCAAGATGGAGCGGCTCGTCGCCGCCCAGGACCGCCGCCGCGCGCAGGCCGCCGGCCACGGGTCGGGCGTCGGTCGCGGGACCGCCGGCGCCATCGCCTGAGCGCGGCGGGCGCCGGCCCCCGGCCGCGCGTCAGGAGGCGGGCATCGCCGTCTCGACCAGCTTCGCCCACAGCGAGACGCCGTAGGGAATCGCCGCGTCGTTGAAGTCGTAGGCGGGGTGGTGGACGCCGGCGGTGTCGCCGTTGCCCATGAAGATGTAGGCGCCGGGCCGGGTCTCCAGCATGTAGGAGAAGTCCTCCGCACCCATCAGCGGCGCGATCCCGAGATCCACGGATCGCTCGCCCCCGATCGCCTCGGCGACGCGGGCGAGGAAGTCCGTCTCCTCCGGGTCGTTCTTCGTGACGGGGTAGCCGCGGCGGTAGTCCACGCGGCCCGTCGCGCCGTGCGCGGCGCAGATGCTTTCGACCACCTGCCGGATGCGCGTCTCGCACAGGTCGCGCACGTCCTCGTCGAGGGTGCGGGTCGTGCCCTTGAGGTGCGCCGTCTGCGGGATGACGTTGTAGGTGTCGCCCGTGCGGATCATGCAGATCGAGATCACTGCGCTCTTCAAGGGGTCGACGTTGCGCGCGACGATCGCCTGGAGCGCGGTGACGAGCTGGGAGACCACGAGCGCCGTGTCGATGCACTCGTGCGGGCGCGCCGCGTGGCCGCCCTTGCCCTCGACATGGATGTCGAAGTGATCGGCCGCCGCCATCAGCGGGCCGGGTCGCAGCGCGAAGGCGCCGACGGGCACGCCCGGCATGTTGTGCAGGCCGTAGACCTTCTGGATGCCGAAGCGCTCCATCATGCCGTCCTTCACCATGGCGTCGCCACCGCCGCCGCCTTCCTCCGCCGGCTGGAAGATCATCACCGCCGTGCCGTCGAAGTTGCGCGTCTCGGCGAGGTACTTCGCGGCGCCCAGCAGGATCGCCGTGTGGCCGTCGTGGCCGCAGGCGTGCATCTTGCCGGGCGTCCTCGAGGCGTGCGGCAGGCCCGTGGCCTCGTCGATCGGCAGGGCGTCCATGTCCGCGCGGATGCCGATCACGCGGCCGCTCCCGGAAGCGCGGCCCTTGATCACCGCGACGACGCCGGTGCGGCCGATCCCCTCCACGACCTCGTCGCAGCCGAAGTCGCGGCACTTCTGCGCGACGATGCCGGCCGTGCGGTGGACGTCGTAGAGCAGCTCCGGATTCTCGTGGAAGTCGCGGCGCCAGACGCCGATCTCGTCGGCCATCTCGGCGACGCGGTTGATCACGGGCATGGGATCGTTCCTCGGTGCGAGGCCGACGCCGCGCATACCGAGTGGTGCGCACGGACGACGGCGGGTCGGGCACGAGACAAGCAGAGGGGTGCTCCCCGGGTCAATCGGAGCAATGGCCGCGTTCACGCTGGGCGATCGTGCACATCGCCTCGCGGGAGGGCACATCGCGCGTGCGCGATTGCACAAGCCACCTGCGCAAGCCCGCGAGCCGCGCCCGATCCGCGGCGGCATCAGCGTCGCGCGCCGTGTGCCGCTTCGTGAAAAGGCGGCGCGCCACCTATGGACCGCGGCGCGAGCGGCGCACTAGGATGCGGTCGAGCCGGCGCCGCTCTCGGGGCCGTGCACGATCACGAGGCCCGCGCCAGACGGGCCCGTTCCAGTGGAGAACGACCGCTCATGACCCATCGCACCTCAGTCCTGGCCCTGGCGTCGGCCGCGTTGCTCGGCGCGACGGCGCTCGGCGCGCAGGCCGCGACCCTGCGCTACGCGAACCAGGGCGACCTCAAGTCGCTCGATCCCTATACGCTCAACGAGACGACCGCGAATGCGCATCTCGGCCACGTCTACGAGGGCCTGACCAAGCGCGGCAAGGATCTCGCCATCGAGCCCGGCCTGGCCGAGAGCTGGGAGATCCTCGACGACGGCAAGCGCTGGCGCTTCAAGCTCCGCGAGGGCGTGACCTTCCAGAACGGCAATCCGTTCACCGCCGACGACGTGCTGTTCTCCGCCGACCGCGTGCGCGCCTCCGGCTCCAACTTCCAGACCCGCGTTCCCGCCGACGCCACCTTCGTCAAGATCGACGACCACACCGTCGACGTGGTGCTCCAGACCCCCAACCCGATCCTGAACGCCCAGTGGGACACCTGGTACATCATGGATCAGGAATGGGCCCAGGAGTTCGGCGCCGAGATGCCGACGCCGGCGTCCGCCGAGACGCCGAGCCACGCCGCGCTCAACGCCAACGGCACCGGGCCCTTCAGCATCACCGTGCACGAGCCGGGCATCCGCACCGTGTTCACGGCCAACCCCACTTGGTGGGACGAGCCCGAGCACAATCTCGACGAGATCGTGTTCACGCCGATCGCATCCGACGCCACGCGCGTCGCGGCGCTGCTCTCGGGCGAGGTCGACGTGATCGAGCCGGTGCCGGTGCAGGACATCGAGCGCGTGCGCGCCTCCGACCGGGCCGACGTGCTCACCGGCCCGGAGCTGCGCACCATCTTCCTCGGCTTCGACCAGGACCGCGACGAGCTGCTCTACTCGAACGTCGAGGGCGAGAACCCCTTCAAGGACGTGCGCGTCCGCGAGGCGTTCATGCGCGCGATCGACGCCGACCTGATCCGCGACCGGGTCATGCGCGGCCTGTCGACGCCGTCGGCGCTGATGATCGCCCCCGAGCTGTTCGCCCATTCCGATGAGTTCGAGCGTCCGGCCTACGACCCCGAGCGCGCCCGCGAGCTCCTGGCCGAGGCCGGCTATCCGGACGGCTTCGAGGTCGGCATGGACTGCCCGAACGACCGCTACGTCAACGACGAGGCGATCTGCCAGGGCGTCGTGTCCATGCTCGCGCGCGTCGGCGTGACCGTGAACCTCAACGCTCAGCCCAAGGCGCAGTACTTCGCCAAGGTGCTCAAGTCCGGCGGATACGACACCTCGTTCTACCTGCTCGGCTGGACGCCGGGCACGTTCGACTCGCACAACGTGCTCAACGACCTGCACGGCTGCCGCGCCGAAGGCTCGCCGCGCGGCGAGACTAATCTCGGCGGCTATTGCAACGAGGCGGTCGACGAGCTGATCGAGCAGATCCTGGTCGAATCCGACGAGGAGAAGCGCAACGACCTGATCAAGCAGGCCTACGAGATCACCACGGGCGAGTTCGCCTACGTCCCGCTGCACCAGCAGGCGCTGGCCTGGGGCGTCGCGGACGGCGTCGAGCTCGTCCAGCGTGCCGACAACCAGGTACTCCTGTACTGGGCCCGCAAGGGCGACTGATCGCCCGATCCCGTCACGGGCGGCGGCGGAGCGTTCCTCCTCCGCCGCC
This sequence comes from Salinarimonas rosea DSM 21201, assembly GCF_000429045.1. Classification (GTDB taxonomy): domain Bacteria; phylum Pseudomonadota; class Alphaproteobacteria; order Rhizobiales; family Beijerinckiaceae; genus Salinarimonas; species Salinarimonas rosea. Next base: position 179,452 of record NZ_AUBC01000006.1, read on the forward strand.
GCTCTTCTCGAAACGGTCCCATGCTCGCCTTCATCATCCGCCGCGTCCTGCAGGCGATCGGTGTGCTCGTCGCAGTCGGCCTGATCGCCTTCTCGATGTTCCGCTTCGCCGGCGATCCGATCAACCAGCTCGTCTCCCTCGACACACCCGCCGCGGAGCGCGAGGCGCTGCGCGACGCGCTCGGCCTCGACGACCCGGTGCCGGCGCAGTTCCTCCGCTACATGGTCGAGGCGGTCCAGTTCGACTTCGGCATCTCCTACCAGTTCCGCCAGCCGGTCTCGGACATGCTGGCGAGCCGCGCCCCTGCGACGCTGGAGCTCGCGATCGTCGCGACGATCTTCGCCATGGTCGTGGGCATCCTGATGGGCGTCTACTCGGCCTTGCGGCGCGACAGCGCGCTGGCCAAGCTGCTGCAGGCGGTGTCCCTGATCGGGATCTCGCTGCCGACCTTCCTCATCGGCATCCTCTTGATCTACGTCTTCTCGGTCTCGCTGGGCTGGCTGCCCTCCTTCGGGCGCGGCGAGGTGGTGCGGATCGGAGGCTGGACGACCGGTCTCCTCACCGCGTCGGGCTGGGCGGCGATCATCATGCCGGCGATCACGCTCGGCCTGTTCCAGATGACGCTGATCATGCGCCTCGTGCGCGCCGAGATGCTGGAGGTGCTGCGCGCCGACTACATCCGCTTCGCTCGCGCCCGCGGCCTGACCGACCGGGCGATCAACTTCGGCCACGCCTTGAAGAACACGCTGATCCCCGTGATCACGGTGGCCGGCCTCCAGTTCGGCTCGGTGGTCGCCTTCGCCATCATCACCGAGACGGTGTTCCAGTGGCCGGGCATGGGGCTGCTCTTCGTCCAGGCCGTGCAGAACGTCGACATCCCGATCATGGCCGCGTACCTGATGTTCGTCGGCGCGATCTTCGTGGTGATCAACCTTGTCGTCGACATCCTCTACACCGTCGTCGATCCGCGCCTGCGCAGCTCGCTGCGCGCGCCGACCTGAGGAGCGCGCCCGTGCAGAACCCCGCTCCCGCCAACGACCTCGAGACGGAGGAGAAGGCGGCGATCGACCGCCAGCCCTCGCTCCTGTTCCGCGCCCTCGACAGCGACGTCGTGGCGAGCTTCGTGCGCTCGAAGCTGACCATCGCCGCCGCGGTCGTCACCGTCGCCTTCCTCCTGCTCGCGATCTTCGCCGGCGTGGTCTCGCCGCAGAACCCGTTCGACCCGGCGGAGCTCGACCTGTTCAACTCGCGCCTGCCGCCGATCTGGGCGGACTTGGGCACGGCGCCCTACCTGCTCGGGACCGACGAGCAGGGCCGCGACCTGTTTTCGGCCATCGCCTACGGGCTGCGGATCTCGCTGGCCGTCGGCTTCCTCGGCGTCCTCCTCGCCGCCGGCATCGGCATCACGCTGGGCCTGCTCGCCGGCTATCTCGGCGGCATCGTCGACACGGTGGTGATGCGCGTCGCCGACGTGCAGCTGACCTTCCCCGCGATCCTGATCGCGCTCCTCGTCGACGGCGTGGCGAAGTCGGTGCTCGGCGGCCAGCTCGACGAGGGGACGATCCTCGTCGTGCTCGTCCTCGCCATCGGGCTCTCGTTCTGGGTGCAGTACGCCCGGACCGTGCGCGGATCGGTGATGGTGGAGAAGAACAAGGACTACATCGCCGCGGCCAAGCTGATCGGGCTGCCCGCGCCGGTGATCATGGCGCGCCACGTCCTGCCCAACGTGATGGGGCCGGTGCTCGTCATCGCGACGATCAACCTCGCGCTCGCGGTCATCACCGAGGCGACGCTGTCCTTCCTCGGCTCGGGCATGCCGGAGACGATGCCGTCGCTGGGCACGCTGATCCGGATCGGGAACAATTACCTGTTCTCGGGGGAGTGGTGGATCGTCGCCTTCCCGGGCATCGCGCTGGCCATGCTCGTGCTCGCGATCAACCTGCTCGGGGACTGGTTGCGAGATGCGCTCAATCCGAAGCTGCGGTGAGCGCGCCGTGCGTGGAAAGGTCGACGGTGATGGGCGAATTCCCCGGCCAATTGTGCCGAGCGCCCGTGACAACACGACAACCGGCCTTCTATGATCCGCGCCATCGGCCGCGGCGCGCACGGAAGAACGCGCCGGGCCACCACCAGGAGAGGACGATGTCAGCCACTCGCACCACGCTCGCCGCCGTATTGCTCGGGGCGACCTTCTTCACCGCGGCCTCGGCCGACGCCCAGACGCTGCGCTGGGCGCGCGTCGGCGACGCGCTCACGATGGACCCGCACGCACAGAACGAAGGGCCGACGCACGCCCTCAACCACCACATCTACGAGACGCTCGTCGGCCGCGACCAGGCGGGCGAGATGATCGGCGTGCTCGCCACCGACTGGCGCATCGACCCGGAGAACGAGAACGCCTGGATCTTCGACCTGCGCGAGGGCGTCAGCTTCCACAACGGGAATCCCTTCACCGCCGACGACGTGGTGTTCTCGATCGAGCGCGCCACCTCGCCGACCTCGGACATGAAGGGCCTGCACTCGACGGTGACGGGCGCGGAGAAGATCGACGACTACACGGTCCGCATCGTGTCCTCGGGGCCGAACCCGCTCCTGCCGAACAACCTCACCAACACGTTCATCATGGACGAGGAGTGGTCGGTCGAGAACGACGTCGTCGAGCCGCAGGACTTCGACGCCGGCCAGGAGACCTACGCCGTGCGCAACGCCAACGGCACCGGCCCCTACGTTCTCGCCGCGCGCGAGGCCGAGGTGCGCACGGTGATGCGCCGCAACGAGGACTACTGGGCGATCGACGAGCTCCCCGTCGGCCCCGCCGAGATCGTCTACACGCCCATCAGCGAGGCGGCGACGCGCGTCGCGGCGCTCCTGTCGGGCGAGGTCGACTTCGTCCAGGACGTGCCGGTGCAGGACATCGAGCGCCTCTCCAACGAGCCGGGCATCCGGGTCAACCTCGGCGTGGAGAACCGCACGATCTTCTTCGGCATGGACGTGGGCTCGGACGACCTCGACACCGACGACGTGGAGGGCGCCAACCCCTTCGCCGACCTGCGGGTGCGCGAGGCCATGAACATGGCGATCAACCGCGAGGGCATCGCGCAGGTCGTCATGCGCGGCCAGGCGATGCCCGCCGGCATCATCTCGCCGCCCTTCGTCAACGGCTGGACCGAGGAGCTCAACGCCTATCCCGAGCCCGACATCGCCGCCGCCCGCGCGCTGATGGCGGAGGCCGGCTACGCCGACGGCTTCACGGCGACCATGCACTGCCCGAACGACCGCTACCTGAACGACGAGGCGATCTGCCAGGCGGCGGTGGGCGCGTTCGGCCAGATCGGCATCGACGTGAACCTGGTCTCGCAGTCGCGGTCGCTGCACTTCCCGCTGATCTCGCAGGAGCCTCCGCAGACCGACCTCTACCTGCTCGGCTGGGGCGTGCCGACCTTCGACTCCGAGTACATCTTCTCGTTCCTCTACCACACGCGCGACGGCGCGAGCCTCGGCACCTGGAACCCGACGGAGTACTCGAACCCCGAGGTCGACGCGATGATCCAGTCGCTCGCGTCCGAGACCGACATCGCGGCGCGCGACGCGACGATCGCGAAGATCTGGGAGCAGGTGAAGGCGGACACCGTCTATATCCCGCTCCACACCCAGATGCTCGCCTATGCCATGCGCGAGAGCGTGGACATCCCGGTGGACGCCGAGAACCAGCCGAAGATGAAGTACATCGAGATGGCCGAGTGATCCTCGCCGCAAACGCGGGAGGCGGCATGCGCCGCCTCCCGACGCTCGCCCTCGTGACCACGGCGGATCGATGATCGCCTACATTCTCCGGAGCCTCGCGCAGGGCGTGCTCGTGCTCCTCGTCGTCGCCTTCATCGCCTTCTCCATGTTCCGCTTCGTCGGCGACCCGGTGGCGAACATGGTGGGGCAGGAGGCCTCGCTGCAGGACCGCCAGGAGCTGCGCGAGCGCCTGGGCCTCGAGCGGCCGTTCCCGATGCAGTTCGTGATCTTCATCGGCAACGCGGTGCAGGGCGACTTCGGGATCTCCTACCGCCAGGCGCGCCCGGTCTCGGACCTCATGCGCGAGCGGCTGCCGGCGACGCTCGAGCTCGCGATGCTCTCCGCGCTCTTCGCCACCGTTGCGGGCGTGGGGCTGGGCGTCTACGCTGCCATCCGGCGTGACGGCTTCCTCGCCAACACGGTGATGACGGTCTCGCTCGTGGGCGTGTCGCTGCCGACCTTCCTCATCGGCATCGGGCTGATCTACATCTTCGCGGTGGAGCTGCGCTGGCTGCCGTCCTTCGGGCGCGGGCAGACGGTCGCGATCGGCTGGTGGACGACGGGGCTCCTGACCGAATCGGGGCTCAAGTCCCTCGTCCTGCCGGTGCTGACGCTCGGCTTCTTCCAGCTCACCCTGATCATGCGCCTCGTGCGCTCGGAGATGCTCGAGGTGATGCGTGCGGACTTCATCCGCTTCGCCCGCGCCCGCGGCATCCCGGAGCGGACGATCGAGTTCCGCCACGCGCTGCGCAACACGCTCATCCCGGTCGTCACCATCGCCGGCCTGCAGCTCGGATCGATCATCGCCTTCGCGATCGTCACCGAGACGGTGTTCCAGTGGCCGGGGCTCGGCTCGCTCTTCGTCCAGGCGGTGCAGTTCGCCGACGTGCCTGTGATGGCCGCCTACCTCGTCTTCGTCGCGACGGTCTTCGTGATCATGAACCTCCTCGTCGACATCACCTACGTCGTGCTCGACCCGCGCCTGCGCGGCGGTCGCACGCTCGCCAAGTGAGGGACCGGCCCATGCCCGAGGAGACGACGGATCACGCCCGGCCGGTGGTGGACACGGCGCACGGCCCGCGGACCGGGGACGTGATCGCCACGCCGGCGGCGCGCCTGGGCGTGCTCGCCCGCGCCTGGGATTCCGACATCGCCTTTTCCTTCCGGCGCTCGCCGGTGACGATCGTCTCGGCCGCCGTCGCGCTCGTGATGATCCTCGCCGCGGTGCTGGCCCCGTGGATCACGCCGCAGGACCCGTTCGATGCGGCGAGCCTGAACATGATGGACGGCTTCACGCCGCCCGGCGAGCCCAACGCCTTCACCGGCAACGTCTACATGTTCGGCACCGACCCGCAGGGGCGCGACATGTATTCCGCCGTGCTGCACGGCGCGCGGGTGTCGCTCGTCGTGGGCCTCGCCTCCGTGGCGTTCTCGCTCACCGTGGGCGTGACGCTCGGGCTCGTCGCGGGCTATCTCGGCGGGCGCACGGAAGCGGTGATCATGCGGGTCGCCGACGTGCAGCTGTCCTTCCCGGCGATCCTGATCGCGCTGCTCGTCTTCGGCATCGCGCGGGGCGTCATCCCGCCGGCGCAGCAGGAACAGGCGACGCTGTTCGTCTTGATCTTCGCCATCGGCATCTCGAACTGGGCGCAATACGCGCGCACCGTGCGCGCGACGACGCTCGTCGAGAAGTCCAAGGTCTACGTCGACGCCGCCCGGCTGATCGGCCTCAAGCCCTTCGTGGTGATGGTCAAGCACGTCCTGCCCAACGTCACGGGGCCCGTGCTCGTGATCGCCACCATCAACCTCGCGCTCGCCATCATCGAGGAGGCGACGCTCTCCTTCCTGGGCGCCGGCATGCCGCCGACCCAGCCATCGCTGGGCACGCTGATCCGCAGCGGCCAGCAGTTCCTGTTCTCCGGCGAGTGGTGGATCCTGTTCTTCCCGGCGCTCGCGCTCGTGCTGCTCGCGCTCTCGATCAACCTGCTCGGCGACTGGCTGCGCGACGCGCTCAACCCGAAGCTGAGGTGAGATACCGATCGGCCGCACGCGTGGCCGCGACGCCGTGCCTGCGATCCCGATGCGAAGTAGTCCGATGAAACAGAGAACCGTCCTCTCGACCCCGATCCGGCGAGCCTTGATCCGATGACCGATACCGTCCTCTCCGTCCGCGACCTCCGCGTCGAGTTCCACACCCGCCGCGGCGTGCTGAAAGCCATCGACGGCGTGTCCTTCGACATCGCCAAGGGCGAGGTGCTCGGCGTCGTCGGCGAGTCGGGCGCCGGCAAGTCGGTGACCGGCTCCGCCGTGATCGGCCTGATCGACCCGCCGGGCCGAATCGCCGGCGGCGAGATCCTGCTCTCCGGCCAGCGCATCGACAACCTCCCGCCCGAGCAGATGCGCAAGGTCCGCGGCAAGCGCATCGGCATGATCTTCCAGGACCCGCTGACCTCGCTCAATCCGCTCTACAGGATCTCCGAGCAGCTGATCGAGACGATCACCACCCATACCGACCTGTCGCCGTCCCAGGCGCGCACCCGCGCGATCGAGCTTCTGGCGGAGGTCGGGATCCCCGCGCCGGACAGGCGCATCGACAGCTATCCGCACGAGTTCTCCGGCGGCATGCGCCAGCGCGTCGTCATCGCGCTCGCGCTGTGCGCGGAGCCCGAGCTGATCATCGCCGACGAGCCGACGACCGCGCTCGACGTGTCGGTCCAGGCGCAGATCATCACGCTGCTCAAGCGGCTGGGGCGCGAGCACGGCACGGCGATCATGCTCGTGACCCACGACATGGGCGTCATCGCCGAGACGGCGGACCGGGTCGCGGTGATGTATGCCGGGCGCGTCGCCGAGATCGGGCCCGTTCACGACGTGGTGCGCAACCCGCTCCATCCCTATGCCGAGGGCCTGATGGGCGCGATCCCGACGCTGGCGGGCGAGGAGGCGCGCCTCGTGCAGATCCCCGGATCGATGCCGCGGCTCACCCGCATCCCGCCGGGCTGCGCCTTCAACCCGCGCTGCGGCTACCGCTTCGGGCGCTGCACCGTCGATCGGCCCGATCCGCTCCCCTGGCGTGGCCACAAGGTCGCCTGCCATCTCTACGACCCGGCCTCCGGGCCGCATTTCCTCGGCGAGGGCCGCACCCTCGCCGCCGCCGAGAAGCACGAGGAGGCCACGGCGTGACCACACAGCCCTATGTGCGCGTGAGCGATCTCTCGCGCTCCTTCGACGTCTCGAAGCCGTGGCTCAACCGGGTGATCGAGGGCGGCGAGAAGCAGTATCTCAAGGCCGTCGACGGCGTCTCCTTCGACATCCCCAAAGGCGAGACCTTCGCGCTTGTGGGCGAGTCGGGCTCCGGCAAGTCGACCGTCGCGCGCATGGTCGTCGGCCTCCTGCCGCCCTCCCGCGGGGAGGTGACGATCGACGGCGTCTCGATGACGGACCGCAAGGCCGAGGCCGAGCGCCAGCGGCTGCGCCGCCGCATCCAGATGGTGTTCCAGGACCCCTACGCCTCGCTCAACCCGCGCTGGCGGGTCGACCGGATCGTCGCCGAGCCGATCCGCGCCTTCAAGCTGGTCGAGGGCGAGGCGGACATCCGCGCCCGGGTGGGCGAGCTGCTGACGCTGGTGGGCCTGCATCCCGACGACGGCGTCAAGTACCCGCACGAGTTCTCCGGCGGCCAGCGCCAGCGCGTGGCGATCGCCCGGGCGCTGGCCTCCGAGGCGGAGTTCCTGGTCTGCGACGAGCCGACCTCGGCGCTCGACGTCTCGGTCCAGGCCCAGATCCTCAACCTGATGCGCGACCTGCAGGACAAGTTCGGCCTGACCTACCTGTTCATCTCGCACAACCTCGCCGTCGTTCGGCACATGGCGACGCGCATCGGCGTGATGTATCTCGGCCGGATCGTGGAGATCTCGGGCGGGCGCGAGATGTTCACGAGCCCGAAGCACCCCTACACGCGCATGCTGCTGGACGCGGTGCCGGACCTCGCGATGTCCGGTCAGGAGCGTGCACCGGTCGCGGGCGAGATCCCGAACCCGATCAACCCGCCCTCGGGCTGCACCTTCAACCCGCGCTGCCCGTGGGCGAACGAGCGCTGCCTCGCGGAGCGCCCCCCGCTCGCCGACGGCGTCGCCTGTCACGCGGTGCACGAGGGGAGGCTCGCGGTGAAGAACGCGGCGTGAGGCCGGGGCGCCGCGCTATTCCGGCGTCCCACGCTTCCCCCGCCCCAGGATCGCGCCGAGGATCGCCTTGGGGCGCTGCGTGCGGAACTGGCCCCGCTCCACGGCCGCGAAGAGCAGGGCGGCGACCATCGTGCTCGTGACGAACCACATCTGCGTGTAGCTCGCGCCCACGACGAGCATCGCCAGGCCCGCGGAGAGCGCCGCGAGGGCGCCCGGGGCGACGGCCGAGTGGATGCGGGTCATGCCGAGCGCGGCGGCGGCGATCGCCGTCGCCAGGGCCGCCGCGCCGACGAGCCCGAGATCGACCCAGACCTCGAACAGGAAGGTCGCCGGCGCGCCCGGAGGGACGAGGCCGACGCTCGCGCCCCGCAGCGCCGTCTCGAAGCCGAAGCCGGTCAAGAGCCGGATCGGCTCGGCCAGGATCATGCCGCGCCAGGCGGCGAGCCCCGGCTCGAGCGGGGCGAGCGCGAGCGCCAGCGCCGGCGCGGCGAGGATCAGCCCGCCGCCGCCGAAGCCGACCAGCCGCGCGGCGAGGTGGGGCTGCGAGGCCGCCACGAGGTAGACGGCCGCGCCCGTCGCGAAGCCGGCGAAGGCGAGCGCGCTCGGCGCGAGCCCGGTCGCGATCGCCACGGCGAGCACGATCGCGACGCTCTGCAGGTCGCGCCCGCGCGAATGCAGCCACGCCGCCGCCGGCCAGACGAGGAGCGAGAGGGCCACCACGCCGCGATCGCGGGTGAGCGTCTCCTCGTCCCAGGCCGGCCGGCTCTCGGCCAGGAGCAGGCCGATGGCGACGAGCGCCGCGAGGCCGACGCCGATCGCCAGCGGGTAGAGGTTCGCCGAGCGCATGCGCACGGGCAGGGCGAGATACCCCGCCGCGCCGAGCGCGAGCGTGGCCGCGAGGTTGCCGAGGCGCTCGCCCGCCGGCGCCGCGAAGGGGGCCCAGGCCAGCGAAAGCACCGCCCACCCGAGCGCCACGAGGCCGGCGATCCCCGCGAGCCGCCCGAAGAGGGACGCAACGCCCACCGAGATGCCGCGGTGGTCGCCGTCGATGACGGCGGCGATGGCGAGGAGCGCGACGCCGATCGGCGCGAGCACGACCACGCCGCGGCGCGTGACGAGCGCCACCACCGGCAGCCCGATCATCAGGATGGCGAAGCCGAGCCGGCGCAGCAGCGCGGCCGCGTCCGCGGCGGGATCTCTTTGGGGGGAACGCTGGCGCGCCATGGTCGCGGGGGCCTGACCGGTCTAGAAGGGCTGTCGATGCGCCCGCCGCGCGGGAGACGCCCGGGCCGACGGGGCACCATAACAGACCGGCCCCGCCTGGACCTGTGCGCCGGATGCAACACATTCGCCGATGCGCGCGTCGTGTCCGACGCGGCGCGGACGCGACGGCGATGCGAACGACCGGGAGAGTGCGATGGCGGGCGTGACGCGTCTGGTCCTGGCGGGGGGAGGGCACAGCCACGCGATCGTGCTCGACGCCCTGCGCCGCAGGCCGGAGCCGGGGCTCGAGGTGACGCTCGTCTCGCCGGCGGCCGCCTCGCCCTATTCCGGCATGCTGCCGGGCCACGTCGCCGGGATCTACAGCCGCGAGGCGATGCACATCGACGTGCGCCGCCTCGTCGCGGCCGCGGGCGGGCGCTTCGTCGAGGACGCGGTCGCGCGGGTCGACGCGCCGGCGCGGCGCGTGCTGACGCGCGGCGGCGCGACGATCCCCTACGATCTGCTCTCGCTCGACATCGGCATCACCCCCGACCTCTCGGCCATCGCCGGCGCAGACGCGCACGCGATCGCGGTCAAGCCCATCGGCGACCTCCTCGACAAGCTCGATCGGCTGGTCGCCGCCGTGCGGGCGCCCGACGGGCCGCAGGACGTGGCGATCGTCGGCGGCGGCGCGGCGGGCCTGTGCCTCGCCTTCGCGCTGGCGCGGCGGCTGCGGGCGGAAGCCGCCGACGCCGGGCGGGACGGCGCGCGCCTGCGCCCGACGCTGATCACGGCCCACGCTCTCCTGCCGGACCTCAACGCCCGCGCCCGCCGCCTCGCCCGCGCGGCGCTGGCGCGTGCCGGCATCGGGCTCGTCGAGGACGACCGCGCCTGCGCGATCGCGCCGCGGTCGGTGACGCTCGCGAGCGGCCGGGAGATCGCGGCCGACGCGACCCTCGTCGCCGTGGGCGCCGGCGCGCCGCAGCTGATCGCGCAGTCGGGCCTCGCGACCGACCCGCAGGGCTTCCTCGCCGTGCGGCCGACCCTCCAGGCCGTGGGCGACGACGCGATCTTCGGCGCAGGCGATTGCGCCACGTCCGTCACGGACCCGCGTCCCAAGGCCGGCGTCTTCGCCGTGCGCCAGGGTCCGGCGCTCGTGGAGAACCTGCGGCGCGCCGTCCGCGGCGCGCCGCTCCTGCCGTTCCAGCCGCAAAAGGACTGGCTCGTGCTGATGTCCACCGCCGACGGGCGCGCCATCGCCGCGCGGGGCCGCCACCTCGCGCTGGAAGGGCGCGCGGTCTGGTGGCTGAAGGACCGGATCGACCGGCGCTTCGTCGAGGGGCTGGCGGTGCGCGGAGCGCGCCCCGCGTGACCTCGCGCCCGTCGCCGTGCTAAGAGCGACGTCCCCGTGTCGCCAATGCCTTCGCGAGCGAGAGCCCATGTCCGCGTCGACCGCACCCGAGCCCGCCGCCAAGAGCACCGCGAAGCCCGCGCCGCTGCGCGCCGTGCCCGCGTCGTCGCCGCTCGAGGGCATCATGCGCCAGATCGGCCGCGCCGCACGCGCCGCCGCGCGCAGGCTCGCCGTCACGCCCGCGGCGACGAAGGACGCGGCGCTCGCCGCCATGGCCGCCGCGATCCGCGAGGACACGGCTGCGATCCTCGCCGAGAACGCGGCGGACGTGGCGGCGGCGCGGGCGGCCGGGCAGCCGGCGTCCTATCTGGACCGCCTGACGCTGACGCCGGAGCGCGTCGAGGCCATCGCCGCCGCCGTCGAGGCGATCGCGGCGTTGCCCGATCCGGTGGGCCGGGTGCTCGCCACGTTCGAGCGGCCGAACGGGCTCGTGATCGAGCGCGTGGCGACCCCGCTCGGCGTGATCGGGGTGATCTTCGAGGCGCGCCCCAACGTCACCGCGGACGCCGGCGCGCTCTGCCTCAAGGCGGGCAACGCCGCGATCCTGCGCACCGGCTCCGATTCGATCCGCGGTGCCGGCGCCATCGCCGCCGCCATGCGACGCGGGCTGAAGCAGGCGGGGCTGCCGGAGGACGCGATCCAGCTCGTGCCGACGAAGGACCGCGAGGCGGTCGGCATGATGCTCGCCGGCCTCGACGGCAACGTCGACGTCATCGTGCCCCGCGGCGGCAAGAGCCTCGTCGCGCGGGTGCAGGCGGATGCCCGCGTCCCGGTCTTCGCGCACCTGGAGGGCATCTGCCACGTCTTCGTCCACGCGGCGGCGGACCTCGAGATGGCGAAGGCGATCGTGAAGAACGCCAAGCTGCGGCGCACCGGCATCTGCGGCGCGGCCGAGACGCTCCTCGTCGACCGCGCCTGCGCCGCGACGCACCTCGCGCCCCTCGTGACCATGCTGCTCGACGCCGGCTGTGCGGTGCGCGGCGACGAGGCCACCCGCGCCGTCGACCCGCGGGTCGAGCCGGCGAGCGAGCAGGATTGGCGCACGGAATATCTCGACGCGATCATCTCCGTGCGCGTCGTCGACGGCATCGAGGAGGCGATGCGCCACATCGCGACGTACGGGTCCGGGCATACGGAATCGATCCTCACCGAGGACGCGGCGGCGGCGGAGCGGTTCCTGGCGGAGGTCGATTCGGCCATCGTGATGCACAACGCCTCGACCCAGTTCGCCGACGGCGGCGAGTTCGGCTTCGGCGCGGAGATCGGCATCGCCACCGGGCGTATGCACGCCCGCGGGCCGGTGGGCGTCGAGCAGCTCGCCTCGTTCAAGTACCGCGTGCGCGGCACGGGCCAGACACGGCCGTGACCCCCGCATGATCCGGCTCCCGCCGGCGGCGGCCGGCATGCGAATCGGGCTGTTCGGCGGGTCCTTCAACCCGCCGCACGCGGGCCACCTGCATGTCGGGCGCATGGCCATCCGCCGCCTCCGGCTCGACCGGCTCTGGTGGCTCGTGACGCCGGGCAATCCGCTGAAGGAACGCGCGGGCCTGCCGTCGCTGCCGGAGCGCATGGCGGCGGCGCGGCGGCTCGCGCGCGATCCGCGCATCGTCGTCACCGGCTTCGAGGCCGAGCTGCCCGCGCCCTACACGATCGGCACGATCCGCTATCTCCAGCGCCGGCTGCCGGAGGTGCGCTTCGTCTGGATCATGGGGGCGGACAGCCTCGCCACCTTCCATCGCTGGCAGGACTGGCGCGAGATCGCCGCACGCGTGCCGATCGCGGTGGTCGACCGCCCCGGCCTGACGCTCGCCGCACCGTTCTCGCCGGCGGCGCGGGTCCTCGCGCGCGCACGCCGGCCGGAGGGCGAGGCGGCCGCGCTCGCCGACGCCGCGCCGCCGGCCTGGACCTTCCTGCACGGGCGCCGCTCGACCCTCTCCTCGACGGCGCTGCGCCGGGCGAGCGCGACGGGCGGCGGAACCGAAGCGGTCCCCGGCGCCTGACTCCCTGCGCGGGGCGCGGCCGTTCGCGGCGCGGGAGGCGAGGCGAGAAAGAGGCGAGGGGAGGAGGATCGCGATGACCGAGGTGCAGGACGCCGTGCTCGCGCGGCTGATGGAGCGCCACGGGCGCACCTTTTGCGACGAGCTCGGCATCGACATCGCGCGCGGCACGCCCTCGCCGCTGTTCCGCTGGCTGGTCGCCTCGATCCTGTTCTCGGCGCGCATCGGCGCGGACCTGGCGACGAAGGCGGCGCGGGCGCTGTCGGACGCCGGCTGGCAGACCTCCGGCAAGATGGCGCAGAGCACCTGGGAGGAGCGGGTGCGCGTGCTCAACCAGTCCGGCTACGCCCGCTACGACGAGAGCACCGCGCGCATGCTCGGCGAGGACGTCGCGCTCGTCGAGGAGCGCTGGAAGGGCGACCTGCGGCGCCTGCGCGAGGCGGCGGGGCGCGACCCGGAGGAGGAGCGCACCCTCCTGAAGGAGTTCAAGGGCCTGGGCGACGTCGGGGCCGACATCTTCTTCCGCGAGGCGCAGATCGTCTGGGACGAGCACTACCCCTTCGTCGATGGGCGCGGGCTCGAGACCGCACAGGACCTCGGCCTTCCCGGCGACGCCACGACGCTGGCCAAGCGCGTCTCCAAGCGCGACCTGCCCCGGCTCGCGGCGGCGCTCGCCCGGGCACGGCTCGAGGGCGATCTCGACGCGATCCGCAAGGGCGATTGACAAGGGCGGTCGAGGACGCGTGCGGATGGCGCGGGGTGCTCGAACGGCGTATGAGGTTTACAACCTGTCCCGGAGCGCCCCATGGACCTCGCCGCCCTCCTCGCCTTCGCCGCGATCCTCTTCGTCGCCGCCGCCGCACCCGGCCCGGGCATCGCGGCGATCGTGGCGCGCGTGCTCGGCCGCGGGACAGACGGGGCCGTGGCCTTCACCATCGGCCTCGCCATCGGCGACGTGGTCTGGCTCACCTGCGCGATCTTCGGGCTCGCGGCGCTGGCGCAGAGCTTCCACGGCGTGTTCGTGGCCGTGAAGCTGATCGGCGCGGCCTACCTGCTCTACCTCGCCTGGAAGCTGTGGACCGCGCCCGTCGTCGCCCGCGAGATCACGGCGCAGGCGCCGAAGGAGGGCGTCGCCAGGCTGTTCCTGGCGGGCCTCGCCGTGACGCTCGGCAACCCCAAGACAATGGTCTTCTACCTCGCCCTCCTGCCCACCGTGCTCGACGTCGCCTCGGTGACGGCGCTGGGCTACGCCGAGCTCGTCGGCGTGACGCTCGCCGTGCTCGGCGTGGTCTTCGCCGGCTACATCGTGCTGGCCGCCCGCGCCCGGCGCCTGTTCACCAGCCCGCGGGCGATGCGGGTGCTGAACCGGGTGACCGGGACGGTGATGGCGGGGGCGGCGGTCACGGTGGCGACGCGCTAGCGCCGCTCCCTGAAGAAGCCTCGCAAGAGCTCCCCCGCCGCCACCTCCCCGATCCCGGAATAGACCTCCGGCGCGTGGTGGCAGGTGGCTTGCGCGTAGAACCGCCCGCCGTGCTCCACGCCGCCGCCCTTCGGGTCGGCGGCGCCGTAGTAGAGACGGCGGATGCGCGCGAACGAGATCGCGGCGGCGCACATGGCGCAGGGCTCGAGCGTGACGTAGAGGTCGCAGCCCACGAGACGCTCGTCGCCGATCGCCGCGCAGGCGGCGCGGATGGCGACGATCTCGGCGTGGGCGGTGGGATCGTTCTCCTCGCGGGTGCGGTTCGCGCCCCCGGCGAGGACGCGGCCGTCCTTCACCACGACGGCGCCGACCGGCACCTCGCCGCGGCCGGAGGCGGCGCGCGCTTCCTCGAGCGCGCGGTCCATGAAGCCGGCCTTCGCACCGCCCGAATCGGATCCGCTCCTCGCCGTCATGATGCCCTCGCGTCGCCGCAGACGAAGTGCTATCAGGCGCGCATGGCGAACACCACAGACGACACCAGGAAGCCCCGGTCCGACCGCGGGCGCAACAGCGAGCGCGGAGCGCGCGGTGGCGCGGGCGCACGCGGCGACGCGAGGGCCGGCGAGCCGTCGGGCGCCGGTCCGCGCCGCGAGGGCAGGCCGGCCGGGAAGCCGTTCGCGGGCAAGGGCGCCGGCAAGGGTGCCGCCGGCAAGAGCTTCGCCGGCAAGGGCGCTGCGGGCAAGAGCTACGCGGGCAAAGGCTCGGCGGGCAAGAGCTTCGCCGGCAAGGGCTTCGCCGGCAAGAGCTTCGCCGCGAACGGCGCCGAGCCGCGCCGTCGGCAGGACGGCGAGGGATCGCGCGCGCCCGACTACCGCGCCCGCGCCGAGCGGGACGAGCGCCCGGCCCGGCCCGCGCGCGAGGGTGCCGAGCGCCCGGCGCGGTTCGCCCGCGACGGCGAGGCGCGTCCGCCCCGCGCGCCCCGGCCGGACGGCGGCCCGCCGCGCAAGCCGGCCTTCGGCAAGCCCGCCGGCTTCGGCAAGTCTCCCGGCTTCGGCAACTCTGCGGGCTTCGGCAAGCCTGCGGGCTTCGGCAAGAAGCCCGGGTTCGGCGGCAAGCCGGCTTTCGGCAACAGGCCCGCCGCGCGCTCCGCCCCGTCGCGCCTCGCGCCGCAGGTCGCGCGCGAGGAGGAGCGGATCGCCAAGGCCATCGCGCGCGCCGGCGTCGCCTCGCGGCGCGACGCGGAGGAGATGATCGCGGCCGGCCGCGTCACCCTCGACGGCGTGGTGCTGACCTCGCCGGCGGTGAACGTGAAGCCCGGCGCCGACATCCGCATCGACGGCGACAGGCTTCCCGAGCGCGAGCGCACGCGCCTGTGGCTCTATCACAAGCCTCGCGGGCTCGTGACCACGGCCAAGGACCCGGAAGGACGCCCGACCGTCTTCCAGGGCCTGCCGGAGGACATGCCCCGCGTCGTCACGATCGGACGCCTCGACATCAACACCGAGGGGCTGCTGCTCTTGACCAACGACGGCGGGCTCGCCCGCGTCGTCGCCCATCCCGAGACCGGCTGGCTGCGCCGCTACCGCGTGCGCGCCTATGGGCAGGTCGGGCAGGACCGGCTCGACGCGCTGCGCCAGGGCGTCGTCGTCGACGGCATGGAGTACGGGCCGATCGAGGCGAAGATCGACCGGTCGCAGGGCGACAACGTCTGGATCACGATGGGCCTGCGCGAGGGCAAGAACCGCGAGGTCAAGCGCGTGCTGGAGGAGCTGGGGCTGCAGGTCAACCGCCTGATCCGCCTCTCCTTCGGCCCCTTCCAGCTCGGCGACCTGAAGGAGGGCGCCGTCGAGGAGGTGCGCACCAAGGTGCTCAAGGAGCAGCTCGGCGCGGCGCTGGCGCAGGCGGCGGGTGTCGACTTCGAGAGCCCGGTGCGCGAGCCCGTGGAGGAGCGCGCGCCCGAGCGTGCGCCCCGCGGCGCGCGCCCCGTCTCGCGGCTCCAGCAGGAGCGCGACCGCGCCCGCTTCGCCGAGCCCGGCGCCGCGCGGGGGCGCAATCCCGCGGGCGAGCGGCCGGCGCGGGACGCGCGGCCGGATCGCGACGCGCGGCCCGGTCGCGACGGCAAGCCCGGTCGAGACGAGAGGCCCGCGCGTGGGGGCAAGCCGGGCTTCGGGAGCAAGCCCGGGTTCGGAGGCAAGCCCGGCTTCGGCGAGCGCTCCGCGGCCGGCGCGCGGCCGGGCCGCGGCGGCGCCGACAGGCCCGCGCCCGAGAAGCGCCCCTTCTGGGACAAGCCCCGGAGCAGCGTCTGGCGCGCCGAGGAGAGCGCGGGCGACGACAGGCGCCCGAAAGCGCGCCGCGGCGGCGAGACCGCCAAGGCGGAGCGCGCGGCGGGCGGCGAGCGCCTGCGCGAGCGCGTCGGCAAGATCGCCGGCAAGGCCGGGCGCGTGCTCGTCGAGCGGGTGAAGGGCTCGGGCGGCGAAGGCTCCGGGACGGGCGGCGGCGGCCGCAAGCCGAGCGGCGGCAAGAAGAAGGGCTGAGGCCATGCGGATCGTCGGCGGCCGGTTCAAGGGCCGCGCGCTCGCCGGCCCGCGCTCGGACTCGATCCGCCCGACCTCGGACCGGCTGCGCGAGACCCTGTTCAACGTGCTGGCCCACGCCTACGGCGACCCGGTCCCCGGCGTGCGGGTGATGGACCTGTTCGCCGGCACCGGCGCCATGGGTCTCGAGGCGCTCTCCCGGGGCGCCGCCTTCGCGCTCTTCGTCGACGAGGGCGCGCAGGCGCGCGGGCTGATTCGCGAGAACGTCGAGGCGCTCGGACTCGGCGGAGTCACCCGGCTCTTCCGCCGCGACGCGACGAAGCTCGGCGCCGCCGATCGCTTCGAGCCCTTCGGCCTCGTCTTCTGCGACCCGCCCTACGGCCGCGACCTCGCCCCCGCCGCCCTGGCCTCGGCCGCGCAGGGCGGCTGGCTCGCGCCGGGTGCGCTGTGCGTGCTGGAGGAAGCCGCGGAGGCTGCGCTCCCGTGCCCGGAGGGGTTCGAGGAGGTTGAGCGGCGGACGTACGGGGACACGCAGGTGATGTTCGCCCGGTGGTGCGGCTGAGACGTCGCGGGGCGGTGCGTTACTCCGGCTCGCCGAGCCGTTCGCGCAGCAGCGCTTCCGGCCCGAAATCCTCGGCGGGGCGCCGCTCGACCTTGCGCCCTTCGACCAGGAGCTCCTCTCCCGAGATCCCCAGGAGGAGGTCGCTCGCGGTCTCCAGCGTCCAATTGCCCGGCGAGGCGAGGAGCCGTCCGACCACCTCGGGACGCTTCCCGATCCGCCGCGCGAGCTCCGCCTTGGTGAGCCCCGCCGCCTGCGCTTCCATGAACCGTTCGAGCACGAGGCCGAACACGCGATTGCGCAGACGTTGACCGAAATAGGCCCTCACCCCGGGCGACAGTGCGCTGCCGGGCTCGACGTCAGACCAAGAGCGCTCTCTCGGAGATGTATTCTTCGACATCCGCACCTCCGTTCCCGTGACGCCCTGCGTCACCGAACACCATCCGCCACTGCTTCCGCGCGTCCTCGATCGCGACGGCATATTCGGCCGACGTCCCTCGTCCGAGCGGCGGTCGCGGCAGCCAACGCACCGCCCGGGACCGGGGCCAGCACGACAGTGCCACGAAGACGTCTCGTGCCGCGAAGGCACCGAAGACCCGCAGCCCGGGCGACGGCTCCCTGCTCCGCACGTCCCAGATTTCGTCGCGCGTCTCGTGAAGCAGGGCGGAGTTCGCGCTGCGCGCCCGGAACGGCTCGAGCGACACCGTCACGATCCCTCCACGTGCGAAATCCTCGAGATCCGCCCGGAGCCTCGTGCATCTCTTCTCCGCGTCCTCGCATCCCCAGGGGCCGAAGACGAGGCCCTGTATCTCCGGCGCGAGGAGAACGACGCGCCTCGCAGGAGCGGGGTCGTAGAGAAAAGGCAGATGCGCGAGCTGCCCCTTGCCGACCGCGACGTGGATGAGATCCGATATAGACATGAAAGTCAATCACCACTAGCTCCGGCCGCACTATGGCCGAGCCTGCAACCGCCCGCAAAGCGATCATTGACATCCCGCCCCGCCTGCCCCATCTCTGCACTGCAGCATCGGCGCCCTCTCATGGAGCGCCCTGGCCCGGCTGCGTGAGGCCGCCCCGTTCCACGGGGGCGGGACCGACCCGGGCCTTCGGATGCCGCCATCCCCGTTCGCCCCATCACGCGGGTCGTTCCCGATGACACGAGCCTCCGCTCGGGGATCGGCGCGCGCCCTCAGGAATCGCGTGCGCTCCCGGCGCGGGCTCCCCGCACGTGAAAGCACGATCTCTTGACCACATTCTCCGACCTCGGCCTCTCCGCCCCGATCCTCGAGGCGCTCGCCCGCGAGGGCTACGAGCGTCCGACCCCGATCCAGGGCCAGGCCATCCCGCCGGTCCTCGCCGGCCGCGACCTGCTCGGCATCGCGCAGACCGGCACCGGCAAGACTGCCGCGTTCGCCCTGCCGATGATCCAGCGGCTCGCCGCCGACAAGAAGCCGGCGCCGCGCAAGGGCTGCCGCGCGCTGATCCTCTCCCCCACCCGCGAGCTGGCGAGCCAGATCGAGGAGAGCTTCCGCGCCTACGGCCGCGGCTCGAAGCTCACCTCCACCGTCGTCTTCGGCGGCGTGCCGGTGCCGCGCCAGGAGCGCATCGTCGCGAACGGCGTCGACATCCTCGTCGCCACGCCCGGGCGCCTGCTCGACCTGATCGACCGGCGCTCGCTGTCGCTCTCGAACGTCGAGATCCTGGTGCTGGACGAGGCCGATCAGATGCTCGACCTCGGCTTCATCCACGCGCTGCGCCGGATCGTCACGCTTCTGCCGAAGCAGCGCCAGACGCTGTTCTTCTCGGCCACGATGCCGACGACGATCGCCTCGCTGGCCGACGGCTACCTCACCGACCCGGTGAAGGTCTCGGTCGCGCCCGTCGCGACCACGGCCGAGCGCGTCGAGCAGCGCGTCACCTTCGTGTCGCAGCCGAAGAAGCAGCCGCTGCTCGAGCACGTCCTGCGTTCGCCCGACATCGAGCGCGTCCTCGTCTTCACCCGCACCAAGCACGGTGCGGACAAGGTGGTGCGCGGGCTCGAGAAGGCCGGCATCCCCGCCTTCGCGATCCACGGCAACAAGAGCCAGGGCCAGCGCGAGCGCGCGCTCGGCGCCTTCAAGAACGGCTCGTGCAAGGTGCTGGTGGCGACCGACATCGCCGCACGCGGCATCGACGTCGAGGCCGTCTCGCACGTCGTCAACTTCGACCTGCCGAACGTGCCCGAGCAGTACGTCCACCGCATCGGCCGCACGGCCCGCGCGGGCGCGTCCGGCATCGCGCTGTCGTTCTGCAACGAGGAGGAGCGCGCCTACCTGCGCGACATCCAGAAGCTCACCCGCCTGACGGTGCCGGTCGAGCCGGTGCCCGCGGGCTTCGATGCCGGCGCCGTCGCGCCGCTCGCGGACGAGCCGGCCCGCGCGCCGCGTCCCGCGGGTGCGGGTCGCAACAACCGCCGCGGCGGGCGCGGCAACGGCGGCGGCGGGGCGCAGCGCCCCGCGCATGCCGGCCATGCGCCGGCGGCCGCGAAGGGCGAGCCCGCCCGCGGCGGGCGGCCCGCCGCGCGTCCCGCGAAGCCGGCAGCCGGCGACGGGTCCCGCAAGCCCGCGTCCGGCGCGCCGGCGGCCCGCGGCCGCGGCGATCGCGACGGGTCGAGCATCGCCTGGCTCTCGGGCTCCGGCGCCGGCGGGCCCTCCGGCTCGCGGCCGCGCCGCGGCCGCTGAGGCGCGCGCCGGCGGGGGCGAGTCACGGCCACGGCGAGGACGACACGGGTCCCGCTCCTTCCCGGAGCGGGGCCGCTTCCCGTCGCCCTCTGGACAGGAGCCCTGCACCGTTCCCATATATGCCGGACCGCCGAAAGGAGCATCATGGCCGGAATCTCTCTTTCCGTCGAAGGCGACAAGATTCAGCTCTCGTTCCAGAAGGACGACCAGTCGACCGCGATCGTGATGGACGCGGGCGCCGCGCGCACGCTCGCCTCGGCGCTGACGCAGCTGCTCGACGTGATGGACGAGGCGCTCGACGACGAGGAGCTCGAGGAGGCCTTTTCCGACGAGGAGCTGACCGAGGAACTCGCCCGGCAGCTCGCGGAGGAGGACGGCGAGGACGGCGCCGAGACGATCGAGGGCGAGGTCGTCGACGTCACCTCGCCGACGATCGACATCGGCCTCGACCAGGAGGGCCACGCGGTGGTCTCGCTGCGTGCCGGCCACCTGCCGCCGATCATGCTGCGCCTCCAGGACGAGGAGGCGCGCCACATCTCCCAGTCGCTCGCCGAGATCCTCGGCGCCCCGCGCGACGCGCGGATGAGCCAGGGCGGGCACTGAGGCAGGGCGGGCACTGAGGCAGGGCGGACGATCCGGCCGTCCGGAGCTCCGAACGCGCCGGCCTCGCGTTCGGGAATCCGGACACGGAACCGGGCGCCACGTCCGGAAGCCCGGACGCGGCTCGTCGCCCGCGACATGATTTTCTAGCTGAATCAATGGCTTGAGTTCCTGGCACGCGCCTTGCGGAGCCTCCCCCGAATTCACGGAGGAGCTCTGCTCGTGGACCTCTCGACCATCCTGCTCGTCGCCCTCGCCGGCTCCGTTGTCGCGCCCTTCGTGGTCGCGCGCGCCGGCGTGCTCGGCGGCCCGCTCGCCGCGGTCCTGCCGGCGGCGCTGTTCGCCTGGTTCTTCGCGCAGATCGGCGCGGTCGGCACCGCGCCGATCGTCGAGGTGGTGCCCTGGGTGCCCTCGCTCGGCATCGACCTGACCTTCCGGCTGGACGGGTTCTCGCTCCTGTTCGCGCTGCTGATCACCGGCATCGGCACGCTGGTGACGCTGTATGCGGCCTCGTACATGGCCGAGAAGCCCGCCTTCGTCCGGGCGCAGTTCCTGTTCTACATCCTCCTGTTCATGACGGCGATGCTGGCGACGGTCACCGCCGACAACCTCGTCGCGCTGTTCGTCTTCTGGGAGATGACGAGCCTGCTCTCGTTCCTGCTCGTGGGCTTCCAGAGCGAGGACGCGAAGGCGCGCAAGGCGGCGCTCCAGTCCCTCCTCGTCACCGCGAGCGGCGGGCTGGCGCTGCTCGCCGGCATCATCCTGATCGGCGTGGAAGCCGGCACCTTCTCGATCGCGGCCCTCGTCGCGAACCCGGCGCCGGTGCTCGACAGCCCGCTCTTCCCGCTCATCGTGGCCTGCGTGCTGATCGGCGCCTTCACCAAGTCGGCGCAGTTCCCGTTCCACTTCTGGCTGCCCAACGCCATGAAGGCGCCCACCCCGGCGTCGGCCTACCTGCACTCGGCCACCATGGTGAAGCTCGGCGTGTACCTGCTGGCGCGGCTCGACCCGGTCTTCGCCGGCGCGCCGTGGGTGGGGGCGACGCTGGTCTTCTTCGGCGGCCTGACCATGCTGATCGCCGCCGTTCAGGCGCTGCGCGCGATCGAGCTCAAGGCCGTGCTCGCCTACTCGACGGTGGCCTCGCTCGGCACGCTCGTGATGCTGATCGGCCTCGACGGGCCGGTCTCGTCGGTGGCGGTCGTGGGCCTGATCCTGGCGCACGCGCTCTACAAGGCGACGCTCTTCTTCTGCGCGGGCATCGTCATCCACGCGACCCACGAGACCCGGCTGCGCGCGCTCGGCGGGCTGGCGAAGCTCCTGCCGTTCACCGCGGCGGCGACCGTGCTCGCCTCGTTCTCGATGGCCGGCCTGCCGCCGTTCATCGGCTTCATCTCGAAGGAGTACCTGTTCGAGGCCAAGCTCGAGTCCTCGCTCGACACGGTGGCCGTCACGATCGGCGTGCTCGTCAACGCCGTCATGGTGGCGATCGCCGGCGTGCTGGCGCTGCGGCCCTTCTTCGGGCGTCCGAAGAAGGCCTTCCATGTCGAGCACGGCGAGCAGCCGGGGATGACGGTCGGGCCGCTGCTCCTCGCCGTCGTCGGCGTCACCTTCGGGCTCGTGCCCTCCCTCGTCGCCTATGCGCTGATCGAGCCGGCGGCGATCGCGATCCACGGCGCGCCGTTCGATGTCTCCTTCAAGCTCTGGCACGGCTTCACGCCGATGCTGGCGCTCTCCGGCCTCGTCGTCGCGCTCGGCGCGGTGCTGGCCTGGTTCTGGGACCCGATCCATCTCGCCATGCGCCGCCGGCGCGCCTTCGACGAGGTCTTCCTCGACCGCGGCTACGACCTCGTGCTCGGGCGCACGCTCGCGCTCGCGCGCTGGTCGACGAACGTCCTCCAGAACGGGGACCTGCGCGTCTATGCGGCGGTGGTGTCGGCGACGGTCACGGGGCTGCTCGCCTACGGCCTCCTCGCCGGCGAGGGCCCGGTCCTGCCGGCGATCGCGGGCGAGCCGGTGCGGCCCTACCTCCTCGTCGTGTGCGCGCTGATCGTCGCGGGCTGCCTCGTCGCCGCGGCGGTGCCGTCCCTCGTCTCGGCGATCGTGGCGGTCGGCCTGTCGGGCTACGGGCTCGCGCTCGTCTTCCTGCTCAACGGCGGGCCGGACCTGGCGCTGACCCAGTTCTCGGTCGAGACGCTGTTCGTCGTCATCGTCATGGCGGTGCTGCTCAAGCTGCCGATCGTGGCGCGGTCGTCGCGCACGACCGGAGAGCGCTGGATGGACGGCGCGCTGGCGGCCGCCTTCGCGGCCTGCATCCTCGTCGCCACGCTGTGGATCGCCGCCAAGCCCTTCAACCCGGAGCTGACGGAGTACTTCGCCGCCACCGCGGTGCCGGAGGGCTTCGGCCGCAACGTCGTCAACGTCATCCTCGTCGACTTCCGCGCGCTCGACACGTTCGGCGAGATCGCGGTCGTCGCCTTCGCGGCGCTCGGCGCCTGGGCGCTGCTGCGCTCGGGCGGCGGGTCGCGTCGCGCAAGCAAGGGAGCCTGAAGAATGCCCTCGCTCATCCTCACCGCGGTCGTGCGGATCTTCTTCGTCATCATGCTCGTCGGCTCGCTCTGGGTTCTCCTGCGCGGCCACAACGAGCCCGGCGGCGGCTTCATCGGGGGCCTCGTCGGCGCGGCCGGGTTCTCGGTTCTGGCGCTCGCGCTGGGCGTCGAGGCGGCGCGGCGCGCCCTCGTCCTCCACCCCGTCGTCCTGATGGGAGCGGGGCTCGCCGTCGCCTTCGCCTCCGGCGTGCCGGGGATCCTCACCGACGGGTCGTTCCTCACCCACCAGTGGGGCACCCTCGCGGGCGTGAAGCTCGGCACGACGATCGTCTTCGACCTCGGCGTCTACATGGTCGTCGTCGGCGGGGTCCTCTCCTTCATGTTCCGGCTCTACGCGGAGGACGCGGTATGACGCTCGTCTACGCCATCACCATCGCGGCCTATGTCGGCTGCGGCCTCTACATGATGCTCTCGCGTCACGTGGTGCGCATGATCCTGGGCCTGACGCTGCTGACGAACGGCGCGATCTTCCTGATCTTCTTCTCGGGCCGCATCGGCTCGTCGATGCCGCCGGTGATCCCGCAGGGGTCGGACGCGCTCTCCGCCGACGCCGCGAACGCGCTGCCGCAGGCGCTGGTGCTCACCGCCATCGTGATCGGCTTCGCGCTGACCGCCTTCGCGATCGCGCTGGCGCTGAAGGCCTACCGCAGCCTCGGCACGCTCGACGTGCGCGAGATGAAGGCCGCCGAGGCGCTCGGCGCGCCGGATGCGCCCTCCTCCTCCCAGACGGTGACCAACCATGGCTGACGCCACCGCCCTCCTCGTCCTCTGGCCGGTCCTGATCCCGATCGCGACCGCCGCGCTCACGGCCGCGCTGTGGAAGAGCCCGGTGGCGCAGCGCCGGGTCGGGCTCGCCAGCCTCGCCCTCCTGCTCGTCGCCTCGCTCGCGCTCGTCTGGGCGGTGATCGACGAGGGCGTCATCGCCAAGCAGTTCGGCGCCTGGGCCGCGCCCTTCGGCATCAGCTTCGTCGCCGATCCGCTGTCGGCGGCGATGATCGCCATCTCGGGCATCCTCGCCTTCGCAGTCGGCATCTTCGCGCTTTCCGACATCAAGGAGCGCCACGAGCGTGCGGGCTTCCACCCGCTCTTCCACGGCCTGCTCGCCGGCGTGAACGGCGCCTTCCTGACCGGCGACATCTTCAACCTGTACGTCTGGTTCGAGGTGATGCTGATCACCACGCTGGGCCTGCTCGTGGTCCAGCGCGGGCGGGCGCAGATCGACGGCGCGCTCAAGTATGCCGCGATGAACCTGTTCGGCACGATCCTCTTCCTGATCGCGGTGGCGCTCCTCTACGGCGCGACCGGCACGCTGAACATGGCCGACCTCGCGCGCATCCTGCCGCAGATGGAGATGTCGCCCGGCCTCACCGCCTCGGCGCTGCTGTTCCTGGCCGCCTTCGGCATCAAGGCCGGCGTCTTCCCGCTCTTCTTCTGGCTGCCGGCGAGCTACCACACGGCGCCCATCGCCATCGCGGCGCTGTTCGCGGGCCTGCTGACGAAGGTCGGCGTCTACGCGGCGTTTCGCGTCTTCACGCTGATGTTCGAGATGGAGGGCGGGGCGCTTCGCGAGATCGTGGCCGTCGTCGCGGCGCTGACGATGATCACCGGCGTGTTCGGTGCGGCGATCCAGTGGAACGTGCGCCGGATCCTGTCCTTCCACATCATCAGCCAGATCGGCTACATGCTGATGGGGCTGGCCATCGCGACGCCCGTCGCGATCGCGGGCGCGGTCTTCTACATCGTCCACCACATCATCGTGAAGGCGAACCTGTTCCTGCTCGCGGGCGCGATCAAGCACGCGGCGGGGACGGACGACCTGCGCAAGGCGGGAGGCCTGCTCAAGTCTCACCCCTGGCTCGCGGTGCTGTTCCTGATCCCGGCGCTCTCGCTCGCCGGCATCCCGCCGCTGTCGGGCTTCTGGGCGAAGTTCCTCGTCATCGACGCGAGCCTGCGGGTGGAGGCCTGGTGGCTCGCCGCCGTGGCGCTCGGGGTGGGCGCGCTGACGCTGTTCTCGATGTCGAAGATCTGGATGGAGGCCTTCTGGAAGAAGCCCGTCCTCGTGCGGGCGACCCCGCGCACGGTGCCGGTGGCCTTCGTCGTGCCCATCGCCCTGCTCGGCGCGGTGACGCTGACGATCGGCCTCTTCGCCGATCCTTTCGTCGAGTACGCCCGCACGGCGACCGCGATGCTCGTCGACCCGACCGACTACATCGCCGCCGTCTTCCCCGGCGAGGCGCCCGTGCGCACCGTCGAGTACCCCGCAGCGACCCAGGGAGCCATCGAATGAGCATCCTCCTCTCCCCCTCCCGGCTTCTCGCCTTCGCCCAGCTCCTCGTCACCTTCGTCGCGGAGCTGGTGAAGTCGGCGGTGCGCGTCGCCGGCGCGGTGCTCTCGCCGCGCCCGGCGCTGAACCCCGCCGTCGTCGCCGTGCCGATCGCGCTCGAGACCGACCTGGGCATCGCGACCCTCGCCAACCTCGTCACGCTGACCCCCGGCACGACGTCGCTCCACGTCTCGGAGGCCCGCGACACGCTCTACGTCCACGTCCTCGACAGCCCCTCCGCCGAGGCTGTCGCCGCGGACATCAAGACCACGTTCGAGACACTGATCCGGAGGATCGAAGGATGATCGAGCAGATCGACGCCGCCCTCACCACCGTCGCGCTCGCGCTCACCGTGGTGCTGGCGCTCGCCATCGCCGGCGCCGCCTTCCGCATGATCGTCGGGCCTGGCTATGCCGACCGCTTCGTCGCGCTCGACATGCTCACCGGCATCGCGGTCGCGGCCTGCGGGCTCACCGCCGTCGTCACCGGCCGGCGCGAGTTCCTCGACGTCGGGCTCGGCCTCGCGCTGATCGCCTTCGTCGCCACCATCGCCTTCGCGGCCTTCCTCGAGAAGAAGCAGAGGGAAACGTCATGACCGCGCTCCTCGCCCTCGCCCTCAAGCTCGTCGGAACGGGCTTCCTCGTGATCGCGACCGTCGGTGTCCTGCGTTTCGAGGACCCGTTCCAGCGCATGCACGCCGCCACCAAGGCGGGCACCCTCGGCGCCGGCCTGGTGCTCCTCGGCGTCATGCTGACCAAGGGCTCGCTGGACGCGACCGTCGTCGCCTTCCTCACGCTCGTCTTCCTGATCGGGACGATGCCGGTGGCGGGACACCTGCTCGGCCGCGCGGCCTACGTGTCGGGCGCGCCGCTGCGCTCGCGGGAGGATGCGCTCGCCGGCGTGCTGCCGCGCGCGCCGCATCCGCTCGAGGAGCGCACCGGGCTCGGCTTCCTCGCCCCCGCGCCGGTCGCCGGCGCCGCGACGCCGGTCTTCGGTCGGCAGCCCGTCGCCGCACCGCGGCCCGCCCCGGCGATCGAGGAGGCGCCCTACGAGACCGGCTTCGCCGGCGTGCGCTTCGCCGTCATCGCCCCGCATGCGGGCATGGTCACCCGCCGCGCCATCGCGCTCGCGCAGGCGCACGGCGCGCCGCTCACGGCGGTCGCGGTGATCGACCGCGAGTGCATCGAGAGCGCCCGCGTGCCCGGTGCCCGCGACGTGGTCCGGGCGAAGCTCGCCGAAGCCATCGAGGAGATGCACCGCGAGACGCGCGAGCGCCCGCAGCCCCTGGCGCTGGCCTACGAGGAGGGCGATCCGCTGGCGCTGATCCCGGCGCGCTCGGCGGAGAGCCGCGAGCTGCTCGTGCTCCCCACCGACGGCTGGTGCCACCACGGCGCGGGCGTGACGCTGCCGGTGTTCGAGGAGCGGCTCGCCGACAAGCTGTTCGCGGTCTCGCGCCGCCACGAGGGCCCGACCCTCTTCGTCGCCGGCGAGGCCCGTGCGGGCGGTCCCCTCGTCGTCGTGCACGACGGCGGGCGCCGCGCCCAGCGCCTCGCGGCCTGGGCGCTCGCGACGCGGCTGTGGCCGGTCGAGGCCGTGACCGTCGTGGGATCGGCGGCGAGGGAGCAGGTGGAGGCGCTCGCCGCGATCGCCGCCGACGCCGGCGCCGCCGTCACGCACGTGCGCACGCCCAAGGCGCCGGCGGGCGCGATCCTGCCGGCGCGCTTCGCCGAGGCCGCCGCGATCGTCCTGCCGGCGCAGCCCCGGCGCGCGTGCGCCTACGGCACGTTCTGGCAGGATGCGATCGTGCCGGGCTGGCGCGGGGACGTGCTGGTGTGACAGAAGAGGGGGCCGGCCGCCGCGGCCCGCCCCCTTCCCGGACGCTGTGATTCCCGCGTCCGGTCTGCCAGGGAGGGTTCGCGGATGCGCGGCGCCGGCTGCACGCTATCCTCCGTTCCCGACGTTCGATGCTCCATCCCACACCCGAATCCCCCCACGCCCGCAAGGTCTTCCCCTCGCCCAACCACGGCGAGCGCAAGGACGGGCGGCGGCCGGACATGCTCGTCCTGCACTACACCGGCATGCCGGATGCCGGGCAGGCCCTGCAATGGCTGTGCAACCCGGTCTCCCAGGTGTCCTGCCACTACTTCGTCTTCGAGGACGGCCGCACGCTGCAGCTCGTGCCGGAGGGACGGCGGGCCTGGCATGCGGGCGTGTCGAGCTGGGCCGGCGAGACCGATCTCAACTCCGTCTCCCTCGGCATCGAGATCGCGCATCCCGGGCACGACGCCGAGGGGCGGCTCGCGGACTATCCGGAGGCACAGGTCGCGGCGGTGATCGCGCTGTGCCGGGACCTCGTCGCCCGCTGGGCGATCCGTCCCGAGCGGGTGCTCGCCCATTCCGACATCGCGCCCGCGCGCAAGCGCGATCCGGGCGAAAGCTTCCCCTGGGCGCGGCTCGCCGGAGAGGGCGTCGGGCACTGGGTGGCGCCGACGCCGATCCGCGACGGCCGCTTCTTCCAGCGCGGCGAGGAGGGCCGGCCGATCGAGGCGCTGCAGGCGATGCTGGCGCTCTACGGCTGGGGCGTTCCGATCGACGGCGTGTTCGGCGAGACGACGGAGCAGGTCGTGACGGCGTTCCAGCGCCACTTCCGGCCCGAGCGCGTCGACGGGGTGGCGGACGCGTCGACCATCACGACGTTGCGGGACCTGCTGGCCGCGCGGGGTCGAACGCCCGTCAGCTGACCTTTCTGGCCCCGCGCTGCGCGGCGCGCTTCGCGTCGCCGGCCGCGTCGTCGATGTCGGGCGCATCGATGCGCCGGTAGACCGCCTGGACGACGCCGAAGGCGCCGAAGGCGAACAGGCCGGCGGCCACCAGCGCGAGGAGGATCCAGCCGTAGGGCTGCTCCTGGAGCGTGCGCAGCGCGCCGCCGAGCCCCCGCGCCTCGCTCGACTGCGCCTGCCAGGCGGCGACGACGAGGAAGCCGCCGATGATCAGGAAGACGATGCCGCGTGCCGCGAAGCCGGCGCGGCCGAGGGGCACGACCCAGCCGCGCTGGGCGGGGGCGTAGTGGAGGTGCTTCGTCACGTCGCCCTTCCAGGCGCGGACGAGGAACCCGACACCGGCCCCCGCGATGCCGAGCCCGACGAGGCCCAGCAGCCAGCGCCCGAACGGCTTCGCCATCAGCCAGGCCGACCAGCCCTGCGCGCCCTCGTCTCCCGACCCGCCCCCGCCGGTCGCCCAGCCGAAGGCGAGGCCGGCGGCGTAGACGGCGAGCGAGAGATAGACGATCCCGCTGATCACGTGCGCCGCGCGGACGGCGAGGCCCTTGCCCGACGTGCCGCGACGGTCGGCGTCGGTCAGCGCCGCGACCTCCCGCCAGACCGCGAAGGCGACGAGCCCGAGCGCGATCACGGCGAGCAGCGCCTTGCCGAACGGCTCGTCGATCAGGCTCGCGAGCGCGCTGCGGCTGCCGCCGGTGTCGCCCCCGGCGCCGACGGCCGCCATCACGGCGAGCCCGCCGACGATCATGTAGACGATGCCTCGGGCGGCGTAGCCGACCCGGGCGGTGGTCTCGAGCGTGTTCGCGTTCGCCATCGCGGCCTCCCCGTGCGTCGCATCGCCGAGAATGAAGTCCGCGGCCGCGCGGCGGTTCCGAGCGCGGTGCGTCGCCGCCTTCACGGGCGACGACAGTGCCGGGACATCGCGCCCGCGCAACCGTCGTCCGGTCGCGCCGAAGAGGAGTCGTGCGGTCGCGCCCGAAGGGGAGATGAACCCGCATGCGGCGGGCACCGACAGACCGGCAGGCGCATCCGGCGCCTTCGGGAGACGAGGCCATGACGGACCGCACCAACGACCGCACCAGGGACCGCTCGGAAACGGTGATCGGCGCCTGCGCCAGCGTGATCGGCGCCGCGTCCTACGCGGTCCTGTTCACGCCGCCCTGGCTCGAGCGGCTGGTGAGTGCGCTCGTCGGCTGAGGCGTGATGTGTCAGCCGTGCGCCGCCGCGAGGCGCGCACGATCGAAGCCCTGCTCGACACAGAGCGCGAGGATCATGTCGGCCAGGTACGGCCGGGCGGGAAGGGCGGCGCGCAGGTCCGAGGCGCTCGCGACGGCCAGGACCTGCGCCGGGACCTCCTCCGCGGCGATGGCGAAGGCGTCGCACAGCCTGAGGCACGCCGCGAGCCGCGTTGTCGCCCTGCGGCCGGTGCGATGGTCGTGCGCGGCGATGGCCTCGCGGCCCTCGGGCGGCAGGTCGTCGCGCAGCCATTCGGCCGCGAGCACGCCGTGGCGCGTGCGGTCGGAAGCGGTCTCGCGATCATCGAGATCGTGCAGCAGGCCCACCAGGGTCCAGAGGCGCGCGTCCTCGCCGAGGTCGCGCGCGAGGGCGCCCATCAGGCGCGCCACGGTCTCGCTGTGGAGGACGCGGGAGCCGCCGCCGAGGTGCGCCTCCAGCAGCGCACGGGCGCGGTCTTCGGCGATCACACGGGGCTCTCGCCGTCGCCGCTCTTGTCCTCGTGGCGCATGATCAGCGGCGTCTGCGCGAGCGCGAAGGCCAGCGTGATCGGCATGATGCCGAAGACCTTGAAGCTCACCCAGAAATCGGTCGTCTGCGTGCGCCAGACCACCTCGTTGATGGCGGCGAGAACGAAGAAGAACAGGCCCCAGCGGAAGGTGAGTTTGCGCCAGCCCTCGTCCGTGAGCTTGAACACCGAATCGAGCACGATGGTGAGGAGCGACTTGCCGAACCAGAGCCCGCCGAGCAGCACGGCGCCGAAGAGCGAGTTCACGATCGTCGGCTTGAGCTTGATGAACAGCTCGTCGGCCAGGATCAGCGTCAGCCCGCCGAAGACCACGACGACGACGCCCGAGACCAGCGGCATCATCGGCAGGCGCTTGACCAGGACGTAGTGGATCGCCAGCGCGACCACCGTCGCCACCACGAAGATCGCGGTGGCGGTCAGGATGTCCCAGCGCTGGTTGGCGAAGAAGAACAGCCCCAGCGGCCCGAGCTCGAGAGCGAGCTTGGCGAGCGGGTTCAGGTGCGCCGGATGGGCGGGATCCTCGGTCTTCAGCATGGCGGGAACCTACGCGCCGGGCGCGGGCAGGGCAAGCGGAGCCTGCGGTCGCGGCCTGTGTCACGCCGGCAGCGACCCGTTCGCCGCCAGCACGCTTCCCGCCAGGTACAGCGAGCCGCAGATCAGCACCCGCGGCGGCGCGTCCCAGACCGTGTCGTTGAGGACGGCGAGCGCGGCCTCGACGCTCGGCGCCGTCGAGGTGACGAGGCCGACGGAGGCGGCGATCGCGGCGACTTCCTCGGGGGGGCGGGCGGCCATCTGCGAGGGAATCGGCACGCAGACCACCTCCCGGGCGAGGCCCGAGAAGTTCTTGAGGAAGCCGGCCGCGTCCTTGGTGCCGAGCATGCCGACGATCAGCACCAACGGTGCGTCGGTCCGCTCGGCCCGGTCCGCCATCGCGGCGGCGACGGCGCGGCCGCCGTCGGGATTGTGGCCGCCGTCGACCCAGACCTCGGAGCCCTCCGGCGCCAGCGCCGGCAGCACGCCGCGGGTCAGGCGCTGGAGCCGGCCGGGCCAGTCGACCGCGACCATCCCGCGCTCGAAGGCCTCCGTCGGCAGGCGCGAGAAGCCGGCCGCGCGCAGGCCTGCGATGGCGGCGCCGGCGTTGACGAGCTGATGCGCGCCCGGCAGCCGCGGCATCGGCAGGTCGAGGAGCCCGTCGTCGTCCTCGTAGACCAGCCGCCCGCCTTCCTCGTGGGTCGAGAAGTCCTGCCCGCCGATGCGGATGCGCGAGGCCCGGGCGCGCTCGGCGGCGGCGGCGAGGGTCCGCTCGGCCGCCTCGTGGTCCTGGCGCGCGATCACCGCCGGGCAGCCGCGCTTGAAGATGCCGGCCTTCTCGCCGGCGACCTTCTCGATCGTGTCGCCGAGATATTCCGCATGGTCGAGGCCGATCGAGGTGACGATCGCCGCCGCCGGCTCCGCGATCACGTTCGTCGCGTCGAGGCGCCCGCCGAGCCCGACCTCGAGCAGCAGCACGTCCGCCGGCTCCTCCGCGAAGAGCGAGAGGGCCGCGGCCGTGGTGATCTCGAAGACGGTGATCGGCTCGCCCTCGTTCGCCTCCTCGCAGGCGCGCAGCGTCTCGACGAGCCGGTCCTCCGGCACGAACACGCCGCCGCCCGGTCGGCCGAGGCGGATGCGCTCGTGGAAGCGCACGAGGTGCGGCGAGGTGTAGACGTGCACGACGAGCCCGGCCGCCTCCAGGATCGCGCGCATGAAGGCGATGGTCGAGCCCTTGCCGTTCGTGCCCGCGACGTGGATCGTCGGCGGCAGGCGCTCTTCCGGGTGGCCGAGCCGCGCGAGCAGGCGCTCGATGCGCGACAGGGAGAAGTCGATCGACTTCGGGTGCAGCGCGAGGAAGCGCGCGAGGATGGCGTCCGACGACTCCATGGGCGGCGGCCTGTGTCAGCGTGGGGGCGTGGCGCGGGTCAGCCGCGCGCGGTCTCGGTCGCGGCGGGCTCCGCGCGGCTCTCGGCGGGGCTCTCCCCGCTGCCCTCGGCATCCGCCGCCTCGTGCGCCTCGCCCGCATCGTCCCGCGGGCGCTCGATGGCGAGCGGGGCGTCGCCCGCACGCTTCTCGAGCGAGACAGCCCGTGGCGCGGAGCCCGGTGCCGCCTCGAGGGCGGGCGCCTTGGTGAAGAGGCGCAGGAGCGTGACGAGCGTGCCCTTCAGCTCGCGCCGATCGACGACCATGTCGACCATGCCGTGCTCCTTGAGGTACTCGGCGCGCTGGAAGCCCTCGGGCAGCTTCTCGCGGATCGTCTGCTCGATCACCCGCGCGCCCGCGAAGCCGATGACGGCGCCGGGCTCGGCGATGTGGATGTCGCCGAGCATGGCATAGGAGGCCGAGACGCCGCCGGTCGTCGGGTGCGTGAGCACCACCACGTAGGGCAGGCGCGCCTCCTTGAGGCGGCGCAGGGCGACCGTGGTGCGCGGCATCTGCATCAGCGAGAGGATGCCCTCCTGCATGCGCGCGCCGCCCGAGGCGACGAAGAGCACGAAGGGCGTCCTGCGGGCATACGCGGTCTCGGCGGCGGTGACGATCGCCTCGCCCGCGGCCATGCCCAGCGAGCCGCCCATGAAGGCGAAGTCCTGCACCGCGACGGTGGTGTCGATCCCGCCCACGGCGCCGACCGCGACGCGCACGGCGTCCGCCATGCCGGTCTTGGCGCGGTTCTCCTTGAGGCGATCGACGTAGCGCTTCTCGTCGCGGAACTTGAGCGGATCGGTGGCGACCTCCGGCAGGGCGATCTCCTCGTAGCCGCCGTCGAAGACGCTCGCGAGCCGCTCCCGCGCGCCCATGCGCAGATGATAGTTCGAGCCGGGGATGACCCAGAGGTTGGCCTCGACGTCCTTGTGGAAGACCATCTGCCCGGTGTCAGGGCACTTGATCCAGAGGTTGTCGGGCGTCTCGCGCTTGAACAGCGTCTTGATGCGCGGACGAACGACATCGGAGATCCAGTTCATGGGCTGCATTCCTCGCGCGCAATCGAGCGCGGTGGGGTGGGGCGCGGCTGGCGCCTCTCATAATCCAAACGGCGAGGGGATGCCAATCCGGCGACGCCGGGCAGGCGAATGCCGCTTCCGCGCCGGCGCTCGCCCGAGACGGCTCGCTGGACGATCTCGCCGCCCGCCTCGCGTCGGAACCCGCCGCCTTAACGCGCCTTAACCAAGAAAACGCAAGCGGATCAAGAGCTAGGCAATATCTGCAGCCCCAATCCGAGACGCATTTTCTGCGCCGCGCAAACGCGATCTTTACCGTGTCGGCCGCATCCTCCGATCCGTTCAGTCGAGTACACGGTGCATGGCCATGGGTACCTCGCGTACCGGGGCCGCCGGCGCCGCCGCCCGGAAACTGGTTTCGCGTACCGGGCGAGCCGCGTCGGCGCCTCGGATGGGGATCACGCATCCCTCGAAGAGCTTCGCAATCCCGGGACGCATCGCGCCCGTGGACATGCGGGACACGATCCGGGATGCGATCCGGGACACCATCCACGTCGGCGACTGCATCGCCGCCCTGGAACGGCTGCCGGCGGAGAGCGTCGACCTCGTCTTCGCCGACCCGCCCTACAACCTCCAGCTCGAGAACGCGCTCACGCGCCCGGACCAGAGCCGGGTCGACGCCGTCGACGACGACTGGGACAAGTTCGCGAGCTTCGAGGCCTACGACGCCTTCACCCGCGCCTGGCTCGGAGCCGTGCGACGGGTGATGAAGAAGAGCGCGACGCTGTGGGTCATCGGCTCGTACCACAACGTCTTCCGCGTCGGCTCGGCCCTGCAGGACGCGGGCTTCTGGGTCCTCAACGACATCGTCTGGCGCAAGGCCAACCCGATGCCGAACTTCCGCGGCAAGCGCTTCACCAACGCCCACGAGACCCTGATCTGGGCCGCCAAGGGGCCGGACGCGAAGGGCTACACGTTCCACTACGATGCGCTCAAGGGCGGCAACGACGACGTCCAGATGCGCTCGGACTGGTTCATCCCGCTCTGCACCGGCGGCGAGCGCCTGAAGGACGCCGACGGCGACAAGCTCCACCCGACGCAGAAGCCCGAGGCGCTGCTCGCGCGCGTGCTCCTGTCGTCGTCCAATCCCGGCGACGTCGTGCTCGACCCGTTCTTCGGCACGGGCACGACCGGCGCCGTGGCGAAGAAGCTCGGCCGGCACTTCGTCGGCATCGAGCGCGATCCGGGCTATGCGGCCGCGGCGCGCGCGCGGATCGACGCCGTCGAGCCGCTCTCGCCCGAGGCGATCGCGGCCGCGCCGGACAAGCGCGCCGAGCCGCGCGTGCCCTTCCTCTCCATCGTGGAGAGCGGATTCGTGCGGCCCGGCGAGCGGCTGATCTGCGGGCGCCGCCGCCACGAGGCCGTGGTCCGGCCCGACGGCACGCTCGCGCTGGGCGGCATCGTCGGCTCGATCCACAAGATCGGCGCGCTCGCCCAGGGGCTCCCGGCCTGCAACGGCTGGACCTTCTGGCACGCCGAGCGGGACCGCTCGCTCGTCGTCATCGACGAGTACCGCGCACGGGTGCGCGCCACGATGGGCGCCGCGTGACGCCGCGCCCGGACGCGCGGCGTCAGTCGCCGACCTTGCGGGCGATGTAGTAGCCGTAGCCGAAATAGCCGCGGTAGCGCTCGTAGAGGGCGATCTCGTCTTCCTCCGCCGCGACGATCGCCCGCGCGGCCGGCGCCCCGCCGTGCCGGGCGAGGAAGCCGGGGAAGCGTCGGCGCAGCGGCTCGTAGTAGTTCTCGAGCCAGCAGCGCTCCGGCAGCGAGAAATAGCCGACCGGCGAGAAGCCGAGGCGCTCCAGCACCGCCATCTTCGCCGAGGCGGTGTCGACCTCGGGATACTGCGCGTGCCAGTGCGCCTCGAGCTCGCTCGGCCGGCGATCCGTCAGCCAGGTCAGCTCGGAGACGGCGAGGATGCCGCCGGGCTTCAGGAAGCCCCGCCAGGCCGCAGCGCCCGCCTCGAAGCCCATGTTGTAGATCGCACCCTCCGACCAGATCGCGTCGAGCTCGCCCGGCGCGAAGGGCAGCGCCTCCATCGAGGCTGCGCGCGTCGTGATCCGGTCGGACAGGCCGGCGGCGCGCGCGGCCGCCGCGAGCGTCTCGAGGAAGACGGGGTGGAGGTCGACGGCGGTGATTCGCGCGTCGAGCGCGTCCGCGAGCACGAGCGTGGCGGCGCCGGTGCCGCAGCCGACGTCGGCGATGCGCAGCCCCGCGCGGCCGGCGAGGCCCGACAGCGCCACGGAAAGCCGGGTCTCCTCCGCACCGCCGGGACCCTGCCTCGCGCCGTCGGCGTGGAGGTCGACGAGGAGTGCGAGGTCGTCCATCGGAAGGGCTCCGTCACGATCGTGGGGATCTCGCGGCCCACGGGGCTCCGTCACAGCCCCCGCTCCCGCGCGATCCGATCCCATGCCGCGTTGACCGCGGCGAGGCGGCGGGTCGCGATGGCGATGGCTTCGGGGGGCAGGCCACGGGCGACGGCGCGGTCGGGGTGGATCTCGGCGACGAGCTGGCGCCACTGCGCCTTGAGCGCGGCGTCGTCCATCTCGCGGGTCGCGCCCAGCACGGCGTAGGGGTCGTCCTTCAGGGCGAGATGGCGGGCTGCGACGCGCTCGAACCGGGCGGCGTCGAAGCCGAAGATGCGGGCGACCTCACCCAGGAAGGCGAACTCGCGCTCGTGGACGGCGCCGTCGGCGGCGGCGATCAGGAAGAGACCGTCGAGCACGTCCTCGAGCAGCGCCGGCTCGTCGGCGAGGAGCTCGCGCATCTGGCGCGCATAGGAATCGTAGCCGTCCGGCGTGCGGCTCGCGAGGTCGAACAGCGCCTCCACGCGGGCGCGATCCGCCTCGTCGACCTCGACGATGCGGCGGAAGGCGTCGCGCTCCGAGCGCATCACCACCCCGTCGGCCTTGGCCATCTTCGCGGCGAGCGCCACGAGGCCCGTGGTGAAGACGACGTCCTTCGGCGTCGGGCCGAACAGCGCACCCTCGCGGAACAACGCGCCCTCGCGATCGACGAGCACGTGGCCGATCACGGCCCCGATCAGCGCGCCGAGCGGCCCGCCGATCAGGAAGCCGACCCCGAACCCGCCGAGCTTTCCCCACACGCTCATCGCCACCGGCCTTCCCGAATCGCCCGTGACGCTACCGCAAAAGAGGAAGGCCCGGGAGGGTTCCCGGGCCTTCGCGTGCAACTGCGTAGGACGGCCGTCCTCAGGAAGGATAGCAGTAGCCGTCGCTCGCGAGATAGTAGCCGCGCGGGCAGCCGGTGGCCGCGGGCGCCGTGCCGGCGCCGATGATCGCGCCCGCTCCGGCACCGAGCGCGCCGCCGATGAGGGCGCCCTCGCCGCCATCGACCGCGGCGCCGATGGCCGCACCGGACGCGCCGCCGATCAGGGCGCCGCCGACCGCGCGCTCGCCCGGGGTCGTGCAGGCGGCGACGGAGAAGGCCAGGGTACCGGCTGCGAGAAGCGTTGCGAAGCGTTTCATGAGTGGGTCTCCTCCCTCGGGGCCCGGGACGCCCGGGCGCGCGAAATCGAACCCAGAACGCAGAGGAAGCGAGTCCGTTCCAGCGACCCTGGCGGATCGTGCGCGCGCGTGGCCTGCGGGTCGCGACGACGCTTGACGCGGGAGGGGCGCCGCGCCCACATGAGAACCGCGTCAGTCGGCCGGGCGGCCGCTCCGCGCGTCGCGCGGGGAGGAAAGTCCGGGCTCCATGGAGACACGGTGCCGGATAACGTCCGGCGGGGGCGACCCCAGGGAAAGTGCCACAGAAAGCAGACCGCCGCGGCGGGCCTCGGCCCTCACCGCGGTCAGGGTGAAAGGGTGCGGTAAGAGCGCACCGCGGGCCCGGCAACGGCGCCCGGCACGGCAAACCCCACCGGGAGCAAGACCGAATAGGGACGACACGGGGCGCACCCGCGCCCCAGGGCCGTCTCCGGCCTCGTCGTCCGGGTTGGTTGCACGAGGTGGCCGGCAACGGCCATCCCAGATGAATGGCCGCCCATCGCGGGGTGACCCGCGTGGACAGAACCCGGCTTACAGGCCGGCTGACGCAATGATCCTCGAAGCCTCGCCGTCGCGGTCGTCGTGTCGCACGTCGGCTGTGCCGCGCCGCGCGTAGACCGCGGCGAAGGAGGGCGCTCGGATGAACGCGGCCGAGATCTTCACCCTGGGCAAGGCGGGGCTGTGGCTCCTGCTGCCCATCGCCTTCGGCGTCTGGCAGCTCGTCTCGGTGCGCCGGGAGATCCGGCGCGACCGCGAGGCGGCGCGGCGCGGGGGCGGGGGCGGGGGCGGGGGAGGCGGCACGCCGCCTACCAGCTGATCTCGAACAGGCAGGCGGCGTCGCCGCGGCCCTCGCACGCCGTCTGGCGGCAGTGGGCACGTGGATGGACGAGGGCCCGGTACAGCGCCTCGAACGTGCCGGCGTAGAAGGCGCATCCCGGCAGGGCGAGCCGCGTGCCCGCCACGAGCGGGCAGCCGCCGATCCGCACCCGCGCGGGCGCGGTGGCGAGCACCGCGAAGGCGCCGGAGCCGGCGAAGGTCCAGGCGTGGCGCGCGACCGCCTTCAGGAGCAGCCGGCTCGCGAGCGGCGGCGGAAGGAGACGCAGGACGAGGCGTGCCGGCGCCGGGATGCGGTGCGCGAGCAGGTAGCGCCCCGTGCGCAGCCCCGCCTCGAAGCCGAGCTCGGCCGCCAGCGTCTCGCCGACGGCGGCGCGCAGCACGGCGTGGAGCGCGGCGACCTCGCGCTCGTCGACCATCGCGTCGGGCGGTGCGAAGACGTAGCGCTCGAGCCCGGCCTGCACGAGGATGCGCCCGGCCTCGCGGCGACCGAGCGCCTCGAGCAGCACCTCGCGCATCTGGATGATGGCGTTGGGCCCGATCCGCGCCGGCGCCGGCGCGCGCGACACGTCGGCGGCGGGAAGTGCGGCGAGGGGGGCGGCCATGGCTCAGGCGTCCTCGGCCATCTGCTGCTTGCCGCCGCCGCAGGCCATCACCGGACCCTCGCCGCCCGCCGCCTCCGGAAGAGTGCCGGGCTGCGTCTCGCGGACGTCGGCGCGCGCCGCCTTCGCCACCGCCGCGCGCTCGCGCAGCGCCGCGCTCTGCTTGGCCTGGCGATGCGCCTTGGCGCGGTCCGCCGCCGCCTGCCACTCGTCCGCCTGCGCCGGAGCGATCTTGCGGGTCTCGTCGAAGTGGAAGTCGACCTTGCCCTTCGACTGCGGCCCCCAGTAGTTGACCTTGCCGAGGTCGTAGAAGGTCCGCGCGAAGCCGGCCTTGAGGAAGGCCTTGAGGCAGCCGAGCAGGTAGCGGCGCCGAAAGCCCTTGCCCTTCCAGGGATAGTCGAACAGCGCCTTCTTGATGTAGAAGCGCCGGTAGTTGTTCATCACCCGGTCGAGCAGCTCGCCGCGCTCCATGGCGTCGGGCTTGATGATCGGCGTGACGAAGTTGTACTTGTCGAAATCGTAGATCTCGACCTTGTCGCCGAGGTCCTGGAACAGCGGCGTATAGGGCCACGGCGTGTACATCGACCAGTTGGCGAGGTCCGGGTCCCAGTCCCGCGCCATCTGGTAGGTCTCCTCCAGCGTCTCGGCGGTCTCGTTCTCCAGCCCGACGATGAACTGCGCCTCCACGAAGATGTCGGCGTCGCGCAGTGCGCGGATCGCGCGCTTGTTGTCCTCGATCGTCGTCTCCTTGTTGAAGCGGTCGAGCTTCATCTGCGCGGCCGCCTCGGTGCCGAGCGAGACGTGGACGAGGCCGGCCTCGCGATAGAACTTCAGGTCGTCGACGTCGCGCAGGATGTCGGTGACGCGGGTATTGATGCCCCACTTGATCTTGTCCGGCAGCCCGCGGTCGATCAGCTCCTGGCAGAAGGCCATGAACTTCTTCTTGTTGATCGTCGGCTCCTCGTCGGCGAGGATGAAGAAGCCCACGTCGTGGTCGCGCACCAGGCCCTCGATCTCGTCGACGACGGCCTTCGGGTCGCGCACCCGGTAGTCGCGCCAGAACTTCCACTGGCTGCAGAAGGTGCAGGTGAAGGGGCAGCCGCGCGCCATGTTGGGGATCGCCACGCGCACGCCGAGCGGGATGTAGATGTACTTCTCCCACTCGAGCAGTGACCAGTCCGGCGAGATCGCGTCGAGGTTCTTGACAGTGGGGGCCGCCGGGCTCGCGACGATCGTGTCCCCCTCGCGGAAAGCCAGCCCGCGGATGGAGTTGCGGTCCTGCGGCCAGCGGCCGTTCAGCACCGCCGTGCACAGGTCGACGATGATCTCCTCGCCTTCGCCGCGCACCACCACGTCGATCCAGGGTGCCTCGGAGAGGACCTGCTTGTACATGAACGTCGCGTGCACGCCCCCGATGACGGTGACGATCTCCGGGTCCACCTGCTTGGCGATCTCCAGCACCCGCTCGGCCTTGTAGATCGAGGGCGTGATCGCCGTGGTCCCGACCATGTCGGGCTTCGCCTTCTCGATCTCGGCGCGGATCTGCTCGTCCGTGAGGTGGTTCGTCATCGCGTCGACGAAGACGACGTCGGTGAAGCCCGCGTTCTTCAGCGATCCCGCCAGGTAGGCCACCCAGGCGGGCGGCCAGTTCCCGGCGATCTCGGCGCCCCCGGAATGGTAGTTGGGGTGGATCAGCATGATGCGCATGGGGGAGCCTCCCGACGGTCTTGTCAGGAAAAGCTGACACATCAAAGCGTCAGGCAACGTGATCTAGATCAAGGCTCCGCAATCGCACCGACGGGGCACGCGGCGCGCCCGCAGCATCACGGCGTCTCGAGCCCCGCCGTCTCCAGCTCCGCCGTCTCCAGCTCCGCCATGTCGCGCCGCAGCCGGTTCTCGCGGGCAAAGGCGTCCTCCACCGCCTCGCGCGCGCTGATGCCGAGCGTCTCGTCGGCCTTCTCGCGCAGGCTCGCCGTCATCTGCGCCTCGCGGAAGGGGCGGAAGTCCGCGAGTCCCGTCGGGCGGCCGTCGCGGCCGCGGAAGACCAGGGGACCCTCGTTGGTGACGATGATGTCGCCCTGCCTGAGCGTCATGTCGAGCCGGATGTCGAGCCGCTCGGCGACGCGCCGGTTCGGGCCCTGGCACGAGCAGGTGTCGTCCGTCGAGGTGCGGTAGGCGCCCGCCATCGGCACGTCGGCATAGCGCATGCCGTCCGCCGCCCGCGCGCTCGCGATGTCGTCCTCGCCGGGGGCGAGCACGAAGAGCTTCGTCGGCGCCCCGGGGCAGCCGGCGTTGCAGGCGAGGTCGTGCAGCGGCAGGTCCCGCTGGGACGCGAGATCGCCGACGGGGAAGGAATAGCCGTCGCACATGCGCACGCACACGGTCCGGCCGGCGTCGCCCGCGGTGACCCGCGCCGGGCGGTGAGACGCCGGTGCGGCGTCGGCCTGCGCCGGCCGCGGCTCCTGCGCCGAGGGCAGGACGCGATGGCGGCGCGCGAAGAGGTCGCGCGGGGGAGGGGGCGCGTTCACGCGCTGCGGCGCCGGCTGCCTCGCGTCGGCGCGGAAGAAGTCGAGCGCGCCGGTCGCCTCGACGGCGCTCGGCGCGAGCGCCGGCGCGAGGCCGGCGGCGAGAAGCGCCACGCCGAGCAGGCGGGCGGCGAATCGCACGGAGCCGTTCACGCGCGGCGTATCGCCGGCGCGTCGGCCAGACTCGGGTTTGGTCACGGCTGGTACCCCGGTGGGTCGATGTAGAATTGACCCTGGCAAGTCCGCAGGAGGATCGGAGTTCCGCGGCAGACGTCCGCGCCAGGACTGCGGGACGCCGCCGCGAATCATCGCGTCGGCGCGCCGATGTCCTTCGTGCCGGGGAGGGCACCGCCGCAGAAGCTTACCCGGTCACGCCGCCGCGCCGCTCATCCCGCCATCCGCTCGAGCGTCCGCTCGAAGATCGCCCGCACGCGCTTGCGTGTCTCCCCGAGCTCCGCGGAGAGGCGGGCGGGGTCGGGCACGCCGGCTTCCGCCGCCAGCCGGCGCAGGATCGCCGGCGGGGCGCTCTTGGGGTCGAAGCGGCCCTCGACGGTGAGGCGCTGCCAGTGGAAGACCCGGGTCAGCAGCGCCTGCGCGGCGACGAGGACGTCCGCCTCGTCCCCGGTCAGGAAGCCCGCCTCGCCGGCATCCGCCAGGGCGAGGCCCGGCGACAGGCCGACGAGGCCGGGGCGCTCGTGCGCGTGCGCCAGCACGAAGGCCTGAGCGAGGAAGTCGAGGTCGGTCAGCCCGCCGGCGGCGAGCTTCATGTCCCAGGCGTCACCCTCGCCCTTCTCGCGCGCGATCAGCCGGCGCATGGCGAGCACCTCGCGGGCGACGCTCGCCGGGTCGCGCGGCAGGCCCACCACCTCGGCGATGGCGCGGGTCGCGTCCGCGGCGAGGCCGCCGTCGCCCGCCACCACGCGAGCGCGGGTCAGCGCCATGTGCTCCCACAGCTCCGCGTCCTGGCGCTGGTATGCGAGAAAGCCGCGGAACTGCGTCGCCACCGGCCCGGAGCGGCCGGACGGGCGCAGCCGCAGGTCGACCTCGTAGAGCGCTCCGCGCCGGGTCGGCGCGGTCAGCGCCGAGACGAGCCGCTGGGTCAGGCGGGTGTAGTAGACGGTGGCGTCGACCGCCTTGCGGCCGTCGCTCTCGCGGTTCTCGTGGTCGTAGTCGTAGAGCACGACGAGATCGAGGTCGGACGTCGCGGTCATCTCCCGCGTGCCGAGCCGCCCGAGCCCGAGGATGGCGATGCGCCCGCCGGGCACGCGGCCGTAATCGGCGACGAACTCCCGCTCCACCGCCTCGTAGGAGGTCTGCACCACCGCCTGCGCGATGGCCGCGTAGGCCTGCCCCGCGCGCTCGGGCGCGAACACGCCCGACAGCATGCGCGCGCCGGTGACGAAGGTCGCCTGGCGGGTGACGTCGCGGGTGCGGTCGAGGAAGTCCTCGTAGGAGGCGGGCCGGCCGAGCGCGTCGCGCATCTGGACGAGCATCTCGCCCTCGTCGACGATCGGATCGCCGAAGGCGGGATCGATGATCGCGTCGAGCACGTGGGGGCTGCGCGCCACCGTGTCGGCGAGGCGCGGCGCGGTGCCGAGCAGGTCCGCGAAGAGCGTCAGCAGGCGATCGTGGTTGAGCAGGATCGTCATCAGCTCGACGGCGGCCTTCATGCGGCCGAACACGGCGTCGAGCCGCTCGAGCGCGCCGTCGGGATCCGCCGTGCCGCCGAGCGCCGCGAGCAGCGCCGGCGTCAGCTCGGTGAGCACCTCGCGGGCGCGGGCGCTGGTGATGGCGGCGCGTCGCCCGAAATGCCAGCCGCGCACCGTCTCCGCCGCCTTCTCCGGGTCGCGGAAGCCCATCTTGCGCAGGGTGCCGAGCGTCTCCGGATCGACCTCGGCGCCGGTGAAGACGAGGCTTCCGGCCTCGGAGGCGAGCTCGGGCCCCTCCTCGAACAGCAGCGCGTAGTGCTTCTGCACCGTGCGCGCGACGTCCGTGAGCGCCGTGCCGAAGGCCTTGGCGCTCTTGTAGCCGCAGAAGCGGGCGAAGCCCTTCAGCGTCGCGTCGTCGGCCGGCAGGCGCTGGGTCTGCTCGTCGGCGACCATCTGCAGGCGATGCTCGATGCCGCGCAGGAAGCGGTAGGCGGCGGCGA
The DNA here is from genome assembly GCF_000429045.1 of Salinarimonas rosea DSM 21201. Taxonomy (GTDB): domain Bacteria; phylum Pseudomonadota; class Alphaproteobacteria; order Rhizobiales; family Beijerinckiaceae; genus Salinarimonas; species Salinarimonas rosea. The sequence continues at coordinate 221,982 of NZ_AUBC01000006.1, forward strand.
GCTCGTCGCGGGCCTGCGGCGTGATCCAGCCCTCGGCCTCGAGCTCGGCGAGCATCTCCAGCGTCCGCCGCCCGCGCAGCGAGGGCCGGCGCCCGCCGAAGACGAGCTGCTGTGTCTGGACGAAGAACTCGATCTCGCGGATGCCGCCGCGCCCGAGCTTGATGTCGTGCCCCGCCACCGCGATCTCCGCGTGCCCGCGCACGGCGTGGATCTGGCGCTTCATGGCGTGCACGTCCGCGATCGCCGCGAAGTCGAAGTACTTGCGCCAGATGAAGGGCGAGAGCTCCTCCAGGAAGCGCGCGCCGAGCGCGACGTCGCCGGCGACCGGCCGCGCCTTGATCAGCGCCGCGCGCTCCCAGTTCTGGCCGACGCTCTCGTAGTAGGAATAGGCCGACGGCAGCGCCACCGCGACCGGCGTCGAGCCGGGGTCCGGGCGCAGGCGGTAGTCGACCCGGTGGACGTAGCCCTCGCCGGTGCGCTCCTGCAGCATCTTGGCGAGGTTCTGGGCGAAGCGCGCGTAGAAGGGCGGCGCCTCCATCGGGTCCTTCATCGCCGGGCAGGCGGGATCGAAGAAGACGACGAGGTCGATGTCGCTCGAGTAGTTCAGCTCGCCCCCGCCGTGCTTGCCCAGCGCGAGGATCACGGCGCCCGTGCCGCGGCCGGGATCGTCGGGCTCGGGCAGGGTCAGCTTGCCGGCGGCCGCCGCCTCGACGAGGAGCGTGTCCGCGGCGCCCGCGACGGAGGCGTCGGCGAAGTCCGAGAGCGCGGCCACGACGCGGTCGACGTCCCAGACGCCGCCGATGTCGGCCAGCGCCACGAGGAGCGCGTGCTCGGCGCGCGCCCGCCGGAGCGCCTTCGCGACGTCCTCCCGCCGCGCCTCGCCGGCGGCGACGGCGCGGAAGCGGCCGCGCTGCTCGGCGACGATGCGCGCGTGGCTCTCCTCGGGCGATGCGAGGGCGAGCCGGGCGAGGCGCTCCGGCCGCGAGGCGAGGCGCGTGAGGAACGGGGAGTGCTCGAAGATCAGGCCGACGAGATTGCGCAGCGGCCCGCTCTCGAGATGCGGGACGAGCGGCGCCGTCGCCGCGTCGGCGCGCGCGGCCTCGACGAGCTCGGCGAGGCGCGTCTTCGCGATCTTCGCCGAGCAGGTCGGGCAGGCGTCGGAAAGGCGGGCGACGAGGGCGGTGGTGTCGGTCATGGCGGTCGTGTGCGTCCTCCGGGGCGCCGACAATAGCGTGTCGCGCCCGCGTGTCATGCACGTCTCGGGCGCGCGGCGGTGGATTGACGTCTCCCCGCGTGGCGTGCTCTCTGCCCGCAGGCGACCGGCATCTGGCATGAAACGATCGACAGCGCTCTCCCTGCCGAACCTCCTCACCTACGGGCGGTGCCTCGCCGTGCCGGCGGTGGTGGGGCTCCTGTTCTGGCCGAACGAGAGCTGGGCGCGCTGGTGGGCGCTCGGCATCTTCGTCGCCGCCGCGATCACCGATTACTTCGACGGCTATCTCGCCCGCGCCTGGAACCAGCAATCCGCGCTCGGGCGCATGCTCGACCCGATCGCCGACAAGCTCCTCGTCGCGGCGGTGCTCATGATGCTCGTCGCCCACGAGACGATCGCGGGCTGGAACATCTGGGCGGCGATCGTCATCCTCCTGCGCGAGATCCTGGTCTCGGGGCTGCGCGAGTTCCTGGCCGAGCTCAAGGTCTCCGTGCCGGTCTCCAAGGTGGCGAAGTACAAGACGACCGTCCAGCTCGTGGCGCTCGGCTTCCTCGTCGCGGGTCCCGCGGGGGACGCGGTGTTCCCGTGGACGACGCTGACCGGCCTCGTCCTGCTCTGGGCCGCGGCGCTGCTCACGCTCTGGACGGGCTGGGACTACATGCGCGCGGGAATGCGCTATCTGGTTGAGGACTGAGACGAAGATCGAGAGCTCGGGAGCGGGTCGATGGCGGTGAAGATCCTCTATTTCGCCTGGGTGCGCGAGCGCGTCGGCAAGACCGAGGAGGTCGTCGAGCCGCCCGCGGAGGTGACGACGATCGCCGACCTCGTCGCCTGGCTCAAGGGCCGCGGCGAGGAATACGCCTACGCCTTCGAGAACGAGACCGTGATCCGCGCCGCCATGGACCAGCTCCACGTCCACCGCGACGCCGTCATCACCGGGGCGGGCGAGATCGCCTTCTTCCCGCCGATGACCGGAGGCTGAGGCCATGGACGAGCGCATCGCCGAGACCATCGCCGAGACGGTGCCCGCGATCGTGCCGATCGTGCGCATCCAGGCCGAGCCCTTCGACGCCGCGGCCGAGGCCTCGGCGCTGGTGCGCGGGCGCACCGACGTCGGCGCGGTCGTGACCTTCACCGGCCTGTGCCGCGACGAGGGCGGGCGCCTCGCCGCGCTCGAGCTCGAGCACTATCCCGGCATGGCCCAGGCCGAGATCGCCCGCGTCGCCGGCGAGGCGGCGCGACGTTTCCCGCTGCAGGGCCTCGTCGCCATCCACCGCTACGGCGTCATCCGCCCCGGCGAGGAAATCGTCCTCGTCGTCGCCGTCTCCCCCCACCGCCGCGCCGCCTTCGAAGCCGCCGACTTCATGATGGACTGGCTGAAGACCAAGGCCCCCTTCTGGAAGCGCGAGCACCCGCTGGGCGAGGCGGAGACCGGCGGCTGGGTGTCGTCGAAGGCGGAGGACGAGCGGGCGGCGGATCGGTGGGTGCGGTGAAGACCGACGCGCATCGATCCGGGACGTCCCTGCACATCCGCCCCGCCGACCCGGACGCCGATGCCGACGCGCTCTGGCGCGTCCTCGAGCCGATGATCCGCGCCGGCGAGACCTACACGCTCGACCGCGACATGAGCCGCGCGGACGCGCTCGCCTACTGGCTGGCGCCGGGGCACGCGACCTTCGTCGCCGAGGGTGAGGCGGGCGAGGTCCTGGGGACCTACTACCTGCGCGCCAACCAGCGCGGGGGCGGGGCGCACGTCGCCAATTGCGGCTACGTCACCGCGCCGGAGGCGGCCGGCCGGGGCGTGGCGCGGGCGATGGCGGCGCACTCGCTCGAGGAGGCCCGCCGCCGCGGGTTTCGCGCGATGCAGTTCAACTTCGTCGTCTCGACGAACGGGCGCGCCGTGCGGCTGTGGGAGAGCCTCGGCTTCGAGACCGTCGGCCGCCTGCCGGGCGCCTTCGCGCATCCGACGCTCGGGGACGTGGATGCGCTGGTCATGTATCGCCGGCTGTGACGGCGCGACCCCGCTTCCTCCCCGGAGGGGAGGAGTCCGCGCCTCGGCGCGGGCGGTGGGGCCGGTCGACCGTGCGAGCGGGCCGTATCGCCGCCCGCCCCACCCTCCGGCCTTCGGCCGTCGTCCTCCCCTGCGGGGAGGAGCCGGTCGAGCGTGGCATCGATCTCGACATCGATCTCGACATCGATCTCGGCGACATCCGCAGACCGACCCGGAGCGGCAGGATCACCCCTCCAGCATCCGCGCCACCGCGGCTTCCAGCCGATCCAGGTCCTCCTCCCGCGACAGGCGGTGGTCGCCGTCCTTGATCAGCGTCATCGTCACCGAATCGGAGGCCATCGCCTCCATCGTCTCGACGGCGTGGCGCCAGGGGACGTCGGGGTCCTTCATGCCCTGGAGGATGTGCACGGGGCAGCCGGTCACGATCGGGCCGTCCATCAGGAGATGCCGGCGCCCGTCCTCGATCAGCGCCCGGGTGATCGGCGTCGGCTCGCCGTACTCGGAGGGGGCGTGGAAGACGCCCTCGCGCAGGATCGTGTCGCGCACCCCTTGCGGGAAGTGCGCCCACATCAGGCGCTCGGTGAAGTCCGCCGCCGGCGCGATCAGCACCATGCCGGCGGGCGCCTTCGGCGTCCCGGCGAGCGCGCGGGCGACGAGGAGCGCGATCCAGCCGCCCATGGAGGAGCCCACCAGCACCGGCGGGCGCTCCGTGAATCGGTCGATCACGGCCAGCGCGTCCTCGAGCCAGGCGGAGATCGTGCCGTCCTCGAAGCGCCCGCCCGATTCGCCGTGGCCCGTGTAGTCGAAGCGCACGCAGGCGCGGCCGGTGCGCGCGCAGAACGCGTCCAGCCGCTCGGCCTTGCCGCCGCGCATGTCCGAGCGGAAGCCGCCGAGCCAGACGACCGGCGGGTCCTGCGGGCGGATCGTCGCCGCGCGCGCCTCCACCGCGATGCGCCGGGCGGCCGAGCCGGTGCCGATCTCGATCATTTCCGCCATGATTTTACCAAACCTCAACGCTGTTCGATGCGTTACTGCGTCTGACCGCGCGCAGGCCGCAGCCGCGCCGCGCCATCCTCGAGGCCCGCCCCATGTCCCCGCGTTCGCCACGGCCGTGCCAGCCTCCGACCCGTGCCTTAGCACGCGGGGCGCACGGCGCGCGAGGCGCCGCATGAGCGCGGCTCGCGACCACGCCCTCGACCCGGCCGCCCATCAGCTCGCCGGGCGCACGATCCTTCAGATCATTCCCGAGCTCGAGGCCGGCGGCGCGGAGCGCACGGCGGTCGACGTCGCGGCCGGCCTCGCGGCGGTCGGCGCGCGCGCCCTCGTCGCGACCGAGGGCGGGCGGCTCGTCGGCGAGCTCCAGGCCAAGGGCGGCATCTGGGTGCCGTTCCCGGCGGCGACCAAGAACCCGCTCTCGATGCTGCGCAACGTGCGCCGGCTCGCGCGCCTGTCCCTCGACGAGGGCGTCTCGCTCATCCACGCCCGCTCGCGGGCGCCGGCGTGGTCGGCGCTCGGCGCGGCGCGGGCGCTGTCGCTCCCCTTCGTGACGACCTATCACGGCTCCTACCAGAGCCGCACCGGCCTCAAGCACCGCTACAACCGCATCATGGCGCGCGGCGACATCGTCATCGCCAACTCGCACTACACCGCGGGGCTGATCGCGGGCCTCTACCTGGAGGCCGAGCCGCGGCTGCGGGTGATCCACCGCGGCACCGACCTCTCCGCCTACGCCCCCTCCGCCGTCGCGCCCGAGCGAATCGAGGCGCTGCGGGCGGAATGGGGGGTCGCGCCGCACCAGCGGGTCGTCCTCCTCGCGGCCCGTCTGACCGGCTGGAAGGGACAGGCGGTGCTGATCGAGGCGGCGGCGCGGCTGAAGAGCTGGGGGCTGTCGGACGTCGTGTTCGTGCTCGCCGGCGATCCGCAGGGACGCGAGGGCTACGTGCGCGAGCTCGACGGGCTCGTCGCCGCCCGCGGCGTCGCGGACCTGGTGCGGCGGGTGGGCCATTGCACGGACATGCCGGCCGCCTTCCTCGGCGCCTCCGTGGTGACGGTGCCCTCGACGGAGCCCGAGGCCTTCGGCCGCTCCGCAGTGGAGGCGCAGGCGATGGGCACGCCGGTCGTGGTCTCCGATCTCGGGGCAGTGCCCGAGACCGTCCTCGCCCCGCCGCAGGTCGAGCCGGCCCAGCGCACCGGCTGGCGCGTGGCAGCCGGGGACGCGGAGGCGCTCGCGGACGCGATCGCCGAGGCGCTCACGCTGGGCGCCAGCGCGCGCGAGGCGATGGCGCTGCGCGCGCGGCTCCATGTCGAGCGGCACTTCTCGCTCGACCGCATGGTGGCGGACACGCTCGACGTCTACGCGACGCTGCTGGCGCGCCGCAGCGGCTGAGGGCGCGTCACGGCCGCCGCAGGCCGGCGGTGTCCACCGGCACGCTGTCGGACAGGCTGACGAGGCTGTCGTGCAGGAGCTGGATCTGGTAGGCCGGGTTGTGCACCCAGCCGCCGGGGTCCTTCTTGACTGTCTGGTAGTTGTAGGCCGCCGCCAGCAGCCGCGGCGTCCAGCTGGCGTAGCGGTTGGGCGGGATCGCCTCCTCCGGCGCGATCGTGCCGTCGCCGTCGGCATCGGCGAAGAAATAGGGGAAGCTGTTCGCGTAGACGATCGGCGCGCCGGCCACGTCCGCGGCGTAGGTGCGGATCGCCTCGTAGAGCATGGCGTGGAGACCCTGGATCTCCGAGAGGATGCCCCCCGAGCGATCGCCGTTCCCGTCGAAGTCCGCGTGACGCATGCGGATCGCCCGGATGTCGTCCACCCCCTGGTGGCAGGCGAAGCAGGATTGGGTCTCTACCTGCGTGGTGTGCGGCTGGTGGCAGGCGACGCAGGTGGCGGCGCTCGGCACGTGCTCGAAGGTCTGCGCGTAGGAGAAGCCGGGATACTGGAAGCCGCCGCGCACGTCCGAGCCGTGCATGGTCGCCGCCGCGACGCCGTAGTGGATGTTGAGGAAGCGCAGATCGGCGGAAACCGTGTCCGCGTCGAGCCCCGCGGTGGCGGCGGCGACAGCGTCCCCGGACTGGCGGCCCTGGTGGCAGACCGTGCAGGTGGCGGACGCCTCGAGCGCGTCGACCACGACGCCGGAGGGGAAGGTCACGGCGTCGAGCGCGTGCGCGGCCTGGGTGTGGCACGAGGCGCAGCCGATCGGCGCGTTGATCGCGGCCGGGGCGTCGACCGCGCCGGGCGCGCTGCCGTCGGCGCCCAGGAAGTCCACGAAGCCGGGCTGGGAGTGGCAGGCGGCGCAGGCCACCGGCACCTCGCCCTCGGCGTTCCAGTAGGTGAAGGACTGCGAATGGTAGTCCCCGTGCGGGGAGGCGAGCCAGCGCTCGACGATGGTCGCGAGCGCGTCGAGCTCGCCCGCCCCCGCGTTCTCCTGTGCCTGCGCCTGCCACGGGGCGAGCAGCAGCGCCAGGACGGCGAGCACGACGAGCGATCCGTTCCCCGAGCCGACCGGCCGCATGGCACCCCTCCCTCGTCGCCGCCGAAAAGACCGAGCCGAAAACACCGCACCGATCCTGCGACAGGGTGCGACGGCGCCTTGACCTTGGCAAGCCAGCAAGGTGGACTGTCCCCGATCTTCCACCAGCCGAGAGCGCGATGAACACGCAAGACGCCGCCACGAGCATGGCCGACAGGACCGCCGAGGGAGCGCCCGCCGGCGGATCGGCCCACGCGTGGCGCCTGCCCGGCCCCGCGCTGGCCGCGCTCTACCTCGCCTTCTGCGGCACCGCGCCGGCGCTCGCGCTCGCGACGCTCGGCGATTCGGCCCCGCTCGCGGGCTGGGAGAAGGTCGCGGGTGCGCTCGGCCTCGTGGCGCTCGCGGCGATGACGGTCCAGCTCGTCACCTCGGGGCGGTTCGACACGGTGTCGGGGCGCCTCGGCATCGACCGGATCATGGCCTTCCACAAGCTGATCGCCTGGTGGATCCTCATCGCGCTCCTCGCGCACCCGTTGCTCTACGTGCTGCCGACCTGGCTCGCCGACCCCGCGCTGGGGCGCGAGCGGCTCGTTGCCTACCTGACGGCACCGCATTATCGCAGCGGTGTCGTGGCGCTCGCCGCCCTCGCGCTCCTCGTCGTCGGCGGGGCGCTGCGCGAGCGGCTGCCCTGGCGCTACGAGACCTGGCGCGGCAGCCATCTCGTGCTCGCCCTCGTCGCCGTCGGCGGCGGGCTGCACCACGCGATCACCGCAGGACGCTTCAGCGTCGCGGGGCCGGTCAACCTGTTCTGGTGGGCGGTGGCGCTCGGCGCGATCGCCGTCGTCGCCGTGCTCTACGGCTGGCGCTGGGCGAAGCTCCACCGGCACCCCTGGCGGCTCGCGTCGGTGACGCGACGCGCCGACCGGATGTGGGAGCTCGACATCCAGCCGGGCCCCGGCAACCCGCCCTGGACCTACCGCGCCGGCCAGTTCGTCTGGATGACGGAGGGCGCCCGCCGCTTCCCCCTCCTCGACCATCCGTTCTCGATCGCCGACAGCCCCCTGCGCCCGGGGTTGAGCCTCCTCGTCAAGGAGGCGGGCGACTTCACGAGCCGGGTCGGCGCGCTCGCGCCCGGCACGCCGATCGGCATCGACGGGCCCTACGGCGTCTTCATGCTCGACGCGCACCCGTGCGACGCGGTGGTGCTGATCGCCGGCGGCGCCGGCATCGGGCCGATCATGGGGCTCCTGCGCGACCTCGCGGCCCGGCGCGACCCGCGCCCGATCCGCGTCGCCTATGCCGCCGGGCGGCCGGAGAACTTCGCCTGCCTCGACGAGATCCGCGCCGCGGCGTCCGTGCTCGACCTCGAGATCGTGCTCGTCAGCGAGGCCGGCGGCGCGGGCTGGGGCGGGCACATCGGCCGGCTCGACCGGGAGCGGCTCGAGGAACTCCTGCGGGGCCTCGACCCGCAGCGCACCGTCGCCTTCATGTGCGGGCCCGGGCCGATGGTGACGGGCGTGTCCGACACGCTGCTCGACATCGGCATGCCGATGCGCAACGTCGTCTACGAGCGCTTCGACTACGGCTCGGGGGCGGCCTCGCGCCAGGACCGGCGGCACGCGCTCGTCATCGCCGCGGTGGGCGCTGGGCTCGTGGCGCTCGCGGGGCTGTTCGCGCTCGTGGCGTGAGGCGCGCGCCCGCTCGACTTCCCCGCCCGGCCTCTCCATCCCACTCGGCGCGAAAGCCGCTCGAGAGGCCGTCATGACCGCCACCGCCGCCCACACGGACCCGCGACGCTCGTTCCAGGGCCTGATCCTGACGCTGCAGCGCTTCTGGGCCGAGCGGGGCTGCGTGGTGGTCCAGCCTTACGACTTCTAGGCGGGGAACACTATTGAAATATAGGTGCTATTCATCTATAAAGCGTTTTGCGATGTTCTGTAGTTCGATCTCTAAAAGTTCCTGATAACGTTGTTCAAGCGCTCCGATTGCCTCCTGCAATTTGTCCTCGAATTCGCCGTCGGCGAAAATAGTGTGTAATTGTTCAGGCGTTGTTTGTTTCCAAAAATCAGGGTGCACATCCTCATGTACCAGGAGTCTGAAGGGCTTTTCGAGAATCAGGGCCATGCCCTTCTCTTCCGGTAGCCACACGGATGGTACTTGTCTCTGAAGGTCGACAGGTTTGTTGCTGTCGCGGCATGGCGTCATAATGCCAAGAAACAGCGTTGACGTCCTAATGCTGGCCTTTACCGACTTTAGGACGGTTCTGTTCCTCTGATTGTCGAATCCGGTCTTTACTTCAAATCCACGATTCTTACAAAGGGCCTCAGCGCGCTTGAAGTAATTGAAACCACTCTGAGAAAATGAGATAAAGACGCTTGGCATACCAATGATCTCGGGTTCTTTGCGTCGCACCATCGCATCGTATAGTACCCGCCTCTTCAAATCGCAACGTTGCTTCTCCTTCAAGTCACCAACCCGCTTAGCCTTATAGGCAGCATCAATCAGGTCTTGCGCCTTTTCTCGCATCCTTCTATTCAATGAATGCCGCTTGCGTTCTCCTTCCATCTCTGCCTCCTAGATGGGCTTTGAAATTTTTAGTCCAGCCGCTAGAAGCTTTGGACTGCCGTAAAGCTCTTGCTCGAGGTTCACTATTTGCTGACTCCGACGGCCAGGACTGCGGATTACTATCCTCATCGACAAGTACTTGTCGCTGGCTGCATCAGCGTCGTTAATCGAAGTTCCAAACGATCCCCGATCTATTCGAATTAAGTCACATGTCCAACCATTGTCCTGGATAATAGAAAAGATCTCTTGCATAGCACTGGCGTCGTTCCTAATGACAAAAATCCTTTCATAAAGATCCCGATCTTCTCCATGCAGATGAATCCGCATTATACGGTCTTTGGTATCAACAACAGGCAAAATGAAAAAATCCCGCATCTTGATATTTGTATAGAAATTTTGATCAAGACACTGAAGGCCTGCTAGGGAAAGATTTCCATTGATCAATCGAACCCGTGAAGGCAGCGGTAGGGATTGCTCTAATATCTGCTTGAATAGCCGCCGGTACTCTTCTACCCGGCGGACGCGCAATCGAGGCAAGTTATCATCGCGGAAAAACATATCGTCTAGAAAGCTCACAATTATCTCCGCCTCGAAATCGCTGCTCGCGACTGCTCTCTTATCGATTCGATCGCGAGAGGATTGTGACAATGAGTCCAAATAATAGTGGAAGTTAAAAAAAGCTGAGATGGTGTGATAGCCCTCGACATCGCTGGGCGAAGCTTCGCAAGATAAAAGTTGTATCCTATAATCTGCCAGGATACCAAATAATTCTGAGAGGATACCAATCCGGTCATGAACATCGAACTCAAGGCGCCAGATGTCGCCCCAGTGATTTGGGTCGAAATTCGATAGGAGTATAGTCACGTCGTTGCTATTATTGATTGATGTCGCCGTGACATAGACAAACGATTGCTGCTCAAGCCCAAGGATCGACGTCAACGTCGCGGGAAGGATTATTTCTCCTCCTAGGCGCTCGCGCTTCAATGTCCCCTGGACGATCAATTTCTGTGCCCTTTCGCGAGAAGGAAATCGCAGACTGCCAGTGAGCCATTATCTAGATTTGTTCACGCTTGACAAGTGTGCCGCGAATGATCCTCGATGCCTCCTTGAGAGTGCGTGCCCATGCGCTCCCATAAGGCTGCCTGTCGCTGGCGGTTTCGGCGCCGGCTTGACTTCGCTGCCCGGCCTCTCCATCCCACTCGGCGCGAAAGCCGCTCGAGAGGCCGTCATGACCGCCACCGCCGCCCACATGGACCCGAGACGCTCGTTCCAGGGCCTGATCCTGACGCTGCAGCGCTTCTGGGCCGAGCAGGGCTGCGTCGTCCTCCAGCCCTACGATCTCGAGGTGGGGGCGGGGACGTTCCATCCGGCGACGACGCTGCGGTCGCTCGGGCCGAAGCCCTGGCGGGCGGCCTATGTCCAGCCCTCGCGCCGGCCGAAGGACGGGCGCTACGGCGAGAACCCGAACCGGCTCCAGCACTACTACCAATTCCAGGTCATCCTGAAGCCGAGCCCGCCCGAGATCCAGGACCTCTACCTCGGCTCGTTGGCCGCCATCGGGCTGGACCCGACGCTCCACGACGTGCGCTTCGTCGAGGACGACTGGGAGAGCCCGACGCTGGGCGCCTGGGGGCTCGGCTGGGAGTGCTGGTGCGACGGCATGGAGGTGAGCCAGTTCACCTACTTCCAGCAGGCCTGCGGCATCGAGTGCGCGCCGGTCTCGGGTGAGCTCACCTACGGGCTCGAGCGCATCGCCATGTACGTCCAGGGCGTCGAGAACGTCTACGATCTGAACTTCAACGGCCGCGAGGGCGCCGAGAAGGTCACCTACGGCGACGTCTTCCTCCAGGCGGAGAAGGAATTCTCGCGGCACAATTTCGAGCACGCCGACGTCGAGATGCTGTTTCGCCAGTTCAAGGACGCCGAGGCGGCCTGCCGGAAATACCTCGAGGCCGGCGAGGCCGGCGAGCGGCACCTGATGGTGCTGCCGGCCTACGACCAGTGCATCAAGGCCTCCCACGCCTTCAACCTGCTCGACGCCCGCGGCGTCATCTCGGTGACGGAGCGCCAGAGCTACATCCTGCGGGTCCGCGAGCTGGCCAAGGCCTGCGGTGCGGCGTGGCTCAGGACGGAGGCCGGCGGGGCGGCGGCGGCCTGAACGCCGCATTCACGGCCTGTTCAGCGCGGCCCGGCTAGCTATGATGCCGTCATGCGCACCCGTCTCGCCCTTCCCCTCGTCGCCCTCGTCCTCGGCCTCGCCGCCGCCCCCGCGCCGGCCTCGGCGCAGGCCTGCCTGTCGCCCGGGGAAACCCGGGAGGCGGTGGCGGCGGGGCGGGTGGTGCCGGCGGTGTCGGCGGTGCGGGCGGCGGAGGGCGCGGTGCCCGGCGCACAGGTCACGCAGGTCGATCTCTGCCCCGGCGGCGGCGGGCTCGTCTACCGCATCGCGGCGCTCGGCGGCGACGGGCGCTTCGTGACGGTGATCGTGGACGCCGGCTCCGGCGGCGTCGTCTCGGTGAACTGAGGAGGTCGGCTCATGCGCGTGCTCGTCGTGGAGGACGATGCCTCCCTCAACCGCCAGATCGTCGCCGCGCTGACCGACGCCGGCTACGTCGTCGACAAGGCCTTCGACGGCGAGGAGGGCCAGTTCCTCGGCGAGACCGAGCCCTACGACTGCGTCATCCTCGACCTCGGCTTGCCCAAGACCGACGGCGTCTCCGTCCTCTCCGCCTGGCGGCGGGAGGGCAAGGTCATGCCGGTGCTGATCCTCACCGCCCGCGACCGCTGGAGCGAGAAGGTCCAGGCCTTCGACGCCGGCGCGGACGACTACGTGACGAAGCCCTTCCACGTGGAGGAGCTGCTGGCGCGCGTGCGCGCCCTCGTGCGCCGCGCCGCCGGGCACGCGACGTCCGAGATCGTCTGCGGGCGCGTGACGCTCGACACCCGCGCGGGCCGGGTGCTCGTCGACGACATGCCCGTCAAGCTCACGAGCCACGAGTACCGGCTCCTCGCCTACATGATCCACCACAAGGGCCGGATCGTCTCGCGCGCGGAGCTGACGGAGCATCTCTACGACCAGGACTTCGACCGGGACTCGAACACGATCGAGGTCTTCGTCGGGCGCCTGCGCAAGAAGCTCGGCGTCGACGTGATCAAGACCATGCGCGGGCTGGGCTACGTGGTCGAGGAGGGCGCCTGAGGCGCGAGATCGCGATGCGCCTGCGCCTTCCCGAACGCCCGCTCGCCAACCGCTCGATCGCGGTCCGCCTCGCGGTCTCGGCCCTGTTCTGGAGCGGGGTCATCCTGGTCGGCGCCGGCGCCGTGCTCGTGGCGCTCTACCGCGACGCGACCGAGCGCGGCTTCGACGGCCGGCTGCTCGTCCACGCCACGACGCTCGGATCGCAGGTGGCGACCGGGCGCGAGGCGCTCGTCGCCGGCGATCCGCTGTTCGAGCTGCCCTTCTCCGGCTTCTATTGGCAGGTGGGCGCGCCCGGCGCCTCCCTGCGCGAGATCGATACCTCGCGCTCGCTGGTTGGCGCCACGCTGCCCTGGCTCGACGGGCCGCAGGCGGAGCTCGGCACGGTGCGCACGGGCTACGTCGCCGGGCCGGACGGGCGGTCGCTGCGCGCCGTCGAGCGCACGCTGGCGGCGGGGGAGGGGGCGCGCTTCACCGTGCTCGTCGCGGCGCCCGCGGACGAGATCGCCGCCGACGTGCGGCGCTTCGCGCTCGCGCTCGCCGCCACCTTCGCGGCGCTGGGGCTGCTGCTCGGGCTCTCGACGCTGCTCCAGATCCGCTTCGGGCTTCGCCCCCTCGCGCGCCTGCGCGCCGCCGTGGTCGCGATCCGCCGCGGCGAGGCGGAGACCGTGTCGGGCGACTACCCGCACGACATCGCCCCGCTCGCCGGCGAGATCAACCTGCTCATCGGCTCCAACCGCGACATCCTGGAGCGCGCCCGCACGCAGGTCGGCAACCTCGCGCACGCCCTGAAGACGCCGCTCTCGGTCCTCGTCAACGAGGCCCGTACCGGCGGGGGGCCGCTCGCCGATGTGGTCGAATCCGAGGCCGAGACCATGCGCCGGCAGATCGGCTACTACCTCGACCGCGCCCGCGCGGCGGCCCAGGTCGGCACGCTCGGCACGGTGACACCGGTCGCGCCGGTGGCCGCCTCGCTGATGCGCGCCTTCGCCAAGATCCACGCCGGCAAGCGCCTCGACCTCGCGCTGGAAGCGCCGGAGGAGGCGCGCTTCCGGGGCGAGAAGCAGGATCTCGAGGAGATGCTCGGCAACCTCCTCGACAACGCGGCGAAGTGGGCGAGGAGCCGCGTCGTGCTCCGCGCCGAGGCGTCGGGCGATGTGGAGCGCCCGCGCCTCCTGCTGATCGTCGAGGACGACGGGCCGGGGGTCCCGGCGGATCGGCGCGCGGAGATGGTGGAGCGCGGCAAGCGGCTCGACGAGAGCGTCCCCGGCTCGGGGCTCGGCCTCTCGATCGTCGCCGATCTCGCTGCGCTCTATCGCGGCTCGCTCACCCTCGGAGAGAGCGCGATGGGCGGGCTTTCCGCGACCCTGGATCTGCCTGGCGACGTAGGTTGAACCACCGCGCTGCATTGCGACCCGAGTTGTTTCCTGTACCATGACGGCTCCCACGAACGCACGAGGAGCGGCAGTGGCGCGGGACAGCCGACCGGCGAGCGAGGCGATGGGCTGGACGTCCTGGGAGGGCCTGGAGGCGACGCTCGGCGTGGCCGCTTTCGAGCAGGACCTCGTGACCGGCCGCCTCACGGGCACCCGCCGTTTCGCCGATCTCCACGGCCTCGATCCGTCGCGCGAGATCACGGTGGAGGCGGCGCGCGCGCGCGTCCATCCGGACGATCGCGCCCGCTGGATCGCGAACGACGAGCGCCTGCACCGCGAGCCCGGCCCCTACACGACCGAGTTTCGCGTGCGCACCGGCGCCGGCGTTCGTCGCCTGCTTGCATCGGGGAGGGTGCTCGTCGACGCGGACGGACGCGCTGACAGGCTCGTCGGGATCGTCGTCGAGCGGCCACAGCAGGCGGTGCGCGACGACGCGGAGCCGTCGTTTCGGGCCTGCTTCGAGCACGTCCCGGTCGCCGTCGCCAAGATGCGGGCGGACGGGCGCCTCGTCTTCGGCAATCCCGCGCTCGAGCGGCTCCTCGGGCGCCCGCTCCCGGACCGGGTCGACGACCTCTTCGGCGCGACGGGAAAGGATGCGCGCGCCGCGCTCCAGGCGATCGCGTCCGGCGCACGGAGCGAGGCGCTCTTCGAGGCGCCGCTCGCCGGCGGCGGTGGGGAGGTGTGGACCGAGGTGTCCGTCGCCCGCACCGACGACGCGGCATCCGACGAGCAGGCCGTGCTCGTCTTCCACGACGTCACGGAGCGTCGCCGCGTCGGGGGCCGGCTCGCGCGCAGCGAGGAGCGCTTCCGGGTCGCCCTCGCCGATGCGCCGACGACCGTGTTCGAGCAGGACGAGGGCCTGCGTTACCTGTGGATCTTCAACCCCCACCTCGAGATCTCCCAGGAGGACCTCGTCGGGCGCACGGATGCGGACTTCATGGATGCGCCGTCGGCGGCGCGCGTCGTCGCGCTCAAGCGCCGCGCGATGACCTCGCGCGAGGCCGTGCGCGAGATCGTGGAGGTCCGTACGCACGACGGCCACTCGGGCGTCTACGATCTCTTCGTCGAGCCGCGGGTCGATCCCGGCACGGGCGCGGTCGTGGGCGTCGCCTGCGCCGCGACCGACGTCACCGACGCCGCCCGTCGGGAGGCGGAGCTCGCCGCGCAGAAGGAGCGCTTCCGCACGTCAGTCGAGAGCATGCTCGACTGCTTCGGCGTCTACACCGCGCTGCGCGACGAGAGCGGGCGGATCGTCGACTTCCGGGTCGACTACGTCAACGACGCCGCCTGCGTTGCGAACGCCATGACGCGCGAGGCGCAGATCGGGAACGGCCTGTGCGAGATCCTTCCCGGACACCGCAGGTGCGGCCTGTTCGACGCCTACGTCGCGCTCGTGCAGACGGGCGAGCCGCTGCGCAAGGAGTCGGTCTTCTATTCCGACGCCTACGCCGGCCGGAAGCTGATCCGCGCCTTCGACGTCAGCGCCGCGAAGCTGGGCGACGGCTTCGTCGCCGTGTGGCGCGACGTCACCGACAGGAAGCGGCTCGAGGTCGAGCTGGCGGACGCGGTCGCCGAGCGCGACCGGCTGCTCGACCAGCAGCGCACGCTGCTGCGGGAACTCGACCATCGCGTGAAGAACAATTTCCAGCTGCTGGGAAACCTGCTTTCGCTGCAGGCGAAGGCGGTACCGGACGATGCGCGGCCGCATCTCGAGGACGCGCGCCAGCGCCTCATGACGATCGCGGCCGTCCACGACGTCCTGCGGGTCGATCCCGACCAGCTGGAGACGGTCTCGTTGCGCGAGGCGCTCCACGAGATGTGCGTCGCGCTGCGCTCCGGGGCCGGTCCGCGGATCGCGCTGACCCTGGAGGCGGACGACGTCGAGGTCGTCACCTCCCAGGCGGTGACGGTCTGCATGGTCGTCAACGAGATCGCGACGAACGCCCTGAAGTACGCCTTCGTCGGCCGCGACGGCGGGCGGGTGACGATCCGCGCCCTGGTGGAGGGCGCCGAGCTGCACCTCTCCGTCCGCGACGACGGCGTGGGGTACGATCCCGCCGCGGCGCGCGAGGGGCTCGGCACGCGGCTGCTGGAGCGGCTGTCGGCCGCGCTCGGCGGAGAGCCGCGGGTGGTCTCCGGCGACGACGGGACGCGCATCTCGTTCGTCTTCCCGCTCGCGAGCCTGACGCGTGGCGTCGCGGCGGAGACGGAGGGCACGGGGCGGGGCTAGGTTCTCTCCCGCTCCAGGATCCTCGCGAGCGCCGCCTCCTCCTCCGCCGAAAGCCCGGCGGCCGTCGGCGCGCCGGCGGCGATGCGCCGGCGGCGGCGCAGCGTCAGCACGAGGCCGGCCGCGCCGGCGATCAGGACCAGCGTCGGGGCGACCCACAGCACGATCGTGTAGGCGTTCAACGGCGGGCGCAGCAGCACGAAGTCGCCGTAGCGGTCGACCACGAAGGAGACGACCTCGTCGTTCGTGTCGCCCGCCTCGATGCGTTCGCGCACGAGCGTCCGCAGGTCGCGCGCGAGCGGTGCGTCGGAGTCGTCGATCGACTGGTTCTGGCAGACCAGGCAGCGCAGGCCCTTCGACACCTCGCGGGCCCGCTCCTCGAGGGCGGGGTCGTCGAGGATCTCGTCGGGTCCCAGCGCCGCGGCGGGGCCGGCGAGCGCCACCAGGGCCAGCGCCGAGGCAACGACACAGGCGCGGGCGGTGCCGCCGAGGCGCGCGAGGACGTTCGTGCGGGTCCGCATCGGCCTCACTCCGCGGGAACGGCTGAGGTGGCGGCGGGGCGCCGGGTCGACGATCCGCTCCCGCGTGGCCCGCCCTTGGCGCGCACGGGCGCGCCGACGCGGTAGCGCCGGTCGGTCAGGGCGAGCGCGGCGCCGAGCGCCATGATCACCGAGCCGATCCAGATGAGCAGGATCCACGGCTTGTAGTAGAGCCGCACGCCGAGCGAGCCGTCCGGCTGGATCTCGCCGAAGGAGATGTAGACCTGGCTGAAGCCGAAGGTCTCGAGGCCGGCCTCCGTGGTCGACATGCCGCGGGCGGGATAGATGCGCTTCATCGTTTCGAGCTGCGCGACCTCGCGGCCGTCGTCGAGCAGCGTGAAGCGCGCCACGTCCTCGTTGTAATTGTGCAGCGTGCGCGGGAAGACGCCCTCGAGCCGCGCCTCGTATCCGGCGATCGTCTGCACGTCGCCGGGGTTCATCGAGACGATCCGCTCCACCGACCATGCGGTCGCCGCGACGCCGACGACCGTGACGCCCATGCCCGCATGGGCGAGCACCGTGCCCCAGGTCGAGCGCGGCAGGCCGAGCGCGCGCTTCGCCGCCAGCGCGACGCCGCCCGATCCGCTCTGCCAGGCCCGCGTCGCGACCTCGTTGAAGGCGCCGAGCACGAGGAACACGCCGAGCCCGATCCCGAGCGGCGCCAGGGCCGGTCCCCCGAGCGTCACCGCATAGACCGCGACCGTCGCCAGGATGGCGAGACCCGCGGCGACGTAGAGCCGGCTCGTGATCCCCGCCACGTCGCCGCGCTTCCAGGCGATGACCTGGCCGAAGGGCAGCAGCAGCAGCAGCGGCACGGCGATGGGCAGGAAGGTCGCGTTGAAGAAGGGCGCGCCGACCGAGATCTTCGCCCCCGTGAGCGACTCGAGCGCCAGCGGGTAGAGCGTGCCGATGAACACCGTCGCGCAGGCGGTCGAGATGAACAGGTTGTTGAGGACGAGCGCACCCTCCCGCGACACCGGCGCGAAGATGCCGCCCTGCTTGAGCATCGGCGCGCGCCAGGCGAACAGCGCCAGCGACCCGCCGATGAAGAAGACGAGGATGCCCAAGATGAACAGCCCGCGGTCGGGATCGACGGCGAAGGCGTGGACCGAGGTCAGCACGCCCGAGCGCACGAGGAAGGTGCCGAGCAGCGAAAGCGAGAAGGTCAGGATCGCGAGCAGGATGGTCCAGACCTTGAGGGCGTCGCGCTTCTCCATGACGACCGTGGAGTGGATCAGCGCCGTGCCGGCGAGCCAGGGCATCAGCGAGGCGTTCTCGACCGGGTCCCAGAACCACCAGCCGCCCCAGCCGAGCTCGTAGTAGGCCCAGTACGAGCCCATGGCGATGCCGAGCGTCAGGAAGCCCCAGGCGGTGAGCGTCCAGGGCCGCACGGCGCGGGCCCAGACGGCGTCGATCTTGCCCTCGATCAGCGCCGCCATGGCGAAGGCGAAGGTGATCGAGAAGCCGACATAGCCGATGTAGAGGAGCGGCGGGTGGATCGCGAGGCCGGGGTCCTGCAGGAACGGGTTGAGGTCCTGCCCCTCGAACGGCGCCGGCGAGATGCGCTCGAACGGGTTCGAGGTGATGAGCAGGAACAGCAGGAAGGCGATGGTGACGAGCCCCTGCATCGCGATCGTGTTGGCGCGCAGCTTCGGCGGCACGGCGTTGCGGGCGACCGCGACCAGCGCGCCGAACAGCGCCAGGATGAGGATCCACAGGAGCATCGAGCCCTCGTGGTTCCCCCACACGCCGGTGAGCTTGTAGACGAAGGGCTTCTGCGAGTGCGAGTTCGCCACGACGTTCGCGAGCGAGAAGTCCGACGTCGCGTAGGCGAAGGACAGGACGCCGAACGAGAACAGTATCAGCGCAAAGACGCCGATCGCCGCGGGCGGTCCCACGCTCATCAGCGTCGCGTCGTTCGTCCGCGCCCCCCAGATCGGCACCAGGAACTGGACGACGGAGAGACCGAGCGCCAGGGCGAGCGCGAAATGTCCGGCTTCGATCAGCATCGCGGCGCGTTCCTCATCATCTCGCGATCGGGTCGGGCGACGGCCTCGCGGCCGTCACTGCGTGGGAGTGGTGATCGGCAGGTCGCGGGCGGCCGCCGGCCGGACCGCGGGGCCGTCGTGCTGCCACAGGCCGTTCTCCTTGAGCGCGTCCGCGACCTCGCGCGGCATGTAGTTCTCGTCGTGGCGCGCGAGAACCGTGTCCGCGACGAACAGCCCCGTGGCGTCGAGACGCCCCTCGGTGACGACGCCCTGGCCCTCTCGGAAGAGATCGGGAAGGAGGCCGCGGTAGCGCACCGTGACCGTCCCGCCGCCGTCCCCGACCGCGAAGGTCGTCACCTGGTCGCCGTGGCGCTCGACCGAGCCGGCCTCGACGAGGCCCCCGAGCCGGAAGCGCACGCCGGGCGCGACGCCCTCGCTCACGACCTGGGACGGCGCGCGGAAGAACACGATCGTGTCGCTCATCGCCCACAGCACGAGCCCGAGCGCGATCGCCAGCGTCGCGCCGGCGGCACCGATCAGCG
The DNA here is from genome assembly GCF_000429045.1 of Salinarimonas rosea DSM 21201. Classification (GTDB taxonomy): domain Bacteria; phylum Pseudomonadota; class Alphaproteobacteria; order Rhizobiales; family Beijerinckiaceae; genus Salinarimonas; species Salinarimonas rosea. The sequence continues at coordinate 241,160 of NZ_AUBC01000006.1, forward strand.
TGAGGCGGCGTTGCTTCCTCGTCATCCTCGTCCCCAATCCGGTGCCCGATTCCCTCACTGCCTCGGCGCGGCCCCGCCGAGCCCCATCTCCGCGGCCGCCGCATCGAGCGTGGCGACGGCGGCGGGATCGCCCGCGAGCGCCTCGCGCGCCTCGGCGAGCGCGACCTGTGCGCGATCCCGATCACCCAGCACGGCGTAGGAGCGCAAGAGCCGCACCCACTCCTCCGCGCTTCCGCCGTCCTCCTTCAAGCGCGCGGCGAGGCCTTCCACCATGCCGCCGATCGCCGCAAGGCGATCCTCCTCGGGCAGCGCCGCGAGCGCGGCGCCGGCTTCCGAGCCCGGAGCGGTGGCGAAGGGCGCGCGCGGCTGGATCGGCGCGCCGCCCACGGCGACGAGGCGCTCGCCGACGACGTCGAGCCAGGGTGCGTTGGGCGGCGAGCGGCGCACGATCTCCTCGTAGGCCGCGCGGGCGCCGGCGACGTCGCCCTCCTGTTCCGCCGCCTGCGCGAGGTAGAATCGCGCCTTGGGATGGTTCTCGTCGAGGCCGAGCGCCTGCTCGAAGGCCTCGCGGGCGCGGGCCTTCACCACGCCGCCCTCGGCGTTGACGAGGGCCTCGCCAAGGTTCGCCAGGCGCGCGGGGTCGGGGCCGAGGAGCCGCAGCGCATTGGCCCAGGCCCGCGCGGCGTCCTCGAAGCGCCCCTGGCGCATGTAGACCGGGCCGAGCACGTCCCAGCCGCGCCCGTCGTCCGGGTCCTGCGCGAGGTGCGTCTCGATGCGCGCCACCGCCTCGGCGATGTCGAGGTTGCGCGGGTCGATCGTCTGCTCGAGCCGCGCCGAGAGCGGCTGCGCCGGCAGGTGCGGCGAGCCGTAGGCGCCGTAGACCGCGAGCGCGAGGAGCGGCACGGACGAGAGCGCCACGGCGGAGGCCGCGCGGCGCCGGCGCAGCGCCGGCTCGTCCACCGTCTCCTGCGGTGCGGAGGCCTGCGACGTCGCGCGGATCAGCCGACGGGCCGCCTCGGCCTTCGCCGCGCGCATCTCCTCGGCCGTGATCAGGCCACGCCCGTGGTCGCGCTCGATCTCGGCGATCTGGTCCTCGTAGAACAGCCGCTCGCTCTCGGCGGCGTCCGCCGTCTCGGCCGCCTTGCGGCGCGACAGGGGCACGAGCACCGCCAGCACGGCGGCGCCCGTCATGAGCGCGAAGAGGATCCAGATCGTCATGGGCCAGAATGTACAGCGTCGACCGTGGCGGAACGATGCTAGCGTTCGGCGACACGGTGTCACGCACGGGCAAATACGCACGAAAAAGGGGCTGCGAGAGCCCCTTCTCCAGGCAGTGTGCCGTCTGTCGGGGCGGTCGTCGTCAGCCGACGATCTCCCACGAGCCGTCCGGCTGGCGGCAGGCGGTGCCGTAGGCCTGCTGCGGGCGCCCGCCGATGTAGACCGTGTTCTGGTACTCGCGGCAATAGCGGCCGCTGCGCTGCACCGGCTCGAAGGCGATCACCTCGCCGTAGGCGTCGTCGCCCTGCCAGCGCACCGGCCGGCCGGGAGGGGCCGCGAAGGCCTGCCGCTGCGCCGCGTAGAGACGCTGCTGGTCGGCGGCGTCGAGATTGGCGCCGATCTGGCCGCCGATCAGCCCGCCGATCGCGGCGCCGGCGAGGCCGGCCGCGATGCGCTCGCCTGGGCCGCCGCCGATCTGCGAGCCGACGATGCCGCCGATCAGCGCGCCGGAGAAGCCGCCGACCTGCTGGTTCGGGCCGGCGCCGGCGCAGGCGCCGAGGGAGAGGGTCGCGGCGAGAGCGCCCGCGAGCGCGATGCTGGAGGTCTTCATGGGGCTCGACTCGTTGGCTTCGTTGATCCCGAACTGCAGAGCCCGATAAAGCGGCAACAAGATGAACGGGCGGTGAATGCGTGCGGAATCTCGTCCCATCGTGCGCGCAGCCTTACGAAAATGTCATGTGCGCGTGATGGCCGCGCAAGCTCGGCTGCTCCATCTTCCAGGGTCGAAGATCGAGACCTGTGAAGGGATGCTTGTCACGATGCGCGAGATCCGGACGTCCAGAACCCGCGGTGCGCGCCCGCGCGCCGGCCTCCTCGCCGCCGCCGCCCTCGCCGCCGTGGTCGGCGCCGGCGCCGTCGGCGGCGGCATGCTGCCCCCGCCCCCGGCGCTGGCCGAGCCGCTCACCCTCGAGCGGCCCCTCGTCATGCCCTCCTTCGCCGACGTGGTCGAGCGGGTGCGCCCCGCCGTCGTCTCCGTGCGGGTCCGCGCACAGGCGATCGCGACGCGCGGGCCGGAGGGCTTCGGCAGCGTGCCCGACCTCGCGCCGGGCGACCCGCTCTACGAGTTCTTCCGCCGCTTCGGCGAGGGCGACCCGCGCCAGCGCCGCGGCGGGCCTCCGCCGGAGCGCTTCGCCGCCTCCCAGGGCTCGGGCTTCTTCGTCTCCGCCGACGGCTATCTCGTCACCAACAACCACGTCGTCGAGAACGCGGTGGAGGTCGAGGTCCTGATGGACGACGGGCGCACCTTCGACGCCCGCGTCGTCGGCACCGACCCGCGCACCGATCTCGCCGTCGTCGAGGTGGACGCCGACGGGGAGACCTTTCCCTACGTGGAGTTCGCGCCGGAGCGCTCGCGCATCGGAGACTGGGTCGTGGCGATCGGCAACCCGTTCGGGCTCGGCGGCACGGTGACGGCGGGCATCGTCTCGGCGGAGGCACGCGACATCGGGGCCGGCCCCTACGACGAGTTCATGCAGATCGACGCGCCGATCAACCGCGGCAATTCCGGCGGCCCGACCTTCAACCTGCGCGGCCAGGTCGTGGGGGTGAACACCGCGATCTTCTCGCCGTCCGGCGGCAATGTCGGCATCGCCTTCGCCATCCCCGCGCATGTCGCGCAGAGCGTGACCACGCAGCTGCGCGCCGAGGGGGCGGTGACCCGCGGCTTCCTCGGCGTGCAGGTCCAGGCGGTGACGCCGGAGATCGCGGAGGCGATCGGGCTCGGGCGCGTGCGCGGTGCGCTCATCGCCCAGCCGCAGCCGAACACGCCCGCCGCGGACGCGGGGCTGCGCTCGGGCGACGTGATCCTCGCGGTCGACGGGGAGGCGGTCGACGACCACCGCGACCTGACCCGCCGCATCGCCGCGATCGCGCCCGGCACGCGGGTCGAGATCACGATCTTCCGCAAGGGCCGCGAGGCCGGTCTCGACGTGCGCATCGGCCGCCTGGGGACGTGACCGCGCGCGCCGGCGCGGCCGTTGGCGGGGCCGCTACGGCTCGCCGGAAGCGTCGGACGGCCCCACCGCCCGTGCTTCGCACGGACTCCTCCCCTCCGGGGAGGAAGCGGGGTCGGGGATGTCCCGAACGCCTTCGAGGGCCGCCGACCGCCTCCTCCCCGCAGGGGAGGACGACGGCCGAAGGACGGAGGGTGGGGAGGGCGGCGGGCGGGCTCGATCGTTCTTCGATCGGCCCCCCCCGGCGCCCGCTGGCATCGGCGGCGTGCACGCTTATCTGTGGCTCACCATGAAGATCCTCATCGTCGAAGACGACCGCGAGGCCGCCGCCTACCTCGCCAAGGGCCTGCGCGAGGCGGGGCACGCGGTCGATCACGCCGAGACCGGCCTCGACGGCTATGCGCTCGCCGAGGGCGGGGACTACGACATCCTCGTCGTCGACCGCATGCTGCCCAAGCTCGACGGGCTGTCGCTGATCCGCTCCCTGCGCGAGCAGGGCGTGGCGACCCCGGTGCTCATCCTCTCCGCGCTCGGCCAGGTGGACGACCGGGTGAAGGGCCTGCGCGCGGGGGGCGACGACTACCTGCCCAAGCCCTACGCCTTCTCGGAGCTCCTCGCCCGCGTCGAGGTGCTGGCGCGCCGCGGCGCGGCGCCCGCCGCCGCCGAGCCGACGCGCTACGCCGTGGCGGACCTCGAGCTCGACCGGCTGTCGCGGCGCGTCACCCGCGCCGGCACCGAGATCGAGTTGCAGCCGCGGGAGTTCCGGCTGCTCGAGTACCTGATGCGCAACGCCGGCCGGGTCGTCACCCGCACGATGCTGCTCGAGCACGTCTGGGACTACCATTTCGACCCGCAGACCAACGTCATCGACGTCCACGTCTCGCGGCTGCGCGCCAAGATCGACAAGGGCTTCGAGACGGCGTTGATCCAGACCGTGCGCGGCGCGGGCTACCGCCTGCGCGGAGCCGGCGAGTGAGCGGGCTGACGAAAATCCTCTCCACGACGGCCTTCCGGCTGTCGCTGTTCTACCTCGTGGTCTTCGCGCTCTCGATCGTGCTCGCGCTCGGCTACGTCGCCTGGAGCGCCGAGCGGATCACGACCCGGGGCATGGTCGAGACGATCGAGGCGGAGATCGCCGATCTCGAGCAGACCTGGCGCCGCGGCGGGCTGCGTCGCCTCGCGGGCGCGGTGGAGCGCCGCGCGCAGGCGCCCGGCGCCTCCGTCTACCTGTTCACCACGCCGCAGGGCCAGCGCATCACCGGCAACGTCGTCTCGGTCTCGCCGGGCACGCTCGACAGCCCCGGCGAGCGCACGATCGAGTATGCGCGTCTCACCGCGGAGGACGAGAGCGGCGTCGCCGTGCACCGGGCGCTGGTGCGGGTGTTCGTGCTGCCCGGTGGCTTTCGCCTGCTGGTCGGGCGCGACATGGGCGAGCGCGATCGCATCGTCGAGGCGATCTGGGGCGCGTTCGGCTGGTCGGTCCTCGTGCTCGTGGTGCTCGGCTTCGTCGGCGGCTGGCTGGTCTCGAAGCGCGTGCTCGGCCGCATCGAGGCGATGACGGCGACGACGAAGACGATCATGGCCGGCGACCTCTCCGGGCGCCTCGGCGTCTCCGGATCGGGCGACGAGCTCGACCGGCTGGCGGAGAGCCTCAACGCCATGCTGGAGCGCATCGGCGAGCTGATGGAGGGCATGCGCCAGGTCTCCGACAACATCGCGCACGACCTCAAGTCCCCGCTGGCGCGCCTGCGCGCCCGGGCCGACGAGGCGCTGCGCACCGCCGAGGGGCCCGAGGCCCTGCGCGCGGCGCTGGAGCGCACGATCGAGGAGAGCGACGACCTCATCCGCGTCTTCGACGCGCTCCTGATGATCGCGCGGCTCGAGGCCGGCAACGCGCGCGAGATGCGCGCGCCGATCGACGCCGCCGAGATCGCGCGCGGCGTCGGCGAGCTCTACGAGGCCGTGGCGGAGGATGCGGGCGTGACGCTCGAGACCGACATCGCCGATACGCTCCCGCTCGAAGGCTCGCGCGAGCTGCTCGGCCAGGCGCTCGCGAACCTCCTCGACAACGCGCTCAAGTACGCGGGCGAAGGGGCGCCGGGCGCCCCGGTGACGCTCACCGCCGCGCGCGACGGCGACACGGTGACGATCGCCGTGCGCGACCGCGGTCCCGGCATCCCGGAAGCGGAGCGCGCGCGGGTGCTGGAGCGCTTCGTGCGGCTGGAGACGGCGCGCACACGCCCGGGCTTCGGGCTCGGCCTCTCGCTCGTGGCGGCGGTCGCGCGGTTGCACGGAGGCGTGCTGCGGCTCGAGGACGCCGCCCCGGGCCTGCGCGCCGTTCTCGTCCTGCCGGCCGGCGGCGCGTCTCAGAACGACGCCTCGACGAGGATGGCGGTGGCGTCGTCCGAGCGCTTGAAGCGCGGGTAGAGCCGCCCCGCGGGGTCGATCTCGGTCTCGATCGTGCGCAGCTGCTCGCCGAGCGCGGCGAGCCCCTCGGTGCACGCCCGCTGCATCAACCCTGCGACGTCGACCGCGCCGTAGAGCTCGACGAGCGCGGAGAAGCCGTCGGTCGCGAGCAGCACCTGCGCCGTGCCGTCGAGCCGGACCGACCCGCGCTCCGCCAGCGCCACCGCGTCCGGATGCAGGCCGAAGATCGCCGGTGCGGCCGCGACCTGCGCGCGCTTGCGGCGCTCGGCGTCGGCGCGGTAGGCCGGGCTCTTGCGCATCGTCTCGATGTCGAGGCCCGTCTCGCGCAGGAGCCGCTCCGCGTGCGCGCTCTCGGCCCGGCGCAGGCCCGGCGCCTCGCCGAGCGTATAGACGCCGCCGCCGGCGTCGCGGACGTAGGCGATGGTGTCGGCGAGCGTCAGCGTCTCGACGGCGCCCGGGCGCGCGTGGGCGAGGGTCAGCGCGGCGGCGGGCCAGGTGTGCCGCTCCATCCGCTCCGCGCGGCCGGTCTCCTCGACGCGCGCGAGGAAGCGCGCGCGGGCCTCCTCGACCACCGAGAGCACGAGACGGGCCGCGTCCCGGGCCCTCGGCGCGAGCGCGGCGAAGCGCTCGTTCGCGAAGGCGACGAGCCAGGCGGCGTCGGAAGGCGCGTCCATGATCGGCTCGGTGCCGGGCAGGATCGCTCCGTCGATCGCCCAGGCGAAATCCCCCGCCGCACCGCAGGCGTCCTCGTTCGGGCGCTCGGGTGAGCCGGGAAGCGAGAGGCTGTCGCGGACGACGAAGGGCATCGTGGAGGCTCCGGGGGCGCGTCGAGGCGGACGCCGGCGGAGTGTGGCATGGCGCACGGCGGCGGTCGACGGCCCCGGCCGTTTGAGCTAAGCGGGACGGGCTCGCTCGTTTCCGCACGCCTCCCTCCCCGAGACCGACGATGCTCGACGCCGACTTCCTCTGGGCCGCGTTCGTCACGCTGCTCGTCACGCTCGACCCGCCGGGGTTGGCGCCGATCTTCCTGTCGGTGACGGACGGCATGACCAGGGAGCAGCGCCGCGGCGTCTCGGTGCGCGCCTGCCTGATCGCCTTCGCCATCCTGCTGTTCTTCGGCTTCGGTGGGGAATTGCTGCTGCAGGCGCTCGGCGTCGGGCTGCCGGCCTTCCGGATCGCCGGCGGGATCCTGCTCTTCTACATCGCCTTCGAGATGATCTTCGGCGGGCGCTCGGAGCGCAAGCGCGAGACGGCGCAGACGGCGATCACCCTCGACCACGTGCGCAACGTCGCAGCCTTCCCGCTCGCGATCCCGCTGATGGCGGGTCCCGGCGCCATCACCGCGGTGATCCTGCTCGCGGGCCGCGCGGCGGGCGAGCCCGCGATGCAGGCGGCGCTCGTCGGCGTCATCGCGGTCTGCGTCGCCACCTGCTTCCTGGCCTTCCTCGTCGCGGAGCGCGTGTCGAAGCTGCTCGGCGTCACCGGCAACATCGTGCTCACGCGGCTTCTCGGCGTCATCCTCGCCGCGCTCGCGGTGCAGTTCGCGGTGGACGGGATCACGAGCCTCGTTTCGGGCTGATCAGCAGCGGCCCCGCCCGTCCTGGAAGTACACGCCCCGCGTGAAGCGGTAGCGCACGTTCAGGATCTCCGAGCCGCCGTCGAAGGAATGGTTGCGCTGGATCGTGACGAAGCGCGGCGGGCGCTGGCCGTACTCGATGCAGTAGGAGCCCACCACGCTGAGGATCTGCTTCCAGCCGATCCAGCGGCGATCGACGAAGACGAACGTCTCGCAGCCGGCGGGCGCGCAGTGCATCGACTGGCGGCCATGGCAGTCGAACCGGTTCTGGTCGAGGATCGCGTCCGGGCGGCCGTTGCCGGTGAGGTCGATGCGCTCGATCGCCATCATCGGGTCGCCCGGCCTGCCGCCCGCGGCCCGGCAGGCCTCCACCATGGCCGTCGCGCGGGACTGGACCAGGTCCGGCAGCTCGTCGAGCCGGGCCTCGGCGGGGCGGGCCGTGAGGAGAACGGCGACGAGGAGGGCGCACGCGAAGAGCCCCGGCGCCAGGAGCGCCGCCGCGATGGGGCTCGGGATGGGCCGATGCGTGCGCATGACACAGGCTGCCCACGCACCCGTTAAATCCGCGTGAACGCGGCGCGGCTCGCCCCTCAGCCGCGCGTCAGGTCCCCGAGCAGGCTCGCCGCCACCGTGAGCTTCGACAAGGTCAGCCCCGACGAGACGATGCCGTCCACGGCGGTGCGGATGCGCGTCACGTCCGGGCGGCTCGCGCACCAGGCCTCGACCGCGTCGCGGCCGGAGCCCTGCTCGCGGGCGATCTCCGCCGTGAGCCGGCGATGCGCGTCGGCGACGCCCGAGAGCGCGCGCTCGAGCGCGAGGCGGTCGTAGTAGTCCGAGATCGCCACATCGCGGCCCTGCGCGGCGAGCGTGCCGAGCCGGAAGGTCTCGTCGAGGGCGAAGTAGGTCGCCGCGACGTCGCGGATCGAGCGCCCCGCGTCGCCGGCGATGAGCACGATGTCGGGCGCGGCGACGAGGATCGGCAGCGCCGCGAGCCGGCGGGCGAGCGTCTCCGGCACCGCCTGGGCGGTCAGCGCGCCGGTGCGTTCCCGCCAGAGCGCCTGCGCGGCGTCGGGCAGGCAGTCGGCCAGCGCCTCCTCGACGGCCACGACACCCTCGCGGAAGCGCCCGATGATCGCATCGAGCGGCTCGAGGTCGAGGTCGACGTTGCGGATGAACCAGCCGATGCGGTTCATCGCCAGCTCCTCGAGCTCGGCGTAGAGCGTGAGCTGCAGCGCGCCCCCGACGGCGTTGTCGAGCGCGTCGACGCCGGCATTGAGCGCGACGAGGCCGAAGGAGTCGCGCGCCGCGGCGTAGGCGGCGGCGATTGTGGGGGCGTCGGCGCCGGTCGCGTCCGCGAGACGGGCGATGACGGTCGGCCCGCCGCGGTTGACGATGGCGTTCGAGAGCTGGGTCGCGATGATCTCCCGGCGCAGCCGATGCGTCTGGATCGCATCCTCGAAGCGCTCCTGGAGCGCGGCGGGGAAGTAGCGGTCGAGCTCGCGGCCGAGATAGGGGTCGTCGGGCACCGGGCTCGCGAGCAGCTGATCGTAGAGCTGGAGCTTGGCGTAGGCGAGGAGCACGGCGAGCTCGGGCCGCGTCAGGCCTTCGCCGGCCTCGGCGCGGGCCGTGAGCGCCACGTCGTCGGGCAGCTGCTCGACGCCGCGGTCGAGCCGGCCCTCGTGCTCGAGGCCCTGCATCAGGCGGCGCACGAAGCCGACGTCTCCGGCCCCGCGTCGCTCGGCCAGCGAGAGCGAGAGCGTCTGGAGATAGTTGTTGCGCAGGACGAGGCCCGCGACCTCCTCCGTCATCTCGGCGAGCAGCGCGTTGCGCGCGTCCGGCGTCAGGCGGCCGTCGCGCAGGGGGGTGTCGAGGGCGATCTTGATGTTGACCTCGACGTCGGACGTGTTCACGCCCGCCGAGTTGTCGATCGCGTCGGTGTTGAGGCGCACGCCCCGGCGCGCCGCCTCGATGCGACCGAGCTGGGTGACGCCGAGGTTGGCGCCCTCGCCGATCACCCGCGCGCGCAGCTCGCCGCCGGTGACCCGGATCGCGTCGTTGGCGCGGTCGCCCACGGCCTCGTCGGTCTCGCTCGCGGCGCGGATGTAGGTGCCGATGCCGCCGAACCAGAGCAGGTCGACGCGCATGCGCAGGATCGCGCGCATCACCTCGAAGGGGGTCGCGGTCTTCTGGTCGAGGTCGAGCAGGGCGCGCATCGCATCCGTGAGCGGGATCGCCTTGAGGCTGCGCGAGAACACGCCGCCCCCCGGCGAGATCAGGCTCGCGTCGTAGTCGGCCCAGGAGGAGCGGCCCAGGTCGAACAGGCGCTTGCGCTCGGTGAAGGAGGCCTCGGGGTCGGGGTTGGGGTCGATGAAGATGTCGCGGTGGTCGAAGGCGGCGACGAGCTTGATCGCGCGCGAGAGCAGCATGCCGTTGCCGAAGACGTCGCCCGACATGTCACCCACGCCCGCGACCGTCACCGGCTGCGACTGGATGTCGACGTCCATCTCCCGGAAGTGGCGCTTCACCGCCTCCCAGGCGCCGCGCGCCGTGATGCCCATGCCCTTGTGGTCGTAGCCGTTCGACCCGCCCGAGGCGAAGGCGTCGCCGAGCCAGTGGCCGCGGGCGAGCGAGAGGGCGTTGGCCGTGTCGGAGAAGGTCGCGGTGCCCTTGTCGGCGGCCACGACGAGATACGGGTCGTCGCCGTCGTGACGCACGGTGTCCGGCGGCGGGCGGACGTCGTCGCCGACGATGTTGTCGGTGAGCTCGAGCAGCGTGTCGATGAAGACCTTGTAGCTCTCCCGCCCCTCCTCGAACCAGGCCTGGCGGTCGCTCGCCGGCGGCAGGCGCTTGGGCACGAAGCCGCCCTTGGCGCCGACCGGCACGATGACGGCGTTCTTGACCTGCTGCGCCTTGACGAGGCCGAGCACCTCGGTGCGGAAGTCCTGCGGGCGGTCCGACCAGCGCAGGCCCCCGCGCGCCACCTTGCCGAAGCGCAGATGCAGTCCCTCGACGCGCGGCGAGTAGACGAACACCTCGTAGAGCGGGCGGGGCAGGGGCATGGCCTCGACCTTCGCGCACTCGATCTTGAAGGCGATGGTGCGCCGGGCCTGGCCGTTCGGCTCGATCTGGAAGTAGTTCGTGCGCAGGGTCGCCTCGACGAGGTTGACGAAGCGGCGCAGGATGCGGTCGTCGTCGAGGCTCTGCACGGCGCCGAGCATCTCCTCGATGCGCCCGCGCACCTCGGCCTCGGCCTCCTCCCGCGGGCGCCGGTCGGTCACGCGCGGGTCGAATCGGGCGTAGAAATAGTCGACGATCGCCGCCGCCAGGTCGGGATGGCGGGCGAGGGTCGTGGCGAGGTAGTCCTGCCCGTAGGCGATGCGGACCTGGCGCAGGTAGCGCGCCAGCGCCCGGATCATGGCGACGTCCCGCCAGCCGAGCTCGGCCTCGAGCACGAGCTTGTTGAAGCCGTCCGATTCGGCGAAGCCGCGGAACAAGGCGAGCAGCGCCGCCTCGATGGTCTTCTCGATGCGCTCGATCGTGATCGCGCCGCCGGCGGCGCGGGTCAGCGTCATGTCGTGCAGCCAGACGCGATCGCCGTCGGCGGCGCCGGCGGGGAGGACGCGGTAGGTCCGCTCGTTGACGACGTGGAAGCCGAGGTTCTCGAGCAGCGGCACGCGCTCGGAGAGCGGCAGGCCGGCGCCGCGGGAGAAGACCTTCAGGTTCACCCGCGTCTCGGGATCGCCCTCGCGGCGGTAGAGATCCACCGCGCGCGGCCGGTCGGCCGAGATGCGCTCGACGATGAGGATGTCGCGGATCGCCTCGTGGGCGGAGAAGGCCTCGCGATAGGCGGCGCTGAAGGCGTCGGCGTAGCGCGCGGCGAGCGTGCGCGCCCGCGGGCCGCCGATTTCCTCGCGCAGCGCGTCGCGCAGGGCGTCGCCCCAGGTGCGCACGATCGCTCCGACGCCGTCCTCCAGCTGCGCGCGGGAGATGTCGGGCGTCTCGCCCTCCTCGCGGCCGATGATGTAGTGCGTGCGTGCGAGCGGCCCTTCCGGATAGGCCGGGTAGGCGGCCGAGACGCGGCCCTGGTAGACGCCGGCGAGGAACTCGCCGACCTTGCGGCGCACCTGCGTGTCGTAGCGATCCTTGGGGATGAACACGAGCACGGAGACGAAGCGGTCGAACTCGTCGGGCCGGGCCAGCACGCGCACGCGCGGGCGATCGGCGAGGTTCATGATCTCCAGCGCGAAGTCGTAGAGCGTCTCCTCGTCGATCTGGAAGAGCTCGTCGCGCGGGTAGTTCTCCAGCACGTTGATGAGCGCGCGCCCGGCGTGGCTCTGCGGGTCGAACTCGGCCCGCTCCAGGACCTTGTCCCGCTTCAGGCGCAACACCGGCACGTCGTCTGTCGATTCGGTGTAGGCGCTCGCCGTGAACAGGCCGACCACGCGCAGCTCGCCGGCGACCTCGCCGACGTCCGAGAACAGCTTGATGCCGACATAGTCGAGATGCGCCCGGCGATGGACGCGGGACTTCACGTTGGCCTTGGTGGTGATCAGCGCGGACGGCTTCTCCAGGAAGGCGCGGACCTCGGGCGTCATGGCGACGAGCTCGCGGCCGCGACGCAGCACCTTGACGGCGGGATCGCGCAGGATGCCGAGCCCCGAGCCCTCGATCGGCGCCGCCGCGACGTCGCCGTGCGGGAAGCTGTACTCGCGCACGCCGAGCAGCGTGAAATTGTCCGCGGCGATCCAGTCGAGGAAGGCGAGCGCCTCCTCGGTCTCCTGGGCGGGCAGGGGAGGGGGCGTCTCGCGGTAGCGGCGAATCGCGCCGGCGAGCCGCTCGCGCATGGCGCCCCAGTCCGCCACCGCCACGGCGACGTCCGCGTAGACGCGCTCCAGGCCCGCGCGCAGGCGCTCGCGGGCCTCCTCGTCGAGCCGGTCGAGGTGGATGTGGATGAGGCTCTCGCGCATCGCGCCCGCGGGGGGCGCCCCGCGGGCGGGGCCGATCAGCTCGACGAGGCGCCCCGCCTCGTCGCGGCGGAGGGTGAGGATCGGGTGCGCGACGAGGCGCGGCTCGTAGCCCTGGTCGACGATCTCGGCGAGTGTCGAGTCGAGCAGGAAGGGCATGTCGTCGTTGACGACCTCGACGAGCGTCAGCTCGCGCCCGGGGGCGGTGCCGTCGCCGGCGAGCTCGCGGTCGACGACCAGGAGGTCGTGGCGGTCGGCGCCGGGCGCGAAGGCGCGGGGCTTGCGCAGGTGATCGTAGGCGGCGTTGGCGAGCTCCGCGAGCTCGGCGGGGGCGTAGCGGTCGAGGTCCTCGCGGGGCGTGCGGCCGAAGAGGTCGTCGACCACGCGCGGGGGCGCCTGGCGGCTGCGCTCCTCCTCGAGCGCGGCCATCGCCGCCGCGATCGTGCCGCCCGTGTCCCCGTCCTCGATCCGGTCCATGACGCCCCTCCTCGGGTCGCTCGCCGTCCCGGCGGACGGCGTCGACGCTCGCGGCAAGGCTTGGCATAGCCCGCCTCCCGCTGCAACAATTCGCCGCGCACCAACGCGCGACCGGGAGGAGAGTGTCATGAGCGAGCCGAGTTCGGGATCGAATCCGCCCCAGATCGCGTCGCGCCGGGAGCCGGAGGAGGCGAAGCCCACGGCGCTAGACCTGCCCGAGGGAGAGCTCTCGCCGGGGATGCGCGCCTATCTCGCCAGGTGCGCGGAGAAGATCGGCTTCGTGCCGAACGTGCTCGCGGCCTACGCCCACGACGACGCCAAGCTCTCGGCTTTCGCCGCCTTCTACAACGGCCTGATGCTGGCGCCGTCCGGCCTGTCCAAGCTCGAGCGCGAGATGATCGCGGTCGTGGTCTCGGCGGCGAACCGCTGCTTCTATTGCGTCACCGCGCACGGCGCGGCGGTGCGGCAGCTCTCGGGCGATCCGGTGCTCGGGGACACGCTCTGCGTGAACTGGCGCGCCGCCCGGCTCGCGCCGCGCCACGTCGCCATGCTCGCCTTCGCCGAGAAGGTCGCCGTCGCCTCCGCCGCCATCGGCGAGGCCGACCGGCAGGCGCTGCGCGACGCCGGCTTCGCCGACGTCGACATCTGGGACGTGGCGGCGGTGGCGTCGTTCTTCGCCATGTCGAACCGCCTCGCCTCGGCGACCGACATGCGCCCCAACCCTGAGTACCACGCGATGGCCCGCTGAGGGCGCCGCGGACGCCCGCGGGCGTCCTTGCGGCATGCTCTGCCGGCACCCACATGGGCGAGATGCGCGGGCTGCGGCTTTTCACCCTGGAACGGCCGCCGCGACCGTGCTAGACGCGGCGCTCATCGCAAGACGTGACGAGCGGCCCGCCGGGCGCGGGGCCGCTCGAGGCTGTTTCAATGCAAACCGTTCTGATCATCGTCCACCTCATCATCGTGCTGGCGCTCGTCGGCGTCGTGCTGCTGCAGCGCTCCGAGGGCGGTGGCCTCGGCATGGGCGGCGGCTCGTCGGGCGGCGGGGGCTTCATGACCGGCCGCGGCCAGGCGAGCGTGCTGACCCGCGCCACCGCGGTGCTCGCCGGGCTGTTCTTCGCAACCAGCCTCGCGCTCGCGATCCTCGCGGGCATCGACCGCGCCCCGACCTCGGTGATCGACACCCTGCCGCTCTCCTCCGCGCCCGAACAGCCGTCCGCGCCCGGCGCGCCGCTGCCGGGTCCCGGCGTGCTCGAGGAGCTCGACCGGATGCAGGGCGGCGCCCCGGCGGGGCCCGAGGTCCCGCAGTCGCGCTGACGCGGCGCCGTGACCGGGGCTGATCTCGGCCGCGGCTCTGCTCGCATGTGGATGATCACGGCAGGACTCGATTCGCCGCTTGCGAATCGAGGGTGCCGTCATGAAGGTGAAGGTCCATGACGCGGTACGTATTCATCACCGGCGGCGTGGTGTCATCGCTCGGCAAGGGCCTCGCCTCGGCGGCCCTCGGGGCGGTGCTGCAGGCGCGCGGCTACAAGGTCCGCCTGCGCAAGCTCGACCCCTACCTCAACGTCGACCCGGGGACGATGAGCCCCTACCAGCACGGCGAGGTCTTCGTCACCGACGACGGCGCCGAGACGGACCTCGACCTCGGGCACTACGAGCGCTTCACCGGCGTGCCGGCGACGAAGCAGGACAACATCACCACGGGCCGCATCTACCAGGACATCATCGCCAAGGAGCGGCGCGGGGACTACCTCGGCGCGACGATCCAGGTGATCCCCCACGTCACCAACGCGATCAAGGATTTCGTTCTCACCGGGAACGAGGGCTACGACTTCGTCCTCGTCGAGATCGGCGGCACGGTCGGCGACATCGAGGGCCTGCCCTTCTTCGAGGCGATCCGCCAGCTCGGCAACGAGCTGCCGCGCGGGCACGCGATCTACATCCACCTGACGCTGCTGCCGTTCATCCCGTCCGCCGGCGAGCTCAAGACGAAGCCCACACAGCACTCGGTCGCCGAGCTGCGCTCCATCGGCATCCAGCCCGACATCCTGCTGTGCCGCTGCGACCGGCCGATCCCGCGCGAGGAGCGGCGCAAGCTCGCGCTCTTCTGCAACGTCCGCGAGACGGCGGTGATCGAGGCGCGCGACGTGCCCTCGATCTACGAGGTGCCGCTCTCCTACCACGCCGAGGGACTCGACACCGAGGTGCTCGCCGCCTTCGGCATCGCCGACGCGCCCGAGCCCGATCTCTCCACCTGGGAGGACATCGTCGAGCGGGTGAAGAACCCCGAGGGCGAGGTGACGATCGCCATCGTCGGCAAGTACACCGGCCTGAAGGACGCCTACAAGTCCCTGATCGAGGCGCTCAACCACGGCGGCATCGCCAATCGGGTGAGGGTCAACCTCGAGTGGATCGAGAGCGAGATCTTCGAGCAGTCCGACCCGGCGCCCTACCTCGAGAACGTCAACGGCATCCTGGTGCCCGGCGGCTTCGGCCAGCGCGGCTCGGAGGGCAAGATCCAGGCGGTGCGCTTCGCGCGCGAGCGCAACATCCCCTATTTCGGCATCTGCTTCGGCATGCAGATGGCCTGTATCGAGACCGCGCGCTCGCTCGCGGGGATCGACGGCGCCGGCTCCACCGAGTTCGGCAAGACCGACGAGCCCGTGGTGGGCCTGATGACCGAGTGGATGCGCGGCAACGAGCTCGAGCGCCGCGCCGCGGCGGGCGATCTCGGCGGCACGATGCGGCTCGGCGCCTACGCGGCGACCCTCGCCGCCGGCTGCCGCGTGTCCGACATCTACGGCGCGACCGAGATCAGCGAGCGCCACCGCCACCGCTACGAGGTCAACATGGCCTACCGCGATCGGCTGGAGGAGGCGGGGCTCCTGGTCTGCGGCGTCTCGCCGGACGGGCTCCTGCCCGAGATCGTGGAGCGCGCCGACCACCCGTGGTTCGTCGGCGTGCAGTTCCACCCCGAGCTGAAGTCCCGCCCCTTCGAGCCCCACCCGCTGTTCCGCAGCTTCATCGAGGCGGCGCTGGTCCAGTCCCGCCTGGTGTGAGCCCCAGGGCCCCTCTCCCGGGCGGGAGAGGGGACGCCCGCGGCCGTTCAGGCCGCGCGCACCTTGGAGACGAAGCCCTCGACCCGGGCGCGGATCTCCGCGGCCTCGCCGGCGAGCGCCTTCGACGCGGCGATGATCGCCTCGGAGGCCGAGCCGGTCTCGTCGGCGAGCCCGCCGACGACGTCGACGGCCCCGTTCACCGCCCGCGCCCCGTTCGCCGCCTCCTGCACGTTGCGGGAGATTTCCGATGTCGCCGCGCTCTGCTGGCTGACGGCGGAGGCGATGGCGGCGGCGAGCTGGTTCATCTCGTCGATGGTCGAGGCGATGTCGCGGATCGAGGTCACCGACCCGTCGGTCGCCGCCTGCATCTCGGAGACCTTGGCGGCGATCTCCTCGGTGGCCTTGGCGGTCTGGTTGGCGAGCGTCTTCACCTCCGCGGCGACGACGGCGAAGCCCTTGCCGGCCTCGCCCGCGCGCGCCGCCTCGATCGTGGCGTTGAGCGCGAGCAGGTTCGTCTGCTCGGCGATGGTCCGGATCAGGTCGACGACCTCGCCGATCGAGCGGGCGGCGGCCGAGAGATCCTGGACGTGGGCGTCGGTCGCGCGGGCGCCGGCGACGGCGCGCGCCGCGATCTCGGAGGAGGACTGGGCCGAGCGGCCGATCTCGCCGATCGACGCCGCGAGCTCCTCGCCCGAGGCGGCGACGTGCTGGATGTTGGCCGCGGTGGCCTCCGACCGACCCATCGCGTCCGACACCGAGCCGCGGGTGCGGCTCGCGATGTCGGTCAGGCCGTCCGCCTGCTCGCGCATGGCCTTGAAGGCGCCGTCGAGGCTCGCGAGCGCCGAGCGGATGCCGCTCTCGAACTCGGCGGCGAGCCTGTCCACGGTCGCGGCGCGCTCGGCGACCTTGCGGCCCTCGGCGGCGCGCACCTCGGCGAGCTCGCGCTCCTTGGCCGCGGCGGCCTCGGCCGCGAGGAGCCCCTCGCGGGAGGCGGCGATCATCGTCTCGAGGGTCAGCACGACCCAGGTGAGCACCGCGGTCTCCAGCACGACGATCACCGCGTGCAGGACGACGCGCAGGAAGCTCGCGCCCTCGGGGAAGACCGCGAGCGGGATCAGGAAGTTGAACGACAGGTGGTGCAGGGCGGTGACCGCCGCGCCCACGATGATCGTGCGCCAGTCGCAGAAGCCCGCCAGCATCGCGAGCGTCGCGAAGTAGTACATGTGCACGTCGATCTGCCACGGGTGACCCGCGAGCTCCCAGACGAAGAGCGAGACCTGGGCGATGAGCCCGATGGCGATGGCGAAGCGCGTCTCGGGGCTGTCGGGCCGTGTCAGCGTCAGAGCGATGCCGGGCGCCGCGAGGAGCGCGGCGATGGCGACGTTCGCGACGAGGGAGCCGCCGATCGCCAGCGCGATGGCGGCGGCGACGGCGACGTGCGCGGCGAGCAGTGCAGAGAGCGCCTTCGCCGTGGTGATGCGGAGGGTGGAGACGTCGACCATCTCTGTCATGTCCTCGAGGATGATGTGGTATAGGCACCCGAATCCGGGACGAGGCAGCCGCCGAGCGCGCCGGGATCGAGGAGGAGCCAGGCGCCGGCCGTCCGCACCGCACGCGCGAAGGCGGCAGGCTCGCTCGCGGTCGCCACGGCGACGAAGGGGACCGAGCCCGCGCTGACGAGCGCGCCGCCGCTCTGCCCGATCCGGGCGAAGGCGTCGGCCTGGCTCGTCCAGGGCGGGAAGACGACCGCCGCGCCCGTGCGCACGTCCGCCGGCGCACCCGCGGCGAGCGGGAGCGCGAGCGAAGCGAGCACGAAGAGCGCGAGGAGCAGCCGGGTCATTGCGGATTCCGGAGCGACGAACATGTCGCATGCCGGAATAAGACTGCGCCTCTCGGTTTAAATGCAGGTTAAAGTAACGCGCTCTAGATCCGCCCGAACCCACGTCGCGACAGCTCCGAGGAGATCTCGTCGAGGATGGACGGGTCGTCGATCGTGGCGGGCATCGCCCAGTCGTCGCCGTCGGCGATCTTCTTCATCGTGCCGCGCAGGATCTTGCCCGAGCGCGTCTTCGGCAGGCGCCCGACGGTGATCGCCAGCTTGAACGCGGCGACCGGGCCGATCCGCTCGCGCACCAGCCCCACGAGCTCCTTCTCGACCTCGAGCGGCGTCGCCTCGACGCCGGCCTTGAGCACCACGAACCCGCAGGGCACCTCGCCCTTCAGCGCGTCCTTGACGCCGACGACCGCGCACTCCGCCACCGCCGGATGCGAGGCGAGCACCTCCTCCATGCCGCCCGTGGAGAGGCGATGGCCGGCGACGTTGATGATGTCGTCCGTGCGGCCCATGATGAAGAGATAGCCGTCCTCGTCGACGAACCCGGCGTCCGACGTGCTGTAGGTGCCGGGGAAGGCCTCGAGGTAGCTCTCGCGGAAGCGGTCGTCCGCGTGCCAGAGCGTCGGCAGGCAGCCCGGCGGCAGCGGCAGGCGGATGACGATGGAGCCCATCGTATTGAGGCCGACGTCCTGCCCGGCCTCGTCGACGATGCGCACGTCGTAGCCCGGCATCGGCACGGTCGGCGAGCCGTGCTTGACCGGCAGCGCGCCGAGCCCGACGGGATTGCCGGCGATGGCCCAGCCGGTTTCCGTCTGCCACCAGTGATCGATGACCGGGACCTTCAGCGTCTCCTCCGCCCATTGCACGGTGGCGGGATCGGCGCGCTCGCCGGCGAGGAACAGCGCGCGGAAGCGCGAGAGGTCGTACCGCGCGAGGTGCTCGGCGCGCGGATCCTCCTTCTTGATCGCCCGCAGGGCGGTGGGCGCCGTGAACAGCGTGGTGACGCCGTGCTCGGCGATCACGCGCCAGAAGGCGCCGGCGTCGGGCGTGCCCACCGGCTTGCCCTCGTAGAGGATGGTGGTGCACCCGGCGATCAGCGGGCCGTAGACGATGTAGGAATGCCCGACGACCCAGCCGACGTCGGAGGCGCACCAGTACACCTCGCCGGGCCGCACGCCGTAGAGCGCGTGCATCGACCAGGCCAGCGCCACCATGTATCCGCCGGTGTCGCGCACGACGCCCTTGGGCTTGCCGGTCGTGCCGGACGTGTAGAGCACGTAGAGCGGATCGGTCGCCGCCACCGGCACGCAATCGGCCAGGCGCCCCTGCGCCTTCGCGCCCGCGACGGCCTGCGCCCAGTCGCGGTCGCGCCCTTCGACGAGCGTCGCCTGCGCCTGCGGCCGCTGGAAGACCAGGCACGCGTCGGGCTTGTGGATCGACAGGTCGATCGCCTTGTCGAGCAGCGGCTTGTAGGCGACGGTCCGCCCCGGCTCGAGGCCGCACGAGGCCGAGAGGATGGCCTTGGGGGTCGCGTCCTCGATGCGGGTCGCCAGCTCCTTCGCCGCGAAGCCGCCGAAGACGACGGAATGGATCGCGCCGATGCGCGCGCAGGCGAGCATGGCGAAGACCGCCTGCGGGATCATCGGCATGTAGACGACGACCCGGTCGCCCTTCTCGACACCCATCTCGCGCAGCACGCCCGCCAGAGCGGCGACCTCGTCGCGCATCTCGGCATAGGTCCACGCCGCCGTCTCGCCGGTCATGGCGCTGTCCCAGATCATCGCCTTCTGGTCGCCGCGCTCGGCGACGTGGCGGTCGAGCGCGTTGTGGCAGACGTTGCACACGCCGCCCTCGAACCAGCGGCCGTAGACCCCGGCCTTCTCGTCGAGCACCGTCTCGGGTGGGGTGAACCAGTCGATCGCCTTCGCCGCCTCGCCCCAGAAGGCCCGTGGGTCGGCCTTCCAGGCGGCGTAAACCTCGTGGTAGCGGCTGGCGCCCGGCGTCGTCATGGCTTCGTCCTCCCGTAGCGTCGTCTCGTTCGGCCGTACGATGCGTCGCGCATGCACGGCGCGCAGGATCGCGCCAAGCCAGACTTTCGGCCATCGGGGAGAGCGCGGATGCGTGCCGCGCGGGCGGATCCGCGCCCGGTGCGCTTCATTCGCGCCGGTTTAGGCCCTAGGATGGACCGATCCGATGCGCGAGGTGGACGATGCGGCTCATTCTCATCCTCGCGGCGGCGTTCCTCGCCGCCGCGCCTGCCCACGCCTTCGACCTTCAGGGCCACCGCGGCGCGCGCGGGCTCGCGCCGGAGAACACGCTCGCGGCCGTCGACCAGGCGCTCGCCATCGGCGTCGACACGCTCGAGCTCGATCTCGTCGTCACCGCCGACGACGTCCTCGTCGTCCATCACGACCTCGCGCTCTCGCCGGACATCGCGCGGGGGCCGGACGGGAGCTGGGTGAGCGAGCCGCTGCCCCTGCGGGGCCTGACGCTGGAGGCGGTGAAGACCTACGACGTCGGCCGGATCCGCCCGGGCTCCGACTACGCCCGCCGCTTCGCCGACCAGATCACCCGCGACGGCGCGCGTATCCCGACGCTGGAGGAGGTGTTCGCCCGCGTCGAGGCGCTCGGCGCCGGGCACGTGCGCTACAATCTCGAGACCAAGATCCGCCCCGACCGCGCCGACCTCTCGCCCACGCCGGAGGCCTTCGCCGCCCTCCTCGCCGAGCTCGTGCGCGCGCACGGCCTCGCGGAGCGGGTGAGCGTGCAGAGCTTCGACTGGCGCACCCTCGACGCGATGGCCGAGAGTGCGCCCGAGATCGCGCGGGTCTGCCTGACGGCGCAGGGGCGTTTCGATACGCTGGAGGTGGGCCGGCCCGGCGCCTCGCCGTGGCTCGGCGGCCGTGACGCGGACGACGCGGAGGGCTCCGCGCCGCGGCTCGCGGCGGCTGCCGGCTGCAGGGTCTGGTCGCCGCACCACGAGGACGTCGACCCCGAGAGCCTGGCGGAGGCGAAGGGGCTCGGCCTCGCCGTGATCCCCTGGACGGTCAACGAGATCGCCGCCATGCGCCGGCTCGTGGAGATGGGCGTCGACGGCATCGTCACCGACTACCCCAACCGCCTGCGGGCGCTCCTCGTCGAGCGCGGCGACGCGGTGGCGCCGCAGGTCCGCCTACCGAGGCGCTGACGTCGAACCGCAGCCGCAGGCCCGGCGTTGCCCGCCCAACGGGGCGAGGCGGGCGACCATGACGGAATGGCTTCGGCGAGCGCGGACGGTCTCGGTGGTCCTGCTGGCGCTCGGCGCGAGCGCCTGCGCGAGCACGCCGCGCGAGCCGTACGACGCCGCGCTCGCCGAGGCGGCGGAGATCCCCGGGATCGCCGACGCGCGCCTGTATCTCGACGCGCCACCCGAGACCGTCCGGGCACGGGTCCGTGCGCTCGCGCGCGCCACCCGCGGCTACGCGGGAGGACGGATGCAGGTGCTCGCGATCTCCGGGGGCGGCGCCACGGGTGCCTTCGGTGCCGGTGTCGTCACCGGCTGGAGCGCACGGGGCGATCGTCCCGTCTTCGACATCGTGAGCGGCGTCTCGATCGGTGCGCTGATCGCGCCGCTCGTCTTCCTGGGCGAGGCCTACGATCCGGTGATCGAGGCCATGTTCGCCGACGGCTCCGCCGCCGGCGTCGTGCGGCTGCGCAACCCGCTCTCGATCCTGGCGAGCGGCGCACTCGACCCGCGGCCGCTCGAGCGGCTGATCGCCGAGGTCGTCGATGCGCGGGTGCTCGCACGGATCGCGGGCGAGCACCGCGCCGGGCGTCGGCTCCTGGTCGTCACCACCAATCTCGATTCGCAGCGGGGCGTGATCTGGGACCTGGGTGCGATCGCCGCATCGGGGCATCCCGAGGCGCCGGCCCTGTTCCGGCGGGTGCTGCGCGCGTCGGCCGCGCTCCCGGGCGCCTACGAGCCGGTACGGATCGAGGTGGCGGCGGCCGGCCGGGCGTTCGAGGAGCTGCACGTCGACGGCGGGGTGACGGCCAACGTGCTGGTCGTCCCCGAGGCGCTGCTGGACGGCCGGATCGGGGCGGACCTGCCGACGCGGGACGGAGATGTCAGGGTCATCGTCAACGGCCGCGTCGGCCCCGATTTCGAGGTCGTCGCGGATTCGACGCTTCCCGTCGTCGTGCGGTCGTTCGAGACGGCGGTGAAGGCGAACACGCAGCGCATCCTCGAGGACACCCGCGCCTTCGCGCGCCGGCGCGGGCTGTCCTTCTCCGTGGCGTCGATCGGCGCGGACCTGCCGGACGCGGACCCGCTCGCCTTCGATCGCGAGGACATGCGCGACGCATTCGCGCACGGCTATGCCCGCGCGCTGGCGGGCACCGCGTTCGACGACGGCGCGAGCCCCGCGCGCGCCGTTACCGCACGACGTTGAGCACGTCTCGGATCATCTCCTGTGAGGCCGAGATCACCCGCGTGTTGGCGGTGTAGGCCTGCTGGGTGACGATCATCTTGGCGAACTCCTCGGAGATGTCGACGTTCGAGCTCTCCACGCCGCCGGCGAGCACCGTGCCGCGGGCGAAGGCGACGGAGGGATCGCCGGATTCGCGAGTGGCCTCGAAGGCGCCGCCGTCGACCCGGCGCAGGGCGTTGGGCGCGAAGAAGCCGACGAGCGACAGCTCCGCCACCGGGCGGACCTGACCGTTGCTGTAGGAGATCGAGACCACGCCCTCCTCGGAGATCGCCACGCTCTCGTAGCGGCCGACACCGAAGCCGTTCTGCTCGATGAAGCTCGGGATCACCGAGCCGCCGGTGTCGTTCACCGTCATGCCGCCCTGGATGTTGATGTCGACCGGCTGGAACACGACGTTGTTGATGGTGACGTCCGTGCCCGACGAGAGCGCCCCGTCCGGCGGGCCGGTCATCGCGCCGGCGGTGTTGAAGGACACGGCGTCGGTGTCGAGGCGCCGCCAGGTGTCGGTGGGGGTGCCCGAGCGGGATTCGTAGTAGAGCGCCCAGGTGCTGCCCGCCGCCGGATCGTTGGTCAGCCGTCCCCAGCGCAGGTTCATGCTGCCGATGGCGCCCACCGCGTTGTAGACGGTGACGCTGCCACCGGGCAGGGTGGAGTTCAGGAAGTCGGTCTCCTGCGCCTCCGTGACCGCCGCCGGCCCGCCGGCCGGGACCATCTCGGCGGTGCCGCCGCCCTGGGCGGTCACCGTGCCCGGGTTCGTCGGCAGCGAGGCCTGGTAGGTCACCGTCGAGGTCGGGTTCGGGTCGAGCCGCCCGAGCAGCTCCTGCGTGATCTGGATGAAGCCGCCCTGCTGGTTGGGCAGCGGCGCGCCCGTCGTGCGATCGAGCATCGTGCCGCGCAGCGCGTAGCCGGCGCCGTTGACCATGTAGCCCTGCCGGTCGAGCTCGAAGTCGCCGCGCCGTGTGTAGAGCTCCGGGCTCTGGCGCACGACCGTCGTCGTCGTCACCGGGGGCTGGCCGACGACGAAGAAGCCTTGCCCGTTGAGCGCGACGTTGGTGTCGATGTTCGTCGGCAGGTACGAGCCCGTGAGCGTGTTCGTCGCGCGCGAGAACGCGTTCACCGAGCCCGAGACTTGCCGCGAGATCGGCTGCTCGGGGACGAGGTCCGCGAAGCTCGTGTCCACCCGCTTGAAGCCGGGGGTCGAGGAGTTCGCGATGTTGCCCGAGATGTTCTGCATGCTGAAGGACTGGGACCTGAGGCCCGCCACCGCGGTCAGCAAGGATCCGAAGCTGCCCATGACCGATCTACCCTCTTCGCTTCCCGTCGACGCCGGAACGCAGCGCCACTCGCCGACGGCGGCGCAAGCAGCGTGCCACGGGTGCGATCCTTGCGGCACAAGGGTTCGCGCGGATCGGTCGAGGCCGGCGCCCGGCAAGGGACGCGCTCCGCCCGGCAGGATCTGCCGGGTTCGGCCGTGGGCTTAACCCTCCGTTAACGCTCACGCGTGTGTGCTGGGCGCGCGGGTGCGCGATGGCGAATCCCGCACCAGACACACAGTTCCGGGACCATCTCGCCATGGCCGCCTCCGCCGTCACCGCCGCGCTCGCCGCCACCGACGAGTTCGACAGCCTCCCCGGGCCCCAGCGCGCGGCGCTGTTCCTGCTGCTTCTCGGCGAGCAGCACGGCAAGCCGATCTGGGCGATGCTCGACGAGGAGGAGGTGCGCTCGGTTTCCCACGCGATGGTGCAGCTCGGCACCGTCGATGCCTCGACGGTCGAGCGGCTGATCGTCGACTTCATCCAGCGGCTGTCGAACTCGAGCGTCTCGGGCTCGGTGGAGCGCACCGAGCAGCTCCTGATGAAGGTCTTCCCGCCCGACCAGGTGGCCATCATCATGGCCGAGATCTACAACACCTCGGGCAAGCGCATCTGGACGCGCCTCTCGCAGATCGACGCCGAGATCCTGGCGAACTACCTGCGCTCGGAATACCCGCAGACGGTCGCGGTGATCCTCTCCCGCGTGCGCCCCGACCACGCCGCGCGGGTGCTCACGATGCTGCCCGACGACTTCGCGCTCGACGTCGTCAACCGCATGCTCAAGCTCGAGACGGTTCAGAAGGAGGCGCTCCACCACATCGAGGAGACGCTGCGCCTCGAGTTCGTCGGCGCCGTCGCCCAGACCGCCAAGCGCGACGCGCACGAGGCGATGGCGGAAGTGTTCAACGCCTTCGACCGCCAGACGGAGACCCGCTTCCTCTCGGCGCTCGACGACCTCAACCGCGACGCGGCCAAGCGCATCCGCCAGCTGATGTTCACCTTCGAGGACCTCACCAAGCTCGATCCGGCCTCGGCCCAGACGCTGATCCGCCAGGTCGACAAGGCGGTGCTGTGCAAGGCGCTCAAGGGCTCGCCCGAGCCGGTGCGAGCCTTCTTCATGGGCAACATGTCGAGCCGCGCCGCCAAGAACCTCAACGAGGAGATGGAGTCGCTCGGGCCGATCCGCATCAAGGACGTCGACGAGGCCCAGCTCGCGATGGTCAACCTGGCCAAGGAGCTCGCCGACAAGGGCGACATCATGATCTCCAAGAACCGCGCCGAGGAAGAGCTGATCTACTGAGGCCCCGGCATCCCGAGCGGGGCGATTCCGGTCACGGACGTCGCGACCCGCGGGTCGCTCTCTCGGGTGACGCCGGCACCGAGCGCGCGCCGCATGGCCGCCGGCGTCGAGGCTGCACACGGCGCCGCATCGGGCTTCTCTCGAAACCGGAACGTCGTCGGGCGGGTTGTCGAGGCACCGCCCGCACGGTCTGATGCGCCGAATGCCCGGCGCACGAGGATATGCGATGCACGGCTTTCTGCGACCTGTACCGAGCTGGCTCCGGGCTGCCCTGCTCCTGGGGGCTCCCGTTCTCGCCATCCTGGCGGCGAGAGTGCTGACGAAGACCGCGCTCGCCGGCGAATACCCTCGGGCGGCGGCCCTGTTGTTCCTCTGGATCGCGGCGGACGCGCTGGCTCTCGCGACGATCGCCAAGGCGCCGGACAGGCGTCCGGGCCTGCGCGCCATCCTCGGAGCCTTTGCGGCGGCCTGCCTGATCGTCCCGATCGCCGCCGCAGCGCCGGTCCGGGAGGCCCTGTTCGGCATGCCGGCGGTCTCGGCGGCCATGGCGCTGACCCTCGCCCTATACGCGTTCTGGAGCGTGACCGAGGCGGCGATCCGTCTGCGGCAGTCGGGCTCGCTTGCTGCGGCAGTCGGCGAGATCCTGCCGAGGCGACTGGTCGATCTGGTTCACGCCGAACTGTCGATGGCCGCGCTTGCGCTGTTTCGCTGGAATGTGCCGGCGGACATCCCTGCCGGAGCCCAGGCTTTTGCATACCACCGCCATCTCACACCGATGGTGGCGGCTTTCCTCGTTCTCCAGCTGATCGAGCTGGCCGTGGTTCACCTGCTGGTCGGCCTATGGAGCGAAACGGCGGCGCTGGTGCTGCTCGCACTGAGCGTCTGGGGCGTGATCTGGCTCGTCGCCTTGCTCAAGTCGTTCCGGATCTATCCTGTTCTCGTGCATCGGAACGCGGTCGTGGTGCGAGCCGGCAGCCTCGTCGACGAGACGATACCTCTCGATGCCATCGCGAGGAGGACGGCCAATTTCGACTCCGAGCGCCTGAAGTCGAAGCGAACGCTCAATGCGGCCGTCCTCGCCTGGCCCAACGTGTTCCTCGAGCTCGGCAGCCCCATCCAGGTCCGCACCGTCTTCGGGGGGCGGCGGACTGTCGATGCGGTCGCGTTCAGGTTGGACGATCCGGCGCCCTTCTTCCGGCAGCTCGACGCAGCAACGGGCGCATAGACTTCGGAAACGGCCGTTGCGATACGCCTTTGGGCGGACCGGAGGCTCATGCTCCGGAGGCACTACCCCCCAGCCGCCTCCACCGCGTCCTCGAACGTCCGCAGCCCCGTGCGCGGCGCGTTCACCAGCACCGCCATGTTCCCGGGCGCGTGCTCGTTCTTCCACATCTTGTGGTGGGCGAGCGGGATCTTGTCCCAGGAGAACACCTCGGACATGCACGGGTCGATGCGCCGGTCGAGCACGAACTGGTTCGCCGCCGAGGCCTGCTTCAGGTGGGCGAAGTGGGAGCCCTGGATGCGCTTCTGGCGCATCCAGACGTAGCGCGCGTCGAAGCTCAGGTTGAACCCGGTCGTGCCGGCGCAGAACACCACCATGCCGCCGCGCTTGGCCACGAGGCAGGAGACCGGGAAGGTCGCCTCGCCCGGGTGCTCGAAGACGATGTCGACGTCCTTCTTTCCGGTGAGCTCCCAGATCGCCTTGCCGAAGCGCCGCGCCTCCTTGGCCCAGGCATTGTACTCGTCGGTCCCGACCTGCGGCATCTGCCCCCAGCAGGAGAAGTCCTTGCGGTTGATGACGCCCTTGGCGCCGAGCGAGAGCACGTAGTCGCGCTTGGTCTCGTCGGAGATGATGCCGATGGCGTTGGCGCCCGCCGCCGCGCAGAGCTGCACGCCGAAGACCCCGAGCCCGCCGGAGGCGCCCCAGACCAGCACGTTGTCGGAGGGCTTCAGGGTGTGCGGCTGGTGGCCGAAGAGCATGCGGTAGGCGGTGGCGAGGGTGAGCGTGTAGCAGGCGCTCTCCTCCCAGGTGAGGTGGCGCGGCTTCTCCATCAGCTGGCGCGACTGCACCCGCGCGAACTGTGCATGCCCGCCGTCGGGCGTCTCGAAGCCCCAGATCCGCTGCGAGGCGGAGAGCATGGGATCGCCGCCGTTGCACTCCTCGTCGTCGCCGTCGTCCTGGTTGCAGTGGACGATGACCTCGTCGCCGACCTTCCAGCGCTTGACCTTGGCGCCGACCTTCCAGACCACGCCCGCCGCGTCCGAGCCGGCGACGTGGAAGGGGTTCTTGTGGAAGTCGAGCACCGAAACCGGCTGGCCGAGCGCGGCCCAGACGCCGTTGTAGTTGACGCCGCCGGCCATCATGTAGAGCAGCACCTCGTCGTCGCCGATCTCCCAGGTGGGCACGCGCTCGACGACCAGGCTCTCCATCGGCGGGCCGTGGCGATCCTTGCGGATCGTGTAGGCGAGCATCGTCGCCGGCACGTGGCCGAGCGGGGGGATCTCCCCGATCTCGTAGGCGTCCTTCACCGGCTGGCTCGACATGGTCTCGTCCTCGTCGTCTCGCATCCCGTGGCGCGAGAGTAGCGCGGGAGGGGTGCATCGCAACACGACCAAAGGGGGAGGCGCCGGCTCCGTTCCCGGTTCGCCTCTCGGCAAAAGGGATGAGGGCGCGGCGCTGGACCGCGCTCTATATGCAGTGCACCATGCTCCGCCTCGCACGAACCGGGGCGACGATCGGGAGAGGCGCGATGAGCGAGACCGGACGCACCCGCGACAAGCCGTGGATCTTCCGCACCTATGCGGGCCATTCCACGGCGGTGGAGTCGAACAGGCTCTATCGCGGCAACCTCGCCAAGGGCCAGACCGGCCTGTCCATCGCCTTCGACCTGCCGACGCAGACCGGCTACGACCCGGATCACGAGCTCGCCCGCGGCGAGGTCGGCAAGGTCGGCGTCTCGATCGCGCATCTCGGCGACATGCGCACGCTGCTCGACCAGATCCCGCTCGCCACCATGAACACCTCGATGACGATCAACGCGACGGCGCCCTGGCTGCTCGCGCTCTACGTCGCCGTGGCCGACGAGCAGGGCGCACCGCGCGACGCGCTCACCGGCACGACGCAGAACGACATCGTCAAGGAATACCTCTCGAGGGGCACCTACATCTTCCCGCCCGAGCCCTCGTTGCGGCTCACCCGCGACACGATCCTCTTCGGGCGCGAGGCGATGCCCAAGTGGAACCCGATGAACGTCTGCTCCTACCACCTGCAGGAGGCGGGGGCGACGCCGGTGCAGGAGGTCGCCTTTGCGCTCGCCACCGCCTGCGCGGTCCTCGACCGGGTGAAGGCCGTGGGCGTGCCGGAGGCGGACTTCGCCCAGATGGTGGGGCGGATCTCCTTCTTCGTGAACGCCGGCATGCGCTTCGTCACCGAGATCTGCAAGCTGCGCGCCTTCGCCGACCTGTGGGACGAGGTCTGCCGCGAGCGCTACGGCATCGCCGACGAGAAGAGCCGCCGCTTCCGCTACGGCGTGCAGGTGAACTCCCTCGGGCTGACCGAGCAGCAGCCGGAGAACAACGTCCACCGCATCCTCATCGAGATGCTCGCCGTCACCCTCTCCAAGAAGGCGCGCGCCCGCGCGGTGCAGCTGCCGGCCTGGAACGAGGCCATGGGCCTGCCGCGGCCGTGGGACCAGCAATGGTCTCTCCGGATGCAGCAGATCCTGGCGCTCGAGACCGATCTCCTCGAGTACGAGGACATCTTCGACGGCTCGGCCGTGATCGAGCGCGAGGTCGCAGCGATCCGGGAGCAGGCCCGCGCCGAGCTCGCCGCGATCGACGCGATGGGCGGCGCGGTGGCCTGCGTCGAGAGCGGCTACATGAAGCGGGCGCTGGTCGAGTCGAACGCCGCGCGGGTCTCCGAGATCGAGGAGGGCGAGCGCGTCGTCGTCGGCGTCAACCGCTACCGCGAGGGCGAGCCCTCGCCGTTGGTGACGGGCGACCGCGCCATCCTCACGGTGTCCGAGGACGTCGAGCTCGGCGCCATCGCCGCCCTGAAGGAGTGGCGCGCCACCCGCGACGAGGCGGCGGCGAGCGCCGCGCTCGACGCGCTCGAGGCCGCCGCGCGCTCGGACGCGAACGTCATGGAGCCGTCCATCGCCTGCGCGAAGGCCGGCGTCACCACCGGCGAATGGGGCGAGCGTCTGCGCGCGGTGTTCGGCCAGTACCGCGCGCCGACGGGCGTCACGCTGGAGACGAAGGTCACCCCGCGCGAGCGCGAGGTGCGGCTGCTGGTGACCGAGCTGTCCGAGACGCTCGGCCGTGCGCCGACCATCGTCGTCGGCAAGCCCGGCCTCGACGGGCATTCCAACGGCGCCGAGCAGATCGCGCTGCGCGCCCGCGACGTCGGCATGGAGGTCGCCTACGACGGCATCCGCCAGACGCCGGCCGAGATCGTGGCCCGCGCGGCACAGACGAAGGCGCACGTCATCGGGCTCTCGATCCTCTCGGGCT
This sequence comes from Salinarimonas rosea DSM 21201, assembly GCF_000429045.1. Lineage (GTDB taxonomy): Bacteria > Pseudomonadota > Alphaproteobacteria > Rhizobiales > Beijerinckiaceae > Salinarimonas > Salinarimonas rosea. The sequence goes on from NZ_AUBC01000006.1 coordinate 270,324, forward strand.
CGCACGTGCCGCTGGTGCGCGAGGTGATGGCGCGGCTGCGGCTCGAGGGCCTCGACCACATCCCGGTCGTGGTCGGGGGCATCATCTCGAACGAGGACGCGCTCGTCCTCTCCAACATGGGCGTCTCGAAGGTTTACACGCCGAAGGACTACGAGATCGATGCGATCATGGGCGAGATCGTCGGCGTGATCTCCCGCTCCCTCGACAAGCCCCCGGCCCCCGAGACGCCGCCGGCGCCGCAGGCGTCGAAGCGCGATCGCCGGGCGGCGCGGGGGAGCTACTGAGGCCGGGCGCTCACCCGGCGACGGCACCGACCACGAGCGTCCAGATCATCGCGAACAGAACGAGCGCGACGAGCCCGCCGAAGAAGATCGCCTTGCGCCGGCGGCTGCGCAGGACGATCTCGCCCTGACGCACACGCTCCGCGGAGTGCTCGGGTCGCGTCTCCGGTCCCGCGGGACGAGGGTCTTCGGACGGTGGGGGCTGCGCCATGGCGGGTCTCCGCGGCTTCTCGGGGGATCGCCCCGCCCAACGAACGCGCGGCCCAGCGGGTTCGCCGGGCCGCGCGCGCCGTCTCCCGCGACGTCTCAGAACTTGCGCTCGACGAAGCGCTCCGTCGCCGCCCGCTCGCCGTCCTCGGGCGGCGGGGCGTGGGCGGCGGCGGCCTCGAGCATGGGGAGGACCTCGCTCGCCCGTTCCGCGACGAGGTGGCTCAGCTCGAGGCCCGGACGGATGAAGCCCTGCTCGCGCATGTGGGCGACGAGAACGAGGAGCGGCTTCCAGAAATCCTTCAGCGAGAGCAGCAGGATGGGCTTCCTGTGGCGGCCGAGCTGCGCCCAGGTCAGCTGCTCGACGAGCTCCTCCAGCGTGCCGATGCCGCCCGGCAGCGCCACGAAGGCGTCCGCGCGCTCGAACATCAGGCGCTTGCGCGTGTGCATGTCGGGCACGACGATCGTCTCCTGCACGTCGTCGAGGAGCTTCTCCTTGCGGGTGAGGAAGTCGGGGATGATGCCGGTGACCTCGCCGCCCGCCTCCAGCGTGGCGCGCGCCACGATCCCCATCAACCCGAGCGCGCCGCCGCCGTAGACGAGCCGCACCCCGGCCGCCGCCATGGCCCGGCCCAGCTCCTCGGCGGCCGTGCGATAGGCGGGGTCTCGGCCCTCGGCGGAGCCGCAATAGACGCAGATCGACCGGATACGACGCATTGTCGCGCCACCTCTCTGAAATATGTTGCGATTCGCGCTTGCCGCCCCAACGATTTTGGTTTCCGACGACGCGCAGGGAAAGTAAACCGTTCCGAGGCGGGGACGCCAGTGCGCGCCGCCCGAGACGAGAGGACCACAGGCCGTGCCAGTCGAACGGCGTCGCACCATCGCGATCATCGTCACGCTCCTGCTCGCCGCGGGGGGGATCGGCGCCTACGTCGTGAACGAGAACCGCGTGAACGGGAACCGGGTGAACGAGAGCCCGGTGAACGAGCGCGGCGGGAACGGCGCCGCGACCGCGGTGGGGGAAACGACGCCGGAGCGCGCCGAGATCGCCGCCGCGGTGCGGCCCACGGTCGCGCCCGCGCCCGAGGTCACCGTCGAGGCGCCCGTCGCGGAGCCGCCGGTCGCCGATGCGGCCGAGCCGGAGCCGGTCCTGGCCGAACCCGTCCCGGCCGAGCCGGTGCCGGCCGAGCCCGTCGTGTCCGAGCCCCCAGCGTCCGAGCCCACGGAGTCCGTGGAGAGCGTCGAGACGCAGCCCCCCGCGCAGGAGGAGGTGGCCGACAGCCTCGAACGGGACCCGACGCGGGAGACCATCGTTGCCGCGGTCGAGCCCGCCGCTCCGGCGGCGCGGGTGACGCCGGAGCCCGCCCCGACGGCCGCCGAGGCCGTGCAGGACACCGAGAGGGACTCCGAGAGGGACAACGAGAGGGACACCGAGGCGGATGCCGCGGTCTTCGACCTCGTGCGGGTCGAGCCGACGGGCGATGCGGTCATCGCCGGGCGCACCCGAGCGGGCGCGACCGTGGAGCTCCTGCGCAACGGCGAGCGGCACGACATCATCGTCGCCGACGCCACCGGCGCCTTCGCCTTCATCCCGCCGCCGCTGCCGCCGGGCACGCACGAGATCGCGCTGCAGGTCCAGGAGGCGGACGGGACCGCGCGGCGCGGGCGCCAGAGCATCACCGTCGTCGTCGCCGACACGCTGGACAGCGAGCCGGTCGTCGCGCTCGCCGAGCCGGGCGCGCCGACGCGTGTGCTCTCGCAGCCCGAGCCACCCGCACCCGCCGCCGAGGCGATCGCCGCGACGGAGGACGCCGCCCCCGAGGAGGACGTCGCCGCCGACGAGGCCGGGCCCGCGGTCGAGGTCGCGGGCGCCGACGCAGTCGCGCCGCTGCCGCCGGCGCGCGCGGGCGTGCGCATCGCCAGCGTGGAGGCGGAGAGCGGCGGCGGTCTCTACGTCTCCGGCGAGGCCGGGCCGGCAGCGGACGTGCGGCTCTACCTCAACGAGACCTTCGTCGGCGGCGCCGCCGCGGACGGTGCGGGCGCCGTCTCCTTCGCCATCGGCACCGGCGTGCGCCCGGGCCTCTACCGCGTGCGCCTCGACGAGGTCGGCGGCGGGGACGGCCGCGTGCTCTCGCGCGCCGAGGTGACCTTCGAGATGCCGGCGCTGCCGTCCGCCCCCGCCGTCGCAGCGGCGCCGGAACCGGAGCAACCGGCTGCGGAGCCCGGCCCGGCGGAGCCGGTGGAGCCGGTTGTGGCGGCCGACGAGCCGGCCGAGGCCGCGCCGCGGATCGTCGCCACGGAGCCGGCGCGGCCGGTGGCCCCCGCGCGGGAGGTCGCCGCCGTCACCACGACCGCGCCCGCCATCTCCGCCGAAGGCACCGGCGAGGCGCGCACGGCGACGCTGACGATCCCCGCGGTCGACACCGCCCTCGTCGTGCGCGGCGACAGCCTCTGGCGGATCTCGCGGCGCATCTACGGCGACGGCATCCGCTACACGGTGATCTTCGACGCCAACCAGGACCAGATCCGCAACCCGGACCTGATCTTCCCCGGCCAGATCTTCGTCCTGCCCGCGCAGGAGCCCGAGCCCGGCTCGGCGGACGCGCGCGGCGGCTGAGCCGCCGGTCCCGAACGGAGCCATCGCCATGCGTCGTGCACCCCGCATCGCCCTGACGGCGGCCGTCCTCGCCGGCGCGGGCTTCGCCTTCCTCCTCTGGCGCGGCCCCGAGCCGGGGGGCATCGACGACGTCTACACTGCGGCCTTCGGCCCCGCCGACCTCGGCCCCGTGAGCTTCGAGACCCTCGCCCGGCGCGCCTCGCCCAACGACGCGCTCGCCTGCCCCGAGGACGTCTGCGCCGCCGAGCCCGATTTCGTCACGCCGGTATACGACGTGCCGGGCGCGCGCCTGCGCGAGATCGTCGCCGAGGTGGCGACCGCCGAGCCGGGCACCGAGCAGGTCTATGCCGGGCTGCGCGAGGAGGCGGACCGCTTCCTCGTGCGCAGCCGCACCATGCGCTTCCCCGACACGGTGAGCGCGCGCATCTACGGCGCGGGACCGGGCCGCTCGCGGCTCGCGCTCTACTCGCGCTCGCAGATCGGCTATTCCGACATGGGCGCGAACCGCGCGCGGCTCGAGCGCTGGCTCGACGCCATCGCGGCGCGCGTCGCCGCCGAGGCGGGCGCCGCGTCGTGAGCGACGTCGCGAAGGGCGGGGGCGACCTCGCGGGGCTCCTCGTCGTCTCGCTCGAGCAGGCCGTCGCCGCCCCCTACGCCTCCGGCCGGCTCGCGGACGCAGGCGCGCGCGTGATCAAGCTCGAGCGGCCCGAGGGCGACTTCGCCCGGCGCTACGACGCGGACGTGAACGGCGAGAGTGCCTACTTCGTCTGGCTCAACCGCGGCAAGGAGTCGATCTGCGTCGACCTGCACGAGGACGCCGACCGGGCGCTGGTGCGGCGCATGATCGAGAAGGCCGACGTCTTCATCCAGAACCTCGCGCCCGGAAAGGCGGCGGGGCTCGGCCTCGATCCCGAGCGCCTGCGCGCGGACCACCCGCGGCTCGTCACCTGCTCGATCTCCGGCTACGGCGAGGAGGGGCCCTTTCGCGACCTGAAGGCCTACGACCTCCTCGTCCAGGCGGAGAGCGGGCTGTCCTCGATCACCGGCACGCCCGACGGCATGGCCCGCGTCGGCGTCTCCGTGTGCGACATCGCCGCCGGGATGACCGCCTTCCAGGGCATCCTGCAGGCGCTGATCGGGCGCGGCGCGACGGGGCGCGGCCGGCACGTCTCGGTCTCGCTGTTCCACGCGCTCGCGGACTGGATGAACGTGCCCTACCTGCAGTTCGCCTACGGCGGGCGCACGCCGCAGCGGATGGGGCTCGCCCATCCCTCCATCGCGCCCTACGGCGACTATGCCTGCGCCGACGGCAAGGCGGTGCTCTTCTCGATCCAGAACGAGGCGGAGTGGGAGGCCTTCTGCGCGCGTGTGCTGGAGCGCCCGGAGGTCGCGCACGACCCGCGCTTCGCCACCAACCCGGCGCGGGTCGAGAACCGCGGCGCACTGGACGCCGTCATCGCGTCGGTGTTCGGGGCGCTCGAGCGCGACACCGTGATCGCCAGGCTGGAGGCGGCGCGGATCGCCTACGGCCGCGTGAGCACGCTCGAGGACCTCGCCCGCCATCCGCAGCTGCGCACGGTCGCCGTCGACACGCCCGCCGGCCCCGCGACCCTGCTCGCGCCCGGCGCCCTCCTCGACGGGGAGACCCCACGCCTCGGCCCGGTCCCGGCCCGAGACGCGCACGGCGCCGCGCTGCGCGCCGAGTTCGCGGCGCCGGCCTGATCCGGCTCCTCAGGCGGACGCGACGGTCGGCCCGAAGATCTCCTCGAAGGTCGCGCGCATGATTGCGTCGACCTCCGGCATCGTCACCGGCAGGCCGAGGTCGACGAGGCTCGTCACCCCGTGCTCGCGCACGCCGCAGGGCACGATCCCGTCGAAATGCGCGAGGTCCGGCTCGACGTTGAGCGCGATGCCGTGGAACGTCGCCCAGCGCCGCACGCGGATGCCGATGGCGGCGATCTTGTCCTCGACGCCCGCCCCCTTCTCCGGCCGGCGCACCCAGACGCCGACGCGGTCCTCGCGACGCTCGCCGCGCACGTTGAACTCCGCCAGGGTGGCGATCAGCCATTCCTCCAGCGCGGCCACGTAGGCGCGCAGGTCCTGGCGGCGGCGCGTCAGGTCGAGCATCACGTAGGCCACGCGCTGGCCCGGGCCGTGATAGGTGTACTGGCCGCCCCGCCCGGCGACATGGACGGGGAAGCGCCCCGGCGCGACGAGGTCGGCCTCCCGGGCGGACGTGCCGGCGGTGTAGAGCGGCGGGTGCTCGACGAGCCAGACGCGCTCGGCCGCCTCCCCCGCGGCGATCGCCGCCGCGCGCGCCTCCATCTGCGCGAGCGCGTCCTCGTAGGCGACGAGCCCCTCCGCGATCGCCCATTCGACCGGGGGCGAGCCGGGCGCGGGACGGAAGCCGCCGGCCGGCGCGGCGCGGTCGTTAACCGAGCGTTCACCATGATCGGCAAGCATCGGCGCGGTCCCTCTCGTGCGGTCGCGGTCGTTCGGGTTCATTCGTCTCATGTCGAGGAGTTCGCGGCGCGTGTCCAGCATGGAAGGCCTCCACGTCGATCTGACCATCGTTCTCGGGCGCACCCGCATGCCGGTGCACATGCTGCTGCGCATGGGCCGCGGCGCCGTGATCGAGCTCGAGAGCTCGGACACGGACATGGTCGAGATCCTCGCCAACGACCACCCCATCGCCCGCGGACAGGTGGTCGTCACCGGCACGCGGATCCAGGTCGAGATCACCGAGATCATCCCCAAGCCCACCCGGACCTCCGACCCGGGCGTGTCGATCGGCGACGCGCTCTCGGTGTCGGAAGCGCTGGAGGAAGCGGCCGCGATCATGGCCGCGCAGGTCGGCGCGGCGCCGGTCGAGGGCGACTGACGGGGGTTCGGGGGCGCTTTCGCGATTTTTCGCCGGCGTCCGGAAATGCCGCTTGTCCCCCCCGATTCGATCTGATACACGCTGCGCACCCCGGGGGCGGCGCCCCCGAAGAGGCTCCGCGGCCGTGGCGGAATTGGTAGACGCGCTAGCTTGAGGTGCTAGTCCCGGAAACGGGGTGGAGGTTCAAATCCTCTCGGCCGCACCAGAATATGGTGCGGGGCGTCGGAGCCTATACTGGGTGACTACACGAAAGGCCGTCGGGGCGACCCGGCGGCCTTCGTGTTTTGCAGGCCGACACTTGCGAGAGACCCGCAGCCATCGCGGCTCACAGGTCGAACAGGCTTCCCTGCGACCGCGCCGGGGACGGGGCGGCCGCCTTCGCGGCGCGCGCGGGCTTCGGCCTACGGGCGGGCTCGCGCGGCCCTTCGGCCGGCGACGGCTCCGACGGTGGACGCGTCCCGCCGCCTTCCGCCCGCGCCGCGATCGTGCCGTCGGCGAGCTCGAGGCTCAGCGCCGCGCCGGCCTCTACCGCGCGGGCGCTGCGCACGGGCCTGCCGTCGGCGTCGCGCACGAGCGCGTAGCCGCGGGCGAGGACCGAGCGCCAGCTCAGGCTCTCGGCGAGCTGCCAGACGCCGGCGAGGGTGCGTGCCCGCTCGCGCACGCCGGCGAGCGCGAGGCCGCGCAACCGGCCTCCGCACGCGTCGACCTGCTTGCGGCCGTGGGTAATCGGTGTCTCTACGGATCTTCCCCGCCCCGCGACGAGCCGCGCGGCGAGGCCGTCCAGCCGGTCGCGCCGCCGCGCGATCGCCCCCGCGAGCGCCCGCTCCGGCCGCTCGGCGATCGCCTCCAGCCGGCCGCGTGCGCGTGTCAGCCGCACCCGCGGCGAGCCGCGCTCCAGCCGTCGGGCGGCCTCGGCGAGGCGACGCTCGTACGCCTGAGCATTGGCGGCGAGCGCCGGGGCGAGGCGTGCGGCGGCGAGATCGAGCCGCTGGCGCTGCGTCGCCGTGAGATCCTCCGGCCGCGGCAGGGCGCGGCCGGCGGAGCGCAGGTCGGCGCGCAGGCGCTCGAGCCGGCGGAGCCACGCGTCCTCGTGGCGGCGCGCGCGGTCGTGCACGACGGCGAGGAGCTCCGAGCGTACCGGCACCACCATCTCGGCGGCGCCCGTCGGCGTCGGCGCGCGCACGTCGGCGGCGAGATCGATGAGCGTCCAGTCGGTCTCGTGGCCCACCGCCGAGACGACCGGGATCACGCTCTCGGCCACCGCGCGCACCAGGTCCTCGTCGTTGAAGCCCCACAGGTCCTCGATCGAGCCGCCGCCGCGCGCGACGATGATCACGTCCGGCCGCGGGATCGGCCCCGCCGGGTCGAGCGCGTTGAAGCCGCGCACGCCCGCCGCCACCTCCTCCGCGCAGGTCTCGCCCTGCACCCGCGCGGGCCAGACGAGGACGTGGCGCGGGAAGCGGTCCTGCACGCGATGGAGGATGTCGCGAATCACCGCGCCCGTCGGCGAGGTGACGACGCCGATCACCCGCGGCAGGTAGGGCAGGGGGCGCTTGCGCTCGGCGGCGAACAGGCCCTGCGCGGCGAGCGTGCGCTTGCGCTCCTCGAGCAGCGCCATCAGCGCGCCGACGCCGGCGGGCGCGATCTGGTCGATGACGATCTGGTAGCTCGACTTGCCCGGGAAGGTGGTGATCTTGCCCGTGGCGACCACCTCGAGCCCCTCCTGGGGCTTGGTCTTCAGCCGCGCGTAGGTGCCCTTCCAGACCACCGCGTCGATCTTCGCGCCCTCGTCCTTGAGCGAGAAGTAGCAATGGCCCGAGGAATGCGGGCCGCGAAAGCCCGAGATCTCGCCGCGCAGGCGGACGTAGCCGTAGGCGTCCTCGATCGTGCGCTTGAGCGCCCCCGACAGCTCGGAGACGGACCATTCGGGGGCGTTGGAGGCTTGTGCGGGGGCGGCCATGGGCGGGACTTTGGAGGAGCGACGCGCCGGGAGCAAGCGCCTGTCCGGGGTCAGCACATATGAGACGCGGCGGGGCTCCCGTCAGCTCAGGCCGAGAGGTACGCGGCGGGTGGTCTCCCGGCAAGGGCTCCGTGAGGTCTGTGGTGGTTGTAGAGATTCTGGAAGGCGTCGATGTGTGGGTTGAGGGCGTCGACGCCGGTGGGAAGGTCGTAGACGGCGTAGAATTCGTAGCGCCAGGCGGCGTTGCAGCGCTCGACGGCGCCGTTGAGCTTCGG
>NZ_AUBC01000007.1 GCF_000429045.1 Salinarimonas rosea DSM 21201
GCGCGCTCGAAGGCGACGTGGCCGGCGATCGGCGCGACGGCGGGGAAGGGGCTCTCGTAGGACCAGGCGGCGTCCTTCATCTCCTTGCCGTGGCCGGAGACGGCGAAATAGCTCGCCTCGCCCTTGTAGGGGCAATGCGTGCGCCTGGGCGAGGGCTCGAGCAGGTCCATCGCCACGTCCGCGCGCGGGACGTAGAAGACCGGCGGGTAGACGCTCTCCTCGAGCCGCAGCGCGGCGTCCGTCTCCGCGACGATGGCGCCGCCGAGGACGACGCGCACACGCCTGCCGTGCGGCACGATGGTGATGGGATGGTCGGGGCCGGGCTCCTTCATCGGGGTCTCCTCGCAGGCTGCCGGAATCGGTGTCGCGGCGAGCCTAGCGCCGCATGTCGCGCGACGCACCTGCGGAAATGCCCGGCGGAACGCCCCGGGGGCGCGTTCGTAATGGAGATGCGACCCCTTGCGCCCGAGGACGTCGCGCCATTACGTGGGTGACCATGACATCGACATCGGACGGCCGGATGACGGACGACGACTGCAGACCCCGATTCCCGATCGTCGGCGTCGGAGCCTCCGCGGGGGGCGTCGAGGCGCTGGAGGGCTTCTTCTCCGGCATGCCCGATGCGCCCGGGCTCGCCATCGTCATCGTCACCCATCTCAACCCGGAGCGCGAGAGCCATCTCCACGAGATCGTGCGCCGCTACACCGCCATGGACGTGCGGCTCGCCACCGACGGTGCGCGGATCGAGCCGAACACCGTCCACGTAAGACCAAGACCTTCCTGCGCCGCGTGCATCGCCGCATGCAGGTGACCGGGCTCGAGGAGATCGGAGCCTACGTGGACCGCCTGCGCGCGACGCCCGAGGAGGTCACGGCCCTCTTCCGCGACCTGCTCATCAACGTGACCGCCTTCTTTCGCGACACGGAGTCCTTCGAGGCGCTGGAGCGCGAGGTGATCCCCGCGCTCTTCGCGGGACGCGGGGCCGACGACACCGTGAGGGTCTGGGTGCCCGGCTGCGCCACCGGCGAGGAGGTCTACTCGATCGCCATCCTGATGCGCGAGCAGATGGAGCGGCTCGCCACCGTGCCCCGCGTGCAGATCTTCGCGACCGACATCGACGAGCACGCGCTCGCGGTCGCGCGGGCGGCGCGCTACCCGGCGACGCTGATCGAGGGCGTCGACGAGGCGCGCCGCGAGCGCTGGTTCACGGCCGACGGCGGCACGCGGGTCCTCTGAAGGCCGAGCGCACCGACGACGAGGCGCACTTCCTCGTGCGGCTGGCGCCCTACCGCGACGGCGATCTGCGCACCGAGGGCGTCGTCGTCACCTTCATCGACGTGACGCAGCTGACACGGGCGCAGCTCCACCAGCGGCTCCTGATGGACGAGCTCAACCACCGGGTGAAGAACACGCTGGCCACGGTGCAGGCGATCGCCTCGCAGAGCTTCCGCGGCGTCGCGGGGCCGGAGGCGGAACGCAACGCCTTCTCCGACCGGCTGCGGGCGCTGGCGGCGGCGCACGACGTCCTGACGGCGGAGAGCTGGGAGGGCGCGGACCTCGACCGGATCGTGCAGGCCTCGCTCGGCCCCTTCGAGCCGGACAACGACGGGGACAGGGTGCGGATCGACGGTCCCGCGGTGCGCCTCGCGCCCCGCGCCGCGGTCGCGATCGCGCTCCACGAGCTGGCGACGAACGCCGTGAAGTACGGTGCATTGTCGACCCGGACCGGGAGCGTCCACGTCGCATGGCGTGTCTCCGCGGGCGAGGGCCCCGGCGACGGCGCGCGGCTGCGCCTGCGCTGGGAAGAACGCGGCGGTCCCGCGGTAGCGCCGCCGGCCGGCCGCGGCTTCGGCTCGCGGCTCATCGAGGCCGGCCTGGCGGCCGAGCTGCAGGGAGAGGCCACGCTGAGTTATGAACCCGAGGGGCTGGTCTGCATTGTCGACGTGCCCCTGCACGCCGTCGGGGCGCGAGCCGAAGGATGACGCATGGACGACCGCCGACGCCGGCGCGTCCTCGTCGTCGAGGACGAGGTCCTCGTGGCGATGATGATCGAGGACACCCTCCAAGAGCTGGGCTACGACGTGGTCGGCCCGGCGTATCGGCTGGGAGCCGGGCTGACGGCCTTGGACGGCGAGCCCGTCGATCTCGCCGTCCTCGACGTCAACCTCGCCGGCGAGCGGTCCATCCCGATCGCCGACCGGCTCGCGGAGCGCGGCATCCCCTTCGTCTTCGCGACCGGGTACGGCAAGGCCGGGCTCATGGGCGCTCATCCCGACGCGCCGGTCCTGCGCAAGCCGTTCTCGGGGGAGGACATCCGTGTCGCCCTGGCGCGGCTGCTGGAGCGGCAGCCGCAGGATTGAGCACGCTCAGCCCGGCGTCGCCTTCTCCCCCGCCGGGATCTCCCGCGTGCCGAGCGCGTCGGCGAGCCGCATCGCGGCGGAGCCCGGGCGCAGCGGCTTCTGCTGGCTCTCGTGCGGCGCCCAGCCAGTGAGCCAGACGAGCTCGAAGGTCGCGCGCACCCGCCCGTCCGGATCGGCCCAGCGCGCGGCGTAGTTCTCCGCGAGGCGCCCGAGCGTCGCGCGGGAGAGGGGCGCGCGGCGACGCTCGGCGAGGACGTTGGTGAGCCCCATGGCGCGCAGGTCGCGCAGGAGGCCGAACACGTCGTCGTAGCGCACGACGAGCGGATCGGCGTCCACCACCGGCAGCGCGAAGCCGGCACGCTGGAGCAGCGCACCGAGATCGCGCACGTCGGCGAAGGGCGCGACGCGCGGCGACACGCCCCCGGTGGTCTCGGCCTCCGCCGCGGCGAAGCTCTGGCGCAGCTCGAACAGCGTCGAGCCCCCCAGGAGGCAGGCGAGGAGCAGCCCGTCGGGCGCGAGCGCGCGGCGTGCCTGGATCAGCGTGCCGGGGAGGTCGTTCACGCCCTGGAGCGACAGCGCCGAGGCGACGAGGTTCACCGAGCCCGGCGCGAGCGGCAGCGCCTCCTCGTCCGCGACGATCGCGCCGGCCTCCGGAAGCGGCGCGAGGCGCACCACGCGGCGGGTGCCGGAGCGCCGGGCCAGCATCCGCGCGACGTGCGGCGTCGGCGTGCCGAGATCGACGCACGCGGGAAACTCCCGCAGCACGGCGGCGAGCCGGTCCTCCATGTCCTCCGCCGCCCGGGCGACCAGGAAGTCGGCATGGCCGCCGGCCGCCCGCACGCGGGCGAGGCGGGTGCGGGCGAGCCCGCGATCGAACACGACGTCGCTCATCGGCGCCTCCTCGTACCCCGCAGATAGCGATCCCGCGCGCCCGGGGGAAGCCGGGGCGCATCGCCGCGGGACGGGTGCGCGGCGGCGGCGGGTTCCTCGACCGGCCTCGAGTGTTGCCGGGCGCGCACCTTGCGTGTATGGGAGGCGCTTCGACGAGCCCCTCCTGCGCGAGGCCGGCCGCCGCGCGCGTGCGCGCAGAACCACGCACGACACAACACGGACGCTCCCCTTCGGGGCGTCGCCAGGAGCAGAAGCGTCGCGATGTCCACCACCTTCGACAAAGTCGCCGACATCATCGCCGATACGGCCGACATCCCGCGCGAGGAGATCACGCCGGAGAGCCACGCCATCGACGATCTGGGCATCGATTCGCTCGCCTTCCTCGACATCGCCTTCGCCATCGACAAGGCCTTCGGCATCAAGCTGCCGCTCGAGCAGTGGACGCAGGAGGTCAACGAGGGCAAGGCGCCGGCGGAGGAATACTTCGTCATGAAGAACCTCGTCGCGCGCATCGACGAGCTCGTCGCCGCCAAGGGTGCGGCCTGACCGCCGCGGCCCGAGAGGCGCGCCCCAGCAGGATCGGCGAGCGCATGCGGCTCGAATATTTCGAGATGATCGACAGGGTCGTGTCGCTCGACCGCGCTGCGAAGCGGATCGCCGTACGCTCCGTCGTGCCGCGGGAGAGCCCGGTCTTCGAGGGCCACTTCCCCGGCCACCCGCTCGTGCCCGGCGTGCTGCTCACCGAGACCATGGCGCAGGCCTCCGGCTACCTGGTGCTGGCGCTGATGGGCTACACGCACATGCCGTTCCTGATGGCGGTCGACAAGGCGCGCTTTCGCACCTTCGTCGAGCCCGACGCCGTTCTCGACATCGAGGCGCAGCTCGTCCACGAGGGCTCGGGCTACGTCGGCACGAAGGCGAAGATCGGGGTCGCCGGCAAGCCGATCTGCGATGCCGAGCTGCGGTTCCGGATCATGCCCTTCCCGCCCGGCCTCGACGACCAGATGCGCGCCCAGGCCGACCGCATCGGCCTGACGGAGCACGCCGCATGAGCGAGAGACCCGAGGATCGCCAGGATTGCGACGACCGCGACGTCGTCGTCACCGGCATCGGCCTCGTCTCCTGCGTGGGCGAGGGCGTCGAGGCGCATCTCGCAGCCCTCGCCGGCGGGCCCGCCGGCGTCTCCCGGGCGGGGCCCTGGGAGACCGGGCGGTTCGCGCCCTACCCCGTGCGCCCGGCGCCGGCGCTCGAGCTCTCGACGCAGATCCCCAAGAAGTCCGACCAGCGCCAGATGGAGCCCTGGCAGCGGCTCGGCGTCTACGCCGCCGGCGCCGCGCTCGACTCGGCCGGGATGAAGGACGACGCGGAGCTGAAGGCGCGCACCCACGTCATCGTCGCCGCCGGCGGGGGCGAGCGCGACTGGGACGTCGACGGACAGGTGCTGACCGCCATGCGCACGCACGCGGCCCCCGACGTGCTGCTCAACGAGCGCTTGATGTCGGACGTGCGCCCGACCCTGTTCCTGGCGCAGCTCTCGAACCTGCTCGCCGGCAACATCGCCATCGTCCACGGTGTGACGGGCGCCTCGCGCACCTTCATGGGCGAGGAGCAGGCCGGGGTCGACGCCATCCGCATCGCGCACGCGCGCATCGCCTCCGGGCAAACGGACGTGTTCCTGGTCGGCGGCTCGTTCAACGCCGAGCGCGCCGATTCCATCCTCGCCTACGCGCTCGGCCGGCTCGCCTATGCCGGCCCGCCGGCGGCGCTGGCGGACCGGACGGCGCCCGGCTTCGTGCTGGGCTCCGGCGGCGCCTTCCTCGTGCTCGAGGCGCGGGCGCATGCACGGGCGCGTGGCGCACGGATCCTCGCCGAGATCGCGGCGGTCGGCTCGGCGCGCACCGGGCGCGGCGAGGGCGCCCTCGCCGAGACGCTCGGCCGTCTCTTCGACGAGACCGGGACGGGCGCCGACGCCCGCATCGTCTCCGGCGCGCTCGGGCTTCCCGCACGGGACGACGCGGAGCGCGCGGTCCTCGCGGCGCGCGCGCCCGGTGCGACGCCGATCGTCACGCAGGATCTCGTCGGCCACCTGATGGAGGCCCACGCCCCCGCCGGCGTCGCCCTCGCCGCGGGCCTGATCGCCGCCGGCGAGGCGCGCGAGGCCGCCGTCACCAGCATCGGCCACCAGCGCGGCGCCGGCCTCGTCCGGCTGCGCGCGGCGTGAGCCGGACGAACGACCCCAAGGGACGAGCCATGGCCCAGCCGCGCTTCACAGACCGTTTCGGGCGCCCCCTCGTCGCCGTCACCGGCATGGGGGTGATCACCTCGCTGGGCGAGGGCAAGGCGGCGAACTGGGCGGCGCTCACCGCCGGGCGGTCGGGCATCCACCGCATCACCCGCTTCCCCGTCGAGGGGCTGCGCACCACGATCGCCGGCACCGTCGACTTCGAGGGCGCGGAGGACTTCTGCGCGCCCAAGCTCTCCGAGCGCCTCGCGACGACGGCCGCGACCGAGGCCGTGGCGCAGTCGGGCCTGCCCGCGGGCGACTTCCCGGGCGCGCTGTTCGTCGCCGTGCCCCCCGTCGAGATCGAGTGGCCCCAGCGCCGCGCGCTCGCCGAGGCGTCCGGCCAGGCGGGCGACGTCACCTATGCCGATCTCCTGGCGGCGGCGGAGACCGGGGCCTTCGCTGAGTGGCACGACCTCTTCCTGTTCGGCACCGTGGCCGATCACCTCGCCGAGCGCTTCGGCACGAAGGGCTCGCCGATCTCGCTCTCGACGGCGTGCTCGTCGGGCGCGACCGCGATCCAGCTCGGCGTCGAGGCCATCCGCCGCGGCGAGGCACCGGCCGCGCTGTGCATCGGAACGGACGGCTCGGTCCACGCCGAGGCGCTGATCCGCTTCTCGCTGCTCTCGGCGCTATCGACCCAGAACGCCGTGCCGGAGGAGGCGGCCAAGCCCTTCTCCAAGAACCGCGACGGCTTCGTCATGGGCGAGGGTGCCGCAGCCCTCGTGCTCGAGAGCGCGGAGCACGCGCATGCCCGCGGGGCGGAGATCCTCGGCTACGTCATCGGCGCCGGCGAGAAGGGCGACGGCTTCCACCGCACCCGCTCCTCGCCCGACGGCGCCCCCATCGTCGCCGCCATCGCGGCGGCGCTGGAGGACGCGGGCATCGGCCCCGAGGCGATCGACTACGTCAACGCCCACGGCACCGGCACGCCGGAGAACGACAAGATGGAGGCCATGGGCCTCATGGCCGTCGTCGGCGAGCGGATGCGGTCCGTGCCGATCTCGTCCAACAAGTCGATGATCGGCCACACGCTCACCGCCGCGGGCGCGGTGGAGGCGGTGGTCTCGCTGATGACGATCCGCGAGGGCGTGATCCCGCCGACCATCAACTACCATGTGCCGGACCCGGCAATTCCCCTCGACGTGGTGCCGAACGTCGCGCGCGAGGCGAAAGTGGGCTGCGTCCTGTCGAACTCGTTCGGCTTCGGCGGCCAGAACACCTGCCTCGTCCTCTCGGCCGAGCCGGGCTGACGCGGCCCGCCACCGTCCCCGGGGGCGGGCGACCGAAAGCGAACGACGGAGCGCACGATGACCGACCGCACCCGCATTCTCGTCACCGGCGGCGCCAGGGGCGTGGGGGCGGCGATCGTGCGCGCCATGGCGGCGCAGGGGCACGACGTCGTGTTCACCTACCGCTCCTCCGCGGACCAGGCGCGGGCGCTCGCCGACGAGGTCGCCGCGGCGAGCCCGGGCTCCGTGATCGAGCCGCGCCCCCTCGACCTCGCCGACAAGGACGCGGTGGAGGCCTTCTGCGGGATGGTGGAGAGCGAGAGCTATCTCGGCTTCGTCCACAATGCGGGGCAGAGCTACGACGCGCTCGCCGCCATGATGGCGCAGGACAAGGCGGAAGCCGCGATGCAGGTGAACTTCTTCGCCTTCGCGCGGCTGTGCAAGGCGCTCATGCGGCCGATGCTGCGCGCCCGCGCCGGGCGCATCGTCGCCATCGGCTCGGTCGCGGCGACCCAGGCGAACGCCGGCAATGCCGCCTATGCCGCCACCAAGGGCGCGCTCGCCGCCTACGCCCGCACGCTCGCCATGGAGACGGCGAAGCGGGGCGTGACGGTGAACGTGATCGCGCCGGGCTTCGTCGACACCGAGATGCTCGCGCCCTACGCTCCCTACCGCGAGAGCATGGAGAAGCAGATCCCGGCGGGTCGCTTCTGCCGGCCCGAGGAGGTCGCCGGGCTCGCCGCCTTCCTGATGACGCCGCCTGCGGCCTACATCACCGGCGCGACGATCCCCATCGACGGCGGGCTCGGCGCCATGCTCGGCGTCCACCGCTGACACCCGCGGACGGCGCCCGCCGTCTGGAGCGCGGGCGCGCGACCTGATAGCCTCCGCGGCCCCGAACGCGTCATCGAGGCCCGGTCATGACCCCCTTCGCCCTCTCCGAGGACCACGTCGCCATCCGCGACATGGCCCGCGCCTTCGCCGCCGAGAAGCTCGCGCCGGACGCCGTGCGCTGGGACGAGGAGAAGCATTTCCCCGTCGACGTGATGCGCGAGGCCGCCGAGCTCGGCATGGGCGGGGTGTACATCGCCGAGGACGTCGGCGGGTCGGGGCTCGGGCGGCTCGAGGCGGCCCTGATCTTCGAGGCGCTCGCCACCGGCTGCCCGACCGTCTCCGCCTACATCTCGATCCACAACATGTCCGCCTGGATGATCGACCGCTGGGGCTCGGACGCCCAGCGCCGGCGCTGGCTGCCCGGGCTCGTGATGATGGAGAGCCTCGCCAGCTACTGCCTCACCGAGCCCGGCGCCGGCTCGGACGCCGCCGCTCTGAAGACCCGCGCCCGCCGCGACGGCGACCACTACGTGGTGGACGGCGTGAAGCAGTTCATTTCCGGCGCCGGCGTGTCCGACCTCTACGTGACGATGGTGCGAACGGGCGAGGAGGGCGCCGGGGGCATCTCGACGCTGGTGATCGAGAAGGACACGCCCGGCCTCTCCTTCGGCGCCAACGAGCGCAAGATGGGCTGGAACGCCCAGCCCACGCGCCAGGTGATCCTCGAGGGCGCCCGCGTGCCCGTCGAGAACCGCCTCTCGGACGAGGGCACGGGCTTCAGGATCGCCATGGCCGGCCTCGACGGCGGGCGGCTCAACATCGGCGCCTGCTCGCTCGGCGGCGCCGACGCGGCGCTGGAGAAGTCGCTGGCCTACGCCCGCGAGCGCCGGGCCTTCGGCAAGGCCTTGGCCGACTTCCAGGCGCTGCAGTTCAAGCTCGCCGACATGGCGACCGAGCTCGAGGCCGCGCGCAGCTTCCTCTGGCGGGCCGCCGCCGCCCTCGACGCGGGCGCGCCCGACGCCGGCAAGCTGTGCGCCATGGCCAAGCGCGTCGCCACCGACCGCGGCTTCGAGATCGCCAACGAGGCGCTCCAGATCCACGGCGGCTACGGCTACCTCGCCGACTACGGCATCGAGAAGATCGTGCGGGACCTCAGGGTGCACCAGATCCTGGAGGGGACGAACGAGATCATGCGGCTGATCGTGGCGCGGGGGCTGGTGGGACGGTGAGGCTGTCGAGGGAGGACCGCCACGTTGCCGTTCGCCGAGGACGAGGTGTATGATGGCGATCCGGATCGACGGCGTCGACTGGGATGCGGGAAACTGGCCCAAGTGCGGAAAGCACGGTGTCGCACGAGCCGAGATCGAGCATGTGTTGGCGAGCATCGAGTTCCGGATTCCGGACCCGTTCCCCGGAGAGCCACGTTTCCGAACAGCGGGCCGGACGGCCGATGGCCGGCACGTGTTCCTCGTCTTCACCTATCGCGACCTGGGCGACCGCTTGCTCGTCCGCCCGGTGAGCGCACGGTACATGCACCAGAAGGAGGTAGAGGCCTATGAGCGAGCAAAGGAAGCCCTGGCCGTCCCTCCCGAGCGACGAGGCCGCTGAGCGGTTCGTCGCCGAAGCGGACCTGAGCGAGTACGACTGGACCCTCATGGAGCCCGTCGCACACGAGTTCGGTTCGTCCGAGGCGTCGGTGGAGTTGCGCCTGCCGAGGCGGGAGCTCGACCAGCTCAAGGCGGAAGCCGCCAAGAGGGGCTTACCCTACGAGCGATTCATGCGTGAGCTGATTTCGCGAGCCATGAAGACGTTGGAACCGCTCTGACGACGGTTGCATGCGATGGCCGCGACCCCTGCGTTCACCAGATCGCGCAACTGGCAGCAGAGTTCCTATCCCTGAACGAGGAAGAGAGCGGATCATCGGCGCGCCGCAGCGCGCGGTATCGACCTCGCCGGAGCTTCTGCCTCCCGCACCCTGCTCCCGCCCCCTCCCATCCGCCCGCATGACAGCCGCCCCCCGCGATGCTATCCAATCCGCCATGGCTGCGCGGCGTGACCAGGACGAGGGGGATGCGGCGGGGGGCGAGGCCGCTCCCGTGGCGGCACCCGTGGCCGCACCCGTGGCGGCTTCCGGAGCGACGCCGCGCGAGGAGCGCGTGCGCGCGGCGCTGTCGGGGCGGCCGCTGGTGCTCGTCGGCCTGATGGGCGCCGGCAAGAGCACGGTCGGGCGGCGGCTCGCGATGCGGCTCGGCCTGCCCTTCCGCGACGCCGACACGGAGATCGAGGAAGCCGCCGGCATGTCGATCCCCGACATCTTCGAGATCTACGGCGAGGCGCATTTCCGCGACGGCGAGCGGCGCGTGATCGACCGCCTCCTGCGCGAAGGACGAATCGTGCTCGCCACCGGCGGTGGCGCCTTCATGGACGACGCGACGCGACGCGCGGTGGCCGCGAGCGGCGTCTCCGTCTGGCTCAAGGCGGATCTCGACACCCTGATGCGGCGGGTGCGCAAGCGTTCCACCCGCCCGCTCCTGCAGAACGCCGACCCGGAAGGCACGATGCGCGCCTTGATGGAACGGCGCTATCCGGTCTACGCCACGGCGGACGTCGTGGTGGAGAGCCACGACGGCGCCCACGAGGAGGTGGTCGAGGCCGTCGTCGCGGCGCTCGAGGCGCACCTCGCGACGGAAACGGGAGACGCGCCGTGAGCGCCACCATCGATGCGCCCGCCGCTGCGCCCACGGCCTCGCCTTCGCGCGGGACCGTCCGCGTCGCGCTCGGGGACCGGTCCTACGACATCCTGATCGGCCGGGGCGTGTCCGCCGAGGCGGGCGCCCGCGCGGCCGCGCTCGGCGCGCGCGCCGTCGCCCTCGTCACCGACGACACGGTGGCCGACCTCCACGGCGAGGCCGTGCGCGCGCGGCTGGAGGAGGCGGGGCTGCGCTGCGAGGCCATCACCGTACCCGCCGGCGAGGGTTCGAAGAGCTACGCCACGCTGGCGCGGGTCTGTGACGCCATCCTCGCCTCGCGCATCGAGCGCGGCGACCTCGTCCTCGCGCTCGGCGGCGGCGTCGTCGGCGACCTCGCCGGCTTCGCGGCCGCGATCGTGCGGCGCGGCGTGCGCTTCGTGCAGGTGCCCACCACGCTGCTGGCCCAGGTCGATTCCTCCGTGGGCGGCAAGACCGGCATCAATTCCGCCCACGGCAAGAATCTGGTGGGCGCCTTCCACCAGCCGAGCCTCGTCCTCGCCGACACCGCGCTCCTCGACACGCTTCCCGCACGCGAGCTGCGGGCGGGCTATGCGGAGGTGGTCAAGTACGGCCTCATCGACGACCCCGACTTCTTCGCCTGGTGCGAGGCGAACGGCGCCGCCGTCCTCGCCGGCGGCCCGGAGCGCGAGCGGGCCGTCGCCCATTCCTGCCGCTCCAAGGCGGCGATCGTCGCCCGCGACGAGCGCGAGGAGGGCGACCGGGCGCTGCTCAACCTCGGCCACACCTTCGCCCACGCGCTCGAGCGCCTCGCGCGCTACGACCCCGCGATCCTCGTCCACGGCGAGGCGGTGGCCGCGGGCCTCGCCCTCGCCTTCCGCTTCTCGGCGGATCTCGGCCTGTGCGCCCCCGCCGACGCCGAGCGGGTCGCGCGCCATCTTGCGGGGAGCGGGCTGCCGACCACATTGGGAGGGTTCGCGGGCCTCGCGCCCGACCCCGAGCGCCTGCTCGACGCCATGGCGCAGGACAAGAAGGTCGTCGCCGGGCAATTGACCTTCATCCTCGCGCGCGGCATCGGCGCGAGCTTCGTCGCGAAGGGCGTCGACGTCGCGGCGGTGCGCACCTTCCTCGCGCGTGAATGCGCGGGCGCGGCGCCCGCACCGCGCTGACGCGCGAGGGACATCACGAGGAGAAACATGGACGGCTCGATCTGGGTCTCGATCCTGGCGGTACTCGCCTGCTTCGTCTTCTCGGGCTTCTTCTCCGGATCGGAGACGGCGCTCACCGCGTCCTCGCGCGCGCGCATGCACGCGCTGGAGAAGGGGGGCGACAGGCGGGCGACGCTCGTCAACCGCCTGCTCACGGCCCGCGAGCGGCTGATCGGCGGCATCCTCATCGGCAACAACGTCGTCAACACGCTGGCCGCCTCGCTCACGACGGGCATCCTGCTCTCGATCTTCGGCGAGGTCGGCATCGTCTACGCCACGATCGTCGTCTCGGTGTTCGTGATCGTGTTCTCCGAGATCCTGCCGAAGACGGTGGCGATCAACTATCCCGACAAGGTGGCGCTGATCGTCGCCAAGCCGATCTCCTGGATCGTCGCCCTCTTCGGCCCGATCACGCTCGCCATCGAGGCCTTCATCCGCGGGCTGGTGAGCCTGTTCGGCCTGAAGCTCGGCGAGGACACGAACGTGCTTTCCGCCACCGAGGAGCTGCGCGGCCAGGTCGACCTGCTGCACAAGGAGGGCGGCGTCGCCAAGGCCGAGCGCGACATGCTCGGCGGCCTCCTCGACCTGCGCGAGCTCGCGGTGGAGGACGTGATGGTCCACCGCACGCGCATGCGCATGATCGACGCCGACCTGCCCCCGGACGCGATCGTGCGCGAGGTCCTGACCTCGCCCCACACCCGCCTGCCGCTCTGGCGCGGCCGCCACGAGAACATCGTCGGCATCCTGCACGCCAAGGACCTCTTGCGGGCGCTGGACGCGGTGGGCGGCGAGGCGGCGCGGCTCGACATCGACGCGATCGCGCTCGAGCCCTGGTTCGTGCCCGACCGCACGTCCCTGCGCGACCAGCTGCGCGCCTTCCTGACGAAGAAGACCCACTTCGCCCTCGTCGTCGACGAGTACGGCGAGGTGCAGGGGCTGGTGACGCTGGAAGACATCATCGAGGAGATCGTCGGCGACATCAAGGACGAGCACGACATCGCGGTCTCGGGCGTGCGCGTGCAGGTCGACGGCTCGGTCAACGTCGACGGCTCGGTGCCGATCCGCGACCTCAACCGCGTGATGGACTGGACCCTGCCCGACGAGGAGGCGACCACGATCGCCGGCCTCGTCATCCACGAGGCGCAGCTCATCCCCGAGACCGGCCAGGCCTTCACCTTCCACGGCTTCCGCTTCCAGGTGCTGCGCAAGACGAGGAACCGCATCACGCTCCTGCGGATCAGCCCGCTCGACCTGCTCAAGCCCCGGCGCAGCACGGCGACAGCCGCGGAGTGAGCGGCCTCAGGCGCGGGTGAGCCGCTCGAAGCGCCAGGCGAGCGCGCCGACCGCGGCCGTGTCGAAGGCGACGACGATCTGGCAGGACTTCCGGGCGCCGTCGGTGGCCGACAGGTAGAGGCTCTCGTCGAGGCGCGCCTCGAGCCGTCCCGTCTTCGCGGTGGCGGCGCCCGCCGCGTCCGTCTCAAGCACGAACTGCCAGGTCTCGCCGTTGGAGAGCCCGAGCAGCACGACCCGGCCGCCCTGGGTCAGGCGCGCGCGCACGCTCGGATGCAGATGGAATCGCAGCGCCGCCGGCGCGCCGGCCGCACCCGCGGCCACGGGGACGAGCCGATCCTCGCCCGAAAGCCCGTCCCCCGCCCCCGAGAGCGCGAGCCGGCGCTCGTGCACGAGGCCGAACGCCGCGGCATAGCCGTCGTGGCGGGCCTCGAGCACGAGCGGCTCCGGCCGCTTCACCTGGACCTCGCCGGGGCCGTCGACGAGGAGGGTGCCGAAGCGCCGCTCGAGGAAGGCAGCGGGCAGCCGCGCGAGGCCGCGCGCGTCGCTCGTGAAGCGCCCGCAGGACGCCCGGTCGAGGGTGATCGTCGCATGCGCGGCGGTGTCCCGCGCCGCCCGCGCCAGCGGGTCGGCACGCTCGCGGGGGGCGCCGAGATTGACGACGAGGCGCGCCTCGCCGGACGTCAGCTCGAAGGAGAGGCAGCCCGCCGCCGCCTCGTGCGCGACGAAGGGCGGCGGGGGCGCGCCGACGTCGGCGACGAGGACGAGCCCGCCCGCCTGCAGCCGCTCGTAGCCGGAGATCAGGCCCCGCTGCAGCGGGCTGGCGCGCCCCTCGTCGTAGAACAGCAGCGTCGTGAGGTGATCGACCGGGGTCGAGCCGGTGCCGTTGAAGTGGCTGAGCGTCCCGTCGCCGTGGCGCAGGAGCCGCAGCATCGGCGGCATGCGGTCGATCGCACGGATCAGCGCCTCGGGCGGGTCGACGCCGCGGGCGAGGTAGACCTGCTTCAGGGGCAGGAGATCGAGCAGGAGGTCGAGCACGGTACGCGGGTTGCGCCCGACATGGCCGCCGTCGGCGAGGACCTGCCGGTCGAGCTCGCGGGCGAGCACCTTCGTCGCGCCGCGCCCGAGCGTCTCGCAGCCCTCGCAGCACAGGCCGGCATAGGCGAGCGCGATCGCCGCCTGGAGCCGCACGATCGGCCGCGGCGCGGCGCGCGCGGCGCGGGCGCAGATCGAGAGATCGCGGGCGAGCCCGCGCAGGAAGCGCTGGTAGAAGGCGTGATCGGCACCCTCGACGATCAGCGGCGACTGGCTGAGGAAGGAGATCGCCCGGCGCGCGGCCACCGACGGCTTGCGCAGCGCCGGCCCGTGCGACTCGCGCAGGTACTCGTCGACGAGCGCGCGGGCGTTGGCGCGGGCGAGCGCCGTGTCGGCGGCGCGCAGGTGCCGCAGCCAGGAGAAGCCGTGCAGGATGTCCGCCCAGCCCTCGGACGGCGGCTCCAGCGCGAAGGGCGATCGCCCCCCCGTGGCGAGCGTGCGCCCGCCGAAGACGAAGTAGCCGGCGTAGATGTCGTCGGCGATGGTGGCGTCGCAGGTGCGCATGTCGGGCGGCACGATCACCAGCCGACGGGGCGTGCGTGCGCGCAGGCCGCCGAGCCCGAAGAGGCTCGCGGTCTCGGCGCGCAGCGCGCGCCCGGCTTCGCGCAAGGCGAGCCCCGTCAGTCGCCAGCGATCGGGCGCGTCGGTCACCTCTTCCCCCGTCGAGGGTGCTCTCGTCGAAGGAACGCGCTCAGGGTTAATGCGGCGTTACCGGAACGGCGCGAAACGCGCGCTTCATCCCGTCGCGAGCGCGTCCGCCACCGCCTCGCCCAGAGACAGCGCGGAGGTGAGCCCCGGGCTCTCGATGCCGAAGAGCGCGACGTGCCGCGGCAGGCCGTGGGCGGTCTCGTCGGCGACGACGAAGTCCGCCGCCGGCTCGCCGGGGCCGGAGAGCTTGGGGCGGATGCCGCAATAGTCCGCGGTCAGCGCCCCGTCGGGCAGGGCGGGCCAGTAGCGGCGGATGGCGGCGTAGAAGCTCTCCGAGCGCATCGGGTCGACGTCGTAGTCCTCCGCCTCGATCCATTCGACGTCCGGGCCGAAGCGCATGCGCCCGGCGAGATCGAGGGTGAGATGCACGCCGAGCCCGCCGTCGACGGGGGCGGGATAGATCAGCCGCCCGAAGGCGGGGCGGCCGGCGCAGGCGAAATAGGTGCCCTTGGCGAGGCGAAGGGGCGGGATCGCCGCCTCGGGATAGCCCTCCGTCGCCCGGGCGATCGCCTGCGCGCCGAGCGCGGCGGCGTTGACGACGGCGTCGAAGCGGTGCGCCTCGCCGGCGACCGTCACCTCCCAGGCGCCGTCGCGGAAGGCGAGCCGCTCGATCGGGGTCGCCAGCGCCAGAGCGCCGCCGTTGTCCTCCATCTCGCCCTGGAGGGCGAGCATCAGGGCGTGGCTGTCGACGATGCCGGTCTGGGGCGAATGGAGCGCCGCGGTGCAGGCGAGCGCCGGCTCCATGGCGCGGGCCGCCTCGCCCGGAATCAGCGCCAGCTCCTCGACGTCGTTCGCCTCGCCCTGTGCGCGGATCGCCTCGAGCTTGCCGATCTCGGCCTCGCTCGTCGCCACGACGAGCTTGCCGAGGCGGCGGGCCGGCACGCCGCGCTCGGCGCAGTAGGCGTAGAGCATCCGGCGGCCTGCGACGCAATGGCGTGCCTTGAGCGAGCCCGTGGGATAGTACAAGCCGGCGTGGACGACCTCGCTGTTGCGCGAGGAGATGCCGCCGCCGATGCCGGCCGTGCGCTCGGCGACGACGACGGCGTGGCCGCGACGGGAGAGGGAACGGGCGATGGCGAGGCCGACGATGCCGGCGCCGATGACGAGGATGTCCATGACGGTCCTTGAAGCGCAGCCGCCGGCCTCGCGCAAGCCCGCGGATGCCGCGAGCCGGGTCGGCGCCGCGCTCGTGGGGGAGCCCGGGGCGGCGGCCGTGCGGGTGGCCGCGGTGGAGACCGCGCGGGCGGGCGCCGGAACGGTCCGCGCTCGTGCGCCGTTTGCGCGCATGGCCGGCGTTCCTCATCGCTCCTCCCCCGCGCCGCGTATCGCGCTCGCGGCGCTCGCCTTCCTCCTCGGCGGGTCGCTGCTGCCCGCGTCGGCCCAGCAGGACGGCGGCGGCTGCGGGGCCGAGCGCGTCGTCGCCGTCGGCGACACGCTCACCAACGTCGCGCGGCGCTGCGGCGTCACGCCCGAGGCGCTGCTCGAGGCGAACCCGCAGATCCGCGATCCCGACATCCTGCCGCTCGGCACGACAATGGCCATCCCCGGCGGGGGGACCGGGGAGAGCGGAGCCGACGCCGACGCGGCACCGGCGCCGTCCGCCCCCGCCGGCGAGACGCCGGGCGTCGCCCCCCTGCGCATCCTTCCCTTCGCCGGGCCGCTCGACGCGCGCGTGCGCCTGTTCGCACGGGGCCTGCCGCCGGGCGCCTCGGCGCTGATCGGCGCCGGCGCTCGGGCCGACGCCCCCCTCTTCTTCGAGCGCACGCAGATCGATGCGACGGGCGTCCTGTCCCACGTCCTCACCCTGCCCGACTGGGCGGCGGGGGAGGTCGTCCACGTCGTCGTCGAGACGCCGATCGGCGGCCCCTGGCTGCGGGCCGAGCCCTGGCGCGCGCCGCCCGTCAGCCCCTGAGACCGGCGCCACCGGGGCGTTGCGCGAGCCGGGCACGAGGCGCTACAAGCCCTCCAGCGAACCGACGCCGCCCCCGACGGCGCGACCCGGAGTGAGATCATGGCCTCGAAGCTCGCGCGGCTGCGCGACATGACGGTGGTCGTCGCCGATACGGGCGACATCGAGGCGGTCCGCCGCCTGGCGCCGCAGGACTGCACGACGAACCCGACCCTCCTCTTCAAGGCGGTGAAGGACCCCGCCTACGCCCACATCGTCGAGGAGGCGCTGGCCTGGGGCCGTGCGCAGGGCGGGGCCCGCGAGGCGGTGGTCGCAGGCGTCTGCGACCGGCTCGCGGTCTCCTTCGGCACCGAGCTCGCCGGCATCGTGCCGGGCCGCGTCTCGACGGAGGTCGACGCCGACCTCTCCTTCGACACCGCCGCGAGCGTCGCCAAGGCGCGGGCCCTGATCGCCGACTACGCCGCCCGCGGCGTCCCCCGCGAGAAGGTGCTGATCAAGCTCGCCGCGACCTGGGAGGGCATCCGCGCCGCCGAGATCCTCCAGGGCGAGGGGATCGACTGCAACCTCACGCTCCTGTTCTCGCTCGTGCAGGCGGCGGCCTGCGCGGATGCGGGCGTGTTCCTGATCTCGCCCTTCGTCGGGCGCATCCTCGACTGGCACGTCAAGGCCGGCGGCGGCCCCTACGAGGCCGAGACCGATCCGGGCGTCCTCTCGGTGCGGCGCATCTACGCCTACTACAAGGCCCACAGCATCGGCACCGTGGTGATGGGCGCCTCCTTCCGCAACGCCGGGGAGATCGAGGCGCTCGCCGGCTGCGACCGCCTCACCATCTCGCCCGCGCTGCTCGAGGCGCTGGCCGCCGACGAGGGCGACCTCCCCCGGCGCCTGTCGCCGGACACGATCGGCGAGGCGCCGGCGCGCATGCGGCTCGACGAGCCGGGCTTCCGCCTCGCGTTGAACGAGGACGCGATGGCGACCGAGAAGCTCGCCGAGGGAATCCGCGGCTTCGTCGCGGACGTCCGGTCCCTGCGCACGCTCGTGGCGGACCGCCTGGGCTGACACCTCCCCGGGCGGAAAGCCGTCCTCGCGTCCCCGTGCGCAGCACGGGCGGTGGGGCCGTTCGACGACGGGAGAGAACGGCGTCGCCGTCCTCTCCCGCGGGAAATCGGCGGGCGCTTGCGCCGGCCGCGCGCCGCGGGCACGCTCCGCGCACGAGGAGCACGACGCCATGCCGCCCATCACGACCCCCTTCGTCTTCGCCACGACCCCGTCCATCGTCTTCGGCGCGGGCGCGATCGCCCGGATCGGAGCGCTCGCCGCCGACCGGCTCGGGCCGCGCGTGCTCGTCGTCAGCGATGCGGGGCTCGTCGCGGCCGGGCTGGTCGCGCCGGCGATCGCGGCGCTGGAGGCGGCGGGGAGCGCCGTGGCGCTGTTCACGGACGTCGTCGCCGACCCGCCGGAGGCGATCGTCGAGGCCGCCGCCGCAGCGGCCCGTGCGCACGACGCGACGGGGATCGTCGGGCTCGGCGGCGGCTCGTCCCTCGACGTCGCCAAGCTCGCGGCGCTGCTGGCGGGATCGGGAGAGCCGCTGGCGGACGCCTACGGCGTCGGCAAGGCCGCCGGCCCGCGGCTGCCGCTGCTGCTCGCGCCCACCACGGCCGGCACCGGCTCGGAGGTGACGCCGATCTCGATCGTCACCACCGGTGCCCACACCAAGATGGGCGTCGTCTCCCCCCTCCTCCTGCCCGACGTCGCGCTGCTCGATCCGGACCTGACGCTCGGTCTCCCCGCCCCGGTCACGGCGGCGACGGGGGTCGACGCCATGGTCCACGCCATCGAGGCCTTCACCTCCGCCTCGCCGAACGCCAACCCGGTCTCCAAGGCGCTGGCCCGCGAGGCGCTGCGGCTCCTCGGCGGCGCGATCGCGGACGCCTGCCGCGACGGCGCGGACGGCGCGGCGCGCGGGGCGATGCTGCTCGGCTCGATGCTGGCGGGCCAGGCCTTCGCCAACTCTCCCGTCGCCGCCGTGCACGCGCTGGCCTACCCGCTCGGCGGCCGCTTCGGCATCCCGCACGGCCTCTCGAACGCGCTCGTCCTCACGCAGGTGATGCGCTTCAACCTGCCCGCCGCCGAGGCCGCCTACGCCGCGCTCGGCCCCTGTACCTTCCCCGATTGCCCGGCGGACGCCGGGGCCTTCATCGCCAGGCTCGAGACGCTCTGCGCCGAGATCGGCCTCGCGCGGCGCCTGCGCGACGTCGGCGTCCCCGAAGACGCCCTCGACCTCCTCGCCGACGACGCGATGGGGCAGACGCGGCTCCTCGTCAACAATCCGCGGGAGGTGGGACGCGCGGATGCGCTGGCGATCTATCGCGCGGCTTGGTAGCGGTGCAGAGGGGCGACACGCATCGGACGCCGGTCGGGACGGAGGGGAAGGCATGCGCGCATATATCGGCCTGATCCACAAGGACGACACGAGCGACTTCGGCGTCTCCTTTCCCGATCTGCCCGGCTGCATCTCCGCGGGACGGACCCTCGACGAGGCCGAGGCCATGGCCGCCGAGGCGCTCGCGCTGCATCTCGCGGGCCTGGAGGAGGACGGCACGGCTTGCCCGGAGCCGTCCTCGCGCGCCGCGATCACGGCGTTGGCGGATCATCGGGACGCCGTCACAGTCGTCGTGCCCGCGCCTCACCCCGCGCCGCCGGTGATCGCCCGCCCCAGCAGCCCGACGCCGTAGGCCACCGATCCCGCCGCGGCGCCGATGGCGAGCATCTCGAGGCCCGCCTGCAGCCAGGCGCGGTCCGAGAACAGCGCCCGCCCGGCGCCGACGCCGAACAGCGTCAGCGCGGACAGGCCGCAGGCCCAGGCGAAGGCCGAGCCGCCCGGCAGCGGCAGCAGGTAGGCCAGCAGCGGCACGAGCCCGGCCACGAGGAAGCCGCCGAAGGTCGCGAGCCCGTTGCGGGAGGCCTCGCGCAGGGACGGGCGCTCGGCCTCGTTCGGCGTCGAGCGCTCGGAGAGCACGTTGCTCGCCCCCATCGAGACCCCGTCGGCGAGGAGATTGGCGAAGCCCAGGATGAGGATGACGTTGGTCGAGAGCTGCGCGCCGGTGACGCCGGAGACCACCGCGAGCGTCGTCACCACGCCGTCGTTGGCGCCGTAGACGAGCTCGGGCAGGTAGGCCCGCATCCAGCGCGAGAGGCCCCGTTCCCCACCGGCTCGCGTCCCGCCGGCCCCTTTCTCGTCGCTGCCGCCCTCGTCACCCGTCTCGCGCATGTCGCTCCTCCGCACCGCGGGAAAACGCGACGCGCCGGGAGAAGGATGCGCGGCGATATCGCGCGGGACAATTGGCGGGACAAGGGGCGGGACAAGTGGACGAGCGCGCGGGCGGCCTTTCCCGCGCCCCGTTCGCCGCCCTACACTCTGCGCCGAGGCCCGAATCACGCCATGACCGTCGCCGACGCCCGCACCGCCGACCCGACCGCCCATCCCGAGCGCGCGCAGCCCGCGGCGGTGCGCCGGCTCGACCCGATCCTCGTCGACCGCATCGCCGCGGGCGAGGGGGTGGAGCGGCCCGCAGCCGCCGTGAAGGAGCTCGTCGAGAACGCCGTCGACGCCGGCGCCGCGGCGATCTCGGTGGAGATCGAGGCCGGCGGGCGCCGGCTGATCCGCGTCGTCGACGACGGGCGGGGCATGAACGAGGCCGACCTCGCGCTCGCGGTGGAGCGCCACGCCACGTCGAAGCTGCCCGACGGCGATCTCGGCGCCATCGCCACCCTGGGATTTCGCGGCGAGGCGCTGCCCTCGATCGGCGCGGTCAGCCGGCTGTCGATCACGACCCGCACCCGCGACGCCGAGGCCGGGCTCGCGCTCCTGGTCGAGGCCGGGCGCAAGGGACCGATCCGTCCGGCGCCGGCGCGGCCGGGCACCCGGATCGAGGTGGCCGAGCTGTTCGCGGCGACGCCGGCGCGGCTGAAGTTCCTGAAGTCGGATCGCGCCGAGGCGCTGGCCGTCTCCGAGGTCGTCAAGCGCCTCGCCGTGGCGCATCCGCAGATCCGCTTCTCGCTCGCGGGCGAGGGCGTCGGCGCTCTGACCTGCCCGCCCGAGCCGCCCGGCCCCGAGGGGCTGGCGCGGCGCATCGCCCGCGTCGTCGGCCGCGACTTCGCCGAGAACGCCGCGCCGGTGGACGCCGCGCGCGAGGGCTTCTCGCTGTCGGGGCTGGTCGGCCTGCCGACCTATCACCGCGGCACGGGCCAGGCGATCCACTTCGTGGTCAACGGCCGGCCGGTGCGCGACAAGCTGCTGCTCGGCGCCGTGCGCGGCGCCTACGCCGACGTGATGGCGTCGGACCGCCACCCGGCGCTGGCGCTGTTCATCGCCTGCGACCCGCGCATGGTCGACGTCAACGTCCACCCGGGCAAGACCGAGGTGCGCTTCCGCGATCCCGGCCTCGTGCGCGCGCTCGTCGTCTCGGCGATCCGCGAGGCGCTGGCCCGGGCCGGCCACCGCGCCTCGACGACGCTCGGCGGCGACGCGCTCGCGGCCCTGCGCACGCATACCGGCGCGAGCGCCTACGCCCGCCATGCGCCGGGCCCCGTGCGCCCGCAGCCGCTCGCCCGCTCCTGGCAGGCGCCGGAGGGGTTCGCGGAGGCCGGCCAGGCCGGCTACGGGGCCGATGCCCAGCCCGGCTTCGGCTTCGCGCCCTCGGCGGACACCCGCACCGCAGCCGAGGCACCCGGCGCCTCCTCTGCCGAGGACCATCCCCTCGGGGCCGCCCGCGCGCAGCTGCACGAGACCTACATCGTCGCCCAGACCCGCCACGGCATCGTCCTCGTCGACATGCACGCGGCCCACGAGCGGCTCGTCTACGAGCGGCTCAAGCGCGAGCGCGAGGGCCTCGGCGGAGACGGGATCGGCATCGCGCGCCAGATGCTGCTCGTGCCGGAGATCGTCGAGCTCGACCCCGACGACGCCGCCCGCCTCGCCGACGCCGCGCCGGCACTGGAGGCGCTCGGCCTCGTGCTGGAGGGCTTCGGCACGGGCGCGGTGTGCGTGCGCGAGACCCCCGCCGCGCTGGGGCGCCCCGACGTGCGCGCGCTGGTGCGCGACCTCGCCGACGCGCTGGCCGAGAGCGACGATGCCGGCGACGGGCACGCCGGCGCCGACCTGCTGGCGCGCCGCCGCGACGCGCTGCTCTCGCGCATGGCCTGCCACGGCTCGATCCGCTCCGGGCGGCGCCTCAAGCCCGAGGAGATGGACGCGCTGCTGCGCGAGATGGAGGCGACGCCGCTGTCCGGCCAGTGCAACCACGGCCGCCCGACCTTCGTCTCGCTGAGCCTCCCGGACATCGAGAAGCTGTTCGGCCGCCGGTGACGGGAGTGCGACGGCCTGCTCCTCGGTGGGGACGAAGCTCCCGTCGCGCGGCGGGCGCGACGCCGGCGGCTCCGAGCCGGCCGCGGCGGGGGCTCAGTCGGCTCGTCCCTTCGCGAGATTCGCCGCCGCGACCGACCTGCTCTGGACCAGCCACGCGAGACCCAGGGCCGCGAGACCGATCGCATCGGTGAGCCAGCCGCCGGCGATCATGCACAGCGCGCCCCCGACGAGCACGATCCGCAGCCATGCGGGGACCGGTCCGCGCATCCATCCCTGCACCGCGCAACACAGCAGATAGACGCCGAGAACCGCGGTCACGCCGACGTGCAGGATCTCGGTCCAGTGGCCCTGCAGCAGCATCGCATCGGTGTAGAAGAACATGTAGGGCACGATGAAGGCCGCGAGCCCGATGCGGAAGCTCTCCACGCTGGTCTTCATCGGGTCGGAGCCGGAGAGCGCGGCGCCCGCGTAAGCCGCGAGCGCGACCGGCGGCGTGATGGCCGACATGACCGCGAAGTAGAAGATGAAGAAATGCGCGGTCAGCGGCTCGACGCCGAGAGCGATGATTCCGGGCGCAATGACGCTCGCCGCGACGGCGTAGGCCGCCGTCGTGGGCATTCCCATCCCGAGGACGATCGAGACGCACATCGCGAAGAACAGCGCGAGGAGCTGGCTCTGGTCCGCCAGGCCGAGGAGCACCGCCGAGAAGCGCGAGCCGATTCCCGTCAGCGCGATGACGCCGACGATGATGCCGGCGGTGGCGCAGACGGCGACGAGCTGCAGCGACATCCGCGCCCCGAGCTCGAGAGCGAGGAACAGCTGCTTCGGCCCCATGCGATGCGGCGTGAGCCACGAGACGGCGGCAGCGGTCGCCATGGCCAGTGTCCCCGCGCGAATGACGGAGTAGCCGGAGAACAACGCATAGAGCAGCACGATGATCGGCGTGAACAGGTAGATCTGCCGCAGCAGCCGGTTCAATTGCGGCAGTTCCGACCGAGGCAGGCCCTTCATGCCGTACTTCTGCGCCGCGAGATCAACCATGAAGTAGACCGAGACGAAATAGACGATCGCCGGTATGATCGCGGCATAGACGATCTCGAGATAGGGGATGCCGGTGATCTCGGCCATGATGAAGGCGCCCGCCCCCATGATCGGGGGCATGATCTGACCGCCGGACGACGCCGCGGCCTCAACGGAGGCCGCGGTCTGCGGCTTGTAGCCCACGCGCTTCATCAGCGGGATCGTCAGCGAGCCGGTCGCAACGACGTTGCCCGCCGAGGTGCCGTTGATCATCCCCATCAGCCCCGAGGCGAAGACCGCGACCTTGGCGGGCCCGCCGCGCTGGCTGCCGGCGGCGGCGAAGGCCATGTTGACGAAATACTCGCCGACCCGGCTCGCCTGGAGGAAGGCTGCGAAGATGACGAAGAGGATGATGTAGGTCGACGATATCGCTATCGGCGCGCCGAGGATCCCGTTGTCGGTGAAGATGTACGTGAAGAAGCGCTTCGCGTCGTAGCCGCGATGCTGCAGGATGCCCGGCAGCCACGGCCCGAGGAAGGCGTAGCCGACGAAGACGCCGGCGATGACAACGAGCGCGAGCCCGGCCAGCCGCCGGGTCAGCTCCACGATCAGCAGGACGCCCGTGATCGCCGCCCACATGTCGCCGGGAAGCGCCATCGGCATCCCCGCGCGCAGCTGCAGCTGGCGGGCGAAGAAGACGATGTAGGCGACCGCGGCGGCCGACGCGACGGCGAGCAGGACGTCCGCGAACGCGAAGCGATCACGTCGCTGGCGTGGAAACAGCCAGGAATGCAGCATTGCGGCGCAGGAGCCGAGGAAGAGCGGGATGCCGAAGCTCGACATCGCCCATCGTGGCGGCAGTGCCTCGCCCATGACCCGGCCATTGATCCAGATCGCGCCGATCGCGACCGTGCCGTACGCGATCCCCGCGAAGGCCGCGGCCAGGAGCGCCAGCGAGGCCGCGCCGCGCGCGGGGGCGCCGTGGGGCCGAACCGTGGTCGCGCCGAAGATGAGGAAGCCCAGCACCAGCCCCCCGCCGACATGGCTGAGCCGGAAGGCCCAGGTCTCCAGGGGATAGACGTTCATCACGAACAGGTGGAACAGGCTGTAGAGCACGCAGGCGACCGCGACGACCCGGTGCCGCGCCCCGACGAAGACGCGCTGATTCCCCGTTGCGACCTCGTCGTCGACCGTCGACGCCTGCCGCTCCACCAGCGAGACCGGCGGGGCGTCTGCGTCCGGGGCGCGGTTCTCGTCCGGGTTCATGTCTCGCCGCCCTCCCCACCGCGACACGACGGCAGGCGGACCGTGTCCCGCCTGCCGCAGCCTTCGCGCGTTGCCCTTATCTCAGGTTGTCCGGGATGGTATGTCCGTTCTCCTCGAACCAGCGGACCGCGCCCGGATGGAAGGTCATGAAGGTGTTGGCGCCGACGTTCTCGGGCAGCATCTCCCGCGCCGCGGCGTGGAACGTCGTCATCTGCTCGTGATTCTCCATCGCGAGCGCGACGATCCGGTATGCCGTCTCCTCGTCCATGTCCTTGTGGGCGATGGCGAAGTTCCAGAGGGAGACCGACTGCAGCGGCTCCGGCTGGTCCTCGTAGGTGCCGGCGGGGATGGTGAAAGCCGACATGCCGGGCTCCGCCTCGAGGAATCGGGCGAGCTGCTCCTCGGTCAGGCTGAGGAATACCGCGTCGTTCTCGATGGCGAGCTGGCTGAACGCGCCGGTGGGGATGCCGGCGGCGAAGGCGAAGGCGTCGATCAGCCCGTCCTTCAGCTGGCCGACGCTGTCGTTCGCGCCGGCGTTCGAGGTGTTCACGTCGATGCCGATGGCTTCGAAGAACCGCGGCCAGTAGGTGGCCGCAGTGCCGCCCGCGGGCCCGATGCCGACCCGCTTGCCCGCGAAGTCGGAGAAGTCCGTGATGCCCGACGATGCCAGCGCGGCGGCCTGGAGCGGCGTCTGGTACATCGGGAACAGCGCCCGGATGTCGGTATGCTCGACGCCCGGCATCAGCTCGCTCTCGCCGGAAAAGGCGTCGAAGGCGGGCCCCATGGTGACGAATCCCATCTGGTGCTCGCCCGTCTGCACGAGCGTGACGTTCTGTACCGGGCCGCCGGTGATCTCGACGCTCGCATTGACGCCGACGGCTTCGGAGACCGCCGCGGCGAAGCCGCTCCCGAAGGTGAAGTAGGCGCCGCCCTGGCTGCCGGTCCCGATCGTGATGCTGTCCTGCGCCACGGCCGGCAGCGCCGCCATCGCGACCGCGACAGGCGCGAGAATCATCGCCTTGAATGACATGGTGCCGTCCTCCCTGCTGTCGCCCGTGGGACCACGGGTTCTTCTCGGGACAGCTAAGGCGGGAGCGGCAGCACGGACAACGCGACTGAAACTATATACAAAACATGAATACCGAAGCGACTAGGCCGTCGCCGCGATCTCGTCCAGGTGGGCGTCGAGGCAGCGCAGGAACCGGTCGCGGGCCGGATCCCGCGTGCTGCGGACCCAGGCGGCGGCGAGATGCAGCCTGCGCATCGGCTGCCCGTCGAGCGACAGGATGGGTATGAACCGAACCCCGGAGATGGCGAGGCGAGACGACCAGCGCGGGACGATCGCGAGGCCGAGCCCGGCGCCGACCATGTTGACGATCGTATGCTTCTCTTCCGCGATCTGGGCGACGCGCGCCGTCAGCCCGGCCTCGAGCAGCAGCTTGATGGTGAGGTCGTGGCTGTGCGGGCGCGATTGCCGGTCCGGCACGATGAGCGGCTGGTCCGCCAGCTCCGTCGGCGTCAAGCTGTCTCTGGTGGCGAGCGGATGGCCCGCCGGCACTGCAACGACCGCCGTCTCCGAGCACAGGGGCCGAAAGACGAAGCGAGCGTCCCGGCGCTCCGGAGGCCGGACGATCGCGAGGTCGAGGCTGCCCGACAGCAGCCTCGGCAAGAGGCGGATCGACTTCTGCTCGTGCAGGCTCACGTCGATCTCGGGGTTGGACTGCCGGAAGTAGGTGAGAAGCTGCGGCACCAGGCCGATCGAGGCGCTGTCGATGGCGCCGATACGAAGCACGGTGGCCTCCTCGCGGTGGCTGTTCCGTGCCCGCACCTCGAGGCCGTCCGCCAGCTCGACGATGCGGCGCACCTCCTGGAGCAGGTCCCGTCCGGCCTCCGACAGCGCGACATGCCGCGTCGTACGGGTCACGAGCGTGGTCCCGAGACCGTCCTCGAGATTCTTGAGATGCCGCCCGAGCGAGGCCGGCAGCATGTCGAGACGCCGCGCGGCGCGCCCGAAATGCAGCTCGTCGGCGACCGCCAGGAAACAGCGCAGCTGGATCAGCTCCATGGGTCGACTCCCCGCACGGCCGGCCGATTATATCCAAAAATTGAATAAGCAGCGTACCCTTGCGACCGAGCTCGCACAATCGATAACTCGACCCCGCCGGCCGAGATGCGGTCCGGAGCGGCGGGAGGAATCGGTGAGACGCTACAGGATTGCTGCCATTCCAGCCGACGGCATCGGACCGGAGGTCATCGCTGCCGGCCTCGAGGTCTTGGAGGCCCTCGAGACCCGTGGCCTCGGGTTCTCGCTGGACGTGACGCACTTCGACTGGGGCTCGGATTATTATCGAGCGAACGGCAGGATGATGCCCGAGGACGGTCCCGAGCGATTGAAGGGGTTCGACGCGATCTACTTCGGCGCGGTCGGCGCGCCCGACGTGCCCGACCACGTCACGCTCTGGGGATTGCGCCTCCCGATCTGCCAGGGGTTCGACCAATACGCGAACGTGCGACCGACCAAGATCCTGCCGGGCATCAGGGCACCCCTCGCCGGAATCGGGCCCGGCGATCTGGACTGGGTGATCGTCCGCGAGAACTCGGAGGGCGAGTATTCCGGCAACGGGGGCCGCGTCCATCGCGGGCTGCCCGAAGAGGTCGCCACCGAGGTCTCGGTCTTCACCCGGGTCGGCGTCGCGCGCATCATGCGCTACGCCTTCCGCCTCGCGCGCTCGCGCCCGCGCCGGCTCCTGACGGTCGTGACCAAGTCGAACGCGCAGCGCCACGGGATGGTGATGTGGGACGAGATCGCCGCCGAGGTCGCCCGCGAGTTTCCCGATGTGACCTGGGACAAGATGCTCGTCGACGCGATGACCACGCGCATGGTGCTGAAGCCGCGCAGCCTCGACACGATCGTGGCCACGAACCTGCACGCGGACATCCTGTCCGATCTCGCCGGAGCGCTCGCGGGCTCGCTCGGCGTGGCGCCGACCGCGAACATCGACCCCGAGCGGCGCTACCCGTCGATGTTCGAGCCCATTCACGGTTCGGCTTTCGACATCGTCGGCAAAGGCATCGCCAACCCCGTCGCGTCCTTCTGGACGGGCGCGCAGATGCTCGAGCATCTCGGAGAGCCCGACGCGGCAGCCCGGCTGCTGCGCGCCGTCGAGCAGGTCTGCGCAGCCGGCGTCATGACGCCGGACGTCGGCGGAAGCGCCACGACGCGCGAGGTGACCGACGCCGTCGTGGACGCCATCCGGGGCGCGAACGACTAGCTGGAACCCGCCACGGTGCGCGGGGCCGCCGCGCGGGAGGGCGGCGGATGCGATCGGCCGACGCCGCGGCGGCTCATCGAGCCGCGTCGTCGAGGCTCCGGAACAGGGCGGAGAAGAGCAGCGCGATGCGCTCCTCCGGCTGCGCGCCGTCCCCGTTGGCGGTGACCACGGCGCAGGCCGTGCGCCCCGAGGGCGAGACGCCGGCCGCGCCGAGGTTCAGGACGCCGAGCTCGGAACCGCCCTTGAAGCCGACCCACGGCCAGCCCTCGCGCGCGACGAGCGGGTTGGGGGCGCCGCCGAGCGCGGGAGCGTCCCGCAGCCGCAGCAGGACCGCGCACAGCTCGCGCGCCGTGACGAACCATTCGACGTCTCGCCAGCTCGCCGTGGCCTCGATCCGGGCGGCGGTCGGGAGCGGCTCGTCCGCGAGCCCCTCGAGGATCGCGCGACGCGTCGCCTCGTCGCCCTCGGCGTAGGCGCGCCGCCGCGCCGCCGCACCGGCGGCCTTGAGCTTGAAGAGCTCGGACGTCGTCGGCACCGGCGCCCCGCGCGGCAGGGCCGCGTCGACGGCATCGCGCCCGAGGACGCGCATCAGCGCATCGGTCGCCGTGTTGTCGCTGTGCTGGATCATCAGCCCGGCGAGCAGCTC
Organism: Salinarimonas rosea DSM 21201; assembly: GCF_000429045.1. Classification (GTDB taxonomy): domain Bacteria; phylum Pseudomonadota; class Alphaproteobacteria; order Rhizobiales; family Beijerinckiaceae; genus Salinarimonas; species Salinarimonas rosea. The sequence continues at coordinate 28,089 of NZ_AUBC01000007.1, forward strand.
GAGGGTCACGGGCGTGCCGGGCGCCAGCGTCTGGAGCACGCCGGAGGGCAGCGAGCGATCGGCTTCGGTCAGCTCGACGACGGCATCGCGCCGCAGCCGCCCCTCTGCGACCGCGGCCTCGTAGGCGGAGAGGACGAACAGCTTGAAGGCCGAGCCGACGGCCATCGGTCGATCCGCGTCGCGTGCGACGAGCGGCGTGCCGTCGACCGCGGCGAGGATCGCGACCTCGCCTTCGGCCGCGTCCTCGACGAGCGCCGCCACGGCGGCGGGGTCGCCCCCCGTCGGCACGGGAGGGCCGAACATCAGGCCGGCGATGCGGCCTTCCGCGTCCAGCGAGACCGTGACGGGAACGACGGCCCGTTCGAAGACGACGGTGCCCTCGCCGTCGTTCATGCGCACGCCGACGAAGGACCCGAAATCCGCGACGATCCCGTTCACGATCGCCGCGACGCGCGCGGAGGGGACGGCGGCGAGGAAGCTCTCCGAGAACCAGCCGGGGCTGGGCGGCTCATCGCCGAACAGACGCTCGACGGCGGCGGCCGGCGCGCTCGCCGCGGCATCGCCGTTCGATCCCGCATCCTCGGCGCTCGCGCCGGCGGGGCCGAGGGCGGTGGCGAGCGCCACCGTCAGCATCCTCGAGATCCGTGCCGCGATCCGCACCATCGTGTCGCTCCTCCCCGTGATCCGATCCGAGTCTCAACGCGCATCGCGGCCGTGAGGGCCGTTGCGGCATTCCCCTTCCCTTCCGCGCGTTTCCCGCTAGGCTCCGCCCCGCATCGGTGGAAGCGCCGGACGCGTCGGGAAGGGGAGCGCGAAAGACATGGAATGGATCATCCTCGGCGTCGTCGCCGTGATCGTCGTCTACGGCATCGTCACCTACAACGGCCTCGTCGCCATGCGCCAGCGGGTGGACCAGGCCTATGCCGACATCGACGTGCAGCTGCACCAGCGCCACGACCTCGTCCCCAACCTCGTCGAGACGGTGAAGGGCTACGCCGCGCACGAGCGCGAGACGCTCGACGCCGTGATCGCGGCCCGCAACCGCGCCACGAGCGCGAGCGGCCCCGCCGACCAGGCCGCCGCCGAGGGGCTGCTCACCGGGGCTCTCGGGCGGCTGTTCGCGCTGGCCGAGGCCTACCCGGACCTCAAGGCCAACACGAACTTCCTGTCGCTGCAGAGCGAGCTCTCCAACGTGGAGGACAAGCTCGCGGCGGCGCGGCGCTTCTTCAACAACGCGGTGAGCGAGTTCAACGCGGCGATCCAGTCCTTCCCGGCGGTGCTGTTCGCGCGCCAGCTCGGCTTCTCCGAGCGGGAGTTCTTCGACGTCGGCGAGGATCGGCGCGCCGAGATGAACGTGGCGCCGCAGGTGAAGTTCTGACGCGCCGGGAGAGGCGGAGCCGGACCAGGGAGAGGCGGCCATGACGCCCGTCTTCGGGCTCTACACCCACATCCGCGCGAACCGGATCCGCTCGGTGCTGCTGATCGCGGGCCTGTTCGCGCTCGTGCTCCTCGTCGGCTACGCGGTGGCGCTCGCCCTCGTGGCGGCCGGGGACGCCTCGGGCGCGCCGCCCGAGGCGATCGCCGCGGGGGCGCTCGACACCTACGTGCTCTGGACGCCCTGGCTCGTGCTCGGCACCTTGGCCTGGATCGGCATCTCGGTCGCGCTCAACACCCGCATCGTCGACGCCACGACCGGCGCGCGCACCCTGACGCGGGAGGACGACCCGCGCCTCTACCGGATGCTGGAGACCCTGTGCATCTCGCGCGGCATGGCGACGCCGCGCCTCAAGATCGTCGAGAGCGACGCCCTCAACGCCTATGCGTCCGGGCTCACGCAGAAGCAATACGCCGTGACGCTCACCCGCGGGCTCGTCGAGCGGCTCGACGACGCCGAGATCGAGGCGGTGATGGCGCACGAGCTCACCCACATCCGCAACGAGGACGTCCGGCTGATGGTCGTCGCCGTGGTGATCGCCGGCGTGATCGCGCTCGTGGGCGAGATCGTCTTCCGCTCGCTGCGCTTCGGCCTGTGGCGGCGCGGCGGCAGCCGCTCGCGCGGCAGCGGCGGCGGCGGGCGGGGCGCGGTGATCGCCATCGCGATCGCCGTCGTCGTCATCCTCGTCGCCTGGCTCGCCTCGCTGATGATCCGCTTCGCGCTGTCGCGGGCGCGGGAGTACCTCGCGGACGCGGGCGCCGTGGAGCTGACCAAGAACCCCGACGCGATGATCTCCGCGCTCCTCAAGATCGAGGGCAACGCCGATCTCTCGCGTGCGCCCGCGAGCGTCATGGAGATGTGCGTCGAGAACCCGCGGCGCGGCTTCACGGCGCTGCTCTCGACCCATCCCTCGATCGCGGACCGGGTCGAGGCGCTGGTACGCACCGCCGGCGGGCGCCTTCCGCCGACGGCGCAGGCACCGCAGGCGGAGGCGGCGCCGCGCTCGCCCTGGTGAAGGGCCGCGGGAGCCGCCGGGGTCAGGCCAAGCCGAGGAACAAGGCGAGCGATCTCGTTACGGAAACCATCGTTTCGTCGTCCACGCGGCCGATGACCGGCCCTACCTTGCCTCGTTTGACGGACATGGGCTTGTCGACCATGACCTGAGAGGCCTTGCGCAGACCATTGGCCGACGTCGGCTGGACCGTCACCCTGATTAGAGGTGCGTTCTCGAGCGCGCTCGTCAGGAGCAGAACCGTGACCGATCCGGTGTCGTCGAAGAAGTCCGATTGCACGACGAGGGCGGGACGCGGCTTGCCGAAGTCGCCCGACATCGCGACCGTCACCAAGTCCCCGCGCGTCACGCCTCTGTCTCGTTGATCAGATCCTCGAGCGCAGCATCGAGGAAGGCGTCGAGATCCTCGTCTCGAGCATCTGCCGCGGCGACGATGCGAGATTGACGGCGACATTCTTCCGCGAAGCCGGGCCGACGCGTGTCCGGAACCCAGATCTGCACCGGCCGCAACCCGGAAGCCCGCAGCGCATCACGTCGCTTTCGCACTCTCTCGCTGACGCTCGTAGCCATGGACGCCTCCGCTCCGTTACATGTTACATGCTGGGTGCGGATGGCGGAAGCGTCAAGGGGCGGTCGAGCCTCGACCGCCCTTCGAGCCCTGTCGAATGTACCCCCTCACGCCGCGATGCTGCTCGACGGCGCGGCCGCGCGCACGTCGTCGTCGACGTCGGCCTCGAAGCGGGTGAAGTTCTCGCGGAACATCGCGACGAGCTTGGCCGCCGTCTGCGCGAACTGCGCCTTGTTCTGCCAGGTCTTCACCGGGTAGAGGATGTGCGGCTCGATGCCGGGCACCGAGGTCGGTACCGCGAAGCCGAAATACGGGTCCTGACGGAAGTCGGCCTTCGCCAGCGAGCCGTCGAGCGCCGCCGAGAGCAGCCGGCGGGTGACGCGGATCGGCATGCGCCGCCCCACCCCGTGCATGCCGCCGGTCCAGCCGGTGTTGACGAGCCAGCAATCGACGTGGTGGCGCGCGATCAGCTCGCGCAGCATGTTGCCGTACACGGAGGGCGGGCGCGGCATGAACGGCGCGCCGAAGCAGGTCGAGAACGTCGCCTGCGGCTCCGTCACGCCCTTCTCCGTGCCCGCCACCTTCGCCGTGTAGCCCGACAGGAAGTGGTACATCGCCTCCGCGCTGGTCAGCTTGGCGATCGGCGGCAGGACGCCGAAGGCGTCGCAGGTCAGCATGACGATGTTCTTGGGCTGGCCCGCGCGCCCGCTCTCCACCGCGCCGGGGATGAACTCGAGCGGGTAGGCGCAGCGCGTGTTCTCGGTCTTCGACGCGTCGTCGAAGTCCGGCTCGCGGGTGTGGTCGTCGATGACGACGTTCTCGAGCACGGTGCCGAAGCGGCGCGTGGTGGCGTAGATCTCCGGCTCCGCGTCCGCCGAGAGGCGGATCGTCTTGGCGTAGCAGCCGCCCTCGAAGTTGAACACGCCCTGCTGCCCCCAGCCGTGCTCGTCGTCGCCGATCAGCGGGCGCTTGGGATCGTTGGAGAGCGTCGTCTTGCCGGTTCCCGAAAGGCCGAAGAAGAGCGCCACGTCCTTGGGATCGGACATGTTGGCCGAGCAGTGCATCGGCATGACGCCCTTCTCGGGCAGGACGAAGTTCAGGTAGGTGAAGACCGACTTCTTCATCTCGCCCGCGTAGGACGTGCCGCCGATCAGCACGATCTTGCGGGTGAGGTCCATGGCGATGACCGTCTGCGAGCGGCAGCCGTGGCGGGCGGGGTCGGCCTCGAAGCTCGGCAGGTCGATGATGGTGAGCTCGGGCACGAAGCTGCGCACGGTCTCGAGCTCGGGGCGGCGCAGCAGGTTGCGGATGAAGAGCGAGTGCCAGGCGAACTCGGTGTAGACCCGGGTGCGCACGCGGTAGTTCGGGTCCGCACCGCCGAAGAGATCCTGCGCGAACAGCTCCTTGCCCTCGGCATGCGCCCGGAAGTCCTCGAGCAGCGTCTCGAACTGCGCGGGCGTGATGGCGCCGTTGGCGTCCCACCACACCGTGTCCTCGGTCTTCGCGTCGCGCACCAGGAACTTGTCCTTGGGCGAGCGACCCGTGTGCACGCCCGTCTCGGCGACGAGCGCCCCGCCGGCCGCCAGCCGCGCCTCGCCGCGCGCGATGGACAGCTCGGTCAGCGCGGGCGCCTCGAGGTTCCAGTGCACGCGCGCGAGCCCGCGCAGGCCGATCGTGTCCGCGCCCTGAGCGCTGTTGTAGACGCCGAGATTCACCACTTGCTCCGTCCTCCGTCTCAGGTCGCCGCACGCGGCCCCGGGGGGCCGCTCACGATTGGTCAACGCCCACGCCCGAGATCCGGATGCGTGGAATTCTGCGCATTCCGCACATGGAGCAAGGGTTTAGAGGGTCGGGGGCGGAGCCGCAACAGAGAGGGAGGAGCGAATTTTCGCTGGTGCGCTCTGCCCGGCCGGCGAACGCCGGCGACGACGGCGGGGATGAAACCCCTGCCCCGTCTCGCCCGTAGCTGCCGCGTGGACGCTCGGGAGGAATGGATGATCGGGCCAGGGATGGAGCGGCGGCTCCTGCAGGGGGCGATCCTGCTCGCCGGCTGCGTGCCGGTGACGGCGGGGCTCGCGGGCGTCGCGACGGGGACGGGGTTCGTCGGCGGCGGTAACACTCTCGCCGCGGGCCAGGTCGCCATCGAGAGCCAGATCTCCCTCGAGAGCCACATGCGCTACCTCTCGGGCCTGCTGCTGGGCATCGGTCTGGCCTTCTGGGCCGCGGTGCCGCGGATCGAGGCGCACGGGCAGCGGGTGCGGCTCCTCGCCGGCATCGTCGTGATCGGCGGGCTCGCCCGCGCGCTGGGCGTCGTCGCCGACGGCCCGGCGGACGGGCCGATGACGGCGGCGCTCGCCATGGAGCTCGCCGTCACCCCGGCGCTCGCGCTCTGGCAGGGCCGCGTGGCGCGGCGCTGGGGGCCCGTGGTGACGGCCCGCCGTCACTCCGCCGAACGTCACTCGGCCGGGCTCGGCGCCCCCGCGGGCGCGGCACGCTCGCCGGTCTCGGTCAGCTCGGGCTCGAGCTCCCGGCGCGACACGAGCGTGTAGAAGGTCGGCACGACGAAGAGCGTGAACAGCGTGCCGACCGTGATGCCGGAGAAGATCACGAGGCCCATGGAGAAGCGCGCCGCCGCGCCCGCGCCCTCCGCCGTCATCAGCGGCACGACGCCGAGCGCGGTGGCCGCCGTGGTCATCAGGATCGGGCGAAGCCGCAGCTTGGCGGAGGCGACCATCGCCGCCTCGCGGGTGAGCCCCTTCTCGCGCCGCAGCTGGTTCGCGAACTCGACGAGCAGGATGCCGTGCTTTGTGATGAGGCCGATCAGGGTGATCAGGCCCACCTGCGTGTAGATGTTGAGCGTCGCGAGGCCGAGGTTCAGCGGCACGATGACGCCGAAGATCGACAGCGGCACCGACATCAGGATCACGAACGGATCGCGGAAGCTCTCGAACTGCGCCGCGAGCACGAGGTAGATCACCACGATCGCGAGCGCGAAGGCGATGGCGATGGTGTTGCCCTCGCCGACCTCGAGCCGCGACTGGGCGGCGTAGTCGATGTAGAACCCGTCCGGCAGGATGCGCTCGGCGATCGAGACGATCTCGGCAAGCCCGTCGCCGGTGGAGACGCCCGGCAGCGGCAGCGCCGAGATGGTCGCCGAGTTGAGCTGGTTGAACTGCTCGATCGTCGCCGCCGCGACGCCGGTGTCGATGTTCGCGATGGCCGAGAGCGGCACCATGGCGCCGCTGCGCGAGCGCACGTAGAGCTCGCCGAGCCGCTCGGGGTTGTTCCGGTATTGGGCCGGCACCTGCATGATCACGTCGTAGCTGTTCGAATCCCGGTCGAACTGCGAGATCGCCCCGCCGCCGACGAGGAGGCCCAGCGTGGCGCCCACCTGCGAGGCGGGCACGTCGAGCGCCGCCGCGCGGTCGCGGTCGATTGTCACCACGACCTCCGTCGTGTCGAAGGACAGCGAGTTCTGCACCACGATGAAGCGGCCGGACGCCTGCGCCTCCTGCCGGATCCGCTCGGCGACTTCATAGACGTTCGCCGGCGAGCTCGTGGTCTGGATCACGACCGAGATCGGCAGCCCGCCGCCCGCGCCCGGCAGGGTCGGCGGCGCGAAGACGAAGGCCTGGACGCCGGTGATCCCGGCGATGCGCGCCTGGAGGTCCTGCTGGATCTCCGCCTGGCTGCGCTCGCGCTCGGCCCAGTCGTCGAAGGCCCACAAGGCGATGCCGGAATTCGTCTGCCCGCCGAAGCCGACGATGGAGAAGTTCGCCGACAGCTCCGGCAGGTCCTGCGTGCGCGCGCGCATCTCGTCGATGTAGGTGCGCGTGTAGTCCGAGGTGGCGTAGGCGGGCGCGTTCACGATCGCGAACAGCGCCCCGACGTCCTCCTCCGGCGCCAGCTCGCTCGACGTCTTGGTGAACAGGAAGCCCGTCACGCCGACGAGCGCGACGACGACGAAGATCGTCACGGCGCGGTACCGCAGCGAGCCCGCGACGCGGCGCTCGTACCAGCCCTCGAGCCCGCCGAAGCCGCGGTCGAGCACGTCCTGGAAGCGGCTGTGGCCGCCCTTCAGCACCCGCGCCGCCATCATCGGCGAGATCGTGAGCGCGACGACGCCGGAGATGAAAACCGCGCCGGCGAGCGTCACCGCGAACTCCCGGAAGAGCGCGCCGGTGAGGCCGCCGGTGAAGAAGAGCGGCGTGAACACGGCGACCAGCGTCAGCATCATCGCGACGATGGAGCCGAACAGCTCCTTCATCGAGACGAAGGCGGCACGCGCCGGGTTCATGCCCTCGTCGACGTGGCGCTGCACGTTCTCGACGACGATGATCGCGTCGTCCACCACGAGGCCGATGGCGAGCACCATCGCGAGCAGCGTGAGCAGGTTGATGGAATAGCCCATCAGCAGGAGGATGAAGAGCGTGCCCACGAGCGAGAGCGGGATCGCGACCAGCGGCAGCGACACGGCCCGGAACGAGCCGAGGAACAGCAGCGTGATCACCGCGACGATGACGGTGGCCTCGATGATCGTGCGGAAGACCTCGTCGATCGAGGCGCCGATCTGCTCGGTCGAATCGTACATGAGCGTGAGGCTCATGCCGTCGGGCAGCGTCGCCTGGATGGCGGGGATCTCCTCGAGCACGGCCGCGGCCATGTCGAGCGGGTTCGCGCCGGGCGTCGGGTAGAGCCCGATGAAGGTGCCCGGCTCGCCGTTGAAGTCGACGATCGTGTCGGTCGATTCCGCCGCGAGCTCCACCCGCGCGACGTCGCGCAGGCGCACCACGTCGTCGCCCTGCCCCGAGAGCGGCAGCTGGGCGAAGGCTTCGGGCGTCTGCAGCGTCGAGCGCATCGTGATCGGGTAGGTGACGAGCTCGTTGCGCGTGCGCCCCGGGGCCGAGAGGAAGTTCGAGGCGTCGATCGCCCCGCGCACCTCGGCAGCGGTGAGCCCGCGCGCGGCGAGCCGCACGGGGTCGATCCACACCCGCATCGCGTACTTGGCGCCGCCGAGGACCTCGGTCTCCGCGACGCCGGGGATCGTCGACATGCGCGGGCGGACGACGCGCTCGATGTACTCCGTCACCTGCTCCGCGGTCATGTTCGGGTTCTGCACCGCGAAGTACATGGTGGCGAAGGTCATGCCCGTGCCCTTCACGATCGCCGGGTCCTCGGCGTCGGGGGGCAGGCTGGAGCGGACCTCGTTGACCTTCGACATCACCTCGGTGAGGGCGGCGTCCGGGTCGGAGCCGAGCCGCATGTTGACGGTCACGACCGACGCCGAGGGGCGCGACTGCGTGGTGACGTAGTCGACGTTCTCCGTCGTCGCGACCGCGCGCGCGATCGGCGAGGTGACGAAGCCCTGGATCAGCTCGGCGGAGGCGCCGGGATAGAGCGTCGTGATCGTGACGACGGTCTCGTCCACCTCCGGGTACTGCCGCGTCTGGAGCCCGAACAGGCCCTGGAAGCCCAGCAGCAGGATCAGGAGCCCCAGCACCGTCGAGAGGACCGGGCGCTTGATGAAGATGTCGGAGGGGCTCATCGGGCGGCGCTCGCGGCTTCGGGGGGCGCGGAGGGATCGCCCGTCTCCTCCAGGACGACGGGCATGTTGTTCGACAGCCGGTTCTGCCCGGCCGTGACGACGCGGTCGCCGGGCGCGAGCCCCGATGCGATCTCGATCAGCCCCTCGGTGCGCCGGCCGGGCTGGACGAAGACCTGGTCGAGGACGAGGCCCTCGCCCTCCTCCGCCGCCACGACGCGATAGACGAAGTCTCCGTAGAGGCTCGAGACGAGCGCGGTCTGCGGTACGGCGACGACCCCGTCCTCCTGCGGCTGCTCGATGGCGATGCGCACGAACTGGCCCGGCGTCAGCACGCCGCCCTCGTTCGAGACCGTGCCGCGCACCGCGAAGAGCCGGCTCGCCGGGTCGACGCGCGGGTCGATGCCCACGATCTCCCCGGTGATCTCGCCCGAAACGCCTTCGCCCGAGACGCGGATCGGCTGGCCGATCGCCACGTCCGGCAGGCGCTGCTCGGGCAGCGAGAAGTCGACGCGCATCGTGTCGAGGTCCTGGAGCGTGGCGACGACGGTTCCCGGCGTGATGTATTGCCCGAGCTCCACCCGCGGCAGGCCGATCGTGCCGGAGAAGGGCGCGACGAGGCGGCGCTGCTCCAGCACCGCCACCGCGCGGGCGAGCTGCGCCTCCGACGAGCGGACCGCCGATTCGGCGTTGGCCACGTTCACCTCGGTGCCGGCGCCGCGGCTGCGCAGGTCGCGGGCGCGGGCGAGGTCCTGCTCGTCGAGCGCGAGGCGCGTGCGCGCGGCGTCGACGTCCGCCTGCTGCACGGCGTCGTCGAGCCGCACCAGCAGCTCGCCCTCCGAGACCCCCTCGTTCGAGACGAAGGCGATCTCGCGCACGATGCCGGCGGCCTCGACCGTCAGCTCGACGCCGCGTGCGGCGTTGACCGTGCCGATCGTCTCGATCGTCGGGCGCCAGGTGGCGGGCTCGAGCGTGATCGCGGAGACCGTGGCGGGCTGCACGGGCATGTTCGCGAAGAAATCCGCGATCATCCGGTCCCGGAACAGGTTGAACCCGACGAGCCCGCCGCCGACGAGGGCGACGAGGACGATGGCGATCAGGAAGCGCTTGATCATGGGTCGGCTCGTGGTCGGGGGAGAGGCTCGATCGCGGCGAGGCTTGCGCGACGCGGCCCGGCACGTGTACGGTTTCCGTGGTGTACCGTCCGGACGGTTGGGAACTGGACCGTTCGGGCGCGCGTGTCAAGGAGGAACCGTGACGGCCGGGACGGAAGGCACGCGCGCGCGCATCCTGCGGGCGGCTCTCGAGATCGCGCACGAGGCGGGCTCCGTCTCGCTGGAGGCGGTCGCGGCGAAGGCGGGGGTCTCCAAGGGCGGGCTCCTCTATCACTTCCCCTCGAAGGCGGCGCTCCTGCGCGGCCTGGTGGAGGAGCAGCTCGCGCGTTTCGAGGCGGCGCTCGGCACCGAGGCGGCGGCGTCCCGTCACGATGGCGTGATCGGCGCCTATATCGAGACCTTCGTCACCCAGCGCCTGTGCGACGCGCCACCGAGCGCCGGCATGCTCCCGGCCCTGGTCGAGGACCCGGCCATCCTGGAGCCGGTGCGCCTGCGCGAGCGCGGCTTCCTCGACGCGATCCGCGCCAATGCCGCTGACCCGAACGAGGCGACGATCGCCTACCTCGCCCTCCACGGCCTGGCGCTCATGCGCCTGCTGGGCATCGACATGCTGGGCGAGGACGAGCGCGCGGCGATCCTCGCGCGGATGCGCGGGGGTGACGCGCGCTGACGGGCGGCGCCGCGCTCACCCTTCCGCCTCGCGCGCCGCGTCGGCCATCTCCTTCAGCACCCGCCGCAGCCGTCCGCCCTCGCTCACCCGCTCGGGGAACGGCACCCGCGCGGTGAGGTCGCCGGCGGCGAGGTCGATGCCGTCCGGGTCGATGCCGGTGGCGCGCCAGTCGCCGTCCGCTGCCCCGGCGAGACGGGTGGCGTAGAGGGCGAGCGCCTCGCGGTGGTCCGCGTTCATGTGGGCGACCGCGCTCTCCTCGAGCGCGAGCAGGCTCTGCGCGTCGTCGATGCGCGTGAGGAGATCGTCGCGCGAGACTGCCATCGCCCGGGCGAAGCCGCCGTTGAGGTGCGCGCCCTCGACCGCCATGCGGAACACGGCGAAGTCGCCGAAGCCGGCGTAGAGCTTGGCCTTCGGGTGGCGGGCGAGGAAGCGGGCGCGGGCGCGCGGGTCGTCGGCGGGCGCGATCCGCCCGATCACGGTGAGGCGCGGATGGGCGAGCGGGTCGCCTCTGCCGCGCTCCGCGAGGAGCACGCTCGCGCGCGGGTCGGCGGCGAGGTTGGCGGTGTGGCCGGACAGGCGCGACAGCAGGAAGAGCGGCGCGCCGTCGACGTCGGTCGCCACCGTCACCAGCGTGGCGAAGGGGAAGCCGGCCGCGCGGTCGAGCGTCGCGAGCGCGCCGGCGCGCACGCCGCGCAAGAGCCCCTTCGCCACGGCGAGCCCGTCGTAGGCGGGGTCGGGCCCGACGCGCTCCAGGATCGCCTTCGCCTCCTCCGAGACGCCGCTTTCCCCGGGATTGGCGCCGCCGCCCGCGCCGCCACGATCCACCTGCACCATCGCCGCCACCCCTTCCGAAAGCTCCCGCCTTTGCCCACATGCCGCATGACGTGCTAAACCGCCATGAATTCGGCCGAATTACGAGGCTTGGCGGGTGAGCGACGGTTTCGTCGCACCATCCGCCCGCCTCGGGCGTTCCCGCCCGGTACCGTGTCGGAACGTGTCCAGGCCGCCAGAGCATCGGGAGCCGTGATGCCCACCATCGCCCTCGTCGACGACGATCGCAACATCCTCACCTCGGTGTCCATCGCGCTCGAGGCCGAGGGCTATCGCATCCAGACCTACACGGACGGCGCCTCAGCGCTGGACGGCCTGCGGCAGACGCCGCCGGACCTCGCGATCTTCGACATCAAGATGCCGCGCATGGACGGCATGGAGCTCCTGCGCCGCCTGCGCCAGAAGTCCGACCTGCCGGTGATCTTCCTCACCTCGAAGGACGAGGAAATCGACGAGCTGTTCGGCCTCAAGATGGGCGCCGACGACTTCATCCGGAAGCCGTTCTCGCAGCGCCTGCTGGTGGAGCGCGTCAAGGCGGTGCTGCGCCGCTTCGCGCCCAAGGACGTCTCCGCGCCCCGCGAGCCGGACACCAAGGCGCTCGAGCGCGGCCAGCTGGTGATGGATCCCGAGCGCCACACCTGCACCTGGAAGGGCGAGCCGGTGACGCTCACCGTCACCGAGTTCCTGATCCTGCAGTCGCTCGCCCAGCGCCCCGGCGTGGTGAAGTCCCGCAACGCCCTGATGGACGCGGCCTACGACGACCAGGTCTACGTCGACGACCGCACGATCGACAGCCACATCAAGCGCCTGCGCAAGAAGTTCAAGGTGACCGACCAGAGCTTCGACATGATCGAGACGCTCTACGGCGTCGGCTACCGCTTCAAGGAAACCTGAGGGAGAACGCGTGGACGCACGCCGGCGGGCCGACGGGTACGCGCAGCAGGAGGACGGGCCGGGGCCGGGCGGCGCCGGCGGAGAGGACGCGCGCACGCCGCCGCGGCGCTCGGCGGTCGCGGCGCTGGCGAAGGGCGGCACGGTCCGGCGCATGCGTCTCGGCCTGCTCGTGCGCCTGCGCGGCCTGTGGCGGGCGATGGCCGGGCGCGCCTCGTCGAGCCTCGTGCGCCGCATCGTGGTGCTCAACCTCGCGGGCCTGGTGGCGCTGTTCTTCGGCTTCCTCTACCTCAACCAGTTCCGCGAGGGGCTGATCGAGGCGCGCGTCCAGAGCCTGCTCACCCAGGGCGAGATCATCGCCGGCGCCATCGCCGCCTCCGCCGTCGTCGACAGCGACACGATCCTGATCGACCCCGACCGGCTCCTCCAGATGCAGGCCGGCGAGAGCTCGGTCCTGACCGACGAGCTGTTCTCCCCGCTCGAGTTCTCGATCAGCCCCGAGCAGGTCGCGCCGCTGCTGCGCAGGCTCGTGACGCCGACGCGCACGCGCGCGCGGGTCTACGACCGCGAGGCGTCGCTGCTGCTGGACACGCGCGCGCTCTACTCGCGCGGCGACATCCTGCGCCTCGACCTGCCGCCGATCGAGACGAGCCCGCCCGGCCCCCTGGAGCGCGCCTTCGGGGCTCTGCGCGACTTCTTCGCGCCGACCCGCGCGCCGTCGCTGGAGACGATCGGCCCGACCGACGGGCGCACCTTCCCCGAGGTGCGCCAGGCCCTGCGCGGCGAGCGCGCGAGCGTGGTGCGGCTCAACCCCGCCGGCGAGACCATCGTCTCGGTCGCGGTGCCGATCCAGCGCCAGCGCGCGGTGCGCGGCGTGCTGCTGCTCTCGACCCAGGGCGGGGACATCGACGCGATCATCGCCTCCGAGCGCTTCGCGCTGCTCCAGGTCTTCATGGTGGCGGCGGGCGTGATGATCGTGCTCTCGCTCATCCTCGCCAACGCCATCGCCGGCCCGGTCTCGCGCCTCGCGGAGGCCGCCGAGCGGGTGCGCCGGGGCATCAAGTCCCGCCAGGAGATCCCCGACTTCACCGGCCGCTCCGACGAGATCGGCCATCTGTCGGGGGCGCTGCGCGAGATGACGGAGGCGCTCTACGACCGCATCGAGGCGATCGAGAGCTTCGCCGCGGACGTGGCGCACGAGCTCAAGAACCCGCTCACCTCCCTGCGCAGCGCCGTCGAGACGCTGCCGCTGGCGCGCTCCGACGACAGCCGCCGGCGGCTGCTCGACATCATCCAGCACGACGTGCGCCGCCTCGACCGGCTGATCTCCGACATCTCCGACGCCTCGCGGCTCGATGCGGAGCTCGCCCGCTCGGAGGCCGGGCCCGTCGACATTGCCCGGCTGCTGACGGCGGTCGTCTCCATCGCCAACGACGTCCGCCGCCCGGAGGACGCGCCGATCGACCTCCAGATCCGCCGCCCGGCACGCAAGGGCGACGGCGGGCGCGAGGGCGCGCGGGACGGCGGGCGGGACGGCGGACGCGAGCCCGGGGACCGCGACGCACGCACCTTCGTCGTCATCGGCCACGACAGCCGCCTCGGCCAGGTCGTGCGCAACCTCCTCGACAACGCCCGCTCCTTCTCGCCGCCCGGCGCCACGGTCCGCGTGGTGCTGGAGCGCGACGGCGAGGTGATGCGCCTCGTCGTGGAGGACGAGGGGCCGGGCATCCCCGAGCACGCGCTGGAGCGCGTCTTCGAGCGCTTCTACACCGACCGTCCGGAGCAGGGCTTCGGCCAGAACTCGGGGCTCGGCCTCTCCATCTCGCGCCAGATCGTCCAGGCCCACCGCGGCTCGATCCGCGCCGAGAACCGGCTGGGCGCCGTCGGCCCCGACGGCGAGCCCCGCCGGCTGGGCGCCCGCTTCGTGGTGACGCTGCCCGCCGTACGGGAGCGCCACTGATGCCGCGGTCCGCGGGCTGCACATGCCGTTCGCGCCATCCGCGCCCCCGCGTCCTCCCCGGAGGGGAGGAGTCCGCGCCTCGGCGCGGGCGGTGGGGCCGTTCGATCGTGCCGACGAGCCGTACCGCCGCCCACCCCACCCTCCGGCTCTTCGAGCCTCCGTCCTCCCCTGCGGGGAGGAGGCGGTCCGCGGGCCGCATATGCCGTTCGCGCCATCCGCGCCCCCGCGTCCTCCCCTGCGGGGAGGCGGCGACGGCGCAGCCGGTGGGGGACGCCCCGTGAGCCCCCCCGCCACGGACACCGTCCACGCGACCTGCGTCCTCCTCGGCGAGGCGGGCGTGCTGATCCGCGGCGCGTCGGGGGCGGGGAAGTCGCGGCTGGCGCTCGACCTGCTCGAGGCCGCGCGCGGGCGCGGGCTGTTCGCGCGGCTCGTGGGCGACGACCGCATCCGGCTCGAGGCGCGGCACGGCCGGCTCCTGGCGCGGCCGCATCCGGCGATCGCCGGGCTCGTCGAGCGGCGCGGCGTCGGCCTTCTCCCCCGGCCGCACGCCCCCGCCGCCGTGGTGCGCCTCGTCGTCGACCTCGTGGCCGAGCCGCCTCCGCGCCTGCCCGATCCGGAGGCGCTCGAGGCCGAGATCCTCCGCGTCAGGTTGCCGCGCCTCGCCTCCGCGGCGGGCGACGGGATCGCCACGATTGCGCTCGACGCGCTGAGAGGCTTATCTGTCACGGCACCGACGTGAACTGCCGACGGATAGGCTCTATGCTCTTGCGTTCGGCTTCGCAGTGCACAAGATAGCGGCTCCGCTCAGCCGAGCGACGGATGCAGGTCCACATGATCGGAATGGTGCTCGTCACCCACGGCCAGCTGGCGACGGAGTTCCGCGCCGCGCTGGAGCACGTGGTCGGCCCGCAGGAGCAGATCGAGACGATCACGATCGGCCCGGAGGACGACATGGAAGCCCGTCGCGGGGACATTCTCGACGCCGTGCGGCGGGTCGAGACCGGCGCCGGCGTCGTCGTCCTCACCGACATGTTCGGCGGCACGCCCTCCAACCTCGCCCTCTCGTGCATGAACGGGCGCATGGTCGAGGTCGTCGCGGGCATCAACCTGCCCATGCTGATCAAGCTCGCGAGCGTGCGCGATCTCGAGCCCCTCGCCGAAGCCGTGCTGCACGCCCAGGAGGCCGGGCGCAAGTACATCAACGTGGCCTCCCACGTGCTCGCGGGGAAGTGACATGACTGCCGAGCCCTCGATCGCGCGGGACGACCTGGAACAGAGCCTGGACGAGCCCTGTCCCGAGCCGCCGCAGGTTCCCGAGGGCGCGCTCGCCCGCGAGCTCTCGATCGTCAACCGCAAGGGGCTGCACGCCCGCGCCTCGGCGAAGTTCGTCCAGACCGTCGAGCGCTACCAGGCGGAGGTGAGGGTCACCCGCTGCGGCGAGACGGTGGGCGGTCGCTCGATCATGGGGCTCCTCACCCTCGCCGCCGCACAGGGCACCTCCGTCCTCGTCACGGCCACGGGCCCGGAGGCGGAGGGAGTCCTCGACGCCCTCGCCATGCTGCTCGCGACCCGCTTCGGCGAGGACGAGTGAGCGTCAGCGCGTGAGCGCGCCCGCTCCGCGGCGCGCCTGCGTTCCCACGATGCGCTTGTGCAGATGCGTCATCAGCGCGACGCCGAACAGCGGCGTCGCGAGGTTGACGATCGGGATCAGCAGGAAGCCCGCGATCACCGCCCCGGCCAGGAACACGCGCCCCGCGTGGCGCTTCCGCAGCGCCACCGCCTCCGCCCGTGGATGGTGGCGGTTCGCGGCGAGCTCGAAATACTCGCGCGAGAGCAGGTAGGCGTTCGCCAGGAAGAAGGCCGCGATGTTGACCACGGGCACGAGGAGCAGCGCCAGCGCGGCGAGGTTGACGAGCAGGGTCAGCCCAAAGAAGCGCAGGCCGTAGCCGATCGCGGGCAGGACCGGCAGCTCCTCGCCCGGCGGATCGGCGGGGAAGTCCGTGCGCTCGACGACGGCCGCGGCCTCGTCGGCGAAGATCGAGGCGACGAGCGCCGAGACGGCCGGGATCAGGTAGAGCGCGCCGACGAGGAACCCCGCGCCGGCGAGGATCACGCCGAGCGTATCGATCCAGGGGTAGGCGTCGGTGACCGTCTCCTGCGCGAGCAGCCAGTCGACGCCGCGCGTCGCCGCAGCCCAGGCGATGGCCAGAAGCAGGACCGTGAGCCCGATCGAGCGCAGGAGGATGCCGCGCAGCCCGGGCGAGACGACCCGGCGCAGCGCGGCGTAGGCGGAGGCCAGGATCACGGGGCGCCGGCCCTGGCCGCGTCCGCCTTGGCCGCGTCCGCCGCCGCGATCATCGCCAGCGCCTCGGCGGGGTCGATCCGCCCGTCGTAGAGCGCACGGCCGGTGATGGCGCCGCCGAGCGCCGCGCAGTCCGGCTCGAGCAGCCGCGCCACGTCGTCGATCGAGGCGAGGCCGCCCGACGCGATCACGGGGATCGTCACGGCGTTCGCGAGCGCGAGCGTCATCTCGATGTTGAGGCCCTTGAGGATGCCGTCGCGGGCGATGTCGGTGTAGACGATCGCCGCCACGCCCGCGTCCTCGAAGCGCCGGCCGAGCTCCTCGGCGGTGAGCGTCGAGCTCTGCGCCCAGCCCTCGACGGCGACGTAGCCGTCCTTGGCGTCGATCCCGACCGCGATCCTGCCGGGATGCAGCCGCGCCGCCTCGCGCACGAAGGCCGGGTCGCGCACGGCGGCCGTCCCGATGACGATGCGCGCGACCCCCTTGGCGAGCCAGCCTTCGACCGTGCGCATGTCGCGCACGCCGCCGCCGAGCTGCACCGGGATCTCGACGCCCGCGAGGATGCCGTCGACGGCGGCCGCGTTCATCGGCTTGCCGGCGAAGGCGCCGTCGAGGTCGACCACGTGCAGCCAGGGGAAGCCCTGCGCGGCGAAGGCGCGCGCCTGCGCGGCGGGGTCGTCGTTGAAGACGGTGGCCTGCTCCATGTCGCCCTGGATCAGGCGCACGCAGCGGCCTTCCTTGAGGTCGATGGCGGGGTAGAGGATCACGGGCGCCACCTCAGGAAGTTGGCGATGAGGGCGAGCCCGAGCCGCTGGCTCTTCTCGGGGTGGAACTGGGTCCCGACGATGTTGTCGCGCCCGACGACGGCGGTCAGAGGGCCGCCGTAGTCGGTCGTGGCGACGACGTCGCCGGGGTCCTGCGGATCGAGCGCGTAGGAATGCACGAAGTAGGCGTGCAGCCCGCCCTCGCCGGTGGGGATGCCGTCGAGCAGCGGATGCGCGCGGCGCGCCTCGAGCACGTTCCAGCCCATGTGCGGGATCTTGAGCGCCGGGTCCGCCGGGTGGATGGCGCGCACGTCGCCGGGGATCCAGCCGAGCCCGGGCGTCGTCTCGTGCTCGAGCCCGCGCGAGGCCAGGAGCTGCATGCCCACGCAGATGCCGAGGAAGGGCCGCCGGCGGCCCATCACGGCCTCGGTCAGCGCCTCGACCATGCCGGGAACGGCGTCGAGCCCGCGCCGGCAATCGGCGAAGGCGCCCACCCCCGGCAGCACGATGCGCTCGGCATCGAGCACGTCGGCGGGGTCGCTCGTGACGTTGACCGCCATGGCGAGCCCCGCCTCGCGGGCGGCGCGCTCGAAGGCCTTGTGGGCGGAGTGCAGGTTGCCCGAGCCGTAATCGACGATGGCGACGGTCATGGTGCGCCCTCCGGCCTCAGCCCGAAGGGCACGATCTCGGCGCTGGGCCGCGCCGGAACGGGCGCGGAGGGAGGCGGAGGAGGGACGACGGCGGGCGGAGGCGGCGGCGTGCGCCCGCTCTCGGAGCTCCTCGCCACGAGCCGAGCGCAGGCGAGCGCATCCGCCTCGTCGTAGCTCGGCGCGGCGACGACGTCGACCATCGGCATGCCGCGGCGCGCGTAGGTCCAGCGCCGCAGGCTCGACGCCTCGAGCCCGATCAGCAGCGCGACGAGGAGGCTCGCCAGCACCGCCACGCCGTCCCCGACCGGCAGCGCCTCGAGCGCCACCGACACGGCCACGACGACGACGAAGGTCGCGAGCGCGGCGAGCCAGAGCCGGTGCCAGAGCATCCACAGGACGGAGAAGAAGAACGCCGCCCAATTGAACCCGTCGCGCACCAGGATCGCGCGCTCGACGACGGCGGCATCGCCCGGCGCCGCGCCACGCGGCAGGTGAACCGTGTAGGTGCGCATCCTCACAGCGCTCCCTTGGTCGAGGGGATACGGTCCGCCTCGCGCGGGTCGACCGCGACCGCCGCGCGCAGCGCCCGGGCGAGGCCCTTGAAGCAGCTCTCGGCGATGTGGTGGCTGTTCTCGCCGTAGAGCGTCTCGACATGCAGCGTCACGCCGGCGTTCGTCGCGAAGGCCTGGAACCACTCGCGCACGAGCTCGGTGTCGAACGTCCCGATCTTCTGCGTCGGGAAGGCGGTGCGGAAGACCAGGAACGGCCGCCCGGAGATGTCGATCGACACCCGGCTCAGCGTCTCGTCCATGGGCAGATGCACGGTGGCATAGCGCACAATGCCGCGCTTCTCGCCCAGCGCCTCGCGGAAGGCCCGGCCGAGCGCGATGCCGACGTCCTCCACCGTGTGGTGATCGTCCACATGCGTGTCGCCTTTCGCGCTCACCTCGAGATCGAACAGCGCGTGACGCGCCAGGAGATCGAGCATGTGGTCGAGGAAGCCGACCCCCGTCGCGATCGTCGCCGCGCCCGTCCCGTCGAGGGCGAGGGAGAGCGAGACGTCGGTCTCGGAGGTCCGGCGGTCGACGCGCGCGGCGCGCATGGCGGTTCGTCCCGTGTGATGGTCGGGCGCGCGTTCTAGCAAGCGCCGGGCCGGATGACCAGACGCCGATGCGAGCCGCCGACCGCCACCTCCCCGCAGGGGAGGACGCAGGCCGAAGGCCGGAGGGTGGGGAGGGCGGCGGGCCGGCTCGACCATCCAGCGAACGGCCCCACCGCCCGTGCTTCGCACGGACTCCTCCCCTCCGGGGAGGAACCGGGGCGGCGCATGTCCCGGCCCGGTTGGAAATCCCCCTCCCGCTGCTTAAGTCACCCTGGACACCGATCGCACGAACCGGAGCCCCGCCCCGTGTCCCACGACGACAACGCCGCCCCGCGCATGCACGCCACGACGATCCTCATGGTCCGCAAGGACGGCAAGCTCGTCGTCGGCGGGGACGGTCAGGTGAGCCTCGGGCAGACGATCGTGAAGGGCAACGCCCGCAAGGTGCGCACGCTGGCCAAGGGTGCGGTCGTCGGCGGCTTCGCCGGCGCCACCGCCGACGCGTTCACGCTGTTCGAGCGGCTCGAGGCCAAGCTCGAGCAATATCCCGGGCAGCTCGTGCGCGCCTGCGTCGAGCTGACCAAGGACTGGCGCACGGATCGCTACCTGCGCCGCCTCGAGGCGATGATGCTCGTCGCCGACAAGGACGTCGGCCTGCTGCTCTCGGGCGCGGGCGACGTGCTCGAGCCGGAGGCGGGGGTGATGGCGATCGGGTCCGGCGGCAACTACGCGCTCGCCGCCGCCCGCGCGCTGATGGACACCGATCTCGACGCGGAGACCGTCGTGCGCCGCTCGCTGCAGATCGCGGCCGACATCTGCGTCTACACCAACGGCAACCTCGTCATCGAGAGCCTGGAGAGCGCCGTCTGATGCGGCCTGTTCGCGCGATCGCGCAAGCCTCACGCCCCGGCGCAGGCGGGCATCGCGTCGAGCGTCACTGCGAGCGGCGGCGGCAGTCCGGACGCGTCGCCGCGCATGGCTATGCAGCCGCCGCGCCCCTCGGCGACGATCGCGGGCTTGCCGTTGGCGTCGAACACCCGCCAGAGGTCGGCCTTCTCCGCATAGGAGGGAAGGTTGGCGAGGGAGCGCGTCCAGCGCCGGCGCGCCTCGACCTCCGGCACGTCGTGGCCGCCCTCGGCGACCCGGCGGGCGATGCGGTAGAGGCAGGTCTCAACCGTCGCGACGGCGAAGTACAGGATGACGACCTCCATGCCGGCCGCGCGCGCGGCATCGACCGTGCGCAGATGCGTCCGCCCCGCCAGCGTCGTCTCCAGCGAGAACGAGCGTCGGGCGGTCATCAGGTCGCCGATCAACCCTACGGCCATGCGCGACGCCCGGATTCGGCCCTTCTCCACGTTGAGGGGAGAGATGCCGCGCGCCAGCTCGTCGAGGTTGACGAACTCGTCCGAGCCCGAGACCGCACGGATGTGCCGGAAGGCATAGGTCGTCTTGCCCACCCCGTTCGCCCCGGCGATCAGCCACATCGTGGGCTTCATCGCGTTCCCCTCCCTACCGCGCACCGATCAGCACAGGATCCGGCATGACCACCTTCTCCCCCCGCGAGATCGTCTCCGAGCTCGATCGTTACATCGTCGGGCAGACGGACGCCAAGCGCGCGGTCGCCATCGCGCTGCGCAACCGCTGGCGCCGCCAGCAGCTCACCGGCCCGATCCGGGACGAGGTGATGCCCAAGAACATCCTGATGATCGGGCCCACCGGCTGCGGCAAGACCGAGATCGCGCGGCGCCTCGCCAAGCTGGCGCGTGCGCCCTTCCTCAAGGTCGAGGCGACGAAGTTCACCGAGGTCGGCTATGTCGGGCGCGACGTCGAGCAAATCGTGCGCGACCTCGTCGAGATCGGCATCGGCCTCGTCAAGGAGGAGCGCCGGCGCTCGGTGAAGGCGAAGGCGGAGATGGCCGCCGAGGAGCGCGTGCTCGACGCGCTCGTGGGCCCCGGCTCGGGG
Source organism: Salinarimonas rosea DSM 21201 (assembly GCF_000429045.1). GTDB lineage: Bacteria > Pseudomonadota > Alphaproteobacteria > Rhizobiales > Beijerinckiaceae > Salinarimonas > Salinarimonas rosea. Next base: position 48,894 of record NZ_AUBC01000007.1, read on the forward strand.
CCCGCGACGCGGGAGAGCTTCCGCAAGAAGCTGCGCGACGGCCTGCTCGACGACAAGGAGATCGAGCTCGAGATGCAGGCGGGATCCTCCGGGATGCCGATGCTGGAGCTGCCCGGGATGCCGGGCGCCTCGGTCGGCGCGATCTCGCTGGGCGACATGTTCGGCAAGGCCTTCGGCGGGCGCACCAAGCCGCGCCGGATGACCGTCAAGGACGCCTACGAGCCGCTGATCGCCGAGGAGAGCGACAAGCTCCTCGACCAGGAGGCGCTCGTCGCCGACGCGATCCGCGAGGTGGAGAACGCCGGCATCGTCTTCCTCGACGAGATCGACAAGGTCTGCGCGCGCGAGGGCCGCGCGGGCGCCGACGTCTCCCGCGAGGGCGTGCAGCGCGATCTGCTGCCGCTGATCGAGGGCACCACCGTCACCACCAAGCACGGGCCGGTGAAGACCGACCACATCCTGTTCATCGCCTCGGGCGCCTTCCACGTCTCCAAGCCCTCGGACCTCCTGCCGGAGCTGCAGGGGCGCCTGCCGATCCGCGTCGAGCTCTCCTCCCTCGACGTCGACGACTTCCGGCGCATCCTCACCGAGACGGAGGCGAGCCTGATCAAGCAGTCGGTGGCGCTGATGGCGACCGAGGGCGTCACCCTCGCCTTCACCGAGGACGGCATCGACGCGCTCGCGCGGATCGCGGTGGAGGTGAACTCGAACGTCGAGAACATCGGCGCACGCCGCCTCCAGACGGTGATCGAGCGCACCCTCGACGAGATCTCCTTCGCCGCCTCCGAGAAGGGCGGCGAGACCGTGACGATCGACGGGGACTACGTGCGCGCGCGGGTCGCGGACCTCGCCAAGAACGCGGACCTGAGCCGCTTCATCCTGTGAGGCGGCGCGGGGCCCGCCGCCTCAGACGAGCCCCGCGAAGGGCAGCAGCGCCAGCGCGATCAGGAACACCACGCCGGCGACGACGGTGGTCCAGATCGCCTTCTCGACGAGCCCCGGCGCCACCGGCGCGCCGGGCTCCGTGCCGGGGATCATCTCGGTCGTCTCGTGCTGGCTGCGCACGCCGAAGGGCAGCACGGCGAACAGCATGATCCACCACACCACGAAGTAGAAGGCCAGCGCCCCGGCGATGCCGGTCCCGAACAGGACCATGCCGAGCACCACCGAGAGGGCGATCAGCGCCACGATCACGGCGATCGCCGCCGGCAGCGAGGTGGCGAGGAGCTTCACTGTCTCGGCGGGGGACCGCATGGCTCAGGCCTGCTCCAGCTCGACGAGCGTGCCGCAGAAGTCCTTCGGGTGCAGGAACAGCACCGGCTTGCCGTGGGCGCCGATCTTCGGCTCGCCACCGCCCAGAACCCGCGCGCCGGCCGCGACGAGCTTGTCGCGGGCGGCGATGATGTCCTCCACCTCGTAGCAGACGTGGTGGATGCCGCCGTCGGCGTTGCGCTCCAGGAACTTGGCGATCGGGCTGTCCGCGCCCAGCGGCTCGAGCAGCTCGATCTTGGTGTTCGGCAGCGTGATGAACACGGTCGTCACCCCGTGCTCGTGCTGGGCGACCGGCGCGGAGACCTCCGCGCCGAGCGTGTCGCGGTAGACCGCGCTCGCCCTGGCGATGTCGCCCACGGCGATCGCCACATGGTTCAGCCGACCGATCATTCGCCTCGCTCCCCTTCCGCGTCTCGTGCCCGGTTCCTCATACCTCGACGACGAGGACGTGGCACGCGGGCTTTTTGCCCCACTGCCCGTTCACCGCGGAGCGCACGGCGCGGGCGACCGCGGTCTCGACGAAGTCGCTGTCGCGGCGCTTGCCCCGCGGCATGCCGTCGAGCGTGCGCCCGATCGCATCGGCGACGATGTCGATGATCTCCTCGCCGGCCTTGGTGAGGAGCGGCAGGCCCATCACGTCGACCGCCGGATCGCCCTGGATCTCGCCACGGGCGTCGATGGCGATCGCCACGGTGACGATGCCCGACACCGCGAGCTTGCGCCGCTCCGGCAGGGCACGGTCGTCCTCGCCGATGACGATGTCGCCGTCCTTGTAGAGGCGCCCGGCCTTGATGTGGTCGACCACCTCCGGCTTGCCCGGCGCGAGGCGCACCATGGCGCCGTCCCTGGCGACGACGGCGTGGGGCACGCCGCAGGAGCGGGCGAAGCGCGCGTGCTCGGCGATGTGCACCGCCTCGCCGTGCGCGGGAATCACGCAGGCGGGCTTGAGCCACTCGTACATCATCCGCATCTCGCCCCGGCGCGGGTGGCCGGAGACGTGGACGAGCCCGTCCGCGTCGGTGACGATGCCGATGCCCGCCTGCGCGAGCTGGTTCATGATCGAGCCGATGGCCTTCTCGTTGCCGGGGATCTGGCGCGAGGAGAACACGACCCGGTCGCCGGCGGCGAGCGCGATCGCCGGGTGGTCGTCCCGGGCGATGCGTGCGAGCGCCGCGCGCGGCTCGCCCTGCGAGCCCGTCAGCAGCACGACCACCTTGTCGCGCGGGAGCCGGTCGTAGGCGTCGGCCGAGCGGAAGGGCTTGACGCCGTCCAGGTAGCCGAGCTCGCGCGCCACGTTGGCGACGCGCTCCATCGCCCGCCCCACCAGCACCACCTCGCGGCCGCACTCCTCGGCGGCGATCGCCACCGCGCGCAGGCGCGCGACGTTCGACGCGAAGGTGGTGACCGCGACGCGGTAGGGCGAGGCCTTGATCACCTCGGCCAGCCCCTCGGCCACCTGCCGCTCGCTCGGGCTCACCCCCTCGCGCATGACGTTGGTGGAATCCGAGATCGCCGCGATCACGCCCTCGTCGCCGAGCCGGCGGAAGTCCGCCTCGTCGGTGATGTCGCCGGCGGTCGGCGTCGCATCGATCTTCCAGTCGCCGGTATGCACGACGAGGCCCGCCGGCGAGCGGATGGCGAGCGCGTGCGACTCGGGGATCGAGTGCGCGACGGGGATATACTCGATCGAGAACGGCCCGGACTCGGTGCGCCGGCGCGGCTCCACCACGCGGATGTCGATCTTCGGCGCGCCCGGCTCGCCGAGACGGCGCGCCTCGAGCAGGTTCGCGGCGAAGCGCGTCATGTAGACCGGCACCTTCAGGCGCGGCCACAGGTCGATGAGGGCGCCGATGTGGTCCTCGTGCGCGTGGGTGATGAAGATCGCGGCGAGCTGCTTCCTGCGCTGCTCGATCCAGGCGATGTCGGGCAGGACGAGATCGATGCCCGGCGCTTCCTCGCCGGCGAAGCTCAGCCCGCAATCCACCATGACGAATCGCTGCTCGCCCCGCGGCCCGTAGCCGTAGAGCGCGGCGTTCATGCCGATCTCGCCCAGCCCGCCCAGCGGCAGGAAGACGAGCTCGTTGTTCTGGTCAGCCATGTGTCCGTGTCACCTTCGTCCTTCGTGTGGGTGCGAATCCCGTCGTTCGCGCATGTCACGGGAGATGATCGTCATGTCGCCGGCCTCGATCGTCTCGATGCCGGCCTCGGTCTCCAGGAGGAGGCGGCCCTGGCCGTCGAGGCCGGCCACCCTCCCCTGCTTGAATCCATCGGCGACGCGCACGCGGGCGCCGCCCTCGCGGCCTGCGGCCTGCGTCAGCCACGCCTCGCGTAGACGCGCGAGCCGCACCTGCGGGTCCGCGCCCGCGAACGCCGTGAGCCGCTCGGCCAACGCGTCCGACAGCGCCAGGAACAGGCGCTCGCGCCCGATCCCCGGCGCGACGTCCGCGAGGCGCGCCACCGCGTAGGGCGCGTCCGCCGGCGCGGCGACCACGTTGACGCCGAAACCCATCACGAGGCCCGTCCGCCCGTCGGCGCGCGCCACCCCGTCGAGCAGGATCCCGGCGAGCTTGCCGCCGTCGAGCAGCAGGTCGTTCGGCCACTTCAGGGCGAAGCGGCCAGCGGCCCCCTCGGGCGCGACGGCGCGCACCGCGTCGAGGAGCGCGAGCCCGGCGAGGTAGCCGAGCTGTGGCGCCTCGCGCATCGGGCACGGCGCGACGAGCGCGACCGACGCGTAGAGGTTCCCCTCCGGCGACGCCCAGGTCCGCCCGAGCCGCCCACGCCCCGCCTCCTGGCGCGTGGCGACGATCCACAGCGGCCCCGACGCGCCGGCGCGCAGGGCCGCCGCGGCGTCGTCGTTCGTCGACCCCGTGACGGCGCGCACGTCGAGGGCGTATCCGAGCGCGCGAGCGTGCGGCGAGAGCTCCACCCGCTCAGGACAGCGATTGCGCGGCGATCAGCGCCGCCGCGAAGAGGGGCGCCGGCACGAGCCAGAAGATCAGGTTGAATACGCTCGACACGACCATGACCCCGCCGAGCGGCGCCGGCATCGGGTCGTAGGGCGCCACCGGCTCGTCGAAGTACATGACCTTGACGATGCGCAGGTAGTAGTACGCGCCCGGCACGCTGGCCACGACCGCGATCACGGCGAGGATCGCGAGCCCCGCCTCCACCGCGGCGAGGAAGACGTAGAGCTTGGCGAAGAAGCCCGCGAGCGGCGGGATGCCCGCGAGCGACAGCACCACGGCCGCGAGGCAGAAGGCGAGGCCGGGGTGGTTCTTGTAGACGCCGGCGAGGTCCGAGATGTCTTCCAGCACGACGCCGCCGCGGCGCATGCCCAGGATGCAGGCGAAGCCGCCGAGCGTCAGCACGAGGTAGATCGCCATGTAGATCAGGACGCCCTGCACGCCCGCCTCGGTTCCGGCGGCGAGGCCGACCAGCGCGAAGCCGACGTTGCCGATGGAGGAGTACGCCATCAGGCGCTTGAGGTTCGTCTGCCCGATCGCGGCGAAGGAGCCGAGGATCACCGAGGCCAGCGAGATGAAGATCACGATCTGGCGCCACTCGTCGACGATCGTCGGGAAGGCGTCCATGAACAGGCGCACCGCCAGCGCCATCGCCGCCATCTTCGGCGCGGAGGCGAAGAAGGCGGTGACCGGCGTCGGCGCGCCCTCGTAGACGTCCGGCGTCCACATGTGGAAGGGCACGGCCGAGATCTTGAAGGCCACGCCGGCGGCGACGAAGACGAGGCCGAAGATCGCGCCCGTCGAGGCGCCGCCCGTGCCGAGCGCGAGCTGGATGCCCTCGAAGGACACCGTGCCGGTGAAGCCGTAGACGAGCGAGGCGCCGTAGAGCAGCAGCCCCGAGGAGAGGGCGCCCAGCACGAAGTACTTCAGCCCCGCCTCGGTGGAGCGCGCGTCGTCGCGGTGGATCGAGGCGATGACGTAGGCGGCCAGCGACTGCAGCTCGAGGCCCATGTAGAGCGCGATCAGGTCGCCCGCGGAGACCATCACCATCATGCCGATCGTGGCGAGCACGATCAGGATCGGGTACTCGAACCGGTCGATCCCCAGCCTCCTGAAATGGTCGTGGGACATCATCAGGGCCACGATCGAGCCGATCAGCACGAGCACCTTGAAGAAGCGCGCGAAGGCGTCCGACACGAAGGCGCCGAAGAAGGTCGTCTGCGTCTCGGCCGGGGCGAGGAAGACCAGCGCCAGCGCCACCAGCATCAGCCCGATGGCGCCCGCCGAGACGAGCGCCGTCGAGCGCTCGCCGCGGATGGCGCCCACCAGGACGAGGACGAGCGCGCCCGCCGCCAGCACGATCTCCGGCAGGGCCGGGCCGAGCGCGGGGACGGGGAAGACGGGGAGCGGAACGGCCGATTCGGGCAGCATGTCAGGTCCTCACTGCGCGCCGGCGAGGGCGGTGGCCGCCCCCTCGAGCGCGGGCGCCGCGGCGCGCAGAACGGCTTCCGTCGGCGCCGCGAAGGCGTCGAGGATCGGCTGCGGCTGGACGCCGTAATAGATGACGAGCAGGACGAGCGGGGCGAGCATCACGATCTCGCGGCGCGTCAGGTCCGGCAGGACGGCGAGCGCCGGCTTCTCCAGCGGGCCGTTCATCACCCGCCAGTAGAGCCACAGCGCGTAGGCGGCCGAAAGGATGACGCCGAAGGCGGCGAAGAACGCGACCCAGAAGTTCGCCTGGAAGGCGCCCAACATGGTCAGGAACTCGCCGACGAACCCGGACGTGCCGGGCAGGCCTACGTTCGCCATGGTCAGCGTCAGGAAGACGATGGCGTAGAGCGGCATGCGGCTCGTCAGGCCCCCGAAAGCGGAGATCTCGCGGGTGTGCATGCGGTCGTAGATCACGCCGACGCACAGGAACAGCGCCCCCGAGATGAGCCCGTGCGAGACCATCTGGAACATGGCGCCCTCGATGCCCTGGGGGGTCATCGTGAACAGGCCCATCGTGACGAAGCCCATGTGCGCCACCGACGAGTAGGCGATGAGCTTCTTCATGTCCTCCTGCATCAGCGCGACCAGCGAGGTGTAGATGATCGCGATCACGGAGAGCGTGAACACGAGCGGCGCGAACTCCACCGACGCGTCCGGGAACATCGGCAGCGAGAAGCGCACGAAGCCGTAGCCGCCCATCTTCAGGAGGATGCCGGCCAGGATCACCGAGCCCGCGGTCGGGGCCTCGACGTGCGCGTCCGGCAGCCAGGTGTGGACCGGCCACATCGGCATCTTCACCGCGAAGGAGGCGAAGAAGGCGAGCCACAGCCACCATTGCAGCGACGGGTCGAAGCCGAAGGCGAGGAGGCGCTCGATGTCGGAGGTGCCAGCGGTCCAGTACATCGCGATCATCGCGATGAGCATCAGGACGGAGCCGAGGAGCGTGTAGAGGAAGAACTTGAACGAGGCGTAGATGCGCCGCTTGCCGCCCCAGATGCCGATGATGAGGAACATCGGGATCAGGACCGCCTCGAAGAAGATGTAGAACAGGAACAGGTCGAGGGCCACGAAGACGCCGATCATCAGCGTCTCGAGCACCAGGAAGGCGACCATGTACTCCTTCACCCGCGTCGTGATCGTCTCCCACGAGGCGAGGATGCAGAACGGCATCAGGAAGGCGGTGAGCAGCACGAACGGCATCGAGAAGCCGTCGACGCCGAGCTTGAAGGCGATCTCGGGCGAGATCCAGGCATGCGTCTCGACGAGCTGGAAGCCGGGCACGCCGGTGTCGAAGCGCGCCCAGGCGACGAGCGCCAGCAGGAAGGTGACGATCGTCGTCGCCAGCGCCGCCCAGCGCACGTTGCCGATCGTCGCCTCGTCCTCGCCGCGCTGGACCAGGATGAAGGCCGCGCCGACGAGCGGGAGGACGAGGAGCCCGAAGAGTATGCCGAAGCCGAACATCAACGGGCTCCCGTGACGAGGTACCAGGTGACCAGCGCCGCGACGCCGATCATCATGACGAAGGCATAGTGGTAGACGTACCCGGTCTGCAGCCTCACGACCCAGGAGGTCGCGTCGAGCACGCGGGCGGAGACGCCGTCCGGCCCGAGCCCGTCGATGATCTTGCCGTCGCCCGTGCGCCACAGGAAGCGGCCCAGGCGCTTGGCGGGACGCACGAAGATCAGGTCGTAGAGCTCGTCGATGTACCACTTGTTGAGCAGGAAGCGGTAGATCACCGGGTGGCGCGCGGCCAGGCGCGCCGGCACGGCCTTGTCGCGCACGTACATCCAGAACGCGAGCGCGAAGCCGATCACCATCGCCACGAAGGGCGACCACACGACCCAGGCGGGGACGTAGTGGAAGTCCTCCATGATCGTGTTGCCCTCACGGGTGTAGATCGCACCTTCCCAGAAGTGGCTCCAGTCGTGGCCGACGAAGCTCTCCTTGAACAGGAAGCCCGCGGCGAGCGCGCCGACCGCGAGGATGCCGAGGGGGATCGTCATCACGAGCGGGCTCTCGTGCGGCTGATGCGCATGGCCGTGATGCTCGTGCGGCGCGGCGGTCGCGGGCTCGAGATCCTGGTCGTGCGCCCCGTGCGCCACGCCCTCGTGGTCGTCGTGCCCGCCCGACGCGTGGACCGCATCGCCGTGCCCGGCCCAGCGCGGCGCGCCGGTGAAGGCCATGAAGAACAGCCGCCAGGAATAGAAGGAGGTGAACAGCGCCGCGATCACGGTCGCCACGAAGGCGACGTCACCCGCCGTCGTCGGCGAGGCGTAGGCCGCCTCGATCACCGCGTCCTTCGAGTAGTAGCCCGCCGTGAACGGGAAGCCGGTCAGCGCCAGCGTCCCGATCGCCATCATCGCGGCGGTGAACGGGATGTGGCGGCGAAGCCCGCCCATGTTGCGCAGGTCCTGCTCGTGGTGCAGCGCGTGGATGACGGAGCCCGCGCCCAGGAAGAGCAGCGCCTTGAAGAAGGCGTGCGTGAACAGGTGGAAGATGCCCACCCCGTAGGCGCCGACGCCGAGCGCGACGAACATGTAGCCGAGCTGCGAGCAGGTCGAGTAGGCGATCACGCGCTTGATGTCGTTCTGCACGAGGCCGACGGTGGCCGCGAAGAACGCGGTCAGCGCGCCGATGTAGGTGACGACCGTGAGCGCGGTGGGCGTGAACTCGTAGAGCGGCGACATGCGCGCCACCAGGAACACGCCGGCCGTCACCATGGTGGCGGCGTGGATCAGCGCGGAGACCGGGGTCGGGCCCTCCATCGCGTCCGGCAGCCAGGTGTGCAGCAGGAACTGCGCCGACTTGCCCATCGCGCCCATGAACAGCAGCAGCGCCGCGAGCTCGAGCGCGCCGACGTTCGACAGGCCGAGCAGCACCGGCCCCTCCCCGCCCTCGGCATAGGCCGGGATCTGGGCGAAGATCTCCTCGAACTGCACCGAGCCGAACAGGAAGAACACGGCGAAGATGCCGAGCGCAAAGCCGAAGTCGCCGACGCGGTTGACCACGAAGGCCTTGATCGCGGCGGCGTTGGCGGAGGGCTTCTGGTACCAGAAGCCAATCAGCAGGTAGGAGGCGAGGCCCACGCCCTCCCAGCCGAAGAACATCTGGACGAGGTTGTCCGACGTCACCAGCATCAGCATGGCGAAGGTGAACAGCGACAGGTAGGCGAAGAACCGCGGCCGCGACGGGTCCTCGTGCATGTAGCCGATCGAGTAGAGGTGCACGAGCGCCGAGACGGTGTTGACGACGACGAGCATCACCACGGTCAGCGTGTCGATGCGGAACGCCCAATCGACCGCGAGCCCGCCCGACACCATCCAGGTCGCCACCTGGACGCGGAAGACGTCCGGCCCCTCGCCCATCGCCACGTCGAAGAAGGCGACCCAGGACAGGGCCGCCGAGACGACGAGGAGCGCGGTCGTGACGATCTCGCTCGGGCGCGCGCCGATGAAGCGGCCGAAGATACCGGCGACGAGGAAGCCGACGAGCGGCAGGAAGACGATCGCTTGGTACATGGCGCGGCCTTCAGCCCTTCATCGTGTTGATGTCTTCCACCGCGATGGTGCCGCGGTTGCGGAAGAAGATGACCAGGATCGCGAGGCCGATCGCCGCCTCCGCCGCCGCGACCGTCAGCACGAACAGCGCGAAGACCTGCCCGACGATGTCGTTGAGGAAGGCCGAGAAGGCGACGAGGTTGATGTTCACCGCGAGCAGGATCAGCTCGATCGACATCAGGATGACGATCACGTTGCGCCGGTTGAGGAAGATGCCGACCACGCCGAGCGTGAACAGGATCGCGGCGACGGTGAGGAAGTGGGTCAGGCCGATCATCGCGCGTCCTCCTCAGGCGTCTTCGCGGGGGCGGGCGGGCGCGGGGGATCCCGAGCCGAGCCCCGAGCCGAGCCCCGACCCGAGTCCCTTGCCCAATCCCTTGCCGATCGGCGGGGAGGTCATGCCGATCGCCTCCTCCTTCGTGCGCAGGCCCTGGCGCACCGCGTCCTGGCGCTTGGTGCCGACCCGCTCGCGCAGGGTGAGCACGATCGCGCCGATCATGGCGACGAGCAGGATCAGCCCCGCGAGCTGGAAGAAGTAGACGTAGCGGGTGTAGAGCACCGAGCCGAGCGCGGCCGTGTTCGTCATCACCGGCACCTCGCCGACCACCGGCTCGGCGGCGAGCAGCGCCGGATCGACGGCGTAGGTGGTCACGACGAGGATCAGCTCGACGAGGAAGATCACCCCGACGGTGGCGCCGATGGGCAGGTACTGCAGCACCCCCTGGCGCAGGCTGGCGAAGTCGATGTCGAGCAGCATGATCACGAACAGGAACAGCACCGCCACCGCGCCGACGTAGACGACGACCAGGATCATCGCCAGGAACTCGGCCCCGAGCAGCACGAACAGCCCCGCCGCGTTCACGAAGGCGAGGATGAGGAAGAGCACGGCGTGCACGGGATTGCGGGAGGCGATCACGAGGAAGGCCGAGGCCACCGTGATGCCGGCGAAGAGGTAGAAGAAGGCTGCCGTGACGCTCATGCTCGCTCGCTCGAAGCCCGTCGAGCCGGTCCGCGGGCGAGGTTGGCGCCGGCGCGTCGCGGGAGGCTCTGGAGGAAGCCGCCCGGGGGTCCGGGCGGCTCGTCTATAGACCCGGTATCCGAGGCGCACAACCCGATGCGCCCGCGTCCGGCTTCGTCCTTAGCGGTAAGGCGCGTCGAGCGCGATGTTCTTCGCGATCGCCCGCTCGTAACGCTCGCCGTTCTCGAGCAGCTTCTGCTTGTCGTAGAGCAGCTCCTCGCGCGTCTCCACGGAGAACTCCATGCCGGGACCCTCGACGATGGCGTCGACGGGGCAGGCCTCGGCGCAGAATCCGCAGTAGATGCACTTCACCATATCGATGTCGTAGCGCGTCGTGCGGCGCGTGCCGTCGTTGCGCCGCGGCCCCGCCTCGATGGTGATCGCCTGGGCCGGGCACACCGCCTCGCACAGCTTGCAGGCGATGCAGCGCTCCTCGCCGTTGGGATAGCGGCGCAGGGCGTGCTCGCCGCGGAACCGGGGCGAGCGCGGGTTCATCTCGAAGGGGTAGTTCAGCGTCGCCTTGGGCTTGAAGAAGTAGCGCAGCGACAGCACGAAGGCGGCCGCGAACTCCTTCAGGAACAGGGACTTGGCGCTCTGGTCGAGCTTCATGGCGAAACCTCCTCCGGAAGGTTCTCGTACGTCTCGCGTCTCAGCCGCCGAGCGCGCGCCCGGCGAAATAGCCGACGATGGGGAAGGCCACCACGGTCGCGGCGAGGAGCAGCACGCGCAACAGCTTGATGCGCCGCTCGAAATCCGCCTTGTCCGCCGCCGTCTCGCTGTCGTCGAGACGGCGCAGCCGGCCTTCCACCACGCCGGCGACGATCCTGTAGTCCACCCAGCCGATGACGAGGCCGATGAAGGCCCCGATCAGGCCGGCGGGTGAGAGCCAGTCCATCGTCCTCAGGCCCCGACCCCGGGGGCGAGCCCGGTGAGCTTGAGCACGAAAGCCACGATCACCACGGCCGCCAGCGACAGGGGCAGGAACACCTTCCAGCCCAGCCGCATCAGCTGGTCGTAGCGGTAGCGCGGCACGAACGCCTTCACCATCGCGAAGATGAAGAAGACGAGCGACATCTTGAGGACGAACCAGACGATCCCCGGCACCCAGGTGAAGGGCGCGATCGGGAACGGCGGCAGCCAGCCGCCGAAGAACATGATCGTCATCAAGGCGCACATGGTCATGATGGCCACGTACTCGCCCAGCATGAACAGCAGGTAGGGGGTGGAGGAGTACTCCACCATGAACCCGGCCACGAGCTCCGATTCCGCCTCCGGCAGGTCGAAGGGCGGGCGGTTCGTCTCCGCCAGCGCCGAGATCAGGAAGATCACGAACATCGGGAACAGCCACAGCCAATACCAGCCGAAGATGCCCCATTCCGAGTTCTGCGATTCGACGATCGCGGTCAGGTTCAGCGAGCCGACGCAGAGCAGCACCGTGATGATCACGAAGCCGATCGAGACCTCGTAGGAGATCATCTGCGCCGCCGAGCGCAGGGCGCCGAGGAAGGCGTATTTCGAGTTCGAGGCCCAGCCCGCCATGATCACGCCGTAGACCTGCAGCGAGGACACGGCGAAGACGAACAGGATGCCGACGTTGAGGTCCGCGATCACCCAGCCCGCGTCGACCGGGATCACCGCCCAGGCGGTGAGCGCCAGGAAGACGAGCACGAGCGGGGCGAGCAGGAACAGGCCCTTGTTCGCCGAGGCCGGGATCACCGGCTCCTTCAGCACGAACTTGAGCAGGTCCGCGAAGCTCTGCAGGAGCCCCCACGGCCCGACCACGTTCGGCCCGCGGCGCAGCTGCACCGCCGCCCAGATCTTGCGGTCGGCGTAGAGGATGTAGGCGATGTAGATCATCAGCACCGACATCAGCGTGAGGCTGGCCAGCGCGATGAGCGCGACGTCGAGGGAGGCTTCCCAGAAGGTCATCGTATCCGTCCCGTCCTCACTCGGCCGCTTCCTGCCGGGCGCCTTGGGCGAGCGCCGAGCATTCCGCCATGATCGCCGATGCGCGGGCGATCGGGTTCGTCAGGTAGAAGTCCGCGATCGGGCTCGTGAACGCCGCGTTCCCGATCTCCCCGCCGCGGGCCGCGAGCGCGCCGATCGCCGCCGGGTCGGCGGGCGTGATCCGCTCGTCCTCGGCCAGATGCGGATGCGCCGCGAACAGCCCCTGGCGCAGCTGCGCCAGCGTGTCGAACGGCAGGCGCGCACCGAGGACGTCCGAGACCGCACGCAGGATGGCCCAGTCCTCACGGGCGTCGCCCGGCGGGAAGGCGGCGCGGTAGCCGAATTGCGGGCGCCCCTCGGTGTTGACGTAGAGCCCGTTCTTCTCCGTGTAGGCCGCGCCCGGCAGGATCACGTCGGCGCGATGCGCGCCGCGGTCGCCGTGCGTGCCCTGATAGACGACGAAGGCACCCGGGGCGACCTCGATCTCGTCGGCACCCAGCAGCCAGACGACGTCCATCGCGCCGGGGGCGCACATCTCGGCCGCCGTCTTGCCGCCCTCCCCCGGCACGAAGCCGATGTCGAGGCCGCCGACGCGCGCCGCCGCCGTGTGGAGCACGGCGAAGCCGTTCCAGCCGTCCGCGATCGCGCCGAAGGTCTGCGCCGCCTTCGCCGCGAGCGACAGCACCGCCGCGCCGTCCGGCCGCGCGAGCGCGCCCTGGCCGACGATGACGATCGGGCGCTCGGCCGCCTTCAGCGTCTCGGCGAAGGCGTGCCTGCAGTCGACGAGGTCCTGCAGCGTCTGCGGGCCGGCGCCGAGATAGGCGTGGTCGTAGGTGAGGTTCGCCGCCTCGCCGATCAGCCCGATGGCGACCGGGCCCTGGCGCCAGCGCTTGCGGATGCGCACGTTGACCAGCGAGGCCTCGATGCGCGGGTTCGCACCCACGATCAGGATCGCGTCCGCCTCCTCGATGCCCTGGATCGTCGGGTTGAAGACGTAGCCCGCGCGCCCGAGCGCCGGATCGAGCGCCGCGCCGTCCTGGCGGCAGTCGAGATTCGCCGAGCCGAGGCCCTGCATCAGGCCCTTCAGGGCCCACATGTCCTCGACGGCGCAGAGGTCGCCGGCGACGGCGCCGATGCGGCTCGGGTCCTTGCCCTTCACCGCGCCGGCGATCGCCGCGAAGGCCTCGCTCCACGAGGCGGGCTTCAGCCGGCCGTCGGCGCCGCGCACGTAGGGGCGATCGAGCCGCTGGCGGCGCAGGCCGTCGACGATGTGGCGGGTCTTGTCGGTGATCCACTCCTCGTTGATCGCCTCGTTGACCCGCGGCAGGATGCGCATCACCTCACGCCCGCGGGTGTCGACGCGGATCGCGGACCCGACCGCGTCCATGACGTCGATCGATTCGGTCTTGGTCAGCTCCCAGGGCCGGGCGTTGTAGGCGTAGGGCTTCGAGGTCAGCGCGCCGACGGGGCAGAGATCCGCCACGCAGGACTGGAGCTCCGAGCCCATCGCCTTCTCGAGATAGGTGGTGATCTCCATGTCCTCGCCGCGCCCGATGGCGCCGAGATCCGGCACGCCGGCCACCTCGGTGGCGAAGCGCACGCAGCGGGTGCAGTGGATGCAGCGGTTCATCCACGTCTTGACGAGCGGGCCGATGTACTTGTCCTCGACCGCGCGCTTGTTCTCGTGGAAGCGCGTCGAATCGACCCCGTAGGCCATCGCCTGGTCCTGCAGGTCGCACTCGCCGCCCTGGTCGCAGATCGGGCAATCCAGCGGGTGGTTGATGAGGAGGAACTCCATCACCCCCTCGCGCGCCTTCTTGGTGCTCGCCGACTTGGTGTAGACCGTCGGCGGCTCGCCGTTGGGGCCGGGCCGGCAGTCCTTCACGCCCCAGGCGCAGGACGCCACGGGCTTGGGCGCGCCCTTGAGCTCGACCAGGCACATGCGGCAATTGCCGGCGATGGACAGCCGCTCGTGGAAGCAGAAGCGCGGGATCTCGGCCCCCGCGGCCTCGCAGGCCTGGAGCAGCGTGTACTCGGCGGGGACGTCGACCTCGATGTCGTCGACGATGATCTTCGGCATGACGGTCTCTCAGTGCGGCTGTTCGACGAGATCGAGCCTGCGCTCGATCCGATCCAGCCGGTCCTCGACGCGATCGAGGCGGCGGTTGATTCCAGCGATCGCGACGTTGGTCTTGGCGAGCCCCTCCTCGACGTCGGTCATGCGGACCTTGAGATCACGCACGTCCTCCGCGATACGGTCGACCTTTTCATCGATGCGCCGGAGGTAGACCAGCACGAGGTTTTCGGGCTCGCTCATCATCCTGTCCTCACTCCGCCGCGACGCGCACGGGATCACCGTGCGGGTTGGCGGCGTACTCGTCGATGCGCTGCTCGATCTCGTGGCGATAATGCCGGATCAGGCCCTGGATCGGCCAGGCGGCCGCGTCGCCGAGCGCGCAGATCGTGTGGCCCTCGACCTGCTTCGTCACCTCGAGCAGCATGTCGATCTCGCGCTTCTGGGCGCGGCCCTCCGCCATGCGCGAGACCACGCGCCACATCCAGCCGGTGCCCTCGCGGCAGGGCGTGCACTGGCCGCAGGACTCGTGCTTGTAGAAGTACGAGATCCGCGCGATCGCCCGGATGATGTCGGTGGACTGGTCCATCACGATCACCGCCGCGGTGCCGAGGCCGGATCCGAGCCCGCGCAGCGTGTCGAAGTCCATGGGCGCGTCGGCGATCTCGGCGCCCGGGACCAGCGGCACCGAGGAGCCGCCGGGGATGACGCACTTCAGGTTGTCCCAGCCGCCGCGGATGCCGCCGCAGTGCTTGTCGATGAGCTCCCGGAAGGGGATGCCCATCTCCTCCTCGACGTTGCACGGCTTGTCGACGTGGCCGGACACGCAGAACAGCTTGGTGCCGTGGTTGTTCGGCCGGCCGAGCCCGGCGAACCAGGCGCCGCCTCGGCGCAGGATCGTGCCCGCCACAGCGATGGATTCGACGTTGTTCACCGTCGTCGGGCAGCCCCACAGGCCCATGTTGGCCGGGAAGGGCGGCTTCAGGCGCGGCATGCCCTTCTTGCCCTCGAGGCTCTCGAGCAGCGCCGTCTCCTCGCCGCAGATGTAGGCGCCCGCCCCGTGGGCGAGGTAGCAGTCGAACGGCCAGCCGTGGACGTTGTCCTTGCCGATCAGGTTGGCCTCGTAGGCCTCGTCGATCGCGCGCTGGAGCGCCTCGCGCTCGGCGATGTACTCGCCGCGGATGTAGATGTAGGCCGCGTGCGCGCCCATGGCGACGCAGGCGAGCAGGCACCCCTCGATCAGGAGATGCGGGTCGTGCCGCATGATCTCCCGGTCCTTGCAGGTGCCGGGCTCGGATTCGTCGGCGTTGACGACGAGGTAGTGCGGGCGCCCGTCGCTCTGCTTGGGCATGAACGACCACTTCAGGCCCGTCGGGAAGCCCGCGCCGCCGCGGCCGCGCAGGTTCGACTTCTTCATCTCGTCGATGATCCACTCGCGGCCCTGGTCGACGAGGAACTTGGTCTCGTCCCACGCACCGCGCTTGCGCGCCGCCTCGAGCCCCGGCGAATGGAAGCCGTAGAGGTTGGTGAAGATGCGATCCTTGTCCTGAAGCATGGCGCCGGTCTCCTCTCAGGACGGGGTGTTGCCGTCGGCGAGCGCGCGCGCCTGCTCGACCCAGTTCTCCCGGTCGATCCGGCCGGGGAAGGCGAGGTAGGTGCCGACCCAGCGGATCTGCGGGCGCTCCCAGGCGGCGATCTGGTCGAAGTGCCAGATGCCGAGCCCGTTGAGCTTCTTCTCGTTGGCGGGGCCGATGCCGAGGATCTTCTTGAGGTCGTCGGCCGTCCCGCCGCGCGGGGCGTCGAGGCCGGCGGGCCGCTCGCCGACGGCGTTCGCCTTGTCCTCGGCGGAGGCGTCCTTCGGCAGCGTGGCGAGGCGGGAGGCGACCTCCTCCTCCTCGGCGACGGCCTGGGCGTCCACCGTCTTGCGGGAGCCCTCCTCGGACGCCGTCACCCGCGCGCCCGGGTCGACGGGCCGCTCGCCGGCGGCGGCGCGCTGGGCGGGGGCGTCGGCGACGGGGCTCTCCGTGGCGCGGCCGGAATCGGGCTTGCCCGGCTTGGGCTCGACGGCGGCCTCCTTGGCGGCGGACGCCGCCTCGGCCTTCGCCTCGTCCTCCTTCGCCTTCTCCTCGGCGGCCTTGCGGATGGCCTCCTCCTCGAAGCGCTTCTTCCAGGCGCCGACGCGCGAGCCGTCGTAGAGGCCGGGGTCCTGCAGGGTCTGGACGTTGTCCGTCGGCTCGGACGACGTACGGCCCTGCTGCGAGCCCGTGCGGACCTCGCGCCCGGCGGCGAGGTCGTCGAGGAGCTTGTCGAAATTCTCCTCGGTCAGGTCCTCGTAGTAATCGTCGTTGATCTGCACCATCGGCGCGTTGCAGCAGGCGCCCAGGCACTCGACCTCGAGCCAGGAGAACAGCCCGTCGTCCGTGACGTGCTGCGGCGCGCCGATGCGGCGCTCGAGCACCTTCTTCACGGCGTCCGAGCCGCGCAGCTGGCAGGGCGTCGTCCCGCACATCTGGATGTAGAACTTGCCGACCGGCTCGAGGTTGAACATCGTGTAGAAGGTCGCGACCTCGAACACGCGGATATAGGGCATGGCGAGCCGCTCCGCGACGGCCTCGATGGCCTTCTGCGGCAGCCAGTTCCCGCAATCCTTCTGCACGCGCCACAGGAGCGGGATCACCGCGGAGGCCTGCCGGCCCACCGGGTACTTGCGCACCTGCTCGACGAGCCACGCCTCGGTCTGGGGCGTGAACGCGAAGGATTTCGGTTGCACCGCGTCGGGTGCGAGCCTGCGAACGGCCATCTGCCTCTACTCGCTCTGGCGCGGCCGGCTCGTGCGCGCCGCGCGCGTTCCTCGTGCCCGCGCGGAGGACGGTCTCCCCCGCGCCGGCTTCAGATCAGCGATCGACCTCGCCGAAGACGATGTCGATCGACCCCAGGATGGCCGACACGTCGGCCAGCATGTGCCCGCGGCACAGGAAATCCATCGCCTGGAGATGGGCGAATCCCGGCGCGCGGATCTTCACCCGGTAGGGCTTGTTGCCGCCGTCCGAGACGAGATAGACGCCGAACTCGCCCTTGGGCGCCTCGACCGCCGCGTAGATCTCGCCCTCGGGGACGTGGAAGCCCTCGGTGTAGAGCTTGAAGTGGTGGATGAGCGCCTCCATCGAGCGCTTCATCTCGCCCCGCTTGGGCGGCGCGACCTTGCCGTCCTTGGTCGCGATCGGACCCTTGCCGTCCGGCTTGCGGAGCTTGGCGATGCACTGGCGCATGATGCGCACCGACTGGCGCATCTCCTCCATGCGGATGAGCTGGCGATCGTAGTTGTCGCCGTTCTTCCCCACGGGGACGTCGAACTCCATCTCGTCGTAGCACTCGTAGGGCTGCGCCTTGCGCAGGTCCCACGGTGCGCCGGAGCCGCGCACCATCACGCCGGAGAAGCCCCACTTCCAGCAATCCTCCAGCGACACGACGGCGATGTCGACGTTGCGCTGCTTGAAGATGCGGTTGCCCATGACGAGCGCGTCGAGGTCGTCGACCGTCTTCAGGAACGGGTCGCACCAGGCCTCGATGTCGTCGATCAGGTCCTCCGGCAGGTCCTGGTGGACACCGCCGAAGCGGAAGTAGTTGGCGTGCAGCCGCGCGCCGGACGCGCGCTCGTAGAACACCATCAGCCGCTCGCGCTCCTCGAAGCCCCACAGCGGCGGGGTGAGCGCGCCCACGTCCATCGCCTGCGTGGTGATGTTGAGGAGGTGCGAGAGGATGCGGCCGATCTCGCAGTAGAGCACGCGGATGAGCTGCGCGCGGCGTGGCACGGTGATCCCGAGCAGGCGCTCGGCGGCGAGGCAGAAGGCGTGCTCCTGGTTCATCGGCGCGACGTAGTCGAGCCGGTCGAAATAGGGCGTGCCCTGGAGGTAGGTCTTGTACTCGAGCAGCTTCTCGGTGCCGCGGTGGAGCAGGCCCACGTGCGGGTCGACGCGCTCCACGACCTCGCCGTCGAGCTCGAGCACGAGGCGCAGCACGCCGTGCGCGGCCGGATGCTGCGGGCCGAAGTTGATCGAGAAGTTGCGGATGTCGTGCTCGCCCATGGCGCTCTCCTCGATCAGCCTTTCGCCTTCTCGTCGCCGGGCAGGACGTAGTCCGTCCCTTCCCAGGGCGACAGGAAGTCGAAGTTGCGGAACTCCTGGGTGAGCTTCACCGGCTCGTAAATCACTCGCCCCTGCGCCTCGTCGTAGCGCACCTCGACGAAGCCGGTGAGCGGGAAGTCCTTGCGCAGCGGATGGCCCTCGAAGCCGTAGTCGGTCAGGAGCCGGCGCAGGTCCGGATGGCCGGAGAACAGGATGCCGTAGAGGTCGTAGGCCTCGCGCTCGAACCAGTTCGCCGCCGGGAAGTCGTCGATGATGGACGGCACCGGCGTGCGCTCGTCGGTGCGGACCTTCACACGCACGCGCGTGTTGTGCTCGGGCGACAGGAAGTGGTAGACGACGTCGAAGCGCTGCGCGCGCTCGGGGTAGTCGACGCCGCAGATGTCGATGAACGACACGAAGCGGCAGCGCGGGTCGTCGCGCAGGAAGGCGACGACGTCGCGGATCGCCGCGGCCTCGACCTCGAGCGCGAGGTCGCCGTGGGCGGCCACCGCGACGCCGGTCACCGCCGTCGGCAGCGCGTCCCGGACGTGGTTGCCGAGCGCCAGCAGCGCGTCGGTGTCGATGTGGGGCTGGATGGCCATGATCCCTCGCGAGCCCTCCTCAGCGCTCGATCGTGCCGGTGCGGCGGATCTTCTTCTGCAGGAGCAGCACGCCGTAGAGCAGCGCCTCGGCCGTCGGCGGGCAGCCCGGCACGTAGACGTCGACCGGCACGATGCGATCGCAGCCGCGCACCACCGAGTACGAGTAGTGATAGTAGCCGCCGCCATTGGCGCACGAGCCCATCGAGATGACGTAGCGCGGCTCCGGCATCTGGTCGTAGACCTTGCGGAAGGCGGGGGCCATCTTGTTGGTCAGCGTGCCGGCGACGATGATCACGTCCGACTGGCGCGGCGAGGCGCGCGGGGCGAAGCCGAACCGCTCCGCGTCGTAGCGCGGCATCGACATCTGCATCATCTCGACGGCGCAGCAGGCGAGCCCGAACGTCATCCACATCAGCGAGCCGGTGCGCGCCCAGGTGATCAGGTCGTCGACCGAGGTGACGAGAAAGCCCTTGTCGGCGAGCTCGGCCGAGACGTCGGCGAAGAACGGGTCCTCGCCGCGCGGCGCGCCGTGCTGCAGGCCGAACGTGTCCTCCGTCCGGGGCGCGTCGGGACGCGTCTTGCCGGGATCGATCAGTCCCATTCCAGGGCTCCCTTCTTCCACTCGTAGACGAAGCCGACGGTGAGCACGCCGAGGAAGATCATCATCGACCAGAAGCCGAACCAGCCGATGCCGCCGAAGGTCACCGCCCAGGGGAACAGGAAGGCGACCTCGAGGTCGAAGATGATGAACAGGATGGCCACCAGGTAGAAGCGGACGTCGAACTTCATGCGCGAGTCGTCGAAGGCGTTGAACCCGCACTCGTAGGCCGAGAGCTTCTCGGAATCCGGGCTCTTGTAGGCCACGACGAAGGGTGCGGCGAGCAGGATGGCGCCGATGAAGAGCGCCACGCCCATGAAGATGACGAGCGGCAGGTAGTCGGCCAAAAGCGCGGTCATGACGCTCCCTTCTCACGTGGCCCGCAACGCCGACGGCTCCGCCCTGGAAGAGGCGGACTCTGGACGGCGCTGCGCCGGGCGACGCTTAGCCCACGCCCCGGCGGGTGGCAAGGCCCCGAGGGGTCGCACGGATGCCGAGAACGGTCCCGAAACGGCGGCTTTCGCGCGGGCGCCGGCCCGTGGCGCGGGCATGAACACCACGTCGATGCCCTGTAGATGGAGAACGCGCCCGGCGGCTGGGAGGGGGTGCTACGGTCCGACGCGGGGAGGGGGCCGCATCCTCGGGCCGCGTCCTCCCCGGAGACGAGGCCTCCGCGCCTCGGTGCGGGCGGTGGAGCCGTGCGATGTGCGGCCACCCGGCGCGCCCGACACGTCACCCGCCTGACGCTCCGTCACGCCTCCCGCGCCGCGCCCACCCGCGCCCGGTGCGGGCCGAGCAGGCAGGCGAGCGCGAGGATCACCCCCGACACGGTGGCGATCATGCCGGCCGCGCTCACCGCGTGCGTGCCGCCGAGCCAGAGCGGGCCCCAGCCCGCCAGCACGTAGCCGAGGACGGCGGAGAGCGTGGCGAAGGCGACGCTCCAGGCGACCTGGCGCTCGAGCCGGTTCGTCATCAGCCGCGCCGCCGCCGGCGGGCAGATGAACATGGCGATGACGATGATCGAGCCCACCGCGTCGAAGGCCGCGACCGCCGCCACCGCCGCGGCGACGACGAGGCCGAGCGAGATCGCCGCGACGGGGAGCCCCAGCGTCGCCGCGAAGCCCTCGTCGAAGGTCGAGAGCTTCAGGGGGCGCCAGAACACCCCCGTGAGCAGCGCGATCAGCGCCGCCGCGGCCGCCATGCGCGGCAGCTCCGGCGGCAGGCCCGCGAGCGCCACGGGGTCGAGCAGCGAGCCCCAGCCGTCGGCGGAGAGCCAGATCAGGCTCTCCAGGCTGCCGTAGAGCGCGTGCTCGACGTCGATGTGGACGCCCGACGTGTCCGTCTGCTCCAGGAGCAGCACGCCCGCCGCGAACATCGCCGTGAAGACGACGCCCATCGCGGCGCCCGGCTCGATGCGCCCGAGCCGCCGCACCGCCTCGATCAGCACGACGGCGACGATCGCGGCGCCGCCGGCGCCGAGCATCATCGGCCAGGTCGTGATCGTCCCCGTGACCAGGAAGGCGACGACGATGCCCGGCAGCACCACGTGCGAGATCGCGTCGCCGATCAGCGCCTGGCGGCGCAGGAGGAGGAAGTTGCCCGGCAGCGCGCAGGCGATCGCCGCGAGGACGCCGATGAGGAGCGGCGTGAGGTCGAGCTGGACGAAGGCGTTCACGGCACGGCTCCCGCGATTCGCGGCCCGACGGAAACCGGCGGCCCGAGCCTGCGATCGAGCTCGGCGATCTCGTCGCGGGTGAGCACCGCCTCGATCGAGGTGAGCCCGTCGTAGCGCCCGGCGATGGTCTCGTCCCGGTAGACCCGGCGCGCGACGTCCCAGCGCTTCTCGTCGCGCAGCACCTTCGCCGCCTGCGCCGCGCCGTCCGGCGTCTCGACGCCGTCGGGGCGGATCAGCCCCTCGCGCCGGAGGACCTTGAGCGTCAGCCGGTCGAAGATCGCCTCGCGGCGCGCCAGCGCGAGCAGGCCCTGGCGGCGGTGGACGTCGTGCTGGAAGCGGCGATGCCGCCACAGCGCCGCCGCGACGCCGCGCACCGGCGCGAGGAGGAGGGAGAGCATGAACAGCCCGAAGGAGACGAGCACGATGAGCGGCCCCGTCGGCAGGTCGGGCGCCGACGCCGAGAGCGCCGCGCCGAGATAGCCGGCGGCGCCGCCGAGCGCGCCCGCGATCCAGACGACCCGCTCGGTCCGCTCCGTCCAGAACCGCGCCGTCACCGGCGGGATGATGAGCAGCGCGACGACGAGGATGAGCCCGACGATCTTGAGCCCGATCACCGTCACCGCCATCACGAGCCCCATGATCGCGAGGTCGACGCCGCGCACGCTCACGCCCGAGGCCGCCGCCCAGTCGGGATCGAAGGAGACGATCGTCATCGGCCGCCGCAGCAGCAGGACGACCCCGACGCACAGCGCGCCGCCGACGGCGATGGTGACCGCATCGGCATAGAGCATGCCGGCGGTCGAGCCGAGGAGGAAGCTCTCGAGCCCCGCCTGGCGACCGCTCGACATGGTCTGGATCACGGTGAGCAGCACGATGCCGAAGCCGAAGAACACGGAGAGCACCGCCCCGATCGCCGCATCCTCGGGGAGCCGCGTGCGCCGGGCGATCCACTCGACGAGGAAGAGCCCCACCGTCGCCGACACGGCCGAGCCGAGCAGCAGCCCGGGCAGGCTGCGCCCCTCGCCGCCGAGCATCACCATCAGGATGAAGGCGATGCCGATCCCCGGCAGGGTCGCATGGGCGACGGCGTCGGACACGAGCGCGCGCTTGCGCAGGAAGAGGAACGTCCCGCCCGCGCCGGCGGCGGCGCCGAGGAGCCCCGCGCCGACCGCGACGAGGGCGGAATTGTAGCCCGCCTGGAGGGCCAGCGCCGCGAGGAAGGCCTGCCAGAAGCCCGTGTCCATCTCAGGCGCTCGCGAGCTTCAGCTGGTCGATGTGCGCGGTCGCGAGGCGCCCGCCGTACGTCGCCTGCAGGTTCTCGCCGGTGAAGGTGGTGGCCACCGGCCCGTCGGCGATCTTGCGGACGTTGACGAGCAGCACGTGGTCGAAATAGTCGGCCACGGTGGCGAGGTCGTGGTGGACGGCGATGACGGTCTTGCGCTCGGCCTTCAGGCTCTTGAGCACGTCGATGATCGCTTTCTCGGTGGCCGCGTCGACGCCGGCGAAGGGCTCGTCGAGGAGGTAGAGGTCGGCGCCCTGCGCCAGCGCGCGGGCGAGGAAGACGCGCTGCTGCTGGCCGCCGGAGAGCTGGCCGATCTGGCGATCGGCGAAATCCGCCATGCCTACCCGCGCGAGGCAGGCCGTCGCGTGCTCGCGATGGGCTCGGCGCACGAGCTTGAGGAGGCCGAGCTCGCGGTACATCCCCATCAGCACGACGTCGATCACCCGCGTGGGGAAGTCCCAGTCCACGCTGGCGCGCTGGGGCACGTAGGCGATGCGTCGGCGCGCCTTCGCCAGCGGCTCGCCGAAGACCGTGACGCGGCCGGAGACGGACGGCACGATGCCGAGCGCGGCCTTGAGCAGGCTCGACTTTCCCGCCCCGTTCGGCCCCACGATCGCGACCATGCTGTTCGGCGGCGCCACGAAGTCGACGTTGAAGACGACCGGCTTGCCCCCGTAGGACACGGTCGTCTCCTGCACCGCGAAGGGACTGTCGACGGGCGCGGCCGGGCGCATGGCCCGGCCGTCCTCGGCTGCGAGACGAACCTCGGCGCTGGGCATCGTCATGGCGTCCTTCACATCCCGGCCGCGAGGCGGCCGTCCATGCCGCGCTCCGGCGCCGCACCGCCGAGGGCGCGGGCGATGGTCGTGGCGTTGTGGTCGATCATCCCGATATACGTGCCCTCCCAGCTCCCCGGCTCGCCCATGGCGTCGGAGAACAGCTCGCCGCCGACGACCACCTCGTGCCCGCGGGCGGCCGCGCCCTCGATCAGGGCGCGGATGTTGCGATCCGAGACCGAGCTCTCGACGAAGACCGCGCCGATGCCGCGCGAGACGAGCATGTCGACGAGCTCCTCGATCCGCGCGAGGCCCGCCTCGCTCTCCGTCGAGATGCCCTGGATGCCGACGACCTCGTAGCCGTAGGCGCGACCGAAGTAGTTGAAGGCGTCGTGGGCTGAGAGCAGCACGCGGCCGCCCTCGGGAACCGAGCCGAGGACGTCGTCCGCGTAGTCCGCGAGGCGGGCGATCTCGGCGAGATGGGCCTCGGCATTCGCCGCGAAGGCGGCCTCGTGCTGCGGCGCGACGGCGATCATCGCGTCGCGCACCGCCTCGACGACGCCCGACCACAGGCGCGGGTCCATCCAGACGTGCGGGTCGAAGCGGCCCTCGTAGTCGTCGTGGGCGACGAGCCGGTCCTCCGGCAGCGCCTCCGCCACCGCGACGACGGTCGTCGTCTCGGCGAGATCGAGGAGGAAGTCCTCCATCTGGGCCTCGAGGTAGAGGCCGTTCCACAGCACGAGGTCGGCGTTGGCGAGCGCGAGGATGTCCGTGCGGGTCTGGCGATAGGCGTGCGGGTCGACGCCCGGACCCATCAGCGCGCGGACCGCGATGCGATCGCCGCCGACGGCCCGCGCCGCGTCCGCGATCATGCCTGTCGTGGCCACGACGTCGATCGTCTGTTCGTCGCTCGTCCCACCGCCCTGCGCCCGCGCCGCCGGCGTCCCGAGGAGCCCTGCCGCGGCGATCACGCCGGCCGCGAGCCCCAGAAGCACCCGCCTCGTCGTCCTCATGCGCCTCGTCTCCTGCCTGCCGACCGCGGCCTTCGCACCGCTCTCGTGTAGACGCATATGGGAACGATTTGCATATGTCAACGCACTTGCGAGCCATTTGCATCTGGCTCTTGCAAATGCGTCGCACTTGGCTAGCGTGCCGCGGATGACGACACGTGATTCCGAGAGCCTGATCGAGGGGCGCGCGCGGGAGCTGGAGGAGGCTCTGCGCGAGAAGGGCGTTCGCATCACGCGGCAACGCGCCGCGCTGATCGAGGTTCTCTCCCGCGCGGAGGATCACCCGGACGCCAACGAGCTCCACCGCCGCGCGCAGGATCTCGACGCCTCCGTCTCGCTCTCCACGGTGTATCGCACGCTCTCCGTGCTGGAGCAGCAGAACGTCGTCCACCGCCACGCCTTCGAGGGCGCCCCCGCCCGCTTCGAGCCGGCGGACGCCCCGCACCACGACCACATCATCGACGTCGAGACCGGCGACGTGCTCGAGTTCCACAACGAGCGGATCGAGAAGCTGCAGGCCGAGATCGCCGCCGAGCTGGGCTACGAGGTCGTCCGGCACCGGCTCGAGCTGTACTGCCGCAAGCGCAAGGGGTGAAGGGGCGGCATCGACGCCCTCCGCTCGCCTACTTCCCCTCGCGCAGCACGATCCCCCGCTGCACCACTCCCTGCCCGTAGCGCTTGCGCAGCGCCGCGATGGCGTCGGCGCGGCTCTTCTCGCGGGGGGCGTCGGGGTCGGCGAGGTCGCCGCGGTCGGCGAGCGCGGGGTCGCACAGGTCGCCGGCGCCGATGCCGATCAGGCGGAAGGCGGTGCCGTCGCATTCCTCGGCGAGCAGGCGCCGGCCGGCCTCGTAGAGGCGGGTGGCGAGCTGCGTCGGGGGCAGGCCCGAGACGGTGCGGGTACGCAGCTTGAAGTCGGCCGTCTTCAGCTTGAGCACGACGCTGCGGGTCGCGTGCCCGTCCGCCGCCATGCGCGCGGCGACCTTCTCGCACAGGCGCCACAGGATCGGCTCGAGCTCGCCGCGCACGGCGATGTCGCGCTGGAACGTCGTCTCCGCGGAGACGCTCTTCGTCTCGCGCTCGGGCTCGACGCGGCGTGCGTCCCGCCCCTCGGCGAGCGCCTTGAGCCGCAGCCCGTCCCGGCCCGCCACGGCGACGAGGCGCGCGGGATCGGCGCGGGCGATCCGGCCGACCGTGGCGAAGCCCGCCTGGGCGAGCCTGCGCTGCGCGACGGCGCCGATGCCGGGCAGGATGCCGACGGGCTTGCCGTCCAGGAACGCGGCCGCCTCGGCGGCTCCGATCACGGCGAAGCCGCGGGGCTTGTCGAGGTCCGAGGCGATCTTCGCCAGGAACTTGTTGGGCGCGAGCCCCACCGACACCGTGATCCCGAGCTCGCGCTCCACCCGTGCGGCGAAGCGCGCGAGCGTCACCGCCGGCGGCGCGCCGTGGAGGCGCTCGGTGCCGGAGAGGTCGAGAAAGGCCTCGTCGATCGACAACGGCTCCACGAGGGGCGTGAGGTCGCGCATCATCGCCCGCACCTGTCGCCCGACGGCGGCGTACCTGGCGATGTCGGGGCGGATGACGACGGCGTCGGGGCAGGCGTCGAGCGCCTTGAACATCGGCATCGCCGAGCGCACGCCGTAGGTGCGCGCGACGTAGCAGCAGGTCGACACCACGCCGCGCCGTCCGCCGCCGACGATCACCGGCTTGTCGGCGAGCGAGGGGTCGTCGCGCTTCTCGATCGTGGCGAAGAAGGCGTCGCAGTCGACGTGGGCGATCGCGAGCGCGGTCAGCTCGGGATGGGCCACGAGCCGGGGCGAGCCGCAGGCGCGGCAGCGCGGCCGCGCGCCCGGCGCCGCAGGCGCGAGGTGCAGGCAGTCCCGGCACAGGGCGGCCGCCGCGGGCACGACGAGGCTCCCGTCAGGCGTCGAAGGCGGGGGGCGAGAGCAGCATCTGCGCCCGCATCACCGCCTCGGGGCTCTCGCCGGCGGCCTCGGCGACCGCCAGCAGCAGCGCCTCCTCGGCCACGACGTGGTCGAGGATCGCCGCGAGGAAGCCCGGCTCCGCCGCCGCCGCCCGCAGGCCGCCGAGATCGAGCCCCGTCAGCGCGAGGAAGCGCGCGAGCCGCTCCTCGTCCGCGGCGATCGACCCCAGGGCGACGACGGCGATCGCCTCCGCGCGTGCGGCGTTCATGCTTGCTGTGCGGCGTTCGGTTCTCACCGGCTCGGCTTCCGATTTGACCATTCGTCAATAGGTGTACGGTACAAGGCGTCATCCGAGCAAACGCGAGCGGCGGGCGTGATCGCACCGCTCGCGCCACGAGAGGTCTGGGATGAAGAAGACCGTGCTCATCGTCGAGGACAACGAGCTCAACATGAAGCTCTTCAACGACCTGCTCGAGGCGCACGGCTTCGCGACCCTCAAGACCGCGAGCGGATTCGAGGCGATGGAGCTCGCGCGCTCGCACCGCCCCGACCTGATCCTGATGGACATCCAGCTTCCCGAGGTCTCCGGCCTCGAGGTGACGAAGTGGCTGAAGGAGGACGACGACCTCAAGGCGATCCCCGTCGTCGCGGTCACCGCCTTCGCCATGAAGGGGGACGAGGAGCGCATCCGCGAGGGCGGCTGCGAGGCCTACCTGTCGAAGCCGATCTCGGTCGCCAAGTTCCTGGAGACCGTCCGCACCTACGTCGGCGACGCGTGACGGAGTGACCCTGCGATGACAGCCCGAGTCCTCGTCGTCGACGACATCTTCCCGAACGTGAAGCTGCTCGAGGCCAAGCTCTCGGCCGAGTACTTCGACGTCGTCACCGCCATGAACGGCCCGGACGCGCTGGCGATCTGCGAGCAGGGCCAGTGCGACATCGTCCTGCTCGACGTGATGATGCCGGGCATGGACGGGTTCGAGGTCTGCCGGCGGCTCAAGAACGCGCCGACGACCGCGCATCTGCCCGTCGTCATGGTCACCGCGCTCGACCAGCCGAGCGACCGCCTCAAGGGGCTCGACGCCGGCGCCGACGACTTCCTCACGAAGCCCGTGGACGACGCCTCGCTGTTCGCCCGCGTGCGCTCGCTGGTACGGCTCAAGTCCGTCACCGACGAGCTGCGCACCCGGGCCATGGCCTCGCGCGAGTACGGCCTCGTCGGCGACCCCCTCGCCGCCGCCGCCGCAGAGGACGGGCAGAACGCCAAGATCCTCATCGTCGACGACCGCCGGTCCTCGCACGAGCGGCTCGCGGCGACGCTCTCCCAGGTGCACAGGGTCGATGTCGAGCCCGATCCGCACCAGGCGCTGATCCGGGCCGCCGAGGGCGCCTACGACACGGTGCTCGTCTCCCTCGACCTGCGGGATTTCGACGGCCTGCGTCTGTGCTCGCAGCTGCGCTCGCTCGAGCGCACGCGCGACCTCGCCGTCCTGATGATCGCCGAGGCCGAGGACCGCGGGCGCATCCTGCGCGGCCTCGACATCGGCGTGCACGACTTCCTGGTGAGGCCCGTCGACCGCAACGAGCTCGTCGCGCGCGTGCGCACCCAGGTTCGCCGCAAGCGCTTCGCCGAGCGGCTGCGCGAGAGCGTCCAGGTCTCGCTCGAGCTCGCCGTCACCGACGCGCTCACCGGCCTGCACAATCGCCGCTATCTCGACAGCCACCTCGCCGCGCTCTTCGACGAAGCGAGCCTCAGGGCCCGCCCGCTCTCGCTCCTCGTGCTCGACATCGATCGCTTCAAGTCGGTCAACGACAGCTTCGGCCACGACGCCGGCGACGAGGTGCTGCGCGAGTTCGCCAACCGCATCCGCTCGCTGACCCGCGGCATCGACGTCGTCGCCCGCTTCGGCGGCGAGGAGATCGTGGTCGTGGTGCCCGACACCGGCCTCGAGGGCGCGCGGGCGGTGGCGCAGCGCATCTGCGAGCGCATCGAATCCGAGCCCTTCGCCATCCATCAGGGCACGCGCGCGATCCCGGTCACGGTCTCGATCGGCGTGGCCGCGCGCAACCTCGACGACCGCAGCCCCGCCGACATCCTCAAGCGCGCCGACGTCGCGCTCTACCGGGCGAAGGAGGAGGGCCGCAACCGCGTCGTCGCGGCCGCGGCCTGAGGCGATTCCGGCACGGAGCCCGTCCCCCGAAGTCCCGACCGCACGCATCTTAACCTTTACGAAGACTGAATCGGTGCGGTGGCGCGTCTCCTGTTGCACCGCATACGGGTTCCTGTAGGGTGCACGGCAACGGCGGAGCGGGCCAGCCCCCTCCCGCCCACGAGACGCCCTCGATGTCCAGGTCCGCCGCATCTCCTGGGTTTTCGCAGGGCACGGCCGGCTCGGAAGCGGACAATGGCCTCCTCATGACCGCTTCCGGCCGGCCACCTCCTCCCCATCTCCGGTAGAACCCCGTCTTCGGTAGAACGCCAGCACCCCGTCGCCGCCCGGCGCCGGGGTGCCCGCGTTCGTGCCGTTGCCCGCGCTCTTGCCGTTGCCGAAGCGCCGGCCGCCCCCGCCGAGGGGCGCGGCCGGGCGCCCGCTCAGCCGTAGAGCACGCTCGGCAGCCAGGTCGCGATCTGCGGGAAGATGAAGAGCAGCGCGATCGCCATCACCTGCAGGACAACGAAGGGTATGACGCCCTGGTAGATCATCCCCGTCGTCACCTTCGAGGGCGCGACCCCGCGCAGGTAGAACAGCGCGAAGCCGAAGGGCGGCGTCAGGAACGAGGTCTGCAGGTTCATGCCGACGATCACCCCGAGCCAGACCGGGCTGACGTCGAGCCCGAGCAGGACCGGCGCCGTGATCGGCAGGACGATGAAGATGATCTCGAACGTGTCGAGGATGAAGCCCAGCACGAACATCATCGCCATGACCGCGACGACCGCGCCGAACACGCCGCCGGGCAGGCCCGACAGGAGGTCGTGCACGAGCGCGTCGCCGCCCATCAGGCGGAAGACGATCGAGAAGACCGAGGCGCCGAAGAGGATGATGAAGATCATCGAGGTGATCGTCGCGGTCGCGATCACCACCTCCCGGAGCGTCCGCGGGCTCAGCTTCCAGCGCAGCGCCGCGAGCAGCGAGGCGCCGACCGCGCCCACCGAGGCGGCCTCCGTCGGCGTGGCGATGCCGCCGAGGATCGAGCCGAGCACGGCGATGATGAGGAGGAGCGGCGGCACGAGCGCGACGACCACCTCGCGCGGCAGATGCCGGCGCTCCTCGGGGGGCACCGGCATGGCCGGGCAGCTCTTCGGGGACACCGCCGCCTTGATCACCATCCAGACGAGGTAGAGGCCCACCAGCATCAGGCCCGGGAAGAAGGCGCCCGCGAAGAGATCGCCGACCGAGACCGGCGCCGGCGCGAAGTTGCCCTTCGCCATCTGCACCTGGGCGTTGATGCCCGACAGCATGTCGCCCATGAAGATGAGCACCGTCGAGGGCGGGATGATCTGCCCGAGCGTTCCCGAGGCGCAGATCACGCCGCAGGCGAGCCGCGGATCGTAGCCCGCCCGCAGCATCGCCGGCAGCGAGATCAGGCCCATCGTGACGACGGTGGCGCCGACGACGCCCGTCGAAGCGGCGAGCAGCGCGCCCACGACGACGACCGAGATGCCGAGCCCGCCGCGCAGGCTGCCGAACAGCTTGCCCATCGTCAGCAGCAATTGCTCGGCGATGCCCGAGCGCTCGAGCATCACGCCCATGAAGATGAACAAGGGCACCGCGACCAGCACCTCGTTCGTCATGAAGCCGATGTAGCGGGACGGCAGCGCCGCGTAGTTCGACGGGTCGAACACGCCGAGCCACATTCCCACGAGACCGAAGATCAGCGACACGCCCGCCAGCGTGAAGGCGACGGGGAAGCCGAGCATCAGCAGGCCGATGATGCCGAAGAACATCGAGCCGGCGAGAATCTCGCCGATGAGGACGGGATCCATGCCGGCTTACTCCTTGCCGTGGCCGTAGCGCAGGTTCTCGGGCACGAGATCCTCGCGCCCGCCGAGGATCAGGATGCTGCGGGCGATCATGGCGAGGCCCTGGAGCAGGATCAGCGCGGCGAAGACGAGGATGAAGGTCTTGAGGACGAAGTAGCCGGGCATGCCGCCGACGTTGGGCGATGCCTCGGCGAGGCCCCAGGAGCGCGCGACCCAGGGCATGCCGTAGGCGTACATCACCCAGCAGAAGGGGACGATGAAGATCACGACGCCGATCATGTCGATCAACGCCTTCGTGCGCACCGTGGCGGGCCGGTAGAAGATGTCCACCCGCACGTGGTCGTCGCGCAGGAGCGCGAAGCCGGCGACCGCGGTGAACATGGCGCCGTTCAGCCAGACGTAGAGGTCCTGCATCCACACCTGCGTCGTCGACAGCACGTAGCGCTGCAGCACGACGGTGAAGCAGACGACGACGATGGCCAGGGCGAGCCAGGAGAAGACGTTGCCCACCACGCGGTTCACACCGCTGAAGGCGCGCATCACCCACGCGACGATCTGCACTCGGCTCCTCCCACCCCGGCGGCGCGCGTTGTCGCGCGTCCTCGACTTTGTCCCCGGACGCCCGCGGCCGGTCGACGGCGGGCCTCGCGCGGGCCGCGGGCCTGCGCATTCGCGCACGCCCGCATGTGAAGGCCGTATGATACGGATATTCCCCCAGGTCAACGGCCAATCGGCCCACCCGATCGGGCCGGCGGCCGCTCGCCCGGCGCGCCGCCTCTCAGCCGCCGTACATCTGCGCGGGCAGCCAGAGGACGAGGTCCTCGAAGCCGAACACGGTCGCGACCACGAGCACCTGGATCGCCACGAAGGGGATGACGCCCTTGTAGATGTCGGTCGTCTTCACCTCGGGCGGGACCACGCCCTTCAGGTAGAACAGCGAGAACCCGACCGGTGGCGTGAGGAACGAGGTCTGCAGCGTCACCGCGAACAGGACCACGAACCAGGTGAGCTCGAAGCCGAGCCCCACCACGACCGGACCGACGAGCGGCAGCAGGATCAGCGTGATCTCGAGCCAGTCGAGGAAGAACCCGGCCAGGAAGGCGATGAACAGGATCACCAGCACAATGCCGCCCGCCGGAAGCGGGATCGAGTTCAGCATGTGGGCGATGAACTCGTCGCCGCCGAGCTGGCGCAGCACCACGGCGAAGGCGGTCGCTCCGAGGAAGATGCCGAAGATGAACGCCGTCGTCAGCGTGGTCTTGTAGCAGACGTCCCGCAGCACGGCGTAGGAGAAGCGCCGGTTGGCGATGGCGAGCAGCGTCGCGCCCGCCGCGCCGACGCCCGAGGCTTCCGTCGGCGTCGCGATGCCGAAGAAGATCGAGCCGAGCACCGCGAGGATCAGCAGGATCGGAGGCACGACGGCGAGCAGGGTGTCGAAGACCAGCCTGGCGCTCACCGGCTCCAGCCCCTTCGGCGCCGGCGCGAGCTTCGGGAAGATCTGCGCCGCGATGACGACATAGACGATGTAGGCGACGCCGAGCAGGACGCCGGGGATCAGCGCGCCCATGAACAGCTCGCCCACCGACAGCGAGAGCTGGTCGGCCATCAGGATGAGCATGACGGACGGCGGGATGAGGATGCCGAGCGTGCCGGCCGAGGCGATCACGCCGGAGGCGAGCGACTTCGAGTAGTTCTGCGCCAGCATCACCGGCATGGCGAGCATGGCGAGGAGCGTCACCGAGGCGCCGACGATGCCGGTCGAGGCGGCGAGCAGGATGCCGATCAGGATCACGCCGACCGCGAGCCCGCCGCGGAAGCGCCCGAACAGCTTGACGAAGTTCGTCATCAGCTTGTCGGCGACGCCCGAGCGCTCGAGCATCAACCCCATGAAGATGAACATCGGCAGGGCGACGAGCACCCAGTTCGCCATCTGCGCGTAGATGCGCTGCGCGAAGAAGGCGAACACGCGGTCGCTGCGCAGGTTGAACGTGTCGATGCCGAGATGCTCGTTGAGCAGGATCGCCAGGACGGCGAAGATCACCGAGATGCCGCCGAGCAGCCACGCGATCGGGAAGCCGGTGAAGATCAGGGCGATGAAGGATCCCAACATCGCGATGACCAGGAACTCGTAGGTCTCGAGCACGCCCTGCGTCCTCCGGGGCCCGCGGGCCCGCGCCAGTGTGATGGGTCAGGTCTCGGTCGCGCGGCCGCCGTCGACCGGCCGCGGTGTGCCGAAGAGGAAGGCGGTCACCCGCGTCAGGCGCGAGAACGCCGCGAGCCCCAGGAAGGCGAACGCCGTGATGATGAAGGACTTGATGAACCAGCGTGCGGGAAGCCCCCCGGGAGCCGGGGAGGTCTCGGCGAGGTCCCACGAGCGCTCGACGAACGGGAGCCCGTAGGCGATCACCACGTAGATGAAGGGGCCGACGAACAGGAGGAGCCCGCCGAGCTCGACCCAGGCGCGACGCCGGTGCGACCAGTGCTCGGCGACCACGTCGACCCGCACGTGCCCGTCCATGAGCAGCGTGTAGGACAGGCCCATCATGAAGCCGATCGCATAGAGGTGCCATTGCAGCTCCTCCAGCGCGACGAAGTTCGTGCCGATCGCGTAGCGCAGGACGACGTTGCCCACGATGAGCACGATCAGGATCGCCCAGATCCACGAGAAGGCTTCCCCGATGACGCGCACGAGCGCGTCGAGCGGGCGGGAGATCGCCGTCTCGGGCAGGGAGAAGGCGGCGGCCCCGGCCGCCGCCCCCTCGGGCGTCACGTGGAGATTGGCCACGGGAAGGACCTCTCGATCAGGTCGAGGACGCGATCACTGGTCCTGGACGATGTTGTTGTAGGCCCAGTCGCGCGGCAGGTAGCCCTTGGCGTACCACTCGGCGTGCTCGCGCTGGAAGGCGCGCATCGAGTCGTGCACCTTGCCGAACTGCGCGTCCTGCTCGGAGAGACGCGCCATCACGGTCTGCGTGGCGTCCCAGAACGTGTCGAGGAAGTCGTCCGACCAGGTGACGAGGTTGACGCCCTGCTCCTGGAAGCGCGACAGCACCGCGCCCTGCAGCGCCTCGGCCTTGGCCATCGCCATGGTGACGCCGGCGGTGCAGGTCGTCTCGATGAGGGCCTTGGTCTGGTCGTTCAGCTCGTTCCAGGCGTCCAGGTTCACGTAGAGGAACTGGTTCGTGGAGGGCTGGTGCCAGCCGGGCAGGTAGTAGTACTTCGCGACCTGGAAGAAGCCGAGCTGCTCGTCGACGGTGGGCAGCGAGAACTCGGTCGCGTCGAGGACGCCGGTCTCGAGCGCCTGGTAGAGCTCGCCGCCGGGCAGCAGCGTCACCGACATCTGGAGCTCCTGCATGATCTCGCCGCCGACGCCGGCGGCGCGGAACTTGAGGCCCTGCAGGTCGGAGACGGCGGTGATCTCGTTGCGGAACCAGCCGGACGCCTCCGGGCTGATCGAGCCGCACAGGATCGGGTAGACGCCATGGGGCTCGAAGGTCTCCTTGAGGAGCTGGTCGCCCTCGCCGAAATACATCCAGGCGATGAAGCCGGGGCTGTCGAGGCCGAAAGGCGTCGCGCCGAACAGCGCCGAGGCCGGCACCTGGCCGCGCTCGTAGCCCATCCAGGAATAGCCCGCGTCGATGTTGCCGAGCGAGGCGTTCTCGAAGATCGTCAGCGGCGGGATCAGGGTGCCCGGCTCCATGACCTGCAGCGTCACCTCGCCGCCCGAGACCTTCGACACCGCCTCGGACACCCACGGCATCGTGTCG
Source organism: Salinarimonas rosea DSM 21201 (assembly GCF_000429045.1). GTDB lineage: Bacteria > Pseudomonadota > Alphaproteobacteria > Rhizobiales > Beijerinckiaceae > Salinarimonas > Salinarimonas rosea. The sequence continues at coordinate 82,954 of NZ_AUBC01000007.1, forward strand.
CCGAGCGCGGTCAGCGTCGAGGCGAAGGACATCGGGATCTGCCAGCGGACGCTGTCGAATTCCGCTGCGGCGTCGCGCGGGGCGGCCAGCAGAGCGGTCGCGGCGAGCGTGGTGACGAGCGCGGTCGTGCGCAGTCCGGCTTTCTTCGTCATGAAGGCGTTCTCCCATTCGTGGATGCACGTCGCCGCCGCCGATGGCCGGCGGATGCTCTTGTGGCGTTCGGGCGCGCGCACGGGTCCCGGCCGACCCCCCGAGGGCCGGACGTGCACTATGCTAGCCCCAGCCATGCATGGGATTCAAGGCGCATTCCGCTGCGCCTACCCTAGCCGAAAGTCTAAGGAGCCCGCCGCCGCGTCATTCCGGCCGCAGCACGACGCCGAGCCGGGCGAGGTCGCGCCAGTAGCGGGGATAGGTTTTTGCCGTGCAGGCGGGGTCGAGGATGGTGACGCCGGGCACGCGCAGGCCGACCAGGGCCATGCTCATGGCGATGCGGTGGTCGGCGTAGGTCTCGATCCGCGCCGGCCGCGCGGTCGCGGCGAGATCGGGATCGCCGGCGACCACGAGATCGTCGCCCTCCTCGCGGGCGAGGCCCGGCCGCACGCGGGCGAGCTCGGTCGCCATGGCGCGGATGCGGTCGCACTCCTTCACGCGCAGGTTGGCGATGCCGACGAACCGCACCGGCGTCTCGTTGAAGGCGGCGAGCGCGGCCAGCGTGGGAACGGCGTCCTGGATCTGGGAGCCGTCGATCGTCTCCGGGAGCCGGGGGAAGCGCGCGATCAGGTCGTGCGCGGCGGCGTCCGGCTGGGTCATGTCGGCGGGGGCGACGCCGAGGTCGATCGCCCCGCCGGTGAGCTGCTCGGCGGCCCAGAGATAGGTCGCGGCGGAGGCGTCGGGCTCGACCCGGTAGGCGCAGGCGCGGTAGCCCGTGGGAGAGAGACGCCAGCGGCCGACGTCCTCCTGCAGGACCTGTGCGCCGAAGGCCCGCATGGCGGCGAGCGTGAGGTCGACGTAGCCGCGCGCGCCGATCGCGGCGCCCGCGAGCGCCACGGTCACGGGCCGGTCGTTGCAGGCGGCCGCCATGAGGAGCGCCGAGACGTACTGGCTCGAGAGGCCCGCGTCGATCGTCACCGCGCTCGCCCCGAAGGCGCCGCGCCCGCGCACGGTCACCGGCGGGCGGCCCTCGGTGTCGCGCGCCTCGACGCCGAGCGCGCCGAGCGCCGCCGTGAGCGGCCCGATCGGCCGCTTGCGCATGTGGGCGTCGCCGTCGAGCACGACCGTGCCGTCGACGAGCGCCGCGGCGGCGGTGAGGAAGCGCATGGCGGTGCCGGCGTTGCCGAGGAGGAGCGGCCCGTCGGGAGGGGCGAGGCGGCCGGTGCCGGACACGACGAAGGTCGTGGCGCCGTCGTCCTCGTCCTGGCGCACGGGCACGCCCATGCGGCGCAGCGCCTGCGCCATGTGTCCCGTGTCGTCGCTGGCGAGCGCGTTCCGCAGGACGCTCTCGCCGCGAGCGAGGCCGGCGAGGAGGAGCGCGCGATTGGTGATCGACTTCGACCCCGGCGGCACGACGCGCCCGACGAGCGGCCGGCCGGGAGGCACGATCGCGACGGCGGGCGCGTTCGCGACATCCCGAGACGACTCCATGGCGGTCCTCCTAGCGCAGCGGGGGCGGCCGCCGCCCGCGCGCGGGCGGGAGGGCGGACGGCATCCGGAGGAGGGGCTTTGGCGCCGAAGCGCCGGCGCGTCAAGCCTGGGCTCCGGCTCGCCGGTTCCGCTCCGTGCCCGGCGGTCGGATGGTCGGCGGGTCGGACCGGACGATCGGGCGCCACACCACGGATCGGCTTCGGTGGTTCTCGCCGCTCGCCCCGGCCACGGATCGTGTCCCCTCGCGGGATGACGCCGACGAAGGACCGGGGGCAGCCGCAGGGATGCCGACCGCTCCGCGGGCTCCAACGGGTCCGAGCGACGCGCCTCGCTTGCACGTGTCCGCGAGCCGCGCATGTGCCGGGCGGGCGATGCTGACCAAAGAGAAGCAGAGGCGCTGGTGCTGCCGGAGAGGATTGAACTCTCGACCTCTCCCTTACCAAGGGAGTGCTCTACCACTGAGCTACGGCAGCGAACGCGGCGCGTGCGCCCGCGAGGGGCGTGGCGGCGTCGTGGGGTGCATAGAGGATCGCGGAGGGGGACGCAAGGCGGAAATCGCCGTCCGATCCCGGTGCCCTCCCGACCGTTAACCCCCGTCCGAAGCCGCTATTCGGCCGCCTGCGCCCGCATCTCGAAGGCGAGCCCGAGCGCCGACCAGACCTCGACGAGCGCGTCGCGGAGGTGGCGGATGTCGGCCTCGGCGTGGAGCGGCGTCGGCGTGATGCGCAGCCGCTCGGTGCCGCGCGGCACGGTCGGGTAGTTGATCGGCTGGATGTAGATGCCGTGGCGCTCCAGCAGGCGGTCGGAGGCCGCCTTGCAGGCCTCGGCGTCGCGCACCATCACCGGGACGATGTGGGTCGGCGTCGGCATCACCGGCAGGCCGGCCTCGACCAGGACCGCCTTGGTGCGCGCCGCCTGGCGCTGCTGGCCCTCGCGCTCCGAGCGCGACTGCTTGAGGTGGCGCACCGACGTGGCGGCCGCCGCGCAGATCGCCGGCGGCAGCGCGGTGGTGAAGATGAAGCCCGGCGCATGCGAGCGCACCGCGTCGATCACGGCGCTGCGGCCGGCGATGTAGCCGCCCAGCACGCCGAAGGCCTTGCCGAGCGTGCCCTCGATCACGTCGATGCGGTCCATCACCCCGTCGCGCTCGGCGATGCCGGCGCCGCGCGGGCCGTACATGCCCACCGCGTGGACCTCGTCGAGGTAGGTCATCGCGCCCCAGCGCTCCGCGAGGTCGCAGATGCGGCCGATCGGGGCGACGTCGCCGTCCATCGAGTAGACGCTCTCGAAGACGACGAGCTTGGGCCGATCCCCGGCCTCGCGCAGCAGCTCCTCGAGGTGGGCGAGGTCGTTGTGGCGCCAGATGCGCTTCTCGCAGCCCGACCCGCGCACGCCCTCGATCATGGAATTGTGGTTGAGCGCGTCCGACAGGATCAGGCAGTCGGGAATGAGCCTCGCGATGGTGGCGATGCCGGTCTGGTTCGAGACGTAGCCCGAGGTGAAGACGAGCGCGGCCTCCTTGCCGTGCAGGTCGGCCAGCTCGCGCTCGAGCCCGACGATCGGATGGCTCGTGCCGGAGATGTTGCGGGTGCCGCCGGCACCGGTGCCGCAGCGCTGCGCCGTCGCCGTCATCGTGGCGATCACGTCCGGGTGCTGGCCCATGCCGAGGTAGTCGTTGGAGCACCACACGGTGATCTCGCGCGGGCCGCCCGGCGCGCCGTGCCAGGTCGCGCGCGGGAAGCGGCCGGCGATGCGCTCGAGATCGGCGAAGACGCGGTAGCGCCGCTCGGTCTTCAGGGAGGCGACGGCGCTCTCGAAATAGTGCGTGTAGTCCATGATCTCACCGGGGGACGAACGGGCGCGGGGGATGCGAGCCGGCACGATTGAGCCTCAGAATGCACCTATCTGCCTTGACGTTGATCAAACCGTCCAGGGCTAATATAGCCGCAGGACGCGCCGATGCACGGCCGGTGCGGCGCCGTGACCGCCCCCTCCTCGGCCCCGCCCGCGGATGTGGTCGCCGACGGAGGACGAGCATGGCCGACGACGAGCGCGCCGCGCGCCTCAAGGCGGCGCTGCGAGAGAACCTCAAGCGCCGCAAGGCGCAGAGCCGCGCCCGCGCGTCCGACGACGCCGGGCGGGACGATGCCGGCGCGCCGCCCGCGCCGGACCGGGAGCCCGACCGGGACCCCCGGTCCGAAAATTGACACGGTCGTGTTACCTTTCCTTCAACCATCCGCCCCAGGTTCTCCCGTGCGCAGCCGCGCACCCGCATGTGGGAAGAGACAATCAATGGATCGTATCGTCATCACGGGCGGCGCCCCGCTCACCGGCGTCCTGCCGATCTCCGGCGCGAAGAACGCGGCGCTGCCCCTGATGATCGCGAGCCTGCTCACGGGTGACACGCTGGAGCTCGCCAACGTGCCGCGCCTCGCGGACGTCCAGCTCCTCCTGCGCATCCTCGGCAACCACGGCGTCGACCACACGGTGGTGGGCCGCCGCCCCGGCGAATCGGCCGAGACCGGGCAGACGCTGCGCCTGTGCGCGTCCACGATCATCGACACGACCGCGCCCTACGAGCTCGTCTCGCGCATGCGCGCCTCGTTCTGGGTGATCGCGCCGCTCGTCGCGCGCTTCGGCGAGGCGCGGGTGTCGCTGCCGGGCGGCTGCGCCATCGGCACGCGGCCGGTCGACCTCCTGATCCTCGCGCTCGAGCGGCTCGGCGCGCAGATCGAGATCGAGGCGGGCGACGTCGTGGCGCGCACGCCCAAGGGCCTCAAGGGCGCCGAGATCGTCTTCCCGAAGGTGACGGTGTCGGGCACCCACGTCGCGATGATGGCGGCCGTGCTCGCCAACGGCACGACGGTGATCGAGAACGCCGCGCGCGAGCCGGAGATCGTCGACGTCGCCGATTGCCTGAACAAGATGGGCGCCAAGGTCTCCGGCGCCGGCACGCCCACGATCGTGATCGAGGGCGTGCCGCGCCTCGGCGGCGCCCGCCACGAGGTCCTGCCCGACCGGATCGAAACCGGCACCTACGCCATGGCGGTGGCCATGGCCGGGGGCGACGTGCTGCTCGAGAACGCCCGCGCGCCGCTGCTCCAGAGCGCCCTCGACACGCTCGTCCAGGCCGGGGTGACGATCGATCCGACGAACGCGGGCATCCGCGTCGCGCGCAACGGCGCGGGCCTCGATCCCGTCGACGTGACGACGGAACCGTTCCCCGGCTTCCCGACGGACCTCCAGGCGCAGCTGATGGCGCTGATGACCCGCGCCAAGGGCACCTCGCGCATCCGCGAGACGATCTTCGAGAACCGCTTCATGCACGTGCAGGAGCTCGCCCGGCTCGGCGCACGGATCCGCCTCGACGGCGACCTCGCGACGGTCGAGGGCGTCGAGCGCCTGCGCGGCGCGCCGGTGATGGCGACCGACCTGCGCGCCTCCGTCTCCCTCGTCATCGCCGGCCTCGCCGCCGAGGGCGAGACCACGATCAACCGCGTCTACCACCTCGACCGCGGCTTCGAGGCGCTGGAGGCGAAGCTGACGCGCTGCGGGGCGCAGGTGGAGCGGGTGCGGGGGTGATCAGAGGATCGCGTCGATCCCCTTCTTGTCCGCCAGCGCGAGGAGCTTAAGGGAGGGGCCACTCGGCCGCTTCTCGCCCCGCTCCCACTTGCTGATGACGGAGGTCTTCACGTTCAGCGCCAGCGCGAACGTGGCCTGGCTCATGTTGGCTGTTTCGCGAATGCGCTTGATGTCCGTCGGTTCCAGCTCGCCGACCGGCGTCAGGCATGCGAGGTCGAAGCGACGCATGGTCGCCTTGTCGATCCCGCCGACGCGATGGATCGCCTCCATCGCCTTGTGCACCGAGCGGAGCCGGTCACTCCGATAAGTCTTCGTCATTGTCGATCTCGATCCATTCGAGTTCATCCATGAGCCGGTCGACGGTCTCGTTCGAAAGCGCCGCCATCTCCTTGGCGGCGTCGCGGTAGGCCTCGGTCTCAAGCTTCGTCAGGCTCGCCGTCTCACTCTTCGAGAACAGGTCGAGGAATACGGCGCGCGTGCCGATCATATGGCAGACGATCGTGCGATACGCCTTCGCTTTCCCCTTGCTCTCCGAGGCGACGCGCTGCTTGATCAGGAACTTTCCGATCCTGGCGTCGATCTGCCCCGCTTCCGCCCGGCGAATCACACCGCGCAGGTCACCGTCGGTCAGCCTCGCCTTACGTGCGAGGCGAGCGAACTCCTTCGTCTTGAAGATCCGCATGTCTGAAGTCCCGTAGCGTCGGGCGTTGCGCCCTTCCACCAACCAGTGCCATTCCGGCCTCCATGGTTCTCATGGGTCTGATTCCGGATCTCCGGGGCCACGCTCATTCCGAGCGGCAACACCATCAAACTATGACACCAGGGGGTATACTGCAAGGGTCCATCGCGAGCCACTGCCGTGGCAAGGTATCCAGATTTCACTCGGAACAGGAGCCACGATCCATGCGCCCCCTCTTCCTCGGCCTCCTCCTCACCGCCGCCCTCTTCGCCGTCTTCCATTATGCCGGCCCGCTGTTCTTCCTCGACACGACAGCGGCCTTCCAGGCGAACTTCGTCGCCGGTGGCGTGCTCGGCCTCGGGCTCGGGCTGGCGACGCCCCTCCTCGCCGGGCGTCCGCGCACGCGGGCCGTGCGCGCGGCGGCCTTGATCCTCGTGCCTCTTCTGCTCGTGATGGCGGCGGTGACCTCGCATTTCGCGGTGTTCTTTCCCGCGCTCGATCCGGCCCTCGACAAGGTCTTCGGCTCGTGGATGCTGTGGGTGGCCGGCTTCGCGCTCCTCGGGGCGCTCGCCGTCGAGACGAGACGCACACGGGGAGAGACGACATGACCACGATCGCCTTCATCGGGCTCGGCAACATGGGCGCGCCGATGGCCGGAAACCTCGTGGGCGCCGGGCACGCCGTCGTCGGGTTCGACCTCGCGCCGGCGGCGCAGGAGGCGGCCCGTGCCGCCGGCGCCACGATCGCCGCGAGCGCGGAGGAGGCGGTCGCGGAGGCCCAGGTCGTCGTCACGATGCTGCCGGCCGGCCGCCATGTGCGGGCGGTCTGGGAGGCGATCCTGCCGGCCTGCGCGAAGGGCGCGCTGCTGATCGACTGCTCGACGATCGACGTCGACAGCGCGCGCGCCGCGCACGCGCTGGCCGAGGCGGCGGGCTGCCTCTCGCTCGATGCGCCGGTCTCCGGCGGGGTCGGCGGCGCGAGCGCGGGGACGCTCACCTTCATGGCCGGCGGCTCGGAGGCGGCGTTCGCGCGGGCGAAACCGGTGCTGGACGCGATGGGCAAGAAGGTCGTCCATTGCGGCGGGCCCGGCGCCGGCCAGGCGGCGAAGATCTGCAACAACATGATCCTCGGCATCTCGATGATCGGCGTGGCCGAGGCCTTCGCGCTCGGCGAGAAGCTCGGCCTCTCGCACCAGGCGCTGTTCGACGTGGCCTCGACCTCGTCGGGGCAATGCTGGTCGCTGACGACCTACTGCCCGGTGCCCGGGCCGGTGCCGACCTCGCCGGCGAACAAGGGCTACGCGCCGGGCTTCGCCGCCGACCTGATGCTCAAGGACCTGCGCCTCGCCCAGGCCGCGGCCAATGCCGCGGGTGCCGCGACGCCGCTGGGGGCGGAGGCCGCGCAGCTCTACGCGCTCTTCGCCGGGCAGGGGAACGGCGGGCGCGACTTCTCGGCGATCGTCGAATGGCTGCGGGGGATGGGCGACCGCGCGTGACGCGACGCCTTGAGACGGGACACCCGCGCGCCTAGATCGGGACTGCCCGAGCTGCGCCGCAGCTCCTCGCCCTGGAGCGTCGCCCATGCCCGTCGTCCATCTCGCCGACCGCGCCCCGATCGAGGTCTCGGGACCGCAGGCGGCGCCCTTCCTCGACGGGCTCGTGACCTGCGACATCGACGAGCGGTCGGACGGGCCGCCGCTGTTCGGCGCGCTGCTGACGCCCCAGGGCAAGATCCTGTTCGACTTCGTGATCCACCGCGCACCCGGCGCCGAGGGGCCGACGCTGCTCCTCGATACACCCGCCGCGGGGGCGGCCGATCTCGCCAAGCGGCTCGGCTTCTACAGGCTGCGGGCCAAGGTCGCGATCGCCGACCGCTCCGCGGAGCGCGCCGTGATCGCCGGCTGGGACGTCGCGCCGCCCACCGGCGCGGACGTCGTCGCGGGTCCCGACCCGCGCCTGGCCGCGCTGGGCTGGCGCGCCGTCGTCACCGTCGCGGAGGCGTCGGCCCTCGCGGACGCGGACCCGGACGCCTTCCACGCCCGGCGCATCGCGCTCGGCGTGCCGGAGGGCGGGCGGGACTTCGCCTTCGGCGAGACCTTCCCCCACGAGGCGCTGATGGACCAGCTCGCCGGCGTCGACTTCGCCAAGGGCTGCTACGTCGGCCAGGAGGTCGTCTCGCGCATGCAGCACCGCGGAACGGCGCGCACCCGCATCCTGCCGGCCCGCTATGCGGGCGGCGTCGCGGCGGCACCGGGGACGGAGATCCGCGCCGGCGAGCGCACGATCGGCACGACGGGAAGCGCGGCCGGTGGTCGCGGGCTCGTGATGGTGCGCCTCGACCGCGCCGCCGACGCGATCGCCGCCGGCACGCCGCTGACCGCCGGCGGGCAAGCGCTCACGCCGGAGCGGCCGGGCTGGATCTCCTTCGAGACGCCGGAAATCGAGGCGCCGGCGGGCGGGGCGGCCACTTAACGAATCCTTGACGGATCCGCGCCAATCCTCTTGATCTCTCCCAGCGTCGCGTTTCCGGAGACCCGCACCCATGCCCGTACGCCCGCTCGCGCTCCTCGCCGCGACCGCCCTCTCCGCGGCACTCGTCGGCCTCGCCGCCACGCCCGCGTCCGCGCTGGAATTCCTGCGCGGGGACTGGACCGTGACGATCGGCGCGCGCGGGGCGGCCGTGCCGGTGTTCGAGGGCTCGGACGAGATGCGCTTCCGGCCGCTGCCGATCTTCTCCGTGCGCCGCGCCGGCACGCGGTCGAGCTGGAAGGCGCCCGACGACGGCCTGCGGCTTGGCCTTCTCCAGCACGATCGCCTTCGCGTCGGCGTCTCCGGCGGCTTCCGGGGCGCGCGCGACGATGACCAGTCGAACGATCTGCGCGGGCTCGGCGACGTCGAGTGGGCGGGCGAGATCGGCGTCTTCGCCGAGATCTGGGCCTCCGACGTGCTGCGCCTGTCGGTCGACGTGCGCCAGGGCTTCAACGGGCACGACGGCATCCTGGCCGATCTCGGCATCGACTGGGTGGCGCGCCCCGAGCCCGCCTGGACGCTCTCGGTGGGCCCGCGCGTGCGGCTCGCGAGCGACGACTACATGGATACCTATTTCGGCGTCACGCAGGCGCAGTCCGTCCGCTCGGGGCTGCCGGTCTACGATCCCGACGCGGGCCTGCGCTCCATCGGCCTGCTCGGCTCGGCGCAGGTGCAGCTGACGCAGTCCTGGACGGCGCTCGGCTACGCCCGCTACGACCGCCTGATGGGCGACGTCGCCGATGCGCCGCTGGTGCGCTTCCGCGGCTCGCGCGACCAGTTCGGGGCCGGCGTCGGCCTGTCCTATTCCTTCGACGTCTCGCCCTTCGGGCCGCGCTCGTGACGGCCGACGGGTCGCTCGTCCGCCACGCGGACGGGCACGACCGCTGCTGGTGGCCGGGCACCGACCCGCTCTACGTCGCCTACCACGACAGCGAATGGGGCGTGCCGGAATACGACGACCGCGCCCTGTTCGAGAAGCTGATCCTCGACGGCTTCCAGGCGGGCCTGTCCTGGATCACGATCCTGCGCAAGCGCCCGCACTTCCGCGAGGCCTTCGACGGGTTCGCGCCGGACGCCATCGCCCGCTGGGACGAGGCGAAGGTCGCCGCGCTGATGGCGGACCCGGGCATCGTGCGCAACCGCGCCAAGATCGAGGCGACGATCCGCGGCGCGCGGGCCTGGCTGGCGATCCAGGAGCGCGGCTCCTTCTCCGCCTTCCTGTGGGACTTCGTCGACGGGCGCCCAGTGCAGCCGAACCTGGGCACGCGCGCCGAGGCGCCCACCAAGACGCCCGCGGCCGAGCGCATGGCCAAGGCGCTCAAGGCCGAGGGTTTCGGCTTCTGCGGCCCCACCATCGTCTACGCCTTCATGCAGGCGACGGGCATGACCAACGACCACCTCGTCGGCTGCTGCCGCCACGCGGCCTGCGCAGCGCTGGCGCAGCCGCCGCGCTGAGATCATGGCGCGGAGGGAGACGGCCCCGCGCGCGTGGCAGCGCATGCTCTCGGGCCGGCGCCTCGACCTGCTCGACCCGTCCCCGCTCGACGTCGAGCTCGACGACATCGCCCACGGCCTCGCCCGCGTGGCGCGCTGGAACGGTCAGACCCGCGGCGGCCACATCTTCTCGGTCGCGCAGCACTCGCTGCTGGTCGAGGACGTCGCGCGCCGCCTCGCGCCCGACGCGCGCGACGACGAGCGGCTCGGCGTGCTCCTGCACGACGCACCGGAATACGTCATCGGCGACATGATCTCGCCCTTCAAGGCGGTGATCGGCGACGTCTACAAGGAGGTCGAGGCTAGGCTGCTGGCGGCGATCCGCCTGCGCTTCGGCCTGCGCGCGACCCCTCCGCAGGCGCTCGTCAAGCTCACCAAGCGTGCCGACCGCACCGCCGCCTACCTCGAGGCGACACGCCTCGCCGGCTTCGCCGACGCGGAGGCCCGCACCTTCTTCGGCACGCCCGAGGGCGCGCCGAGGGACGTCGCCGCCTGGCTCGAGCCCTGGCCGGCGAGCGAAGCGCAGGCGCGCTTCGCGGCGCGCTGCGCCGAGCTGGCGGCGCGCTGCGCGTAGCTTGGGGGCGCGGGTGACGCCGCCCCCTCAATTCTGCCGCAGCAGCCGCTCGAAATAGTCGAGCTCGTCCCGGGGGCGCGTCGGGTCGCCGAGCTTGTCGCGCAGCTCCTCCATGATGCGCCGGGCGCGCTGGGCCGCGCTCTCGCCGGCCTCGGGCACGCGCACGTCGCCGTCGGAGAAGTCGCGCCCGCGGGTCGGGCGGCCGAGGGGGTCGTCGGCCCTGGCGTCGGCGCGGCCGCGCTGGCCGGGGCGGCCCGGCTGGCCGGCCTGCTCGCCCTGGCCCTCGCCCATCATCTCCTGCATCTGCTGGGCCATGCCCTGCATGCCGCGCTGGAGACCCTCGAGCGCCCGGCCCTGGTCGTCGACCGCCTGGCCCTGGTCGCCCTCGCCGAGCGCCCCCTCGGCGTCGCGCATCGCCTGCTCGGCATCGGAGAGGCCCTCTTCGCCCTCCATGCCGAGCTCGCGCATGGAGCGCTGGAGATCCTGCAGCCGCTCGCGCAGCGCCTGCTGGCGCTCGGACAACGAGCCGCCCTGCTGTCCCTCTTGTCCCTGCTGCCCCTGTTGCCGCTCCTGGCCTTGCTGCCCCTGCTGCCCGTCCTGGAACGTCTCGTCGCGCAATTCGCTCTGGCCGCGCATCAGCTCGTCGAGCTCGTTCATCTGGCGGTCCATCTCGCGCGCCATCGGGTCCGACATGCGGCTGTCGGGGCGCGCCGTCTGGAGGTTGCGCATGATATCGCGCAGCTGGTTCATCAGCTCCTCGGCACGCGCCGTATCGCCCTCGCGCATCGCCTCCTCGAGCGCCTCCATCATGCGGTCGAGGTCCTGGCGCGAGAGCGTCTGCGTCTCGGCGTCCGGCGGCAGGTCCGCCTGCTCGCGGTTCTGCTCCTCGCGCATCATCTGCTCGGCGAGCTCGCGCAGCATCCGGTCCATCGCCTCGCGCAGCTCGGCCATCAGCTGGTCGATCTCGTCCTGGGGCGCGTCGCGCTCCATCGCCTCCTCGAGCCGCTCGGCGGCGGCGATCGCGTCGCGCTGGGCCTGGCTGAGGTCGCCGTCCTCGATCTGGACCGCCATCTCCCACAGCCAGTCGGCGAGCGCCACGAGATCCGCGTCGTCCTCGGCCTCGCGCAGGCGGCTCGACGCCGCGCGCAGGCCGAGGAAGACGCCCCATTCCGGCGTGAAGCGCGCCGGCTCGATCAGGAGTGCGTCGAGCGCGACCTGGACCCGGCGGCGATCGTCCGGGGCGAAGACGAGGTTGCGGCGCTGCTCCACGAGCGCGCGCGCCAGCGGGTCGAAGAACGGGCGCTGCGGCAGCGTCGTCGACACGGTCTCGCTGCGCCCCTCCTGGCCGGCGTCGTCGGTGGCGACGAGCGCGAGGTCGATCGGCGCACCGGCCCAGTAGTGCTCCGTGAGGTCGATCTCCTCGGCGACCGGGCCGTCGGCGGCGGCGGACGGGACCGGGAGGTCGAGCGTCGGCGGCGGCACCAGCGTGCGCCCGACCGGCGCACCCTCGCCGCGCCGCACGTCCCCCCGCCTCATGTCGCCCCGCCGCACGTCGCCGACGACGCGGGCGATGCCGTAGTCGTCGCCGCCCTCGTAGCGCAGGGTCATCACGCCCCGTTGGCCCGGCTCCGGCGGCCCGGCGAAGCGGATCGTCGGCGGCGTGTCGGGGATCGCCTCGAGCGAGAGGATCCCGTCGGGCACGAGCCCCGTGCGCACCGACAGCTCGCCGTCGCCGTCGAGCCGGAAGCGGCTCTCGACGATCGCCGGCGCGGCGAGCGCGGCCCCGGCCGGCGCATCGCCGACGGCGACGGGCGTGCGGGCCGGCTTGTCGTCCTCGATCGCGACGAGGCCGCCCACCGCCTCGATCTGCGCGTCCGCGCGCCCGGCGACGCGCACCACCACCCGCGAGCCCGCGGGCACGCGCACGTGGGCGCCGCCCGAGGCGAGGTCGATCATCAGCGGCGGGCGGCGGGTATAGAGCGGCGGGTCGATCCAGCCGTCGATCCGGTAGTCCGGCGCCGCCGGCAGGGGCGCGCGCCAGTCGAACGCCGCGCCGACGCGCGCGCCGATCTCGGGACCCGCGACGAAGGCGCTCGCGGCGAGCACGAGCACGCCCGCCCCGCGCAGGGCGTAGCGGTCGCGCCGCGCCATTCCCGGCCGCGGCGTGCCGGCCCTGAGCGCGCCGAGCGCACGCTCGGCGCGGGCGCGATGCAGCGCCCAGAGCGCCCGCGAGCCCTCGTCGCCGGCGCCGATGGCGAGGCTGTCCTCGAAGGTCGAGGCGGGGCGGTGCGGAAGACCCGAGGAGCGGTCGAGCCGCGCCAGCGCCGCGGCGCGCCCGATGCGCCCGCCGGGCAGGGCGAGCCGTGCGAGCGGCACGAGCGAGACGAGGAAGGCGAGCCCGAACAGCCCCGCCCCCGCCATGCGCCAGGTCGGCGGCACGCCGATCCAGAGACCGAGCCATGAGACGGAGAGGAAGGCGATGGCGACCGCGAGCGGCGCCCACAGCGCTGGCCAGGCCCGCTCCCACAGGAGCGCGAGGCCGGCGCGGCGCACGAGCCGGTCGAGCCGCGCGCGGGGATCGGCGGGATCGCGGTCGGGGCGAGCGCGGGAGAACAGGCGGAGGGACCCCGCGCCGCCCGAGCGGCTCGCGCGCGTGCGAGGCGCCGCGGCCGCGGGCTCCGAGCCGGGCTTCTTGCCGAGCCGGACCGGCTCGCGCTCGTCGCTCATGCGCACCTCAGTTCCCGCGCGCGCCGCGAGGCGCGCGTCACCCCCGCATGAAGGAGCTTAGGCCGGCATCGTTCCCGCGCAAAGCGGGACGAATGCGCGCGCCCCTCACGACCCCGCGAGGCGCCAGATCCGCGATTCCCAGGGGCCGAGCGCGACCGTCGCGCCCAGCCGCTCGCCCTGCGCCGGCACGCAGCCATCGACGAGGACGAGGTCGGCGCCCGCGAACCCGTCCGGCACCGCAAAGGACGCGTCCTCCCCCGACATGGCGAGCGCCACGAGGCAGGCGTCGGCACCGATCCGCCGCTCGTAGACGAACAGGCGCGGGTCGTCGGGCAGATGGTCGCGGAAGTCGCCGTAGACGAGCTCGGGCCGCGCCTTGCGCAGCGCGATCAGCCGGCAGTAGGCGTGGTAGACGGACGCGTCGTCGTCCCGCGCGGCCGCCGCGTTGACCTCGCGGTGGTTCTGGTGGACGTGGAACCAGGGCGTGCCCGTGGTGAAGCCGGCGTTGGGCCCGGCGTCCCACTGCATCGCGGTGCGCGCATGGTCGCGCGAGGTCCGCCGGAGATTGTCGAGGAACTCCGCCGCGTCGACCTTTCCGGTCTCGACCCAGTCCCTCCAGGCGCCCTTGCCCTCGACGTCGTCGTAGTCCTCGATGCGGGCGAACGGATAGTTCGTCATGCCGATCTCGTCTCCCTGGTAGACGATCGGCGTGCCCTTGAGCGTGAGCGTCAAGGTCGCCAGCAGGCAGGCCGAGCGCACGCGCCAGCGCGGCCCGTCGTCGCCGAAATGCGAGACGAGGCGCGGGTTGTCGTGGTTCGACAGCGACACCGCCCGCCAGGCGGTACGGCCGAGGTGCCGTTCCATGTCGGAGAAGACGCGCTTGAACGCGGGCAGCTCCACGGGCTTCCAGCGCCACATGCCCGCGCGGTCGATGCGCACGGCGTCGAAGTGGATGAGCATGTCGAGCGGCCCCGACCCCTCGGCCACGAGGCGGGCGGCCTCCGGCAGCGTCACGCCGAACGCCTCGCCCAGCGCGACCTTGTCGGCGCCCCGGTAGACCTCCCGTCGCATCTGCGAGAGGTGCTCGAACAGGCGCGGGCCGCTCGCATGATAGTATTCCGGCGCGTCGCGGTGCTCGGGCGGGTAGTCGGGGAAGGCGTGGTCCTTCGAGACGAAGGCGATCACGTCGAGGCGAAAGCCGTCGACTCCCTTGTCGAGCCAGAAGCGCATGGCCTCGAAGATCGCCGCGCGCGCCGGCTCGCTCTCCCAGTTCAGGTCCGGCTGCTTCTCGTGGAAAAGGTGCATGTACCATTCGCCGGTCGCCTCGTCGCGCGCCCAGGCCGAGCCGCCGAAGAAGGAGCGCCAGTCGTTGGGCGGCGCGGCGCCGCCCTCGCGGCCGGGACGCCAGACGTACCAGTCCCGCTTCGGGCTCTCCTTCGAGGCGCGGCTCTCGACGAACCAGGCGTGCTCGTCGCTCGAATGGTTCACCACCATGTCGACGACGAGCCGCATGCCCCGTGCCTTCACGGCGGCGAGCAGCGCGTCGAAGTCCGCCATCGTGCCGAACTCCGCGCCCACCGCGCGGTAGTCCCGCACGTCGTAGCCGTTGTCGACGTTGGGGCTGTCGTAGTGCGGCGAGAGCCAGATCGCGTCGACGCCGAGCGCGGCGATGTGGTCGAGGCGCGCGATCAGGCCGGGGATGTCGCCGATGCCGTCGCCGTTCGAATCCTGGAAGGAGCGCGGCCAGACCTGGTAGACCACCGCCTCCTTCCACCAGTGGCGGACGTGGCCGTCGACGGTCTCGCCCGCCGTCACAGCCCGAGCCTCGACCAGAGCGCGCGCTCTTCCAGTGCGGCGAGCGCCGAGCGGGGATCGACGAGGCCGCTCCCCAGCGCGCTCGCCAGCCCCTCGAGCGGCGCCTCCTGCTGCGGCCCGCGCCGCAGGACCTGGGCGAGGATGCCCGGCCGCGGCGGCTGGACGAGACGCAGCCGCACTTTCTCCCCGAGCTTCTCGCGCATGATCGTGCGGATCTCGCCGAGACCGTCCACGAGGCCGAGCGCGCGGGCGTCCTCCCCGGCCCAGAAGGCGCCGGAGAACAGCTCCTCCTCCTGCGCCAGGTCGAGCCTGTCCCCTCGGCGCTCGCGCACGAGATCCTTGAACCCCGTGAAGATCCGCTCCTGGATCGTGCGCAGGCGGGCGACGTCGGCGGGGTCCTCGGGCTCGAACGGGTCGAGGATCGCCTTGTTCTCGCCGGTCGTGTAGAGCCGCCGCTCGATGCCCCAGCGCCCGATCAGCTCGTGGAAGCCGAAGCCGCCGGAGACGACGCCGATCGAGCCGACGATCGAGTTCGGGTCCGCCCAGATCTCGTCAGCCGCGCAGGCGACCATGTAGCCGCCCGACGCCGCCGCGTCCTCGCAGAAGGCGTAGACGGGCAGCTTCTTCTCCGCCGCCAGCAGCCGGATGCGCCGGAAGATCAGGTGCGACTGCGTGGGCGAGCCGCCCGGCGAGTTGACGAGGAGCGCCACCGCCTTGGCGCCGGGCATGGAGAAGGCCTTCTCCAGCGCCGAGGCGACGCCCTGGAAGCTCAACCCCTGCCGCAGCCCCACACCGACGCCGATCGCGCCGGCGAGCCGCACCACCGGCACGAGCGGATGCTCGGCGCGGAAGCGCGGCGAGACGAGGAAGCGCAGGCGTTCGGCGAGGGAGGGCACGGGCGGTCTCCGGGTCCGGGTGAACGGGCGGGGAAGAGGACGG
Organism: Salinarimonas rosea DSM 21201; assembly: GCF_000429045.1. Classification (GTDB taxonomy): domain Bacteria; phylum Pseudomonadota; class Alphaproteobacteria; order Rhizobiales; family Beijerinckiaceae; genus Salinarimonas; species Salinarimonas rosea. Next base: position 98,933 of record NZ_AUBC01000007.1, read on the forward strand.
GATCTCCGGCGCAGTCGCCGGCGCGGCCGCGGGCGAGGCCTCGCGAAAGGTAGGGGTCGCGCCGCGGGGGGACAAGCGCCGGCGACGCCGCGCGGTTCTCCGGAGGGCCTCGACCGCGGCGGACGGGATGCTTGACACTAGGGAAGGACTCGGCCAATCTTCCTTGTAAGGAAATCTATTCCACTATAAGGGAGGAACGCCATGAAGCACGCATCCAAGGCCACTCTGCGCTTCGCTGCCCCGCGGCTGCTCGCCGCCCTCGTGGCGGGGACCGCGCTCGCCGGCCCGGCCTTCGCCGACACGGTCAACGTCGCCATCGTCGGCGAGGCGGACACGTTCGACCCGATGATGTCCACCAAGGACGTGGTCAGCATCGTCACGCAGCATTTCCTCGAGACGCTCTACACGTTCGACGGCTCCTGGGCGGTGGCGCCGCTGCTCGCCGCCGACATGCCGGAGATCTCCGACGACGGCCTGACCTACACGATCGCGCTCCGCGACGGCGTCACCTTCCACGACGGCTCGGCGATGGACTCGGCCGACGTCGTCGCCTCGCTCGAGCGCTGGCTCGCCGTCGCCTCGCGCGGCAAGGGCGTGGCCGACAAGGTCGAGGCGGTGGAGGCGACGGGGCCGCTCACCGTCGAGATCCGCATGAAGGAGGCCTATGCGCCGCTCCTGTCGCTGCTCGCCTTCTCCAACTCCGCCGCGGTGATCTACCCGCAGGAGACGATCGCCGAGACTATGACCGACATCGTCGGCACCGGCCCCTACCGCATCGTCGAGCACGTGCCGGACCAGTACCTCCAGCTCGCCCGCTTCGAGGACTACGCGTCGCGCTCCGAGCCGTCGGACGGCGCCGCGGGCGCGCGCACGCAGGCGCCCGACGAGATCCGCTTCCTTCCCGTGCCGGATGCGAACACCCGCGTCGAGGGCCTGCTGGCGGGACAGTACCACTTCGCCGACGGCCTGCCGGCCGAGTCCTACGACCGCATCGAGGGAGCGGAGGGCGTCGAGCCGATGCTGCTGCGCCCGTTCGGCTGGCCGGTCTTCGCGATCAACCACAAGGACGGGCTCCTCACCGACCTGACGATCCGCAAGGCGCTTCAAGCCGCGCTGCCCATGGACGACATGCTCTACGCCGCCTTCGGCGACGACAATTTCTTCGTCGTCGACGGCCCGATGTACCCCGAGGGCTGGGCCTGGCGCAGCGAGGCGGGCACGGAGCTCTACAACCAGAACGACCAGGAGAAGGCGGCGGACCTGCTGGTGGAGGCGGGCTACGACGGCACGCCGCTGCGCATCCTCACCTCGCGCCAGTACGAGTTCCACTTCAAGATGGCCGAGGTCGCCAAGATGGCGCTCGAGGCCGCGGGCTTCACGGTCGAGATGAACGTGGTCGACTGGGCGACGCTCGGCCAGCAGCGCAACGACCCCGCCCTGTGGGACATCTACATCACCCATTCGCCCTTCCTGCCGGAGCCCGCGCTGACCGACCTCTACGCGCCGACGTCGCGGCTCGGCTGGTCGGAGCCGGAGAAGGACGCGATCCTCGCCCGCTTCACCACCGAGACCGACGAGGAGACCCGCCGGGAGCTGTTCGGGCAGCTCCAGGAGAAGCTCTACGAGGACGTCGGCTTCATCAAGATCGGCGGCTTCAACGCGCTGATGGGCCACGCCGCCGGGCTCGAGGGCGTCACCGCGACGCCGTGGCCGTTCTTCTGGAACGTGACGCTCGACTGAACGCCCTGCGCGCGACGGCCGGCTCCGAGCCGGCCGTCGCGACCCACCCACGCGAGCGGCTCGCATGACCTCCTATCTCGTCCGGCGGATCGTCGGCATGGTCGTCGTCATCCTCCTGGTGCTGACGATCGCCTTCGTCATCGTGCGGCTCGCCCCGGGCGACCCGGCGGCGCTCATGCTCGGGCCGGAGGCCACCCCGCAGGACGCCGTGGAGCTGCGGGCGCGGCTCGGGCTCGACCGCCCGATCCTGGTCCAGTACCTCACCTTCGCCGGCAACGCGCTGCGCGGGGATCTCGGCACCTCGATCTTCTTCAATCGCCCGGTGACCGAGGTCCTGGCGGGCCGGGCCGAGCCGACGATCTTCCTCGCCCTGATGTCGCTCGCGATCGCCCTCGTCATCGCCACCCCCATCGGCATCTGGGCCGCCTACCGGCGCGGATCCTGGCTCGACCAGGGGGCGATCTCGACGGCGATGCTCGCCGCCTCGGTGCCGAGCTTCTGGACGGGGCTGATGCTCCAGCGCTGGCTCGCCACCGAGCTCGGCTGGTTCCCCGCCGCCGGCTACGGCGGGCCGGACGCCGACTTCCTCGAGCGCATGCGCCACTTGATCCTGCCTGCGATCGTGCTCGGCATCGTCAATTCCGCGCTGATCCTGCGCTTCACCCGCGCCTCGATGCTCGACATCCTCGGCGAGGACTACATCCGCACGGCGCGCTCGAAGGGCATGCCGGAGAGGCGCGTGGTGCTGCGCCATGCGCTCAAGAACGCCGCGATCCCGATCATCACCATCGTCGGCCTCACCTTCGCGCTCCTCGTCTCGGGCGCCGTCGTGACCGAGCGGGTGTTCAACATCCCGGGGCTCGGCAACCTCGTCGTCTCGGCGGTGCTGCGGCGGGACTACCCCGTGATCCAGGGCACGCTGATCGTGGTGGCGAGCCTCTACGTCCTCATCAACCTCCTGACCGACCTGCTCTACCTCGTGGTCGACAAGCGCGTGAGGTACTGACGCCATGGCCGCCGGCGCCCTCTCGCGCGAGCCGCGCTTCCTCGAGCTCCTGTTCGCCCGGCGCTCCGTCGCCGTCGCGCTCGGGGTGTTCGTCGTCGTGCTCGTCGCCTGCGTCCTCGCCGACGTCGTCGCGCCCGCCGATCCGGCGCGGATGTCGGTGCGCGCCCGCCTGACGCCGCCGGGCGACGCCTACTGGCTCGGCGCGGATGCGTTCGGGCGCGACGTGCTCTCGCGCCTCCTCCACGCCGGGCGCGTGTCGCTCACGATCGGGCTCGGCGTCGCGCTGATCTCCTCGGCGATCGGCATCGTGATCGGCCTCCTCGCCGGCTTCTACCGGCGGCTCGACGGCGCCCTCTCGCGCCTGATCGACGCGATGATGGCCTTCCCCGACATCCTGCTCGCGATCGCGCTCGTCTCGATCCTGGGCGGCTCGATCGTCAACGTCGTGGCGGCGCTGTCGATCGTCTATGCGCCGCGGATCGCGCGCATCGTGCGCGCCTCGACCCTCGTCGTGCGCGAGCTGCCCTACGTCGAGGCCGCCCGCGCGCTCGGCTCCTCGACGCGCACGATCATGACGACGCACGTCCTGCGCAACATCGTCTCGCCGATCGTGGTGCAGAGCACCTTCATCTTCGCCTATGCCATGCTGGCGGAGGCGGGGCTGTCCTTCCTCGGCGTCGGCGTCGACCCCGCGACACCGACCTGGGGGACGATGATCGCCGAGGGGCGCCAGTACATCGACCAGGCCTCGTTCCTCATCCTGTTTCCCGGCATCGCGATCTCGGTCTCGGTCCTGTCGCTGCAGATCATCGGCGACGGGCTGCGCGACGCCATGGACCCACGACTCGCAAAGGACCTCTGACGTGGCTCTGACGCTGACCAACTTCACTCCCGTCGGGCTCGGGAGCACGCCCGCCACGATCCACGTCGGCGACGACGGCCGCGTCGTGGCGCAGGCGCCCGTGGGCGCGCGCGTCGTCGATTGCGGCGGGCGCTATCTCTCGCCGGGCTGGTGCGACCTGCACGTCCACGTCTGGCACGGCGGCACCGACATCTCGATCCGCGCCGCCGAGGCCGGGCGCGCCACCGGCGTGACGGCCATGGCCGACGCCGGATCGGCGGGCGAGGCGAGCTTCCACGGCCTGCGCGAGTACGTCATCGACCCCGCCGCCGAGACGGTGCGCGCCTTCCTGAACATCGGCTCGATCGGGCTCGTCGCCTGCAACCGCGTGCCCGAGCTCATCGACATGCGCTCGATCGACATCGACCGCACGCTCGCCGTGGTCGAGGCCAACCGCGACGTGATCTGCGGCATCAAGGTGCGCGCGTCGGGCGTCATCGTCGGCGCCTGGGGCATCACGCCCGCCAAGATCGCCAAGCGGGTCGCCGAGATCGCCGGGCTGCCGCTGATGGTCCACGTCGGCGAGCCGCCACCCCTGATCGACGAGGTCTTCGACATCCTGGGGCCCGGCGACATCGTCACCCATTGCTTCAACGGAAAGAAGGCGGGCTCGATCTCCGACACGCAGGCCCTGTTCGACCAGGCGGTGCGCCTCGCCGGCGAGGGCGTCGTCATGGACGTGGGCCACGGGGTCGCCTCCTTCGACTTCGCCACCGCCCGCCGCGCGATCGAGCGCGGCTTCCTGCCCGACACGATCTCGACGGACCTGCACCTGCGCAACATCGCCGGGCCGGTGCACGACCTCGCGCTGACCGCCTCGAAGCTGCTCGCGGTCGGCATGGGCTTCGAGGCCTGCATCGCCGCGATCACCGCGCGCCCGCGGGGCATCCTGAAGATCGCCGAGGCCGACGCGGCGGCGCCGGGCGCGCGGGCCGACTTCACCGTCTTCGGGCTCGAGGAGAGCGGCGAGGTCGCCGTCGACAGCATGGGCGCGACCCTCGTGCTCGAGCGCGTCCTCGCGCCCGCGCTGACCGTGATCGGCGCCTCCCTTGAGCCGGCGGCGCGGCGGCGGGCGCCGGCGGGGACGTCATGAGCGCGACGGCGGCGAGCGAGCCCGTTCTCGAGATCGAGGGACTGCGGGTGGCGTTCCGCGCCAGGCGCAGCGCGGTCACGGCCTTGCGCGACGTCGGCGTCGCGCTCGGCGCGGGCCGCACCCTCGCGCTCGTCGGCGAATCGGGCTCGGGCAAGTCCGTGACCTCGCTCTCGGTGATGGGGCTCCTGCCGCGCAACGGCGCGGTCGAGGCCGGCCGCATCCTCTACCGGCGCCGCGACGGGACGCGGGTCGATCTCGCCCGGCTCGACGAGACGCGCTTTCGCGCGATCCGCGGGCGCGAGATCGCGATGATCTTCCAGGAGCCGATGTCGTCGCTCAACCCGCTCTTCACCGTGGGGGACCAGATCGGCGAGATGCTGCTCCTGCACACGGATCTCGACGCGCGCGCCCGGCGCCGCCGGGTGATCGAGATGCTGGAGCTCGTCGAGATCCCGGCCGCCGCCTCGCGCATGAACGCCTACCCGCACGAGCTCTCCGGCGGCATGCGCCAGCGGGTGATGATCGCGCTCGCGCTCGTGTGCGAGCCCGCGCTGCTCATCGCCGACGAGCCGACGACGGCGCTCGACGTCACGATCCAGGCGCAGATCCTCGACCTGATGCGCCGGCTCCAGCGCGAGCTGCGGATGGCGATCCTGTTCATCACCCACGACATGGGCGTGGTCGCCGAGATGGCCGACGACGTGGCGGTGATGTACGCGGGCGCCGTCGTCGAGGCCGCGCCGGTGGCGACGCTGTTCGCCCGCCCGAGCCACCCCTACACGCGCGGGCTCCTCGCCACGATTCCCCGGCCGGGCCGCCCGCGCGGCGAGCGTCTCGTGCCGATCCCGGGGAGCGTGCCCGCGCTTTCGGCGATGCCGCCCGGCTGCGCCTTCGCCCCGCGCTGCCCGATCGCCGTCGAGGCCTGCCGCGAGCCCGTGGCCCTCGCGCCGCTCGAGGGCGACCACCGCGTCGCCTGCCACCTGGCGCACGCGCACGAGACGGTGGCCGCCCATGGCTGAGCCGCTTCTCCAGATCCGCGACCTGACGAAGACCTTCGTCACCCCGCGCGGCACCGTGCGTGCGGTCGACCGGGTGAGCTTCGACATCCCGCGCGGCTCGATCACCGGGCTCGTCGGCGAGAGCGGATCGGGCAAGACCACGCTCGGACGCACGCTCTTGCGCCTCGTCGAGCCGACCTCCGGCCACACCATCTTCGACGGGACGGACCTGAACGCGCTCGACGCGGCGGGCATGCGCCGCATGCGCCGGCGCATGCAGATCATCTTCCAGGACCCGGTCTCCTCGCTCAACCCGCGCCTGACGGTCGGTGCGATCGTGGCCGAAGGCCTCGTCGCCCACGGCATCGGCACGGCCCGCGAGCGGCGCGAGCGGGTGGCGGCGCTGCTCGAGGAGGTGGGGCTCTCGCCCGACCACATGAGCCGCTTCCCGCACGAGTTCTCCGGCGGGCAGCGCCAGCGCATCGGCATCGCCCGGGCGCTGGCGCTGGAGCCCGACTTCATCGTCGCCGACGAGAGCGTGTCGGCGCTCGACGTGTCGATCCAGGCCCAGGTGCTCAACCTGCTCCTCGACCTGCGCGCACGGCGCGACCTCACCATGCTCTTCATCGCCCACGACCTCTCGGTCGTGGAATACCTCTGCGATCAGACCGTGGTGATGTATCTCGGCCGGGTCGTCGAGGTCGGCCCCTCGCGGGATCTCTATACCGCGCCGGCGCATCCCTACACCCGCGCGCTCGTCTCGGCGATCCCGGTCCCCGAGCCCGGCGGCGCCGGTGCGCGCACGATCCTGCGCGGCGACATCCCGAGCCCGCTCTCGCCCCCGTCCGGCTGCGTCTTCCGCACGCGCTGCCCGATCGCCGCGGACGTCTGCGCCGAGGACCCGCCGGTCGCCGTCCGCGCCGGCCCCGACCACATCGCCTACTGCAAGAAGATCGAGGCCGCGCATGATCTCGTATGACGCCAGCACGACGACGCCCGAGACGAGCACGCCCGAGCAGCGGCTCGAGCGGCTCGGCCTGCGCCTGCCGGAACGGCCGCCGTCGCCGATCGGCGCCTTCTGCAACGTGCGTGTCTCGGGCGGCCTCGCCTGGGTCTCGGGCCAGGGGCCGGTCGAGGCGTGCGGGCGGCTGCGCACGGGCAAGGTCGGCGCCGACGTCACCCTCCAGGCGGCCTGCGCCGACGCGCGCCTCGTCGCGCTCAACATCCTCGCCGCGGTTCGCACGCAGCTCGGCAGCCTCGACCGGATCTCCGGGGTGGTGAAGCTCACCGGCCTCGTCAACGCGACGCCCGACTTCGCGGACCATCCCGCCGTGATCGACGCCGCATCCACCCTGATCGCCGACGTCTTCGGCGTGGGTGGCACGCACGCGCGCACGTCCTACGGCGTCGGCTCGCTGCCCAACCAGATCACCGTCGAGATCGACGCCGTGCTCGAGCTTTCGCCGCAGCCCCGATGACGCGCTCAGGCCGCCTTGCGCCCCATCGCCCGCTCGACGGCGCGGGCGGCGGCGCGGACCTCCTCGACGAGCACGTCGCGACGGTCGCGCGCGCGCTGCTCGGAGAGGACGAGCGACATCGTCAGCACGCACGCGCCCGAGACGTCGCGGATCGGCGCGGCGATGCAGGCGACCGAGTATTCGGAGTTGCTGATCTGGATCGCGAGATTGTCCTCGAAGTCTCGTCGCGACAGATCGGCGAGCCGCCCGGGGTCCGTCTCCGCCATGCCGGTCTCGGAGGGGCGCGCGGAGGTGGCGAAGGCGGCGAGCCGCTCGGCCTCCGGCAGGTGCCCGAGCAGCAGGCGTCCCGACGCCGTCCAGTTCAGCGGCACGCGGGTGCCCACGTCGGAGGTCACGCGGAAATGCCCGCCGCCGTCCGCCATCGCGAGCACCACCATCATGTCGCCGTCGCGGCCGCAGACCTGCACGGTCTCGCCGGTGCGCTGCGAGAGCCGGTTCATCTCGCGCCGCGCCTCGGCGTAGAGATCCATGTGCGCGCGGTAGACGAGCCCGTAGCGCATCAGCCGCGGGCCGAGCCAGATCGCCCCGGTCTCGGTGCGCGAGAGCATCTCGCGCTCGACCAGCTCGTCGATCAGCCGATAGATCGTGGAGACCGGGGCGCCGGCCGCCTTCGCCAGCTCGTAGGCCGTCATCGCCCGCTTGCGCTCGGTCAGCGCGTCGAGGATCTGCAGGGAGCGGTCGATGCCGCTCGTGCGCTTGCGAGGTTCGTCGGTCATGCTGTCGGTCTTGCTCTCCGGGTCGGGTCGTCCGCCGGGATGATCGGGCCCTATTCCCTTACTATGGAAAACCATCCCTCGGCACAAGGATCGCGTCATGGATGACGTCATGGCACCCCACGGAGCGCCCGCACGCGACGACGAGCCCCCGGCGGGCGAGGATCTCTGGTCCTGGCACGATCGGCACGGCTTCCGGCGCATCGTCAACGTCTCGGGCACGATGACGGGGCTCGGCGCCTCGGTGGCGTCGCCCGCGGTGCGCGAGGCGACCGCGGCGGCCATGGGCCGCTTCGTGCGCATGCACGAGCTCCAGGCGCGCGCGAGCGCGACGATCGCGCGGCTCACGGGCGCGGAGGCCGGCTTCCTCACCGCCTCCGCCAGCGCCGGCATGACGCTGTCGATCGCCGGCTGCATGACGGGCCTCGATCCCGCGCGCGCGGAGGCGCTGCCGGCGCATCCCGGTCCGCGCTTCGAGGTCGCCGTGCAGCTCGGCCACCTGTGCGGCTACGGCGCGCCGGTCGAGACCGCGATGGCGCTCGCGGGCGCGCGCACCCGCCCCGTCGGCCAGTCCACGCTCGCCATGGACCACCAGCTGCGCGGCGCGCTCGGCGAGGCGACGGCGGCGGCGCTCTACGTCGTCTCGCACCACGTGGTCCACTACGGCCAGATCCCGTTTGCGACCTTCGCCGCGATCGCCCGCGAGCGGGGGGTGCCGGTGATCGTGGACGCGGCGTCGGAATACGACCTCACCGGCTTCATCGAGGCCGGCGCCGATCTCGTGGTCTATTCCGCCCACAAGTTCCTGGGCGGGCCCACCGGCGGCATCGTCGCCGGGCGGCGCGACCTCGTGCGCGCCGCCTATCTCCAGAACGTGGGGATCGGGCGGGGCATGAAGATCGGCAAGGAGAGCATCGCCGGCGCCATCGCGGCGATGGAGGCGTGGATGGTGCGCGACCACGCGGCCATGCGCGCCGCCGAGGAGGCGACGCTCGCCCTGTGGGCCTCGGCGATCGCCGGCATTCCCGGCATCGAGCCGCGCATCGTCCCCGACCCGACCGGCAACCCGCTCTCGCGCCTCCAGGTGGAGGTCGACCCGGCGCGGGCCGGCACCACCGCCGCGGCCTTCGCCCGGGCCCTCGCCGAGCAGGACCCGGCGCTGATCGTACGCGACCACGAGATCGAGCTCGGCTACTTCCAGCTCGATCCCTGCAACCTGCTGCCGGGCCAGGACCGGATCGTCGCCGAGACGCTCGCCGCGGTGCTGCGCGCGGGCGCCGCGCATCCCGAGCGCCCCGGAGACCGCGCGCGCGCCCGCAACGGCGGCGTGGACGGCTATCTCGCCTGGCTGGCGTGACGGCACGATCGCCGACGCGGCGCGCGCCGAGGCAAGCGCGCCGCGGGAGCCCGCAGGCGCGCGCGGTCGTCCACGCGAGGGAGTGAGTCGCGCGAGGGAGATTTGCAGCGCGAGGGAGATGGGCCGACGGCAACGCGGACGGCGGCGCTCTCGCGCCGCTCGCGTCCTTGCACCGACACTCGAGATGGGAGAATTGGAGCGGGCGAAGGGATTCGAACCCTCGACCCCAACCTTGGCAAGGTTGTGCTCTACCCCTGAGCTACACCCGCTCGCTCCGGACCGCGGGGCGTCGCCCGCCGTCGAGGCCGGTGATATGGACCAGCCGAAAACGGATTGCAAGCGGAAAAATGCGGGCCGCACGAGGCGCCCGTCGCGGAGCCTCCGGCCCCCCCCCCTTCGCCCGCGCGCGCCCTTGAGCCCGTCCCCCCGGATCGCGTAGAACCGGCGCCATGGACGACACCGCCCCGCCCTCCCCCGCCGCTCCCCTCGATCCGCAGGCGCTGTTCGCGCTCCTCGACCGCCACGGCACGCCCCACCGGACGGTGGAGCACGAGGCCGTCTTCACGGTGGCGCAGTCGCGGGCGATCGAGCGCGACCTGCCCGGCGGGCACACCAAGAACCTCTTCCTCAAGGACAAGAAGGGCAGCCTCTTCCTGGTCACGGCGGAGGCGCACGCGGCGGTGGACCTCAAGCGCCTGCACGTGCCGCTCGGGGCCGCGAGCCGGCTCTCCTTCGGCTCGGCGGATCTCCTGCGCGAGACGCTCGGCGTCGAGCCGGGCTCGGTGACGCCGCTCGCGCTCGCCAACGACCGGGCGGGGCGGGTGCGCTTCTTCCTCGACCGCATGCTGGCGGGCCTCGACACGATCAACGTCCACCCGCTCGTCAACACCATGACGACGGCGATCCCGACGCCGGCGCTCGTCGCCTTCCTCGCCGCGGTCGGCCACGCGCCGACGCTCGTCGACCTCCCGGCGCCGCCCGAAGCCGGGGAGACGGGCGCACCCTAGGGAAATTCCTCTGGCACGCCCGCGCCCGGCACCCCATCTTGAGCCGCAGACACGCGGGCCGCGCGAGGCGCGCCCGCAGACCCGAACCGGAGCCGAAGCCACATGCTCTCAGACGCGATGAACCCGGGCGGCGCCCTGCCCGAGAGCGCCCCGGCGGACCTGATCAAGGACGCGACGACGGCGAGCTTCCGCGAGGACGTGATCGCCGCGTCCATGCGCACGCCCGTGCTCGTCGATTTCTGGGCGCCCTGGTGCGGCCCCTGCAAGCAGCTCGGCCCCGTGCTCGAGAAGGCGGTGCGCGCCGCCAAGGGCAAGGTGAAGCTCGTGAAGATGAACATCGACGAGCACCCGGCCTACTTCCAGCAGATCAGCCAGGCGCTCGGCGTGCAGTCGATTCCCGCCGTCATCGCCTTCGTCCAGGGCCAGCCGGTCGACGGCTTCATGGGCGCCCAGCCCGAGAGCCAGATCAAGGCCTTCATCGACAAGCTGTCCGGCGCCGCCGGCCCCTCGCCGATCGAGCAGGCGCTCGAGGAGGCCGCGACCCGCGCGGCGGCTGGCGACGCGCAGGGCGCGGCCGAGCTCTTCGGCGCCGTGCTCCAGCGCGAGCCCGACAACATGGTCGCGCTCGGCGGCATGGCGAAGCTCCATGTCGACACCGGCGACCTCGACGGCGCCGAGCGCGTGCTCGCGATGGCCCCGCCGGAGAAGGCGCAGGACCCGGCGCTCGCGCCCGCCCGCAAGGCGATCGAGCTCGCCCGCCAGGCGGCGGCGCTCGGCGACGTCGCCGAGCTCGAGGCCCGCGTCGCCGCCGACCCGGACGACCACCAGGCACGCTTCGACCTGGCGCTCGCGCTCAACGCCCGCAACGCGCGTGTGCAGGCCGCCGAGGCGCTGGTTGAAATCGTGCGCCGCGACCGTAGTTGGAACGAGGACGGGGCCCGCAAGCAGCTCGTGGAGTTCTTCGAGGCGTGGGGTCCCAAGGACGAGGCCACGGTGGCGGGTCGGCGCAAGCTCTCCTCGGTCCTCTTCCGCTGAGATCGCGGGCGAGGCGATCGCGGCGGAGGCGGCCGGCGCCGACCGGCGGGACACCAGAGCGCGGGGTAACCGGACATGGGTATGCGGACATGGCGATGAACGCCACCTATCGCGGGCCGCAGGACTGCCCGGGCACGATCCCCGTGTTCCCGCTGCCCGGGGCGCTGCTGCTCCCGCGCGGGCAGATGCCGCTCAACATCTTCGAGCAGCGTTACCTCGCCATGATCGACGATGCGATGCGCACCGACCGCATCATCGGCATGGTCCAGCCGGACGCCGAGGCCGGCGGGCAGGGCGGCGCGCCGCGGCTCTACGGCATCGGCTGCGCCGGCCGGATCACGCAGCTCGCCGAGACCGGCGACGGCCGCTACCTGGTCACGCTCACCGGCATCGCGCGCTTCCGCGTCGTGGCCGAGCTCTCCGCGATGACGCCCTATCGCCAGGTGGAGGCGGACTTCGCCCCCTTCGCCAGGGACTTCACCGCCCGCGCGGGCGAGGACGAGGTCGACCGCGAGGGCGTGCTGCGCACGCTGCGGCAGTTCGTCGACGCGATGGAGGTGGAGGTCGACTGGCGCGGGGTCGAGCAGGCGCCCAACGAGGCGCTCGTCAACGCCCTGTGCATGATGACGCCCTTCGGCGTGCGCGAGAAGCAGGCGCTGCTCGAGGCCCCCGACCTCAAGAGCCGCGCCGAGGCGCTGATCGCGCTCACCGAGATCGAGATCGCCCGCTCCGGCGACGACGACGGCGAGCCGACCCTGCAATGACCCGTACGACGAGAGCCAGGCCATGACCGACGAGACCCCGATGCCGTCCGAGAACGCGCCGCCCGCCGCCGCCGAGCCGCTCGCCATCGACCCCAAGCTCCTCGAGATCCTGGTCTGCCCGCTGACCAAGGGGCCGCTCGAGTACGACAAGGCGGCCCAGGAGCTGGTCTCCCGCCAGGCCAAGCTCGCCTACCCGATCCGTGACGGCATCCCGATCATGCTTCCCGAGGAGGCCCGCCCGCTCGGGTGAGTCCTTCGCCGGCTTTGCGTCTCGTCAATGCGCACGCCGCCGGCGGGTGTATGCTTCTCGAAAAGCGAAGAACCGACGCTGCGAGGAGACGCCCATGATCAGCCTGATCGACGCCATCGGCCTGTCCGACCTCACGGAGGAGGAGATCGCCGCGCTCGCCGAGCACGAGCACGTGCCGGAGATGGTCGCCGCCACTCTCGGCGCCTACCTGCTGCACGAGGCCCACGGCCCCGAGCGCATCCGCGACATGATCCTCGACGACGTGCGCGCCGCCATCCACCGCAGGGACATCGCCCACGCGCACCAGCTGATGGGCGCGCTGCGGCATTTCCTGGCCGAGCACCCCGAGGCGGCGCTGCGCCCGCACGACGGGGCCTGAGCCTCCGAGCCCGTCAGGCCCCCTTCCCGCGCTCCGCGAGCGCGATGCCGCCCAGCACCAGGGCGAGCGCCGCCGCGTGGTAGAGCCGGAAGGGCTCCGACAGGATCGCCACCGCCAGCATCGCGCCGAAGACCGGCACGAGGTTGACGAACAGCCCCGCGCGCCCCGGCCCGATCAGTTCGACGCCGCGCATGAAGCACAGCTGCGCGATCAGCGAGGGGAACAGCGAGACGTAGGCGAGGATGAGCCAGCCCTCCGGCCCGGGCCAGAGCACGCGCCCGGTGGCGATCTCGAAGCCGAGCAGCGGCAGCGAGGTGAGGAAGGCGATCGCGGCCATGGCCGTGAAGAAGGCGAGCTGCGGCATCGCCGGGCGCGACCGCAGCGCCAGCGTGTAGCCCGCGTAGGCGAGGCCCGCGATCATCATCAGCACGTCGCCCGGGTTGAACGAGAGCGCCATCAGCGCGGCGAGGCTTCCCTGCGCCGCCACCACCGCGACGCCGGCCAGCGTCACCACCATGCCCGCGACCTGGAGGCCGGTGATGCGCGTGCCGTAGACGACCAGCGCGCCCACGAGCACGACGACCGGGATGCCGCCCTGGATGATGGTGAGGTTCACCGCGCTCGTGTAGTGCGCCGCGACGTACATGAGCGAGTTGAACGCCGTGAAGCCGACCGCCGCCATCAGCGCGATGCGCCGCCAATGCGCCCGGATCGTCGGCCAATGCGCGACCAGGTCGCGCCGGGCGAGCGGGGCGAGGATCGCCACCACCAGCAGCCAGCGCAGGGCGGTGAGCGCCATGGGCGAGATCTCGCCCACCGCGAGCCGCCCGGCGACGGCGTTGCCGCCCCAGGACAGGGCGGTGATCGTCAGGAGCAGGTAGGCCCGGCCGGAGGCGCCCGCGGGGAGACGGGACGTCCTCGCCGCAGGCGTCTGCGCCTCATTTCGCTTGCGGGCGTCCGCCATTGCGCTATGTCACCGCGTCTCACGGGAGCGTTCGTCGATCCATGGCTCTACGGTTTCTCGTCGTCGAGGGCAACGCGCGCGCCGAGCGCGAGACGCACAGGCGGCATTTCGGAACCACCTATGCCGAGGGCTGGGCCGCGCTCCTGAGCGCGCTCGTGCCGGGCTGTGCCTGCGACATCGTCTGCCCGGCGGACGAGGATGCGCGGCTGCCCGATGCCGGCGGGCTCGAGGGCTGGGACGGCGTCTTCCTCACCGGCTCGGCGCTCAACCTCTACGACGGCGGGCCGGCGGTGGCGCGCCAGATCGACCTGATGCGCGCGGTCTACGCCGCGGGCACGCCCGCCTTCGGCTCGTGCTGGGGCCTGCAGGTCGGCGCCGCCGCCGCGGGCGGGACGGTGGTGCGCAACCCCGCCGGCCGCGAGGTCGGCTTCGCCCGGCGCATCGTGCCGACGCCGGCGGGCCGGGAGCATCCCATGCTCGCCGACAGGCCCGCGGCCTTCGAGGCGCCCGCCGTGCACCTCGACATCGTCGAGACGGCGCCCGAGGGGACGACCGTGCTCGCCGGCAACCGCCTCGCGCCGATCCAGGCCGCCGAGATCCGCCACGACGGCGGCCTGTTCTGGGGCGTCCAGTATCATCCCGAGTTCTCGCTCTCGGAGCTCGCCGCGATCGTCGACCGCCTGGCCGAGCCGCTGACCCGCGAGGGCTTCTTCGCCGACGTCGCCGGCGTGAGCGCCTTCGCGGCGGACCTGCGCGCGCTCGACGCCGATCCCGGCCGCGGCGACCTCGCCTGGCGCCACGGGATCGACGCCGAGGTGCTCGACCCGACGCGCCGCACCGCCGAGATCGCCCGCTTCGTCGCGCATGCGGTGGTGCCGGCCAAGGCCGCGCGGGGCCGGGCATGAGCCCGCCGATCCCGCTGCAGGCGGCGGCGCGCCCCGCGGCCCGGCCCCTCGTCGTCCACCGCTCCTCGGGCGATCTCCTGGCGGACCGCCGCTATGCCTGGGCCGCCGGCTGGCTCGAGGACGGCGACGCCGCCGCCGCCGCCGACCTCGCGGCGCAGGCGCTCGAGCGCGCGCCCGGATTCGCGCCGGCCTGGGCGCTGCTCGGCGAGGCGCTCGCCGCGCAGGGCGACGCGCCCGGCGCGATCGCCGCGCTGGAGCGGGCGCGGGCGCTCGAGCCCGACGACCCGCTCGGCGTCGGCGTGACGCTCGCCCGGCTCGGCGCGCTGCCCGCCGCGGACGCGATGAGCGCGGGCTACGTGCGTGCGCTCTTCGACACCTACGCCGAGCGTTTCGACGAGCATCTCACCGGCGATCTCGGCTATCGCGGCCCGCAATGCCTGCGC
The DNA here is from genome assembly GCF_000429045.1 of Salinarimonas rosea DSM 21201. GTDB lineage: Bacteria > Pseudomonadota > Alphaproteobacteria > Rhizobiales > Beijerinckiaceae > Salinarimonas > Salinarimonas rosea. The sequence continues at coordinate 114,026 of NZ_AUBC01000007.1, forward strand.
GACGCGCTCGATCGCCAGGCGCCGGGGCGCCGCTTCGCCCGCGCCCTCGATCTCGGCTGCGGCACCGGGCTGATGGGCGAGGCGATCCGCGACCGCGTGGAGCGGCTGGAGGGCTGCGATCTCGCGCCGGCGATGGTAGAGAAGGCGCGCGAGAAGGGCGTCTACGACGCGCTCGCGGTGGCCGAGCTGACCGACTGGCTCGACGCCGCGCCGACGGGCGGGGCGGACCTGATCCTCGCCGCCGACGTGCTCGTCTACGTGGGCGACCCGGTCCACGTGCTGGCCGCCGCCCGCGGCGCCCTCGCCGAGGGCGGGCTCTTCGCCTTCACCGTCCAGGCGCTCGACGAGGCGATCGCCGGCGAGGGCTACGCCATCGGCGCGGACGCGCGCTTCGCCCACGGCGCCCGCTTCCTGGGCGCGCGCGCGGCCGGCGCGGGCCTGCGCGTTGCGCGGCTCGAGCCCGTCGTCACCCGCCGCGACGCCGGACGCCCGGTGCCCGGCCATCTCGTCGTGCTGACCCGCTGAGCCGCCGGCGGCCTTGCGCCCCGCGTTTCCCGCTTGCCGCCCCCGCCGCCCCGTGCTATCGCACCGCCCGTCGCTCGATACGGGACAGGCGCGCTCGCGCCCGCGTCCCACCTCGGTTCGGAGAGGTGGCAGAGTGGTTGAATGCACCGCACTCGAAATGCGGCATACGGGCAACCGTATCGGGGGTTCGAATCCCCCCCTCTCCGCCACGACGACCCCGAAAAGGGAAGGGCGCCTTCGGCCATCTCGAACACGGGATCGCGCACCGGGGCTCCCCCTAAGTCCGCCACGACGGCTTGTCCATCCCTTTGGGGTCAGGCCCAGCGCGGCCGCGGAGGCATCTGCAGCCGCAGACACGCCCTGCGAGCGCCGCGACCATCGAGCGTACGAGAAGCGCCCCGAGCCCCGCGCCCGCCGCGCGACGGCAATGCGTCCCCGCCCGTCGGGAAAGGCGTGCTCGAGGGCGTTGGTGACCAGCTCGCAGGCGAACGCGTCCCGGCCGAGCGACCATGACGCCCTCCGGATCACCCCGCCCTTTCGAGCCTCCTCGCTCGCACGGCATTCGCAGAGGCGCCTCGATCGGCACGACCGGGGCGCAGGCGCGCCTCGGACGGCTCGAGATCGGCGCCGAAGGGACGGCGTCCCGCGAGGGCGTCAGCCGGCTCTGCCCGTGAATCTGTCGGCGCCGGCCTCCTGCCCGATCGGGCCGGTGGCCGCGCGGCCCGCCGAGCCCGACCCGGCGAGAGCGATCCGCTCCGGGGCGAGCAGGCGCAGCGTCGCGCCCGCGCCGGCGGCCAGCCGGTGCAGATAGAAGTAGCCGTCATCGCCGCCGGTCATCACCGGCGAGGGTGCCGATACGATGCGCAGCGGGCCCGACGAGCCGATCCAGTCGAGGTGGCGATGCCCGTGCATCACCACGATCCGCTCCGCCTCGGGCCGCAGCCGGCGTACGAAGGCGCTGCCGTTGAGGAGCGCCGTGCCGATCCGCGAGGCGAACCGCGGACGCCCGGGATACTCGATCACGTGGTGGTGCAGCGCCACGATCCAGCGCGCGTGGGGATAGGCCCGGAACGCGGCGCTCATGGCGCGCGCCTGCTCGTGCGAGACGAGGCCGAGGGCGTTGGTGAAGGAGAAGCTCGCTTCCACGTTCGAGTTCAGGAGGACGACGCCCAGGCCGCCCGGCGTGGCGGGCGGCGCGACCATGGGGAACATGTCGCCCCAGAGCCGGCCCAGCGCCCGTGCGGAGCGCAGGTCGCCGCGATCGCCGAAGCTGCGGATCATGTCCTCGTGCGGACGAAGCGCCGCGCGCAAGGTCGGGCCGGGCCGCCCGCTCGCGCCGTCCGGCACGCGCACGCGCTCCCCCTGCAGGCTGTCGAGGGCGGACAGGACGCGCATCTCGCGCAGCGTCCGCCCGCCCGCCCCGGGCAGCTCGAGCCGCGCGGGGTTCGCCCGGTCGACGATGTTGAGATCGTGGTTGCCCGGCAGCAGCAGCAGCCGCGGGGCGAGGTCCGGGCGACGTTCCACCGCGTCGAGGAAGGCGGCCCACTCCGTGGCGCGGCCGGCATCGGTCATGTCCCCGCTCACGAGGATCAGGTCGAGCGGCGCCTCGGCGTCCGCGCGCGCCAGCGCGTCGAGGGTCCGCTCCAGCGCCTGGTTGCCGCGCGGGCCGGCTCGGCCGCTCTCGAGCCGCGGCTCGTAGGGACCGCCGACCGTGTGAAGGTCGGAGACGTGGGCGACGCGCCAGATCGGCGCGCCCGGCTCCGGCGCGTCGAAGCCATCGAGGCCGCGCGGGGTTTCCATCACGGCGTCGGCGATGCTCCAGGCCAGCGCGGCCAGCGCGAGGAACACGCCGACGATGACGACGCTGTTGGCCAGGGTCGGCGCGATCAGGCGCTGCGGGGTGCGCAGGTCCGCCACGTTCCCCGCCCAGCGCGTCGCCGGCCAGGCCTCGACGACCGCGAGGCTCGCCAGCGCCGAGAGCAGCAGCCCCGCGGCGAGCGTCGCGGCCGCGGTCGCCTTGCGGCGCGCCGCCGGATCGAGCCGGCGGGGCGCGTGCCGCTCGACGAGGTGGCGCAGGCTCTCGCGCACGAGGACGTAGGCCGGCTGGACGACGACGGAGACGAGGGACCAGAAGCTGCGCTCCGTCGTCCGGTAGAGCGCGCGCCCGCCGAGCAGCGCGGCCCCCAGCGCCGCGATCAGCGTGAGGCCCGCGGCGAGGTCGGAGACGAGCTCGGCCGATTGCCGCGGCAGCAGCCGCAGCCAACCGGTGGCGAGAAGGGGTGCCACGCCCAGCAGCAGCGCCGGCAGCACGATCATGATGCCGGTCACGAGCGCGAGCTTGAACAGGTTGATCTCGACGAGCATGCTGCCGGCCAGCGCGACGAGGGAGCGCCCGTGCGGGCTCGCCGCGTCGTCCTCCACGTCGCCCTTGCGCGGGTCGAGGATCGGGTCGTTCCTACGCTCCTCGGCTTCGGCCACATGTCTCTCCCGTCCGCAGGAGCGCCCTGCACCGCACCACCGCCCCCGTAGCCCGCAACCGGTGCACTCTAGGGCCAAACGCGGCTCGGCTCACCGATAGGCGCGGGGACGCATCGCCGCAACGCGTCTCCTCGACGAGGGCGCGCCGACGCGGGTCTCCGATCATGCCCGCAACCGACCGCGGCAAGACCGGCGCCCGGTCGGCGACGACCGTCTTGCCCGCCCTCGCCGTACGCGACGTCACGCCGCGCTGCGCGGCGCGGGGCCGGGCTATCCGCCGGCGGAACCCGCGCGCGACCGACGCGCGGACCCAGGGCGGCGTCGATCCTGCCGACTGGATTGCCGTCGGCTCACGGACGCTCGCCGATCCGCCTGCCGGAATAGCGCGTCAGCAGCGGGCCGATCAGGCAGGTGAGAAAGATCACGAGGATGACGGCGTCCTCGACCCGGTCGCCGATCAGGTCCATCTCGGCGCCGATCACGATCACGGCGAGCGTCGCGGCGGCCTGCGGCAGGGTCAGCCCGATGACGGCGGTCCGTTCCAGGGCGTCGTAGCCGAACAGGCGGCCGGAGATCAGCGATGCGGCGGTCTTGCCGAAGGCGACGACCCCGAGCAGGGCGGCCGCGAGCCCCCAGGTGGCCGCCTGGCCGAAGACCGCGAGATCGAGACGCATGCCCGTCTTCACGTAGAAGAACGGCACGAACAGCATGCGCCCGGCGAACCGCACGTGCTCGTGCAGCTCGGGACGCCGCTTGATCGGCTGGTTCAGGCACAGGCCCGCCAGGAAGGCACCGAGGATGTCCTCCGTGCCGATCGCCTTCGCGGCCGTCGCGAGCACCACCAGCACGACGAGCAGGAAGAGCGCTTTCTCGGCGAGCGTCGTCTCTTCGTCGTCGAGGAGCCTCGCGGCGATCCGCGGAACGACCGCGAGGGAGACGGCCGCGACGAGCGCGAGCAGCAGGAGCGGGAGCCACCAGGATCCGGAGCCGCCGCCCTCCCCGTCGGGCTGCTGGACGAGGATCGCGAGGAGGACGAGCGCGAGCGTGTCGGTGATCAGGGTTCCTCCGATCGCCGCGACGATCGGCCTTCGGTCGACGATGCCGAGGCGCTCGAGCATCGGATAGGCGACGAGCGTGTGCGAGGCGAGCGCCGCGCCGAGCAGGAAGGCCCCGGTCCAGCCGAGGCCGGCGAGGAGGCCGACGCCGACGGCCGGGGCGAGCGAGAAGCCGGACGCGAGCAGCCCGAAGGCGATCGTCTCCCGCTTGTGCCGGCGCACCACCTCCATGTCGATCTCGAGGCCGGCCATGAACATGATGAAGAGGAGGCCCAGCGTGCCCAGGAGGTCGACGACCGGCTCCTCGGGCAGGAGCGCGAGCGCATCCGGCCCGACCAGCATCCCGACGAGGAGGAGACCGACGACCGCGGGGACGCGCGAATGCTCGAGCGTGAGCTGGATGACGAGGGCGATCGACACCACGATCGTGAACTGCACGAGCACATCGCCGACCGTGAGGGATTCGAGCATCCGGCCTCCTCGAGGGTGCGCGGCAGGAGGTCGCGCAGGGCGCCTCGTCAAGCGGCGCAGCGTGGCGATGGTTCCTGGGAGCGGCGCCAGCGATCGGGCGACGGCGGGCGAGGCGATCGTCTCGCCGCACCCGGGTGCGCCGGGCGCCGAGCCGTGGCTGCCCGGAGGGTTCGGGCGTCGGAGAGCGGCCCCGTGCCGCTCGCTCCCCGCCTCAACGCGCCAGCCAGCCGCCGTCGACCGGGATGACGGCGCCGTGCACGAAATCGGCGGCCTGCGAGCAGAGGAAGACGGTGACGCCCGCGAGATCGCGCGGCACGCCCCAGCGGCCGGCGGGGACGCGCGCGAGAAGCGCCGCCGTGCGCGCCGCGTCGGCCTGGAGCGCGGCGGTGTTGTCGGTGGCGATGTAGCCCGGCGCGATGGCGTTGACGTTGACGCCGTGGCCCGCCCATTCGTTGGCGAGCGCCTTCGTCAGCTGCGCGATCGCGCCCTTCGACGCGGCGTAACCGGGCACCAGGATGCCGCCCTGGAACGACAGGACAGAGGCGGTGAAGACGATCTTGCCGCCCTGCCCCCGCGCGATCATCCGGCTCCCCAGCGCCCGCGCCAGCCGGAAGGGGGCGGTGAGGTTCACGTCGAGCACCGCATCCCAGTCCGCGTCCGCATGCTCGGCGGCCGGCGCGCGGCAAATGATGCCGGCGTTGTTGACGAGGATGTCGATGGGCGGGCCGACATCGAGGCGCTCCACCAGTGCGTCGAGCGCGGCGCGGTCGCCGAGATCGCAGCGCTCGGCGGTGAAGCGCCGGCCGGTCGCGGCGACGTCCGCCCCCACCGCGCCGCCGTCGGGCTCGAGGCCGGAACTCACCCCCACGATGTCGGCGCCGGCCTCGGCGAGCGCCAGCGCCATGGCGCGGCCGATCCCGCGCCGGCAGCCGGTGACGAGGGCCGTCTTGCCGCCGAGGTCGAACAGCGTGGAGATCGTCATGGCGTCGGCCTTTCGTGCGCGGGCGCCGGCTCAGAGCAGCCGGCGGGGGTCCTCGATCAGGCGCGCATAGTGTGCGAGAAAGCGCGCCGCGTCCGCGCCGTCGATCACGCGGTGGTCGTAGCTGAGATCGAGCGGGACCATCGGGCGCGGCAGGAATCGCTCGCCGTCCCAGACGGGCACGATCTCCGTGCGGGTGAGCCCGAGGATCGCCACCTCCGGCGGGTTGACGATGGGCGTGAAGGCGCTCCCGCCGATGCCGCCGAGGTTCGAGATCGTCATCCCCGCGCCGCCCATCTCGGCCGGGCGCAGCTTGCGCGCCTGCGCGCGGGCGGCGAGGTCCGCGATCTCCTCGGCGATGCGCCACAGGCCCTTGCGGTCGACACCGCGGACGACGGGGACGCTCAGCCCGTGGGGCGCGTCCACCGCGATGCCGATGTCGATCCAGTGCTTCAGGACCAGCGTCTCGCCGTCCTCGGAGAGGGATGCGTTGAAGCGCGGGAAGTCCTCGAGCGCGCGCGCCAGCGCCTTGACGTGGAAGGCGAGCGCCGTGAGCCGGACGCCGCGGGCCGCGGCGTCACCCTTCATCGCGGTGCGGAAGGTCTCGAGCGCGCCGACGTCGGCGCGGTCGTGGTGGGTCACCGCCGGGATGCGCGCCTGCGCGGCCGCCATCGCCGCCGCCGAGACCTTGGCGAAACGCGAGAGCGGCTCGCGGGTCACCGGGCCGTAGGCCTCGTGCTCCACGGACCAGTGGCGGGCGTGCGCGTCCGCGGCTGGCCGCGCCGTCGGCGCAGCGGGCGCCGTTGCGCCCGACAGCTTCCGGTCGACGTCCTCGCGGGCGATGCTGCCGCGGCCGAGCTCGAGGCCGAGCGCGTCGATGTCGACGCCGTTGCGCCCGGCATGGGCCCGTACGGAGGGGCTGGCGATCACGTCGGTCATGGCGGTCCTCCTCACCAGCTCGCCGAGATGTACTGGCTTTCCATGAACTCCAGCATGCCCTCGTGCCCGCCCTCGCGGCCGAGCCCGGACTGCTTGACCCCGCCGAAGGGCGCCGCCGGGTCCGAGACGAGGCCGCGGTTGAGCCCCACCATGCCGTAGTCGAGCCGCTCGCAGACCGAGAGGCCGCGGGCCATGTCGCGGGTGAAGACGTAGGCGACGAGGCCGTATTCGGTGTCGTTCGCCCGGCGGATGGCGTCCTCCTCGTCCGTGAAGGTCTGGATCGCGGCGACGGGGCCGAAGATCTCGTCGGTGAGGCAGTCGGCGTCGTCGGGCACGTCGGTGAGCACGGTCGGCGGGTAGAAGAAGCCCGGCCCGTCGGGGCGCCGCCCGCCGAGGCGCACCTGCGCGCCCTTGGCGACCGCGTCGTCGACGAAGGCGGCGACCTTGTCGCGGGTGTCGGCATTGACGAGCGGGCCGACGTCGACGTCCGGGTCGAGCCCGTTGCCGACCCGCAAGGCCGCCATTCGCTCGGTGAAGCGCGCGACGAAGGGCTCGGCGACGCTCTCGTGGACGTAGAACCGGTTCGCCGCCGTGCAGGCCTCGCCGAGATTGCGCATCTTGGCCAGCATGGCGCCCTCCACAGCGACCTCGATGTCGGCGTCGTGCAGCACGAGGAGCGGCGCGTTGCCGCCGAGCTCCATCGCGGGCTTGAGCACCTGGTCGGCGGCGCTGCGCAAGAGCGTGCGCCCGACCCCGGTCGAGCCCGTGAAGGACACGACCCGCACCCTGGAATCGTGCAGCATGCGGTCGACGATCGCCCCCGTGCGGCGCGAGGGCAGCACGTTGACGACGCCCGGCGGCACGCCCGCTTCCTCGAGCAGCGGCATCAGCGCGAGCATGGTCAGCGGCGTCTCGGAGGCGGGCTTGATGACCACCGGGCAGCCGGCGGCGAGCGCCGGCGCGATCTTGCGGGTGCCCATCGCCGCCGGGTAGTTCCAGGGCGTGACCAGCACCGCGATGCCCGCGGGCTTGTGCTGGACGAGGATGCGCGCGCCCGAGGCCGGGGCGCGGGAGACGAGCCCGTCGGCGCGCACGGCCTCCTCCGAGAACCAGCGGAAGAACTCGGCCGCGTAGGTCGCCTCGCCGCGCGCGTCCGCGCCCGCCTTGCCGTTCTCGCGCGTGATCAGCCGGGCGAACTCGTCGCGCCGGGCGCTCATCAGCTCGAAGGCCCTGCGCAGGATTTCCGCGCGCTCGCGCGGGCTGCGCGCGGCCCAGGGCCCGAAGGCGCGCGCCGCGGCGTCGAGCGCGGCGTCGGCGTCGTCGACCGTGGCCGAGGCGACGGAGGCGAGCACGTGCTCGTCGGCGGGGTTGATCACGTCGAAGCGCTCGCCCTCGGAGCCGGGGCGCCAGGCGCCGTCGATGTAGAGGTCGGTGTGATCCATGATGCGCTCCGGACTGTCAGAGGAGGTGGTGCAGCGGCTCGGCGAGCCGGGCGGCGAGCGCCGTCACGAGCGCGACCGCCGCGCGGTCGTCGAGCGCGTCGGCGGCGTAGTCGAGGGACAGCGCGATCTCGCCTCCCGCGGGGACGAGGGTGAGCACGGGCGCGGCGAGCCCACCCGCTCTGGCCGCGACGATCGGCGTGCCGAGGAGGTCGCGCACGACGAGCACGGGCGCGGAGGCATCGGTACTCGGCGCGAGCGTGCCGAGGCGGGCACGGTCGGCGTCGGCATAGCGGACGGGGTCCGCGCCGTCGGCTGTCTCGACGGCGACGACGAGCGGCTGCGCGTCGTCGCGTCCGGCCCGCAGCCCGGCGGTGGCAAAGGCGGCGAGCACGGCCGTGCGCCGGCTCGCGCCGCCGTTTTCCGCGGCGAGCCAGGCCGTGAAGGCCTCGAGCCCCGCCGCCGGCGCGCGCGCTTCGAGACGCGCGGCTTGGGAGACGGCCGCGGGTGCCGCGGCCGGGGAGGCGGCGGGGACCGTCGAGCGGGCCGCCGCGGCCCGCGCGGCGAGCGCGTCGAGGTCGCGCACGTGGATCGGCTGGCCCGCGCCCTCGGCGACGAGGCGGGCGAGGTCGAGCCCGCGCTCCGACGCGAGCCGCCGCGCCTTCGGCGAGGCGAGGACGCGGCCGTCGAAGGCCGCGGGGACGGGGGCGGCGGCGGGCGCCGGCGCCGGCGTGGGCGCGGGCTTCGCCGCCGGCTCCGCCTTCGGCGTGGCGGACGCCTCGCCCGGTCCTCTCGGCGCTGTGGGCTTCTCTGCGGAGATCACCGCAATGACCTCCCCGACAGGCACGCTCGCCCCCGCCGCGGCGCGGATCTCGGCGACGAAGCCGCTCGACTGCGCCTCGATTTCCAATGTCGACTTGTCGGTCTCGACCTCGAGCAGCACCTCGCCCGCGGCGACCGGGTCGCCCGGCGCCTTGGCCCAGGCGACGATCAGCCCGGTGTCCTGCGCCATGCCGAGCGCCGGCATGATCACCGGGTCGCCCTCCGGGGCGGCCTCGCCCGCGGGCGCGGGCCCGGACGTCGCCGCAGGGGCGGTCGCTTGCGCCTCGGGCGTCTCGCCGATCACCGCGACGACGCGCCCGACGGGCACGTCGTCGCCGGCGCGCGCGCGCAGCTCCGTCACCCAGCCGTCGGCGCCGGCCTCGACCTCGACCGTGGACTTGTCGGTCTCGATCTCCATCAGCACGTCGCCCGCGCAGACCCTGTCGCCCGCTTCCTTGCGCCAGGCGACGAGGTGGCCCGTATCCTGCGCCATGCCGAGCGCGGGCATGATCACCTCATGCGGCATCACGGACCTCCCCGCGCAGCATCCGGCGCGCGGCGGCGACGACGTCGTCGGCGGTGGGGACGGTGAGGTCCTCGAGCGCCGGCGAGAAAGGCACGGGCACGTCCATGGCGGCGAGCCGGGCGACCGGCGCGTCGAGGTGGTAGAAGGCCTTCTCGGAGATGCGCGCGGCGATCTCCGCCGAGACGCCGTAGCTGCGGTGGCCCTCGTCGACGACGATGGCGCGGCTCGTCTTGCGCACCGAGGCGAGGATCGTGTCCTCGTCGAGCGGCACGATGGTGCGCGGGTCGACGACTTCCGCCGAGACGCCCTCGCGCGCCAGGATCTCGGCGGCGGCCAGCGAGACCTGCACCATCGAGGAGGTGGCGACCAGCGTCACGTCGCGCCCGGCGCGCAGGATTGCGGCCTCGCCGAAGGGAATGAGGTATTCCTCCTCGGGCACCGGGGCCTTGTCCTGGTACATCAGCTTGTCCTCGAAGATCACCACCGGATCGTTGTCCCGGATGGCGGTCTTCATCAGCCCCTTGGCCTCGTAGGCCGAGGACGGCAGCGCGACCTTCAGCCCGGGGATGTGGGCGACGAGCGCGTGGAGCGACTGCGAATGCTGGGCGGCGGAGCGGCGGGTGGCGCCGAGATTGGTCCGCAGCACCATCGGCACGTTGAGCTTGCCGCCGGACATGTAGCGGGCCTTGGCCGCCTGGTTGCAGAGCTGGTCCATCACCAGGAACAGGAAGTCGCCGAACATCAGGTCGACGATCGGGCGCGAGCCGGTCAGCGCCGCCCCCACCGCGATCCCGACGAATCCGGGCTCGGAGATCGGCGTGTCGACGATGCGCTCGGGGCCGAACTCCTCGACGAGCCCGGAGAGCACCTTGAAGGGCGTGCCGGCCTCGGCGACGTCCTCGCCCAGGAGGAAGATCGTCGGGTCGCGGCGCATCTCCTCCGCGATCGCTTCGTTGACGGCCTTGGCCAGGGTGATCTCACGCATGATCCAGCTCCTTGCGCCCACGGTCCGCCGTCCCGGGGGTGGCGTAGACGTGCATGTCGACCTCGTGGGCCGGCGGGTAGGCCGCGGCCTCGGCATAGGCGACGGCCTCGGCCGCCTCCCGGCGCACGCGCTCGCCGATCTCCACGAGGGCGTCCGCGTCGGCGATGCCCTCGCCCTCGAGCCACTTGCCGAAATTGAGGATCGGGTCGCGCGTCTCCTTCCAGAGCGCCTCCTCGTCCTTGGGCCGATAGTAGGCGCGGTTGATGTCGCCGACGTGGTGGCCGTGCCAGCGATAGGTGTCGAGCAGCACGAAGAACGGCCCCTCGCCCTTGCGGGCGCGCGCCACGAGATCGCGGGCGAGACGGTTGACCGCGAGCACGTCCTGCCCGTCGACCTGGTGCGTCTCGATGCCGAAGGCGGCGGCGCGGGCGCAGAGGTCGCCCGCCGCCATCTCCTCGGTGCGGGTATACTCGCCGTAGTGATTGTTCTCGCAGGCGTAGACGACCGGCAGCTTCCAGAGCGCCGCCATGTTCATCACCTCGTAGAGCAGCCCCTGGCCGAGCGCCCCGTCGCCGAAGAAGCACACCGTCACCGCGCCGGTGCCCAGCCGCTTGGCCGAGAGCGCCGCGCCGGTGGCGATGCCGGCCGAGCCGCCGACGATGGCGTTGGCGCCGAGGTTGCCGTTGGCCTGGTCGGCGATGTGCATCGAGCCGCCCTTGCCTCGGCAATAGCCCTCCGCCTTGCCGAGCAGCTCGCAGAACATCTCCTTGAAATGCGCGCCCTTGGCCACGCAGTGGCCGTGGCCGCGATGGGTCGAGGTGATGTGGTCGGTCGTCTCCAGCGCCTCGCACAGCCCCACGGCCACGGCCTCCTGGCCGGTGTACATGTGGGTCAGGCCCGGCATCTTGGCCGAGAGGTAGAGCTGGTTGGCGTTGTCCTCGAAGGCGCGGATCCGCGCCATCTGCTCGTAGAGGCGCAGGTACTCGGCCGTGTTGTCGCTGGCGTTCATCGTCGTCCTCGGGTTCTCGGGCGCTCCGGGCCTTCAGTAGCGGTTGGCGATCGGCAGCTCCTCGGCCGGGAACAGGCTGATCACCTGGCAGCCCCTGTCGGTGACGACGACCTCCTCCTCGATGCGCGCGGCGGAGTAGCCGTCGGTGGCCGGGCAGTAGGTCTCCAGCGCGAAGACCATGCCGGTGCGGATCTCCATCGGGTTCTCCAGCGAGACGACGCGGCTGATGATCGGGCGCTCGTGGAGCGCGAGCCCGAGCCCGTGGCCGAACTGCAGGCCGAAGGCGGAGAGCTCGTCGGGGAAGCCGAACTCGTGCGCCTCGGGGAAGGCGCGGGCGACGACGTCGGTGCCCACCCCCGGCTTGATCAGGGCGATGGCGGCATCGAGCCAGTCCCGGCACTTGACGTAGGCGTCGCGCTGCGCGGGCGTGGAGCGGCCGACGTTGAAGGTGCGGTAGTAGCAGGTGCGATAGCCCTGGTAGCTCTGCAGGATGTCGAAGAAGGCCTGGTCGCCGGGGCGGAAGTAGCGGTCGGTGAAATTGTGCGGATGCGGGTTGCAGCGCTCGCCGGAGATGGCGTTGATCGCCTCGACATCGTCCGAGCCCATCTCGTAGAGCATCTTGTTGGCCATCGCGACGATGTCGTTCTCGCGCACGCCCGGCTTCATCTCCTCCCAGATCATGTGATACACGCCGTCGACCATCGACGCCGCCTGGTTGAGCAGGTGGATCTCGTCGACGTTCTTGATCTCGCGCGCGTCGAGCATGACCTGCTGGCCGTCGACGATGTTCAGGCCCGCCTTCTGCAGCTCGAACATCATCGCCGTCTCGGCGTAGTCGAGCCCCACCGGCATGTCGCCGACGCCCGCCTTGCGGATCAGGCTCGCGATCTCCTCCGCGTAGCGCTTCATCAGCCCGAAGGAGGGCGGGATGGTGCCGCGCATGCCGACGACGCCGGCGAGGCAATGCTCCGGGTCGAGCCAGTCGCAGCTCTCGCGATGGTGAACCGCGGCCGAGCCGAAGTCCCAGACATACGGCTCCTCGTCGCCGGCGAGCAGCGCGAAGCGGCACATCTTGTCGCGCTCCCACTCGCCGATCTTGGTGCCGGAGACGTAGCGGATGTTGTTGACGTCGAAGAGGATCAGCGCGCCGCAGGGCGAGTTCTTCAAGGCCTGGCGGGCGCGCGAGAGCCGGTAGCGGCGCAGCCGGTCGTGGTCGACGCGCCGCTCGAAGTCGACGGCGGTGTGGCCGAGCGCGGGGATGTGGCGATCCCAGCGCCAGTTCGGGTCGAGGTCCGCGGGCCTGAGGATGCGCGGGCTGAGGGCGGTGGCTTCGGGCATGGGGATCTCCTTCGCGCCCCCTCGCGGGCGGCGCGGCGTCCGCCGGCGCGGACGTGTTCCGGGTGTCGGACGGGCGCCGCGCGTGCTAGCGGGCGCGGCGCGGGGCGCGGGTCACTGCATGACCATGCCGCCGTCGATGAGGATGAGCTGGCCCGTCATGTAGTCGGAGTCCGAGCTCGCCAGGAACGCGGCGGTGCCCACCACGTCCTGCGGATAGGAGTAGCGCTTCATCAGGATCATGTTGCGCGCGAGGCTGTCCATCGACTCGCCGGGCTTGTCGAACTTGCCGATCTCGACGAGGTCCTTGTCGAGCTGCTCCCAGAGCTCGGTGCGCACCACGCCCGGCCCGTAGCCGTTCACCGTGATGTTGTGGTCGACGAGGGCGCGCGCGCCGCCGGTGATCATGGCGAGCACCGCGTGCTTCGAGCAGCAATAGGGCACGACGTCGTCGAAGGTGGTGCGGGAGGCGATGGAGCCGACGTTGATGATCTTGTAGGGCCCCTGCTCCGGCCCTTGCGCGATCATCTGGCGCGCCGCCTCCTGCATACCGAGCAGCACGCCCTTGGCGTTGACGTTCATGATCAGGTCCCAGTTCTCCTCGTCGATGTCCATGAAGAACTTCGGCTTGTTGAGGCCGGCGTTGAGGAGGGCGACGTTGAGCGAGCCGAAGGCCTCGACCGCCGCGGCGACGGCGGCGGCATTGTCGGCGCGCTTGGTCACGTCGAGCTTCAGCGCGATGGCGCGGCCGTTGCCGGCGGCATTGATCCGCTCGGCCACCGCATGCGCGCCGGCCTCGTTGACGTCGCCGAGGCAGACGTTGGCGCCCTGGGCCGCGTAGTGCTCGGCGATCGCCGCGCCCATGCCCTGGGCGGCGCCGGTGATCAGCACGTTCTTGCCCTTCAGTCTTTCGCGATCCATGGTCGTTCTCCTCCCGTGTCGTTGCCTCAGTAGCGCCCGGCCGCACGCATCAGCGCGTCGGCACGGGCCTGGGCGTCTTCGAGCGCCGCCGACGGCGTCTTGCGCCGACAGAGCATGTCGTGGATCTCCTCGCCGAGGATCGCGGTGATCTCGGCGAATTCGGGGGCCGGCGGACGCGGCCAGAGCTGCAGCGCGCCGGTGCGGGCCAGGTCGTCGACGGCGCCGACGATGGGCGAGAGCGCGCGCACGTCCGGGTCGGCGCAGACGCTGAAGCGCGGGCATACCCGCGAGCCGTTGGTGATGTAGAGCTTGCAGGCCTCCGCCGAGGTGAGCAGGCGCACCGCGCTCTCGGTGGCCAGCCGCCGCTCCTGCGAGAGATTGGCGGGAATGCCGAGCACGTAGCCGCCCACAGGCGCGATCGGACGGCGGCCCGGCGCGGCCGGGTGGGGCACGTATTCCGTCGTGCCGTGGGCCGGGGAAGTCGCGTCGAGCTCGAAATAGGGCGCGAGCAGCGAGTAGCCGTAGGCCATCGCCACCTCGCCCGACGCGTAGGCCTTCACGCGCTCGAACCAGGACATGCCGAGCACGCCCGGCGCGGAGACGTCGAGGAGCTCCATCAGGAAGTCCGCCGCGCGTCGCCCGCCCTCGCTGTCGATCATCGGGCGCAGCCGCTCGCCGGTGAGGTCGAACGGGTCGAAGCCGTCGCCGCGCCGGCGCAGGTCCACCACCGGCTGGCCGAAATCGGCCATGGCGAAGATGAAGCTGTGGCCGAGCGGCGTCCCCCGCGCGCCGTTCCAGGCGATGCCGCGCAGGTTGCGCGACGGCCGGTGCAGCGCCCGCGCCGCGGCGAGCAGGTCGACGGTGGTGCGCGGCGCCTCGAGCCCCGCCTCGTCGAACAGGTCGCGGCGGTAGAACAGGAGCTCGGGCGTCGTCTGGATCGGCATGCCGTAGGGCCTGCCGCGGTGCAGGCAGCCGTGCCAGCCGGCCTGGTGGAAGTCGGCGAGGTCGAAATCCTCGCGCGCGACGCAGTCCTCCAGCGGCGCGAGGACGCCCTTCTCGGCGAACTCCCCGATCCAGGGCAGGTCGACGGCGACGATGTCGTAGGCGGAGGAGGCCCGCTCGGCATTGGCGAGCGCTTCCAGCCGCAGCCGGTCGATGGAGAGTGCGCGGTTGCGGATCGAGACCCCGAGCAGATGCTCGAACTGGCGCTTGAGACTGTCCATCGCCATGAAGGTCGGGTCGGCGTGGACCAGGATGCGCAAGGGCCCGGTGATGCCGAGCGGCTCGGTGCGCGCCGCCGGCAGCGGGATCACCTGCGCCTTCAGGTACGAGCCGCCGAAGTAGTAGTCCGCCACGTCGCCCTTCGCCGCGAGCCCCAGCGCCCGGCCGATCGAGAGCTTGATGCGGTGCGCGTAGTCGCCGAAGGCCTCGATCAGGGCCGGGCTCGGGTGCAGCGAGAAGGTCTTGCCCGAGGCCGAGCGCGGGCGCTGGTCGAGGAGGCCGCGCTCGGTCATGTCGCCGATCCGCCGCATGGCGGTGGCGTAGGGCGCACCCGAGGCGGCGGCGAGGGACGACACCGTGGTGAGCTTGCCCTCGATGTGGTTGCGCATGAGGAACAGGCTCATGCTCAGGTACGGATCGGGCGTGAACAACGGCAGCACGCTCGCGCCCTCGGCCTCGATCTCCTCGAGGAAGTCCATGAAGGCGAGCATCTCGTCGGGCGTGAAGGCCTGCCGCTCGCTCGACGGCAGCGCCCCGGCCGGCCGGCGCAGCCGCGGCGGCTGCGCGCCGAAGCCGTCCTCCTGGCGCGTGCTGCGGCGCATCGTGCTCATGCGCGCGCCCTCGAGGGCGTCCTGGCGGGTGTCCTGGCGGCCCAGATCATCCCGCGGCGGATGATCTCCGTCACCTGCGGCGTCTCGAGGTCGGCCACCGTGTGGCCGATCGAGCAGTAGAACACCCGGCCCTTGTCCCAGCGCCGCGTCCAGGCCACGGGGATGGTCGCGCCCTCGATCCACCAGAGGTGCTCGCCGGAGAACGTCGTCGTGGCGAGCACCTCGTTCGAGGGGTCGACCAGCATGTAGTACTGCTCGGAATGGAGGCGGAAGCTGTTGATGCCCTCCACGATCGGGTGGTCGGGCCGCACGATGGTCACGTCGTAGTCGACGAAGTCGTCGGAGGGCACGGGGTTGTCGGGCCAGCCCGGCGGATGGGCCACGAACTGCCCGCCGATCAGGAAATGGTAGGTCGGCCGGTCGCGGAAGGCGTCGCCCATGTGGCCGTGCCAGCCGGCGATGCCGGTCCCGCTCGCGATCGCGGCGAGGAGGCCGTCCTCCTGGGCCTTCGTCATGTTGCCGAACTCGGGCCGGTGCGCCGAGCGCGCGGAGGACCAGATCGGCACGACGAGGTCGACGTCGCGCATGGCGTCGGCGTCCTCCAGCGGATCGAGGCTGTCGTGGCTCTCGACCGTGAAGCCGTTCGCGGTGAGGAGATCGTCCGCCCACTTGCGGAAGGTCTCGGGCGCGTGCCCCTCCCATCCGCCGACGAAGAGCATGGCTTTCATGATTGCCTCCCCAGGCTACGCATGAAGGGAACGACGGCGGCCATGTCCTCCCGGCCGAGGCCGGCGGCGGAGGCCTGCTCGAGCACCGCGCGGGTGACGCGTGCCTGCGGGGTGGCCACGCCGCCCGCCTCGGCGAGGGCGAGCGCGAGGCCCATGTCCTTGAGGGCGAGGTCGAGCGCGAAGGTCACGGGGTGCGCCTGCGGCTCGAGGTAGAGCGGCTTGCGGTAGCCGAGCATCGGCGCCGCCGCGGCGGAATTCTCGATCACGGCGAAGGCGTCGCTCGTCGCGATGCCGGCGCTCTCGGCCAGCGCCAGCGCCTCGGCCAGGGCCTGGTTGAGGCCGTGAATCAGGCTGTTGACGACGATCTTCATCGTGGCGCCGGTCCCGAGCGCGCCGGTCTCGAGCACCACGCGGCCCACGACCGCGAGCGCCGGGCGGGCGCGGGCGATGTCCTCGGGCGCGCCGCCGGCCATGATGGCGAGCGTTCCCGCCCGCGCCGCATCGACGCTGCCGGAGACCGGCGCGTCGATCAGCGCCCCGCCGCGCTGCGCCAGCATCGCGCCGAGCCGGCGCACGTGATCGGGCGAGACCGTGGACATCTCGACGAAGAGACGCCCGTCCGCCGCCTCGGCGAGCCCGTCCGGGCCCGCATGGAGCGCCTGCGATGCGGCGTCGTCGGCGACCATGGCGATCACGACGTCGCTCCCGGCGGCGAGCGCCGCGGGGCTCGTCGCGACGCGGGCGCCGTTCGCGCGGGCGAACGCCTCCGCCGTCTGCGCCGTGCGGTTCCAGACCGCGAGCGGGAAGCCCGCGTCCGCCAGCCGCGCCGCCATCGGCGCACCCATGCGGCCCAGCCCCGCGAAGCCGATGCGGATCGTCGCGCTCATAGCCCGGATATCGCCTGCACGAGGGCGTCCTCCGTCACGCTGTCGGCATCGAACTCGGCGGCGAGGCGCCCGTGGTAGAGAGCCAGGATCCGGTCCGAGACGCCGAGCACCTCCGGCATCTCGGAGGAGATCATCAGCACCGCCATCCCGGCCGCCGCGAGCTCGCGGATCAGCCCGTGGATCTCCGCCTTGGAGCCGACGTCGATGCCGCGCGTGGGCTCGTCGATTATCAGCACCTTCGGCGCGGTGCCGAGCCACTTGCCGAGCACGACCTTCTGCTGGTTGCCGCCGGAGAGATTGACCACGGGCGTGCGCCAGCTCGGCGACTTCAGCGAGAGCCGCACGGCGTAGCGGTCGTAGATCGCCTGCTCGGCGGAGCGGTCGAGCCAGCCCACGCGGGAGACCTCGCCGAGCTGGGAGAGGGACATGTTGTCCCGGCAGCTCATGCCGAGCACGAGGCCCTGCTCCTTGCGGCTCTCGGGGGCGAGGGCGATGCCGTGGGCGATGGCGTCCGGCGGGGACGTGATCGAGACGACTTCACCGTCGCGGCGGATCTCGCCGGCGTCGGGCGCGCGCAGGCCGAAGATCGTCTCGGCGATCTCGGTGCGCCCGGCGCCGATCAGGCCGTACATGCCCACCACCTCGCCGGCGCGCACGCTGAAGGACACGTCGCGGAACAGGTCGGCGCAGGAGAGGCCCTTCACCTCGAGCGCGACCGGGCCCGGCTCGCGGGCCCGCGCGTGGCTGCGCGGCTCCAGCGCGCGGCCGATCATCAGGCGGGTGACCTCGTCCTCGTTGGTCCGTGCCGTCTCGAGCGTGCCGCGCACGGCGCCGTCGCGCAGGACCGTGATGCGGTCCGACAGCGTGAAGATCTCGTCCATCCGGTGCGAGATGTAGACGATGCCGACGTTCTCGTCCTGGAGCGAGCGGATCACGTCGAAGAGCACCACCTTCTCGGCGTCGGTGAGCGAGGCGGTCGGCTCGTCGAACACGACGATCTTGGGCGTGAACACGAGCGCGCGTCCGATCTCGACCATCTGCCGGTTGGCGATCGAGAGCGTCTCCACCTTGTCGGAAGCCGCGAAGCGGCAGCCGAGCCGGTCGAGGATGCGCCCGGCGTCGGCGTAGAGCTTGCGGAAGTCGACGAAGCCGAGCGCACGCCGCGGCAGCGATCCGAGGAAGATGTTCTCCGCCACCGTCATCTCGGGCGCGAGCGAGAGCTCCTGGTGGATCAGCACGATGCCGAGGTGCTTGGCCTCGTGCGGGCCGGACACCCGGATCGGCTCGCCCTCGAGATGGATCTGGCCGCGATCGGCCTGGTGGTTGCCGGCGAGCACCTTCATCAGGGTCGACTTGCCGGCCCCGTTCTCGCCCAGCAGCGCGTGGACCTCGCCGGCGCGCACCTCGAGCGAGACGTCGTCGAGCGCCTTCACGCCGGGGAACGTCTTGGTGACGCCGTCGATGTGGAGCAGCGGGGCGCGCGGGGCGAGCTCCGCGAGCTCGGCGGCGGTGTGGTGCGCGAGCGTTCTCACAGCTTCACCTCCCCCGCCACACGGCGGTTGACGCGCGCGTCGACGAGCAGGACCGCGATCAGGATCGCGCCCATCACGACGAGGACGTAGAAGGCGGGCACCTGCATCAGGTTCATGCCGTTGCGCAGCACGCCGATGGTGAGCACGCCGCCGAGCGTGCCGAGGATCGTGCCCACCCCGCCGGTGAGCTTGGTGCCGCCGAGCACGACCGCGGTGATGACCCACAGCTCGTAGTTCGTGCCGAGATTGGGCGTCGAGGCGCCCATCTGGGTCGAGAGCGTGATCCCCGCGAGCGCCGCGAAGAAGCCGACCAGCATGAAGTTCGCGACCATGTGGCGGCCGACGCGGATGCCGGCGTTCTCCGCCGCCTCGCGATTGCCGCCCACCGCATAGGCGTTGCGGCCGTGGGTCGTGCGCGTCATCACGACGTGCATGATCACCGTGAGCGCGAGGAAGACCCAGGCCAGCGTCGGCACGCCCGCGATCGAGGACATGCCGAAGTCGGCATAGGCGAAGTTCATCGAGAAGAAGGACTGCTCGCCGGTGTAGAGGAACACCAGCCCGCGCACGCCCATCATCGCGCCGAGCGTGACGATGAAGGCGTCGACGCCGGTCTTCCACACCACCAT
Organism: Salinarimonas rosea DSM 21201; assembly: GCF_000429045.1. Classification (GTDB taxonomy): domain Bacteria; phylum Pseudomonadota; class Alphaproteobacteria; order Rhizobiales; family Beijerinckiaceae; genus Salinarimonas; species Salinarimonas rosea. Next base: position 133,118 of record NZ_AUBC01000007.1, read on the forward strand.
GCCGTTGAGGAAGCCGAGCGCGACTCCCGCGCCGAGCCCCACCAGCACGGCGGGGACGATGCCGAGATCCGCCTGGAGCCCCACCGCGAGGCTCGCCGCGAGCGCCACCACGGCGCCGACGGAGAGGTCGATGTTGCCGTTGATCATCACCACCGTCATGCCGAGCGCGATCAGCCCGATGGTCGAGGTCTGGATCAGGATGTTGGTGAAGTTGCCGATGGCGAAGAAGCTGTCGGCGAAGACCGAGAAGAAGGCCACGCAGGCGATCAGGATCATCCAGATCGGCGGGATGCGGGAGAGGTGGCGGAGCGGGCTCTTGGTCATCTCGGCCTCCCTCAGCTCGTGGTGGTGAACAGGCGGCCGCGCTTCGACGCCACGTCGAGCCAGACCGCGAGGATGATGACGACCCAGGTGACGAGCCACTGCGCGTAGTAGGGATAGCCGAGCAGCAGGAGGCCGTTCTGGATGAAGCCCAGGATCAGCACGCCCACCACGGTCTTGGGGATCGAGCCCGAGCCGCCGAGCAGCGAGGTGCCGCCCAGGATCACGCCGGCGAGCACGACGAGCTCGTAGCCTTGCCCGACATTGTTCTGGCTGCCCATCACACGGCTGCCCAGGATCACCGCCGCGCAGGCGGTGCAGAAGGCGGAGATCAGGTACGTCGAGAACACGACCCGGGCCCGGCGGACGCCGGAGAAGGCCGCCGCGGTCGGGTTTCCGCCGACCGCGAAGACCTTGCGCCCGAAGGTGGTGCGCGTCAGCACGACGTGGAGGATCACCGCGAGCCCGAGGAAGATCCAGGTCGGCACGGCGACGCCGAGCAGGAAGTCGCGCCCGAAGAAGGCGAACCAGGTGCCCTCCTGGTCGGCGATGTCGACGTTCTGCCCGCCGGAATAGATCAGCGTCAGCCCCTGGATGGCCGACAGCATGCCCAGCGTGACGATCAGCGAGTTGAGCCGTGCGAAGCCGACCAGCAGGCCGTTGACGCAGCCCACCGCGAGCGCGGCGGCGAACATGATCAGGATGGCCGGCCCGGGGCCGATCTTGTCGTGCAGGTCGACGACGAGCACCGTCGAGAACGAGAGCAGCGAGCCGACCGAGAGATCGAGGTTGCCGCCGATGACGACGATGGTCACGCCCACCGCGATCGTGCCGACGATCGCCACCTGGCGCAGCACGGTGGAGATGTTGTCCACGCTCGCGAAGCGATCGCTCGCCAGCGAGAAGGCGACGAGGAACAGCGCGAAGGCGATGAGCAGGCCCTTCGTCTGCAGGAGATGCACGACCTTGTCGCGCGTGATCCAGGGGTCGCGCCGTACGGGGACGGCGAGCTCGACGTCTGTCTTCGCCATGATGCGTTTCCTCCGGCGCGCGGCCGGCCGAGGATCCGGCCCGGCGGCGCGCCTCGCGACGACCGGGATCTGCGCCCCGTCCCGCCGCTCGATCAGCGATGATATCCGATATGGATCCGTGGCGGACGCCGGCCCGGCCGGCGTCCGCATCGCGCCCCGGAGTTCGATCAGAAGACCGGCTTGTCGAACTCGCCCATGTTGTCCTGGGTGATCTTGGGCGTATCGAAGTAGTTCAGGAACGGAACTTCCTCGCCCATCACCACGGCCTTGGCGGTGGCGAGCGCGTTGCGCGCGTCCTCGACCGGGGACTGGTAGACCGAGCCCCAGTATTCGCCCCGGCCCATCGCCTCGTAGCCGACCGCGAAGTTGGTGGCGCCGATGAAGACGAGGTCGTCGCGGCCGGCCGCCTTGGCGGCGTTCAGCGCGCCGACGCCCATGTTGTCGTCGCCCGAATAGACGCCGTCGATGTCGTCGTACTTGGTGAGGAAGTTCTCCATCACCCGCTGGGCCTTCTCGCGGTTCCAGTCGCCCGGCTGCGTCTCGACGATCTCGACGTCGGGGCACTGCTCGGCGAGCGCGTCCTCGAAGCCCTTCTGGCGCTCGATGGCGGTCGTGTAGCCGGGCTGGCCGGCGATCTGCACGACGCGGCCCGCGTCGTCGAGCGCATCGCACATCATCTCGGCGGCGTACCGGCCCTGGGTGATGTTGTCCGGTCCGGAGAAGGAGGCGATGAAGTCGAAGCCCGCCTCGGCGATCTGGCTGTTGGTGACGACGACCGGGATCCCCGCCTGGTGGGCCTGGCGCACGACCGGCACTACGGCCTGGCCGTTGGTCGGCCAGATGATGATCGCGTCGACGCCCTGCTGGATGAGGTCCTGCATCTGTCCGATCTGGCGCGCGACGTCGCCGCCGGCGTCGAGCACGACGGCCTCGACCTGCGGATCGGCCTCGGCCGCCTCGATGAAGGCCTTCTCGTAGGTGGTCTGGTAGCTGTCGACGCCGACGTTGTTCTGGGTGATGCCGATGCGGATGGGCTCCTGCGCGGCGGCGGCGCCGACGAGCGCGACGGAGCCGACGAGCGACGTGATGAGAGCACGTTTCATGTTGTTTCCTCCCTGATCGATGCCTCGTGCGGTCTTCGTCTGGCGATCCGCGTGGGCCGATGGGAGGACGATACAGGAATGCGGTCCGGCGCGTTCGACTGGTTTATCCATTGTGGACATCCGGACGCAGCGCGGGGGAGGCGATCGCGGAGAACGCCCGTTCGTTCCCGTGGCGCCTGCGGGGCTCGCGACTGCGTCGCCGCGCCCGGCGCACCGGATCGCGATCCTCGCCGCCACGCAGGAATCGACGATCGTTCGTCTTCCCCGGCTTCGTGGCCGGGCCCTCGCATCGCCACGAACTCGGGCGGCCGCGAAAGCGCTCACGGCCGAGGTCCTGTCGGGCGTTCTCGCGGACGGGATCTATCGGCGTCGGGCCGAGATCCGGCCGGGCGCCTCCGATGCCGGCCGGAAGGCGATCTCGCCGCCTCGGCTCCGGCAGATCACGAGGTGCTGCCCGCGGCGCTCGAGGAGCGCCGCGGGCAGCGGCTCGCACGTCCGTCGTGCCGGCCGCTTCACGGGGCTCGCGTCACGCCGCCGAGCCGGATGATCCCGTCGGGGAAGGGATCGAACCCCTGCAGATCGGCATCGTGTGCGAAGATCCACTGGGCGTGATAGAGGTAGATGATCGGCAGATCGTGCAGAAGGATGTCCACGGCGTCCTCGTAGGCGGCCCGACGCGTCGCCAGGTCCGAGGTCGCGCGCGCATCGGCGAGAACGGCGTCGAGCTCCTCGCTGCAATACTGCGCGTCGTTGCCGGCCGCACCGCAGGCGAGCATCGGCGTGATGTTCAGGTCCGGATCGACCCGCCCCGACCAGCCGACGAGGTGCATCTGGAAGTCGCCCTGGCGCGCGACGTCGAGAAGCGTCATCAGCTCGGTCGGGCGGATCTCCATCGTGATCCCGATCTCGGAGAGCATCGACTGGATGATCTGCGCGACCTGCTGGCGTTCGGCGTCCGTGGGCACCAGGAGCTCGAAGCCGAGATTCTCGACTCCGGCCTCCGCCAGCTTCGCCCGCGCCGCCTCGACGTCGCGCCCCTGCACCGGCTTTTCGTCGCTGTAGAAGGGGCTGGTCGGGGGAAACGGCTGATTGCCGGCGGCGAACTGGCCGTCGAAGACGACCTGGTTCAGGACCTCGCGATCGATGGCGAGGCTGATCGCCTCCCGCACCGCCTGCTGCTGGCTCAGCGTCGGGTGCGCGCCGTCTCCGCCGATGCTCACGGTGAGCCCGTAGTAGCCCAGACCGATCACGGGGGCGACGGTCAATGCGGGATCCGCCTCCACCGAGGCGACATCGGTGGCCGACAGGCGCTCGATGAGATCGAGCTGGCCCGAGCGCAGGTTCAGGAGGCGGACGCTGCTGTCGGGGGCGCCTCGGAAGACGACCTCGTCGAAGGCGTACCGACCGGCATCGTAATGGTCGGCGAACTTCTCGAGCACGATGCGGTCCTGCGCCACGTGCTCGACGAAGCGATACGGCCCCGAGCAGACGGGCTCGCTCGTGAACCGGTCGCCGAGCTCTTCGGCAGCCGCAGGGCTGACGATCATGCCGGCCCTGTCGGCGAGCGCCGCGAGGAGAGGCACCGAAGGCTCCGTAAGCGTGATGCGCACCGTCCGCGTGTCGACGGCCTCGACGGTGTCGATGGCCTTGATCTCGGCGGCCCGCCGGGACGTCGGCATGGTGAGCGCACGCTCGAGATTGTACGCGACCGCCTCGGCATCGACCGGCGTGCCGTCATGGAAGACCGCGTCGCCGCGCAACGTCATCGTCAGCACGGTGCCGGTCTCGTCGAACGTCCAGCTCTCGGCGAGCATGGGCACGATCTCGCCCTCACCGTCGATGTCGACCAGCTTGTCGCAGAGCTGCTGCAGCACGTGGCGGCCCACGAAGCTCCAGTTCGTCGCGGGATCGAGCGTATCGGGGTAGTCCTGCAGGCCGATGCTGAGAACCTGCCGGTCCTGAGCCGCAGCAGGCGCCGAGATCAGGGCTGCGGTCGCGATTCCGGCCAGCAGCAGGCTTCGAAGCGTGTTCATCGGCGTTCCTCTCGTTCTTCTCGTTCGCGCATCAGCGGGCTACGGCGTAGCCCTGCATGCCTCTCGGGTTGGCGGCCGCCATGACGACCTGCGTTCCGCCGTCCAGTCTCCTGCCGACGACCGAGAGCCGCCCCTCCGACCAGGGGTCGGCGATCGTGATCTCGTGCCCTCTGCGCCGCAGCGCGTCGATGGCGTCCGGCGCGAACCGGCCCTCGACGGTGACGGACCCGAGCGCGACCTCGCGCGGCCAGAAGGAGCTCACGAGGTGGTCCGTGTGGAAGGCCGGCATGTCGATGGCCGCCTGAAGGTCGATGCCATGGTGCAGGTGCCGCAGCAGGAAGAGGAGCTGCCATTGCTCCTGCTGGTCACCTCCCGGCGTGCCGAGCGCGAGATACGGCGTGCCGTCGCGGAAGACGGTGGTCGGCGTCAGCGTCGTGCGCGGTCGCGTGCCCGGACGCAGCGACGATGCCAGCCCCGGCTCCAGCCAGAACATCTGGCCGCGGGTGGTCAACGAGAAGCCGAGACCGGGGATGACCGGAGACGACTGGAACCAGCCGCCTGAAGGCGTCGCGGTCACCATGTTCCCGAACCTGTCCACGGCGCTCACCTGGCACGTGTCCCCGCGCTGGGTGCCGCTCGCATCGAGACGGGGCTCGCCGGCGGGATCGGCGGCGAGGGGACTGCGCGGCGCCGTCGGCTCGCCGATGCCGGCCTGCGGCGACGGCCGCGAGCCCGATCCGGCCCAGGACGGAAAGCGGGTCGGCCGGTCGGGCAGCCCACCGGGACGAAGCTCCAGGGATGCACTCTCGCCGATCAGCGCGCGCCGCCGCTCGGCATAATCCGCGTCGAGAAGCTCTTCGAGCGGAACGTGCGGATCGTCGCCGTACCAGGCGTCGCGATCGGCCAGCGCGAGCTTGGACGCCTCCACGGCCAGATGGACGACACGCTCCCCCGCGGGCTCACAGGATGCCACATCGGTGCCCTCGAGGATCTGGAGGGCCTGGAGCAGCGCCGGTCCCTGCGACCAGGGTCCGCATTTGTGGATCACGTGCCCGGCGAAGCTGGCCGAGACGGGGCGCTCGATCGCCGGCCGCCAGCCGGCCAGGTCGTCGGCGTCGAGAAAGCCCCGATGGTGCCGACCGGACACGTCCCACACCGCCTCGTTCGCGCAGAAGGCGCCGATGCGCTCCGCGACCGGCCCCTCGTACCAGTAGCCGAGAGCGGCCTCGATGCGCTGTTCGCGGGTCTCGGCCGTGCCGGCCACGCGCACGATCTCGCGGTACAGGGCGGCGATCTGGGGGTTGCGCAGCAGCCGACCGGCTTCCGGGGCCGAGCCGCCCGGCAGGTAGACCTCCGCCGAGCTGTGCCAGCGCGTGGTGAAGAGGTCGCGCATCGTCTCGATCGTGCGCGCGATGCGGGGCACGATGGGATGACCGAGCTCGGCGTAGTGGATCGCGGGCGCGAGCACCTCGTCGAGCTCCGCAGTCCCGTAATCCCGCAGCAGCGTCAGCCAGGCGCCGAACGCGCCCGGTACGCACGCGGGGAGGAGGCCGGTTCCCGGAATCGCATCGATGCCGAGGGCGCGCATGGCCTCCGGCGTCGCCCGTCGCGGGGAGCCCCCCTGGCCGCAGATCACGACCGGCTCGTCGGCACCGGCCGGCGTGACCATGATCGGAACCTCGCCTCCCGGGCCGTTGAGGTGTGGCTCGACGACCTGAAGCACGAAGCCCGCGGCGACCGCCGCATCGAACGCCGTATGTCCGGCCTCGAGCAGCGCCATGCCGGCGCTGGAGGCGAGCCAATGTGTCGAGGAGACGGCTCCGAACGTGCCGCGCAGCTCCGGGCGGGTCGTGAACTCGCTCAACCTGTCGGCCCTTCCTACGCGCACATGCAGGCTCGCCACCGGTCTCCGCCGGCGGGCGGCCGTGGATACCGTATACGAGGATGCGCGGGTTCGAAGCGTTGGACAACGGCGCGGTGTTGCAGGGGCTCTTGGTAATTCCGCACAGGTGGCGCGGACCTCCGTCAGGCGACGGCCCGGTTCCGCGCGAGGTAGGCGAGCACGCGATCGGCGTCGACGATGTCGGCGTAGCGGCGCCCGACGTCGCGAAGGTTGTCGCGGTGCGGACCGTCCTCTACGTCCCCGACGCAATCCTCCGGCACGATCGTGCGGTAGCCGCGCTGGAAACTGTCGATCACCGTCGCGCGAACGCACCCGCTCGTGTTGACGCCCGTCACGATGACGGTGTCGACGGCGTGCTTGACCAGATACGGCTGCACCTTCGTCTCGAAGAACATGCTCGGACCGGTCTTGCGGACGACGAGGTCGTGCGCCGGATCCGCCACCCGGGGATCGAGATCTCCCGCGGGGTCGCCTGGCAGGTAGTGTTCGCGGACGGCCTTGATCTTCCAGTACGGCATCTCGCTCGGGTTCTGATAGGAGGTGTAGCAGACCGCCACGGGAACCCCCATCGGCCGAGCCCGCTCGAGCAGCCGCAGCGTGTTGTCGAGCGCGCGCAGGGCGAGCGGGCGGCCGCCGAAGGGATAATCCCCGGAGGTATGCGACAGCTGGAAGTCGATAACGAGGATTGCGGGCTTCGATCCGAAGCCGATCTCCACATCGCCGTAGCCGGCCTGGGCGTACTCGTCCATTGTGAACTCCTCTTCTCGGGGAATCGATCAACGCTGGTAGGCGTACCGCCGCGCAACGTAGCCGTTGATCAGGATTGTCAGGATGAGCGTCGTTCCCATCAGGCTGAACGATACTGCGGCGCCCGACGGCCAGTTCGCCTGGTCGAGAACCTCGGATGCCACGATCGGGGCCATCATTCGGAACTGCGGGCCGCCGAGGAGAACGGGTGTCGCGTAGGCGTTCATGGTCAAGATGAACGACAGGACGCCGGCCGCCAGGACGCCCGGCATGGCCAACGGGAGGACGACGAGGCGCCAGGCCTCGAACGGCGTCGCGCCGAGCGACATCGCGGCGTCCGACGCGTTGTCGTCGATCCCTTCCAGCACGCTCTGGAGCGTCAGGACCGCGAACGGCAGGTTGATCGACAGAATGCCGAAGAACACCGCCGTGGGCGAGTACATGATCGTCAACGGAGCGTCGACGATCCCGAGGCCGACGAGGACGTAGTTGACGACGCCCTGCTGGCCGAACGCCACCATCCAGCCGGCCGCACGCACGGCGTTTCCGACGAAGAGCGGGAGGAAGACGAGCAGGACGAGCAGCGACTTCGTCCGGGCGCTCGCCCGTTTCATGTACATCGCGATGGGGAACGTCAGGACGAGGCACAGCGCCGTCACGCCGATCGCCATGACGACCGTGGTGAGCAGGGCGGACGTGTAGTAGGGATCGCTGACGAAGCGAGCATAGTTCTCGAGCGTGAGCGCCTCGACCATGAACTCGCCCGGAACGAACCTGTTCAGGCTGAACCTGAACAGGAGAACCAGGGGGAGGCACAGGAACAGGACGACCATCGCCGTGGCCGGGAGAATGAGGGCTCCAGCTTGCTTCTGGCTGCTGATCATCGGGTCCGTACCTCCCCTTGCCTCACGCCTTGAAGACGCGGTTCCACCAATCCTGGAGCTGCGCATCGTTCTCCAGGAGGTATTCCTGGTCCTGCACGAGGAAGCTGTCCTGCACCTCGGGCGGCAGGGCGACTTCCTTGGCGAGCTCGGGCGGCAGATCGGCGTTGTCGATCGTCGGCGCGTAGCCCATCGCCTCCGCGAAGGCGCGCTGCGGACCGGGGTCCAGCATCGCGTTCAGGTAGGCGTAGGCGGCGTCCTTGTTCCGGGCGTTCTTCGGAACGGACATGTCCGAGACGTAGAGGACGACGCCTTCCTCGGGGATCGCGATCTCGATCGGGAGACCGGCCCGCTTCCACATGTTGCCGCGGGCCTGCCACATGATGCACATGGCGCACTCGCCCGAGGCGAGCGCCTGCGCCATCGCCTCGTTGGTCGGGTAGATCCGAACGCCCATCTCCTTCAGCTCGAGCAGCTTGTCCTTGCCCGGCTCGTAGTCGGAAAGGCTGCCTCCGGCGATCATGGCGGCGGATTCGATCGTGGTCTGGTACTGGATGTCGATCACGCCGACCTTGCCGGCGTATTCGGGGTTCCAGAGGTCGGCGTACGAGGTCGGGGCCTTGGTGATGATCTCCGGATTGTAGAGAATCACGCGACCGGTGTAGATGTGCGGCGCAGAGTAAGACGTCCGGAGCTTGGGCAGCACGTGCTTCAGGTTCGGAACGCGATCCTCGTCGATCTCGTCGAAGACCCCGTTCGCCGCCATCTGGTACGAACCGGCGTTGGTCAGGCAGGCGACGTCCATCGATCCTCGCGGCAGGCGCCGCTCGGACATGAGCTTCGTGCGACGGACCGTGTCGTTCGCCGTGTCGAAGACGACGTCCACGCCCTGCGGCGTGAGCAGCGGATCGACGATATGGCGCTGCTGGAGCCCCTGGTAGTCTCCGCCCCAGGTACCGACCACCACACGGCCCGATGCGGCCCGCGCGCGACCCATTCCGGCGGCACCCGCCACCAGCGACGTGCCGAGCCCGAGGGTGAATAGGCGTCTGTCGAGTTCGATGGGCATTGTCCTCTCCTCTGGTTTGGTTTCTGTCAGGCCGGCAGCACGGCGTCGCCGTCGCGGATGCCGATCGCGTTCCGCGGATCGACGGACAGATAGACGGGTGCGCCGCGGCGCAGCGCCGATACCGCCGCCGAGCTCTGCGGCAGCTGGACCGACAGGGCCTGGCCGCCGGGAAGCTGCACGCTGAGTTCGTAGTGCGGGCCGAGATAGACGAGGCCGTCGACCACGCCCGCATGATGGGATGCGTCCTGCTCCGGCGGCTCGAGGGCGATGTCGATCGCCTCGGGCCGGATCATCAGCAGATCCGCACCCGGGACCGCCCGCTCGCAGGCGAACCGCAGCCCGCAATCGGTATGGAAGAAGCCGTCGACCATCCGGCCCTGGAGGGCGTTCGCCTGGCCGATGAAGGACCCGACGAAGCGATTGGCGGGCGACCGGTAGAGCTCCTTCGGCTCGCCGATCTGCTGGACACGCCCCTGGTTCATGACGACGAGCCGGTCGCCCATGCTCATCGCCTCGTCCTGGTCGTGGGTCACCATGATCGTGGTGATCCCCAGCTCCGCCTGGAGCCGCTTCAGTTCGCGCCGGACGTCGACCCGGAGCTTCGCGTCGAGGTTCGACAGCGGCTCGTCGAGCAGCAGGACGTCCGGCTCGATCGCGATGGCCCGCGCGATCGCCACGCGCTGCTGCTGGCCGCCGGAGAGCTGCTTCGGCAGGCGCCCGGCGAGATCCGACAGCTTGACGAGGCCCAGCGCCCGCTCGACCCGCGGCCCGATCTCGCTGGCGGCGATCCGGCGCCGGCGCAGGCCGAATGCGACGTTCTCGAAGACGCTCAAGTGAGGAAAAAGAGCGTAGTTCTGGAAGACGAGCCCGAGATTGCGCCGGTACGGAGGCTCCCGCGTCACGTCACGGCCGGCGATGGAAACCCGGCCTCCCGTAGCCTCGACGAACCCCGCGACGATGCGCAACGTCGTCGTCTTTCCGCACCCCGACGGTCCCAGCAGGACCAGGAACTCGCCGTCTTCCACGGTGAGCGTCACGTCGTCGACGGCCTTGAACGTGCCGTAGGCCTTCGTCACGGAGGTCAGCGTCACGGATGCCATGTCAGACGGTCCTCGCCAGGTTCACGAAGCGGCTTGTGAGCAGCAGGCCGGTGCCCACCACGACGATCTGCAGCACCGACACCGCAGCGACCGTCGGGTTGATCTTCCATTGCAGGTACTGCAGCACCGCGATCGGGAGGGTCGTCTCGCCGGCGGAGACGAGGAACAGCGAAACCTCGAGGTTGCCGAAGCTGACGACGAAGCTGAACAGAGCCGCCGCGACGACGCCGGGCCAGACGATGGGGAGGGTGATCCGCAGGGCCGTCGCGAGGGGCGTCGCCCCGAGGCTGAGCGCCGCTTCCTCGACCGACGGGTTCACGCCGACGAGGTTCGCGCTCACGAGGCGGATGCTCCAGGGGATCGTGAGCAGGACGTGCCCCGCGGCGAGTCCCCAGACCGATCCGGTGATCGGCAGGCCGGTCCGGATCTCGACCTCGACGAACATCATGTACAGCGCCGAGCCGATGACGATCGCGGGCACGATCAGCGGCGACATGAGCAGATGCAGGATCGCGTCGCGCCCGCGAAACGCCATGCGGGCGAGAACGAAGCTGGCCGGGATCGTCAGTGCCAGTCCGGCGAGCGTGGCCACCAGGGCGACGATCAGGCTCGTCGCGAACCCATCCATGAACTGCGGCTGCCGGAACATCTCCGCGTACCAGCGGAACGAGTAGCCGTCCGGCGGAACGGTGAGGATCGCGTCCGACACGAACGACAACCACACCACCAGCACCAGCGGCAGCACGATCACGGCGAAGCCGCCGATCACGAGCGCATGGAACGCGATGCGCCCGACGAGCTCGGAGGGGGAGTTGCCTTTCACCATGCAGGCGCTCCTTCGTTCGCCCCCGATCCAGGCCGGGGGCGGTGCGAGGGCAAGACGAAGCGGGCGGGAGCGGGGTCGCCGCGGTCCTCACGCGAGCTGGTTCTTGTGGAACCGGCCGTCCTTCATGATCGCGAGAATGCGAGCGCCGTCGTTCTGGAGGACACCGAGGTCGGCGTAGGGATCGCCGTCGACGACCAGCAGGTCGGCATGCGCCCCCGGCGAGAGCTCGCCGACCTGGCCGCCGAGCATGCACAGATCCGCCGCCACGGTCGTCGCCGACGCGATGATCTCGTTGCGCGGCAGCACGCGCTCGCGGATGGCGAACTCCATCGACTGGTACTTCTGCAGCTGGCCGAGAAGGTCCGACCCGAACGCCATGGGCAAGCCCGCCCGGCGCATGATGTCGAGCGACTCGAGGCCGGCGCGGCGTACCGTATCGATCTTGGCCTGGGACTCGGCGGACAGGCCGAAAGCCGAGCCTTCCAGCGCGAGCCCTTCGTAGGCGACGAGCGTGGGTACAGCGACAGCGCCCGCGCGAGCGGCCAGCTCCGCCGTTTCCGTCTGGATGAGGTTGCAGTGCTCGAGCGAGTGGACGCCGAGCTCGACCGCCCTGCGGATGGCCTCGTCGGTGTAGAGATGGGCTGCGACGTAGGTGCCGGCGTTGCGCGCCTCCTCGACCACGGCGGAGATTTCCTCGCGTGAGAAGCCGAGCGCGTGGATCGGGTCGTTGGGCGACGCGACGCCGCCATTGGCCATGATCTTGATGAAGTGGGCCCCCGCCTTGATCTCCTCGCGAGCCGCGCGCCGCACTTCGGTGACGCCGTCGCAGAGCCGGCCCAGCGCCCCGACGCGGTCGGCGAACACCGAGGGTCGGTCGTCCGAGCGGATCCTGAAATCCGAGTGCCCGCCGGTCTGGCCCAGCGCCTTGCCCGAGATCACGAGGCGGGGGCCGTCGATCAGCCCCTCATCGACCGCGCGCACCAGCCCGTAGTCCGCTCCGCCGACATCGCGAACCGTCGTGAAGCCCCGCATGAGCATCGCGTTCATGATCCGCGCCGCGCGGAGCGCCGCGAGCGAGGACGGGAGGGCCGCGTTCGCCGCGACGTCGACGAGGGACGCGATCACGTGGACATGGGCATCGACGAGGCCCGGCATCAGGGTGCGTCCACCGAGGTCGATCGTCTGGGCCGCGCTCGCGCGGATCGGCGTCTCGGAGACCTCCTTGACGCGCCCGTCCTCGACGAGGACGTCCACGCCGCCGCGGAGCCGGTCATGGCGCGGATCGAGAAACCTGCCGCCGGTGAAGAGATAGCTGGTCATCGCACCCCTCGTTTCGTTCTGCACCGTGCCGCCACGCCCCGGCGCGAGCAGGGCCCGGGAGCCGAGCAAGGACCGTGCACGGCTCCGAGCTCGGCCACCGCCGTGCGGGGCGACTTCCGAAGTGGGGGCGGTCTGGGAGGGCTCGCCCGAGGCCGATCGTCCGTCGCGCCGGTGGGGCTGTCAATGTAGATTTTATACGATGCACCGGCGACGCACGTTATCCGGCATCGGCGTTTGCGCACGGTGCGACCCGCTCGTCCAGTCCCGGTCGACGTCCACGAGCGGTTTCGAGCGCATTCCGAGCCGGTTCGGCGAGGGATGCTTCTCGCGATTCCATCGCGTCGCGGACTGCTCTCACCGTCCCGAGCCGGAGTCCGCCGGCTCCATCCGGTCGGCGGTCGCCCCTACGATCTGCCGAAGCGCTGCGCCGAGAACGGCTTCGCGGAGACGGCGTGAGCGCGCTCCGCGACGAGGGCGGCCAGGATCTCGGCCGTGACCGCGGCCTGCGTCAGGCCGTGATGGCCGTGGCCGAAGGCGTAGAGAATGCGCGCGTCGCGCCGGGCGGGACCGATGACGGGGAGCGAATCGGGGATCGACGGACGAAAGCCCATCCAGCGCGTCCCGCCGGCGAGGTCGGCCTCGGGCAGGAAACGGGCGAGCCGAGACAGGATCGCGTCGACGCGGGCGTAGTTCGGCGCCGCCGCCAAGCCGGCGAACTCGACCGCGCCGCCCACGCGATCGCCGCCCGACAGCGGGCTCGTGACGAAGCCCTCGCCCTCGAACATCACGGGCCTCGACAGCCCGAGGGCGCCCGGCGCGAACGTGACGTTGTAGCCCCGTTCCGTGTCCAGCGGCACCGCGTCTCCGGCCTGGAGGGCGAGCCCGCGCGACCAGGCCCCGGCGGCGAGGACGACGCGATCGGCCGGGAGCGTATCGCCGCCCGCCAGCCGGACGCCGAGGCTCCCGGCGGTCGAGATCGCCACCGCCTCGCCCCGGGTCAGCCGGGCCCCGCGCGCCAGCGCCGCCTCCCCGAGCGCCGTCGCCAGCCCGAACGGGTCGTCCACGTGGCAGCCGGTCGGATAGAGCACCCCGGCCTGCGCCGCCTCGCCGAGAGCGGGCTCCAGGGCGGCGAGGCGGGCCCGGTCGAGCCTCTCGTGCGGAATGCCGAAGCGCTCCTGCGTCGCGAGAACCGGCGCCGCGGCGGCGAGGGCGCGCTCGCTTCCGAACACCGACAGGATGCCGGACGGCCTCAGCCGGCCCTGCTCGCCGACCGCCGTCAGCAGCCGATGCCAGGCCGGCAGCGCGGCGCAGTTCAGGGCCCCGATCGCCTCGATGCTCGCCCGGATGCGCGCCGGGCGGCTGGCGAGCGCGAAGCGCAGGAACCAGGGCGCGAGCCGCGGAAGATAGCCGGGACGGATCGCGAGGGGGCCGAGCGGATCGACGAGCCAGCGCGGGAGGTTGCGCCAGGCTTTCGGCGAGGCGAGCGGCATCACGTCCATGTGCGCGATCCAGCCGGCGTTGCCTTTCGAAGCGCCCTCTCCGAACCCTGCGGGATCCACGAAGGTGACCGAATGCCCCTCCGCGAGCAGCGCGTGCGCGGCCGCCACGCCGACGACGCCGGCTCCGATGATGACGATTCGCATGGGAGGCCCTTCGGCTCAGGTCGTCAGGCGCGGCCAGGTGTCGGACAGCCGATAGCCGTCGGGGTACGGGTCCGACGGATCGAGCATCAGCTGCGAGGTGCCGGTGATCCAGGCACGCCCGGAGATCGAGGGGACGATCGCTGCGCGTCCGGCGACCTCCGTCTCGGCCTCGACGCGGCAGTCGAACCGCGACCCGATGATCGAGAGGCCGACGAACCGGTCGCCGACCTTCAGCAGGCCGCGTGCGTGAAGGGTGGCCATGCGCGCCGAGCACCCGGTCCCGCACGGGGAGCGATCGAGCTTGCCCGGCTGGATCGCGACGGTGTTGAGGCCGGTGAGCACGCCGTCTCGCGCTTCGACCGGCGCCGCGATCTGGCAGAAGGACACGTGGTCCCAACCGGTTTCGCCCGGGTGCCGAAAGCCGAGCTGCTCGTTCGCCGCCTTCGTGATCCGAATGCCGGCGACGGCGAGGTCGCGTGCCTCGTCCGGCGTGATCGCGAAGCCGAGCGCCCGCGCGTCGGCGATGACGAAGCTGTCGCCGCCGTACGCGACGTCCACCGTCAGCGTGCCGAGCCCCTCCACCTCGAGCGGTGCGTCGAGCCGGTCGACGAAGGACGGGAGGTTGCGGACCGTCACCCGCTCCGCCTTGCCCGCGCGGCACTCCGCCTCGACCTCGACGAGGCCGCCCGGTGCCTCGATGGCGAGGCGCGTGATCGGCTCCTCCATCGGCACGAGGCCCGTGTCCAGGAGCACCGTCGCGACGCACATCGAGTTCGACCCCGACATCGGCGGTGTGTCCTCGGGCTCCATCACGATCCAGCCGCTCGCCGCACGCGCGTCCTTCGCGGGCACGAGCAGGCTGACGTGGCGGAAGACACCGCCGCGCGGCTCGTTGAGGACGAAGCGCCGAAGCGCGTCGTCCTGCGCGATGAAGCGCGACTGCTCCCAGACCGTCTGCCCGGGAGGCGGCGCGACACCGCCGACGATGACGTCGCCGACCTCGCCCTCGGCGTGGCAGTGGACGACGTGAACGAGCTTCGATGTGCGCACGACGTCACCTATCCGTCGATCTCGAGGCAGGGGGCGCCCAGAACGTCGAACCGCGGCTCTATGCCGAGACCGGGCCGGTCCGGGGCGGTCATGACGCCGCCCGTGCGCTGCGGGGCACCCTCCGCGATCGAGACGGTGACGTAGCTGTTGAAGTCCGTCGCGGAGTAGGTGAACTCGGCCGGCGTCGAGCGGGCGAGATGCGCGATCGTCGCGGTGACGATGTCGCCGCCCCACGTGTCCTCGATCGTCATCGGCATGTTCGCGGCGACGCAGGCATCGCGGATGAGCCGCGCGCGCGTGAGGCCGCCGACCTTCGAGATCTTCAGGTTGATCGCATCCGCGGCGTCGTCGGCGAGGAGACGCACGAGGGTGTCGAAGCCGGTGACGACCTCGTCGAGCACGAACGGGCGAGCGGTCCGCCGCCGGATCGACAGGCAGTCCTCGTAGGTCGCGCAGGGCTGCTCGATCGCGACGTCCAGGTCCGCGACCGCGGCGACGACCCGCGCCGCCTCCGGTCTCGTCCAGCCGGTATTGGCATCGGCCACGAGAAGCTCCCCGCTCGCGGCGGCGTCGCGGCAGGCCCGGATGCGCGCGATGTCCGCGTCCACGTCCCCGCCCACCTTCAGCTGGAACTTGGTGTAGCCCTGGGACCGGTAGGCCGCGATCGAGCTGGCCATGGCCTCGGGCGTGTCCTGAGAGATGGCCCGGTACAGCGCGACCTCGTCCTGCTCGGCGCCGCCGAGCAGGCGGTAGACCGGCAGACCGGTCGCCTTCCCCAGAATGTCCCAGCAGGCGATATCGAGCGGCGCCTTCACGTACGGATGGCCCCGCAGGGCCGCGTCCATGCGGCGGTTGACCGAGGCGAGATCACGAGGATCGAGGCCGATGAGCTCGGGACCGATCTCCGCGATTCCGGCTCTGACGCCGTTGGCGTAGGCCGGAAGATAGGCGGAGCCGAGCGGGCAGCATTCCGCATAGCCGGTGTATCCCGCATCCGTCTCGACGGCGACGACCGTCGAGTCGAACACTTCCATGTAGTTGTCGTTCGACCAGCCGTATCGCCCCTCCGCGAGCGGAAGGCGGACGGCGTAGGCGAGGATCCGAGTGATCCGCATGTGCAGCTCCTCTGCGTTTCGTGTCTCAGAGAACCGAGTTCAGGAACTCCACGGTCTCCGGCCGTTGCGGGTTGCCGATCACCTGCTCCGGTGGGCCGATCTCGTGGATCACGCCTTCGCGGAAGAAGGCGACGCGGTCCGACACGTCCCGGGCGAACCGGATCTCGTGCGTGACGATGATCATGGTCATACCCTCCTCCGACAGCATCCGCAGCGTGGCCAGCACCTCGCCGACGAGCTGCGGATCCAGCGCGGACGTCACCTCGTCGAACAGCATGTAGTCCGGCGACATCGCGAGCGCCCGGGCGATGGCCATGCGCTGCTGCTGCCCACCCGAGAGCTTCGACGGAAAGACGCCGAGCTTGTCGCCGAGCCCCACATGCGCGAGGTGCCGAACCGCGACCTCCTCCGCCTCCCGGCGACCGATGCCGAGGACCTTGCGCGGCGCGAGGGTCACGTTCTCGAGCACGGTCAGGTGCGGGAAGGCGTTCCACTGCTGGAAGACGATGCCGATCTTCTGCCGGAGCTTGTTGATGTCGGTCCGGCGATCGTGGACGTCGACGCCGTCGACCACGATCCGCCCGCCCTGTATGGGCTCCAGCCCGTTGATGCACATCAGCAGCGTGGATTTCCCGGAGCCGGATCCCCCGATCACCGAGACGACCTCGCCTTTCTCCACGTTCAGGCTCACGCCCTTGAGGATCTCGAGCGAGCCGAAGCTCTTTCGAACGTTCTCGATCTCAATCATGTTCACGCCACTTCCGCTCGAGCCGGGCGCCGAGCCGCGAGATTGGAAAGCCGATGATGAAGTAGATCAGCCCCGCGACCGCGAGCACGAACAGCGGTTCCTGGATGCGGGTCACGATGATCTGCGAGGCGCGAAGAAGCTCGATGATGCCGATCCAGAGAACCAGCGCCGTGTCCTTCATGACGCCGAGGGTGAGGCCGATCCAGCTCGGCAGGGAGACCCGCAGCGCGATCGGGAAGACCACGTTGGCGAGGTCCTGACCGTAGGTCATGCCGAGGGAACGCGCGGCGCGACGCGTGGTGGACGGGACCGCGAGGATTCCGCCGCGGACGATCTCCGTGCAGTAGGCGCACGTGTAGAGCGACAGGACCACGCAGGCGACGACGAACGGGGACGCCTGAATCCCGATGATCGACTTGAACGAGTTCGCCAGCACCAGCTGGATGATGAGGGGGACCGATCTGAGCACGTCGAGCACTGCGCCGAGCGGTGCGTTGAGCCACCAGGGCGCCGTGGCTCGGAGAAGGCCGAGACCTATTCCCAACACCGTGCCGCCGAGCACGGCCCAGAAGGTGATCGCAAGCGTGACGCCGGTCCCCTCCAGGAGGAACAGGATGTCGTTCCAGGAAAGATTGGTTTCCAACATTGCGCCGCCCTCAGTACCGGAACAGACGCCAGGCCATCAGCCGGGCCGAGACGGTGACGAGCTTCGCGATCAGATAGTACAGCACTGCGGCTATGGCGAAGTACTCGAAGGTACGGAACGTCCGCACGTTCAGTTCCTGGGTGACACCGGTCAGATCCGTATCGAGGCCCACGATGACGCCGATGGAGGTCATGAGGATCGCCCAGACCATCTGATTGGTCATGGGATAGAAGGCGATCCGGAACATCTGCGGGAGAACGATCAGCCGGAACGCCTTGGCGCTGCCCATGCCGAGCGAGCGGGCTGCTCTCACCTGCGTGTGCGGTATCGCCCGCATGGCACCGCGGAAGGTCTCGGCGAGGTAGCCCGCATTGTTGAAGGCGATGCCGAGAAGGACCGACAGGTAGGAATCGAGGAAGATCCCGATCGAGCCCAGCCCGAAATAGGCCATGTAGACCTGCAGCAGCGCCGGCGTGTTGCGGGCGAGCTCGATCCAGCCGGTCGCGAAGCCCGAGAGCAGCCGGTTGCCGGATTGCCTGGCGAGCGCGAGGAGCACGCCGGCGATCGTGCCGAGGATCATCGAGAGCACGGCGATCTCGAGGGTGACCAGCGCGCCGGACAGCATCTCGGGCAACGCCCGCAGCGCTGGTCGCCAGTGGAAAGTGTAGTCGAGCATGGGCCCCGTTCCCTGGCGTGATGCAGGGCCGGAGAACCTCTCCGGCCCCTCGGAGCATCAGTAGTAGACGCCGTTGACGGAGAGCTTCGGCGCCTCGCCGCCGACCCACTTCTCGAACAGCTCCTCGTAGCGGCCGGTGCGGACCTGCTGATTGACGAAGAGGTTCAGGTAGTTGATCAGCCCCTGCTCCATGCGCGGGGCGATCAGGGACACGTAGTCCGTGATGTAGGGGGCGTCACCCTGGACGACGAACCCGTCGAAATTGCCGGTGTCGATCGTCGCCTGGGCGACGGTGTTGGTCACGACGGTCGCGTCGATCTGCCCCTGGGACAGGGCCAGGAACACGTCGGCCTGCGTCTGATACGGCCGGAAGGAGCCGCCGGCGTCCCACTCGTCGATGTCGTCCTCGAGCGCGATCGCCTCGTAGGTGCCGGCGACGGAGCCCACGCGCTTGTCGGCGAGATCCTCGTAGGCGTCGATGCCCGTGTCCTCGCGGGTGAGGACCACCATCTGGAAGGCGAAGTAGGGGATGGAGAACCCGATCGTCTTGGCGCGCTCGAGCGTGTCCGACGTCGAGGCGACGCCGACGTCCGCGCGACCGGAAACCAGCGCGGGGATGCGGTCGGGGAAGGGCGTCTCGACGATCTCGGCTTCGACACCGAGCGCGGCGGCGAGATCGCGGCAGGTGTCGACGTCGAAGCCGGCGGGCTGATTGCTCTCGTCGCGGAAGCCCATGGGCGGGAAGTCGAGCGTGACCGCACACTTGAGCGTGCCGGACGCGATGATGTCGTCGAGCTTGTCGGCCTGGGCCGTGCTGCCGAAGCTGGTCAGTGCGATCGCCATGCCGGCGACGAGGGCGGTGGGCTTGATCATCCAGTCTCTCCTCTGGCCTTTGTGGCCGCCGCGAGGGGACGCCTCGAGCGACGGCCAGGCGACCGTAGCGGATTGTATAAAGTTTGCAATCGGCTTTTTTCAGCCGAGGTGAGGCCCCCGCCGGGTTCACGGATCCGCCGATCGATCGTATACAATCCGGACCTCGCGCCATCGGCGCGCGCCTGCTCTCACGGAGGATGCATGCAGATCACCGGCAAGAACTACATCGGCGGCGAGTGGCGCGACGGTGCCGACAGCGCCCCGAACATCAACCCGTCCAACACCGAGGACGTGATCGGGTCGTTCGCGGTCTCGACCGAGGCCGATGTCGCGAGCGCCGTCGCGGCGGCACGCGACGCCTTCCCTCGCTGGTCGCGGACCACGCCGCAGCAGCGGCACGACGTGCTGAGGCGCGTCGGCGACGAGATCCTGGCCCGGAAGGAGGAGATCGGCCGCATGCTCTCCCGCGAGGAGGGCAAGACGCTCGCCGAGGGCATCGCCGAGACGGCGCGCGCCGGCCAGATCTTCGGGTTCTTCGCCGGAGAGTGCCTGCGGTCCGCCGGCGAGCTGATCCCGTCGGTCAGGCCCGGCGTCGGCGTCGAGGTCACGCGCGAGCCGATCGGCGTCGTCGGCCTGATCGCGCCGTGGAACTTCCCCGCGGCGATCCCCGCCTGGAAGATCGCGCCGGCCCTGGCGTACGGCAATTGCGTCGTGTTCAAGCCCGCGGAGCTGGTTCCCGGCACCGCCTGGATGATCGCCGACGTCCTGTCCCGCGCCGGGCTTCCGGCCGGGGTCTTCAATCTGGTCATGGGCCCCGGGCGCGTCGTCGGCGAGGCCATCCTGCGCTCGAACGGGGTCGATGCGGTCTCGTTCACCGGCTCCGTCGCCACCGGCCGGCGGGTCGCCGCGGCGTGCGTCGCGGCAGACCCGATGAAGAAGGCGCAGATCGAGATGGGCGGGAAGAACCCGCTCGTCGTCCTCGACGACGCCGACCTGTCCGTCGCCGTCGAGTGCGCGATCAACGGCGCCTTCTACTCGACGGGACAGCGCTGCACCGCCTCGTCGCGCCTGATCGTCACGAAGGGCGTCCACGATCGCTTCGTCGACGCGATGGCCGAGCGCATGCGGACGCTGGTGGTCGGCGACGCCCTCGACCCGGCGACGCAGATCGGGCCCGTGGTCGATGGCCGTCAGCTCGAGCAGGATCTCTCCTATGTCGCCCTCGGTCGCGACGAGGGAGCCCGGCTCGTCCTCGGTGGAGAGCGCCTCGAGCGCGGGACGCCCGGCTTCTTCCTGTCGCCCGCCTTGTTCGCCGACGTCGACAACCGCATGCGGATCGCGCGGGAGGAGATCTTCGGGCCGGTCGCGACGGTCACCGTGGCCGCGGACTACGAGGAGGCGCTCTCGATCGCCAACGAAACGGAGTTCGGCCTCTCCGCCGGGATCTGCACGAGCAGCCTGAAGTATGCGTCACACTACAAGCGGAACGTCGAAGCGGGAATGGTGATGGTCAATCTTCCGACTGCGGGCGTGGACTATCACGTGCCGTTCGGCGGACGGAAGGGCTCCAGCTACGGACCACGCGAGCAGGGACGCTATGCCGTGGAGTTCTATACCACGGTGAAGACCGCCTACTCCTTCGACGACGTCGCGCCGCCGGTCCCCGGGACCGTCGCGAGCGAATGAGCGCGAGCGAATGAGCACGCGTGGGCCGCAACAGCGTTGCGGCCCACCGGACGGCTCTGCGCTACGCGCGCCCGGCGCCCCCGCCGCCCTCCGTCCGCGCGGAGCGCGTATCGGAGAGGAACGAGACGAGCGTGCGTCGCACGTTCTGAATGTGCTCCTTCAGGAGCGCACAAGCTCCCCGTATGTCCCGCTGCCTGCAGAGATCGACGAGAACGGCGTGCTCCTCCTCCGCGCGCACGCGGCCGTCCGTGAACGCCAGCTGGATCCTTGTGTAGCGATCGGTGTTCTGCAGGAGCGTCGCCACGATGACCGCCGTTCGAGGCTGGTCGGCGTGCTTGTAGAGGAGCATGTGGAGCTCGGTGTTCAGCGCTCCCCAGCGGCTCGGGTTCTCGGCCCGCATCTCCGCGCTGTATTCCGAGAGGATGGCGTCGAGGTCGGCGAAGTCGGCCTGGGTCAGCCGCGGTGCGGAGAGCTTGAGCAGCCTCGGCTCGAGCAGTGCGCGCAGGTCGAAGAGCTCCTCGACCTCCGAGACCGACAGCTCGGAGACGACCGCACCGCGATGCGGATGGATCTTGACGAGACCCTCGCTTTCGAGCTGGACCAGAGCCTCGCGGATCGGGATGCGGCTCACGCCGAACTCGCTCGCCAGGGCGTCCTGCCTGAGCTGGAAGCCGCCCGGGAACTCGCCTTCGAGGATCCGCCGCCGCAGTTCCTCGGCGGCGCTCAAGGCGATCGTGCGGTGACCGAGCACCTTGCGCCGGGCGACCAGCTGCGACCCGCGTTCCTTCACGTCCATAGACCTTCCTCACCCGGTGCCGGAGCCATCGCCGCACCGGAAACGCAGTTCGGAAGGTAGCGACGATCCGGCTCGTACGCCAGTGCGCAGGTCACCTGCCGATCTCTCCCGCGCGCAGGGCGTCGAGCTCGGCGTACAGGCTGCGCGGGACGAGGACGCCCTCCCGCTCGCTGCGGGCGCGCGCCTCGAAGCGCCGTTGCGACGGCAGGCGCGCGCCCGAGTCGACGATGCGCTCGAAGAGCGCCTCCGTACGCGCCAGGTGGTCGTCCACCGAGCCTCCCAGGAAGGTCCGCGGATCGAAGGCGACGACGAGCTCGCCGTGGAACGGCGCGGCACCTGCACCGCCGTCGAAGGCCATCGACTCGCTGCTCATCAGGTCGCCGACGAGAGGACCCGCCATCAGCTCGATCATCGCCGACAGCGCGGATCCCTTGTGTCCGCCGAACGTGAGCATCGCTCCCTCCAGAGCCGCCGACGGATCGGTGGTCGGGTGGCCAGCGTGGTCGAGCGCCCACCCCTCCGGGATCGGCTGCCCGTTGCGTTCCGCGAGCTGGATCTCCCCACGCGCGACGACGCTCGTCGCGAAATCGAACACGAACGGTTCGCCGGAGGGCCGCGGCCAGGCGAAGGCGAAGGGGTTGGTGCCGAAGACCGGCTTCGCACCACCCGCGGGCGCGACCCAGGAATGGCTCGGGGACATCGCGATCGCGGCGAGCCCCTGTTCCGCGAGGGCCTCGACCTCCGGCCAGAGCGCGGCGAAGTGGAAGCAGTTGTTGATGGCCATCGCCGCGATGCCGACGCTCCTGGCCTTGCTCACGAGCAGCGGGAGGCCCCGATCGAAGGCGAGGTTGGAGAAGGCCCTCTTCGCATCGACCCGGACGATGGCGGGGGAATGGTCGAAGACCTCCGGCCTCGCGTCGGCGTCGAGCTTGCCGGACCGGATCGTTCGCACGCAGCCGAGCAGGCGCCAGACGCCGTGCGACTGGCACTCGTCGCGCTGCGCGGCCCAGACGACACGGGCCACGCTCTCGGTCTGCTCCGGGGAGAGGCCCGCCGCGCGCAGCACCTCGTGGCAAAGCGCCAGGACCTCGTCGAGGGAGAGCCTGATCCTGTCGTCGGGGGCGTTCATCGGTTTTCCTGCAGTAGACTCGAAGAGGCCGCCGCCGACGCGGCACGGCCGAACCGCTATTCCGGCTGCGCGTCGGCGACGGAGAAGCCCGCGACGAACGGGTCGCGGTCGTCGAGCGTGATCGCGTTCTGCCCCGTCACCCGCGCCCAGCCCTCGATCGAGGGCACGATCGCCTCGAGATCGCCGACGCGGGTGCGCCCCTCGATCCGGCCCACGAAGGTCGAGCCGATGATGCTCTCGTGGACGAAGTCCTCGCCCTCGGCGAGCCGCCCCGTCGCGGCGAGTTGCGCCATGCGCGCCGAGGTACCGGTGCCGCAGGGCGAGCGGTCGATCGCCTTGTCGCCGTAGAAGACGGCATTGCGCGCGCTGCCTTCCGGCGTGCGCGCCGCCCCGGTCCAGAGCACGTGGGTGAGCCGGTCGATCGCCGGGTTCTCGGGATGGGCGATGGCATGGCGGGCGTTGAAGGCCGTGCGCAGGCGCGGGCTCAGCCGAAGGATGTCGGAGGGCTGGAGATCGGAGAGGTCGCCGTAGCCGGGCTGCGGCTCGACGATGGCGTAGAAGTTGCCGCCGTAGGCGACATCGACGCGGATCGTCCCGAATCCCTCGACCTCCACCTCGTAGTCACGCCCGAGCAGGAACGACGGGATGTTCGTCAGCCGCACCGAGGCGACGAAGGGCCCGTCCATCGTGTAGCGGGCCTCGACCAGGCCGGCGGGCGTGTCGAGCCGCAGCACACCGGGCTCGCGGGGCGTCACGAGCCCGTGCTCGACGATGGTCGTCACGGTGCCGATCGTGCCGTGGCCGCACATCGGCAGGCAGCCGGAGGTCTCGATGAAGAGGATGCCGACGTCGCAATCCGCCCGCGTCGGCGGGTAGAGGATCGCGCCCGACATCATGTCGTGCCCGCGCGGCTCGAACATCAGCCCGGTGCGGATGAAGTCGAACTCCGCCAGGAAGTGCCGGCGGCGTTCGAACATCGTGGCGCCCTCGAGGCGCGGCACGCTGCCGCCGGCGACGACCCGCACGGGATTGCCGCAGGTATGCCCGTCGATGCAGTAGAAGGTGTGCCGCGCCATCGCCTTCCTCCGGTCAGGCCGCTGCGCCGAGACCGACGTCCGGCAGGGTCGGACGGTTGGCCAGGGCCTTCTTCATCATGCTCTCGACCTCGGCGCGCTCGGCGTCCGACAGCGCCAGGCGCGGCGGCCGCGTACGATGAGTGCCGCGGCCCACGAGATGCTCGCAGAGCTTGATGCACTGGACGAGATCCGGCCGCGCGTCGAGGTGAAGGAGCGGCATGAACCACTCGTAGATCGGCATGGCCTCCTCGTAACGGCCGTCGCGCGCGAGGCGGAACAGCGTCTCTCCCTCGCGTGGGAAAGCATTCGACATGCCCGAGACCCAGCCCGCCGCGCCGAGCATGACGCTCTCGAGCACCGTGTCGTCGAGCCCCGCGAAGAGCGTGAAGCGGTCGCCGACGAGGTTGCGCACGTCGACGAAGCGGCGCGTGTCGCCGGACGATTCCTTGAAGCAGACGATGGTCTCGCAATCCGCGAGCGATGCCAGGATTTCCGGCGTGACGTCGTTCTTGTAGATCGGCGGGTTGTTGTAGACCATCACCGGCAGGTCGACGGCGGTCGCCACGCCGCGGAAATGCGCCGCAGTCTCGTGCGGCTTCGACGAGTACACGAGCGCCGGCATGACCATGATGCCGTCGACGCCGATGCGCTGCGCTTCACGGGCGACCTCGACCGCGAACGGCGTCGTGAACTCGGCGACGCCGGCGACGACCGGAACGCGACCGCGCGCCGCGTCCTTGGCGATCTCCATGATCTCGCGCTTCTCGGCGAAG
This sequence comes from Salinarimonas rosea DSM 21201, assembly GCF_000429045.1. Taxonomy (GTDB): domain Bacteria; phylum Pseudomonadota; class Alphaproteobacteria; order Rhizobiales; family Beijerinckiaceae; genus Salinarimonas; species Salinarimonas rosea. The sequence continues at coordinate 157,663 of NZ_AUBC01000007.1, forward strand.
GTGAGGGAGCAGTTCTCGCCCACGGTCCCGCCGATGATCAGCCCCGAGACGCCGTCGTTCACGAGCGCGTCGACGACGCGGTGCGTGCCGTCCCGGTCGAGCGAGAGATCCTCGTGGAACTGGGTGGTCACGGCGGGGAACACGCCCTGCCAGCTTACCGTCTTCGCCATGATCTGCGAGCCTTTCTCGGTGTCGGCGGATGAGCCGACAATGATTGTATAAAATCTACATTGTCAAGCGTGCAGGATCGCCGTGCCCGCATACCCGACCTGCGACATATGCCCCTGCGACCGGCGGAGCGCCCGACGGAGCCTCCCGCGCCGCGCGGCGCATTCCGGGCGTCGCCGACGGCGCGACCACGCTCGCTCACGGGACGAGGCGGAGGATAGAGGTCCCGGTCCCGCCTGGACGCGGCGAGCGACCATGGCCGCATCGGTCCGCAAGAGGAACGCAGCACGAACTTCCGAACGGCTCCCGCGCCCGAATCCCCATAGGTGTTCGGCCTGCCCTCCCTGGATCCACCGTCGACGCGGTTGCGCTTTGCCGAAAGTATACCGTCCGCGGAACCATGGAGCCAAGCGCGAGCTCGGAGGCAGCGATGCGGGACTTTCCCAACTTCTACGTGAACGGTGCCTGGACGCCGGCCCACGGACGGACCATGCTCGAGGTCGTCGATCCGGCCAGCGAGGAATCGTTCGCCCGCATCGCCATGGGCGACTCGATCGATGTCGACGCGGCCGTCGCCGCGGCGAAGCATGCCTTCGCCGGGCAGATGCGCAGCAGCCGCCGGGAGCGCGAAGACCTTCTGGAGAGCGTCGTCGCGACCTACGAACGCCGTTACGACGACATCGTCGAGGCGATCACGCGCGAGATGGGAGCGCCCCTTTCGTTTTCCCGGGAGGCTCAGGCCGCTGCGGGCCTCGGGCACCTCGGGCAAGCTCTGGAGGCGCTGCGTGCCTACCGTTTCGATGAGGCCATCGGCGATACGCTGGTCGCGCGCGAGCCGATCGGCGTGTGCGCCCTGATCACGCCCTGGAACTGGCCCATGAACCAGATCGCCTGCAAGGTCGGGCCCGCTCTCGCTGCAGGCTGCACGATGGTGCTGAAGCCCAGCGAGATCGCGCCGATCTCGGCGATCGTCTTCAGCGAGGTGCTGCACGAGGCGGGTGTTCCGGCGGGCGTCTACAACATGATCCACGGCGACGGCGAGACCGTCGGGCAGGCTCTGGCCGGCCACCGCGACGTGGACATGGTCTCGTTCACCGGATCCACCCGCGGCGGGATCGCGGTCGCCCTGACCGCCGCACCGACGGTCAAGCGCGTGGCGCAGGAACTCGGCGGGAAGTCGGCGAACATCCTCCTGCCCGACGCCGATCTGGCGCGCGCCGTTTCGCATGGAGCGCGCCAGTGCTTCTCGAACAGCGGTCAGTCGTGCAACGCGCCCACCCGGATGCTGGTCCCGCGCGATCGCCAGGAGGAGGCCATCGCGATCGCCCGCCGGGTCGCGGAGGAAACGCGTGTCGGCGATCCGCGCTCTCCTGCGACCACGATCGGGCCGGTCGTCAGCCGGCGCCAGTTCGACAGGATCCAGTCCCTGATCGAGATCGGCATCGCGGAAGGCGCACGCCTGGTGGCGGGGGGGCCCGGCCAGCCGGACGGGCTGAACCGGGGATACTACGTCCGACCGACCATCTTCGCGGACGTCCACAACGACATGACGATCGCCCGCGAGGAGATCTTCGGTCCTGTGCTGGCGATGATCCCGTACGGCGACGAGGAAGAGGCGATCGCGATCGCCAACGACACGATCTACGGCCTCGCGAGCTACGTCAGCTCCGGCGACCTCGACCGGGCGCGACGGGTCGCACGACGCCTGCGGTCCGGAATGGTCCACCTCGACGGCGCCCCGGCCGAGCTGCCGGCTCCCTTCGGCGGCTACAAGCAGTCGGGCAACGGCCGCGAATGGGGCCGCTTCGGCCTGGAAGACTATCTCGAGACGAAGTCCATCTTCGGCTTCCGTCCGGCCGGCTAGATGCGATCGCATGCGTCGAGGAGGACACGATCGATGAACGGTGCAGACAGGCTCTGCGACACGCTCCTGGCCAACGGGGTGGACGTCTGCTTCGCCAACCCGGGAACGTCGGAGATGCATTTCGTCGCGGCGCTGGACGAGCGCCCGCAGATGCGCTGCGTGCTGGGGCTCTTCGAGGGGGTCGTCACCGGCGCCGCGGACGGCTACGCACGGATGACCGACCGGCCCGCGGCAACGCTGCTGCACCTGGGACCCGGGCTCGCCAACGGGCTGGCCAACCTCCACAACGCCAGGCGCGCGCGGACCCCGATGGTCAACGTCGTCGGCGATCATGCGACCTACTTCCTCCATCACGATGCGCCGCTCACGAGCGACATCGACAGCCTCGCCCGGCCGATGTCGGACTGGCTCGGGCGCGCCGGGGCGGCCGGCGACGTGCAGCGCCTGACGGAAGAGGCCTATGCGGCGTCCATGCGCCTGCCCGGGGTCTCGACGCTCGTCCTGTCGGCCGATGCGGCCTGGGGCGAGCTGGCGCCTGCGGCCGCGCCCGCCCCGGTGGTCCTGCCCCCCTTGCGTCCGGTCGAGCCGCATCGGGTGCGGGAGGCGGCCGCACGCCTGCGGTCCGAAGCCCGTGTCGCCCTTCTCCTCACCGGATCGGCCCTGAGGGCCGGGCCGCTGGCGACGGCCGGGCGGATCGGGGACGCCATGGGCGCGCGCCTGCTGATGCAGACGTCCAACGGCCGGGTCGAGCGCGGAGCCGGACGGGTCGAGATCGACCCGGTACCCTACGCGGTCGACGCCGCGGTCGCGGCGCTGGCGGACATCGATGCCGTGATCGTGGTGGGCGCGAAGGTCCCCGTGGCGTTCTTCGCCTATCCCGGCAAGCCGGGCGTTCTTCTTCCCCCGGGCTGCGAGATCATCGAGCTCGCCCGCCACGGCGCCGATCTCGACGGCGCTCTCGACGCGCTCGCCGAGGAGCTCGGGGTCTCGACCCGCCGCCCTGCAGGGGTCGCGAGGACGCAGGGGGCCGACACGGCGATGCCTCGGGGACGCCTGACGGCCGATGCCGTCACCTGGATGACCGCACGAGCGCTGCCCGATGCCGCGATCGTCGCAGACGAGACGATCTCGGCCGGCGCCCGGTTCTTCGAGCAGTCCCGCACATCGGCGCCTCACGACTACCTTCGGATCACGGGTGGAGCCATCGGCATCGGCATCCCGCTCGCCACCGGCGCGGCCATCGCATGCCCGGACCGCAAGGTGATCTCGCTGCAGGCCGACGGCAGCGGGATGTACACGGTCCAGGGCTTGTGGACGCAGGCGCGCGAACGCCTCGACGTCGTGACGATCGTCTTCGCGAACCGCACCTACGGCATCCTCCATGGCGAGATGACGAATGTCGGCGTCGAGCAGTTCGGGCGGAATGCCACGCGCATGCTGAACATCGACGACCCCGCGCTGGATTGGGTGTCGCTCGCGAACGGCATGGGCGTCGAGGCCGCACGTGCCGACACGACGGAGCGGTTCGCCGATCTCCTGAGCACCGCCGTCGGAGGCAGGGGCCCGTTCCTCATCGAGGCACGGATCTGACGCCTCCGCCGAGATGGTCTTGACGGAGGGCGCCGCATCGGCCTACGCTCTCAGCGTATGATGCATCAAACAACAAATACGGCCGCCAACAAGGCGGACACGGCAACGACGGGAAGGAAGCCATGAGGGATACCACCAAAAGGTTGCTCGCCGCAACCGCGATCCTCGCGCTCGGCCTGGTGCCGGCCGCCGCACAGGGGTCCGCGGAGGAGCCGCGGGCCGGCGGGGTGCTCAACATGATCGCCCAGCCCGAACCGCCCATGCTGATGGTCGGGCTGAACACGCAGGGCCCCACGCTGTATGTCGGCGGCCAGATCTACCAGAGCCTGCTCACCTACGGGCAGAACCTCGAGGTGCTGCCCTCCCTGGCGAAGGCCTGGACCGTGTCCGACGACGGTCTCACCTACACGTTCACGCTGGAGGACGACGTTCGCTGGCACGACGGAGAGCCCTTCACCTCGGCCGACGTGGTGTTCACGGCCGACGCGTTCCTTCGTGAGGCCCATCCCCGCTGGCGGCATATCGCGACGACCTACGTCGACTCGATCGAGGCTCCGGACGAGCAGACCGTCGTCTTCCGGCTGAGCAAACCGTTTTCCGCGTTCATCTATGCGTTCGAGCTGAGCTCGTTCCCGGTCGTGCCGCGCCACATCTACGAGGGCACGGACTATCGGACCAATCCGGCCAACCAGACCCCGATCGGGACCGGCCCGTTCAAGCTGCAGGAATGGCGTCGCGGCTCGTATATCCACCTCGTGCGCAACGAGGACTACTGGAAGGAGGGGCTGCCGCTTCTCGACGAGCTCTACTTCCGGATCATTCCCGATTCGGCCTCCCGCGCCGTCGCGTTCGAGCGCGGGAGCGTGGACGTGCTGCGGGGCGGCGACGTCGAGGGATTCGAGGTGCGACGGCTGTCCGGCCTGCCGGATGCGCAGACGACGACCGAGGGCTGGGAGATGTACTCGCCCGTCGTCTTCCTGCAGATGAACCTCCGGGAGCCTCCGTTCGACGACGTGCGCATCCGCAAGGCGGTGATGCACGCGCTCGATCGCGACTTCATCGTCGAGAACGTCTTCTTCGGCCTCGGCGAGCCGGCGACGAGCCCGATCGCCTCGACGACCCGCTTCCACAGCGAAGACACCGTCGCCTATCCCTACGATCTCGACGAGGCCAAGCGCCTCGTCGAGGAAGCGGGCCTCGACGCCCAGGCCCATCCGGTCCGGCTCATGCCGCTGCCCTACGGATCCCAATGGGATCGCCTGGCCGAGTACGTGAAGCAGCAGCTCGAGGACATCGGGCTGGTCGTCGACATCCGAGGCGTCGATCCCGGCGGCTGGTCCCAGGCGCTCTCGGAATGGGATTTCGACGTCACCTTCAACTTCACCTACCAGTACGGCGATCCCGCGCTCGGCGTCGCGCGCCATTACCTGTCGTCGAACATCATCAAGGGGACGCCCTTCGGCAACAACCAGGGCTACGACAATCCGAGGGTGGACGAGCTCTTCCTGGAGGCGGCCGGGGCCGTCGATCTCCAGGAGGCGGCGGACGCCTATGCCGAGGCGCAGACGATCCTCACCGACGAGGTGGCGCTCGGGTGGCTCTTCGAGATGCGCAACGTGACGATCATGCGCGACGACGTTCGGAACCTGGTTCGAACCGGGATCGGCGTCAACGAGGCGATGGACGAGGTCTGGCTCGACCGCTGAGGCGTCCTCGAGCGCCGACGCAGGCGCTCCGCCGGCCGGCCGGCGATCCGGCCGGCCCTTCCCTCCTCACTCGAGATTCGGCTGGAGGTACGGGTGAGAACACTCGAGTTCCTGGCGTCGCGGCTGGGAAAGGCGGTGCTCGTCGTGATCGGCGTCGTCGTCCTCAACTTCCTGCTCATCCAGCTCGCACCGGGCGATCCCGCCGCGGTCCTCGCGGGCGAGGCCGGAGCCGGGGACGAGCTCTACCTGGCGCAGCTGCGCGAACAGTTCGGGCTCGATCGCCCGCTCCACGTGCAGCTGCTGAGCTACCTCGGCAACGTCCTGTCCGGGGACCTCGGGTATTCCTACCGGAACCAGGTGCCCGTGCTCGAGCTGATCGCCGACCGGCTTCCCGCCACCCTGCTCCTGACCGGCAGCGCCTTCGTGTTCTCCCTGGTGCTCGGCGTGCTGCTCGGGATTCTCGCGGCCAGCCGTCGCGGGACTGCCGCCGACACGGTCATCATGACCGGTGCACTGGTCTTCTACGCGACCCCTCTCTTCTGGATCGCCCTGATGGCCGTGCTGGTCTTCTCGATCTACCTGCCGTGGCTGCCGCCCTTCGACATGGAGACCATCGGCGCCGGCTACACGGGCTGGCGACGTGCGCTCGACATCGCACATCACCTCGTCCTGCCGACCGTCACGCTGGGGCTCTTCTTCACGGCGACCTACGCCCGCATCACGCGCGCCTCGATGCTGGAGGTGATGAGCCTCGACTTCGTCAAGACCGCCCGGGCGAAGGGCGTCCAGCAGGGACGGATCATCCGCAGGCACGTGCTCCGGAACGCGATCCTGCCGGTATTCACGCTCGCGAGCGTCCAGGCCGGCCAGCTCGTCGGCGGAGCGGTGCTGACGGAGACGGTATTCGCGTGGCCGGGCATCGGACGGCTGATGTTCGATGCCCTGTTCCAGCGCGACTACCCGGTGCTGCTCGGCGTCTTCCTCGTCACGGCGATCATGGTCGTCCTCGTCAATCTCGCGGCCGATCTCCTCTACAGGATCGTCGATCCGCGAATCGAAACGGCGGCATAGCGACATGTCCTTTCTCCGGCTTTTCGCCCGAAACAAGGGGGCCGTGATCGGCCTCGTCATCCTCGGCACGGTCGTTGCGATCGCTGCGGCTGCCCCGCTCCTCTACCCGGAGGACCCGTGGAGGAGCGTCGGTCGTCCCCTGCTCCCGCCGTTCGAGAACCTGCGCTTCCCGCTCGGGACCGACATGCTCGGGCGCGATATCGCCGCGGGCATCGCCCACGGCGCGCGGGTCTCGCTGCTCATCGGGCTCGTCTCGACGAGCGTGGCGGTCCTGATCGGGGTCGGGCTGGGTGCCGTCGCCGGCTTCCTCGGAGGGCGGCTGGACGACCTGCTGATGCGCTTCACCGAGTTCTTCCAGACCATCCCGGCCTTCGCGATGGCGATCCTCCTCGTCGCGATCTTCACGCCGAGCATCGCCTCGATCATCCTCGCCATCGCCGTCGTCTCCTGGCCACCGGTCGCGCGCCTCGTCCGCGGCGAGTTCCTCACCTTGAGGTCGCGCGAGTTCGTGCAGGCCGCCGTGGTGATCGGGCAGAGCGGTCCGCGGATCATGTTCTCGCAGATCCTGCCGAACGCCATGTCGCCGATCATCGTCGCCGGATCGCTGATGGTCGCCACCGCCATCCTGACGGAGAGCTCCCTCTCCTTCCTCGGTCTCGGGGACCGGAACATGATGAGCTGGGGATTCATGATCGGGGCGGCTCGCACGATGCTGCGCGACGCCTGGTGGATGAGCGTGTTTCCCGGGCTGGCGATCCTCCTGACGGTGCTCGCGATCAACCTCGTCGGCGAGGGGCTGAACGACGCGATGAACCCGCACCTGCGCGGCCGGCGAGCATGAGGGAACCGCACATGCCGACAGACGCGCCGCTGCTGCAGGTGGAGGGCCTGCACATCCCGCTCCCCGGCGGATCCGAGCGCACGTATGCGGTCGAGGACGCCTCCTACACCCTCGCGAACGGGGAGATCCTGTGCCTCGTCGGGGAGTCGGGCTCCGGCAAGTCCATGACGGCGAACGCCATCATGGGGCTGCTCCCCGAGCACCTGACCCCGACGCGCGGCCGCATCCTGTTTCGCGGGCGCGACCTGCTCACGCTGTCCGAAGCGGAGCTGTCTCGCGAGCGCGGGCGGTCGATCGCGATGATCTTCCAGGAGCCCCTGTCCGCTCTCAACCCGTTGATGCGGATCGGCGACCAGATCGCCGAGGTTCTGGAGGTGCACGGCGAAGGGGACAGGGCGACGCGTGAGCGCCGGGTCGCGGAGCTGCTCGACTTCGTCGGGCTGCCCGATCCCGCCCTGCTGCGGGACGCGTACCCTTTCCGCCTGTCCGGCGGGCAGCGCCAGCGGGTGATGATCGCCATGGCGCTCGCGCTGGAGCCGGCGATCCTCGTCGCCGACGAGCCGACGACGGCTCTCGACGTGACCACGCAGGCGCAGATCCTCGAGCTGATCCGCCGCATCCAGCGCGCGAAGGGGATGGGAGTGCTGTTCATCACCCACGACTTCGGCGTCGTGGCGGACATCGCCGATCGGGTCGCGGTCATGGAGAAGGGCCGCGTGGTGGAGCAAGGCCGCGCCGCGGACGTGCTCGATCGCCCCCGTCATCCCTATACACGCCGGCTGATCGCCGCGGTTCCTCACCGCGAGGACGCGGCGACGAAGGCGCCTCCGTCCGGACCGAGCCTGCTGGAGGTCCGCAACCTGTCGAAGACCTACAGGCCCGGCGGCGGCCTCTTCACGCGGCCGCGCGTCGTCCGCGCGCTCGACGACGTCAGCTTCACGCTCCGTCGCGGCGAGACGCTCGGCGTCGTGGGCGAATCCGGGTCGGGAAAATCGACGCTGGGCCGCTGCATCCTCAAGCTGCTTTCGGCCGACGCCGGCGAGATCCGGTTCCAGGGGCGCGACATCGTCCCGCTGAGCCCGAGGCAGTTTCGCCCGCTGCGGCGTCATCTCCAGATGGTCTTCCAGGACCCGTTCGCCTCGCTCAACCCGCGACAGACCGTCGGCCGCATCCTCAGCGACGGGCCGCGCGCCAACGGCGTGTCGGCGACGGCAGCCGTCGCACGCGCGCGAGAGCTCCTGGAGCTGGTCGGGCTGGATGCCTCGGCGATCGACCGGTACCCCGGGGAGTTCTCGGGCGGCCAGCGCCAGCGCATCGGCATCGCCCGCGCACTGGCGCTCGACCCCTCCCTCCTCGTCGCGGACGAGAGCGTCTCCGCGCTCGACGTCTCGGTGCAGGCTCAGGTCCTCGAGCTGCTGAAGGAGCTGCAGGTGCGCCTCGACATCGGGATCATCTTCATCACGCACGATCTGCGGGTTGCCGCCCAGATCTGCGACCGGATCGCCGTCATGCAGAACGGCAGGATCGTCGAGAGCGGCACGCCCGCGCAGGTCTTCGACGCCCCCGAGCACGCCTACACCCGTCGGCTGGTCGACGCGATCCCCGGACTGCACTGGGATCCGCGCGCCGCGGTCGCGTGACCGACAAGACCGCTCCGACGCGAAACCCGTGGAGACACCGACGCCATGCGTGCGTTCTTTCATCCTGACCAGCAGCTGCACGATCCCAAGCAATTCATGCGGGTCGGCCGGATCTGCGGCCCCAACGACCTGCCCACGCGGACCGCAGCCCTCGTCGGCGCGTTGCGGACCCGAGGGGTGGACCCCGAGGTGCCGGCGGAGGCGGGCCTCGAGCCGGCGGCGTCCGTGCACGACGCGCGATACCTCGGGTTCCTGGAGAGCGCATACGAGCGGTGGGCCTGCATTCCGGGCGCGGGGCCGGAAGTGCTTCCGAACGCCGCTCCCTACTGGAACGGATCTCCGGAGCGAGACGCGCGTCCGGGCTGCCGGTCCCCGTCCGTGGTTGCCGAGGCCTGCTACTACCTGGGCGATCTAGCCGTCCCGATCGGCCCCGACACCTGGCAGTCCGCGCTCGCCTCGAGCCACAGCGCCTGGGCGGCTGCGGACGCCGTGATCGCGGGCGACAAGTGTGCCTATGCACTCTGCCGCCCGTCGGGTCACCACGCCCGCGCGGACCGCGCCTCCGGCTTCTGCTACCTGAACAACGCCGCCATCGCCGCCCAGCGCTTGAGGAGCCGCTTCGATCGGGTCGCCGTCCTCGACGTCGATGCGCATCACGGCGACGGCACGCAGGAGATCTTCTATCGACGCTCGGACGTGATGACCGTCTCGCTGCACGTCGACCCGGAGGCCTACTACCCGTTCTTCACCGGCTACGCGGACGAGCGCGGTGCCGGCGACGGCCTCGGCTTCAATCTCAACCTCCCTCTGAAGCCCCGCGCCGGCGACGTCACCGTGCTGGGAGCGTTGGACCGGGCTCTGGAAGCCGTCGCGCGCTTCGGTGCACGCGCCCTGGTTGTTTCGCTGGGCTTCGACATGCACCGTGACGACCCGCTTTCCATGCTCGGCGTGAAGACCGCGGCCTACGGAGAGATCGGCCGCCGCATCGCCGACGTACGCATGCCGACCGTCGTGGTTCAGGAAGGCGGATATCGCGTATGCGTCATCGGAGCCTGCCTCGGTGAGTTCGTCGACGGGCTGCGCGCGGGCTGAAGGGCTGATGCAGATGAATGGAAGACGAGACGGAGCGCCGACCGCCGCCGATCTCTTCGAGCCGGTCGATGCGGCGCGCTTGGGCGAGCTGGTCTACCAGCGCGTCGCAGACGCGCTCATGAAGGGCGCGCTCGAGCCGGGAGAACGGCTTCGCATCCGCGAGATCGCGCAGCAGGTGGGTACCAGCGTCACTCCCGTGCGCGATGCCATCATGCGGCTCGTCCAGGAAGGTGCGCTGACGATGCGCAGCGCGCGCGACATTCGCGTGCCCTACGTCGGCTCCGACCAGTATCGGGAGATCCGTCGCATCCGCCTCCAGCTCGAGGGCCTCGCGGCGGAGGACGCCGCACGGGCGGCGACGAGCGACGACCTCGCGCGCCTCGCCGCGATCATCGCCGCGAACGAGCGCGCCATTGCCGACCGTGACATCGGTCAGGCGGTCGCTCTCAACCAGGTCTTCCACTTCGCTCTGGCGGAGATCGCCGTCTTGCCCATCCTGCGCGACATTCTCAGGCTTCTCTGGCTGAAGAGCGGACCCGTGATCGCGGCCGGATACGACGTCGGCGGCCGGGTCATGATCGACCACCACTACATCGTTCTCGACGCCATCCGGCGAAAGGACCCGGAGGCAGCGCGGAGCGCCATCTGCCGGGACATCATGGCCGGCGGGGACGCGATCCTCGCGACGGGGCTGCTGGACGAGGAGCAGGCATGACGATTTCGGGATCCGACAGCGCGCCTCTCGACCCGGGCGCCCGGGTCGACATGCAGCGCTTCTGCTCCACCCTGGACCGCTCGTCTTCGATCGGAGCGGGCCGCCCCGGAGGCTTGAGCCGCTTGGCTCTCACGGATGCCGATCGCGAGATGCGGGACGTGTTCGTCGCGTGGTGCCGGGAGGCCGCGCTCGAGGTGCGAGTCGACCGGGTGGGCAACATCTTCGCGCGGCGGGAGGGGCGCGAGCCCACGTCGGCTCCCGTTCTGCTCGGGAGCCATCTCGACACGCAGGCGAACGGCGGCCGCTTCGACGGGGTGGTCGGAGTCCTCGGCGCCCTGGAGGTCGTGCGGCGGCTCGCGGACCTGGGCCACACGACCAAGCGACCGATCGAGATCGTCAGCTGGACCAACGAGGAGGGGGCCCGCTTCTCCCCGCCCATGACGGCCTCCGGCTGCTATGCGGGCGCCTACACCGTCGACTGGGTTCACGATCGCCGTGCCGAGGACGGAGCGCGCTTCGGCGACGAGCTCGCGCGGATCGGGTATTGCGGGGACGCGCCGGTGGGAGGCACGCCGGACGCCTACCTGGAGCTCCACATCGAGCAGGGGCCGATCCTGTCGGCCGAGGGGACTGCGCTGGGCATCGTCTCGCACGCGTACGCCTCGCACGGTTTCCAGGTCGCGTTCACGGGCGAGACGGCCCACACCGGGCCGTGGCCCATGGAGCGCAGGCGCAACGCGCTGGTCGCAGCCGCGCGCCTGATGGTCGCCGTCGACGAGATCGGATGGGATCATGCGGGCACCGGCGGAAAGGCCACGGCAGCGCGCGTCTCCGCGTGGCCGAACAAGGCCGGCACCCTTTCGGAATGGGCCGAGGTCGTCTGCGATGTCCGCCACGAATGCGCGGTGACGGCGGGCGTGATGGCCGAGCGGACCAGGCGCGCAATCGGCGAAGCGGCGGCGCGATCGGGGTGCGACGCGACGATCGTCGACAGCTGGAGCTGGGGCGGCCGCATCTTCTCCGACGAGCTCGCCGAGCTCGGCCGGCTGACGGCGCGCCGGCTCGGCTACTCGTGGCGCGACATCCCCAGCCAGGCGGGTCACGACGCCTACTTCCTCTCCCGTGTGTGCCCCACGGCGATGATCTTCACGCCCTGCCGGGACGGCGTGACGCACAATTCCGAGGAGCTCGCCGAGCCGGGCGACCTGGAGCCGGGGCTGAACCTTCTTCTCCACGTCGCCGCGGCGCGAGCCGACAGGTAGGCGAGATGGCCACAAGCGACGTGCGCGACCTCTCATTCACACCCGCGGACCGGGTCGATTGCGACCTGGCCGAGGCCCTGGCGAGACGCCACTTCGGCATCGACGGGCGAGCGAAGCGCCTGAGCGGCGAGAAGGATGCCAACTTCCTGCTGCGCGAGGCCGGCGGGCGACGCCTCGTCATGAAGATCGGAAGCGGCGATCAGGATCTGCCGGCATCGCTCGCGCAGGGCGCCGCGCTCGGGCATGTCGCGCTCCGAGATCCGAGCCTTCCCATCCCCAGGGTCGTCGAGACGCTGGACGGGCGGACGACGGCGACATGGAGGTCGGCCAGAGGCGAGCGGCCGGTGCGGATGGTGACGTTCCTGGACGGCGTCCCGCTGCAATCGGCCCCGCGCTCGCAACGCCAGCGCAGGAACCTCGGGAGGACCCTGGCCCGGCTCGCGCTGGCCCTGAAGGACTTCGGCGGTGTGGTCGAGGACCCCACGATGCTGTGGGACCTGCAGCGGGCGCCCAGGGTTCGGGCGATGGTCGACGCGATCCCGGCCCTGCGCGACCGCCCCCTCGTCGACCGGTTCCTCGACGCCTTCGACCGGGACGTCGCCGCGGCGTTGCCGATGCTCCGCGCGCAGGCCATCCACAACGACGCGAACCCGCAGAACGTGCTGGTCGACGCGGCCGACACCGATCGGATCGCCGGCCTGATCGACTTCGGAGACATGGTGCACGGCCCGCTCGTCCAGGAACTGGCCGTCGCGGCGTCCTACCAGTCGACCGCCGAGGGGCATCCGCTCGCCGGTGCGGCGGACGTGGTGGCGGGGTTCCACGAATGCCTGCCGCTCGAAGCCGGCGAGCTCGACCTGCTCTACGACCTGATCGCGACGCGTCTCGTGCTCGTCATCGTCATCGGTGGCTGGCGCGCATCCTGCGAGCCGGCGAACCGCGAGTACGTGCTTCGGAACAGCGAGGCCGCGTGGAGCAGCCTCGCGCGCCTGGGGAGCCTCTCGCGAGACGAGGCCCGGGCGTTCCTCGGCGAAGCCTGCAGGGAGGGCGCCCGGCGATGAGCACGACCGACAGACGCGATCCGACGACCGCGACCGGGGGGCCGGATGGCGACAGGCGCCTGATCGCGCGCCGCCGAGCACTGCTCGGTCCCGCCTATCGGCTGTTCTACTCGGAGCCGGTGCATGTGGTCAGGGGGGAGGGGGTCTGGCTCTACGACCCGGACGGAAACCGCTACCTCGACGCCTACAACAACGTCGCCTGCGTCGGCCACAGCCATCCGCGCGTGGTCGACGCCATCGCCCGGCAGGCGGCGGTCCTGAACACGCACACCCGCTATCTCCACGAGACGGTGCTCGACTACGCGGAACGCCTCCTGGGCCATTTCCCGCGCGCGCTGGGCCACGTGATGTTCACCTGCACGGGCAGCGAGGCCAACGATCTCGCGCTGCGCGCCGCGCGCGTCTTCACGGGCGGCACCGGCTTCGTCGTGACCGAGAACGCGTACCACGGCGTGACGCTCGCGCTCGCCGGCATGTCGCCCTCGCTGGGGATGCAGCAATTGTCGCGCGACGTGCGCGTCGTCCCGGCGCCGTTCCGCGACGACACCGGTGCGCGTTTCGCCGGCGATGTCGCTGTAGCCGTCGAGGACCTCGCGGCAGCGGGTGTGCGGCCGGCCGGGCTCATCGTCGACACGATCTTCTCGAGCGACGGTGTGATACCCGATCCCCGCGGCTTCCTGCGGCCTGCCGTGGAGACCATCCGCCGGGCCGGAGGGCTGTTCATCGCCGACGAGGTGCAGCCGGGCTTCGGGCGCACCGGCACGCACATGTGGGGCTTCGAGCGCCATGAGATCGTCCCGGACATCGTGACGCTCGGGAAGCCGATGGGCAACGGGCATCCCGTTGCCGGGCTGGTCGCCAAGCCCGAGGTCCTCGCCGCCTTCGGCGAGCAGATGCGCTACTTCAACACGTTCGGTGGGAACCCCGTGTCGTGCGCGGCCGGGCTCGCCGTGCTCGACATCATCGCCGAGGAGCGGCTGCTCGGCCGCGTCGAGGCGACGGGGAGAGTTCTCCGGGCCGGCCTGGAAGAGATCGCCGCCCGCCGTGGAGGCTTGGGCGAGATTCGCGCCGCGGGCCTCTTCGTCGGCGTCGACGTGACCGCGGACGCCGGCGGCAGGGCGCCGGAGAGGGCGGCACACATCGTCGATGCGCTCCGTCGGCGGCGCGTGCTCGTCGGCGCGGCCGGGCGCGACGGGTCCGTGCTCAAGATCCGCCCGCCGCTCGTCTTCGACGAGGAGCACGCCGGTCGTCTGCTCGAGGCGCTGGACGGCGTGCTGTCCGAAATGCCGGGCTGACGCGCCCGGACGCACCGACCTCAGCGCCCCGCCGTCGCGGGCGCTCTCGAGCGGGACGAGAGGATGCGCGCGCCGTCCGACGTCACGACCGCGACCTCCTCGAGGCGAACCCCGAAGCGACCCGGAAGGTAGATGCCGGGCTCGATCGTGAACACCATCCCGGGCTCGAGCACGGTGTCGCTCGTCGCCGTCACGTAGGGGCCCTCGTGAACCTCGGTGCCGAGCCCGTGGCCCGTACGGTGCGTGAAGTAGGGCCCGTAGCCGGCCGCCTCGATCACGCCCCGTGCCGCTGCATCGACCGCGCGGGCCCGAACGCCCGGGCGGATGGCCGACAGGGCCGCCTCGACCGCGGCATCGACGACGGCGTGCACCTCGCGATACCCTTCCGGCGGCTCGCCGAGGATCGCCATGCGGGTGATATCGGAGCAGTATCCCTGCTTGCGTCCGCCGATGTCGATCAGGACGACGGCTCGATCGCCGACGCGCGCCTCGCCCGTGTGGTGATGCGGAAAGGCGCTGTTGCCGTCGATCGCGACGATGGCGAATTGCGGCTGCGCGCCCTCGGCGGCGAACGCCGACCGGGCGACGTCGGCGAGCTCCGCCTCGGAGATGCCCGGCCGAAGGGCCGCGGCGACGGCGGCCTGGGCGCGGTCGGCGATCGCCGCGTTCTCGGCCAGGAGGTGCAGCTCGTCGGGGGTCTTGCTCATCCGCAAGGCCCCGATAGTCTCGGCGGCATAGCTCCGCTCGACACCCGGAAGGAAGTCCAGCAGGGTGAGCGCGAAATCCGCGCGCATCGCCTCGTCGAGGCCGACGCGCGCGGGCGTGCCGCCGATGCGCGTCAAGGCGTCGTTCAACGCCTGGATCGGTCCGTCTGCGTCGGCCCATTCGCAGAAGGGCAGGTCCGTGTGCTGCCGCGCATCCGCGGCGTTCAGGGCAGGCATCACGAACGTGGCCTGGTCGCGCCCCACGAGGAGAAGGCACAGACGCTCGTCGGGGTGCGGCGCGAACCCGAGCAGCCAGCCCATGTGGGCACCGGGAGCGATCGCGACGAGGTCGGTGCCCGTCGCGGCCATGCGGTCCCGGAGGCGGTTCAGACGATCGATCATGCCGATTGCTCCTGGCGCAGGCTGGACATCGCCCGGATCAGGTCCGGGCGCTGCGCGGCGACGAGGGACTCGAGCCGGCTCACGGTTTCCGGGGTGAAATGCCCTGCCCGGTCGAGGATATTCACGGTACCCACGACGGATTCCCCGTCACGCACGGGGATGTTGAGCGCCGCCGCGCATCCCAGAGCCGTGATCCGGGGATGGTCGGAGAAGAACGCGGAAAAATCCTCGGTCCTGTTGGCGACGAAGCTGCGCCCTTCGTCGATCACCTGCCGCGTCCACGCATCGGAGCGCATCGGCTTGGCACCGGAGGTGGGGTAGTCGTCCGGATGCGAGGTGTAGGCGCGTCGCGCGAGCCCGGCATCGCGGTCCAGGATCATGACGGTGAAGAGGCGAGCGCCGCAAGCGGCATCGGCCGCTCGATGCAGAGCGGCGAATGTCTCGGCTGGAGAGGTGGTCATCTCGGGGTTCCTGGTGTCGGCTCGCGCCGGAGAAACGCCCCGGGAGCAACCCGGGGCGCAATGCGACCGTCTCTCGGTCCGCTGGTCATTCCTTGGTCACGAGGCGGTAGTAGACGAAGTCGGAGGTGGCGCCGTTCACGAAGCCTTCCACGTCGTCCGCCATGGCGACCTGCTTGACCGCCTGGAACATCACCACGAAGGGCGCCACCTCCTGCATCTCGCGCTGGAGCTCGCGGTACATCTCCAGGCGTCGCTCCGCGTCGGGCTCCGCGAGCGCAGCCATCGTCTTGGCGTTGGTGGCGTCGGACGGTTGCCAGGCGTTGCGCCACGTGGTCGTGGACTGGTAGGCGTCGTCCGAATTGTTCGTGTTGTAGGCGAAGGCCTTGGCGTTGGAGTGCGGGTCCATGAAGTCCGGCCCCCAATACAGGAGCATGGCCTCGTGCGCGCGTCCCCGGTACCGGGTGATCACCTGGGCGCCGGTGCCGGGCAGGATCTCGAACTCGATGCCGGCCGGGGCGAAGGACGCCTGCAGCGCCTGCGCCATGTCGGTGAACGGGGTCGAGTTGATGACGTCGAGCGTCACCCGGATCGGCAGCTCGACGCCGGCCTCCTCGAGAATCGCGCGCGCCTTCTCCGGATCGTAGGAGAAGGGGATGTCCGTGACGGCTCCCGGGAAGCCGGCCGGCCAGAAGGCCTGATGGACCTCCATCTGGCCGTCGAGGAAGCTCGAGGCCATGCCCTCGTAGTCGACGAGCCAACGCGCCGCTTCCCAGACCGCGGGGTCGGTGAGTGCGTCGACCTTCTGGTTGAAGGAGATCCAGTGCACCGCGGCCTGCGGATACGTCTCCACGTCGATCCCGGAATCGTCGGCCAGCCCCGCCACCTGGTCGGGCGTGAGGTTCTTGGCCATGTCGACGTCGCCGGATTCGAGCAGGAGCCGCTGCGTCGCCGCTTCGGGCACGTGACGGATGACGACCTGCTTCATCGCCGGCGCGCCCGCGAAGTAGTCCTCGTTCGCGGTGAGCGCGAGCATCTCCGCGGGGCGGTAGGCGCGCAGGGAGAAGGGACCCGTGCCCGCCGAGTTGCGGTTGAGCCACGCGTTGCCCAGGTCGCCGTCGACCGCGTTCGCCATCACGGTCTCCATGTCGACCACGGAGGCGGGACGCGCCGCGAGCACGTTGAGGACGAAGGACGGAGCGAAATCACCCGCGTAGCGGACCGTGACCGTGTTGCCGTCCGCGGTCACCATCTCGCGAATGTTCTCCGGCGTCCAGCCGAGCTGCGTCAGGATGAAGGCGGGCGCCTTGTTCAGCACCACGACACGCTCGAACGAGCCGACGACGTCTTCGCCGCGCAGCGGATTGCCGGAATGGAAGGTCACGCCGTCGCGCAGGGTGAACGTGATCGTCTTCGCGTCCGCATCGACCTCCCACGACGTCGCGAGACCCGGCGCCAGCGTTTCCGTGTCGACCGCATCGTACTGGACGAGGCGATCGTACGTGTTCGTGACGTACTCGCCGGAAGAGAACTCGTAGGCCTGGGCCGGGTCGATGCTGACGATGTCGTCGATGTTCTGGGCGACGACGAGGGCGTCGGCGGGGGTGTCGGCGGAGGCGGGGCCTAGCGCCGGCATCAGGGCGAAGAGGCTGACGGCGAGGGCAGCACCGAGACGTCTCATGATCCACTCCGGTCGTTGGGATCGGTCGCGGCGCGCGGCTCGCGCTGCGGCAGATCCGGGTTTTTGCCGAGCAGCCGGGGCGAGGTGCCCGTCCAGAGCAGACGGGCAGGCTCGTCTCCGACGTTGGCGAAAGCGTGCGGGGTCTCACCCATGTAGTGGAGGCTGTCTCCCGCCTCGAGCTCGAGGGTGACGTCTCCCAGCGTCTGCCGAATGCGCCCCTCGAGCACGAGGACGAATTCCTCGCCGGTATGCCGCACCACCTCGGACGTATAGCCGACGGGGAGGTGCACGATCAGCGCCGAGAGCGCGCCTCCGGGCAATGTCGTGGTCAGGCGCTCGTAGGCGAGCGAGCTGCTGGCGATGGCGAAGAGCGGGCGCTCGCCCGCGCGGCTGACGGCGTCGAGCGGCTTGGGGGCGGCGACGAAGTAGTCGATGTCGACCCCGAGGGCGTCGCCCAGCGCTGCGAGCGTGCCGAGCGACGGCGTCGCCTTGTCCCGCTCCACCTGGCTGAGAAAACCCACCGAGATGCCCGCCTGGTCCGACAGCGCCTGGAGCGTCAGCCCCGCCTTGCGGCGCAGCTCGCGAATGCGCACTCCGCACCGCGGCGCAGCGCGCGACGGCGTCTGGTCGAGGCGTTCCGCCGGCAGGTTCATCAGGCAGCTCCGAAAACCTCTTTGACCTCAGCAAAATTTTTTTGATAAGTCAAAGGGCGAATTCCTGGAACGCGAGGTGCGCATGGCGCAGGCGGAGATCGGAGCAGAGCAGCGCGCGAGCCGGATCCCACGCGCGTCCGCCGCGGCCCTGCTGAGGCGGGGCCGCTCGCTGGCGTGGATCGCTCTCACCCTGGCACTGACACTCCTCGGGCTGATGGCCGTCACCTTCGTCGTCGGCCGTGTGGTGCCGATCGACCCGGTGATCGCCGTCGTGGGCGAGCGGGCGTCGCAGGCCGTCTACGATGCGGCACGCATCGAGATGGGACTGGACGATCCCGTCGTCGTCCAGTTCGCCCGTTACGTCATGGACGTTCTGCGCGGCGATCTCGGGATGTCCGTCACGACCCAGAGGCCGGTGATGGAGGACCTGGCGCGCGTCTTCCCGGCGACGCTGGAGATGGCGACGCTCGGGATCCTCATCGGGGTGACGCTCGGCGTTCCGATGGGCGTCGTCGCCGCGGCGCGCCAGGGCACGCTCGTCGACCAGGTGATCCGCGTCCTCGGGCTCGCCGGCTACGCCATTCCGGCGTTCTGGATCGGTCTCGTCGGCCTGGTCGTCTTCTATGCGAGCCTGGGCTGGGTCGGAGGACCGGGGCGGATAGACTTCTTCCTCGACGGGATGGTTGAGCCGGTGACGGGCCTTCTGCTCGTCGACAGCCTCCTCGCGGGCGACATGGAGAGCTTCGGCAGCGCCTTTTCCCACATCGTGCTGCCCGCGACGATCCTGGGCTTCTTCAGCCTGGCCTACATCTCGCGGATGACCCGCTCCTTCATGCTCGAGCAGCTCGGGCAGGAATACATCGTCACCGCCCGCGCGAAGGGCGCGCCGGAACGGGTGGTCGTCTGGCGCCATGCCTTCAAGCCGATCCGCGTCCAGCTCGTCACCGTCGTCGGTCTTTCCTACGCCGCCCTGCTCGAAGGATCGGTGATGATCGAGACGGTGTTCTCCTGGCCGGGCATCGGGAACTACCTGACGAACGCGCTCCTCAATGCGGACATGAACGCTGTCCTCGGCGCAACGCTGCTGATCGGCGTGGTCTTCATCGCCATCAACAAGCTTTCCGATCTTCTCTACCTGATCATCGACCCGAGGGCGCGCTCATGAGAGGGCAGAGGACAGCGTCGGTGCGCACATGGTTGCTGCACGAGAGCCCGGCGACGCGCGCGCAGGCCCGCCTGGGACAGGCCTATCGGGTGACGCGCGCGCTGGCGCGCAATCCCCTCGCCATGGTCGGGCTCGTCATCGTGGTGGGGCTCGTCGTCGTGGCGGCGGCGGCGCCCTGGCTCGCGCCCTACTCCCCGATCGCGGGCGACCTCGCGAACCGCCTGGCGCCGCCCTCCGGCGCCCACTGGCTCGGCACCGACGAGCTCGGGCGCGACATCCTCTCGCGCATCATCCACGGAGCTCGGATCACGCTGCTGATCGTCGTCCTGGTCGCGGCGATCTCCGCGCCTCTCGGGCTGCTCGTCGGGACCGTGTCCGGCTATTTCGGCGGCGCCGTCGACCGGGTGCTGATGGGGCTGACGGACGTGTTCCTGTCGATGCCGCGGCTGATCCTGGCGCTCGCCTTCGTCGCCGCGCTCGGTCCGGGCATCGAGAACGCGGTGATCGCGATAGCGATCACCGCCTGGCCCGTCTACGCCCGCATCGCCCGTGCGGAGACGCTGACCTTCCGGCGTGCCGACTTCATCGCGGCGATTCGGATGCAGGGAGCGAGCCACACGCGAATCGTCTTCCGGCATGTGCTGCCGTTGTGCCTGTCCTCGACGATCGTCCGGGCCACGCTCGACATGGCCGGCATCATCCTCACCGCGGCCGGGCTCGGCTTCCTCGGGCTCGGTGCCCAGCCGCCGCTCCCGGAATGGGGCGCGATGATCTCCCGCGGGCGCGCCTTCATCCTCGACCAGTGGTGGGTCGCGACGATGCCGGGGTTCGCCATCGTCATCGTCAGCCTCGGCTTCTGCCTGCTCGGGGACGGCCTGCGTGACGTGCTCGATCCGCGCAGGGGGACGAAGACATGAGCGCCTTGATCGAGGTCGAGAACCTGCGCGTTCGCTTTCCGGGTGATCACGGGCCGACCGACGTGGTGCGAGGCATCAGCTTCTCCCTCGGCCGCGAGCGGCTCGGGATCGTGGGCGAGTCCGGCTCGGGCAAGTCGATGACCGGCCGCGCCCTGATGGGCCTCGTCCCGGCACCGGGTCGCGCGATCGCCGATCGCATGGTCTTCGACGGCATCGATCTCGCGCGCCTCGACGAACGGGGCTTCCGCCGCCTGCGCGGCGCGCGCCTGTCGATGGTCCTGCAGGACCCGAAGTTCTCGCTCAATCCGGTGATCCGCATCGGCGAGCAGATCGGGGAGGCTCTCGCCTTCCACAGCCGCGCGTCGAGGCGGGAGCGACGCCGCCGCGTCCTGGACGTGCTCGCGGCCGTGCGGATCGACGACCCGGAGCGCGTCTATCGCTTGTTCCCGCACGAGGTCTCCGGGGGCATGGGACAGCGGGTGATGATCGCGATGATGGTCGTGCTCGAGCCCGACGTCATGATCGCGGACGAGCCGACCTCGGCCCTCGACGTGTCCGTGCGCGCGCAGGTGCTCGAGATCATGGACGATCTCGTGCGCCGCCGGGGCATGGGTCTCGTCCTGATCAGCCACGACCTGGAGATGGTCGCACGCTGGTGCGACCGTGTCCTGGTCATGTATGACGGACGGATCGTGGAGGAGTGCGCCGCAGGCCGGCTGGCCGAGGCGACGCACCCCTACACGAAGGGGCTCCTCGCATCGACGCCGCACCTCGACGACGCGCGCGAGCTGCTCCCGGTCCTGGACCGCGGTGCCCTGGGAGCGTCCCGATGATCGAGATCGAGAACCTCGACGTGCGCTACGGCCGCACCCATGTCGTGCGCAACGTGAGCCTGAGCGTCGGCGCCGGCGAGAGCTTCGCCCTCGTCGGGGAGAGCGGCTCGGGCAAGTCGACCATCCTCAAGGCCCTCGCGGGACAGGCCCCGAGCTGGACCGGACGGCTCGCCCTCGCGGGAGAGCCGATCGAGCACCGCCGCACGCCTTCGCTGGCACGCCGCGTCCAGATGGTCTTCCAGGATCCGTACGGCTCCCTCCACCCGCGCCGGACCGTCGACGATACCCTGGCCGAGCCGCTTTCGATCCACGGAATAGGGGAGCGCGACCGGCGCGTTCTCGCCATGCTCGACGCCGTGGGACTGGCCGCACGATTCCGATTCCGCCTCCCGCATCAGCTCTCGGGTGGCCAGCGGCAGCGCGTGGCGATTGCCCGCGCGCTGATGCTGGAACCGCCGATCCTCCTCCTCGACGAGCCCACATCGGCCCTCGACGTCTCCGTGCAAGCCGAGATTCTCAACCTCCTGAAGACGCTCCGCGCGGAGCGACGGCTCACGTACCTGCTCGTCACCCACGATCTGCCGGTCGCCGCCTTCCTGTGTGACCGGCTCGCGGTCCTGCGCGCGGGAGAGATCGTCGAGACGGCACCCATCGCCGACCTGCGCGCGCACCAGCTGCGGAGCGCATACGGGCGCGAGCTCGTGTCGCTCTCCCTGGGAGGGTCGTCGCGCGGGCACGCGTCTCCCTAGCGGGGCCGAGGCGGAAGCGCTCGCGCTCGACGAGCCACCCGCGCAGGGCGCATCCGGAACGTCGACGCGAGGCCCGTTCGCGTCGGCGGCGAGGCCCCGGCCGATGCCGAGAAGGGCTTCGTGCTTCGTGACGGTCGCCGGCCTCCTCGGACAGCCTCTAGGCCGACTCGCCGACCGGCCCGGAAGGGAAGCCTTCCGGCGATTTCATCGCGCCGCGATCTGCCCTAGGCTCCCGGACCACGTGCCGAGAGATCGCCGATGACCGCTCCCGCCCATCCCCCCGTCGACTGGTCCGCCCTTCCCGCGCCGGAGGACGACGGCGGTGCCGCGCATCTCGCCGGGATGCGGCTTCCGGACGTGGCGCTCGTCTCGACCGCGGGCGGGCGGGTGCGTCTCTGCGATCTCGGAGGCGTGTGCGTGCTCTACGTCTACCCGATGACCGCCGAGCCCGGCGTCGCGCTGCCGGAGGGGTGGGGCGCGATCCCCGGCGCGAAGGGCTGCACGCCGCAGAGCTGCGCCTTCCGCGACCATTTCGCGGAGCTGATCGAGGCCGGAGCCGACGCCGTCTTCGGGATCTCGACGCAGGCGCCGCAGGCGCAGGCCGAGGCGGCGTCGCGCCTGCACCTGCCCTTCCCGCTCCTCTCCGACGCCGATCTCGCGCTGGCGACGGCACTGCGGCTGCCGACCTTCGAGGCGATGGGGCGCACGCTGCACAAGCGCGTCACGCTGATCGTGCGCGAGGGCACCATCGAGACGGTGTTCTACCCGGTCTTCCCGCCCGACCGGAATGCCGCCGACGTGCTCGCGCACCTGCGGGAGCGCCGTGGCCCGCCGGGCTGAGGGAGGGCCCGCGGCAGCGCCTCCTCCCCGCAGGGGCGGACGGAGGCTCGCAGAGCCTGAGGGTTGGGAAGGCGGCGATACGGCTCGGCCGGCCGTCGAGCGGCCCCCGCGCCCGCACGGACTCCTCCCCTGCGGGGAGGTGTAGCGGCGATGTCGTGGAAGCAGGGTGGCGCGGGCGACGGGGCTCGAACCCGCGACCTCCGGCGTGACAGGCCGGCACTCTAACCGACTGAGCTACGCCCGCATTTCCCTTCGCGCCGCACGCTGTCCGCGGCGGCAGTGGCGGGGGTTTACGGCCCCCCGCGACCGGTGTCAAGCGATCCTCGAGCCGCCCTCGTGCTTTTTGCCGAGGGGCAATCGATGGGGCGATCGGTGCGCCGGTCGCGCCCCCGCGGATCGCGGCATTGGTGGGCGGTGACGGGCTCGAACCGCCGACCCTCTCGGTGTAAACGAGATGCTCTACCAGCTGAGCTAACCGCCCCCGGGCCCGGGCGCGCGCCGCGCGTCCAGGCTCGCTCGTACATAGAAACACGAAGCCGCCGGCGCAAGCGCGCCGACGGCTTCGCGAGACGTCGCGTGTCGACGGCAGGCCGCGTGCGGCCTCAGCTGTTGACGGCGTCCTTGAGGCCGGCGCCGGCCTTGAACTTCGGGGTCTTCGAGGCCGGGACCTGGACCTTCTCGCCGGTGCGCGGGTTGCGCGCCTCGCCGGCGGGGCGGTCGGCGACGGTGAAGGTGCCGAAGCCGACGATCTTCACTTCCTCGCCCTTCTTCAGGGTCTCCTGGATCGACTCCAGCGCGGCGTCGAGCGCCTCGCCGGCCTGAGCCTTGCTGAGGCCGGTCTTCTCGGCCACGGCGCTGACGAGCTCGCCTTTGTTCATCGCTACCTCCTCCAAAGCATGCGCGGCGCGCAAACCCTTGCTGCGCCGTCGTTCGGTTCTTTCCTGCATAGCGGAATGCTCCGGCCCCGCAAGCGCCGAGAATGCGATTTGGCTGTGGAAACTGCCCCCGAAGCGCAAAAAAACGGCCTCCGGACCGGGTCCGGAGGCCGCCTTGGAGCGCTTCGACGTTCGGCGGGCCTCGAGGGGCGCCGCCGGAGCCGCTCGGCGAGGTCCTCAGTGGGCGACAAAGCCCGGCTCGCCCTCCTCCGCGCCGCGCGCGGGGGCCGGCATCGCCGATTCGTCCCACTCGATCGGCTCGGGCTTGCGCACGAGAGCGTGCTCGAGCACCTGCTCCATCCGCGAGACCGGGACGATCTCGAGGCCGGACTTCAGGTTCTGCGGCACGTCGGCGAGGTCCTTGACGTTCTCCTCGGGGATGAGGACCGTCTTGAGACCGCCGCGCAGGGCCGCGAGCAGCTTCTCCTTGAGACCGCCGATGGGCAGCACCCGCCCGCGCAGGGTGACCTCGCCGGTCATGGCGATGTCGCGGCGCACGGGGATGCCCGTCATGATCGACACGATCGCAGTCGCCATGGCGATGCCGGCCGACGGGCCGTCCTTCGGGGTGGCGCCCTCCGGCACGTGGACGTGGATGTCCTTGCGGTCGAAGAGCGGCGGCTCGAGGCCGAAGTCGACGGCCCGCGAGCGGACGTAGGACGCCGCCGCCGAGATCGACTCCTTCATCACGTCGCGCAGGTTGCCCGTGACCGTCATCTTACCCTTGCCGGGCATCATGACGCCCTCGATCGTGAGCAGCTCGCCCCCGACCTCGGTCCAGGCCAGGCCCGTGACGACGCCGACCATGTCCTCCGCCTCGACTTCGCCGTAGCGGTAGCGCGGCGCACCGAGGAAGTCCTCGAGCGTCTTCTCGGTGACGACGACGGAGGTCTTGTCCGTCATCAGGATCTCCTTGACCGCCTTGCGGACGAGGTTGGAGATCTCGCGCTCGAGGTTCCGCACGCCCGCCTCCCGCGTGTAGCGGCGGATGAGGAGGAGCAGCCCCGCGTCGTCGATGGCCCATTCCTCGGACTTCAGGCCGTGCTTCTTGATCGCGTTGGGGATCAGGTGCCGGCGCGCGATCTCGGCCTTCTCGTCCTCGGTGTAGCCGGCGATGCGGATCGTCTCCATGCGGTCGAGCAGCGGCGCCGGGATGTTGAGCGTGTTGGCCGTGGTGACGAACATCACGCTCGACAGGTCGTAGTCCACCTCGAGGTAGTGGTCGTTGAAGGTCGAGTTCTGCTCCGGATCCAGCACCTCGAGCAGGGCCGCCGACGGGTCGCCGCGGAAGTCCTGGCCCATCTTGTCGATCTCGTCGAGCAGGATGAGCGGGTTCGAGGTCTTGGCCTTGCGCATCGACTGGATGATCTTGCCGGGCATCGAGCCGATATAGGTACGCCGGTGACCGCGGATCTCCGCCTCGTCACGCACGCCGCCGAGCGACATGCGCACGAACTCGCGGCCGGTCGCCCGGGCGATCGACTTGCCGAGCGAGGTCTTGCCCACGCCGGGCGGGCCGACGAGGCACAGGATCGGGCCGGTGAGCTTGTTCGCGCGCTGCTGCACGGCGAGGTACTCGACGATGCGCTCCTTGACCTTCTCGAGCCCGAAATGGTCGTTGTCGAGGATCGCCTGCGCCCCGGCGAGGTCCTTCTTGACCTTGGAGCGCTTGTTCCACGGGATCGACAGCATCCAGTCGAGGTAGTTGCGCACCACCGTCGCCTCGGCGGACATCGGCGACATCTGGCGCAGCTTCTTGACCTCGGCGGTGGCCTTGTCGCGGGCCTCCTTGGAGAGCTTGACGTCCTTGATCTTCTGCTCGATCTCGGCGATCTCGTCCCGGCCGTCCTCGTCGCCGAGCTCCTTCTGGATCGCCTTCATCTGCTCGTTGAGGTAGTACTCGCGCTGCGTCTTCTCCATCTGCCGCTTGACGCGGGTGCGGATGCGCTTCTCCACCTGGAGCACGGAGATCTCGCTCTCCATCAGGCCGAGCACGCGCTCGAGACGCTCGGCGACGGTCTTCGTCTCGAGCAGTTCCTGCTTGTCGGAGATCTTCACGGCGAGATGCGAGGCCACCGTGTCGGCGAGCTTCGCCGGGTCCTCGATCTGCGTCACCGCGGCGACGATCTCGGGCGAGACCTTCTTGTTGAGCTTGACGTAGTTCTCGAACTCGCCGACCACCGAGCGGGCCAGCGCCTGGGCCTCGATGCGGTCGCCGAGGTCGTCCTCGAGCACCGTCGCGCGGGCCTCGTAGTAGTCCTCCACGCGCAGGTACTCGCCCACGCGCGCGCGGCCCGCGCCCTCGACGAGCACCTTGACCGTGCCGTCGGGCAGCTTGAGCAGCTGGAGGACGTTGGCGAGCGTGCCGACGTCGTAGATCGCCTCGGCGGCCGGATCGTCGTCGGCGGCGTTCTTCTGAGTCGCGAGCAGGATGTGGCGGTCGGTCTTGACCACCTCCTCGAGCGCCCGGATCGACTTCTCGCGGCCGACGAAGAGCGGCACGATCATGTGCGGGAAGACGACGATGTCGCGGAGCGGGAGCACCGGATAGGTGCCTTCCGACCCCGGAACGACGGGCTGCCGCGTCTTGGACTGAGTCATGGAGGGTGATCCTCTTCCCTTTGCGCCCGGGCGCGCCTCTCGTGGAAGCAGGCCGCCGGCGGGCGGATGACGTCCCCGCGCTCGCGCCGAATGCGAATCGACGCGCGGGGCGTGCGGCGCGCTCCCCTCGTAGCCGGGAGCGAAAGCGCGTCGCGCTCCGGTAAGGTGGCGCGTTGCGGCGCCCGTTTCAAGCGCGAGCCGCCGATCCCCCACAGCCTGCACGGGATATCCGATTGCGTCCGTGCAAGCGTCGCGCGCCCTTCGAAACGCGAGGAGCCGGGACGCGTCGCGCCCCGGCTCCCCATGTCCCGTCATGTCCCGTCAGGCCCCGTCGAGACGCCGCCGCTCGCGCGGCGTGCGCTCGTGCCGGTGCGCTCGGGTCAGACCGAGTAGTACATCACGTACTCGACCGGGTGCGGGGTGTGCTCGAAGCGGATGACGTCCTGCATCTTCAGCTCGATGTAGGCGTCGATCTGGTCGTCGTCGAACACGCCGCCGGCCTTGAGGAAGGCGCGGTCCTTGTCGAGGGCGGCGAGCGCCTCGCGCAGCGAGCCGCAGACGGTCGGGATCTTCTTGAGCTCGCGCGGCGGCAGGTCGTAGAGGTCCTTGTCCATCGCCGCGCCGGGGTCGATCTTGTTGAGGATGCCGTCGAGGCCGGCCATCAGCAGCGCCGCGAAGGCGAGGTAGGGGTTCGCCGTCGGGTCGGGGAAGCGGACCTCGACGCGCTTGGCCTTCGGCGAGGTCGTCCACGGGATGCGGCAGGACGCCGAGCGGTTGCGCGAGGAATAAGCGAGCAGCACCGGCGCCTCGAAGCCCGGGACGAGGCGCTTGTAGGAGTTCGTCGACGGGTTGGTGAAGGCGTTGATCGCCTTGGCGTGCTTGATGATGCCGCCGATGTACCAGAGGCACTCCTGGCTGAGGTCGGCGTACTTGTCGCCGGCGAAGAGCGGCTTGCCGTCCTTCCAGATCGACTGGTGGACGTGCATGCCCGAGCCGTTGTCGCCGTAGACGGGCTTGGGCATGAAGGTCGCCGACTTGCCGAACGACGCCGCAACGTTGTGGATGCAGTACTTGTACACCTGCATCTGGTCGGCCATGTGCACCAGGGTGTCGAACTTCATGCCCAGCTCGTGCTGGGCCGAGGCCACCTCGTGGTGGTGCTTCTCGACCTTGACGCCCATCTCGGCCATGGCCGCGAGCATCTCCGAGCGCATGTCCTGCCCGGCGTCCAGCGGCGGCACGGGGAAGTAGCCGGCCTTCATCTGGATGCGGTGACCCATGTTGCCGCCCTCGTAGGCGCGCATGCCGTTGGTCGGCAGCTCCGTCGAGTCGACCTGGAAGGAGACGTTGTAGGGGTCGGCGGCGAACTTCACGTCGTCGAACACGAAGAACTCGGCCTCGGGGCCGACGAACACCGTGTCGCCGATGCCGGTCGACTTGAGGAACGCCTCGGCCTTCTTGGCGGTGCCGCGCGGGTCGCGGCCGTAGGGCTCGCCGGAAGCCGGCTCGAGCACGTCGCAGACGATCGACATGGTCGTCGCCGAGAAGAACGGGTCGATGCAGGCCGTCTCGGGAGCCGGCATCAGCGTCATGTCGGACTCGTTGATCGCCTTCCAGCCGGCGATCGAGGAGCCGTCGAACATGATGCCGTCGGCGAAGGTGTCCTCGTCCACGAAGGTGACGTCGAAGGTGACGTGCTGCCACTTGCCCTTCGGATCGGTGAAGCGGAAGTCGACGTACTTGACGTCGTTGTCCTTGATCGCCTTGAGCACGTCGTTGGCGGTCTGCATGTCCGGGTAGTCCTCTCGTACGGGGTCTTCAGGGCGGGCTCTTCATCCGCGGTCCTGGACGGCCGCGGTTGGGTCGAAGCGGGCGGCGGGGCGGGTCAGATCGCGTCCGCCCCGGTCTCCCCGGTGCGGATGCGGATCGCCTCGTCCACCGTCGATACAAAAATCTTGCCATCGCCGATGCGCCCGGTCTGCGCCGCCTTGCGGATCGCGTCGACGGCCTTCTCCACCAGGTCGTCGGCGAGGACGATCTCGAGCTTCACCTTGGGGAGGAAGTCCACGACGTACTCGGCACCCCGGTAGAGCTCCGTGTGCCCCTTCTGCCGCCCGAAGCCCTTGGCCTCGATGACGGTAATGCCCTGCAGCCCGACGTCCTGGAGCGCTTCCTTCACCTCGTCGAGCTTGAACGGCTTGATGATCGCCTCGATCTTTCGCATGTCGGCTTCGCCCTCGGTCGTCGCTGTCGTGCCGGCGCGGGCTGCGCGTCCGCGCCTCATCTCTTATCATCGCGGCGGGAAAGCCGAGCAAGCGATGCTGATCGCTTTTGCGGCTGGCGTTGCACAAATTGAAGGCAGGTGCTCGCGCGATGAGCGGAATATCCGGGTGCGGCGTCGGCATGCGGCGCGCGGGGTGCGGATACGAGGCAGGGGACGGCCAAAAATGATGCATCGGATCCTCGACACCGCCGCGATGTGCGAAGCCGACCGGCGCACCATCGCCGCAGGCCGGCCCGGCATCGCGCTGATGGAGGCCGCCGGCGCCGCGGTCGCGGACGCGGCCGCGGGGCTCGTCCCGCACGGCGCCCGCGTGCTCGTCGCCTGCGGGCCCGGCAACAACGGCGGCGACGGCTTCGTCGCCGCGCGCCTCCTCGCCGCGCGCGGCTTCGCGCCGACCGTCGCCCTGCTCGGCGAGCGGGCCCGGCTCGCGGGGGACGCCGCGACGGCGGCATCGGCCTGGAGCGGGCGCGTCACCGCGCCGGGAGAGGCGGATCCGCGAATCATCCCCCTCGCGCAGATCGACCCCGCCGCGTTCGACCTCGCGATCGACGCCCTCTTCGGCGCGGGCCTCGCCCGCGACGTCGACGGCACGGCGGCGGCGTTCCTCGAGCAGCTGGCGGGGACGGGCATCCCCGTCGTCGCCGTCGACGTGCCCTCGGGCGTGGACGGCGACACCGGCCGGGTGCGCGGCACCGCCTGCCCGGCGACGCTCACCGTCACCTTCGCGCGCCGCAAGCCCGGCCACCTCCTGATGCCGGGTCGCTCGCTGTGCGGCCGCCTCGTCGTCGCCGACATCGGCATTCCGGATGCGGTGATCGAGGGACTGGCGCCCCGGACCTCCGCCAACGAGCAGGCGCTGTGGCGCGACGCTTTTCCGCACCCGGCCCTCGACGCGCACAAGTACGCGCGCGGGCACGCGCTCGTGCTCTCGGGACCCGCCGACGCCACCGGCGCGGCCCGGCTGGTGGCGCGCGGCGCGCTGCGGATCGGGGCGGGCGCCGTCACCGTCGGCTCGCCGCGCGACGCGCTGGCCGTGAACGCCGCCCACCTCACCGCGATCATGCTGCGGCCGTGCGACGACGCCGCGGACCTGGCGGGGCTGCTGGAGGACGCGCGCCTGAACGTCGTCGCGCTCGGCCCGGGCCTCGGGCGCGGGCGGGCGCGGGCGCTCGTCGAGGCCGCGGCGGGGGCCACGCACGCGGCGGATCGCGCGCTCGTGCTCGACGCCGATGCGCTCACCGCCTTCGCCGGCGAGCACGCGGCGCTGGCCGCGCTGTGCGCGCGGATGGGCGCCGTCGTCGCGACGCCGCACGCCGGGGAGTTCGCCAAGCTGTTCTCGCAGTGCGCGCAGGCGCGCGAGGCACCCTCGAAGCTCGCGGCGGCGCGGGCGGGGGCGGCGGCGCTCGGGATCGTCCTCGTCGACAAGGGCCCGGACACGGTGATCGCGGCGCCGGACGGACGCGCCGCGATCAACGCCACCGGCACGCCCTACCTGGCGACCGCCGGCTCGGGCGACGTGCTGGCCGGCTTCGTCGCCGGGCTGCTCGCGCAGGGCATGCCGGCTTTCGAGGCCGCCTGCGCGGCGGTGTGGCTGCACGGGTGCGCGGGCGCGCGCCTGGGGCCGGGGCTGATCGCGGAGGACCTCCCCGAGGTGCTGCCGGGCGTGCTCGGGGAGGTGCTGGCGTGAGGGGCCGGGCCGACCGGCCTCACATAGTCGGCATCTTGCCGCCGCCGACGCCGGGTCGCACCGGCACGACGTCGGGCTCGGCACCGCGGGTCTTGCCGGGGTCGGTGAGCTCGGGGTCGTTCACCGGATAGGGCTGCGGGCCGCGGCGGCCGGGGAGCGCGTCCTCGCCGGGGGCGTGGGTCGGCGTCTTCTCGTCGTCGCGCGGGGCGTCGTCGGGCTTCTTCTCGGCCATGCGGGTCTTCCTCTCGGTCGGTCGTAGGGTGGGGCTCGCGGGGACAAGGCGGCGGCGGACGGCGGGTTCCGCGCGCTCGGCTCCTCGTCCGGCACGCGAGAGAGGACCTTGCAAGCGGCGTGAATCCGTGCCATGTCCCGCGCCTCATCGACCCGCCCGGCGAAAGGGCTGCCGTGGCGGGACGAGACGCTCACACGAGACGGGCGGACGGCGCGGTCTCCTTCCGGGGAGACGAAAGACGCCGTGCGCGACAGGAGACGAGCCAAATGCCCAAGATGAAGACGAAGTCGGGCGCCAAGAAGCGCTTCAAGGTTTCCGGTACCGGCAAGGTGATCCGCACCCAGGCGGGCAAGCAGCACGGGATGATCAAGCGCACGAAGAAGCAGATTCGCGACCAGCGCGGCACCGCCGTGATGTTCGAGGGCGATGCGAAGTTCGTGAAGCGCTACTTCCTCCCCTACGCCTGACCGATCGACCCCAGCCGCATTCGAATACCGGAGACTGAACCATGGCCCGCGTCAAGCGCGGCGTGACCGCTCACGCCAAGCACAAGAAGGTCCTGAAGGCCGCCAAGGGCTTCTACGGCCGCCGCAAGAACACCATCCGCACCGCGAAGGCTGCCGTCGATCGCTCGATGCAGTACGCCTACCGCGACCGCAAGAACAAGAAGCGCACCTTCCGCGCGCTC
This sequence comes from Salinarimonas rosea DSM 21201, assembly GCF_000429045.1. GTDB lineage: Bacteria > Pseudomonadota > Alphaproteobacteria > Rhizobiales > Beijerinckiaceae > Salinarimonas > Salinarimonas rosea. The sequence continues at coordinate 188,797 of NZ_AUBC01000007.1, forward strand.
TGGATCCAGCGCCTCAACGCTGCGGTCCGCGAGCACGGCCTGACCTACTCGCGCTTCATCGACGGCCTCAACAAGGCCGGCATCGAGGTGGACCGCAAGGTGCTGTCCGACATCGCCATCCACGAGCCGGCCGCCTTCGCGGCGCTGGTCGAGAAGGCCAAGGGCGCGCTGCCGGCGCCGGCCCAGGCGGCGTGATCCGCGGCCGGCCGGAGGGCCGGCGGCAGGCTTTCGCCTTCGAGTTGTCATGGAGCGCGTGGGGCGACCCTCGCGCTCTTTCGCGTTGAAGAGGGTCGGCGGGTCGGCGCGGTGCGACGGGCTCGACCGGCGCCTGTGCCGGGTGGAAGCACGGCGCGACGAAGGGTGGGCCGGCCGGTGGTGATGTGGGCTGCGGCCGCCCCCCCCCCTCACAGCATGGACTCGAGCCCGTCCTCTCCCGCCAGGATCTCCTTCGCGCGCAGGCTGTCGCGGTCCATCTGCGCGATCAGCGCCTGTGCACTCTCGAAGCGCTCCTCGCCGCGGATGAAGCCGACGAGCTCGACGCCGACCGTCCGGCCGTAGAGATCCCCGGCGAAATCGAACACGAACGTCTCCAGCAGCGGTGCGCCGTCGTCGAAGGTCGGGCGGCGGCCGAAGCTCGCGACGCCGTCGCGCACCACGCCGTCGGCGCAGAGCCGCACCGCGTAGATGCCGTGGGCGAGCCCGCAGCCTTCGGCCAGCGCCATGTTGGCCGTGGGATAGCCGAGCGTGCGCCCGCGCTTGTCGCCGTGGCGCACCTCGCCCAGCACGAACCAGCGATAGCCGAGCAGCGCGTTCGCCCGGGCGATGGCGCCCTCCCCCAGAGCCGCGCGGACGGCGGAGGAGGAGACCGGCGCGCCCGCCTCCTCGACCACGGGCACGACGTCGCAGCCGATGCCCCGCTCGGCGCACAGCCGCGTCAGCACCGCCGGCGTGCCCGCCCGGGCCTTGCCGAAGTGGAAGTCGTAGCCGACCACGACGCCCGAGGCGTCGAGGGCGCCGACGACGAGCTCGTCGACGAAGGCCTCGGGGCTCATCCCCGCGAGCGCGGCGTCGAAGGCGCGCACGTGCACAGCATCGACGCCGACCCGGGCGAGGACGCGCTCCTTCTCGGCGCGCGGCGTGATCCGGAACAGCGGCTTGTCGGGGGCGAAGAAGGCGCGCGGGTGCGGCTCGAAGGTGAGCACCGCGGTCGCGACGCCGCGCGCGGCGGCCCGCTCGCGCGCGTTCGCGAGCAGCGTGCGGTGCCCCCGGTGGACGCCGTCGAAATTGCCGATGGCGACGACGGGGCCGCGGCGGCCGGGTGCGGGGTCGACATGCGTCGCGGATGCGGAGACGGGGGGAAGCGGGCCGGTCATGGGCGCACGAAGTGCGTCAGCCGCGCGCACAAATCAAGCGCGAAGCGGCCCGCGGGGCGCGCCTCGCGTCCGTCAGCGCCGTTCGCGGCCCGGTACCGCGACCCAGGCCTCGCCCTCGAGCACCGGGCGATTGTCGACCCGCGCCTCGCAGAACAGCCGCGCCCGGCGCCGCTCGGCGACGAGCTCGACGATCTCGACCGTGGCGCAGACCACGTCGCCGATGCGCACCGGCGCCAGGAACTGGAGCGATTGCGACAGGTAGACCGCGCCCGGCCCAGGCAGGCGCGTGCCGAGGATCGCCGAGATCAGGCTCGCCGTGAACATGCCGTGGGCGATGCGCTGGCCGAAGCGGGTCGCCTGCGCGTAGCGCTCGCACAGGTGGATCGGGTTGGTGTCGCCCGAGATCTCGGCGAAGCGCGCGAGATCGGCCTCCATCACCGTGCGCATCAGGGTCGCGTGGGCGCCGAGCGACAGGTCCTCGAAGTAGAGGACGGGAAACGTCTGCGTGTCCTCGCGCGCCCGAGCGAGTGCGTTGGCGGCCATCGTGCTGTCCTCCTCGCGATGCCCCGAGAATAGAGCGCATCCGCAACGCGCATCCATGAGACTTTGGTCCCGTCGAACCCGGGTCGCATGCCGCCGCCCGGCGGGGCGCGGGCGATTAACCGCTTCGCAACACGGCCCGGGTTAGAACGCGAGCATCGGCGTCCCCCCGCGGAGGCCGCCTCGATCACCGTCTTCTCGCCGCCCGGAAAGAGGCGGCGGCCCGCGAAACCGGAGCTTGGGACATGGCCCTCGACCTCAAGATGCCGATCCTCGTCGTCGACGATTACCAGACGATGGTCCGCATCATCCGTAACCTCCTCAAGCAGCTCGGCTTCGAGGACGTCGACGACGCCTCCGACGGCACCGCGGCGCTCGCCAAGCTCAAGGAGAAGAAGTACGGCCTCGTCATCTCCGACTGGAACATGGAGCCGATGACGGGCTACGAGCTGCTGCGCCACGTCCGCTCGGACGAGGCGCTGCGCGTCACGCCGTTCATCATGGTCACCGCCGAGTCGAAGACGGAGAACGTCATCGCGGCGAAGAAGGCCGGCGTGAACAACTACATCGTCAAGCCGTTCAACGCGCAGACCCTCAAGGCGAAGATCGAGGCCGTCTGCGGGTCCTGATCCCGGTGCCCCTCCGCGGTCCCGCGGCGCAGGTCGCGGGGTCCGCCGGCCACGAACGACAACAGCGAAAGGTGGCGGCATGGCGACGGCATCCGCGCAGCGCATGCGCACGAGCACGAGAACCCGCGGCGCGCTGATCGACCCGGGCGGCATCGACCTGAAGATGGTCGCGCGCGAGCTCGAGGCGGTGGCGGACTACGTTACCAACATCAAGCGCGAGATCGGCGCGCTGCGCGCCAACGAGCTCTACCGGGCGCGGCTGCCCGTCGCCCACGACGAGCTCGGCAACGTGGTCGACGCGACGCAGTCGGCGACCAACACGATCATGGCCGCCGCGGAGGAGATACTCGGCTCGGCGGAGCAGGACTTCGAGACCTACCGGACCTTCGTCCAGCACAAGGTCACGCAGATCTTCGAGGCATGCTCCTTCCAGGACATCACCGGCCAGCGCATCAACAAGGTCGTCGACGAGCTCGCCCAGGTCGAGAAGCGCCTGTCGCGCTTCGCGGCGGCGGTGAACATGCGCGACCAGGCGGCGCAGGTCGACCCGGAAGACGCCGCCAAGCAGGCCCGCAAGGACGCGCTGCTGCTCAACGGTCCCCAGACCGCGGACCTCGCGGTGAGCCAGGACGACATCGACGCCCTGTTCGGCTGATCGCCGCCGCGGCGCCCGTCAGCCGACCGCCTCGGCGACGCGCGGGCGCCGCGGCGCGACCTCCACCGGGTAGACGCCCGCCAGCACGTCCTGGAAATGCCCGCGCACCAGCGCGTTGCAGCTGCACGCGCCCATCGCCAGCCGGCCGCGGTCGACGATCTCGATGCGTCCCCGCGAGACCCGCACCGCCCCACGCTCGCGCAGAACGCGGATGACGCGGCTCAGGTAGCTGCGCCCCACGCCGAGCATGGCCGCGAGCTGCTCCTGCGTCATCGGGATCGAGGCCGCACCGGTACGCTCCTCCGCCGCGAGCAGCCACTTGGCGGCGCGCTGCTCGAGCGTGTGGGCGGCGTTGCAGGCCACCGACTGGAACACCTGCGCGATCAGGCAGTCGGCGTAGCGCGCGAACAGGTCCGCCGTCCCCGGCGAGTCGCGCTTGGCCGCGTCGAGCGCGGTCACCGGCAGGCGCAGGAACCGTCCGGGATGCTGGACGATGGCCCGTGCGTAGGCGGGCAGCCGTCCGCGGCTGACGATTCCGCCGACCGCGCCCTCGCGCCCGATCAGCACGGTCTCCACCGCGCGCCCGTCGGCGAGCGGCACCAGGAACGACGCGAGGCTCGCGCCGCAGGGGAAGTAGACGTGGGCGACGTCGTCGCCGGGCTCGTAGAAGATCTCGTCGCGCCCGCCCTCCCAGATCTCGAGATGCGGCGTGAGCCGGGCGAGATCCTCGTGGCGCAGCGTGCGCAGGAGGTTGTTGCCCTCCACGTGAGCGGGGAGGGTGTTGGTCTGGCCCGTGACGAGCATGGCGTGCGCCTCGGCTTCGTTGCTCATGCAGCCTCAACGCCGAAGCTCGGCCGTGGTTCGATCGGGGGTTCCGCCGCGTCGATGCCCGGACTGTGCACTTGTGCGCTGACAGCATCCTCCGCCGCGCCTAGGCAGGAAGTCTCACGCACGTCCGGCGGCGCGCGCCGCGACGCGTGAACCGGAAGAGCGCGTCCCCGGGCGCGCGGAGATCGTCCGCGATGCGCACCGCCGCCGCCCCCGCCGCAGAGCCCCCGCTCCTGCGCCTGTTCGATGCCGCCGCCGGGCTGCGCGCGCGCCCCGCGCTCGGTTACGCGGTCGCGACGGCGGGCTTTCTCGTGGCGCTCGGCGTGCGGATCGCGATCGGGGACGCGCTCGTCGGCTACCCCTACGTGACGTTCTTCCCCGTCGTGCTCGTCGCCACCTTCCTCGGCGGCGTGCGCCCCGGTGTGTTCGCGGCGGTCCTGAGCGGGCTCGCGGCGTGGTGGCTGTTCATCCCGCCCTTTCACTCCTTCGCGCTGCTGTGGCCGGGGACGGCGATCGCGCTCGCCTTCTACGTGCTCGTGGTCGGCGTCGAGATCCTGCTCATCCACATGATGGACCTCTCGCTGCGCCGGCTCGCCGCCGAGGAGGCCCGCGCCCGGGCCCTGCTCGACGCGCAGCGCACGCTGTTCCACGAGCTCCAGCATCGCGTCTCGAACAACATGGCCTTCGTCGCCGCACTGCTCACCCTGCAGCGCCGCCACGTCGGCGGCCATCCCGCCGCCCTCGCGGCGCTCGACGCCGCCCGCGCCCGCCTCGACGTGATGGGCCGCATCCATCGTCGGCTCTACGATCCGGAAGCCGCGCGGGGCGGCCTCGACCACATCCTCTCCGACCTGTGCGGCGACGTCGTCGCCGCCGTCGGCGCGCCGCGCGTCACCTGCACGGTGTGCACGCAGCCCGTGACGATCGCGCATCATCGCCTCGTGACGCTCTCGCTCGTGGCGACTGAGCTCATCACCAACGCGCTCAAGCACGGCTACGCCGCCGACGAGGCGGGGACGATCGACCTCTCGCTCGCCGTCGAGCCGGACGGCCGCGCCCGCCTCGTCATCGCCGACGACGGGCGCGGGCTCCCCGACGGGTTCGAGGAGGAGACGCGCACGGGGCTCGGCATGCGCATCGTCGCCGAGCTCGCCCGCCAGCTCGAAGCCACCATCGCCTGGGAGCGCCGCCCACGCGGGACGGCCGTGGTGGTGCGGTTTCCGGCGGGGTAGGGGCTGGACGCCGCCGCCCCTTCTCCTTCCCTGTAGGATTCCTCTGCGAAACGGCGGTCTACTGCACCGCCGTCGCTCGGGGGGTGTTTATTCGAGCGCGGGTCTTCGCGCGCGATCCTTCGGGGGCGCCACGGTTGGCGCGGCAGCCCCGTTTCGTGGGTGCCCGAGACGCCCGAGAGGATGTGCGAGGCGCCATTTCGGGCGGCGTTCATGCGCGGGCCGGCGCGCTCCGTCGCCGCGGTGGAGGCTCGAGCAGGCGCACGGCGCGCTTGAGGTTGTAGACCGTCACCGCCGCGACGGCGTCCGCGCTCACCGTGCCGAGACGTTGACATCGGGCGCGGGCCTGACCGTAGAGACGCTTCACGACGCTGAAGACGCCTTCGACTGGGGCGCGACGGCGGGAGATCAGCTTGTTGAGACGCTCCTTCCAGCGCGGCAGCGGCTGGCCGTTGCTCGTGCGCCGGTGCATGATCCGGGCCTTGATGCCGGCACCCGCGAGCCGCTCGCGGCGCGCTTTCTGCGTGTAGCCGCGATCGGCATAGACCGCCCGCTCGTCCCCGCAGATCAGCGCGTCGGCCGCCTCGCTGTCCGACACGGCGTTGGCCGTCACCACGATCTTGCGCACCAGCAGCGATCCTTCGTCGACGCCGATCGACTGCTTGTAGCCGAAGTGGCTCTTGTTGTTCTTGCGCGTGAAGGTCGCGTCCGGCGAGTGTGGGCTGCGCGCCTGCGCCGCTCCTTTCTCGAACGGCGGCTTGTTGTGGGCCGCCGCGGTCAGCGTCGCGTCGATCAGCGTGCCCTTCTTGACGATCAGCCCCTTGGCTTCGAGTTGCGCGTTGACCGCCTCGAAACACGCGTCCAGAAGCCCCGCCGTCGCCGCGGCGTGCCGGAAGCGCAGGATCGTCGTCTCGTCGGGCGTGCGCTCGTCCAGGCCGAAGCCGCAGAAGCGGCGGAACGAGAGCCGGTCGAGCAGGGCCGCTTCCAGCTGCGGATCGGAGAGCCGATAGAGCGACTGGAGGTACAGCGCCTTGAGCATCGCCAGCGCCGCGTAGGGTGGGCGACCAGTCTGGCCCTTGCGGATCTCCCGCGCGTGCGCCTCCAGCGGAGCCCAGTCGATCAGGGCGTCGATCGCCTCCAACGGCTTGTTGGACCCGAGCCGAGGGCCCGTGAAATGGTCGACGAAGCTCATCTGAGACGGCGCCATGACGAATCTCCACAACCCGATCCACCCTCAGTGAATCAGAACGTCGGGTCACGGCCAAGCCGCCGTTTCGCAGAGGAATCCTGTAGTGGAAGGAGAAGTCTCCGCGAGCACGCCTCCAACCGACACCAGGGCGGTTCGTCGCGACCGATGGTCGTCTCGTCGGGCAAGTCCGTCCTCGTGGCTCGCCACGATATCACCCGCCGTCCCGGGCGAGGCCCCGCTCGCACACCCCCTCCAGCCCCGCGCAAGCCTCTCCCCCGATCCTCCTCGCACGAGAGAGGCGCCGGGATCGGCGCGAGGAGGCCCCATGCTGGCGACGGCCCTGTCCTACCGGCTCGTGGCGAGCGACCTGCCGCGCTCGCTCGAGCGTACCGCGCAGACGCCCCAGGCGGCGCGGGAGATCGCGTACTACGAGGAGACGATCGGGCAGGTGAAGTCCATGGAGGACTTCCTCGCCGACGATCGCCTGTTCTCCTTCGCCATGAAGGCGCACGGCCTCTCCGACATGACCTACGCCAAGGGCTTCATGCGCAAGGCGCTCTCGGAGGGCATCGATTCCCGCGACGCCTTCGCCATGAAGCTCGTCGACCGGCGCTACCGGGACTTCGTCGAGGCCTTCAACTTCAAGCGCTACGGCGAGACGACGACGGTCTTCTCGCGCGCCGTGCAGGGCACGATCGACAAGTACGTCCGCCAGACGCTGGAGGAGACGCAGGGTGCGCAGAACGAGGGCGTGCGCCTCGCGCTCTACTTCGAGCGCAAGGCGTCCGGCCTCACCAGCCCCTACCAGATCCTGGCCGATCCCGCGCTCGCGCAGGTGGTTCGCACCGCTCTCGGGCTGCCCGACTCGATCCAGGGCGCGGACGTCGACAAGCAGGCGCGCCTGATCGAGAACCGGCTCGACCTCGCCGACATGAAGGACCCGGGCAAGCTCTCCGCCTTCCTCGAGCGCTTCGCCGCGCTCTGGGACGTCGCCAACCCGCCGGTGGCGCCGCAGGTGCCGACCATCGCGATCGGCCAGCCGGTCACGGCTCAGATCGGCTCGGACGTGCTGATGAGCCTGCAATCGATCCGCTTCGGACGCTAGAGCGAGCCACGAGACAGCCCATGCAGCCCTCCATCTACGTCGCCCTCTCGGGCCAGGTGGCGCTCGAGCGCCGCATGGAGACGATCGCCCGCAACGTCGCCAACATGTCGACGGTGGGCTACCGCGCCGACGAGATCACCTTCGAGCAACTGCTCTCAACCGCCGGCAAGGACCCGGTCGCCTTCGCCTCGGCCGGCGAGACCTTCGTGTCGCGCAACGCCGGCGGGCTGCAGCAGACCGGGAACCTGCTCGACTTCGCCGTGGACGGTGACGCGTTCTTCGCCTTCGAGGGGCCGAACGGGCCGGTCTACACCCGCGACGGGCGCTTCTCGATGAACGCGAACGGCGAGCTCGTCACCACGGCGGGGTACCGCGTGCTCGACGCGGGCTTCGCGCCGATCCAGCTCGACGCCGACGGCGGCCCCCCGTCCGCCGCCCGCGACGGCATGCTCGAGCAGGGCGGCGTCCAGGTCGGCGCGCTCGGCCTGTTCGCCATCCCCGAGGCCGCGCGGCTCGGACGCTTCGAGAATTCCGGCGTCGTGCCCGACCTGCCGGCCGAGCCGGTGCTCGACTTCGTCGGCAACGGCGTCGCCCAGGGCTTCGTCGAGGGCGCCAACGTCAATCCCGTGCTGGAGATGACGCGCCTCGTCATGGTCTCGCGGGCCTTCGACGCGGTGTCGAAGACGATCGAGCAGTCGGAGCGCACGCAGTCGAGCGCGATCCGCACGCTCGGCGGCGAGGGCGGCGCCTGATGAGCGAGGTCGTCGTCCCGCTCTCCGCCCCGCCCGTCGGGCTCGCCATGGATGCGCAGGCGCACGCGCGCATCGGCCGGCTGGAGGCCGCGCGCGAGGCGCTGCGGCTCGCGCGCACGCCGCCCCCGCCGCTGCCGACGGCGAACCCGCCGATCCCGCCCTCCTTCGAGGAGGCGCTGATCGCCCGTGCGCTGCACGCCGCCGCCAACGCGCCCCCGCCACCGCCGATCCCGCCGCCGCCGCAGACGCCCGCCGACGCCTCCATCGACCTCTGGGCGAGCGAGGGCGTGCCCGCGATGCGCGGCGCACCGACGCTCGCCACCGCCGCCGGAACCGCGCCGGCGGCAGCCGTCGATCCGCGCGATGCCTGGGCACCCCCGCCGGAGGCGCCGCCGTCGGCGCCGGTCGTGGTCGACGCCGCGCGCCTCGCCGCCGATCCGCGCAGCGTCTTCTCGGCGCAGGTGATCGAGGCCCTGCGCGCGCGCCATCTCGGCGACGTGCCGCTGCGGGCGCCGGAGCGCGGGGCGGACAGGCCGTGAGCCCGCCGCGCCCCGCCAACGCCCTCGACCGCCTCGCCGACGCCGTCGGCCGTGCGGCCCGCGACGTGCCGCTCGTGGCCGAGGGCGGCGTCGTCGCCGCCGTGGCCCCCGGGCACTACCGCGTGGGCGGCCTCTCGCCCTTCCTGAAGCTCGGCGAGCGGGTCGCGATCCCCGGCGCCGACGGACCGCAGATCGGGGAGGTCGTGCGCATCGATGCGCGGGGCGCCACGGTCAAGCCCTTCGAGGGCGCCATCGACGCCCGGCTCGGGACCCGCACCTGGCGCATGGAGCCGGTCTCGCTGCAGCCGGACCCCACCTGGAAGGGCCGTGTGGTCGACGCGCTCGGGCGTCCGATCGACGGGCGCGGACCGCTGCGGCACGGGGCGACGATCGTCCACCCCTTCCGCGAGCCCCCGCCGGCCATGCGCCGCGCACGTCTCGGCGGGCACTTCCGGACCGGCGTGCGGGCCATCGACCTGTTCACGCCGCTCTGCGCCGGCCAGCGCATCGGCGTCTTCGCCGGGTCGGGGGTGGGCAAGTCGACGCTGATCTCGATGCTCGCCGCCGCGCAGACCGTCGACACGGTGGTGATCGCGCTCGTCGGCGAGCGCGGGCGCGAGGTGCGCGAGTTCCTGGAGGAGACGCTCGGCGCGAACCGCGACAAGGCGGTGATGGTGGTCTCCACCGGCGACGAGAGCCCGATGATGCGCCGCCTCGCGCCCAACACCGCCATGGCGATCGCCGAGTTCTTCCGCGACCGCGGCGAGCACGTGCTGCTCATCGCCGATTCGGTCACGCGCTACGCCCACGCCGCCCGCGACGTGGCGCTCGCCGCCGGCGAGCCCGCGGTCTCGCGCGGCTATCCGCCGAGCGTGTTCTCCGACCTGCCGCGGCTGCTCGAGCGGGCCGGCCCCGGCTACGAGGGGACGGGCACGATCACGGGGATCTTCTCCGTGCTCGTCGACGGTGACGACCACAACGACCCCGTCGCCGATGCGATCCGCGGCACGCTCGACGGCCACATCGTGCTCGAGCGCTGGATCGCCGACCGCGGCCGCTACCCGGCGATGAACCCGCTCACCTCGATCTCGCGGCTCTCGCGCAAGGTCTGGTCCCCCGAGGAGCAGGCGCTGGTGCGCTCCTTCTGCGCGCTGATCGCCCGCTTCGAGGAGACCCGCGACCTGCGCCTGATGGGAGCCTGGCAACCGGGCGCCGACCCCGACCTCGACCGCGCCGTCGCGATCGTGCCCAGGCTCTACGACGCGCTCAGGCAGGACCCGGCCTCGCCGAAGAGCGAGGATCCGTACCGGGAGCTGGCGGTGCTGCTGAAGGGGTGAGCGCCTGTCGCGCTCACTCCGCAGGGCCGGAGGCATGGAACGCCACGGCACGGACTATTGACGGCGCGAGCAGCCCTATCATATTGATAGGTGCATGACCGCGGAAGTGATCCCCTTCCCCGAGCGACCCTCCCGCCAGGAGCTGGAGGCGCGCGTGCGCGCCTTGGCGCAGAATACCGGCAACATCAATTTCGAGGCGCCGCACTTCCAGGAGCGACTGCAGGAAAGGGGGATCTTGATGCGTCAGGTCCTGGACGTCCTGCGCAATGGCGAAGCGATCCATGGACCGACCAAGGATCAGTGGGGCGATTGGCGAATCAAGATGCGAAGACTCACCGCCGGCCGACGTGTGCAGGTCGTCGTCGCCGTACGTGAGACCGAGCTGATCGCCATAACGGTTATCTAGGAGCACCTCATGACCGAGCCGTACCACTATCGGGAGAGCGGGCTCGACGATGTCTATCTCGCGAGCGGATTCCGCCGGATCGAGAGCGGGGGGCGCTCGTTCGTGGCGATCGACGACATCGATGGCCTGCACGAGGCGATCGGCCGCCATCTCGTCGAGGAGACACGCCGGCTGACGGGTGCGCAGTTCCGGTTCCTGCGCACCGAGCTCGGCCTGTCGCAGGCGTCGCTCGCCCGGTTGCTCGACGTCTCCGAGCAGAGCGTCGCACGGTGGGAGAAGGGCAAGACGCGCCGCGTCGACGCCGTCGCCGATCGCTTGCTGCGGCTTCTCTATGCGGAGCATCGGGGCGGCGACGCGCGGGTCGGGGCGTACCTGAGGCGCATCGCAGACCTGGAGGACGAGGCCGATCGCGTCATCACCTTCGCCGAGACCGAGGAGGGCTGGGAGCCGACGGCACCCGTGGCGGCGTGACCGCCGCGGCGGGGCCGCGGTCAAGCCTCGCCGTCGGCGCCGGCCGACGGGGCGCCGCCGTCCCCCTCCTGCCATTCCAGCAGGTCGCCCGGCTGGCAGCGCAGCGCGCGGCAGATCTTGTCGAGCGTCTCGAAGCGCACGCCGCGGACCTTGCCGGACTTGAGCAGCGAGAGGTTCTGCTCGGAGATGCCGACGATGGCGGCGAGCTCCTTCGAGCGCATCTTGCGCCGGGCGAGCATGACGTCGAGGTTGACCACGATCGGCATCAGACGAACGCCTCGTTCTCCTCGGCGAGGCGCGCGGCCTCCGCCATCACCCAGCCGACGACGACGAGGAGCCCGCCGGCGATGGCCATGACGATGGGGTCGTCGCTCACCGCGATCTGCACGGTGCGCTGGCCGGGCGGGTTGCCGAGCGTCAGGACGAGGGAGGTCAGCCCGCTCGAGACCAGGGCGGCGGCCGGCATCAGCGCGAGCGCCGCGCCCATGCGGACCAGGCGGCGCCCGGACGCCTCGGTGAAGATCGGCCCGTCGCGCCAGCCGCGGAACAGCGCGTGGGCGTGCCACAGGCCGTAGAGGGAGAGCGCCACCGGGATCGCCCCGGTGACGAAACCCGCCGCGATCGAGGCGGGGGTGAGCGTGAAGGCGGCGCCGGGCGGCAGGACCTCGCGGGCGGCGAGCTCGGCGAGCCCGTCCGGGTGGAGGAAGATCGCGACGTAGGCCACGACCTGCAGGGCCGCGACGACGATGGTCAGGACCGCCATCGTCGCGGAAACCTTGGCGATGCGCCGGGCGCGGGTGGGTGCTGCGTTGGGCATGACCTGTCCTCTTCCTCGTCCGACGGCGTGCTGCGCGCCGCTGGAGGGTAGGTAGGCCTTCAATTCTCCTTTTGCAAGATAAAATTCATGTCTAGCATGAATTTTCTCGCCGCTGCTCTCCTGGAAACCGCTCCCCTCGACGAGGAGAGCCCCGACCGTCGCCGGCCGGGGCTCCTCGTCTCGCGTCGCGCCGCGGCGTCACCGCCGCCGGCATCATCCGCTCAGTAGCGGTAGTGCTCCGGCTTGAACGGGCCGCTGTCCTTCACGCCGATGTAGTCGGCCTGGTCCGGCCGCAGCTTCGAGAGCTTTGCGCCGATCTTCTCCAGGTGGAGCATGGCGACCTTCTCGTCGAGGTGCTTGGGCAGGACGTAGACCTGGTTCTCGTACTTGCCCGTGTTCTGCCACAGCTCGATCTGGGCGAGCGTCTGGTTGGTGAACGAGGCGGACATGACGAAGGACGGGTGGCCCATGGCGTTGCCCAGGTTCACCAGCCGGCCCTCGGAGAGCAGGATCATGCGCTTGCCGTCGGGGAACTCGATCTCGTCGACCTGCGGCTTGATGTTGGTCCACTTGTAGTTCCGCAGGGCCTGAACCTGGATCTCGTTGTCGAAGTGGCCGATGTTGCAGACGATGGCGCGGTCCTTCATGGCCCGCATGTGGTCGGCCGTGATCACGTCCTTGTTGCCCGTGGCGGTGACGAAGATGTCGGCGCGCGGGGCGGCGTCCTCCATCGTCACGACCTCGTAGCCCTCCATCGCCGCCTGCAGGGCGCAGATCGGGTCGACCTCGGAGACCATGACGCGGCAGCCGGCCTGGCGCAGCGAGGCGGCCGAGCCCTTGCCGACGTCGCCGTAGCCGGCGACCATGGCGAGCTTGCCGGCCATCATCACGTCGGTGCCGCGGCGGATGCCGTCGACGAGCGACTCGCGGCAGCCGTACAGGTTGTCGAACTTCGACTTGGTGACCGAGTCGTTCACGTTGATGGCCGGGAAGAGCAGCTTGCCCTCCTTCGCCATGATGTAGAGCCGGTGCACACCCGTGGTCGTCTCCTCGGAGACGCCCTTGATCGAGGTGGCGAGCTCGTTGAACCAGCCCTTCGGCTTCTCGCCGAGCAGGCGGTTGATCAGCGCGAAGAGGACCTCCTCCTCCTCGGAGCCGGGCTTCGACAGGAACGCCGTGTCCCCGTCCTCGGCGCGCTTGCCGAGGTGGACGAGCATGGTGGCGTCGCCGCCGTCGTCGAGGATCATGTTGGGCATGCCGCCGCCGTGCCAGTCGAACAGCATGGCGGTGTAGTCCCAGTAGTCCTTCAGGCTCTCGCCCTTCCAGGCGAAGACCGGCGTGCCGGCGGCCGCGATCGCAGCGGCGGCGTGGTCCTGGGTCGAGTAGATGTTGCACGATACCCAGCGCACGTCCGCGCCGAGCGCCTTGAGCGTCTCGATCAGCACCGCCGTCTGGATGGTCATGTGCAGCGAGCCGGCGATGCGCGCGCCCTCGAGCGGCTGCGACGGGCCGTACTCCTCGCGCGTGGCCATGAGGCCCGGCATCTCGGTCTCGGCGATCGAGATCTCCTTGCGGCCCCAATCGGCGAGCGAGATGTCCTTGACGATATAGTCCTGCGCCATCGTGAGAGTCCCTTCGGTGTCGTGGTTCGGCGATGCCATAGCAGACCCCGCAGCCGATGGCAATCAACATATAAACATGTCTTTATGTCCTTCTCGCGGCGGGGCGGCGAACCTTGACTTCCCCCAGCGTTGCGAGCAGTGTCCGCGCGCTTCGCGGCGGGGCCTCTCCGGCCTGCGCCCGCCCGTCCCATTCGCGCGGATACATGCGTACCTATCTCGATTTCGAAAAGCCCGTCGCCGAGCTCGAGGCCAAGCTCGAGGAGCTGCGCGCGCTCGGCGCCGAACGCGACGCCGTCGCCATCTCCGACGACATCGCGCGGCTGGAGGCCAAGGCTGCGGAGGCGCTGGCGGGGCTCTACGCGACGCTCACGCCCTGGCAGAAGACGCTCGTCGCCCGTCATCCGCAGCGGCCGCACTTCTCGGACTACGTGCACGGGCTCGTCGAGGAGTTCACGCCGATCGCGGGCGACCGCAAGTTCGGCGAGGACGAGGCGATCGTCGGCGGCTTCGGGCGCTTCCGCGGCGAGCCGGTCTGCGTCATCGGCCAGGAGAAGGGCTCGGACACGCGCTCGCGCATCCGGCACAATTTCGGCATGGCCCGCCCGGAGGGCTACCGAAAGGCCGTGCGCGTCATGGAGCTCGCCGACCGCTTCGGCCTGCCGGTGATCGCCATCGTCGACACGGCCGGCGCCTATCCCGGCATCGACGCCGAGGAGCGCGGCCAGGCCGAGGCGATCGCGCGCTCCACCGAGGCCTGCCTCGCGCTGGGCGTCGCCAACGTCGCCGTCGTCATCGGCGAGGGCGGCTCCGGCGGCGCGATCGCCCTCGCCACCGCGAGCCGCGTGCTGATGCTCGAGCACGCCATCTATTCCGTGATCTCGCCGGAGGGCGCCGCCTCGATCCTGTGGCGCGACGCCGGGCGCGCGCAGGACGCCGCGACCGCCATGAAGATCACGGCACAGGACCTGCTGCGGCTCGGCGTCATCGACGCGATCGTGCGCGAGCCCGTGGGCGGCGCGCATCGCGACGTCGCGGCGGTGATGGAGGCGACCGGCAACGCCGTCGCCGCCGCCCTGGCCGAGCTCGCGCCGCTGTCGCCCGACGCGGTGCGCGCCGCGCGGGCGGACAAGTTTCTGGCCATCGGCCGCAAGCTCAAGCTCGCGTAACAGAGCGTTCACCATGAGTGAAGACCGCTCCGGGAGGGGGTGGTCTTGCGGTAAGGTTCGCGTAAGGCTAACGATCCTACGGTGCGGGGGACGAGCGGCGCGCGCGACGCGCCGTGGACGAGGTGCGCCGACGGGCGCGAGGAAGTGGGGACCCCATGGTGAGAAGAGCCGCTCTCGTGGCCGCGCTGGCGCTGGCGCTGACCGCCTGCCAGGAGCGTACCGTCTCGTCGAACAAGCACCTCCAGCCGATCCCGCCGCAGACGCTCGCGCTGATGGCGTCCAAGGGCATGGACGAGGACGACCCGATCCTGGTGCGGGTCTTCAAGATGGAGTCCGAGCTCGAGGTCTGGAAGAAGGGCCGGGACGGCCGCTACGCCCTCCTCGACACCTACCCGATCTGCCGCTGGTCCGGCCAGCTCGGCCCGAAGATGCGCGAGGGCGACCGGCAGGCGCCGGAGGGCTTCTATGCCGTGTCGCCGGCACTGATGAACCCGAACTCGAGCTTCTATCTCTCCTTCAACACCGGCTTCCCGAACGAGTTCGACCGCGCGAACGGCCGCACCGGGTCGTTCCTGATGGTGCACGGCTCGTGCACCTCGCGTGGCTGCTTCGCCATGACCGACGAGGCGATCGGCGAGGTCTACGCGCTCGCGCGCGAGGCCTTCGAGGGCGGCCAGCGCGCCTTCCAGTTCCAGTCCTACCCGTTCCGGATGACGCCCGAGAACCTCGCCCAGTCGCGCTACGACCCCAACATCGCCTTCTGGCGCAACCTCAAGGAAGGCTGGGACCATTTCGAGGTGACGCGCCTCGAGCCGTCGGTCGAGGTCTGCGGCGGGCGCTACTCCTTCGGCACGCGGAACTGCACGCCGGCCGACCCGACGGTGACGGCAATGGTTCGCGCACGGGCGCAGGCGGACGAGATCGAGGTCGCCCGGCTGATCGAGTCGGGCGAGCCGGCGGTGCGGGTCGTCTACGAGGACGGCGGCGGCCATCCCTCCTTCGGCCTGGCCAACGCCCGCGAGATGGACGTCGCGAGCGCCACCGCCTTCGCGGCGCTCGACGCCGGGCGCAACCGCAACGACGACCGCCTCGGCATCGTCAGCCGCCCGGAGGCGCTCGCCGCCGGGCCGCGGCTGGTGCCGGTCGATTCCCGCGGGCGCCCGCTCGAGGAGGCGACGCCGACCGCGGTCGCGGCGCAGACGAGGCCCGCCGCTCCCGCAGCCGCCCCGGTGGCGACCGCGAGCGTGCCCGCGGCCGCGCCGCAGGCGCCCGCCGAGGCCCGCGAGCCGTTCTACGCCCGCATGCTCGGCGGCCTGTTCTCGACCCTGCCGCTCGGCGGCACGCCTGCCCCGCGCGACCCGGCGACGGCACCGGTGCCGCCGCAGCGCGGCGCGTCGGTCGCCCCGGGCACGCAGCCGCTGTGGCCGTCGTCGGGCTATTCCTCGCTCGACTGATCGGTCCCGCCCTGGACCCGCCGGCATTGCGCACCTACCCTTCCGGGAGCCGATCGCTTCCGGGAGGGTTTTTTCATGGGTCCTGTGCGCCTGCTGATCACGTTCCTCGGCCTCGCGCTCGGCGTCGCGTCCGCGGCACCGGCGGCCATGGCCCTCGACCTGCCCGCGCCGCCGCCCGCCGCATCGCCGCCCACGACCGAGGACGTGCTCGCCGCCACGCTGGAGGAGGCGCTCGCGGTCAGGGGCCGCGAGGCGCACCTCGCGCTCGTCGGGGCGGAGGCACGCCGCAACGGCATCCCGGTCGCGCTCGCCGAGGCGGTGGTCACCGTCGAGAGCGCCTGGGACCCGGCGGCGCTCGGCGCGCTCGACGAGGTCGGCCTGATGCAGGTGCGCCCCGGCACCGCCGCGATGCTCGGCTTCCGAGGCAGCGTCGAGGGCCTGAGGCTGCCTGCCAACAACGTGCGCTACGGCGTGCGATACCTCGCGCAGGCGTGGCGGCTGGCCGACGGCGACCTGTGCACCGCCCTGATGAAGTACCGCGCCGGCCACGGCGAGACCCGCATGAGCGCGCGCTCGGTGGCCTATTGCGTGCGCGCCATCGCCCACCTGAAGCAGATCGGCTCGCCCCTGGCCGACGCCGAGGTCCCCCAGGCCGTCGCCGTCGCCCGACGCGGCGGGGGCGGCGGGTACGACGCCGCGCTCTGGCGCCGCCACCGGGAGCGCATGCAGGCGATCGAGAGCAGGCTGCCGAGCTCGGCGTTGTCGATTGCGCGATAGCCCGCAGGCGCCGTTCTTGATTGCACATGCGGTCATCGGTATCGTAGGCGCAGCCGGGACGTGAACCCGAGCCGGCTGCGCGAATGGCGGGTGGCTCGCGCGCCTCGCGCCGCGTTGAAGGCGTCCTGCATGTCGTCTATGGTCGAAAAGGGGTCGGGGATGTCCGAGGAGATCGCCCTGCATCATCGGATACCGGACGACGAGCGACCGGCCGTCGAGGCGTTGCGTCTCGCGCTTCGCCAGGGCACGGCAAGCAGCGTTCGCCTGACGATCTCGGACGACTCTACCCAGAGCTTCGTCGTCCCTCCGAGCACGATGGCGGTCCTGTCGGAGCTGCTCGACCTGCTGGCGACGACGGGGCAGGCCACCGTGATCGACGAGGATCGGGAAATCGGCCTCGACGAAGCAGCGCACCTGCTCTCCATGTCGCGGGCCATGCTGGCGCATCGTCTCGCCCGCGGCGACGTTCCCCACGTCCGGACGGATGAGGCGTACCGGCTCCGGCTGTCGGATGTCCTCGCCTTTCGCGAGATCGAGACGGCGCAGCGGCGTGCGCTCGCGGAGCTCGGAGTTCTCACGGACGAGGCGATGCGTCGCGATGGCGGCTGAGGTCCCCGTCGTCGTCTACGACGCCAGCGTCCTCTTCCCCTTCCAGACCGCTCACATCCTCACCTTCACCGCGCAAGCAGGCCTGGTCGACGCGTATTGGAGCGCCGACATCGAGCGCGAGTGGGTCGAGCGGGCGATCGCGAAGGCGGCGGGATCGGACAGGCGCAGCATCGAGGCCCGCCGGGACGCCATGAACCGCGCGCTTCCGGGCGCGCGAGCCGTCGGGTACGAATCTCTGGTGCCGACCATCGCCTTCGCCGATCCCGACGACCGCCATGTCGTCGCAGCGGCGATCGCCTGTGGGGCACGGATCATCGTCACCCGCGATCGCCATTTCACCGCGGCGAGCCTGGCTCCGTTCGCGCTCGCGGCGATCGACCCGGACGCGCTGCTCGGCTGCCTGCTCTCGTGCGTCCCGGACCTGATGCTGGAGGTTGTCGACGCGGCGCGGCGCGCGCTCTCGCGCTCGCGTCCCTCTCCCGAGGCGTATCTGGAGATTCTCGCCGGCGCGGGGCTGCCGTCCTTCGCCGCCGCCCTGCGCGCGCACCGTCCCTGACCGCCCCGGCGTCTGCGCGCGAGACAGGCGCCGCGCGAGGCTTTACAGCGGGGGCATGCGTCACGCCCGCTTCCTCCTGCGTCCCGACACGCTCGGCCTCACCGCCACGCTGGCGATGCTGACGTCGCTCGGGCCGCTGTCGACCGACATGTACCTGCCGGCGCTGCCGGCGATCGCGCAGGCGCTCGAGGCCACGACGCCGCAGACCCAGGCGACGCTCTCGGCCTTCCTCGTCGGCTTCGCCTGCGGGCAGTTCCTCTACGGGCCGCTGTCGGACCGGATGGGAAGACGGCCGCTCCTCGGCATCGGCCTCGCGCTCTTCCTCCTGGCGACCCTCGCCTGCGCCCTGGCGCCGACGATCGAGGCGCTCTCGGCCGCGCGCTTCGTCCAGGCGCTCGGTGCGTCCGGGCCGATCGTGCTCGCCCGCGCCATCGTGCGCGACCTCTACGACGGTCCGCGCGCGGGGCGGGAGCTCTCGCGCATGGGCTCGATCATGGGCCTCGTGCCGGCGATCGCGCCGATCCTCGGCGGCCTGATCTTCGCCGCGCTGGGCTGGCGGGCGATCTTCGGGGCGAGCGCGCTCGGCGGCCTCGCCCTAGCGGTCGTGGTGGCGCTCGCCCTGCCGGAGACGCTGCGGGCGCGCGACCCGAGCCCGCTCTCCCTCGTCTCGATCCTGCGCGGCTTTCGCGACCTGCTGCGCCATCCGAGCTACCGCGTCTACGTCGCGCTCAACACGCTGACCTATTCCGGCCTGTTCGCCTTCATCTCCGGGTCGAGCTTCGTGCTGCAGGGCGTCTACGGCCTCTCGGAGCTGGCCTTCGCCTTCTCCTTCGCGACGATGGTGGTGGGCTACATCGGCGGCACGCTCCTGGCGCAGCGCCTCGTGCCGGGCCGCGGGCTCGACGGCACGATCGTGGTGGGGCTCGCCGCCCAGGCCGCCGGCGGGGCGGCGATGCTGGCGCTCGCGCTGGTCGGCACGGGCTCGTCGCTCGAGATCACCCTGCCGATGGCGCTCTACGCGGTGGGCGTCGGGCTCACCATGCCGCAATCGATGGCGGCGGCGATGCAGCCCTTCCCGGAGCGGGCGGGTACCGCCTCCTCGCTGATGGGCATCTGCCAGATGTCGGTCGCGGCGATCGTCGGCATCGGGCTCGGCGCCGCCGTGGCGACGACGCCGCTCGCGCTGCCGGGCGCGATCGCGGTGCTCGGCGCGCTCGGCTGCGGCGTGTTCGTGCTCTCGCGCGGCGTGCGCGGTGCGGCGCCTCAGTAGATCCCGAAGATCCGCTCGATGAAGCCCGGCTCCGTCGGGCGCTGCCAGTCGGAGTTCTCGTTGGCCGGCGGCGCCACCGGGCCCTGCGCCACGGGCGCGTTCCACAGCTGCGTCGGCCCCTGCCAGACGCCGCCGCCGGGCAGCGCCACCGGCGTCTCGCCGGCGAGCGCCGCGTTCATCGTGCGGCTCCAGATCGTCAGGGGCAGGTTCCCGCCCGAGGCCCGCCGCGTCGGCGTGCCGTCGTCGTTGCCGACCCACACGCCGGTGACCAGCGCGCCGGTGTAGCCGACGAACCAGGCGTCGCGGAACTCCTGGCTCGTACCGGTCTTGCCCGCGCCGGCCCAGCCCGGCAGCTCGGCGCGCCGGGCGGTGCCCATCGTGAAGGTCTCGTGCATCATGGCGTTCATCATCGCCACGTGCTCGGGCTCGACGACGCGGCCGAGCGAGAGGTCGCCGCGGCGGTAGAGCACCGGGCCGTCGGCGGCGTGGATCTCGGAGATGACGTAGGGGATCACCCCCTCCCCGCCATTGGCGAAGGCGGCGAAGGCGCCGGTGAGCTCGAGCGGCGTCACTTCCGAGGTGCCGAGCGCGATCGTGGCGTTCGGCTCGAGCGGCGAGGCGATGCCGAGCCGCTGGGCCACGCGCACCACCTCGCGCGGGCCGACCTCGGCGGCGAGCTGCGCCGCGATCGTGTTGAGCGAGAGCGCCAGCGCCTCGCGCAGCGTCACCGGACCGCGGAAGTCGCGCGAGTAGTTCTCCGGCGACCAGTTGCCGATCGTCACCGGACGGTCCTCGCGGATCGTGTCGGGGGTGAGCCCCGCCTCCAGCGCCGCGAGGTAGACGAAGGGCTTGAAGGCCGAGCCCGGCTGGCGGCGCGCCTGGGTGGCGCGGTTGAACTGGCTCGCCCGGTAGTCCTTGCCGCCGACGAGCGCCACGATGGCGCCGTCGGGCCGCATGGTGACGACGGCGCCCTGGGAGACCCCGTAGGTGCCGCCCTCCTCGGCCAGCGTCGCGGTGAGCGCCTGCTCGGCGGCCGCCTGCACGTCCGGCGCGATCGTGGTCATCACCACGATGTCCTCCTCCACCGTGCCGACGAAGTCGTCGAGGACGTCCATGATGTAGTCGGCCGCGTAGTTCGCCGTGCCGCTGCCCTCCTGGCGCACCGCCTCGGCGGGGCGCGAGAGCGCGGTGACGAGGCGGGTCTCGTCGATCAGGCCCTCCTCGCGCATGGCGCGCAGCACCACCTCGGCGCGCGCCTTGGCGCCCGACGGGTTGCGGGTCGGCGCGAGCCGCGAGGGCTGCTGCACCAGGCCGGCCAGCATCGCGGCCTCCGACAGCGTCACGTCTCGCGCCGACTTGTCGAAGTAGCGCCGCGCCGCCGCGTCGACGCCGTAGGCGCCGGCGCCGAAATAGACGCGGTTCATGTACAGCTCGAGGATCTCGGCCTTCGAGTAGGTCCGCTCCAGCCAGAGGGCGAGGATCGCCTCCTGGATCTTGCGCGAGATCGTGCGTTCCTGGGTGAGGAACAGGTTCTTGGCGAGCTGCTGGGTCAGCGTCGAGCCGCCGTGCAGGCCGCTGTCGCCGCGCAGGTTGGTCACCAGCGCGCGGGCGATGCCCTGCGGGTCGACGCCCCAGTGCGACCAGAAGCGCCGGTCCTCGATCGCGACGAAGGCGTCGGGGAGGTAGTCCGGCAGCTCCTCGTAGGGCACGTTCGAGCCGCCGGTCTCGCCGCGGTTGGCGAGGAGGGTCCCGTCGGCGGCGAGAACGGCGATGTTCGGCGGGCGCTTGGGGACCTCGAGCTGGTCGATCGGCGGCAGCTGGGTGGCGTGGTAGGCCACGACGCCCGCCACCGCGATCAGGGCCCAGATGCCGAGCACGAAGGTCGAGTAGACGAGATGGCCCAGGAGCGAGCGCCGACGGCGCGGCCGTCCGCCACGCCCGCCGCCGGAGCCGCCGCGCGGGGCGTTGCGACCACCGCCGCGGCCGGGAGCCGCCGCGCCGCGGCGCGGGGGGCTCTTCTTCGCGGCCGGCGCCTTGGCGGCGGCGCCGCGGCTGCGGGCGGCCTTGCGGGCCATCTCGCTGCCTCCTCCGGCGCGGTCTTGCGGGGAGAGACGGATGTCGAGCGCGTCCGCTGCCGGCATATCGAAGGTCGGCTCGCGCCGTCCCCGCCGTCCTCGGTCGTTACCGTCCATGCCGCCCTCGCTCCCCGCGGGCTCGACGCCCGCTGCCTCGCGCCCCGTGTGCGGACCTCCTCAAGAGGGATAGATTGTGGCAGTTTAACGGGGCATGAACGCTATTGGGCTGCTGCCTCCCCGGCCGCGGGCTGCGCAACGTAGTCCGACAGCGGCGCGACCTCCTCGATCAGCCCGCGCTCGCGCATGAACTCGGCGAATCGGGCGTAGCGCGCCGGGTCGAGCGCGGCCGGGCTCGCCTGGAAGCGGCGCAGCGTGTCGTCCCAGGCCGCGCGGTTGAGCGCGTCGTCCGCCTTCGGGTAGGCGGCGGCGAAGGTCTCCCAGCTCTGGTCGGGGTGGTTGAGCAGGTGCACCGTGGCGCGCTCGACCGCCTCGAGGAAGCGCGCGAAGACCGGCTCGCCGGCCCGGTCCGCCCGCACCACGTAGATCAGCTCGTCGTAGGGCGGCACGCCGTGCTCCTCGGGGAAGAAGGCGCGGCCCTGCGAGCCCTGGAGCTCGAGCTCGGTCAGCTCGAAGTTGCGGAAGGCGCCGATCACGGCGTCGACCCGCCCGGCCATCAGCGCCGGCGACAGGGCGAAGTTGACGTTGACGAGGGAGACGTCGTCCAGCGTGAGCCCCGCCTCGTCGAGCATGGTCGCGAGCAGCGCCTCCTCGAAGCCGGCCACGGAATAGCCGATGGTCTTGCCCTCGAGGTCGGCCAGGGTCTCGATCGGCCCCTGTGCCAGCACGACGAGGCTGTTGAGCGGCGTCGAGACGAGCGTGCCGATGCGCAGCAGCGGCAGCTCCTCGGCCACGTGCAGGTAGAGGCTCGGCTGGTAGGAGACGGCGACGTCGCCCTGGCCGGCGGCGACGAGGCGCGGCGGCGCGGACGGGTCGGCGGGCTCGATCAGCGTGACGTCGAGCCCCGCCTGCTCGAAGAACCCCATCTCGCGGGCCACGACGAGGGGCGCGTGGTCGGGATTGACGAACCAGTCGAGGAGCACGGTCAGCGGCTCCGGCGCCTGGGCGCGGCTCTCGGTCGCGAGGCCGAGGGAGGCCGCGAGGCCCAGCGAGGCGGCGAGGGCGAGCGCGAGGGGGCGTTGCATCGGGGGAGTCCTTTCTTGCCGGGCCGCGACGCTGCGCGCTCAGCCCGGGAGGGTCTCGGGCGCCCAGTGCAGGGCGCGGGCGACGGCGAGATCCATAGCCTTCCAGAGCGCGAGCGCGAAGAGCATCAGCACGATCAGGCAGGCGAAGACGAGATCGGTCTGCGCGCGCGCGTTGGCGTGGAGCATCAGATGCCCGAGGCCGGCGGCGCTGCCGACCCACTCGCCGACGATGGCCCCGATCGGCGCGACGCCGGCGGCGACCCGCAGCCCCGCGCCGAGCGAGGGCAGGGCCGCCGGGGCGCGAATCAGGAAGAGGATGCGCAGCGGTCCCGCGCCGTAGAGCCGCGCCAGCGCGACGAGGTTCTCGTCGGCGCGGCGCAGCCCGTCGTAGAAGGCGCTCGCCACGGGGAAGAAGATGATCAGCGCCGCCATCACCACCTTCGGCGCCAGCCCGAAGCCGAGCCAGGTGACGAGGAGCGGGGCGATGGCGAAGACCGGGATCGCCTGCGCCATCGGCAGGACCGGGCCGATCACCGCCCTTGTGCGGGCGGAGGCGGCGATGGCGAGCGCGGCGACGACGCCGACGCTCACGCCCACCACGAGCCCGGCGAGGGTCTCCGTCGCGGTGACGAGCGCGTTGTCCAGGATCAGCCCCGCCCGCGCGGCGAGCGTCGCCGCGATGCGGCTCGGCGCCGGCAGCACGAAGGCGGGCACGGCGAGGAGGCGCACGGCGAGCTCCCACACGCCCAGCACCCCCGCCGCGACGGCGAGCCGCGCGAGCACGGCGCGCAGGGCGGCGGCGATGGTCACACCGCGACCCGCTCGAAGGTCAGGTAGCTCGGCACCCGCCCCTCGCGGATCGCCTTGGCCTCGTAGCGCGTGCCGGGCCAGCCAGGATAGGGCGTGCGCCAGTCATCGGCGCGGCGCGCCGTCCAGGCGAGGCGCGGCTCGGCGGCGGCGCGCACCAGCGTCCAGCCGACGTAGTCGTCGATGTCGCTGGCGAAGCGGAAGATGCCGCCGGGCTTCAGCAGCCGGGCGATCTCGGCCAGCGTCCGCGGCGAGACGAAGCGGCGCTTGCGGGTGCGCCGCTTCGGCCACGGGTCGGGGTAGAGCAGGTAGACCGCATCGAGGGACGCGTCCGGCAGGGCCGGCAGGAGCAGGGCGGCGTCCTGGTCGAAGAGCCGCACGTTGGCGAGGTCGTCCTCGTCGATGGCGGCGAGCATCTTGGCCATGCCGTTGACGAAGGGCTCGACGCCGATGAAGCCGGCGGCGCGATCCTCCCGCGCCCGGTGCGCCAGGTGCTCGCCGCCGCCGAAGCCGATCTCGAGCACGATCCGTTCGGGGGCGTGCGGGAACAGCGCGGCCGGATCGGCGAACGCTTCCGGATGCGCGCGCGGGTCGGGCAGGAGCCGCTCGGGCAGGAGCGTTCCGAGCCGCGCCTCCTGGCCCGGCCGCAGGCGCTTGCCCTTGCGCCGGCCGAAGAAGGCGCTCGCGGAACCGCTCGCATCCGCGATGTCGGGCGCGTCGGCGTCGGCTTCGGTGGTCTCGCGGGTCATGATCTCGTTCGCATCGGCGCCGCCCACGCGGCAGCGCCGACCCTTATACGGCTTCGCGCCGCGAGAACAGGTCAGAACGCGATCGCGCGGGCGCGCTTCACCTGCGGGATCGCCTCGATCCGGTCGAGCAGCTCCGGCGAGGGCTTCTGGTCAACGGAGACGAAGCAGATCGCGTCGCCGCCGGGCCTGTCGCGGCCGAGCGAGAAGGTGGCGATGTTCACCCCCGCCTCGCCGAGCGCCATGCCGAAGGCGCCGATGAAGCCCGGCTCGTCGGCGTTGCGCACGTAGATCATGTTCTGCGCGAACTCGGCGTCGACATCGATGTCGCGGATCTCGACGACGCGGGGCTTGCCGTCGTGGAACACGGTGCCCGACGCGTAGCGCGGCATGTCCTCGGCGTCGATGGTGATGCGCACCAGGCTCTCGTAGTCGCGCTGCGGGTTCTCGCGGGTCATCTCCTCGACGACGATGCCGCGCTCGCGGGCGACGATCGGCGCCGAGACCATGTTCACGTCCTGCAGCATCGGCTTCAACGCCCCCGTCACCGCCGCCGCCGTGAGCGCGCGGGTGTTCATGCCCGCGACCGCGCCCTCGTACTCGATGCGCACGCCCTTGATCGGCGCCTCGGTGAGCTGGCCGAGGAAGGAGCCGAGCTTCTCGGCGAGCGCGACGAAGGGCCTCAGCCGCGGGGCCTCCTCGGCCGAGATCGACGGGAAGTTCACCGCGTTCTCGACGCCGCCGGTCAGCAGGTAGGTCGACATCTGCTCGGCCACCTGCAGCGCCACGTTCTCCTGCGCCTCGGTGGTCGACGCGCCCAGATGCGGCGTGCAGACGACGTGCGGGTGGCCGAAGAGCGGGTTCTCGGTTGCCGGCTCCTGGGCGAACACGTCGAAGGCGGCGCCGGCGACATGGCCCTCGTCGAGCAGCTCGCGCAAAGCGGCCTCGTCGACGAGCCCGCCGCGGGCGCAGTTGACGATGCGCACGCCCGGCTTCGTCCGCGCCAGCGCCTCGCGGGACAGGATGTTGCGGGTGCGATCGGTGAGCGGCACGTGCAGCGTGATCACGTCGGCGCGGGCCAGCAGCTCGTCGAGCTCGACCTTCTCGACCCCGAGCTCCAGCGCCCGCTCGGGCGACAGGAACGGGTCGAACGCGATCACCCGCATGTGCAGGCCGATGGCGCGGTTCGCCACGATCGAGCCGATATTGCCGCAGCCGATCACGCCGAGCGTCTTCGAGGTGATCTCGACGCCCATGAAGCGGTTCTTCTCCCACTTTCCGGCCTGCGTGGAGGCATCGGCCTGCGGGATCTGGCGGGCGAGCGCGAACATCATGGCGATGGCGTGCTCGGCGGTGGTGATCGAGTTGCCGAAGGGCGTGTTCATCACGATCACGCCCCGGGTCGTGGCGGCGGGGATGTCGACGTTGTCGACGCCGATGCCGGCGCGGCCGATCACCCGAAGGCGCGTCGCACGCTCGAGCAGCTTCGGCGTGACCTTGGTGGCCGAGCGGATGGCGAGGCCGTCGTAGTCGCCGATGATCTCGGCGAGGCGGTCCTTGTCCCGGCCGAGGTCGGGCTGGAAGTCGACGGCGACGCCGCGATCCTGGAAGATCTTGACGGCAGCGGGGGAGAGGGCGTCGGAGACGAGGACGCGCGGGGCGGAGGACTTGGCGGACGAAGGTGCGGACATGGGTCGGCGCTCCTGCGGGAATGGACGTCTGTCGGAATGCGGGTGCGGCGGCGGAGCCTTTCCTTCCCTGTAGGGGAAGGTGGCTCGCCGCGAAGCGGCAAGACGGATGAGGCGCGCCGCAGGCGCGATCCGCGAAGCGGATGCCCGGAACGGACCCCACCCCTGGTTCGCTTCGCGAACCATCCCCTCCCCTACAGGGAGGGAGAGGAGGTCACGCGACGAGCGCCGCCTTCTCTTCCTCGAAGGCCCAGTCGAGCCAGGCGGTGAGCGCCTCGAGGTCGGCGCGCTCGACCGTGGCGCCGCACCAGATGCGCAGGCCCGGAGGCGCGTCGCGATAGGCGCCGATGTCGAAGGCGACGCCCTCGCCCTCGAGCCGGGAGACCATCTTCTTCGCCAGCGCCGCGACCGCCTCCTGGCCCAGCGCGACGATCTCGGGATCGTCGATCGTCAGGCACACGGAGGTGTTCGACAGCGTGGCCGGATCGCGGGCGAGGTTCGCCACCCAGTCCGCGCGCGCCACCCAGTCGTGGATCGTCCCGGCATTGGCGTCGGCGCGGGCGACGAGCCCGTCGAGGCCGCCGATCGACTTGGCCCAGGCGAGCGCGTCGAGATAGTCCTCGACCGCGAGCATGGAGGGCGTGTTGATGGTCTCGCCCTTGAAGATGCCCTCGATCAGCTTGCCGCCCTTGGTCAGGCGGAAGATCTTCGGCAGGGGGCGGGGCGGCTTGAAGCTCTCGAGCCGGGCGACGGCGCGGGGCGAGAGGATCAGCATGCCGTGGGCGGCCTCGCCGCCGAGCACCTTCTGCCAGGAGAAGGTGACGACGTCGAGCTTGTCCCAGTCGAGCCGCTGCGCGAAGGCCGCGGAGGTCGCGTCGCAGATCACGACGCCCTCGCGCTCGGCGGGGATCCAGTCGGCGTTCGGCACGCGCACGCCCGAGGTGGTGCCGTTCCAGGTGAAGACCACGTCGCGGGTCGCCGCGTCGACCTGCGACAGGTCGGGCAGGAAGCCGTAGTCGGCGGTGATCACCCGCGCGTCCTCGAGCGCGAGCTGCTTCACCGCGTCGGTGACCCAGCCCTCGCCGAAGCTCTCCCAGGCGAGCATGTCGACGCCGCGGGCGCCGAGCATGGTCCACATCGCCATCTCGACGGCCCCGGTGTCGGAGGCCGGCACGATGCCGATGCGGTAGTCGTCGGGAACCCGCAGCACCTCGCGGGTGAGGTCGATCGCCTGTGCGAGCTTGGTCTTGCCGACCTTGGCGCGGTGGGAGCGGCCGAGCGCCGCGTCCTCCAGGGCCTGGAGGGTCCAGCCGGGGCGCTTGGCGCAGGGGCCGGACGAGAAGTAGGGCGCGCGCGGGCGCGCCTCGGGGGCGTGGTGTCGTGTCATCGCGGTGTCCATCCTTCCAGATGGGCGCCTCTCGGTGGGGAGAGGTGTCCCGCCGACGGGTATGCGCCCGCCGGGCGGAACGGTCAAGCCGTGCGGTTTTCCCGATCTGGATCGCACCCTGCAGCGACGTTAATTCACCTTTGCTAAAGAACGGTCCGGCATCCTACGTAGGTCGTCACCACTGCACGGCCGCAACCAGCGCTGCACGGTACGGGGGAGTTGCTGATGAAGGCGCGTCGCGAGCCGCATGCCGACGAGGCCGACGGAGCCACGGTGCGGGCGGTGCTCGAAGGGGTCGGAGACGGGGCGGGAGACGAGAGGCGGATGACGCGGGGTGTCGCAGGGCGCGAGTCCGCACCGCACTTCGGCACCCACGACGCCGTGATGGCGGCGCTCGACCGTCAGGCGATCGTCGCCGAGACCGACGCGCGGGGCGTCATCACGCGGGTGAACGCCGCGTTCTGCAGGATCAGCGGCTACTCGGCCGACGAGCTGATCGGCCGGACGCACCGGGTGCTCAACGCGCGGGCCCATCCCCCCGGGTTCTTCGCCGCCCTGTGGCGGACGATCGCCGAAGGCGGCATCTGGCACGGCGAGATCTGCAACCGCCGCAGGGACGGCGCGCTCTACTGGGTCGACACGACGATCGTGCCCCGCCATGGCCCCACGGGCCGGATCGCCGGCTACCTCTCGGTGCGCTACGACATTACCGAGCGCAAGCGCACGGAGGCGGCGCTGGCCGAGGAAGTGCGCCGGCGCACGGCGGCGGAGACCCTCCTGCGCGAGGTGATCGACGCGGTGCCCGCCGGCATCGCCGCCTTCGATCCGCAGGATCGGCTCGTCCTGTCGAATGGCGCCTTCCGGCGCCTGCTCGGGCTCGGGCCGGCGACCGCGATCGAGGGGCTCGACTTCCGCGAGATCGTCACGCGGGCGGCCGCGCAGGGGCGCTTCCTCGATGTCGGCCGCACGCCCCAGGCGGTCGAGGCCTGGCTCGACGGCCTGATGCGCGAGCGGGTCCGGCCGGGCCGGCGCCGGCTGCGGCGGCTCGCGGACGGGCGCTGGCTGCAGATCCGCGAGCGGCGCTCGCCGAGCGGGCACCGCGTCAGCATCGGCACCGACGTCACGGCGCTCAAGCGCGCCGAGCTCGCCGTGCGCGAACGGGCCGAGCGCGATCCGCTCACGGGGCTCCACAACCGCGCCGCCTTCGGCGAGCGGCTGGAACGCCTCGTCGGGCCGGGCCCGCGGGCGCGCCCGGGGGCGCTCGCCATCCTCGACCTCGACGGCTTCAAGAGGGTGAACGACAGCTTCGGCCACGACGTCGGCGACGGGCTGCTGCGGGAGGTCGCGCAGCGGCTCGCCGCGTCGATACGGCCGGGCGACGTCGTCGCGCGGCTCGGCGGCGACGAGTTTGCGATCCTGATGCCGGGCATTGCTAGCGAGGCGGCGCTCGAGCGGCTGCTCGCGGGGGTGCTGGAGCGTCTCGGCCTGCCGGTGGAGACCACCGGCCGGGCGCTGTTCCCGCGCGCCAGCGTCGGCTGCGCCTTCTTCCCCGAGCACGGCGCCTGCGCGCGCGAGGTGCTGAAGGCGGCCGATCTCGCGCTCTACGACGTCAAGGCACAGCGCCGGGCCGGCGCGCCGCGGGCCGAGGCCCCGGGCGGCTCGGCGCGGGTCTACGCGCCGGCGCTGGGCGAGCGCGAGGCGCGTCGCCAGGGTCTGGTCTCGGGACTGCGCGAGGCCCTCGCTGGACACGACATCTCCGTGGCGCTCCAGCCGCAGGTGTCCCTCGCCGACGGAACGCACGAGGGCTTCGAGGCCCTGGCGCGCTGGCGCCGGGCCGGCGCCTTCGTGCCGCCGAGTCTGTTTATCCCGGTGGCGGAGGACGCGAACCTCATCGGCGCCGTCGGCGCCGTCGTGCTCCACGAGGCGCTCGCGGCGACGCGTCGCCTCGTCGACGCCGGGCTCGAGCCGGGGCGGATCGCGGTCAACGTCGCGGCGGCGCAGCTGCGCGATGCGGGCTTCGTCGACCTCGTCGCCGACGCGCTCGCGCGCCACGGGCTCCCGGCGAGCCGGCTCGAGGTCGAGATCACCGAGACGGTGCTGCTCGACCGCGACGCGGGCACCATCGTCGCGGCACTGGAGCGGCTGCGCGGCATGGGCGTGGGGATCGCGCTCGACGATTTCGGCACCGGCTATGCATCGCTCTCGCATCTCAAGCGCTTCCCGGTCGACCGCCTGAAGATCGACCGCAGCTTCGTGGACGGCATCGACCGCGACGACGGCGCGCGCGCCCTCGTCTCGGGCATCGTCGGGCTCGCCCACGGCCTGTCCCTCGGCGTCGTCGCGGAGGGGATCGAGACGCCGCGGCAGCGCGCCATCCTCGCGGGCATGGGCTGCGACGTCGGGCAGGGCTACCTTTTCGCCGTGCCCCTCGCGCCGGAGAACGTGGCGGACTACCTGCGCCGGGCAGGCCGGGCAGCAGGCGCCGGAGGATGAGCCGGCGGCGCGATCGCCCCGGGTATCGGTGAGTTCGGGCCGCCGCGCCGGCGGCGGTGCTCACCGGCGCCGGGAGAGGGCCGCCTGGCGCAGGCCCGTCAGCGTCGCGGCCGGCGTGATCGTCTCCGGGTCGATGAGGAGGTGCAGGATCGCCGGCTTGCCCGAGGCGATCGCCCGCTCGAGGGCGGGCGCGAAGTCCTCCGTGCGCGTCACCGTCTCGCCGTGGCCGCCGAAGGCGCGGGCGTAGGCGGCGAAGTCGGGGTTCTGGAGCGCGGTCGCGACCACGCGGCCGGGATATTCCCGCTCCTGGTGCATGCGGATCGTGCCGTACATGCCGTTGTCGACGACGACGACGAGGATCGCGAGGTCGTGCTGCACGGCGGTGGCGAATTCCTGGCCGTTCATCAGGAAGCAGCCGTCGCCGGCGAAGGCGACGACGGTACGCTCCGGGTGGACGCGCTTGGCAGCCACCGCGGCGGGCACGCCGTAGCCCATCGAGCCCGAGGTCGGCGCGAGCTGCGTGCCGTAGCGGGTGAACGCGTGGAAGCGGTGGATCCAGGTGGCGTAGTTGCCGGCGCCGTTGCACAGGATCGCGTCCGCCGGCAGGACCTCGCCGAGGTGCGCCATAACGGCGCCCATCTGGAGGTCGCCGGGATGCGTGATCGCGCGCGGGTCGGACCATGCGACGTAGGCCGCGTGCGCCTCGTCGGCCGCGCCGGCCCAGGGGATCGTCGTCGGCGGCTGGACACCCTCCAGCGCGGCGGAGAAGGCGCTGGGCGCGGCGTTGATCGCGAGCCGCGGCCGGTAGACGCGCCCGAGCTCCTCGGGGTCCGGATGAACGTGGACGAGATCGACGCCGGGATCCGGGATACCGAAGAGCTCGTAGGACTGGCTCGGGATCTCGGAGAGCCGCCCGCCGACGGCGAGGACGAGGTCCGCCTCGCGGATGCGCGCCAGGAGCTGCGGGTTGACGCCCAGCCCGAGGTCGCCGGCGTAGCAGGGATGGTCGTGGGGAAACAGCATCTGCCGGCGGAACGTGCACGCGACCGGCAGCGCGAAGCGCTCGGCGAAGCGCACGAAGCGCTGCACGGCCGCCTCGTTCCAGCGCGCGCCGCCCAGCAGCGCGATCGGCCGCTTCGCCGCCCAGAGCAGCTTCTGAAGCTCCGCCATCTGCGACAGGCCCGGATGCGTCTCGACGACGACGTGGGGCGGCGCGTCGGCGACGGCCGCCTCCTCGGTGAGCATGTCCTCGGGGAGCGCGATCACCACCGGGCCGGGCCGGCCGGAGGTGGCGACGTGCCAGGCGCGCGAGACGATCTCGGGGATGCGCGCGGGGTCGTCGATCTCGGTCGCCCACTTGGCCATCGTGCCGAACACGGCGCGGTAGTCGAGCTCCTGGAAGGCCTCGCGCTCCTTCATCACGCGCGCGACCTGGCCGACGAAGAGGATCATCGGCGTCGAATCCTGGCGGGCGATGTGCAGCCCCGGCGAGGCGTTGGTCGCGCCCGGCCCGCGGGTGACGAAGCAGATCCCCGGCTTGCCGGTGAGCTTGCCGTGAGCCTCCGCCATCATCGCCGCCCCGCCCTCCTGGCGGCAGACGGTGAGCGCGACGTCCGCGTCGTGCAGGGCATCCAGCGCGGCGAGGTAGCTCTCGCCGGGAACGCAGAAGACGTGCGACGCGCCGTGGACCCGCAGCTGATCGACGAGGATCTGCCCGCCGGTGCGGAGGGGATGGGTGGTCATGAGGTCACTCCCGAGCGGGGTTCGAACAGGGCCGGCACGCTCCGGCCCCATCGGGGCGGGGACGGCGAGCGGAGCGAGCCAGGGGCGGGGTCCCATGGCGCGACGCGTGGAATTTCGGCTTCGCCGAAGCGCGCCTCGCGGCGCACCCCCTCCGTCTCGTCGCCTGCGGCGCCGATCCACCTCCCCCTATGGGGGAGGAGCGGGAGGCTGGCGTCCGGCGTCATCCCCCGGCTCCCCAGGCTGGGTCGGCCAGGACCTCGTCCGTATGCGCCCCGAGCCCCGGAGAGGCTCGGCCGGACGCCTGGGGCGCGCCGTCGAGCACGATCGGGGAGCGCACCGACGGCACGCTGCCGCCGGCGACGTCGGGGGCCGGGAGGTCGAGGCGCATGGCGCGGGCGATCACCTGCGGGTCGGCGAAGACGTCGGCGACATTGTTGATCGGGCCGGCGGGGACGCCCGCCGCCTCGCAGGAGGCCAGCAGGTCGGCGCGGGTCTTGCGGGCGGTGAGGCCCGACAGGAGCGCGATCAGCACGCCGCGGTTCGCCACCCGGTCGCGGTTCGTGAGGAAGCGCGGGTCCTCGCCGAGCGCCGGATCGCCGAGGAGTGCGCACAGCCGGCGATACTGCCCGTCGTTGCCGACCGCGATGATCGCGTGGCCGTCCGCGACGGGGAAGACCTGGTAGGGGACGATGTTGGGGTGGGCGTTGCCCATGCGCGTCGGCACCCCGCCGGAGACGAGGTGGTTCATCGCCTGGTTCGCGAGCACGCTCACCTGCGTGTCGAGCAGCGCCATGTCGACGTGCCCGCCCTCTCCCGTCAGCTCGCGCCGGCGCAAGGCCGCGAGGATGCCCACCGTGGCGTAGACGCCGGTGAAGACGTCGGCGAAGGCCACGCCGATCTTCTGCGGCTCGCCGTCGGGCGCCCCGGTGAGGTCCATGATCCCGCCCATGCCCTGGATCATGAAGTCGTAGCCGGCGCGGTGGGCGTAGGGCCCGTCCTGGCCGAAGCCGGTGATCGAGCAGACGACGAGGCGCGGGTTGTGCGCCCTGAGGCTCGCGGCGTCGAGGCCGTACTTCACGAGCCCCCCGACCTTGAAGTTCTCGATGACGACGTCGGCGTGGGCGGCCAGCCGGCGCACCGTCTCCTGCCCCGCGGGCGTGGTGAAGTCGACCGCCACCGAGCGCTTGCCGCGGTTCGCCGCATGGAAATAGGCTGCCGCGTGCGGCGCGCCGTCGGCACCCGCGACGAACGGCGGCCCCCAGCCGCGGGTGTCGTCGCCCTCGCCGGGACGCTCGACCTTGACCACGTCCGCGCCGAGATCGGCGAGGAGCTGTCCCGTCCACGGCCCCGCGAGGATGCGCGCGAGCTCGAGGACCTTGATGCCGTGAAGGGGGCGCAGCGGGATGGTCACCTGAGCGGATCTCCGGTTCTCGATGGTATCGGACCGCGCGCCACGAACAGCGGCAGCAGCGCGAACGCCACCTGCCCGGCGAGCCCGAGCTGCGCGGGCAGCGTGGTGTAGGTCGCCCAGTGCGCGCCGGGCGTGCGCCCGAACAGGGCGACCGAGAGCCCCAGCTCCGCCAGGATCAGCAGCCCGAAGGCGAGCGTCCCCATGGCCGCCCGCGGCCCCAGCGCCGGCGGCACGGCGAAGCGGCGCACCAGCCGGCGCGCCGCGATCGCCGCGATCGCGAGGATCACCGGCAGCTCGACGATCACCGCGCCCACGTGCCCGAACGCCGGCGTCAGCACGAAGGCCCGCAGCGTCCCCAGCACGACGCCGGCGGCGAAGACCAGGGCGAAGTAGGCGAGGCCCGCGATGAGCGCGCGTCCCATAGCGTCCTCCCCACCAGCCTCCCCCGCGAGCCCGAGACGCTCAGAAGAAGGCCTGCAGCCCCGTCTGCGCGCGCCCGAGGATCAGCGCGTGGACGTCGTGCGTGCCCTCGTAGGTGTTCACCGTCTCGAGGTTCGCGGCGTGGCGCATCACGTGGTACTCCTCCATGATGCCGTTGCCGCCGTGCATGTCCCGCGCGACCCGGGCGATGTCGAGCGCCTTGCCGCAATTGTTGCGCTTGACCAGCGAGATCATCTCCGGCGCCACGCGGCCCTCGTCGAAGAGGCGGCCGACCCGCAAGCTCCCCTGGAGGCCGAGCGCGATCTCGGTCTGCATGTCGGCGAGCTTCTTCTGGACGAGCTGCGTCTGCGCCAGCGGCCGGCCGAACTGGACGCGCTCGAGCGTGTAGGTCCGCGCGCGGTGCCAGCAATCCTCGGCCGCGCCCATCACGCCCCAGGAGATGCCGAAGCGGGCGCGGTTGAGGCAGCCGAACGGGCCCTTCAGGCCCGACACGTTCGGGAGCAGCGCGTCCTCGCCGACCTCGACGCCGTCCATGACGATCTCGCCGGTGATCGAGGCGCGCAAGCTGAGCTTGCCGCCGATCTTCGGGGCGGAGAGGCCCTTCATGCCCTTCTCGAGCACGAAGCCGCGGATCTTGCCCTCGTGCGCCTCGGACTTCGCCCACACGACGAAGACGTCGGCGATGGGGGAGTTCGAGATCCACATCTTGGCGCCGTTGAGCACGTAGCCGGTCGCCGTCTTCTTGGCGACCGTCTTCATGCCGCCGGGATCGGAGCCGGCGTCGGGCTCGGTCAGGCCGAAGCAGCCGACCCACTCGCCGGAGGCGAGCTTGGGCAGGTACTTCTTGCGCTGGGCCTCGTCGCCGTAGGCGTAGATCGGGTACATCACCAGCGAGGACTGCACGCTCATCATCGAGCGGTAGCCGGAATCGACCCGCTCGATCTCCCGCGCCACCAGCCCGTAGGCGACGTAGCTCGCGCCGGCGCAGCCGTATTCCTCGGGCAGCGTGACGCCGAGGAGGCCCGTCTCGCCCATCTTGGCGAACAGCGCGCGATCGGTCTTCTCCTCGCGATAGGCCTCGATCACGCGCGGCTGGAGCTCGGCCTGCGCGAACGCACGCGCCGCGTCGCGGATCATCCGCTCCTCGTCCGTGAGCTGATCCTCGAGCAGGAAGGGGTCCTCCCAGGCGAAGGCGCCGGGATTCGGGGCGTCCTTGGGCGAGGTCTGGGCGAGAGCGGTCATGCGTGTCGTCCTCTTCGTACTGAGCCGCGCCCTGTCCTTCCCTGCAGGGGAAGGTGGCGGCGCGCGTGAGCGCGGTGACGGATGGGGCACGCCGGAGGCGTGTTCGGCGAAGCCGAAAGCCGCCGGTGGCGAGCCCTGGAGCCCTGCGGACCCCACCCTTCGCTCGCTGCGCGAGCGTTCCCCTCCCCGATGGGAGGGACTAGGCGTCGATGTCGAACTTCACGCCCTGCGCCAGCGGGAGCGTGGTGCCGAAGTTCACGGTGTTCGTGGCGCGGCGCATGTAGGCCTTCCAGGCATCCGAGCCCGCCTCGCGGCCGCCACCGGTCTCCTTCTCGCCGCCGAAGGCGCCGCCGATCTCGGCGCCCGACGGGCCGATGTTGACGTTGGCGATGCCGCAATCCGAGCCCGCGTCCGAGAGGAAGCGCTCCGCCTCGCGCATGTCCAGCGTGAAGATCGACGAGGACAGGCCCGCGCCGACCCCGTTCTGGAGCGCGATCGCCTCCTCGAACGTCCCGTAGCGCGTCACGTAGAGGATCGGCGCGAAGGTCTCGCGCAGCATCGGCCCCTCCTGGCGCGGCATCTCGACCAGCGCCGGGCGGGCGTAGACGCCCTCGCCGGGAACCGACGCGCGCCCGCCGCCGTGCACGGTCGCGCCCGCCGCCTTCGCCTCGGCGAGCGCCGCGTCCATGCCGGCGAGCGCGTCGGCGTCGACGAGCGGGCCGACCAGCGTGCCGTCCGTGCGCGGATCGCCGATGGCGACCGAGCCGTAGACCTTGGCGAGCTTGGGAACGAGCGCGTCGTAGACGCTCTCGTGGACGATGAGCCGGCGCAGCGTCGTGCAGCGCTGGCCGGCGGTGCCCATGGCCGAGAAGGCGACGCCGCGCAGCGTCAGGTCGAGATCCGCCGAGGGCGTGACGATCGCCGCGTTGTTGCCGCCGAGCTCCAGGATCGCGCGGGCGAAGCGCTTCGCGAGCCGCGGGCCGACGTCGCGGCCCATCCGCGTCGAGCCGGTCGCCGAGACCACCGGCACGCGATGGTCGTCGACGAGGATCTCGCCGACGTCGCGCCCGCCGATCAGGAGCGCGTGCAGGCCGGCCGGCGCGTCGTCCCCGAAGCGGGCGATGGCGCGCTCGAGGATGGCGGCGACGGCGAGCGCCGTGAGGGGCGTCTTCTCGGAGGGCTTCCACACCACCGGGTCGCCGCAGACGAAGGCGAGCGCCGCGTTCCAGGACCAGACCGCGACGGGGAAGTTGAAGGCGGAGATCACGCCGCAGACGCCCAGCGGATGCCAGGTCTCGGCCATGCGGTGATGCCGGCGCTCGGTGGCGACCGAGAGCCCGTAGAGCTGGCGCGAGAGGCCGACCGCGAAGTCGCAGATGTCGATCATCTCCTGGACCTCGCCCAGGCCCTCGGAGACGATCTTGCCGGCCTCGAGCGTCACCAGCATGCCGAGGTCGTCCTTGGCGGCGCGCAGCTCCTCCCCCAGGAGCCGAACCAGCTCGCCGCGACGGGGCGCGGGCACCTCGCGCCAGGCCAGGAACGCCTCATGCGCCTTGGCGATGATCTCGGTCGTCTGCGCGGGCGTGGTCTCGCGCACGGTGGCGATGCTCTCGCCGGTGATCGGCGAGCGTGCGACGATCCCCTCCTCGGCGAAGGACGCGGGAGAGACGCCGAGCCGCTCCAGGATGGCGAGCGCGTGGGGGCGGGCGGGCGCGAAATCCGTCATCATGGCCTCATCATCGAAACGGCCCGCAGGATCGGCCTTTTCGGTCGCGCGCGCAACCGATATGTTCTCACCACTTCATGAGGAGAACGCATGAACGAGAGCCTCGCCCCCCGCTCGCAGCCACCCTCGCAGGGGCCGTCTCACCTGCCGTCGCTGGGGGCGCTCGCGGCCTTCGAGGCGGCGGCGCGCCATCTCAGCTTCACCCGTGCGGCGGAGGAGCTCGCGCTCACCCAGGGTGCGGTGAGCCGCCAGGTGGCGGGGCTCGAGGCGCAGATCGGGGTGCGGCTGTTCGAGCGCGTGCGCCAGCGCGTGACGCTCACCGCCGCGGGCGCGGCCTACGCGGTCGAGGTCCGCGGCGCGCTGCGCAGCCTCTCGGCGGCGACGCTCAACATCATGGCCTTCCGCGGCGCGGGCGGCGTGCTCAACCTCGCGATCCTGCCGACCTTCGGCACGCGCTGGCTGATCCCGCGGCTGCCGCGCTTCACCGAGGCGCATCCCGGGGTGACCATCAACTTCGCCACCCGCGTGCGCCCCTTCGACTTCGCCCGGGAGGGCCACGACGCCGCGATCCACTTCGGCGAGCCGATCTGGCCGGGCGCCAAGCTGCACCGGCTGATGGGCGAGGAGATCGTGCCGGTGGCGAGCACCGCGCTGGTCTCGCGCCATCGGCTCGTCGAGCCCGCCGACGTGCTGCGGGTGCCGCTCCTCCAGCAGGCGACCCGCCCGCGCGCCTGGGAGCAATGGCTCGGCGAAGCGGGGCTCGATCCGGCGCGGGCGACGCCCGGGCCGCGCTTCGAGCAGTTCGCCATGGTGGCGCAGGCGGCGGTGGCCGGGCTCGGCCTCGCCATCGTGCCGCGCTTCCTCGTCGAGGACGAGCTGCGCGCCGGCGTGCTGGTGATCCCCTTCGACCGCCCGTCGCGCTCGCAGGAGGCCTAC
This sequence comes from Salinarimonas rosea DSM 21201, assembly GCF_000429045.1. GTDB lineage: Bacteria > Pseudomonadota > Alphaproteobacteria > Rhizobiales > Beijerinckiaceae > Salinarimonas > Salinarimonas rosea. Next base: position 226,018 of record NZ_AUBC01000007.1, read on the forward strand.
TGGCTGGTCTACCCGGAGGAGAAGGCGGCGCTGCCGGCGGTCGCCGCCTTCCGGGAGTGGCTGCTGGCGGAGACGGCGTGACGGCGCGCGGCCGCGCCGGTCACCGCCCGTCGAGCGCGTAGGACGCGATGGCGATGCCCATTGCCGTCTCCACGGCCGGGTACACCGAGGGGTCGAGCACACTCGACGCGAGCGGGATGACGGTCTTCGGCACCCGCAGCACCACGACCTCCATGCCCACGTGGAGCTGCCCCACCGAGAGCGGCTCCCCGGTCGGGTCGAGCGTGGTGATCACGTCGGGGAAGGTGGCGAGGCGGGCGCCGCCCGGGTCCTCCACCGCCATGTACTCGTTCATGACGTGAAGGATGCGCGCGTCGTCGCCCCCGCCGACCGTCACGGTGCCGATGTCGAACGCCTCGCTGGTGTAGGTCACCGCCTTCCGGGAGATCGTGCCGCGGGCGATGATCGCACCCTTCGTCGTCTCGACGATGGCGTCGATCACCGCCGCGCCGCCCCGGCGCTCGGCGGCGATGATCGCCTCGCCGAGCGTCAGCGCGAGCGAGATGCCGCCGAGCGCCGCGTTGGCGCGCACGTAGGAGGCGCGCACCGGGTTGCGGGCCGACGCGATGAAGCCGCCGGACTGGTCCGACGCCGTGCGCAGGATCGGCGAGACCTTGGCGGTCGCCCCGCGCACGACGAGCTCGATGTAGCGGTTCTCGGCGCGGTTGCCGCCCACCGCCGTCTGGATCATCGGCTCGGGCGAGCGGGCGAGCCCGATCGAGCCCATGTCGCCGGTCGGGTGCGCGCGCACGTCGCCGACCGCGTCCACCACCTTGGTGCCGAGGATGGCGGAGGGGAGCCAGGCGTTGAGCGTCGAGGAGCGGCCGTTCTGGCCGACGATCAGGCCGGCGATGGGCGCGCCGAGCGCCTCCTGCAGCAGTTGCACGGCCTTGACGTAGTCGACGCCGCGCATCTCCCAGGGCGTGGTCGAGGCCGGCGCGCCGATGGCGGCGGCGGTGGCGACCCAGTCGTCGGGATCGAGCTCGTCGATCCCGACGAGCTCCGGCTTGCCGATCGACACGGCCGCGTAGCCCAGCATGCGGCCGTGGTCGGCCCAGCCGCCGCCGCCGGCCGCGTAGACCGAGCCGCCCTTCACGGCGGCTTCGACGTCCTTCTCCCCGAGGATGCGGCCCATGGTGTCAGCTCTCCCGAAGGGACGCGTCGAGGCGGACGACCGCCTCGGTGAGCACGGCGGCCCCGAGCGCGATGTCGGCGATCTCCGCCGATTCCTCGGGGGCGTGCGAGCGCCCGCCGGCGCAGGGCACGAAGATCATGCCGGCCTTGGCGAAGCGCGCCATCCATCCGGTGTCGTGCCCGGCGCCCGACGCCATCGGGCGCCGCGAGGCGCCGACCGCGTCGCAGGCGCCCTCGAGGGTGGCGATCACGAGCGGGTCGAGGGGCGTGGGCATGGCGTCGGAGACCCGCGTCGGCGGGGCGATGGCGACGCCCTCCGCCGCGGCCGTCTCCGCCGCGATGCCGGCGACGCGGGCGCAGAACATCTCCATCGTCGCCCGGTTCTCGGCGCGGGCGTCGATCAGCATGCGCGCCCGGGACGGTACGATGTTCGCCGCTCCCGGCTCGATCGCGAACTCGCCGACGGTCGCCGCGAAGTGCTCCGGCCCGGCGGCGAGGCCCCGCGCGAGGGCGCGCACGCCCTCGACGATCCGCGCGGCAGCGACGAGCGCGTCGGCGCGCGATCCCATCGGCGTCGTGCCGGCGTGGTCGGCGCGGCCCTCGACCACGATCTCGAGGCGGGTGATGCCCGCGATGGCCGACACGACGCCGATGTCGACGCGCTCGGCCTCCAGCACCGGGCCCTGCTCGATGTGCAGCTCGAGGAAGGCGCGAACGTCGTCGCGCTTCGCGTCCGCCAGCCGCGCCGCGTCGCCGCCGACCATGGCGAGGCCTTCCGGAAGCGCGCGACCATCGGCGTCCCGCCGCGCGAGCCAGGCCTCCGGGACGAGCCCCGCCATGCCGCGCGAGCCGACGCAGGAGACGCCGAAGACCGTCACCTCCTCGCCCAGGCAGTCGACCACCTCGAGGTCGTGGTCGAGCCTCACCCCCGCCGCATCCAGCGCGCGCGCCACCTCGAGCCCGGCGGCGACGCCGGCGATGCCGTCGTAGCGCCCGCCCGAGGGCACCGTGTCGGAATGCGAGCCGACCATGATCGTGCCGAGCCCCGGCCTGGCGCCGGCGCGCCGGCCGATCAGGTTGCCGGCGGCGTCGATGCGGGTCTCGAGGCCGGCCTCGCGCATGCGCGCCGCGAGGAAGGCGCGGCCCTCGAGGAACATCGGCGTGAAGGCGCGGCGCGTCCACCGCCGGCCGGGCTCGGTCAGCGCGGCGAGGCCGTCGATGTCGGCAGCGATGCGGGTGGGGTCGACCGGGAGGTTGGCTGTCATGCTCTGTCTTCTGTGGGGACGTGCGAAAGCACATGGGTGAGCGGCGGGCGCACGAAGCGTCCGCGCCCGGGATCGGAGACGGTGGTGCCGTCGAACACGCGTTCGCCGCGCGACCAGGTGGCGGCGACGCGCCAGGGGAAGGTCATGCCGTCGTAGGGCGACCAGCCGACGACGTTGTGGCCGCTCTTCGCCGCATCGAACACGATCGGCTCGGGGGTGAGCACGCAGATGTCGGCGTCGCGGCCCGGGGTGAGGGCGCCCTTGACGTGGTCGAGGCGGAAGTGCCGCGCCGGGTTCTGCGCCATCAGCCGCGCCGCCCAGGTCAGCGGCACGCCGCGCGCGAGCGCGCCGGCGACGAAGGCGGGGACCATCGCCTCGAGCCCGGGCACGCCGGACGCATTGTCGAACATGTTCGCGTGGCTCTTGCGATCGAGCGACCAGGAGACGTGATCGGTCGAGACGAGCCAGACGTTGCCCGCCGCCACCTGACGCCAGAGGCCCTCGCGTTCGGCGGCGGAGCGGATCGGCGGATTGGCCTTCCCGCGCCCGCCGAGCCGCGGCATGTCCTCCTCCTCGGCCAGCACGAGGTAGTGGATCAGGCACTCGGCGGTGGCCGCGAAGCCCTGCGCGCGATAGCTCGCCGCGAGGTCGTAGCCGCGGGCGAGCGAGCAGTGCACCACGTGCGCCGGGCAGCCTGTGGCCGCACCCGTCTCGTAGATCTGCGCCATGGCGAGGAGCTCGGTCAGCGGCGGGCGCGAGAGGCCGTGCGCCCGCCAGTCGGCGATGCCCGCCGCCTTGGTGCGGGCGATGCCGGCCTGGACGGATTCGTCGTCCTCGTTGTGCACGCCCGCGACGAGCCCGGTCTTCGCCACTTCGGCGAAGCAGTCCGCCAGGAGCGGCGGGGGGATGCGCGGGAAGCGAGTCGGGTGGGTGCCGAAGGTCGAGAACTTGAAGGCGCACACGCCCGCCTCGACCTGCTCGGGGATACGCGCCGGGCCCTCGTCCGGAGCGATCGTGCCGTAGAGCGCGAAGTCGACCCGCGCCTCGCGCGCGGCGTCCTGCGCCTTCGCCGTCACCTGCGCGGCGTTGTCGACCACCGCGCCCTCGTCGTAGGGCATGTCGACCAGCGTGGTGACGCCCCCCGCCGCCGCCGAGCGCGTCGACCAGGCGAAGCCCTCCTGGCCCTTCTGCGAGAGCGAATGCGTCTGCGCGTCGATGGCGCCGGGCAGGATCAGCGCCCGCCCGAGGTCGTGCTTCTCTCGCGCCGCGGGCGCGACGCCCTCCCCCACCGCCGCGATGCTCTCGCCGCGCACGGCGACCCAGCCGGGGGAGAGGATGCGGCTCGGCAGGACGACAATGCCGGAGAGGACGAGATCGAAGTCGGACATCGGCAGGTCACCTCCAACGCGCGTTTCGAGTTTCGGCGAGGCCGTCCCGTGGACGACGCCGGCAACGCTCTCCCCTCTCCCTCGCGGAGCATCGATTCACGCATCGTCCGCGCCGGCCCGTCTCCTTCCCTGTAGGGGAAGGTGTCGCCGGCGAAGCCGGCGACGGATGGGGCGCGGCGCGAGAGCGACGCGTTCCGCGAAGCGGAAGCCTCGGCGTCCGGTCCCGCCGGTGCTCTTCGGCTTCGCCGAACGCGCGTCCCGCGCGCCCCATCCGTCTCGGCTTCGCCGAGACACCTTCCCCTACAGGGAAGGAGAGGGGTCGGGGGTGCGGAGCGTCGTGGACGCGCGAGACGTCGATGATGCGCCCGGCCAGCTGCACCGACCCGGTCGATGATCCTGCACCCTCCACACCCTCGGCCCTCTGCACGATCGGCCCCTTCGCCCTCATCACGTGCGTCCCATCCTGCGCGCCAGCCGGCGCTCCGTCCACAGGAAGGCGTCGTAGATCAGGACCGCGAGCGCGCCCACCACGAGCCCGCCCTGGAGGATGAAGGCGATGTTGTCGGTGAGCAGCCCCGCGATGATCACCTCGCCGAGGGTCGAGGCGGCGACGGTCGAGCCGATCGTGGCGGTGGCGAGCGCGATCACGGTGGAGAGGCGGATGCCGGCGAGGATCACCGGGAGCGCCAGCGGCAGCTCCACCCGGAGGAGGCGCTGGCGCTCGGTCATGCCCATGCCGTCGGCGGCGTCGCGCACGGTCGGCTGGAGGTTGGTCAGCCCCGTGAGCGCGTTCTCGAAGATCGGCAGGAGGCCGTAGAGGAAGAGCGCGACGAAGGTCGGCGCGGCGCCGAAGCCGAGCGCGGGGACCGCCAGCGCGAGCACCGCGATCGGCGGGAAGGTCTGGCCGATGTTGGCGATCGAGCGGGACAGCGGCAGGAATTCCGTGCCGAAGGGCCGCGTCACCACGATGGCGAGGCCCACCGCCACGATCGTCGCCGCGAAGACCGCGGCGAAGACGAGGGCGAGGTGGTTCACGGCCAGCGTCAGCATGTCCGCCTGCACGTAGATCGGCGGCGCGCCGCGCTCGGTCAGCGGCGCGAAGAGCGGGCCGAAGGCCTCCGGCGCGAGGAGGAAGGCGAGGAGCACGACCAGCGTCGCGGCCCGCAGCACGGTGCCCGCGCTCATGACGGCCTCGCCGCGTGCCGGGCGAGGCCGTCGAGCCGCACGCGCCCGACGACGGCGCCGTCGCGCGCCACGGGCGCCGCCGCCCGGCCGGACCAGAGCAGCTCGGCCAGCGCGTCGCGCGCCGAGAGGCCCGCGTCGAGCGGCTCGCCCGGCGCCTCGCCGGGCTCGGCGAGGTCGCCGACCCGCGCCAGGGACAGAAGCCGGAAGGGCCGCTCGGGCGCCCCGATCAGCTCCTCGACGAACGGCGTGGCGGGCCGCGCGATGATATCCGCGGGCGCCGCGTACTGCAGGAGCGCGCCCGCATCCATCACCGCGATGCGGTGCCCGAGCCGGATCGCCTCCTCCATGTCGTGGGTGACGAGGACGATCGTCGTCCCGAACCGCGCCTGGATGGCGAGGAGGTCGTCCTGCGCCTTGGCGCGGATGATCGGGTCGAGCGCGCCGTAGGGCTCGTCCATCAGGAGGATGTTCGGCTCGGCCGCCAGCGCGCGGGCGACGCCGATGCGCTGCTGCTGCCCGCCGGAGAGCTCGTGCGGCATGCGCTCGCGGAAGGCTGCCGGGTCGAGCTGGAACAGCTCGAGCAGGTCGTCGACCCGCCGCGCCATGCGCTTGGCGTCCCAGCCCAGCAGGCTCGGGACCGTGCCGATGTTCTGCGCCACGGTGCGGTGCGGAAAGAGGCCGTGTCCCTGGATGGCGTAGCCGATGCGCCGGCGCAGCTCGTAGGCCGGGAGCGCGCGGTTGTCCTCCCCGTCGATGCGCACGCTGCCCGATGTGGGCTCGACCAGGCGGTTGATGGTGCGCATGAGCGTCGTCTTGCCCGACCCGGAGGTGCCGACGATGACGGCGATCGTCCCCGACGGCACCGTCATCGAGACGCGGTCGACCACGGTCGCATCGCCGTAGGTCTTGCTGACGGCGTCGATCTCGATCATCCTCGCGCCTCCTTCACGCCCGGGCGCTCGCTCATCTCGACGAGCGCATCGAGCACGATGGCTGCGCCCACCGCGAGCACGACGGTGGGGACGGCGCCGAGCAGGACGAGGTCCATCGCCGTCTGCCCGATTCCCTGGAAGACGAAGACGCCGAAGCCGCCCCCGCCGATCAGCGCCGCGATGGTGGCGAGCCCGATGTTCTGCACGAGCACGATGCGGATGCCCGTCAGGATCACGGGGAAGGCGAGAGGCAGCTCGACGCGGGCGAGGCGCTGGCCGTCCGTCATGCCCATGCCGCGTGCCGCGTCGACGGTCTGGCGCGGCACGCCGTCGAGTCCGACCACGGTGTTCGAGACCACGGGCAGCAGCGAGTAGGCGTAGAGCGCCACCAGCGCCGGCGCCGCGCCGATGCCGGCGATGCCGATCGCCGAGGCGCCGGGCACGGTCGCCGCGATCCAGGCCATCGGCGCGATGAGGAGGCCGAAGAGCGCGATCGAGGGGATCGTCTGGACGATGTTGAGGACGTTGAGCACCGGCCCGCGCAGGCGCGCGGAGCGCGTGCAGGCGATGCCGATCGGCACGCCCGTGAGCGTCGCGAGCGCCAGCGAGCCGAAGGCGAGGACGACGTGGGTGCGCGCCTCGCGCCAGAACGCGTCGGCCCGCGTGGCGTACTCGCGCAGCATCGAGAGGTCGTCCCACGAGCCGGAGAGGAGGATGGCCGCCAGGACCGCCGCCGTGGCGGCGAGGCCCGCGAGCCGCTTCACCGGCGAGAGGGCGAGGCGCGACAGCGCGTCCGCCACCATCAGCGCGAAGGCGAAGAGCAGCAGCCAGAAGCCCGACGCCGGCGAGACCCGGGCGAAGGTGTTCCCCTCCGGCGTGAGGAACGTTCCCGCGCGCCCGACGGCGAGGAGGAGCGCGAGGAGGGCGACGAGACCGGCCGCGAGGCGCAGCCGCACCGGCGTACGCACCAGCGCGACGAGGCCGGCGGCGGCGAGGACGGCGCACAGCGTCCAGGCGATCGCCGGATCGAGTGCGCCGAGGATGTCTCGCGGCTCGCCCAGCACGATCCGGTTCGCCCGGAACGTCGCGAACGGCAGCGCCAGCGCCCCCGCCGCGACGAGCGCCGCGAGGAGCACGCCGAGCTTGTCGAGCGCGAGGCGCGCCGGCGGCGCGGCGGTGGAGATGCCGTGGGCCATGGCCGATCAGTTCCCCGTCATCGGCAATTCACGACGCCGCATGACGGCCGCGACGCTCTCCCCTCTCCCTCGTGGAGAGGGGTCGGGGGTGTGGGGCGTCGCGGTCTTGCGACGGGCTGATCCAGGCCCGCATCCACGTCGGCCGCAATTCTGCACGCCCCACACCCCTAGCCCCTCTCCACCAGGGAGAGGGGAACAGGTCGCGACCTTCATCTCACCTCACTGCACGAAGCCCTCGCGCGTCAGGTAGTCCCGCGCGACCGCGCTCGCGGCCTCGCCGCCGACCTGGACGCGGGCGTTGAGCTCCTGGAGCGTCTCCAGGGTGAGGGACCCGAAGATCGGGTTCAGGATCTCCTCGATCTGCGGGTGCTCCTCGAGCACCGCGGCGCGCACCAGCGGGGCCGGCGCGTAGACCGGCTGGACGCCCTGGTCGTCCTCCATGACCACGAGGCCCGAGGGCTCGATGCCGCCGTCCGTGCCGTAGACCATGGCGGCGTTGGCGCCGGAGGTCTGGCGCGCGGCCGCCGCGATCGTCGCCGCGGTGTCGCCGCCCGAGAGGGTGATCAGCTGGTCGGGGGAGAGCGTGAAGCCGTAGGTCTCCTGGAAGGCGGGAAGCGCCGCGGGCGAGTTCACGAACTCGGCGGAGGCCGCGAGGATCACCTCGCCGCCGCCGGAGACCCATTCGGCGAAGTCGGTCATCGTCGCGAGACCGTTCGCCTCGGCGAGGTCGGCACGCACCGCGATGGCCCAGGTGTTGTTCGCCGGCGCCGGCTGGAGCCAGACGATGTCGTTGGCCTCCCGATCGAGCTCGGCGGCGCGCTGGTAGCCGGCGTCGAAGTCCTTCCAGACCTCCGAGTCCGCCTCGTTGAAGAAGAAGGCCGCGTTGCCGGTGTACTCCGGATAGACGTCGATCTCGCCCGCGGTGATCGCCTCGCGCACGATCGGCGTGCCGCCGAGCTGGATGCGGTCGGTGGTCTCGATGCCGGCCTCGCCGAGCGCGTGGAGGATGATGTTGCCGAGCACGCCGCCCTCGGTGTCGATCTTCGAGGAGACGACGACCTGGGCGTCGGCGGCGGCCGCGCCGCCCGCCAGGATTCCGGCGGCGACGAGGGTGGTGAGGACGGGACGCATGCGGTTCTCCCTTCGAGTCTCGGGGGCCGACATCGCGCCGGCACTGTGGGGAAACGCTCAAGCGCGGCTATCGGATCGGCCGCAGGGCGAAGACGTCGTCCAATTCTGGCAGGGGCGCGAGGGATATCAACTCCCCCAGCACGTTTTCCGAGGCGAGCTCGCCCTCGATCGCCTCCACCTCCGCCGAGAGCGGGCGGTCGACGTCGTAGAAGGCGGCGTGGCGGCGCACGAGCTCGTAGACGTAGCCGGCGACGCCGCGGGGCCTGTCCCCGAGGATGTCCATCGCCTGCGCGGCGAGCAGCCCCTCGAGCGCGGCCATGCGGCGCAGGGCCCGCACCTGGCGATCGACGCGCTCGTTGACGAGCGGCAGGAACGCCGCCTCGTCCTCGAGCCCGCCGGCGACGACGAGGGGCTGGGCGGAGACCGGGTTCGACATCGACAGGATCCGCGTGAACAGCTCGCCCGCGAGCTTGATCACCGGCCCGAAGCCGGTGGCGATCGTGCCGGGCACGACGAGGTTCACGGGAAGGTCGCGGCGCGCGCCGTTGCCGAGGAGGACACAGCGGTTGAAGGAGTTGCGCGCCGCGTGGCAGAGCGCGACCTGCAGCGTCTCCATGAACAGCGTGACGTCGAGCGGCAGCGAGCCGCCGGAGGTCAGCACCTCGCCGTCGATGACGACGGGGTTGTCGTCGGTGCGGCCGGTGGCGGCGAGCACCTTGTCCGCCGAGACGAGGAGGCTCTGGAACAGCGTGCCGAAGACCTGCGCCATCATGCGCAAGGAGAGCGGGTCCTGCACGCTGGTGGCGTGCGGCCAGTCCCAGCCGCGTGCGTTCTCGTAGAGCCAGGCGCCGACGGTGGCCTCGCGCTCGGTCCCGACGTGGGCGACCGCCTTCCACGGCGCACGCGAGGCGCCGAGCGCGCCGGCGGTGGCGAGCCCGGTGGCGAGGAGGATGCGCATCGTGTGCGCCGCGGCGCGCGTCGCCTCGGCCGCGGCGGCGTGGCCGATGGCGTTGACCGAGATCGAGGCGAGCGAATCGCGCGGCAGCAGCCGGATCGGGGAGAGCCCGGCCTGCTGCAGCGCCACCGCCGCAGGCAGGCGCTTCTCCCGGTAGATCGCCTCGCCGACGCCGGTGAGCATGGCGCCGATCTGGCCCATCAGGCCGATGTCCGCGCAGCCGATCGAGCCCGTGCGGCGCACGACCGGGACCACGTCGTGCTCGAGCAGCGCGACATACGCCGCCACCAGCTCCGTCGAGCAGCCGACGCGCCCGGTGAGCGCCGTGTTGATGCGAATGGTGATGGCGTTGCGCACGGTCGACAACGGGAACGGCGCGCCCGTGCCGAAATGGTGGGCGCGCACGAGCCCCGCGCTGAACGTATCGAGCGCGTCCTGCGACCAGGTCACGTCCTTCATCGCGCCGACGCCGGTAGTGGCGCCGTAGACCGGCACGCCGGCCTCGATCGCGCGATCGATGGCGGCGCGCGCCCGGCGCACCCGGGCGAGCGCATCGTCGTCCGCCCGCGGCACCGCGACCCCGGACCCGATGCGCACCATCGTCTCGAAGGAGAGCGGCGCGCCGGTGAGGGTGATGGCGGGCGGGGCGGGCATCGGGGTCTCGCGCGATCGGGCCTCGGCGCGGGGGATGCGCCGGGGCCGATCCTGACCACGGGCCGTCCCGCGCCGCAAGGGCGGGCGCGGCCCGGCGCGACCGCGTCAGTCGAGCGAGGCGAGCTGGACGCGGCTCATCCGGGCCATGACCTTGCGGCCGTAGCCGTTGCAGAAGCTGGCCTTGCGATGGATGCCCATGTTGTAGGCCGAGATGCCGCCGCAGCCCGCACCGTGGCGGTCGATGGAGGCGCGCAGGTAGCGCATGCCGGCCTCGATGCCGGTGGCGCAGTCGCGCAGGTTGCCGGTGACGCCGACCGAGCGGGCGGTCGCGGGCTTCACCTGCATGACGCCGAGCTCGCCGGCGCGGCCCACCGCCGAGCAGCGGTAGTTGCTCTCCACCATCGCCATGGCGTGGGCGAGCGTCGGGTCGATGCCGTGGCGCAGCGCGGCGGCGGTGACCATGGCCTGCACGGATCCGCCCGCGGCGGCGGGCGCGGCGGCGGCGGCGGTCTCGACCACGGTGGCGGTCGCGGCCGGCGCGTCGTCGGCGCGGGCTTCGGCGTCGGCCAGGAAGAAGGCCTTGGCGGGGTGGCTCGCGGCGGCGGGAGCCGGCGCGGCGGCCGTCTCGGGCGCCTCGTCGGTGGCGGGCTGCGCCGTGCCGGTCTCGGTCGCTTCCGCCTGGGCACGCGCGGCCTCGGCGAGGAAGAAGGCCTGCGCGCTCGCCGGGGCGTACGTCGCGGGGGCCGGCGCCGCGTCGGCGGCGGTCTCGACGGCCTCCGGCGCGGCCGTCTCCGCCTGCGCGGCGGCGTGCTCGGCGAGGAAGAGCGCGGCGTTTTCGTTGGCGAGCGCAGGGGTCGCCAGGATCAGGGCGAGCGCGGTCGCGAGAGCGATTCGCATCGTCTCGTTCTCCTAAGGTGATCGTCGTGTCGCGCGGGATCGAGCGCCGCCGGGTTCCGGGGGCTCGCCGCTGGGATCGGCCCCGGTTCTGCGGGCGCCGGTCGATGCGCCGGGAGGGCGCGGGCGTCGGCGCGCCTCGCGCGCCGACGGGTGGGCTTCTCGCGGCGAAGAGGGACGAGAATAAGGCGGCGCGTCAGCCTGCGTCGGCGAGGGCAACGCGCCCGCGTCCGCGGGGCCCGACGGCACCCACCGCCATGCTCTCGCGGGCGCCGGGCTTGCGCTCGGCCGAGGGCGAGCGGCCGAAATGCTCGAGGTAGGTCTTGGAGAAGTACGACGCGGAGACGAAGCCGCAGGACAGCGCGATCTCGAGCACCGGCAGGCTGGTCTGGCGCAGCAGCTGGCGGGCGCGCTGGAGGCGCACCTTCATGTAGTAGCGCGTCGGCGGCTCGCCGAGATACTTGACGAAGAGCCGCTCCAGCTGGCGCTGCGACACGCCCGCGGTGCGGGCGAGGTCGGCGCAGGGCAGCGGCTCCTCCACCGTCTCCTCCATCGTCTGGACGACGGCGAGCAGCTTGGGATGGGCGACGCCGACGCGGGCGCGCAGGTCCATGCGCTGGCGCTCGCGCGCCTCCCGGATGCGATTGTGGATCAGGAGGTCGGTGACCTGCGCGGCGACGTCGGCGCCTCGGTCCTGCGCCACGAGCGAGAGCGCCATGTCGGCGGCGGCCATCCCGCCGGCGCAGGTGAAGCGGTTGCGGTCGATCTCGAAGAGCTCGTCGCTCACCTCGAGATCGGGGAAGTCGGCGACGAGGCCGGACTGGTAGACCCAGTGGATGGTGGCGCGGTAGCCGTCGAGGAGGCCCGCCTTGGCGAGCACCCAGGCGCCCGTGCACACGGCCCCGATCTCCGCCCCGTGCGCGGCGAGGCGTCGCACCGCGGCGATGGTGTCGTGATGATCGAAACCCTGCACGCCGTTGCCGCCGCACACGAAGACCCGGTCGAGCCCCTGCGCGGCGGACATCCGCGCGTCCACGGCGACCGCGACCGCATTCGAGCCGCGCACCGGCTCCCCGTCGGGCGAGTACAGCCGCCAGGAATAGAGATCCCACCCGGTGGCGTAGTTCGCGAGCCGGAACGGCTCGATGGCCGACGTGAAGGCGATCATCGAGAAGTTCGGCGTGAGGAAGAAGCCGAGCGCCAGGGGTCTCTCCGGATCGAACCGTCCCGCCATGCTCGCCTCCACGGCACGAAGCCGACGAAGTGTAGTATTCCCGCCCTGCGTGGCGCAAAAACGGCAACCGTGCGCGGATACCTGTTCCGATCTTCGCGAAAGGCTCGCACCGGCCGATGGCGCCCGCGCGACATCGCACGTCGCCTTCGCGCAAGCGGCGGAGCGGGGGCGTGGCGAGCATGGCCGCGGGTCCGGAGGGGGCCGCGCGGGCGGAGGCGAGCCATGAATGCGGGCGGGATGCGAAGCGAGGCGCGTGTCGTCGTGATCGGCGGCGGCGTGGTCGGGACCGGGACGCTCTACCACCTCGCCAGGAAGGGCTGGTCGGACGTCGTCCTGATCGAGCGCCGGGAGCTGACCTCGGGCTCGACTTGGCACGCGGCGGGGCTCCTGCCGCTGTTCAACATGAGCTACTCGGTCGGGCGCATCCACGAGTACTCGGTCGCGCTCTACGCGACGCTGCAGGAGGAGACCGGGCAGGACGTCGGCTTCCGGCGCGTCTCCAACATCCGCCTGGCGCGAACGAGGGACCGCTGGGACGAGTACATGTACTACAAGAACATCGCCGACACGCTGGGCGTGCGCGTCGAGGTGCTGACCCCCGCGCAGGTGAAGGAGATCTGGCCGCTGTGCGAGACCGACGGGCTCGTCGGCGCCATCCGCCATCCCGACGACGGCTACATCCAGCCCGCCGACCTGACCCAGGCCTTCGCCATCGGCGCCCGCGCGCGGGGCGCGGAGATCCACCGCTTCACCACCGTGACCGGCATCGCGCGCACCGCCGACGGGCGCTGGCGGGTCGAGACCGACAAGGGCGCGATCACCTGCGAGCACGTGGTCTGCGCCACCGGCAACTTCGCCCGCCGGACCGGCGCGATGATCGGGCTCGACATCCCCGTCATCCCGGTCGAGCACCAGTACATCGTCACCGAGCCGCATCCCGAGATCGTCGCCCGCCACCGCCAGGGCCTGCCGGAGATGGGCGTGCTGCGCGAGTCCGATTCCGGCTGGTACATGCGCGAGGAGGCCGGCGGGCTCATCCTCGGGCCCTACGAGGCGGGCGCGCCCTGCTGCTACGTCGACGGGCCCGACGCGAGCAGCGAGTACGAGCTGTTCCAGGAGGAGCTCGAGCGGCTCGGGCCCCACATCGAGGCGGCGATCGCCCGGGTGCCCGCCTTCGGCGAGGTCGGCGTCAAGAAGGTCTACAACGGCGCCATCGCCTACACGCCCGACGGCTCGCCGATCATAGGCCCGGCCTGGGACCTGCCGAATTTCTGGCTCAACGAGGGCCACTCCTTCGGCGTCACCGCCGCCGGCGGCGCCGGCTGGCAGCTCGCCGAGTGGATCGTCGACGGCGAGCCCACGATCGACATGGGCGGCGTCGACCCGCGCCGCTTCGGCCCGCATGCCACGCGCGGGTACCTCAAGGCCAAGAACGAGGAGGCCTACGCCAACGTCTTCACCGTCCACTACCCGGACGAGGAGCGCGCCGCCGCGCGCCCCCTGCGCCGCTCGCCGGTGCACGACCGCATGGCCGCGCTCGGCGCGGTGTTCGGCTGCGTCTACGGCTGGGAGCGCCCGAACTGGTTCGCCCCGGGGGGCTACGGCCTCGACGAGGCGGATCTCGCCAAGGAGGACGTGCTCCTCGCCGAGAACCACCCGCCCCCGAAGGCGGGCGAGCGCCCGCGCGAGCGCTGGTCGTTCCGCCGCTCGAACTATTTCGCGCATGTCGGGAACGAGGTGCGCCGGGTGCACGAGGCGGTCGGCATCCAGGACCTCGGCGCCTTCGCCAAGTACGAGGTCTCGGGACCCGGCGCCGAGGCCTGGCTCGATCGCATCCTCGCGAACCGCCTGCCGCAGAAGACCGGGCGGATCGGGCTGACGCACATGCTCGCGCAGAACGGCGGCGTGCGCGCCGAGTTCACGGTCTTCCGCGAAGGGCCGGAGCGGTTCTACCTCGTCGGCATGGGCTCGGCAGAGCGGCACGACTTCGACTATCTCTCGAAGCTGCGCCCCCGCGACGGCTCGGTCGACCTCGCCCGCGTCACGACGCAGATCGGTGTTCTGGGCCTCGCCGGCCCGCACGCCCGCGAGGTGCTCCAGAGCGTCACCGACACGGATCTCTCGAACGCCGCCTTCCCCTGGCTCACCGGCCGGACGATCGACGTCGGCGTCGCGAACGCCAAGGCGCTGCGGGTCAACTTCGTCGGCGAGCTCGGTTTCGAGCTCCACGTTCCCGTCGAGATGACGGCCTACGTCTTCGACCTGCTGATGCAGGCCGGGACTCCCTTCGGCATCGCGCCCTACGGCGTGCGCGCCATGGACTCGATGCGCCTCGAGAAGTCCTACCGCGTGCTGCCGCGCGAGCTCTCGATCGAGTACGCGGCGCTGGAGAGCGGCCTCGACCGCTTCGTGCGGCTCGACAAGGGCGACTTCATCGGCCGCGAGGCGCTGCTGGCCCGGCAGGCAAGGGGCTTCGCCAACCGCTTCGTAACGCTCGAGGTCTACGACGTCGGCGACGCCGACGCCCGCGGCAACGAGGCGCTCCTGCGCGGCGGCGAGATCGTCGGGCGCGCCACCTCCGGCGGCTTCGGCTGGCGCACGGGCAAGTCGCTGGCGCTCGGCATGGTCCGACCGGACCTGGGCGAGATCGGCACAGAGCTCGACATCGTGATCCTCGGCCGGCCGCACCGGTGCATGGTGATCGGCGAGTCGCCCTTCGACCCGGAGAACGCGCGGCTGCGGGGGTGAGCAGCCGAGCGGCGCGGCGTGCGTTCTCCTTCCCCTACAGGGAAGGAGTATGCAGGCGGATCGCGGTCATGGATCGCCTCGGCCGTCCCGCTGCCGCGCACTTCGATCCAGGGAGGACGTCATCCATGCCCGCAGGCTCCCCCGCAGATCCCCCGCTCGCGCTGCGCGTCGGCTTCGTGCTCGCCCAGAACTTCACCCTCTCGGCGCTCTCGCTCTTCGTCGATCCGCTGCGGCTCGCCGCCGACGAGGGGGACCGGTCGCGGCCGATCCGCTGCTCGTGGGCGATCATGGCGTCGAGCGCCGAGCCGGTGCGGGCGAGCTGCGGCCTGTCCGTGGGGCGCACCTCGCCGCTCTCCGATCCGCGCGGCTTCGACTACGTCGTCGTGGTGGGCGGCCTGCTCCACGGCGGCGACCAGGTCGATGCGCAGACCGAACGCTGGCTGAGGTCCGCGGCGCTGGCGGGCGTGCCGCTCGTCGGCGTGTGCACCGGCTCCTTCGTCCTCGCCCGCGCCGGGCTGATGCGGAACCGCCGGGCCTGCGTGTCCTGGTACCACCACGCCGAGTACGAGGCCGCGTTCGCCGACACGACGCCGCTGTCCGACCAGCTCTTCCTCGTCGACCGGGATCGCATCACCTGCTCGGGCGGCGCCGGCGTGGCCGACCTCGCCGCCTGGCTGATCGAGAAACATCTCGGCCGCGCCGTGGCGCAGAAGGCGCTGCACGTGCTCCTGCTCCAGCACGCCCGCGCGGCGAGCGATGCGCAGCCCCACGCGCTCCCCGTCGAGCGCATCGGCGAGGCGCGGGTCGAGCGCGCGCTCAGGCTCATGGAGCAGAACATCGCCGAGCCCATGACGATCGCGGCGATCGCGGATTCGCTCGCGCTCTCCACGCGCCAGCTCGAGCGCCTGTTCCAGGCGCGGCTGCGGCTGCGCCCGGCGGTGGTCTACCGCCAGCTGCGGCTGCGGCACGCGCGCTGGCTCATCGAGAACACCGCCAAGCCCGTCACCGCCGTCGCGGTGGAGACGGGGTTCTGCGACGCGGCGCATTTCTCCCGCCAGTTCAAGGGCTACTTCAACCTGTCGCCGAGCCTGGTGCGTGCGGCGCGCCCGCAGGAGAGCGAGCCGACGGCCGCGCCGTGAACCGGCCGCGCTTGAGCGCAGGCGACGCGACGTGTCGTAATCACGCAAGAGAACGTCGCGGCCGATCAAGCGGCGGCGGGCGCGCGGGCGCAGGATGCGATCCTGATCCCGCCCCAATGATCCCGCCTCGCACGGGCGGGCGACGAGCGAGTGACCGCCATGCGCCGTTTCAATCTCGCAAACCTGCTCACGGAGGCCGTGCGCGGGCACGAAGGCTGGGGCCGGCAATGGCGCTCGCCGGAGCCGAAGAAGAGCTACGACGTCGTCGTCGTCGGCGGCGGCGGGCACGGGCTCGGCACGGCGCACTACCTCGCCGAGGTGCACGGCATCACGAACGTCGCCGTGCTCGAGAAGGGCTGGATCGGCGGCGGCAACACCGGCCGCAACACCACGATCATCCGCTCGAACTACCTCTACGACGAGAGCGCGCATCTCTACGAGCACGCGGTGAAGCTCTGGGAGGGACTCTCCCGGGACCTGAACTACAACGTGATGTACTCGCAGCGCGGCGTGATGATGCTGGCGCACAACGTTCACGACGTGCAGGTCTTCAAGCGCCACGTCTACGCCAACCGGCTCAACGGCGTGGACAACGAGTGGCTGACGCCGGAGCAGGCGCAGGCCTATTGCCCGCCGCTCTCCATAGACCCGCGCGCCCGCTATCCCGTGCTCGGCGCCGCGCTCCAGCGCCGTGGCGGCACCGCGCGCCACGACGCGGTGGCCTGGGGCTACGCCCGCGCGGCGGATGCGCGCGGCGTCGACATCATCCAGAACTGCGAGGTGACGGGGTTCCGGCGCGATCCCGCCACCGGCGCCGTCACCGGGGTCGAGACCACGAGGGGCTTCATCGGCGCCACGCGGGTGGGTGTCGCGGCCGCGGGGCACACCTCGGTGATCATGGAGCGCGCCGGCGTGCGCATGCCGCTCCAGAGCTTCCCGCTCCAGGCGCTGGTGTCGGAGCCGGTGAAGCCGGTCTTCCCCTGCGTCGTGATGTCGAACGCGGTCCACGCCTACATCTCGCAGTCCGACAAGGGCGAGCTCGTCATCGGCGCCGGCACGGACCAGTACGCGTCCTATTCCCAGCAGGGCGGCCTGCAGATCACGACGCACACGCTCGACGCGATCTGCGAGATCTTCCCGCGCTTCTCGCGGATGCGCATGCTGCGCAACTGGGGCGGCATCGTCGACGTGACACCGGACCGCTCGCCGATCATCGGCAAGACGCCGGTGCCGGGCCTCTACGTCAATTGCGGCTGGGGCACCGGCGGCTTCAAGGCGACGCCGGGCTCGGCCCACGTCTTCGCGCACACGCTCGCCACCGGCGAGCCGCATCCGATCAACGCGCCGTTCACGCTCGATCGCTTCCGCACCGGACGCCTGATCGACGAGGCGGCGGCCGCCGCCGTCGCGCACTGAGGGGCGAGAGTCATGCTGCTGATCACCTGCCCCCATTGCGGTCCGCGGCCGGAACTCGAGTTCCGCTGGGGCGGCGAGGCGCACGTGGCGCGCCCGGCCGACCCGTCGGCGCTGGACGACCGGGCGTGGTCCGAGTTCCTGTTCGTGCGCAACAACCCCAAGGGCCTCTTCGCCGAGCGCTGGAACCACGCCCACGGCTGCCAGCGGTGGTTCAACGCGCTCCGCGACACGCACTCCGACAAGTTCGTCGCCACCTATCCCGCCGGCGCGCCGCGCCCGGACATCGCAGCGGAGGACGCCCGATGAGCGCTCAGGCCTACCGCCTCCCGCAGGGCGGGCGCATCGACCGCACGCGGCCGCTCGCCATCCGCTTCGACGGCGAGACCTACGAGGGCTATGCCGGCGACACCGTGGCGTCGACGCTGCTGGCGAACGGCGTCCACCTGATGGGCCGCTCGTTCAAGTACCACCGGCCGCGCGGCCTCCTCTCGGTCGGGACCGACGAGCCGAACGCGCTGCTCTCGGTCGATCGCGGCCCCGGCCGGGTCGACCCGAACAACCGCGCCGGCGCCGTCGAGGCGGTGGACGGGCTCGTCACCGGCTCGCAGAACCGCTGGCCCTCGCTCGGCTTCGACATCGGCGCGGTCAACGACCTGCTCTCGCCGGTCTTGGTGGCGGGCTTCTACTACAAGACCTTCATGTGGCCGCGCTCGTTCTGGGACAAGGTCTACGAGCCGATCATCCGCGCCGCCGCGGGGCTCGGCGTGGCGCCGGAGGGCCCCGACCCGGACCGCTACGCCCACCGCCACGCCCATTGCGACGTGCTGATCGTCGGCGCCGGTCCCGCCGGCCTCGCCGCCGCGCTCGCCGCCGCGGGCTCGGGCAAGCGGGTGATGCTCGCCGACGAGCAGGCCGAGCCGGGCGGTGCGCTGCTGCACGACCCCCGCGCGACCATCGACGGCCTGCCGGCGCAGGACTGGGTGGCTCAGACGCTCGCCGCCCTCGACGGGCACGAGAACGTGGTGATCCTGCCGCGCACCACCGCCTTCGGCTACTACAACCACAATCACGTCGCCCTGGTGGAGCGGGTCTCCGACCATCTCCCCCTCGACCAGGCCCGCGACCTGCCACGCGAGCGGCTGTGGCAGGTTCGCGCCGGCGAGGTCGTGCTCGCCACCGGGTCGCACGAGCGCCCGCTGGTCTTCGCCGACAACGACCGCCCGGGCATCATGCTGGCGGAGGGCCTGCGCGTCCTCGTCAACCGCTACGGCGTGGCGCCGGGACGCCAGGTGGCGATCGCGACCGTCGGCTCCTCGGCCTACACCGCCGCCGCCGATCTCGCGGCGGCGGGGATCCGGGTGACGATCGTCGACGTGCGGCTCGCGGGGGATTGCGCCGCGGACGTGGCCTTCGCCGCGCAGCACGGCATCGAGGTGCTGGCGGGCCACACGGTGGTGGGCTCGAAGGGCCGCCTGCGGGTCTCCGGCCTGGTCGTGGCGCCGCTGCGCGCCGACGGCTCGGTCGGCGCCCGCCGCACCCTGCCGTGCGACTGCGTCGGCATGTCGGGCCGCTGGACGCCGGCGGTGCACCTGTTCTCGCAGTCGCGCGGCAAGCTCGCCTTCGACGCCGAGCGCGACGCCTTCCTGCCCGGCACGCACGCCCAGGCGGAGCGCTCCGCCGGCGCCTGCGCCGGGGACTACGACCTCGCAGCCTGCCTCGACGCCGGCTTCGCTGCCGGCGCGGCGGCCGCGGGCGTCTCCGAGGCACGCACCTTCCAGGCGAGCCCCACCCGCACCGGCTTCCAGCCCATGCGCGTGCTGCCCACCGATGCCGATCCCGGGCGCGTGCGCGCCTTCGTCGACTTCCAGAACGACGTCACCGCCAAGGACCTGAAGCTCGCCGTGCGCGAGGGCTTCCACGCGATCGAGCACGTCAAGCGCTACACGACGACGGGCATGGCCACCGACCAGGGCAAGACGTCGAACATGAACGCGCTGGGCTACGTGGCGGGGCTCCTCGACAAGGAGCTGCCCACGGTCGGCACGACGACCTTCCGCCCGCCCTACACGCCGGTCTCCTTCGGCGCGCTGGTCGGCCCGAGCAAGGGCGCGCTCTTCGACCCCGTGCGCCGGACGCCGATCGACCCGTGGGCGGAGGCCCATGGCGCCGTGTTCGAGCCGGTCTCGCTGTGGCGGCGTGCCTGGTACTTCCCCAAGGCCGGGGAGGACATGCACGCCGCCGTCGCACGCGAATGCGCGGCCGTGCGCGATGGCGTCGGCATCTTCGACGCCTCGACGCTCGGCAAGATCGAGGTCGTCGGCCCCGATGCCGCCGAGTTCCTGAACCGGATGTACGTCAACGGCTGGTCGAAGCTCGCGCCGGGCAAGTGCCGCTACGGGCTGATGCTGAAGGAGGACGGCTTCATCCTCGACGACGGCGTCGTCGCGCGCCTGGCGGAGGATCGCTTCCACGTCACCACCACCACCGGCGGTGCGCCGCGGGTGCTGGCGCTGATGGAGGACTACCTCCAGACCGAGTGGCCGGACCTCGACGTGTTCCTCACCTCGGTGACCGAGCAATGGGCGGTGATCGCCCTGCAGGGCCCGCGCGCCCGCGACGTGCTCGCGCCCTTCGTCTCCGACATCGACCTCGGAAACGAGGCGCTGCCGCACATGTCCGTGCGCGAGGGCTTCGTCTGCGGCGTGCCGGCGCGGCTGATGCGCGTCTCCTTCACGGGCGAGCTCGGCTACGAGGTCAACGTGCCGGCCGACTACGGCCGCGCGGTGTGGGAGGCGCTGTGGGAGGCGGGACGGGAGCTCGGCATCACGCCCTACGGCACCGAGACCATGCACGTGCTGCGCGCCGAGAAGGGCTTCATCATCGTCGGCCAGGAGACCGACGGCACGGTGACGCCCGACGACGTCGGGCTGGGCGGCATGGTCTCGAAGGTGAAGCCCGATTTCGTCGGCAAGCGCTCGCTCGCGCGGCCCGACCTCGTGGCGGGCGGCCGCAAGCAGCTCGTCGGGCTCGAGACGGAGGATCCGCACGAGCGGCTCGACGAGGGCGCGCAGATCGTGCTCGACCCCTCGGCCCCGGTGCCGGTGCCGATGCTCGGCCACGTCACGTCGAGCTATTTCAGCCCCGCCTGCGGGCGCACGATCGCGCTGGCCCTCGTCGCCGACGGCCACGCGCGGATGGGCGAGACCATCCACGTCACCACGATGGCCGGCTTCGCCCGCGCCACGATCCGCGACACCGTCTTCGTCGATGCGGAAGGAGTGCGCGTCCATGCTCGAGATTCGTAACCGGGCGACCCGCGCGGCGCCCTTCCCGCTCGCCGCGGAGACGATCGGCGGCGTCACGATCGCGCCGAGTCCCCCGCGCACGCGCCTGTCGCTGCGCCTTCGCCCTCTGGCTGCCGCGGGAATCGGGAGCGTCGCGGGGCTGGTGCTCGACGGGCCGATCGGCTCGACCAGCGAATGCGACGGCCGCCGCGCCCTGCGGCTCGGGCCGGACGAATGGCTCCTCGTCGCGGACGCCGACGAGGGCGACGAGCTCGCGGCCCGCGTCATCGGCGCGCTCGCCGGCACGGTCCACGCGCTCGTCGACGTCGGCCACCGCTCCTGCGGCCTCCTCGTGAGCGGTGCCGGCGCGGCGACGGCACTTTCCGCCGGCTGCCCGCTCGACCTCGCGCCGGAGGCGTTCCCGGTCGGCAGGGCGACCCGGACGGTTCTCGCCAAGACGGAGATCCTGCTCTCGCACCTCGACGCGGACACGTTCGAGGTGGAATGCTGGCGCTCCTACGCGGACTACGTCCGCGGCTTTCTCCTCGAGGCGGCGCGCGGCCTGTGAGCCGCCGCGGCGGAGCGTGACGGGCCATGATCAGCGTCTTCGAGCTCTTCAAGATCGGTATCGGCCCCTCGAGCTCGCACACGGTCGGCCCGATGGTGGCCGCCGCGCGGTTCCTGGCGGACCTGCGCGCGCTCCCCGCGCCACCGGCGCGGATGGCGGTGAGCCTGCACGGCTCCCTCGCCTTCACCGGGCGCGGGCACGCGAGCGACACGGCGATCTGCCTCGGGCTGCTGGGCGAGCGGCCCGACACGGTCGATCCGGACGCCGTGCCCGGCCTCGTCGCCGGGCTCGCGCGCGACGGCGCCATCCGCGTGGGCAACCGGGACGTCGCCTTCGACCCGGACGCGGACCTCGTCCTCGACACCGCCGAGATGCTGCCCGGCCACACCAACGGCATGCGCTTCCGCGCCTTCGACGAAGCCGGCGCGCTGGCGCTCGAGCGCGTCTACTACTCGATCGGCGGCGGCTTCGTCGTCGGCGAGCAGGCCGCGGACACGGGAGCGTCGGCACCCATGGAAGTCGCCGCTCCGCTGCCCTTCGACAGCGCGGACGCGCTGGTGGCGCTGTGCCGGGCGCGCGGCGTCGACATCGCGGCGGTCCAGCGCGAGAACGAGACGGCGCTGCGGCCCCTCGACGAGGTGGAGGCGGGGCTCGACCGCATCGCCGCGGCGATGCTCGCCTGCATCGAGCGGGGACTCTCCACCGGCGGCACGCTGCCGGGACGCCTCAAGGTCCGCCGCCGCGCGCGGGACCTCCACGCCCGCCTCCAGGCCGGCGAGCGGGCCAACATCCGCTCGCCGAGCGAGGTGATGGACCGCGTCTCGACCTTCGCCATCGCGGTGAACGAGGAGAACGCCGCCGGCGGGCGCGTGGTCACCGCGCCGACCAACGGCGCGGCCGGCATCGTCCCGGCGGTGCTGCGCTACCTGCGCGAGATCTGCGGAGAGACGTCGCCGGAGACGACGCGCACGTTCCTGCTCACGGCGGCCGCCATCGGCGGGCTGATCAAGCGCAAGGCCTCGATCTCGGGCGCGGAGGTCGGCTGCCAGGGCGAGGTCGGCTCCGCCGCCTCGATGGCCGCCGCCGGCCTCGCCGCGGCGCTGGGCGCGACGCCCGAGCAGGTCGAGAACGCCGCCGAGATCGCCATGGAGCACCATCTCGGCATGACCTGCGACCCCGTCGGCGGCCTCGTGCAGATCCCCTGCATCGAGCGCAACGCCTTCGGCGCCATCAAGGCCATCGCCGCCGCCTCCCTCGCGCTCCACGGCGACGGCGTCCACCACGTCTCCCTGGACTGCGTCATCGAGACGATGCGCCAGACCGGGCTCGACATGCAGTCGAAGTACAAGGAGACGTCCCAGGGCGGGCTCGCGGTGAACGTCGCGGAGTGCTGAGGCGCGCCGCGCCGCCCCCCCCCCCGCGGGTGACGCCGCGCAGAGCCGGGCCTATGCTCGGTCTCCGCCGCATCGATGGAGGAGACCCGATTGCCCCGCCAGCCCCGCCCCGCGCGCGCCGCCTACGCCGTGTTCCGGCCGATCCAGACGCGCTGGATGGACAACGACGTCTACGGCCACGTCAACAACGTCGTCTACTACAGCTACTTCGACACGGCGGTGAACGGCTGGTACGTCGACGCGGGCCTGCTCGACGTCGCGACGAGCCCCGTGGTCGGGCTCGTGGTCGAGACGTCCTGCGCCTATTTCGAGAGCGTCGCCTTCCCGGACGCGCTGGAGGCCGGAATCGCGGTCGCACGGCTGGGAAGCTCGTCGGTCACCTATTCGGTGGGGATCTTCAAGGCGGGTGCGCCCGAGGCCGCAGCGGCGGGGCGGTTCACCCACGTCTTCGTTTCACGTGAAAACAGCCGGCCGGTGCCGATCCCCGAGGACACCCGCGCGGCACTGGAACGCCTCGCGCGCGCGGCACCCCCGCCGCCGCCCTGAGGACGGCGCCTCACCCCACCCGGCGGGCCGGATCCTCCTGCGTCTCCTCCTCGACCGCGAAGCGCAGCATCACCTTCGTCCCGCGGTGGCTCGGATCGAACTCGAGCCTCGACTGGAGCGCCGACGCCATCGACTTGATGATCCGCGTCCCGAGCCCGCTCCCCGTCGCCGGCTCCTCGCCGCGCCAGCCGGCGCCGTCGTCCTCGACAACGAGCCGGGCCATGCCGCTGCCGTCGCGCACGAGGAGCACCCGGACCTCGCCGCCGGCTCCCGCCGGATAGGCGTATTTCACGGCGTTGGTGACCAGCTCCGCGACGATCACGCCCAGCGAGACCGCCTTGTCGGTGGGCATCGGGACGCCCTCCGCCTGGACCTTCAGCTCGTGGCGCTCGCCCTGCGCCTGGAGGGCGGCGGCGAGCTCCTCGATCAGCCCGCGCAGGTAGGCGTCCATCGACACCGCGCGGATGTCCGGCGAGGTGTAGAGCCGCCGGTGGATCTGCGCGATGGCGGTGATTCGCGACTGCGTCTCCACGAGCACCGAGCGTGCACCGGGATCCGTCACCAGCGACTTCTGCATCGAGACCAGCGAGGAGACGAGCTGGAGCGAATTCGCCACCCTGTGGTTCACCTCGCGCAGCAGCATCTCCGCCCGGTCGCGCTGCTCGCGCACCTCGCGCTCCGCCGCCTCCTTGGCGCGGCGCACGCGCTCCTGCGACAGGGACTGGCCGATGCCGGCGACGAGCAGGTCGAAGAACGCGCCGCCCACGTCCTTGACGATGTAGTCGGCCGCGCCGGCCTTCAGCGCCGCGACGGCGATGCGGCCCTCGTCGGCGCCGGTGACGTAGACGACCGGGGGCGGGTCGGGCAGGGCGCGGATCTCGGCGAGAACCTCGAGCCCTTCCTTGCCCGGCATGAAGTGGTCGAGGGCGACGACATCGAAGCCGCCCGTCGCGAGTGCGGCGACGCCGTCGTCGCCGCCGAGCGCGAAGCTGACCGCGATGCCCTTGCGGGCCAGCGTGCGCTCGACCAGGCGGCCGAAGGCGGGGTCGTCGTCGATGTAGAGGAGGCGCACGCCTTCGAGCTGGTAGGGCACGATCGTCAGGCCTCTGGCACCTGCATCACGGAAAGGAACAGGCCCAGCTGCCGGATGGCCTGGGCGAACGTCTCGTACTCCACCGGCTTCGTGATGTACACGTTGCAGCCGAGGTCGTAGCAGCGCTGGATCTCGCGCTGGTCGTCGGTCGTCGTCAGCACGATCACCGGCGCGCGCCGCAGGCGTTCGTCGGCCTTGAGCTTGGCCAGGATGTCGATGCCGCTCATGTCCGGCAGGTTCAGGTCGAGCAGGACGAGGAGCGGGCCGTTGGCGCGCACCTCCTCCAGCATGACGTGGGCGAGCGCGGAGGTGCCGTCGACGAAGTGGCGGATCTCGTTGTTCACGCCGGCGCGGCGGACGTTCTTCTCGATGAGGCGGGCGTGGCCCTGGTCGTCCTCGACCATGATGATGGTAACGGGCTGCGGGCTCATGCAGCGCTCTCCTTCTCGTCCTTGTTATCGTCCTTGGACGCCCTGGCGGCGTCGTCGAGCACTTTCGGCAAGGTGATCGTGAATGTCGAGCCCTCGCCTGCCGTCGACTCGACCTCGATCGAGCCGCCGAGCCGGCGCACCAGCGCGCGGGTGTGGGCGAGGCCGATTCCCTCGCCGGGCACGTCCTGGCGGCCCGCGCGGCGGAACAGGTCGAAGATGCGTTCGAAGTCGGTCTGCGAGATGCCGCGGCCGTTGTCGGCGATCGCGAGCCGCACGAGCGGCCCGGTGTCCTGGGCAGTGACCCGGATCTGCCCGGGTCGCGTCGGGTCGAGGTACTTCACGGCGTTCTCGACCACGTTGCCGATGATCTGCTCGAGCGCGAGCCGGTCCGAGGTGATCGTCGGCAGCGGCCCGATCTCGATCGTCGCGTCGCGCTCGACGAGCTGGTGGGCGAGGCTCTCGCGCAGGCTCTCGACGATCTCGGCGAGCGCGACCGGCTCCGCCGACAGCACGCGCCGGCCCTCGCGGGAGAGCTTGAGGATGGCGTTGATCAGGCGATCCATCTTCTGCGTCGAGGCGCGGATGAAGCCGAGCGCCTCGGGCAGGTCGGTCTCGATGGCGCGCCGGGCGTCCTCGCTCGCGATCTCGGGCGCCTTCGCCGCGACCTCGGCGAGGAACGCCTCGACATCGGTGCGCACCGTCTCCAGCTCGGCGGTGAAGCCCATTACGTTGACGAGCGGCGCGCGGAGGTCGTGGCTGACGATGTAGGCGAAGCGCTGGATCTCCTCGTTGGCGGCGGTCAGCTCGGCCGTACGCGCCTGCACGGCCCGCTCGAGGTCGACGTTGAGCTCGGCGAGGCGGGCGCGGGCGCGCTCGAGCTGCGCGGTGCGCCGCTCGACGCGGTGCTCCAGCGTGTGGTTGAGCTCCTCGACCTGCGTCCGCGCCTGCTCCGCCGCGTCGACGGCCCGGGCCTGCCGCACGCTCGCCGCGGTGAGCATGCCGGTAGCCACGAAGCCGGCCAGGAAGATGAACGGGGTGAACACCCGCGGCGACGCCCGCTCGAACAGCGGCGCGGTCTTGAGAACCACGGTCCACTGCTTGTCGGCGATGGTGATGCGCTCGACGCTCTCGAAGCCGAGACGGCCGGGCTCGTCCATGCCGCGGGAGCGGTAGAGCAGGTGCTCCGGCATCGGGGCGACGCCGTCGTAGACCGCGAACTCGAGCTCGCCGCCGAGCCCCTGGAACAGGGCGCGGTCGAACAGGTCGCGGGCGCGGAAGGGCGCGTAGACCCAGCCCTCCAGCAGGCGCCGGCGCTGCTCGACGGTCTCCGGGATGCGCCCGCCGGCATAGACCGGCAGGTAGATGAGGAAGCCCGGCTGCACGTCCTCGTCCGTCTCCTGGACGAGGGTCACGCGCCCCGAGGCCGTCGAGCTGCCGCGGTCGCGGGCGCGCAGCATCGCGCTACGGCGCGTCTCCTCCGACGCCATGTCGAAGCCGATGGCCTGGAGGTTGCGCGCGTCGTCCGGCTGGAGGAGCGCGATCGCGCTGCGCAGCGCTTCCGGTGCGGGCTCGCCCGCCGCTCCGCCCGCGGCACCGTCCTCGATGTCGTCCTCGATGTCGTCTTCTCGGGGCCAGACGGCGAAGTCCTCGACGCCCTGGGCGCGCATCGTCGCCTCCAGAGCCGCCTCGTCGGCGGCGTCCTCGATCAGCGCCGCGTAGCCGACGCCCTGGACGCCCGGGTATTCCTCGTCGATCCGCATGCGCCTGATCAGGGCCGCGAAACGCCCGCGGTCGATGGCCTGCTCGATGGCGAGATGGGCCGCGACGCCACGCAGCAGCCCGACATACAGGCTCATGCGCTCGTCGATCGAGATGACGCGCTGGGCGACGAGGGACTCGAACCGCTGCGCGTCGCGCGCGGCGGCGACGCGGTCGTAGGCCACGCCGGCGACGAGGGTGCTGGCGAGCCCGACGGCGAATACGACGGCGGGGGCGAGCAGGTTGCGCCCCGACAGGCGCGTCAGCCGCTCCCGAAACCTCTTGCCACCGCCGGCGTCCTCACGCCGTGCGGCGTTCATGTCGTCCATGCCGTCGCTCTTGCTTCTTCGTCCGGAGACGTTGCCCACGCGCCACCGACCGGCACGAGGCCATAATGCGGCGAGAGACAACGCGTCACCGCAGCGATGGTTCCACCCCACGGCACCGTCCGAATCGGCGCCGGTGTCGAGCGCCTCCCCGATCGTTCGCAGGGCTAGGCAAGGCGCGAACGGGCGCTTAGGGTTCGCCGACCGCGCCTAGACCGGCCCCGTGGCCCGGAGATGGCGCGACGCGGGCCGTTTCGTGTCGCCCGCGCCGTCCGACAGCCCGGGAGCCCCGAGACCGTGCCGACCCTGTTCCGCCTCGTCGTGTTGCTCGGCCTGCTGGCCGGCTTGGCCTATGCCGGCATGTGGGCGCTCGCCCTTCTCGTCGAGCCGGACGTGCGCGAGATCTCGACGACCGTGCCGCCCTCGCGGCTCGCCCCGCGATGAGCGGACCGGGGCGGGGACGCCCGTCGGCGGGCGCGGCCGCGCGCGGCGACGCTCGGCTCGTCGGGCTCTTCCTCGACATGCTGGCGGCCGAGCGGGGCGCCGCCCGCAACACGCTGGACGCCTACGGCCGCGACCTCGCGGACTACCTCGACTACCTCGCCGAGGTCGGCACCGCCGCGATCGAGGCGCGCGCGGAGACCGTACGCGGCTTCCTCGCCTCCATCGCCGAGCGCGGGCTCAAGGCCTCGTCGAGCGCGCGGCGGCTCTCGGCGGTGCGGCGCTTCCACGCCTTCCTGCTGGCGGAGGGCCTCGCCGCCCACGACCCGACGGCGACGCTGCAGGGGCCGAAGCAGGCGCGCGGACTGCCGAAGACGCTCTCCGTGGACGACGTCGACCGGCTCCTCGCTGCCGCGACTGAGGCGGCGGAGGTGCCGGGCATCGGCGCGAAGGCGCGGCTGCGGGCCCTGCGGCTGCGCTGCCTGCTGGAATACCTCTACGCCACGGGGCTGCGCGTCTCCGAGCTGGTCGCCCTGCCGCGCTCGGCGGCGCGCACCCGCGAGCGGGCGCTCGTGATCCGCGGCAAGGGCGGCAAGGAGCGGCTCGTGCCGGTGACCGAGCCCGCCCGGGCGGCGGCGCAGGACTATCTCGAGGCGCTCGAGCGCGACGGCGCCGCAGGGACCACCGCGTCCGGGGAGAGACCGACCGCAGGCACGGCCCGGCTGTTCCCGGCGGACAGCGAGAGCGGCCACCTCACCCGCCAGGCCTTCGCCCGGGAGCTGAAGGCGCTCGCGGGCGCCGCCGGCATCCCCGCCCGGCTGGTGAGCCCGCACGTGCTGCGCCACGCCTTCGCGAGCCACCTCCTGCAGAACGGCGCGGATCTGCGCGTCATCCAGGAGCTGCTCGGCCACGCCGACATCGCCACGACGCAGATCTACACGCACGTGCTCGATGCCCGTACCGCAGCGATGGTGCGCGATCTCCACCCGCTCGGGGACGCGCGGCCCGCGGCGGAGGACGAGCCCGGCTGATCCTCCGCCTCCGCGCGTCAGGTGATCACGCTCGGCTCGGCCCGGCCCATGCGGGCCTCGATCCCGGCGATCTCGCGCGCCGCCGCGACCACGTCCGCCAGCGCCGCACCGACGTCGCGTTCGTGGTCGCCGTCGGCCGGCTCGAAGCGCTCGAGATAGACCCGCAGCGTCGCGCCGGCCGTGCCGGTGCCGGAGAGGCGGTAGACCGCGCGGCCGCCGTTGGCGAAGTAGATGCGCGCGCCCTGCGCGGCGGTGACGGAGCCGTCCACGGGATCGGTGTAGGCGAAGTCGTCCGCGGCCTCGACGCGCAGGCCCGCGGCCTCGGTCCCGGGAAGCGTCGGCAGGCGGGCGCGCAGGTCGTCCATCAGCGCGGCCGCGGCCTCGGCGTCGACCTCCTCGTAGTCGTGGCGCTGGTAGTAGTCGCGCCCGAACCGCGCCCAGTGCGCCCGCACCAGAGCGTCCGCGCTCTCGCCGGTCTTCGCGAGAATATCGAGCCACAGGAGGACCGCCCACAGGCCGTCCTTCTCGCGCACGTGGAACGAGCCCGTCCCCGCGCTCTCCTCGCCGCACAGCGAGATCATCCCCGCGTCGAGGAGGTTGGCGAAGAACTTCCAGCCCGTGGGCGTCTCGTAGCACGTCACGCCGAGCGCGGCGGCGACGCGGTCGACGGCGCGGCTCGTGGGCATGGAGCGGGCGACGCCGACCACACCGTCGGCATAGCCGGGCGCACGATGCGCGTGCGCGGCGAGGATCGCGAGCGAATCGCTCGGCGTCACGAACATGCCCGGCGCGACGATCATGTTGCGGTCGCCGTCGCCGTCGGACGCGGCTGCGAAGTCGAGCCGGTCGGGCCCGGTCATCAGCGCCACGAGCTCGGCGTTGTGGACGGGGTTCGGGTCGGGTTGGTGCCCGCCGAAGTCGGGCAGCGGCGTGCCGTTGACCACGGTCCCCGCCGGCGCGCCGAGCCGCTCCTCGAGGATGGCGGTGGCGTAGGGGCCGGTGACCGCGCTCATCGCGTCGAAGCGCATGCGGAAGCCCCGGGCGAACAGGCCGGCGATGGCGTCGAGGTCGACGAACTGCGCCATCAGCTCGGCGTAGTCGGCGACCGGGTCCACGATCTCGACGATCGTGTCGCCGAGCCGCGTCTCGCCGAGCGAGCCGAGGTCGAGGTCCGGCGCGCGGGCGATGCGGTAGGCCGTCATGGCGCTCGCCCGCTCGTGGATGGCGCGCGTGACGCTCTCGGGCGCCGGGCCGCCGTGGGAGACGTTGAACTTGATGCCGAAGTCGCCGTCCGGGCCGCCGGGATTGTGGCTCGCCGAGAGCACGATTCCGCCGGCGGCGCCGCGCTTGCGGATCAGGGCCGAGGCGGCGGGGGTCGAGAGCAGGCCCTCGGCGCCGACGACGAGGCGGCCGATCCCGTTCGCCGCCGCCATGCGCACGATCACCTGCACGACCTCGCGCACGAGGTAGCGCCCGTCGCCGCCCACCACGAGCGTCGCGGCGGGCTTGTCCGGCACGCCGTCGAGGATCGCCTGGACGAAGGTCTCGACGTAGTGCGGCTGGCGGAACACCGCCGTCTTCTTGCGCAGGCCGGACGTGCCGGGCTTCTGGTCCGGGAAGGGTGTCGTCTCCACGGTCTCGACGGCGATGGTCATGCGATCTCCCGTGACGGATGCGGATAGGCGTGTGGGCCGGCAGCATACCGATCGGCGCGCGCCGATCCACCCCGCGCCTTACTGCGCCCCCGCGCCGGATGCGGGGCGCCGCGCCAGCAGCCGCTGCCAGACGAGGCCGATGCCCACGAGCGCGAGGCCGAGCCCGATGAAGGAGACCGCACGCAGCACGCCCTCGAGATTGGCGAGGTCGAGGAGGAAGACCTTCACCACGGCCGCCGCGAGGAACGCCATCGCCACGAGGCGCGCACGCCGCGAATCGCGCACGAACCCCACGGCGAGCGCGGCGAGGGCCAGCGCGATCAGCGCCGCGGAGTAGGCCCACATCTCGGCTTCCGTCGTCGGCCGGTCGAGCCCGATTCGGGCCCCGAGCGCCGCGTGGCGGATCGAGAGGCCGATCCAGGCGACGGCGAGCGCGAGCGAGAGCCAGCCGGCCGCGGCCACGAACCAGGGCGGGCGCACCCCGCGCGCGGCGACCGCCAGCGCGGCCGCGAGGGCCGCCGGCAGGGCGTAGGCGAGCAGGAGGTCGTTGAGGACCGGAACGCCGGCGATCGGCTCGTCCGTGACGAGCGGGTTCGCGCCCAGCCCGAGGCCCAGCGCCACGAGCGCGAGCGAGAGGGCCGCGAAGGCGAGGCTCGCGATGCCGGTGACGGGGTCGCGGCGGGCGATGTCGAGGCGCGTCGCCAGGATCGAGAACGCCAGCGAGGCGGTGGCGAGGAGGCCGATCTCGACGTGGTCCGTCGCCTGCGCCAGCGGATCACCGCCGTGCAGGGCGTGGCGGATCTGGAAGAAGACCAGGAAAGCCCCGAGCACGAAGGCGAGGCTCTCGGCGAAGCGCGAGACGCCGTCGCGGCGGGTGCGGTCGAGGAGCCGCGCCGCGAGCGCGAAGGACGCCGCCGGCACGCCGTAGCCGACGAGGAGCCAGTTGAGCAGGATCGTGCGCCCGGGATCGTCGGCGAGCACGGGATCGGCCACCAGCCGCGCGAGCACGACGACGCCGAGGACGCCGACCGCCCACCGCAGCGTCGCGATCCCGGTGCGGTCCGCGACATACGCGCTTCCCAGCGCCGAGAGCGCCAGCGCCACCGTGAGCGAGCCGCGGTCGAGGGTGAAGACGAGGCCGGCGGAGAGCGCCGAGAGCGCCGCTGCGGCGCTGCCGGCGAGGAGGAGGCGCCCCGGCGTCTCGCCGTCCCGCGCCGCGAGACGCGGCTGGAGCCATGCGGCGAGCGCGGCGTAGGCGATGGCGAGGCCGGCCGCGACCGCCGCGAACGGCAGGACGGGCGCGGCGTCGAAGCTGCGGAACGCGTCGGTGAGCACCCAGTAGACGGTGACGAGCACGAGGAGCGGCGCGCCGGACGCGGCGGCGACGAGGGCGGCGGCCGGGAGCCGCGGCAGTGCCGGGCCGCGCAGGAGCCGCAGGCCGGACGCCGCGGCGATCGCTGCCGAGGCGAGCGCGGCGAAGGCGAGGAAGGCCTCGAGCGCCTGCGGCCAGGGCGTGCGTGCGACACCGCCGGGAACGAGGCGCTGCGGCTCGTCCGCCATCTCCCAGGCGAGCGGCCAGGTCGCGAGCGCGCCGGCCACGACGATCGCGGCGAGGAGCGCGCCCGCGGCGGCGGGGGCGAAGCGCAGAGCGGTCGCCGTCAGAACGGCAGCCACCGTGCCGGCGAAGGCGACGCGCGCGGCGGGGCCGACGTCGCCGCTCTCGACCGCCAGCAGCGCCAGCGTCGCGCAGCCCGCGAGTACGCCGGTGGCGACGAGGTCGAGCATCGGCCGCGGCGCGCGGTCGCGGCCGTAGGGCAGCACGACGAAGGCGCCGGCGGCGAGCGCGGTCTGGAGCGCGATGTGCACGAGGCCGGGCGCATGGTCGCCGAAGGCGAGCAGCGTCAGCACCAGGGCCCACAGCGCGGCACCGATCGCGGTCGCGAGCGCGAGCCAGCGCCAACGCCGCAGCCGTGCGACGCCGTAGGCGGCGATCGCCACGAAGGCGAGGTAGGGGGGCAGCGGCCAGAGGCTCGGCGTGTCGCTCTCGACGAGGAGCGGGGCGGCGAAGGCGCCGACGAGGCCGATCGCCGCGAGCGCGGGCCCGTGCAGGGCGGCCGCGAGCATCGTCGCCAAGGCGACCGCGGCGAGGAGAAGGAAGGCGGCCGCGGGACCGATGAAGCCGTAGAGCGCGAACGCGGCGTAGACGACGGCGAAGGCCGTGGTGGCCCCGGCCGCCGTGAGCGCCCCCGGGGCGTAGGCGCTGCCGTAGGCCGGAATCGGCGCCGTGCGCCGACGCAGGACCTCGCCGCCGGCGATCAGCGCCGCCGCGAACAGCGCGCCGAGCGCGATCCGGGCGCCGGGACCGAGCAGGCCCGCCTCGATCGAGGCGCGCACCAGGAAGACGCCGCCGAGCGCGAGCGCGAGCCCGCCGATCCAGACCGCCCAGCGGGTGCCGAACCGCTCCTCCAGCCCGGGCCGAGGCGGCACAGGCGACGCCTGGGGCGGCGGGGGCGGCGGCATCTCCGGCAGCGGCGCCGGCTCGAAGCCGGCCTCCGGCGGCTGCTCCTCCTCCGGCGCGGACGGCGGCTCCTCCCGCAGCACGTCCGCCGTCGGCGGCGCCTCGCGGGAGGGGGCGGGAGGCGGAGAGGGCATCGTGCGCAGTGCGACGAGCGCGCTCTCGGCGGTGGCGAGACGGTTCTCGAGCCCGCGCAGCCGCTGGCGGGCATTGTAGGCGATCACGAAGGCGGCGATCGCCAGGATAGGCAGCGAGAGGACGGCGAGCCCGATGAGGAGAAAGAAGATTTCGTCGTCCACGGCCGCGCGCTCCCGGGGAACGGCTCGTCGCGAGCCGCCGCAACGCTTAGCCCAAGTCGCGCCGCTGCGCCATCAGGTCGCAGACGGGCCGTAGTGCTCCCGGTACCAGTCGACGAACCGCCGCACGCCCTCCTCGACCGGCGTCGACGGCCGGTACCCGGTGAGCGCCTCGAGCAGCTCCGCGCGGGCGAAGGTGGCGGCGACGTCGCCCTTCTGCATCGGCAGCATCGTCTTCCGCACGGGCACGCCGAGCGCCGCCTCGATCGTCTCGATGAAGGGCATGAGCCCCACCGGCTGGCCGCCGCCGATGTTCACCACCCGCCACGGCGCCGCGGGCGAGAGCGAATCGAAGGGCGCGATCGGCGCGCCTTCCACCGGCGGCGTGTCGATCAGGCGCACGATCGCCTCGACGAGGTCGTCGATGTAGGTGAAGTCGCGCTGCATGCGGCCCTCGCCGTAGACCTCGATCGGCGTGCCGGCGAGCGTCGCGCGCACGAACTTGAACAGCGCCATGTCGGGCCGGCCCCAGGGACCGTAGACGGTGAAGAAGCGGAAGGCGGTGGTCGGCAGCTTCCACAGGTGCGCGTAGGAATGCGCCATCGTCTCCGTCGCCTTCTTCGTGGCGGCGTAGAGCGTCAGCGGATGATCGGCCCGGTCGGTCTCGCCGAAGGGCATCTCGGTGTTCGCGCCATAGGCGGAGCTGGTCGAGGCGAGGAGGAAGTGGGTCGGCGCATGCCGCCGCACGCCCTCCATCACGTTGAAGGTGCCCACCAGGTTGGCGTCGACATAGGCGCGCGGGTTCTCGAGCGAGTAGCGCACGCCTGCCTGGGCGGCGAGGTGGACGACGACGTCCGGCGTCGCCGCGTCGAAGACCTCCTGGAGCGCCGCGTCGTCCTCGAGCATGATCTCGTGCGCATGGAAGGCATTGGAGCGGCGCAGGCGGGCGTGGCGCGCCTCCTTCAGCGAGACGTCGTAATAGGTCGTCATCCCATCCACGCCGGTGACGAGCCATCCGTCCGCGAGCAGGCGCTGCGCGACGTGGAAGCCGATGAAGCCGGCGGTGCCGGTGACGAGGGCCTTGCGCGGCGGGTGAACCATGGCGATGCGCTCCTTCGTCGGGGTCGATAGCCCGATCGCCCCCGTCGGGCAACGACGCCGGGCAGCCGCGCGCGACGCAGGGGCGTTGCCGCGGAGTGTTTCACGGGAAACGTCCGTTCCGCCGCGCCGCGTCGCACCCGAACGCCACCTGCGGCGTTATCGCCGCATCGCGGATGCGCGGTGCGCCGTCACAAGTTTTCCACACCGCGGCGCGAAAGCGATGCGGTGCCTGGCATTCGCCGAGCGTCAACCTGGACGTAACCGATGTTAGGGTGCAAATGAGAATCGCAGCGGCTCGCGAGTGCGCGTTCGGGCGAAGCGCCGACTAGACCCTTCCTGGAGACACGCCGAATCATGTCCGACGCGTTCACCGCCCTCGCCGCGCTCGTCGCCCTCGGCGCTCCCATCGTCGCCGGGCCGGTGGGCGTCGTGGACGCCAAGCCCGTGCTGGCGCTGCACGGGACCGAGGCGGCGGGTGCCTCCCGCTCGATCGCCATCGTCTACCGGGACGGCGAGGCCGCCGGCCGGCTCGGCGTGGACCGCGCCACCGTGCGCTACGAGGACCTGCCGGGGCAGTTCGTGGAGGCCCTTGTCGCCGTGGAGGACGCGAGCTTCGAGCGGCACATGGGGCTCGACCCCGCGGGGCTCGGCCGCGCCGTGATCGGCGCGCTCGGCGGCCGCTCGGACGCCGGCGGCGGATCGACGCTGACGCAGCAGCTCGCCAAGAACGCGCTCGTCGGCGATTCGGCGACGCTCGAGCGCAAGGTCGCCGAGGCCATCGTGGCGGTGATGACGGAGAGCGTCGCCTCCAAGGAAGAGATCATCGAGAGCTACGCCAACGCGGTCTATTTCGGCCGCCGCTCGGACGGCGCCGCCAACGCCGCGCGCAACTGGTTCGGCCGCGACTGGGACGCCCTGACACTGCCCGAGCACGCCTTCCTCGCCGGCGTCCTGCGCGCGCCGTCGGGCCTCGACCCCCTGCGCAGCGCCGAGCGGGCGAAGGTCCGGCGCGACCACGTCCTCTCCCGCATGGCCGAGGTCGGCTTCATCGACGAGACCACGCGCGATGCGGCGCAGGCCTCCGGCATCGCCGTCGCGCCGCCGCCGCCGCCCCCCCGCGCCGGCGCCGCGCCCGACGATCCGGACTATTGGGTGCTTTCGGAGGCCCGCCGCTTCCTCGGCACGGGGACCTATCTCGACCAGGCGGCCGATCGGCCGTTCCCGACCACGATCGACGCCGATGCCCAGGCGATGGCGCAGCGCGCGCTCGACGAGGTGCTCGAGCCGGTGAACCGCCGCCTGCCCGACGCGCCGCTGGGCCGCGTGCCGGAGCGCGTGCTCGATCGCGCCGCGGAGAACCCGGACGCGCTCTGGCTTGCCGCGGACCGCGTCGTCGCCCGCCTGCCGGACGGCTTCCTGCGCGTGATCACGGGCCGCAACGGCCCGATCGTCGAGCCGCGCGATCCCGTCGACACGACCGGCGCCACGGCGGCGGACGTCCCCGCTCCCGCCCCCTCCGCGCCGGAGCTCCCCCGCGGTGCGGAGCTCGGCGACGTCTTCGTCCTTCTGCCGAACGGCGAGGTCCAGGGTCGCCCCCGGGTGCAGGGCGCGCTCGTCGCCATCGATCTCGCCACCAACGAGGTGATCGCCTCCGTGGGCGGCACGCGCAGCTGGGCGAGCGGCTTCGACCGCACCCGCGCCCAGCGCCAGCCCGGCTCCGCCTTCAAGCCCTTCGTCTGGCTCGCGGCCCTCGAAGGCGGCGTGCTGCCGCAGGACTGGGTGCTCAACGGCCCGATCACCGTGACGGTCGGCAACGAGGTCTGGTCGCCGGGCAACTACGATGGCGGCGGCGGCAGCTACACGCCGGTCTTCACGGCGCTGGAGCGCAGCTACAACCAGGTCGCCGCCCGCCTCGCCATGCATGTCGGCATGGAGGAGGTCCGCCGCGTCGCCGTCTCGGCGAGCCTCTACCCGCCCGACGAGCGTGGCCTGCTCTATCCCTCCGCCTCGATCGGCGCGGTGGAGACATCGCCCTACCGCATGGCGCTCGGAATGGCCGCGCTCGACCCGCGCTCGAGCGACATCGCCAGCCGCGCGTACCTCGAGGACCTCGAGCGGATGATGCGCGGCGTCGTCCTGCGCGGCACCGCGGCGGGCGCCTTCGCCAACGGGCCCGAAGGCGTCGTCGGCAAGACGGGCACCTCGCAGGAGCACCGCGACAGCTGGTTCGTGGGGCGCACCGGCGATCTCGCCTTCGCCGTCTGGATCGGGCGCGACGACGATCGCCCGCTGCCCCCCATCAACGGCCGGCTGGCGACCGGCGGCTCGTTCGCCGCGCCGATCGCCGCGTCCTTCCTGCGCGAGGCGCGCGCCGCCGGAATCACCACGGCGACCATCGAGGCGCCGCTCTTCGCCCGCGAGGAGATGCCCTACTGGCTCGCGCCCGAGCCCGAGCCGGAGCCGCAGCCCGAGCCCCGCGGCGGAGGCGGCTGGTGGGCCGGCCGCTTCGAAGGCCAGCGTGGCGACCCCTATGCCGGCGCCGCGCCGGCGGAAGCATGGAGGCCGGGTTGGGCCCAATGAACGGTTCGTCGTCGACCCGCGCCGCGCGCCTCGCGGGCGTGGCCCTGATCGCGCTCACGCTCGGCGCGGGACTCGCGCCGCACGGCGTCGCCGCACAGCCCGTGGCGCAGGCGCTTCCGCCCGAGCGGGCGGAGGCGCCGGAGGTGGCGCTCGGCAGGTTCCTCTCGCAGGCCCATCCCGTGCTCGAGCGCGCCACCTGGTCGAGCGTCGCCTGGGACGGCGCGCCCGTTTCCGTGCGCCTGCCGGCCGACCACCCGCTCGCCGGCGCCGGCGGCGCCGACGCCCGGCGGATCGTCCCGGACCTGACCGCGAGCGGCCTGTCTCTCGCCGTCGGCTGGCGCGGCACGCGGCTCGCCGCGGCGAACGCGGCGCTCGTGGGCGATCACCTTGTGCTCGAGGGCTTCACGCTGGAGAACGACGGCGGCACGCTCGGCGCCGATCTCGTGGTCCTCTCCGCGCAGGCGCTGCGGACGCTGGGCGCCGCCGCGACCGGAGTCCTCCCGGATGCCGCCGCCCCCGCCGACGTGGTGATCGAGGACGTCGCGATCGAGGTCCGCCGGAGCGTCGACGATCCCGCTCGCGGCAGCTTCGCCTCGCGCTTCGCGGCCGAGCACCTCGTGCTCGACGGCCTCGTGGCACGCCCGGGGGAAGCGAGCGAGGACGCCCCCGGCGTCCCGGCGCTCGACATCGCCGGCTTCACCGCGCGCGGCCTGTCGGGCAGCGCACGCTTCGCCGGCGCGGCGGAGTTCACGCTCGGCAGCCTCGCGCTCGAAGGCTCGCCGCGCAGCCTCACCCGGGTGGCCCAGTCCGCGCTCGGCCTCGCCGAGGCTCCCGACGACGCGGCCCGGCTGTTCTCTCTCTCCTTCGAGGACCTGCTCTTCCGCGCCCGGCGTCCGGGGGCGGAGCCGGCGGTCTTCGTCGCCGAGGAGGGCGGCGTCTACGTCAACCTCGGCTCGTCCGCCTCGCGCGCGCGGATCGACCTCGGCGGGGCGCGGGCGTCCGCGGCGCTCCTCGCCGGCACGCCGATCGAGGAGCCCGCGCGCACGATCGCCGCGTCCGCCTCCGCGCAGGGTGTCGATGCCGGGGGGCTCGAAGGCGCACCGCATCTGAGCCTCGACGTCTCCGCCGATGCGGTGCTGCGCCCCGGGCGCCTGCGCCTGCGTCTCGTCTGCCTCGCCGCGCCCGGCCTCGCCGACGCGACGGCGGAGGTCGACCTCGAGGTCGACGAGGATCTCGACCTCTCCGAGCTCGGATCGCGCGATCTCGCCCGCGCCCGCGCCCGCACGATGTCGGTCGCCGTCGTCGATCACGGCCTCGCGGACCTGGTGCGAACGCTCGCCGGGCGGCCGATGTCCGAGATCGCAGGGGACATCGCGGCTTCCGTGGTGCAGGAGGCCGCGGGCCTGCCGGCCACGGTCGCGCGGCTCACCACCGCGCCGCTGGCCGGTGCGGTGCGCACGCTCGAGGAGGAGGGCTCGCTCGCCGCCGCCTCGCCGACGGCCGCCGCCGTCCCGCTCGCCGCGGCCGGGCTGCTCGCGTCCGCCGGTACGGCCGAGCCCGGCGATCTCGACGGCTGCGGCCGCTGAGGCGGCACGCAGCCCGACGGCTCAGTCCAGCGCCAGCGTGAACGGCACGCCCTCGTAGGCGTCGGCCCCGCGACCGATCGCGGCGACGGCGTCGACCATGCGTCCGCGGCGCCCGAGCAGCTCGTCGGCGACGGCGACGATCCGCCGGTTGGGCGTCGCCATCGGCGAGGCCGCCCGCAGCGCCAGCGCGATCACCGCCTCGTCGCGCTCGGGCGCGAGCGCGCAGGCGGCGACGAAGGCGCTCGCCGTGGAGCGGCTGATCCCCGCCCAGCAATGGATCACGAGCGGCGCCGCGCGGTCCCAGGCGCGCACGAAGCCGAGGAAGGGCCCGACGTGCTCGATCCCGGGCAGGACATGGCCGTCCATCGGCTCGACGATGTCGCTCATGAACAGCGTCAGGTGGCGATCCTCGGCGATGGCGGCGGGACGCGCGAGCGCCGTCCCGACGCCGGCGAGCGTGACCAGGTGCGACGCGCGCGTCGTGCGGACGGTCTCGTCGAGACGGGAGAGGGGGCAGACCTGCAGGTACGGCATGGCCGCGAGGGATCGCAGCCGTGCGTGCGGCTGTCAACGCGTGGATCCGCGCGTGAGGGACACGCCGACAGGGTGAACAATTCGTTGAGAAAACGAGGTCGAAGGTTCCTCGTATTCGGCACTGCCTCGCTTTCGACACAAAGTCGCCGACAAGACGGCGTGAGCATGTTTAACTAGTGATTAAGTTGCAGAAATACAACGTACTGCGTCAATGCTTCGGTAACCGGTCCGCGCGACTTTCGCGCCATGGGACTCCGCGCTATGTGTCCGCCATCCCACCAAGAGGACCAAACATCATGATTCGCCTGCTCATCGCCTCCACCGCGCTCGTCGCGCTCTCGGCGGCCGCCGTCGCAGCCGACCTGCCGGCCCGGACGCAGCCGGCCCCCTTCGTTCCGTCCGCGCCCCCCGTCTTCACCTGGACCGGCTTCTACGCCGGTGTGAACCTCGGCTACGCCTGGGGCGACTTCACCGGCACGACCGGCGGTGCGCTCTACGACGAGGGTGACGGCTTCGTCGGCGGTGGCCAGCTCGGCTACAATGCCCAGTTCGGCCAGTTCGTCGCCGGTCTCGAGACCGACCTGCAGTGGACGAACTTCGAGGGCGGCCCCGCCGTCCCGGGCGCGCTCGCCGGCACGGTCAGCGAGGCCCAGCTCGACTATTTCGGCACCGTGCGCGCCCGCGCCGGCGTCGCGCTCGACCGCACTCTCGTCTTCGCCACCGGCGGCTTCGCCTACGGCAGCGCCGACGTGACGGCGGTCGTCGGCGGCACCACCTTCTCCGACGACCAGACCCATTGGGGCTGGACGCTCGGCGGCGGCGTGGAGCACGCCTTCACCAACAACCTGACCGCCAAGGTCGAGTACCTCTACACCGACCTGGACAACGAGACCTACAACCTCGACGTCCAGCGCAAGGCCGGCGTCGAGTTCTCCACCGTCCGCGCGGGCCTGAACTACAAGTTCTGATCCCGCGTCCCCGGTCGGGACGAGACGCACGACGCCCCGCCCTCCTGCCGGAGGGCGGGGCGTTCGCATGATGGGGGCGGCTGCAGGACGCGGACGCTCAGCCGCTCGCGAGCGATCCGTCCCGCGCGAGCGCGATGTAGACCTCGCGCAGACGACGCGCCACCGGCCCCGGCGTGCCGGTCCCGACCGTGCGCCCGTCGATCGCCACGATCGGCATCACGAAAGCGGACGCCGAGGTGTAGAACGCCTCCTTGGCAGCGTGCGCCTCCTCC
Source organism: Salinarimonas rosea DSM 21201 (assembly GCF_000429045.1). Taxonomy (GTDB): domain Bacteria; phylum Pseudomonadota; class Alphaproteobacteria; order Rhizobiales; family Beijerinckiaceae; genus Salinarimonas; species Salinarimonas rosea. The sequence continues at coordinate 265,728 of NZ_AUBC01000007.1, forward strand.
ACGCTGAACAGCCGCTCCTCGACGACGAGCTGCATCTCGCGGGCGAGATGCATGACGGCCGTGCGCGTGATCCCCGGCAGGATCGCCGTCGAGAGGGGCCTGGTGACGAGCCGGTCGTCGGCGGTGAGGATGAAGGCCGACGAGGAGGACCCCTCCGTCACGTATCCGTCCTCCACCATCCACGCCTCTGCGACGCCGGCGCGGGCGGCTTCCTGCTTGGCCAGAACCTGGGCGAGGAGCGCCACCGACTTGATGTCGCGCCGCTTCCAGCGCAGGTCCGGCACGGTGACGACGGCGACGCCGGTCTCCGCCGCCGGCGCGCCGAGGATGCGCTTGGCCTGCGTGAACATCACGACCGTGGGCGTCGTCCCCTCGGGCGGGAAGGCGAAATCGCGCTCGGCGACCCCGCGGGTCACCTCGATGTAGACGAGCCCCTCGGCGAGGTCGTTGCGGTGGGCGAGCTCCTGCATGAGCCGCATCCACTCCTCGGCGGCATAGGGGTTCGCGATCTCGATCTCGCGCAGCGACCGGTCGAGCCTGGCGAGATGGGCGAGCGCGTCGACCAGCTTGCCGTCGACGAGCGCGGCGACCTCGTAGATGCCGTCCGCGAACAGGAAGCCGCGGTCCATGACCGGGATGCGGGCCTCCTCGTAGGGGACGAAGTCGCCGTTCAGGAACACGGTGCGGGACATCGGAGCGCAGCCTCTTCTCGTCTCTTCGGGAGGTCGCGACCACACCACGGCGGGGGCGCCTCCTGCAAGCGGGCCGAAATGCGCATGCGTGTGGGTGCGCTTGCGCGCCTGCGCCCCGCGCCCTAGCGTGCGCGCCTCGTTCGACCCGCTGCCAGGAGCCCTCCCCCATGCTCGACGCATCCGCGAAAGGCGTCTACGTCATCGCCCCGACCCCCTTCCACGAGGACGGGCGCGTCGACGAGGCCTCCATCGACCGGATGACGGACTTCTTCGTCGCGGCGGGCGCCACCGGCATCACGGTGCTCGGCATGATGGGGGAGGCGCCCAAGCTCGACGCCGAGGAGGCGCTCGCCGTCGCGGCGCGGGTGATCGCGCGCGCCAGCGTGCCGGTCGTCGTCGGCGTCTCCGCCCCGGGCTTCGCCGCGATGGGCGGCCTGACGCGGGCCGTGATGGCCGCGGGGGCCGCCGGCGTGATGATCGCGCCGCCCTCCTCGCTGAAGACCGACGACCAGATCGTCGGCTACTACGCCAACGCCGCCGAGGCGATCGGCGCGGACGTGCCCTTCGTCGTCCAGGACTACCCGCTCTCCACGGGCGTCGTGATGACGCCCGGCGTCATCCGGCGCATCGTCGCGGACAATCCGGGCGCGGTGATGCTCAAGCACGAGGACTGGCCCGGCCTCGAGAAGATCACCACGCTGCGGGGCTTCGAGGCGGACGGCTCGATGCGCCGGGTCTCGATCCTGTGCGGCAACGGCGGCATGTTCCTCGACTTCGAGATGTCCCGCGGCGCCGACGGCGCCATGACGGGCTACGCCTTTCCGGACATGCTGGCGGACGTGGTGCGGCTCTCGGCGGCGGGCGAGCGCGAGGCGGCACACGATCTCTTCGACGCGCACCTGCCCTACATGCGCTACGAGCAGCAGCCCGGTGCGGGGCTCGCCGTGCGCAAGTACGTGCTGATGCGGCGCGGCATCATCGCGAACGCGACGCTGCGCAAGCCCGGCGGAGGCGTGTCGGCGAAGACGAAGGCCGAGGTCGATCTCCTGCTGGCCCGCCTCGCGCGGCACGATCCGCGCGCCGGCGACCTGCGCCCGGCCTGACGATCGCGCGAGCGGGGGTCCTACTCGCGCGGGGATCCCGCGCGGGAGCGTCGCGGGTCACGCGCGGAACCGTCGGCGACGAAGGCTCGTTCTCTCGGGTGGCATTCACCCCCGGGAGATCAACGTTGGGACCCGTCTCGACCCCGCTCCGTGCGCTCGCGCTCGCCGTCTCGCTTCTCGCGCTCGCGGGCGCACCGCCGCTGCGCGCGCAGGACGGCGTCGACGCCGGCGACGCCCGCGCGCCGGAAGCCGCGCCGTTCACGCCCGAGGAGGCGGCGGAGCGCATCGCGCCGCAGACGCAGCTCGACTGGCGCACGCTCGAGGATCTCGACGCCCCGACCTATCTCGGCCGCCTCGTCGCGCTCGATCGGCTGGCCATGAGGGCCTCCGAGCTGGTGCTCGCGCGCGACCCGCGCCCGCGTACGACCGACGTCGCCCGTGACATCCTCGAGGCGCACGAGGCGGGGCGCGCCATCGCGCAGGAGACGCTTCCCGAAAGCGTGGACGCCGGCCCGGTCGCCCTGCCCGGCGACGGCGAAGCGATGGCGGCGCTCGCGGCGGCGACGCGCCCGATCGATTTCGAGGAACTCTACATCGACGCGATGATCGAGGCGCACCGGGAAGCGGTCGGGCTGACGAGCTTCTACAGGCGGTTCGGCTCCGACGAGAACGTACGCGAGCTCGCGCGGCGCATCCTGCCCATGCTGGAGGTATCCCTCTATCAGGCGGTGACCATTCGTCAGGAGCTCGTCGCAGAGTTCATCGCCGACGGGTGAGCCGTCCCGGAAGGTGGGCTCGAGCCCGTCAGTGGCGCGGCAGCGCCGCGAGGATCGCGTCCTCGCGATACGGCTTGGCGACGAAGCGCGCCCCGCGCAGGTCCTCCGGCAGGTCGCTGGGGCGCGCGGCCGAGACGAAGGCGAAGGGCACTCCCCGCTCTTCCAGCGCCTGGGCGACGCCGAAGCTCTTGCCGTCGGTGAGGTCGATGTCGAGCAGCGCGAAGTCGACCTGCGTCGCGAGCAGGCGGCTCGCCGCGGCGGCGCTGTCGCAGACGCCGACGACCTCGTGCCCGTCGTTCTCGACGATCGCCTGGAGATCCAGGGCGATCAGCGGGTTGTCTTCGCAGATCAGGATACGCACGCTCACATCGCTCACCTCGTCCCGCTCCTCGTTTCCGTCGGCGGGACGCCTCTTCGTGGAACCGACATGTTGGCTCAACCGGCGGCACGCATCGCGGTTCCCGCTCGTTCGAGCTTTAGTCGAAGTCGAACGATCGTGGTTAACCATCTGTTACTGCGTAGATCGCCGGCCTTCGAGGATCATTCGCAGATGTTCAGGACGATATGCCGCGCTACTGGGACAGCACCACGTCGCCCGTGGGACCGACACCGTCGGGAACCGGGATGTCGGTGGCGTGGTAGTCCGTGTTGAGCTTGAGCACCGGGCCTGCCGAGAGCTCGAGCCGCCGGGCGACGATGACCGTGTAGGCGGACTCGTCGGCGACCGCTCTGTCCGCGTCCACCAGCAGATCGCCGCGGGGCAGGTAGATCGTGCCGAGGAGCGTGCGGGCGTCGTCGCTCGTGATCTTGAAGTCGCGCCCTTCCTCCGCCGCGCGGTCCTGGAAGATGAGGATGCCCGCGAGCGCCCCGTCGCGCATGGCGGCGAGATCGATGCGCGACTGCTTGCGGAAGTCGATCGCGGCGTTCCTGCCGGTGAAGTAGAAGCTCGTATAGCGGCCGACGAGCTCTCCGTCGTCGACGCGCAGCTCGCCGTCCTTGATGACGTAGAGACCCGAGCCGAGCTCGACCCGCGCCCCCTGGCTGATCCGGATGCCGCCGCAATAGACGCCCGGAAGCAGGTACGTGTCGGCGCGGATGTCGAGGCCCTCGTGGTCGCACGGGCCGACGGCCGGAGGCGCGCGGCCGGCGAGGGGGTCGGGGATCGGCGGGCACTCGGTGCGCGGGGTCGGCACGAAGGCGGTGCCGCGTCCGAAATGGCCGCCCGCCGAGCAGATCAGCGCGGCGTGGAGCTCGGCCTGATCGTCGACCCGCAGGGCCTGCGTATGCGTCGAGTTCGAGAAGACGCCGCAGCGGTGCGCCTCCATGACGGCCCGCTTCTCCAGGTGCAGCGCCTTCGAGCCCGTGGGGTCGAGCGCCACGACGCAGATCGGCGCGCTTCCGCTCAGCTTCGCGGTCGCGGTGACGACGACCTGCGCGAACGCGTCGGTGACGATGCGGCTGAAGACACGCTCGAGCGGGCTGCCGATGTCGATGCGCACGGAGTGGGTCCTGGAATCGACCGTCGCGTCCACCCGCGCAGCCGCGGCATCGAAGCCGCGCGTGGCGAGCGCGGCGCGCGCCGCCGTCTCGGCGCCGGCCTCGAGCTGGTCGGCGGGCGTGTTGGCGAGCCGCATCTCGCGCGCGGCGGCGATCGCCGCCGTGTCCGCGGCGGCCTGCAGCGAGGACCGTGCGGCGTACCAGCTCGTCGCGTCCACGGCGAGCCCGGCCGCGGCGAGCATCGGCACGACGGCGAGGCTGAAGACGATGGCGACGCTGCCGGCCTCGTCCGCGAGCCGCCGACGCAGCGCCGCGAGACGCCCGATGACCCGTTTGCCCGTCATTCGGCGGCCTCCCTGGGCAGTCCGGTCGCGTCGAGGCGCGCAGCCGGCAGGACGATGCGTGCAGCGAGCCCCCGGCCCGGGGCCGACTCGAGAAAGAGGTGCCCGCCGTTGAGCTCGGCGATGCGCCGCGCCATCGCCAGCCCGAGGCCGAGCCCCACGGCGCGGCGGACGAGCACGTTCTCCGCCTGGAGGAAGGGCTGCGTGCAGCGGGCGAGCGTCTCCGCGTCGAGGCCCGGGCCGTCGTCGGCGACGCCGAGCGCGACCTCGCCCGCCTCGCCGCGGGCGGTGAGCCGCACCCGGCCGCCACGCGGGGTGTGCGCGAGCGCGTTCGCGACGAGCTCCCCGAGGGCCTTGGCGACGAGATGCTGGTCCGCCGTCACGAAGAGCGCCGGGTCGGCGTCCACGTCCAGCGTGATGCCAGCAGCATCCGCCGCCCGGCGACGGCGGTGGACCTCGTCCTCGAGGAGATCGGCCGCGCACAGGCGCTCCGGCGTCACGGGGACGGTGCCCGCCGACGTCTGCGCGAAGGCGAAGACGCGCTGGAGCGTCTCGTTGAGCCCGCGCGCCGCGGTGATGACGCCGTCGAGATAGTCGCGGGGGTCGGCGTCGGGATCGAGCGACGCCTGGAGCAGCTCCGAATAGCCGATGATCGCGTTGAGCGGCGTCCGGGTCTCGTGCTGGAGGAGGGAGAGCAGGCTCTCCTTGAGCCGGTCCGCCTCCTCGGTTCGGGCCCGCGCCTCGCGGGTGATCGCCTCCATGCGCGCACCGCGCAGGACGTAGCGCAGCTGGTAGCCGAGGAGGCGCCAATTGACCGGCTTGGCGACGAAGGACGTGGCACCGACCTCGTAGGCGCGATCGACCGCGAACACGTCGTCGCGGCTCGTGATCACCACGACGGGGAGGTTCTGCATGCGCGGATCGCGCCGCATCTCGGCGAGGAGCGCGAACCCGTTCATCCTGGGCATTTCGAGGTCGCACAGGACGATGTCGAAGCGGGCATCCCGCTGCAGGATCGCGAGCGCCTCCTCGCCGTCGGCGGCCGTGACGATCTCCCCGCCGGGATGGTCGAGATGCCCGACCGCGATCTCGCGCATGATCGGGTCGTCGTCCACCACGAGGATGCGCGTCGGGCTTTCGAAAACGTAGAGAAAGCCCGCATTCGTCTTGCCGAGGAGCATCGGTTCCGCCCTTCTTAGAGGAGGACGTTTAGGCGCAATCCGTGAATCCCCGATTAAATCGGTTAGTTAAGCCGACACTTACTCATTCGTGGCTCTATTCGCTCATGGACGCGGGCGTGTGGACGCTCGGACGACAGGAGTGGTCACTTGCAACCCAGCAGATCGGTCGTCGGAAAGCTTGGCCGTCTGGTCGTGGTCTCCGTCCTGATCGCCCTCACCCTCGGCTCGGCGACGAGCCTCTGGCTCGAGGTCCGGCGGTACGGGGAGCAGAAGCGCGAGAGCCTGCTCGCCGTCGCCCACGCCTTCGCGGCGGCGAGCGCCGAGGCGGTCGTCCGGCAGGACCGCGACGCGATCTTCGAGGCGGTCCGCGCCATCGGCCGCCTGCCCGGCATAACGCATGTGACGGTTGCTGACCGCGACGGAACCCTGCTCGAGGAAGCCGGCTCGGGCGTGCGGCTCCTCGGCGATCTCGTGCTCGACGAGACGACGCCGCTCTCCGTCGCGGCGATCCTCTCCTCGCGCACCGTCGTCGTCGGCGTGCCGGTGCGCCATCGCGGCGTCGAGGTCGGCCGGCTGGAGCTGACGTCGGAGACCGGCGACCTCTGGGGCCGCCTCCTCGTCGTCCTCGCCTTCGGTCTCGGCGCCGCGGTCGTGGCGAGCGTCATCGGCCTCGCCATCGCCTGGCGCCTGCAGCGCGCGATCACCCGCCCGCTCCTCACGTTGTCGGCGACGATGAGCCGGGTGCGCGAGGCGCACGACTACGACGAGGCCTGTCCCGTCGAGAGCGACGACGAGATCGGCCAGCTCGCGCTCGGCTTCAACGCCATGCTCGGCGAGATCCGCCGGCGCGACGCACGCCTCGCGCAGCACCGCGAGCGGCTGGAGATGGAGGTGGAGGACCGCACCCGTGATCTCGTGCTGGCCAAGGACGCCGCCGAGCGGGCGAGCAGCGCCAAGTCGGACTTCCTCGCCACGATGAGCCACGAGATCCGTACGCCGATGAACGGCATGCTGGTGATGGCGGAGCTGCTCGCCGCCGGGGACCTGCCCGAGCGGCAGCGGCGCTACGCGGAGGTGATCGCCCGTTCCGGCCAGTCGCTGCTCGCGATCATCAACGACATCCTCGACTTCGCGAAGGTGGAGGCCGGAAAGCTCGAGCTCGAGGCCGTGCCCGTCGATCTCGGCGAGGCGGCGGAGACGGTGGTCACGCTGTTCGGCGAGCGCGCTGCCGGCAAGGGGCTCGACCTCGCCGCCGCGATCGACCCGGCCCTGCCGCGGATCGTCGGCGATCCGGTGCGGCTGACGCAGGTGATCGCCAACCTCGTCAACAACGCGCTCAAGTTCACCGAGACCGGCCACGTGCTGGTGCGCGTCGCCACCGCGGGGGAGCGGGTGACGATCCGGGTCGAGGACACCGGCATCGGCATCCCGCAGGAGAAGCTGGCGACGATCTTCTCCGCCTTCTCCCAGGCAGACCAGTCGACCACGCGCCGCTACGGCGGCACCGGGCTCGGCCTGTCCATCGTCCAGCGCCTCGTCGCCGCGATGGGCGGCGACATCCGGGTCGAGAGCGTCCTCGGCGAGGGGTCCTGCTTCACGGTGGAGCTCCCGTGCATCGCCGTGACGGACAATGTTCCGACGGCGCCCCGGCTCGAGGCGCCCCGTACGGCGGTCGTCGCCGCGGCCGGATCGGCGACGCGCGCGGCGCTGTCGCTGGGGCTCGTGGCGGCGGGGTTCGACGTTGCGGAGCCCGGCGACGCCGGCCCGGATGTCGACTGGATCGTCGATGCGGACACCCTCCTGCGTGCGGGCAGGCCCGCGGGCGCGCGGCGGGTCCTCGCGCTCTCGCCGATCGGGGAGCGCGCCGGTGAGGAAGCCCGCGCCCGGGGTCTCGCGGACGCGCTGCTGCGCCGGCCGCTGGCGCCGAGCGAATGGACGCTCGCCCTCGCGCGGCTCGTCGACGGCACGCCCTTCCCGCGGGAGGAGCGCGCGCGGGACGGCGTCGCGTCGGCCCTGCCGCGCTTCGGCGGCGCGCGGGTCCTCGTCGCCGACGACAGCGCGGTCAACCGCGAGGTCGCCTGCGAGGCGCTGTCGCGGCTCGGGATCGCGGCGCGCACGGTGGCGAACGGGCGCGAGGCGCTCGACGCGATCGTGGCCGGCGGTCTCGATCTCGTCCTGATGGACGGCTCGATGCCGGAGCTCGACGGCTTCGAGGCGACCCGCCTCGCCCGCGCCCACGAGGCGCGCACGGGCAGCGCCCGCACGCCCATCGTCGCGCTGACCGCCCACGTCGTCGGCGCCGGCGCGGACGCCTGGCGCGAGGCGGGCATGGACGGCGTGCTGCACAAGCCCTTCAGCCTCGCCGCGCTGGCGCAGACGCTGGGCGCGCATCTCGAGGCGTCCGAGCCCGCGTCGCCCTCCGCCGGCGCGGCTCCCGCGCCGCCGCCAGAGGCTCCAGCGGCGGACGAGGCTCCCGCGGCGGACCAGGCGCCCGCTCCCGAGGCGCTCCTCGACGAGGACGTCGTCGCCGGCATCGCCGAGATGGCGCAGACCACCGGCGCCGGCTTCCTGCGGCGCATCCTCGGCCTCTACCTGGAGCACGCGCCGCCGGCGCTGGCGGAGCTCGCCGCGTCGGTCGCGGACGGCGCCGAGCCGGCGCGCGTCGCCAGCGCGGCGCATGCGCTGAAGTCGATGAGCCTGAACGTCGGCGCGTCGGCTCTGGCGGCGAGGCTCGCGGCGATCGAGGCGGCGGCGCGCGAGACCGGGACGCTCCCGGACGCGGACCGGCTCGGCGCGCTGGCGCCGCTCCTCGACGAGACGATCGCGGCCCTGCGCGTGCGCCTGGGGGCGGACGAGCCGCAGCGCGCCGGCGCCGAGGCCGTCGCGGCCGCCGGCTGAGAGCCGCACTCAAGCCTTGGCGCCGGTCTCCTCGGGCGCGGAGGTGACGTTGCCGGCGATGCTCTCCACCGCCTCGTCGGCGGTCGCCATCTGTGGCGCGGCCGTGGGCGCGCCGCCGGCGGCGGCGCGCTCGGCCAGGATGCGCAGCGGCGGCGCCGTCCCGGTCTTGCCCTCGCCGGCGTAGATCGTGAGGTGCGGGAAGGGAATCTCGATGCCGCGCTCGTCGAAGACCTGCTTGACCGCCTCGAGATAGGCGCGGCCCGTCGCCCATTGCTTGCCGGGCGCCGTCTTGATGCGGGCGCGGATCACCACCGCCGAGTCGGCCAGCGCCTCGACGCCCCACAGCTCGAAGGGGCCGAGGATGTCGGCGCCGTGATCCTCGGAGCGCGTCAGCAGGTCGAAGGCGTCCTGCATCGCCTGCTTCACCTCCGCGACGTTCTCGCGATAGGCGACGCCGATGTCGGCGACGTAGTAGGCGAAGTGGCGCATCATGTTCGAGACGCTGTCGACGCTCGAGAACGGCACCACGTGGTAGGTGCCCTGCAGGTCGCGGATCGACACCGAGCGGATGGTCAGCCGCTCGACGACGCCGGAGATTCCGCCGGCGGAGACGACGTCGCCCTCGTTCATGGCGTTCTCGAGCTGGATGAACACGCCGGTGATGACGTCCTGCACGAGCTTCTGCGCACCGAAGCCGACCGCGAGGCCGACGACGCCGGCGCCGGCGAGCAGCGGCCCGACATTCACGCCGAGCTCGGACAGGACCATGATGGTGATGACGACGACGAGCGTCACCGTGAAGGCGTTGCGGAAGAGGGCGAGCAAGGTGCGTTCGCGGGCCGACGGCGGCGTTCCGTAGTCCGGGTTGAGGCGGTACTCGACCCAGGACGAGACCAGGATGTAGAGCGCGATCCCCACGAGCACGAGCAGGAAGGCCGAGATCAGCGAGGTCGTCACCGCGAAGCCGACGCCGCTCGAGGCCCAGGCGAGGAAGTCGAACAGCTCCCAGGCCTGCGCCACCGCGACGAGGATGCCGACGAGCACGACGAGCCGGATCACGTGCAGTATTTTCGGCACGAAGGCGTTGAGCCGCGACTCGAGCAGGGGAAGGCGCTGCTTCACGTCCGGCGACAGGCGCATGCCGCCCGTGATGAAGCGCGACAGGAATATCGCGATGCCCACGCCCACGCCGATGGCGATGGCGCTCTCGAACGTCGCCGAGAGCATGTAGGTGAGCGCCTCCCGCGGGTGGACCGTCCAGACGAAGAACAAGGCGACGAAGTAGACGATCGCGAGCACGTGCCACACCCGCGCCAGCGCCGCCATGAAGCGCGCGGTCGCATCGTCCTGGCCGTTGACGGCACGGCGCAGCATGATGCGGCGCACGAAGTCGCGGTTCTGGAGCGTCACGAGCACGCCGACGAGGCAGGCGGCGAGAACGGCGAGCGTGCGGATCGCCTGCCCCGCCGCGAAGGAGACCGTCCACGAGGCGATCGGCGCGACGAACAGGAAGGCGTAGACCACGATCGACGTCGTGCGGCCGATCCAGAAATACCAATAGGCGGCGGCGGTGTCCGAGATCGCCTGGATGACGCGCAGGCTCCCCCGGTTCGGCCGCAGCACCGCGCGCACGCCGAGCTTGATCACCTCCGCCATCACGAACGCGTTGAGGAAGAGCTGCTGGTTCAGAGCGTTCATCCCCGTCGGGCCCCAGTGCACCGCGACGAACGTGCCGATCGCCCATGCGGCGGCGAGCGCCAGCGCCTCGACGAGGAAGGTCGCCACGGAGAGCACGATGCGCCCGATGATGTTGCCCGTCTGCCGATGGCGGGCGAAGCGGTCGCCGAGGCGGCCCGCGAGCCAGCGCAGCACGAGATAGCTGCCGACCGTGACGGCGATGACGAGGCCGAGCGCGGCGACGATCCGCCCGAGCCGCTCGACGTCGGCGGCGTCGACGTCGCGCCACAGCGCGGCCACCGTGTCGAGCGCGCGGCCCGTGACGGCGAAGATGCCGGCGACCTGCTCGGCGACGGCGCGGGTCTGCTCCGCGATCACGGTCGCGAACGGCAGGGGCGCCTCCTCCTGCGCCGCCGCGGCGGCCGCGACCGCGTCCCCGGCCGGCGCGGTGGCGGCGAGCGCCTCCAGCAGGCGCGCTCGCGCCGCGTCGTCGGCGATGACCGCACGCAGCGCCTCGAGCTCCGGGGGGAGCGTCGCGTCCGTCGGCTCTCCCGCCGCCGCCTCGTCCGCGGGGGCGTCCTGCTGCGCCGCGACGCCGGGGAGGGCGAGGCCCGGAACCTGCGCCCGCGCGGCGGCGCCCAGCAGCACCACGATCGCGAGCGCGAGCGAGATCACGAGGGCGACGGTCGCCAGGCGCGTGTGCGAGCGGATGAAGACGATGAGCGACGAGTTCTGGCGCATGATCCGGAAAGGGCTTCGGACTGGGGACGGGTGCCGCGGAGGACAGACGCGACGGCGAATCCCGTCGGCACCGGCCGCACTATAGGGAAATCGACCCCGGGGGAAACCGCCCGCGCGCGCCCCGCTCCGCACCCTCCGGCCCGCCTCGGCGATTTCGTCCGTCCTCTCAAGGAGTCGTGCCGTACCGCCGCGGCGATCACGGACCCGTGAACACGATGGCGAGCCCGTCGGGCGTGTGCCGCACGACCCGTCCGGGCAGGCCGCCCAGGCGGACCGGTGCGCCGAGGCCCGGCCGCAGCGGCGAGATCAGGCGGGCGCCGCCGAAGGAGAGATCGGCGACCGCCACGGGCGCGATCTCCGGCGGCTCGTCGAGGACGGTGAGCGTCGCGGTCGCCGGCGGCGGCACGCCGCGCGGATGCGCCCGCAGCTCCGAGCGCCGGCCTTCGAGGCGCTCCTCCAGCCAGATCAGCGCGGCGGTGCGCGCCTCGCGGCCGTCGCGCTCGAAGGCGACGGCGAAGCCGCCGTCGACGAATCGCGCCACCCGCCCGCGCGCCACCCCGATCTCGGCCATCGCCAGCGTCAGGATCTCGCCTTCGACGACGGGCGCCACGGACGCGACGACGGCACCGCCGGGGGAGACGCAGCGCGTCTCGCCGGAGAAGGCGGCGCCGTCGCCGAGCACGATCGTAAGCGCTGTCTCCATCCCACCTTCCTCGCCGTGAGCTGATGAGCGAAGCTCTCGTCCCGATAGTGGTCGGAGATCGTTTTGTGTCTGGACTTGAGCCTACGCTCGAGCCGGCGCGCGTGGTGCGCCGGCTGGAGGTGATCAACGGCGCTGGTGGGCGCCGGCGCTGGAGCGCGGACGAGAAGGCCGGGATCGTCGCCGAGACGCTCGAGCCGGGCGCGGTCGTGTCCGAGGTTGCGCGCCGTCATGGCCTGACGCCGCAGCAGGTGTTCACGTGGCGCCGCGAAGCGCGTCG
>NZ_KE386842.1:0-198924 GCF_000429045.1 Salinarimonas rosea DSM 21201
AGGACGACCGGTTGGCCTCGTCCTCACCGCCGGGCAGGCGGGTGATGCGCCGGCCTGCGAGCAGCTCCTCCCGCTCGTCGCGAAAGGCGCAATCCTGATCGCCGACCGCGCCTACGACCCCAACGCGATCCGCGCGACGGTGACCGAACGCGGCGCCTTCGCGAACATCCCGCCCCGCGTGATCCGAAAGGGCAGCTTCCCGTTCAGCTCCTGGCTCTACCGCCACCGGAACCTCGTCGAGCGCTTCTTCAACCGCATCAAGCACTTCCGCGGCCTCGCCACCCGCTACGACCGCTCGCCCGACAACTTCCTCGCCGCGCTCAAGCTCGCCGCGATCCGCATCTGGCTTGCTTCGAAATGGGTCCGCATCCTAGACGAATGGGTCCAGCGCTCCCCCTTTCGTCTCGCCGGCAGCACTTGCGTCCGGCAGCACCTGCGACCGGGCGCCGCGCCGCTCGTACGGACGGCTCGGAGCAACCGCGTCGTTCACGTCCATGACGAGGCACTCGACACCGCGTAGCGATAGAGAGAGCGTCCGGCTCCGTTCTGGCCGATAGCGGTATGTCGACATGGCGGCTGTGGATGGACCAAGGTCTTGCCCGTCGCCCGGCTGTCCTCAATACGGCATGACGATCAGAGAGTTTCGGTAGGCGCCCCAGTGTGCCGTCGTGATGTCGTTGGCGGTGGAAGCCGGGTAGGTCTCGAGACCGGGCCCGAACCTTGCCCGGACGAGCCCACCCTCGGCCGGAACAATGCCCGCATGCCGCGCCGCCGCGCAGACGTTCGAATCGCTTGTGTAGGGACCCGACCCCCACACGCCTCCCCTGCTTTCCGCAGGGCAGCGGCAGAGGCCGCTTTCGGCGCTTTCCCAGTAGGCCGGACATTTCGGGATCAAACCGAGCCTGCGCTCCGGGTGGTCGACACCCTCGAATACCATTGTGCCGCTATAGCCTCCCCATGCGCCGGACTGAAGGCCGTTGCTGAGCGACCCTGTGTAATAGACCCGACCATGCTCGGTGCGGGCCGTAACCCAACCTCCCTCCGGCCCCACGGCGCCGACATGGGCAGCGGCACCGCAAATCGGGGAATCCCAAGTATAGTAATAGGTCCCGAAGAGGAGGCCCGCTTCGAATGGCGGCTCGCATCGGCAGGTCAGTCGGCTGCGCGCCGAGGGCATGCGGTCTGGACACAGCCCTGGCGTCAACTCCCCTTCATCACCGACGGTGAACTCGAGTGGCTCGCAATCGAGGCCGTTCACGACGAGAGCCATCCTCGCTCGTCCCGCCGGTACGCGCTCGTCCTCCAGGGCCATGCCGCGACAGATGGTGTTGGTCGCCGCCGAGCGTAGCGCCGCCATGCCGCGGATCGAGAACAACTCCCAGACTTCTTCGATTTCGCCGGTAGATGATCGCGAATAGGGAAATTTCAGACCGACCCTTGCCTTGCAGGGATGAGGTTGCCCCTCTCCGACGAGATACGCCGAAGAGCGTGGAAAGGTGAACTGGAGGCAGAGGCGATCTCCACGATTCAGCTCAGGCACCGTGATGCCGATCCGGTCGGACCGATCGATGACGTAATGAAATTGGGTTTCTGAACTCGTCTGGGTGTAGAGACGCGCAAGACTTACGCTTTCGCAACTACAGTTGTCGTCGCGCGTGTTCCGTAAGGAGGGCGGGAGCATCCCGCCATGAGGAATTACCCCGTCCGTGGGAAGCTCGTCCAAGACGGCGAACTTCGAGCCCACCCAGTCGTTGTCCAGCGGGCCATCGCAGTGTCCCCAGGAACCCACGAAGGCCTTGTGTTCGTCCACGAACTCGATGCGATACCGACCCCAGAATCGGGACGGCGGATTGCCCTTGGCTTCTCGACAGGGATGCTCGCCGGTGGGCTGAATCCACTCCCCCGCGAGGACCGTGCCCTCCAGAATCGAGGAGGACAGCCGACCGTTCTCGTCGGCGTAACGACCGAGTACGAACGAGCCGAAATTCGTCCGCTCCAGGGTCGTAACTCCTCGGCTCGTGTTCCAGTAGCCGGTTGGGCTCTCTTCGGCGCCGCCGGCTACCGGCGCCGCCATCCACAGCATGGCGAAGAAGGTGAGGTATCCGCCCAACCTCCATCTCATCCGCATTGCGTGTCCCCCCAGCGTCGCCGAAGCGATTTACGCGTAGTTCTGGGCGTCCAGCCGTCCCGAAAGGGACTCGGAGAGCTATCCCGCTGGGGAAGAACAGTTCAAGGTGGGAATTCTACGGGTATATCCCTGTTCGTACGCATTGCAGGCGGACAGGGAGCATAGCCAGAGACCGTTCATGGGCTTCCAGCGCGTGATGCTGCTGCTCGCGCTTGTTCAGCCGCCCGGATCGCTCGAGTGCGCCTCGGGAGCGCATCGGGAGCGCATCGGCGAGAGAACGCCAGCAGGATGCTCGCGACACTGGCTGAGCGGCCAAAGCCGCGATACGTTATGAGTTCGCGTCGCGATCGATCGAGAACTGGGGCATGCGACGGATTGCGTCGACGGGGCGGAAGCGCTCGGCGCGGTCGTTGTTGGATGGGAGACAGATTAAAAGCGATCCTGATCTCGTTCAGCCGGAGGTTTTCAGCAAATGCGCAAGCGCGGAAACATCTCTGCCGACCGGTGGGTCAAGATCATGTGCGACTACTCCGCCGAGGGTGTCTGGATGCGCGGCGGGGCCGTCGCTCTGGACGGCTTTCCCGTCAGCGAAAATCTGAAGGCGCGTTTGCGAGGCTGGCAACGTTACTACGAAATGAACGCGGCACCGGAGACCGAGGTCTTTTTCGACGTCGCCCTCTTCAGCCGCGTCGGGCTGGACATCGCGCGAGCCGTAAAGGCCGAACTCCCCGATTGGACTGTGGTGTACTTCGACGAGGCGCTCCTCGCGGCTGCCCCGGAGTCGGCTCCGAAATCGGCATATATCTACGAGATCGTTCTGTCGGATTGAGTTCTGGCCTCATCACCGGCGAAACGGATTTCTTCCAGCCGGGCCAGCGACAACGCGCCCTCGCACCGCATCCTGGTGGGGAAGGCCGAGTTCGAAGCCGCGTGGGCTTGCCGCTCGGCGAACGGGGCATGTACCCGTCGCGCGCGGGAGAGGACCCGCCTTCCGTCGGCTTGCGGGAAATCGCCTCTGCGGTGCCTGTCGCCACGCAGAAGACGTGCGGACGCGTTCCAGGAACCGAGCATCGATCCACGAAGCATCGGTGATGCGCTCGGCAGCGTCGATGTCGTGCGGCACGCGAGAGGCGTCTCGGTTCGCGGCGGATGAGCCTCTCCTCCGCCGACACTCCAGACCGTGTCCGCTGTCCCGGGACGGCGCACACCACCCCGTCCCGCCCCTCACCCACCCCCCAACCCCTCCGCCAGCGCCTCGAACACCACCCGCACCCGCCGGCTCGTGCGCATCTCCCGGTGCGTCACGAGCCACAGCGGCACCTCGGTGCCGGGCGCGTCGGGGAAGAGGCGGACGAGGCCGGGGAGGCGCTCGGCGATCTCGCGCAGCACGATGCCGACGCCGACACCGCGGCGGACGAGCTCCCAGAGGACGACGGCGTTCTCCGAGACGATGCGGAAATCCGCCTCGGTGAGCGCGTGTCCCTCCGCCACGAGGTGCTCCACGAAGCGGGGAAGCGGCTCGAAGCCCATGATCTCGCCCGGCGGCACGTCGGCGAGGGTGCGCGGGCGGCCCCGGCGAGCGATCCAGCTCTCGGCGGCGTAGAAGTGGGCGACCATCTCGCCCACGCGCCGGCCGATCAGCTCCGGCTCGGCGGGGCGCACGTGGCGCACCGCGATGTCGGCCTCGCGCCGGCGCAGGTCGGAGAGCGCGTTCGAGGCGACCAGAACGAGCGTGACCCGCGGCGCCTCGCGGCGCAGGCGCGCGACGACGTCGGGCAGCAGGTAGGCGCACACCGCGTCCGTGGCCGAGATCGTGACGCGGCCCGAGACGTCGGCCGCCCGGCCCGCCGCCGCCAGCGCCATCGCGTCGGCCGCGGCTCCCATCGCCTGCGCGTGCTCGAGCAGCCCGCGCCCGAGGTCGGTGAGGACGAGGCGCTTGCCGACGCGGTCGAACAGCGTCGCGCCGAGCGCCGCCTCGAGCGCCGCCACCTGGCGCGACAACGTCGGCTGCGTCGCGCCGATCCGCCGCGCGGCGGCGGAGAGGGAGCCGGCTTCCGCGGTGGCGCGGAAGGCGCGCACCAGGTTCCAGTCGAGCCCATCCATACGCCAATGTATGAGCGATCGCCGCATTTCGGCAATTCCCATCGCCCGTGCATGAGGGCTAAGCGGAGCCGAGACAAGCCGGGCCGAGCGAAGGAGGCCGTCATGCTCGCCACCAGGAAGGACGCGCGGTTCTGGGACAGGATCGCGCCGCGCTACGCCAAGATGAAGGTCGGCGACGCCGCCGGCTTCGAGCGCACGCTCGCGGCGACCGCCGCGCGGCTCGCGCCCGATCACCGCGTCCTCGAGATCGGCTGCGGCACCGCCACCACGGCGCTGCGCCTCGCGCCGGGCGTCGCGCGCTACGTCGCGAGCGACGTGTCGGCGGCGATGATCGCGATCGGCCGGGAGAAGGCGCGGGCCGCCGGCTGCGCCCACATCGAGCTCGTGGAGGGGACGGCCGAGGACCTGGCGGGGAACTCGGCCGCACCCGAGGGCGGCTTCGACGCGGTGCTCGCCTTCAACGTGCTCCACCTCGTCGCGGACCGGCCGGCGACGCTGGCGCGCCTGCGGGGCCTGCTCGCGCCCGGCGGGCTGCTGATCTCGAAGACGCCCTGCCTCGGGGAGATGAACCCGGTCTTTCGCCTCGTCGTGCCGGCGCTGCGCCTCGTGCGCATGGCCCCGCGCACCGTCGCCTTCGTCACGGCGGCCGCGCTCGAGGAGGAGATGCGCGACGCCGGCTTCGAGATCGTCGAGCGGGCGCGCCACGGCTCGAAGCCGAAGGACCCGCGGGTCTACCTCGTGGCGCGCCGGCCGTAGGCGCCCCGCAGCCGTCGCCTCCGGAACGCCCGACCGCGCATTCGGCTTGACGGGGCGTTCGCAGGTGGTCACCTATGCGTGAAGCGGGGTGAGTGGGAGCACGATGGCGGCCGCGTCCAGATATTCGACGACCAAGAGGCCCATGAGCGCCCCACGGATCTACCTGATCCGCATGGGCGTGTTCCTGGTGCTGGCGGGCTTCCTCGCCTTCATCCTCTACGAGCCGATCTGGGAGGCGTTCCTCGCCAATCCCGGGCTCAACGGCATCATCGTCGGCGTGCTGCTCATCGGCATCGTGCTCGCCGTGCGCCAGGTCGTGCGCCTGTTCCGCGAGGCGCGCTGGGTCAACGCGGTGGACCTCGAGACCGGCGAACAGATCGCGACCAAGCGCCCGGTCCTGCTCGCGCCGGTGGCGCAGGTGGTCAACGCGCGGGCGAACGGCGGAGGGCCGGTCGGCATCCCAGTCGCGACGCTGCGCTCGCTGCTCGATTCCGTCGCCGCACGCCTCGACGAGAGCCGCGAGATCGTGCGCTACCTCGCAGGCCTGCTGATCCTCCTCGGCCTGCTCGGCACGTTCTGGGGCCTGATCGAGACGGTGGGCGCGGTCGGCGAGAACATCGCGGCGCTGCGCTCGGGCGGCGACGCCGCCGTGCTGTTCGACGAGCTGAAGTCGAGCCTCGCCGCGCCCCTCACCGGCATCGGCATCGCCTTCTCGTCCTCCCTCTTCGGGCTCGGCTCCTCCCTCGTCGTCGGCTTCCTGGAGCTGCAGGCCGGCCAGGCGCAGAACCGCTTCTTCACCGAGCTGGAGGACCACCTTTCCGCCCATGCGGTGGAGGACGCGCCGCCGGTGACGCTCGCCAAGACCGGGGCCTCCGGTGTGCCGCCCGAGCTCGCGGCGGCGATCGCGCGGCTCTCGCAGGTCGTCGAGAGCGGCGGCGGCGGGCGCCAGACCTCGCAGGCGATGGCGAACCTCGCCGAAGGGATCCAGGGCCTCGTGCAGCACATGCGCGCCGAGCAGCAGATGATCCGCGACTGGGTGGAGGCGCAGGCCCAGCGCGAGAAGGAGCTCAAGCAGGTCCTCGAGCGGATCGCCGGCGAGAAGGCCTGACCCCATGGCGCTCGCCACCCGCCGCACGAGACGCGAGCGCGGCCTGAACTACTGGCCGAGCTACGTCGACGCGCTCTCCACGCTGCTCCTCGTCATCGTCTTCCTCCTGTCGATCTTCGTGCTCGGCCAGTTCTTCCTCACCCAGGAGATCGCCGGGCGCGACACGGCGCTCGACCGGCTCAACCGCCAGATCGCGGAGCTGACCGACCTCCTCGCGCTCGAGCGGGCCCAGCGCCGGGAGAGCGAGGACGAGCTGGCCGCGCTCCAGTCGACTCTCGTCGCGACCGAGGAGGAGCAGGCGCGCCTCCAGGCGCTGCTCGCGGACGGGCTCGGCGCCGGGGAGCGCGAATCGGCGCTCGCCCGCGAGCTCGACTCCGAGCGCCGGGAGACCGATCGCGCGCTCGACCAGGTCGCCCTGCTCAACCAGCAGCTCGCGGCGCTGCGCCGCCAGATCGGCGCGCTGGAGGCGGCGCTCGAGGCCTCCGAGCAGCGCGACCGCGAGAGCCAGGCCCGGATCGCCGATCTCGGCTCGCGGCTGAACGTGGCGCTCGCCCAGCGCGTCCAGGAGCTGGCGCGCTACCGCTCGGACTTTTTCGGCCGGCTGCGGCAGATCATCGGCACGCGGCCCGACATCCGCATCGTCGGCGATCGCTTCGTCTTCCAGTCGGAGGTGCTGTTCCCGCCGGGCCAGGCGGCCCTGCGGGCCGGGCCGCAGCCCGAGCTCGAATCGATGGCGCAGGCGATCCTGGAGCTCGCCGAGGAGATCCCCCCCGACATCGAGTGGGTGCTGCGCGTCGACGGCCACACCGACGTGCGCCCGATCAACACGGCGCAGTTCCCGTCGAACTGGTACCTCTCCGCCGCGCGCGCGATCGCGGTGGTGAACTACCTCGAGCAGGCGGGCGTCCCGTCCGAGCGGCTGCTCGCGGCCGGCTTCGGCGAGTTCCAGCCGATCGCCGAGGGCGAGACGGAGGAGGATCTCGCGCGCAACCGGCGCATCGAGTTCAAGCTCACCGAGCGCTGAGCGCACGTCGCACGTCCGGGCGGCCGCGGCGCTCGCCGCCTCGTCGTCCTCCTGCGGGCCTGGATCGGCGGGCCCGATGCCCCTAGTCTCCGGGCGCATCGGTGCGGGACACGTGCCGACGCGGACCCGATGGACGCAGACCCGACCGACGTGGACCCGACCGACACGGACCCGACCGACACAGGCACCATGACCGCGACCGACCGCGACCTCGCCTCCGTCCTCGACTTCCTCGTCCTCGCCGAGCGGCTGAAGACGGAGCTGCGCCATTCCTGGCTCTCCGACGGGCGCCGGGAGAGCGTGGCCGAGCACACCTGGATGATGGCGCTGATGGCGCTCGCGCTCGGGCCGCGGCTCGAGCATCCGGTGGACGTCGCGCGCGCCATGGAGCTCGTCGTCGTCCACGACATCGCCGAGACCGAGGTGGGCGACATCCCCGTCTTCGAGAAGAGCGCCCGCAAGGCGGCGAAGGCGCGGGCCGAGGCGGCCGCGATGGAGCGCATCTGCGCGCGCCTGCCGCCGGATCTCGGCGCACGGATCGGGGCCGCCTGGCGCGAGTTCGAGGACGGGGTTACGCCGGAGGCGCGCTTCGCCCGCGCCCTCGACCACCTCGAGGTCCAGCTCCAGCACAATCTCGCCGACCTCGACACCTGGGAGCCCGTCGAGCTCGGCCTCGTCTGGACCAAGATGGACGGCCCCTGCGCCCACGACGCCACCCTGCGCGCGCTCGCCGCCGCGATCCGAGCCCGCGCCGAGGCCAAGCTCGCCGCCGCCGGGCACGACGTGGCGGCTCTTCGGGCGCAGCACGCGACCCCGCGGGTGCAGCCGTGACCGGTGCCGGAGCACCCCGCGCGCGCATCGCGCACGTCGCCTTCTGGACCGCGGACCTGGAGCGCCTCGCCGCCTTCTGGGCGGAGGCGCTCGGCGCCGAGGTCGGCCCGCTCTACGAGAGCGCGCGCCGACCCGGCTTCCGCTCGCGCTTCCTGCGGCTCGGCGGCGAGGTCACCGTCGAGCTGATGAGCGCACCGTGGATCGATCCCGCCGCGGCCGGGCCGCAGGACGAGCGCGCGGGGCTCGCCCACATCGCCGTCTCGCTGGGCGCCACCGAGGCGGTCGATGCGCTGGCGCACGAGCTCGCGCAGGAGGGCCGCCTCCTCGCGCCCCCGCGCTGGACCGGCGACGGCTTCTACGAGGCGATCATCGCCGATCCCGACGGCAACGCGATCGAGATCACCGCCTGAGGGGGGCGCGGCGTTCGGCTTGCGGGCCCGCGAGGCCCACCTTAGGTTCGCGATCCCCTCCCTTCGTGTCTCGTGTCCATGCCTCCCGAACTCCTGCAGCTCCTCTCCCTCGACGTCGTCGCCTCGGCGCTGCTCGTGGCGGGCCTCCTCGTCGTGCGCATCCTGGCGATCCGCTTCGTCCGGACGCGGGCCGGGATGCCGGATCACGTGCAGCGACGCTCGATCTCGGCGGTGAAGAACGGCACGCTGATCCTGCTCCTCGTCGGGCTCGCGCTGATCTGGGCGCCGCAGCTGCGCACCTTCGCCCTCTCGCTGACCGCCGTCGCCGTGGCGCTCGTGGTGGCGACGAAGGAGCTGATCGCCTGCCTGTCGGGCGCGCTGCTGCGCGCCTCGAGCCGGCCCTTCTCGGTGGGCGACTGGGTCGAGATCGGCGAGGTCCGCGGCGAGGTCGTCGACCACGACATGCTGGCGACGCGCATCGACGCCTTCGCCGCCGGCCCGGGCGGCTTCCAGCGCACCGGCGAGGTGATCACCGTTCCCAACAGCGTGTTCCTGTCGACGCCGATCCGGCGGCTGTCCGCATTGCGCGCGCAGGTCGTCGCCACCACGGCCGTGGTCGTCGACCCTCCCGGCCTCGGGCCGGACGCGCTGCGCGCGGCGGTGGAGGATGCGCTCGTGACTGCGCGGGCCGGAGGGGCGCTCTGGGAGGGGGAGCCGAGCGTGCGGTTCTCGACGACCGACCTCGGCCGGCTGCGGATCGAGGTGACGCTGACGGCGCCGACCCGGAGCGCCGAGACCGCAGCGAGCGCGGTGACCCTCGCCGTCCTCGCGGCGTTGCGCCCGCCCGCCGCGTGAGGCCCGCGTATTTCCCTTGCGGAGCGCGGGGTTTCGTGCGAAACGACTGCGCAACCAGGATCCGGGCCCCTCTGGCGGGAACGTGCCGACCATCCCGCGATGTCGGATCCTCGCATCGGCTCGTCGGCGCCGGTCACCCCCCCAGATGGAGCTCACGTTCCTGGCTGCCGAGTTTCTCGGCAAGCCCGCTTGGCTTTGGCTCGCCTTCATCGGCGTCGTCGGCCTGATTCTCGCCTTCGATCTCGGCGTTCTCCACAGGAAGGCCCACGAGATCGAGCTGCGCGAGAGCATCCTGCTCTCGCTGTTCTACATCGGTCTCGGCCTCTCCTACGGCGGCTTCGTCTGGTGGTATCTCGGCCCGGATTCGGGCATGCAGTACCTGACGGGCTATGCCGTCGAGAAGAGCCTCTCGATGGACAACGTCTTCGTCATCGGCGTCATCCTCGCTTATTTCGGCATCCCGCGCGCCTACCAGCACAGGATCCTGTTCTGGGGCATCCTGGGCGTGATCGTGCTGCGCGGCATCATGATCGGGCTCGGCGCCGGGCTCGTCGCCCAGTTCCACTGGATCCTCTACCTCTTCGCCGCCTTCCTGATCTTCACCGGCATCAAGATGCTGATGTCGGCGGGCGGCGACGACCACTACGACGTCGAAAGCAACGCCGTCCTGAAGTTCATGCGCAAGCGCTTCCACGTCACGGACCGGGTCGACCAGGACCGGTTCTGGCTGCGCCTGCCGCATCCCCGGACAGGGGCGCCCACCTGGTACGCGACGCCGCTCTTCCTGGCGCTCGTGTGCGTCGAGCTCGCGGACGTGATCTTCGCTGTGGATTCCATCCCGGCGATCTTCACGATCACCACGGACCCGTTCATCGTCTTCACCTCCAACATCTTCGCGATCCTGGGCCTGAGGGCGATGTTCTTCATGCTCTCCGCGCTGGTGCACCGGTTCGAGTATCTCAAGTACGCGCTCTCGGCGGTGCTGGTCTTCATCGGCTCGAAGATCTTCGTCGCCGACCTGATGGGCTGGGAGAAGTTCCCCCCGCCGGTCTCGCTGGGCGTGACGTTCGGGCTCCTCGCCGCGGGCTTCCTGTTCAGCCTGTGGAAGACCCGCGCGCCCGAGCCGATCCCGGCTCCCGTCCCGGTGCCGGTCTCGGTCGAGGCGCCGCCCGTCGAGCGCATCGGCTGACGCCGTCGAGCCCCCGCGGCCTGCGCCGCGGGGGCTCTCCCCGTGCCGTCCGAAGGCCGCAGACGTGCCCGCGCTTCCGCTCTTCGCTCACTGGCTCGACGTCGCCACGAGCCCCCTCGTGCTGATCGCACCCCTCGTCCTGGCGCTCGCGAGCGGCCGGCGCTCGGTCGTGCGTCTGGGGACCACGCTCGTCGCTCTCGTCCCCTCCGCATTCTCCGCGCTCGGCGAGCCGCTCGCCGAAGCGACGACGCTCCTCGCCCTCGGTGCGTTGGCGGGCCTCGTCGTCGCCGAGATCTGGCTCGCCCTCGCGCTCCCGGTGCTCGTCGGAATCTGGCGCGGGTTGCGCCGCCTCTTCGGCGGGCGTCGCGGGCCGGGGCCACCGCCGTGATCCCTCCGGCAGGCGCGCGGCGCCATCGTCGCCGCCTGCGCGGGGAACCGCTCGAGGCCGCCCTCGTCAGCGAGCTGCCGACCCGATCGCCTCGAACGCCCCCGTCCGCTCGGAGAGGAAGAGCGCATCGATCGTGCGCAGCGTGACGAGCGCGCTGTCGACGCCCGTGAGCGCATCGCGCGCCGCGGGCTCCCCCCGTACGGCCCGGCAGAAGGCCTCGGCCTGGAGCCGGTACTGGTCCGCCGGCGCGATCTCGATCACGCGCTCGGCGCCGCCGCGCACGATCACGATGCGGTTCGCCACGTCGGGTCGCGCGTTGAACGGAAGCGCGTCGAGCACGAGCTCGCCCTCCTCGCCCTCGACGCGCACCCATTGGCCGGGGGCGCGCTGCGTCCCCACCGCGAAGGACAGCCGGCGGCCGGCGCCGAAGTCGACGAGGCCGCCGACCTCCCGGTCGATGCCGCTGCCCGGGTCGCGGTCGATCACCGCGAGCGCGCGCACCGGGTCGGCGTCGAGGAGGAGGCGCGCCGACATGATGGCGTAGCCGCCGATGTCGAGGAGCGCGCCGCCGCCGAGATCGAGCCGGTTGCGGATGTTCGCCGGGTCGCGGTTGAAGAAGGAGAACGAGACGTGCACGTGCGTCGGCCTGCCGATCGCCCCCTCGGCGATCAGCGCGCGGGCACGCTGCCATTGCGGATGATGGCGGATCATGTAGGCCTCCGCCACGATCGGCCCCGGCGGCAGGTCGAGGAGCGCCTGCGCCTCCGCGGCGTCCCGCGCGATCGGCTTCTCGCACAGCACGTGCTTGCCGGCCCGCGCCGCGGCGAGGGTGTAGGGCACGTGCAGGTGATTCGGCAGCGGGATGTAGATCGCCTCGACGTCGTCGGCCGCGATCAGGGCCTCGTAGGAGCCGTAGGATCGCGCGATCCCGAGCGCCTCGGCCTCCGCCCGCGCCCGGGCCTCGTCGCGCGAGGCGATGGCGACGACCTCGCACAGCGGGCTCGCCCGCATCGCGGGGATCACCTTCTCGCGCCCGATCTTGGAGGCGCCGAGCACGCCGAAGCGGACGGGGGCGAGGGCGGGCGTATCGGTCGTCATCGGCGGTCTCCGGGTGCGAGCGTCGTCTCGACGCGTATCGGGCGCGCCGGCGCGCGCGTCACAGGTCCGGCTTGCCCGCGATCACCGTGAGCATGCGCCCATCGCCGAGCATGCGCGCGCCGGCGCGGCGCACGTCGTCGAGCGTCACCGCCGAGACCAGCGCGTTGCGGCGTGCCACATAGTCGATGCCGAGATCGTTGAAGGCGATCTGCACGAGCTGGCTCGCGATCTTGGTCGAGGTGTCGAAGCCGAGCGGATAGGAGCCGGTGAGGTAGGCCTTGGCCTTCTCGAGCTCCTCCGCGGAGGGGCCTTCCTCGCGCAGCCGGTCGATCTCGCCCGCGATCACGGCGAGCGCCTCGGGCACGCGCTCGTTCTTGGTCGCGGTGAAGCCCCAGGTCGTCGCCGCCGCCCGGAAGGTGGCGAGCGAGGTGCCCACCGAGTAGGCGAGCCCGCGCTTCTCGCGCACCTCCTGGAACAGGCGCGAGGTGAAGGCGCCGCCGCCGAGAACGTGGTTGAGCACGTAGGCCGGCACGAAGTCCGGGTCCGACCAGGGCAGGCCGTTCATGGCGAAGCGGATGACCGATTGCGGCACGTCGATTTCCACGACGTGCCGCGCACCGACGCCCGCGAGCGCGGTGAACGGCACCGCCGTGAGGGTGGGCTCCTCCGGCAGGGCGGCGAAGGCGTGATCGACCCGCCGCGCCACCTCGTCGGCGGCGATGGCGCCGACGACCGCCACCTTCAGCCGCCCCCGCGCCGCCTGCGCCCGGTGCAGCGCGACGACGTCCTCGCGGGAGATCGCGGGAAGGCTGTCGAGCGTGCCCGACGTCGGCGTACCGTAGGGATGGCCTGGGAACGCCTCCGCGAAGAAGCGCCGGGAGGCGACGGTGCCGGGGTCCTTCATCTGGTAGCGCAGGCTCGCCATCGACTGCGCGCGCACGCGCTCGAGATCGGCCTCGTCGAAGCGCGGCTCGAGCAGCGCGAGGCGCAGCAGGCCGAACGCCTCGTCGGCGTGGCGGGTGAGCGTCTTCAGCGTGCCGCCGAGCGAATCGGGGCCGGCGCTGAAGGACAGCTCGATCGCCCGGTCCGCCAGGCGCTCGTGGAAGGCGGCGGAGGAATGCGGGCCCGCGCCCTCGTCGAGGAGCCGCGCGGTCGTCTGCGCGAGGCCGGCCTTGCCGTCGGGGTCCTGCGCGGCGCCGCCCTCGAACAGGAACGACAGCGCCACGAGCGGGACGACGTGCGATTCGACGTGCCAGACCTCGATGCCGGCGGGCGTGATCACGCGCCCGACCTTCGCGGGAGGGGCGGTCACGGGCGTGACGGCGACGGACATGGATGTTCCTTCCCGGGGAGCGTCCCCGACTGGTTTGCGCCTCAGCCGGCCTTGCGGAGCTGGCCGGTGACGGAGCGGTGCGGGGCGAGGACGCGCCCGGCCGCGGCGGCGAGATCCTCGCGCGTCACGGCCTCGACCTCGGAGGGCCAGCGCTTCACGTCCTCGATCGTCTCGCCGATGGCGAGCGCCGCGCCGTAGATGCGCGCGAGCGAGGTCTGGCTGTCGGCGGCGTAGACCGTCTCGGCGACGAGCCGCGTCTTGGCGCGGGCGATCGCCGCCTCCTCCAGCGCCGCGTCGGGAACAGCGCGGATCGCGGCGTCGAGCGCCTCCTCCGCCGCCTCGAGGCCGACGTCGTGGGCGGGCACGAGGTAGAGGGCGAAGCGCGTGTCGTCGATGGCCGACGCCATGTACCAGGCGCCCGCGTTCACCGCGACACCCTCGTCGAGGACGAGCCTGCGATAGAGGTAGGAGGTCGGCCCGCCGCCGAGGAGCTCGGCCAGCACCTCGAGCGCCGCGCTCTCCCGCGCGGAGCCGGTGACGACGGAGGGGGCGAGGTAGAGCCGCTGCAGGGTGGGCTGCTCGACCCGCGGATCGGCGACCGCGACGCGGCGCATGGCGCGCGGCTCGGGCTCGCGGGGGCGCACCCGCAACGGACGGGCGCCGCGCGGCGCGACCCGGCCGTAGCTGGCATCGGCGAGGCGCAGCACCTCGTCGGGGACGACGTCGCCCGCGACGACGAGGATGGCGTTCTCCGGCGTGTAGAAGCGCCCGTAATAGTCGAGCGCATGGCCGCGATCGAGCGCCTCGATCTCGTGCATCCAGCCGATGATCGGGATGCCGTAGGGGTGGTGCACGAAGAGCGACGCCGCCATCGCCTCCGAGAGCTGCGCCGCCGGATCGGTCTCGACGCGCATGCGCCGCTCCTCGAGCACGACGTCGCGCTCCGGAGCGACGACCTCGTCCGACAGGCGCAGGTTCGCCATGCGGTCGGCCTCGAAGCCCATCATCGTGCCGAGGTGCTCCTTGGCGACGCGCTGGAAATAGGCCGTGTAGTCGTAGGAGGTGAAGGCGTTCTCCTGGCCGCCGAGCTCCGACACCACCTTCGAGAAGGCGCCGGCGGGGTGCTTCTCGGTGCCCTTGAACATCAGGTGCTCGAGGAAGTGGGCGATGCCCGAGACGCCGATCGGGTCGTCGGCGGAGCCGTTGCGGTACCAGACCATGTGGGTCGCGACCGGCACGCGGGTGTCCGGCACGACGACGACGTCCATGCCGTTGTCGAGCGTGTAGGAATGGACCTGCGGGCCCTCGGCGGAGAAGTCGGGCCGGGCGCCCGCGCCGGGGGCGTGAATCAGGCTCGGGCCGGCGGGCGTGCGGGGCATGGGCATCCTCGTGAGGGGTGCGAGAGGCGGGCGTCGTGGCGGGAATATAGGGGCCGCGCACGCTCCCGAGAAGCCGGGCGCGGCGCGGCGTCGCCGGAGGCCCGTGCGACCGGGCGCGCGATCACGGTCCGGGGAGCGGTGTTTCCGCCCGCTTGATCGGCGCGCGGGCGATGCCTACCTTCGCGCCATGCCGAGTCGACGAGGGCGCGCCGCGCGCGCCCCACGAAAGAAAGGGACTGCGAGATGGCGACCGTGAAGGTGACCGACCAGAGCTTCGAGGCGGACGTGCTCAAGTCCGGGGAGCCCGTGGTCGTGGATTTCTGGGCGGAGTGGTGCGGCCCCTGCCGCATGATCGGCCCGGCGCTCGAGGAGATCGCCGGCGAGATGGCCGGCAAGGTGAAGATCGCCAAGGTCAACGTGGACGAGAACCCCGGCATCGCGGGGCAGCTCGGCATCCGCTCGATCCCCACGCTGATGATCTTCAAGGGTGGGGAGCTCGCCTCCCAGAAGGTCGGCGCGGCGCCCAAGGGCGACCTGCAGCGCTGGATCCAGTCGAACGTCTGATCGCGTCCGCGCTTGACGGCCCGCGCGGCTCTCGCGCATGACTGAACGCGGCCCCCCGCCTGGGCGGGCCGCGTTCGAGAGATCCCGGCCGCGCGATGCTCAAGACCCGCCTGATTCCCTGCCTCGACGTGAAGGACGGCCGTGTCGTCAAGGGCGTCCAGTTCGTCGACCTGCGCGACGCGGGCGACCCCGTCGAATGCGCCGTCGCGTACGACCGCGCCGGCGCCGACGAGCTGTGCTTCCTCGACATCACCGCGAGCCACGAGGATCGCGGCATCCTGCTCGACGTCGTCACCCGCACGGCGGAGGCCTGCTTCATGCCGCTGACCGTCGGCGGGGGCGTGCGCACCGTGGACGACATCCGTGCGCTGCTGCTCGCGGGCGCCGACAAGGTCTCGATCAACACCGCCGCCGTCACGGACCGGGGCTTCGTGCGCCGCGCCGCCGAGAAGTTCGGGGCGCAGTGCATCGTCGTGGCGATCGACGCCAAGCGGGTCTCCGCCGCGGGCGAGCCGGCGCGGTGGGAGATCTTCACCCACGGCGGGCGCAAGGCGACCGGGCTCGACGCGGTGGACTACGCCCGCGAGGTCGTGGCGCTCGGCGCCGGCGAGCTGCTCGTCACCTCCATGGACAAGGACGGCACCAGGTCCGGCTACGACGTCGCGCTGATGCGCGCCATCGCCGACGCCGTCTCCGTGCCCGTCATCGCGTCCGGCGGCGTCGGCACGCTCGACCACCTCGTCGCCGGCGTTCGCGACGGGCATGCGAGCGCGGTGCTCGCCGCCTCCATCTTCCATTTCGGCGAGCACACGATCGACGAGGCCAAGCGCGCCATGGCGGACGCGGGGCTGTCCGTGCGGCTCGACGCGTGAGGCGGCCGATGCGGAGACGCGCGCGATGACCGGCTTCACCCTCGGCGACCTCGAGCGCAACCTGGCCGCGCGGGCGCAGGCCTCGCCGGCGGAGAGCTACACCGCCCGGCTGATGGCCGATCCGCAACGCGCGGCGAAGAAGCTCGGGGAGGAGGCGGTAGAGGCCGTCATCGCCGGGGCGACCGGCGACCGTGCGGCGCTCGTGTCCGAGAGCGCGGACGTGCTCTATCATCTCATGGCGCTGCTCCTCGCCCGCGGGGTCGCGTTCGACGAGGTGCTCGCCGAGCTCGAGGCCCGCACCGGCCGCTCGGGGCTCGCCGAGAAGGCGGCGCGCACGGCCGAGGGCGTTCGTGCCGCACCCGAGGGAGGCCGCCCGTGACGCCGACCGATCCCGCCCAGCGCCAGACCCTGGCGGAGGCCGCCCGCGAAGGGACGATCTCGCCCTACCGCCGGTTCTCCCGGGGCGAATGGGCGCACCTGCGCGCCGACACGCCGCTGACCCTGACCGCCGAGGAGGTCGACCGGCTCCAGTCCCTCAACGACCCGATCTCGCTCGACGAGGTCATCGCCATCTACCTGCCGCTGTCGCGGCTGCTCTCGCTCTACGTCGCGGCGACCCAGGGCCTGTTCAAGGCGACGCAGCGCTTCCTGCTCGCCGAGAACGAGGTGAAGTCGCCCTACATCATCGGGGTCGCGGGCTCGGTGGCGGTGGGCAAGTCGACGACCGCGCGCGTTCTGGAGGCGCTCCTGGCGCGCTGGCCGAACACGCCGAAGGTGACGCTGGTCACGACCGACGGCTTCCTCCTGCCCAATGCCGAATTGAACCGGCTCGGGCTGATGGAGCGCAAGGGCTTTCCGGAGAGCTACGACACGGCGGCGCTCTTGCGCTTCCTCAACGCCATCAAGTCCGGCGAGAGCACGGTGCGCGCGCCGCTCTACTCGCACCTCGTCTACGACGTCGTGCCCGGGGAGGAGGTGGTGATCGAGCGGCCGGACATCCTCATCGTCGAGGGGCTCAACGTCCTGCAGCCGGCGCGCCTGCCGAGGGACGGCACGGCGATCCCGTTCGTCTCCGACTTCTTCGACTTCTCGATCTATCTCGACGCGGACGAGGCGGACCTGCACCGCTGGTACGTCAACCGCTTCCTGCGGCTGCGCCACACCGCCTTCCGGGATCCGCGCTCGTTCTTCCGCCGCTACGCCGAGCTCGACGAGGCCAAGGCGATCGAGATCGCCGACGGGCTGTGGAACCGCATCAACCTGCCCAACCTGCGCGAGAACATCGTGCCGACGCGCCAGCGCGCGAGCCTGATCCTCAAGAAGGGCGCGAGCCACCGCATCGAGGACGTGCAGCTCAGGCGTCTGTAGCACCCCTCGCCCCCGGCCGAGCGGCGTGGTGAAGCGTGCTCGGGGCCGGACGGAGCCTCGTCCTTCCCTGTAGGGGAAGGTGGATCGGCGCACAGCGCCGAGACGGATGGGGCGCGGGACGCGCGTTCGGCGAAGCCGAAGAGCACCGGCGGGGCCGCAGACCGTGTGCTTCCGCTTCCCGGAACGCGTCGCTTGCGCGCCGCGCCCCATCCGTCACGCCGCTTCGCGGCGCGCCACCTTCCCCTACAGGGAAGGAGTGCGGCCGGAGGCCGTACGCCCTCGTCCCCCCGGCCCCTCTCTCCTCCCGGGAGAGGGGAGAGCGCGCCGCTTCAGGCGCTGGCGCTGGTCTTCTCGTCGCGCTCGGAGTGGATCAAGAGCGGGCCGGACTTGCCCTCGATCGTCTCGGGGCTGATCACCACCTGCTCCACCGAGTCCATGCCCGGCAGGTCGTACATCGTGTCGAGCAGGATCGCCTCGAGGATCGAGCGCAGGCCGCGGGCGCCGGTCTTGCGCTCGATCGCCTTGCGGGCGACCAGCTTGAGCGCCTCGTCCTGGAAGGTGAGCGCCACGTTCTCCATGTCGAAGAGCCGGGCGTACTGCTTGACGAGCGCGTTCTTCGGCTCGCGCAGGATCTGGACGAGCGCCTCCTCGTCGAGGTCCTCGAGGGTGGCGAGCACCGGCAGGCGGCCGACGAACTCGGGGATGAGGCCGAACTTCAGCAGATCCTCCGGCTCGACCTCGCGGAACACCTCGCCGGTGCGCCGGTCGTCGGGCGCCGAGACCTTGGCGCCGAAGCCGATGGACGAGCCCTTGCCGCGCTGGGAGATGATCTTCTCCAGCCCCGCGAAGGCGCCGCCGCAGATGAACAGGATGTTCGTGGTGTCGACCTGGAGGAACTCCTGCTGGGGATGCTTGCGTCCGCCCTGCGGCGGCACGGAGGCCACCGTGCCCTCCATGATCTTCAGCAGCGCCTGCTGCACGCCCTCGCCCGACACGTCCCGGGTGATCGACGGGTTGTCGGACTTGCGCGAGATCTTGTCGATCTCGTCGATGTAGACGATGCCGCGCTGGGCGCGCTCGACGTTGTAGTCCGACGCCTGCAGCAGCTTGAGGATGATGTTCTCGACGTCCTCGCCGACGTAGCCGGCCTCCGTCAGCGTGGTCGCGTCCGCCATCGTGAAGGGCACGTCGAGGATGCGCGCCAGCGTCTGCGCCAGCAGCGTCTTGCCCGAGCCGGTGGGCCCGATGAGCAGGATGTTGGACTTGTTCAGCTCCACGTCCGAGTGCTTCGAGGCGTGGGCGAGGCGCTTGTAGTGGTTGTGTACCGCGACGGAGAGGACCTTCTTGGCGTGGTTCTGCCCGATCACGTAGTCGTCGAGGACCGCGCGGATCTCCTTGGGCGTCGGCACGCCGTCGCGGGACTTCACCAGCGAGGTCTTCGACTCCTCGCGGATGATGTCCATGCACAGCTCGACGCACTCGTCGCAGATGAACACCGTGGGTCCGGCGATGAGCTTGCGCACCTCGTGCTGGCTCTTGCCGCAGAAGGAGCAGTACAGCGTGCTCTTCGAATCGTTGCCGCCGGTCTTGCTCATGTCCGATCTCCAATCCGAGCCCGCGCCGCCGCAGCGCGGGCCGTTCTCATACATATAGGCGGTGGGCTAACAAACGGTAGCCCCGTTCCCGGACCGGCCCGGGCGGTCTCGCGGGCCGACCTCCGCCAGGGTCTCACGACGCTCCCGATCGGCGGTACCGGCGCCATGCAAACACGCGCGCGCGCCGCGATCAATAGGCCGGCGGGCGCGTGCGACACCGGTCGCACGCGCCCGCCGGTAGAGAAGTCCCGTACGGAATCAGGCCGGGGCCGATTCGGGACGCTGGCTCAGCACCTCGTCGATGAGGCCGAACTCCTTGGCCGCATCGGCGGTCATGAAGTAGTCGCGCTCGAGCGCGTTCTCGATGGCGGCGAGGTCCTTGCCCGTGTGCTTCACGTAGATCTCGTTGAGGCGGCGCTTGAGCGCCTCGATCTCGCGGGCATGGATGAGGATGTCGGTCGCCTGGCCCTGGAAGCCGCCGGAGGGCTGGTGGACCATGATTCGCGCGTTCGGCAGCGCGAATCGATGGCCGGTCGCGCCGGCGCACAGGAGCAGCGAGCCCATCGACGCGGCCTGGCCGACGCACAACGTCGACACCGGGTTGCGGATGAACTGCATCGTGTCGTAGATCGACAGACCCGAGGTCACCACGCCGCCCGGCGAGTTGATGTAGAAGGAAATCTCCTTCTTCGGGTTCTCGGCCTCGAGGTAGAGGAGCTGCGCCACGATCAGCGACGCGGAATAGTCCTCGACGGGGCCGGTCATGAAGATGATGTTCTCGCGCAGGAGGCGCGAGTAGATGTCGAACGCGCGCTCCCCGCGGCTCGATTGCTCGACCACCATGGGCACGAGCGTGCTGTTGTAGACCTCGAGCGGATCTCTCATCGTCTCACGGCTCCCGGTGAAGCGGGCCGCGCCCTCTGGGGCGCGGCCTCGTCGGATCTGTCGAAGGTGGGAGAGCAGGCGTCCGGGATCAAGCCTCGCCGGGCTTGGTCTCGGCCTCGGCGGAGGCCTCGCCCTCGCCCGCCGTCTCCCCCTCGTCCTCGTCGGCGAAGAGCTGCTCGCGGGTGACCGTCTCCTCGGCGACCTTCACCTGGCCGAGGATGTGGTCGACGACCTTCTCCTCGAAGAGCGGTGCGCGGATCTCGGCCAGCGCCTGGGGGTTCTTTTGGTAGAACTCCCACACCTGCCGCTCCTGGCCGGGATACTGCCGGGCGCGGGCGACGAGGCCCTGCGTCACCTCGTCGTCGGTGACCTTGATCTCGTTGGTCTCGCCGATCTGGGCGAGCACGAGGCCCAGGCGCACGCGCCGCTCGGCGATCGTGCGGTACTCGACCTTGGCCTCCTCCTCGGTCGTCTTCTCGTCGGCGAAGGTGCGGCCCGAGCGCTGCATGTCGGTCACGACCTGCTGCCAGACGCTCTGGAACTCCTGCTCCACGAGGGACGGGGGCAGGTCGAAGGCGTACTTTTCGTCGAGTCGGTCGAGCAGCTCCTTCTTGACCTTGGCGCGCGAGCGCGCGTCGTAGTCCTTCTGGATCGCCTCGCGCAGCGCGTCCTTCAGCGCGTCGAGGCTGTCCATGCCGAAGCCCTTGGCGAACTCGTCGTCGAAGGTCACCTCGCCCGGCGCCTGGACCTCCGTCACCTTGGTGGCGAAGGAGGCCTCCTTGCCGGCGAGATGCGCAGCCGGGTAGGCCTCCGGGAAGGTCACGACGATGGTGCGCTCCTCGCCCGCCTCGGCGCCGACGAGCTGGTCCTCGAAGCCGGGGATGAACGTGTTCGAGCCGATCTCGACCGTGACGCCCTCGCCCTTGCCGCCCTCGAACTCCTCGCCGTCGATGGAGCCGACGAAATCGACCACGACGCGGTCGCCGGTCGCGGCGGCCCCGGCCTTGGCCGAGAACGGCTTCTGCTGCGCGGCCATGCGCCCGAGCGCATCGTCCACCTCGGCGTCCGACACCGCGGCCACCGGCTTGGTCACCGACACGTCCGAGATGTCGACGAGCTCGAAGGTGGGCAGCACCTCGAGCGCGACCTTGAAGGCGAGATCGGACTTGGCGTCGAGTGCCTTCTCCATCTCGTCCTTGTCCTCGGGGAAGTCGTAGCGCGGCTGGTTGGCCAGCTTGAGCGCGTTCTCGTCGACGATCTTGCGCTCCGCCTCGGCCACCGCGTTCTGCACGACCTCGGCCATGACCGACCGGCCGTAGAGCCGGCGCAGGTGCGCGACCGGCACCTTGCCCGGCCGGAAGCCGTTGATCTTCACGCGGTCCTTCAGGGTGGCGAGCTCGTCGCCGAGCCGCTTCTCGAGCTCGGAGGCCGGCAGGACCACCTGGAATTCCCGCTTCAACCCGTCCGACAGCGTCTCCGTCACCTGCATCGCGTCTATCCGTTCTCGATCCTCGAATTGAGCTTCGGCCGCCGAACGATCCCGCCGATCGGCGCGCGGCACTGGCCGCGCCGCCCCGTCGACCGGAAAGCTCCGGAAACCCCGATCCGGCGGCTTGGTGCGGGCGGAGGGACTCGAACCCCCACGACTTTCGCCACCGGAACCTAAATCCGGCGCGTCTACCAATTCCGCCACGCCCGCGCCGCGGGGCGGCGTACCACCCCGCACCGGTTGGCGGCTCTATATCACGCTCGCTCGCCCGCGCACCAAAAAAATCGGCGCCGGCGCCCGCCGCAGGGCCGGGCGTCCGCGACCCCGATCAGGCGTCCTTCATGAGCGCCCAGATCACCCCGGCGACGAAGAGCCCGCCCACGGCGAGCGTCGTCACGGCCTCGGACGGGTTGGCGTTCGCGAGCCACCAGCCGCCGCCGCCGGCGGCGCCGATCATCAGGACGTGTCTCATCTCGGCACGATCCTCCGCGCGCGGCCGACCGCCGGCCGCCTCGAGGCCGCGGCCGCGCAAGCGGCGTGCCGGGACGGCCGGGCTAGCCCGCGAGCGTCGCCCGAACGGCCAGGCCCGCCGCGCGCCCCGTCTCCCAGGCGCCGTGCGCCGTCGAGAAGTCCCGCGCCGAGGTGGCCTCGCCGGCGAAGTGGATGCGCCCGTCGACGGGGACCGCGAGCGCGCCGCGGTCGCCCGCGTGGCCGGGCAGCGCGCAGGAATAGGAGCCGTGCACGAAGGGCTCGGCCAGCCAGTCGCTCGCCGCGAGCGGGCGGATCGTGCGGCGCACGCCCGAGCCGAGGATCCCCGCGAGCTCGTCCAGCGCGAAGGCCGCGAGCGCGCCCTCCCCGGCCCGCGAGAGATCGCGGGCGAGGCGCCCGCCGACGAACACCTCGATCAGCGGCGCGCCCAGCGGGCGCAGCAGGTAGGAGCCGGTGCGCGCGTCGTCGAGGCGCCCGAAGACGTGGCCGTTCGGCGAGAACGCCTCCGGCTCGTCGAGCGCGAGGTAGAGCTTGTCGGCGAGGCCCAGCGGCAGCCCGGCGGCGGCGACCTCCTTCTCCGGCAGCGGCGGGTCGAAGCGCACGCCCCGTCGCGCCAGGACGGCGGTCGAGACCGTGACGATCACCGCCCGCGCCGAGATCCCGCCCTTTGCGGTGTCGAGCCGGATGCGCCGTCCGCCGTGGTCGATGCGCGTCACCGGGCAGTCGAGCACGACGGGCGCGTTCGCGCCGAAGGCGGCGATCAGCGCGCCGTACCCTTCGCGCACCCGCCAGTTCTCGCCCGTGTCCGCCTGCGCATAGGCGGCGTAATCGAAGGTGGAGACGCCGTCGAGGCCGACGCCGCTGACCCAGGTCGAGATCGCGTCGAGCAGCGGGTCGAAGCGCCCGCCCGCCAGGAAGGCGCTCGCGGGCAGGTCGACCCGCTTGCGCGCGCCCTCGCGCAGGGCGGCGTCGAACGCCTCCCAGGCGGCGTCGAACTCCGCCTGGTCCCGCGCGTCGAAGCCCTCCCCTTCGGTCTGCTCGCCCCAGCGCGGCGGCGTGCGGTCGACCGTGAAGCCGAGCGCGCCGGCGATCTCGGTGAAGGGGTTGCGATCGGCCGAATGCAGCCAGCCGCAGCCGAGATCGAGCGGATGACCCTCGCGCCGGATCGTGCGCGCCCGCCCGCCGATGCGCGGGCCGGCCTCGAGCACGAGCGTCTCGAGCGGCGCGCCCGCGAGCGCGTCCGCCGCCGCGAGGCCCGCGGCCCCGGCTCCGACGATGGCGACGTCGATCTCCCGCATCCCGCGTCCCTCCGCGCGCACGTCCGACGTTCGGACACGCCCTCGAAGTAGCACCGGTGCGCGCCACCGCAAGGCGCCGGCGCGAGCGCCCGCGAAACCGTCCTGCCCCCTGCCGCGTTGGTGCCCCGGCGGATGGAGCGGTCGGCACGCGGGCGTGCGCCGGCCGCTTTCTTGCCTCCGGGGGCGAGATCTCCGATAACCCGGACGATGGCTCTTTCGCACCGCCGAACGCGCGGCGGCGGACGACGAACCGGCACGCCGAAGGGGATTGTCGCTTGCGCACCATGATCCGCTATGGCGGTCTCGCCGTCCTGATCTCGGCGCTCGTCATCGTCGTGCTCCTGCCCTTCGCCACCTCCTTCGTCGAGAGCTGGTCGCGGCGCGACGTCGACCTGCGCTCGCAGCTGGTCTTCAACGCCGCGCGCGCGCAGATCGAGGACGCCTGGGCGCGCGGCGACGCCGCGGCGCTCGAGGCCCTCTTCGGCCGCATCGCCACGGACGCGCGCATCGCCGCGATCGGCCTGTGCGAGGACGGCGCGCTGACGCTCGCCACCGGGGGCATGCCGGCCGGCTTCGGCTGCGACGCCGCGCCGGCCGACGGCGCCGCCGGGCCGCGTCCCGTCGCGCTGGACGGCGAGACCGCGCTCGTCACCGCTCATCTCCTGTCGGCGCCGGGAGAGGGCGACGCGCGCCTCGTCCTCCTGCACGACCTCGCCTTCATCGAGGAGCGCGCCGGCGAGACCCGCATGGCGCTCGTCCTCGCGCTCGTCGGGGTGGGCTTCGGCGGCGCGGCGCTGGCCTCGGCCCTGTCCATCATCGTGCTCTCGCGCTGGCGCCACTCGGTGCGCCAGGCGATCGAGGACGTGCGCGAGGGGCGGAGCGAGGACGACACCCCGTCCGACACGCAGATCGGGGAGGAGATCAAGAGCGCGCTCGGCGAGCTGGAGCTGGCGCGCCGGCAGATCGACACCGTCCACACGATCTGGAACCCGGACACGCTGCAGGTGGCGCTCGCCAACGAGCTGCCGGGCTCGGAGGTGATCGTGGTCTCGAACCGCGAGCCCTACATCCACAATCGCAAGGAGGACGGCACGATCCAGGTCCAGCGGCCGGCCTCGGGCCTCGTCTCGGCGCTCGAGCCCGTCACCCGCGCCTGCGGCGGCACCTGGATCGCCCAC
The DNA here is from genome assembly GCF_000429045.1 of Salinarimonas rosea DSM 21201. GTDB lineage: Bacteria > Pseudomonadota > Alphaproteobacteria > Rhizobiales > Beijerinckiaceae > Salinarimonas > Salinarimonas rosea. The sequence goes on from NZ_KE386842.1 coordinate 24,341, forward strand.
GGCTCGGGCTCCGCCGACCGCGAGGCGGTGGACGAGCACGACCGCGTCGGCGTGCCGCCGTCGAAGCCGAGCTACACGCTGCGCCGCCTCTGGCTCTCGGACGAGGAGCAGGACGGCTACTACTACGGCTTCGCCAACGAGGGCCTCTGGCCCTTGTGCCACATCGCCTTCGTGCGCCCGATCTTCCGCGAGAGCGACTGGCGCTTCTACCGCTCGGTGAACGAGCGCTTCGCCGAGGCGGTGGTGGCGGAGGCCAAGCGGCCGGACCCGATCGTGCTCATCCAGGACTATCATCTCGCGCTCGCCCCGCGGATGATCCGCGATCGGCTGCCCAGCGCGACCATCATCACCTTCTGGCACATTCCCTGGCCGAACTCCGAGACGTTCGGGATCTGCCCCTGGAGGGAGGAGATCGTGGACGGGATGCTCGGCTCCTCCATCCTGGGCTTCCACACCCAGTTCCACTGCAACAACTTCCTCGACACGGTCGACCGCTTCATGGAGAGCCGCATCGACCGCGAGAGCGACTCGATCTCGCTCGCCGGGCACGAGACCTTCGTGCGGCCCTACCCGATCTCGATCGACTGGCCGCCGGCGGCGCTCGAAGGGCAGGCGCCGGTGCCCGAGACGCGCGTGACCGTGCGCGAGCGGCTGGGGCTCGCGCCGGACATCAAGCTCGGGGTGGGCATCGAGCGCTTCGACTACACCAAGGGCATCCTCGACCGCATGCGCGGGGTCGACGCCCTCCTCGACGCGTTCCCGGAGTGGAAGGGGCGGTTCTGCTTCGCCCAGGTGGCGGCGCCCACCCGCGCCAAGCTCGCGAGCTACCGCAACCTGCAGGCGGAGGCCGAGGAGCTCGCCGCGGAGATCAACGCCCGCCACGGCGCAGACGGCTGGGAGCCGATCAAGCTGCTGGCGCGCCACCACGAGCCCGACGAGGTCTTCGAGCTGTTCCGCGCATCGGACCTGTGCATCGTCTCCTCGCTGCACGACGGCATGAACCTCGTCGCCAAGGAGTTCGTCGCCTCGCGCGACGACGAGCAGGGCGTGCTCGTGCTCTCGGCCTTCGCCGGCGCCTCGCGCGAGCTGTCCGAGGCGCTGATCGTCAACCCCTACGACGCCTACGAGATGGGCCGGGTGATCCACCGCGCCTTGACGATGGACGCCGCCGAGCAGCGCGAGCGCATGAAGGTGATGCGCGAGCAGGTGGAGGCGCGCAACGTCTACCGCTGGGCGGGGCAGATGCTGCTCGACGCCGCGCGCCTGCGCAAGAAGGAGCGCATCATGCGCCTGATCGAGGCCAAGGAGCGCCGCAGCGGACGCCCGAACGAGCGCAGGAGGAAGCCCGCCGCATGACCGCCGCCACCACCCCCATCGACCGCCACGCCCTGTTCCTCGACTTCGACGGCACCCTCGTCGAGATCGTCGACCGCCCGGACGCCGTCGCGGTGGCGCCGGAGGTGCCCGGAACGCTGGAACGCCTGTCCCGGGCGCTCGGCGGGGCGCTCGCCATCGTGTCGGGCCGCCCGATCACCTTCCTCGACGCCAAGCTCGCGCCGTTCGCGGGCGACGCCGCGGGCCTGCACGGGGTCGAGCGCCGGCTCGCCGGCGTGCTCCACCCCTGCCGGCCGGAGGAGCATCCGGAGCTGCGCCGCGGCATCGCCGCGCTGCACGAGGCGCTCGATCCGGTCGCGAACGTCATCATCGAGGACAAGGGCTGCTCGGTCGCCGTGCACTGGCGCATGGCGCCCGCGGAGGAGGGCCGCGCCAAGGGGCTCGTCGACGATCTCGCCGCGCGGCTCGGGGCGGACTACCGCATCCAGCACGGCAAGATGGTGGCCGAGATCCTGCCCGCGCTCTCCGGCAAGGGGCCGATCATCGCCCGCTTCATGGAGGAGGCGCCCTATGCCGGGCGCACGCCGGTCTTCATCGGCGACGACCTCACCGACGAGAACGGCTTCGCTACCGTGAACCGGCTCGGCGGCGTCGCCGTGCGCATCGGCGACGGCGCTACCTGCGCGCGCCACCGCCTGCCCTCCGTCCAGGCGCTCTACGCGACGCTTTCCCGCTGGGCGGACGCCGGCGGCGTCGACTTCACGGACGTGCCGCCGGCGTGATCTCGGGGGTGTCGCCCCGGATTGCGAAGCAAGTCCGGAGCCCAGACCCTCCTGAGCCGTGAGGAGTGGGCCGACACGCCTCCATAGGCATCGGAGGGGCGGATCGGAGGGACGCGCGCGCTATCGCCCGAGCTCACCGGCGCTCGAACACCAGGTTCGTGATCTCCGTGCGGGCGCCGTCGATCACGTCGGTGACGCGCAGGGTGAAGCGGTCGGAGCCCTCGGGGTTCTCGAGCGTCATCTGCTGCCGGCCGCCGCCGACGCGCTCGGGGAAGCGCACGGCGAGAACCATCCGGTCGCCCTCGAGCCTGCCGGTGAGCCGCGCCGGGCCGGCCCGCGAGCCGACGTAGACGCCGCTGTAGGTGCCGCTGCCGTCGACGGCGAGGTCGGCGCCGATGGCGCGGGTGAAGATCAGCATCGCCCGGCAGGTGCCGTCGAGCGCGATGCGCGTCTCGTCCGCGGCACCGTCGATGCGGCAGGTGACCCGGCGCGGGCTGGGATCGCTGTCGCGCGTGACCGTGCCCGCGCCCACCCAGGTCCCCTCGAACCGCTGATTGAAGGCGGGGCCGGCCTCCGCGGGGCCCGCCGGCGGCAGGGCCGCCGAGGCTACCACCACGAGCCCCGCGAGCCCGAGCGCTGCGCGTCGCATTCTCGTCGTCCTCGTCCTGTCGCCCCCTCCCCGGCTGCGCGAACGCCGCCGGCGCGAAAAGGTGCCGGTGACGCATCGGCAAAGAAAAAGGGCCGCTCGCGCGGCCCTCTCGTCCGTTTCCGACGGCGGCGGCGCGGATTACTCCGCGGCCTCCGCGTCCCCCGAGCCGGGCTCGGGCGCCTTGCGGCGGGTGCGGCGGCGGGGCTTGGCCTCGTCCTCGCTCTCGCCGGCGACCGGCGCCGCGGCCTTGCGGGTGCGCTTGGGGGCGGGCGCCTCGTCCGCGACCGGCGCCACGGGGGCGGTCGACGGCCGGGTCACGAAGGCCGGCAGGCTCTGCGCGGCGCTCTCGTCCTCGGCCTCGGGGCGACGGCGCTCCCGGCGCGGGCGCTCGCGGCGGCCCTCGTCGCGGGCCTCCTGCGGCTCGCCGTAGCGCGGCGCGTCCCCGGCGTCGTGGCCGAACGCCTCCTGCCGGGGCTCGTGTCCACGGGGCTCCTGGGCCCGAGGCTCCTGAGCCCGGTACTCCTGCCCACGTCCTTCCTGAGGGCGCCCGTCCTGAGGGCGCCCGTCCTGGCCGCGGAAGCCGGGGCTGCGGGTATCCTGGCTCCGGGCATCCTGGCCGCGGCCGTCCTGACCGCGCCCGTCGCGGCGGTCGCGCGGCTGGAAGCGCTCGCGGCGGTCGTCCCGGCGCTCCTGGCGCGGTGCACGATCCTCGCGCGGTCCACGATCCTCACGCGGTCCGCGGTCGTCGCGCGGTGCACGATCCTCGCGCGGGCCGCGGTCGTCACGATTCGCGCCTCGGCCGAAGCTCGGCTGCGGCTGCTGGGCCGGGTCGAGGTCCTCGAGGCGCTCGCCGCCGCGGTAGTCCCCGTCGTCGTCGCCCTCGTCGCCGTCCTCGTCGTAGCCGCGCTGCGGGAAGCCGTACTGCTGGCGCAGCTGCTCCTGGGCGGCGGCGATGATGCGGTAGTAGTGCTCGGCGTGCTGGAAATAGTTCTCCGCCATCACCGGGTCGCCGCTGGCCAGCGCATCGCGTGCGAGCTGGCTGTACTTGTCGGCGACAGTCTGAGCGGTGCCACGCACCTTCACGTCTGGGCCGTTCGACTCGTAGCTGCGCGTGAGCGGGTTGGGGCCCTTGTTGCGGCTACGGCCCCGCATGCGCCTGTTCTGGTTCGGTCTCATGGATGTGCTTCGACCCTTGCCTGGCCTCTCGTCGTCGACGCGAGCGCAATGCGCGCGGACGAGGATCAGCCGTCGTCGGCGCGCGCCTCCGTCATCTTCCAGGTCGACCCGGCGGCGGCTGCCGCGCGTCGTCCTCGATGTCGGGTTCGGTGACCGCCGGACCGTCTGGCGCCCCGTCCTGGCGGTGATCGTGTCGCCCCTTCGCGTCCTGATCGACCTCGCCTGCTCGATGAACCGGCGAATCTGGCGCTCTGGAGTCTGCTCGATTGCGGTCGCACCCTAGACGCTTCGGTGCGCGCCGCCAAGCGTTATTTGGGCGGCCGCCGCGCGATTGCAAGCGAAAAGCGGAGGGGGACGGGGGCAGGGACGCCGGCCATGCCCCCCGCTCACCGGCCGAAGACGACGATGCGGGGTATGCCGGCGAGATCGCGGGCGAGCCGCAGGAAGACGAGCCCGTGCGTCTCGCCGAGCCGCGACACCGGCTCCGCCTGCCCGATGCCGACCTCCACGGCGAGGACGCCGCCCGGCGCCAGCAGGTCGCGTCCGCGCGCGAGAATCGCGCGGTAGGCGTCGAGCCCGTCCGCCCCGCCGTCGAGCGCACGCACCGGGTCGTGCGCGCGCACCTCCCGCGCGAGGCCGGGAAGATCGCCTTCGGGAATGTAGGGCGGGTTCGAGACCACGAGGTCGAAGCCCGGCGCCGGCGCGAGCGCGCCCGTCCAGTCCCCCACGACGAAGGCCGCGCGGTCCCCGACGCCGTTGGCGCGGGCGTTCTCCCGCGCCGTGCGGCAGGCTTCCTCCGAGCGGTCGAGGCCGATGCCGGAGGCGTCCCGACGCTCGGCGAGGAGCGCGACGAGGATGCATCCCGACCCCGTGCCGAGGTCGAGGATCCGCGGCGCCCGCCCGGGCGCGAGCGCGAGCGCGGTCTCGACGAGCGTTTCCGTGTCGGGCCGCGGCACCAGCGTCTGCGGCGCCAGCCGGAAGCGCAGGCCCCAGAACTCCGCCTCTCCGAGGATGCGCCAGACCGGCTCGTGCGCGAGCCGCCGCGCGGCGAAACCGGCGAGGCGGGCGGTCGCGTCCGCGCCGAGCGGGCGCTCGAGCTCGGCCAGCAGCACGCCCGGGCGCACGCCCGCGGCCTCGGCGACGAGGATGCGCGCGTCGAGGGCCGGCTCGTCGAGCCCCGCCCGCGCAAAAGCGCCCCGCACGGCCGCGAGCGCCGCACCACGCGTCCCGCCTGGATCGAGAGCGACCGGATCGAGAGCCACGTGACCCGTCACCCCTCCTGCTCCGCGAGCAGCGCCGCCCGGTGCTCGGCGACGAGCGCGTCGACGACCTCGTCGAGCGCCTCGCCGGCGAGGACGGCATCGAGCTTGTAGAGGGTGAGGCCGATGCGGTGATCGGTGACGCGTCCCTGCGGGAAGTTGTAGGTGCGGATGCGCTCCGAGCGGTCCCCCGAGCCGACCTGCGCCTTGCGATCGGCCGCGCGGGCGGCGTCGGCGCGGGTGCGCTCGAGGTCGTAGAGCCTGGCGCGCAGGAGCTGGAGCGCGCGCGCCTTGTTCTTGTGCTGCGAGCGCTCCTCCTGGACCACGACGGCGATGCCGCTCGGCAGGTGGGTGATTCGCACCGCCGATTCGGTCTTGTTGACGTGCTGCCCGCCGGCGCCGCCCGAGCGCATCGTGTCGATGCGCAGGTCGCCCTCGTCCAGCGCGAGATCGACGTCGGCGGCTTCCGGCAGGACGGCGACCGTCGCCGCCGAGGTGTGGATGCGCCCGCTGCCCTCGGTCTCGGGCACGCGCTGGACGCGGTGGACGCCGCTCTCGAACTTGAGCCTGGCGAACACGCCGCGCCCGACGATCTCGGCCACGATCTCCTTGAAGCCACCCATCGCGCCCTCGCTCGCCGAGATCGGCGAGACGCGCCAGCCGTGGATCTCGGCGTAGCGGGCGTACATCCGGAAGAGGTCGCCCGCGAACAGCGCCGCCTCGTCGCCGCCGGTGCCGGCGCGCACCTCGAGGATCGCGCTGCCCTCGTCGGCGGCGTCCTTGGGGAGCAGCATCAGCTGGAGCGCGCGTGCGGCCTCCTCGGCCGCGGCCTGCGCCTCCTCGCGCTCCTCCCGGGCGAGGCCGCGCATCTCGGGGTCCGTCGCGGGATCGGCGATCAGCGCCTCGATGCCGGCGAGGTTCTCCTGCGCCCCGCGCCAGGCGCGGATCGCCGCGACCACGCCGTCGAGCTCGGCGAGCTCGCGCGAGAGCGCGACCACCGTCTCCGAATCGGGGCCGGCGGCGAGCATGTCGGTGATCACGGCGTGGCGCTGGACGATGGCGTCGAGGCGCTCGGTCGGGGGCGAGAGCGTCATGTCAGACCGGGATATGGCGCGCCTCCGCGAAGGCGGCCAGGGTCGCGCGCAGGGAGGCGTCGCCGTCCTCGCGGGCGAGCTCGCGCGCGAGGACCTCGGCGATCGCCCCGGCCTCGGCGGCGATCAGCGCCGCCTTCACCGGCCCGACGGCGGCGGGGGACATCGACAGCGTGCGGTAGCCGAGGCCCACCAGGGCGAGCGCCTCCAGCGGGCGGCTCGCCACCTCGCCGCACACGGACACGCGGCAGGTCGTGCCCTTCGCCGCCTCGACGATGGTGCGGAAGGCGCGCAGGGCGTTGACCGAGAGCGCGTCGTAGCGGCTCGCCACCTGCCGGTTCTCCCGGTCCGCCGCGAACAGGAACTGCAGCAGGTCGTTCGAGCCCACCGAGACGAAGTCCGCCCGCTTGCAGATCTCCTCCATCTGGAAGAGCAGCGAGGGCACCTCGATCATCACGCCGACCTCGATCCTGGTCGGCAGCGTGTGGCCGTGGCGGGTGAGGTGGGCGATCTCGCGGTCGACGATGGCGCGCCCGCGCACGAACTCGTCGACGGTGGCGACCATCGGGAACATGATCGCGCACGCCCGGCCCGCGCTCGCCTTCAGCAGCGCGCGCACCTGGCTGCGCAGCAGGCCCGGCCGGTCGAGGCCGATGCGGATCGCCCGCCAGCCGAGCGCCGGGTTCTCCTCCTCGATCTGCGACATGTAGGGCAGGATCTTGTCGCCGCCGATGTCGAGGGTGCGGAAGACGATCGGCATCGCCGGCCCGATCTGCTCCAGCACCGCCTGGTAGAGCTTCTGCTGCTCGGCCGTCGAGGGCATGCGCTCGGCGACCATGAACTGGATCTCGGTGCGGAAGAGCCCGATGCCGGCGGCACCGGTCTCCTCGAGATGCGGCAGGTCGACGAGAAGGCCGGCATTGAGCTGCAGCTCGATCGCCGCGCCGTCCCTGGTCACGCTGGGCACGTCGCGCAGCGCCCGGTACTGCTCCTGGCGCTTGGCGCGCAGCCGCGCCTTCTCGGCGTAGGCCGCCTCGATGTCCGGGCGCGGGCGCACCTGGATCTCGCCGGCGACGCCGTCGACGATGATCGCGTCCCCCTGCTCGACGAGGGAGGTGACGTTCTCGACCTCACCCACCGCGGGGAGCCCGAGCGCGCGGGCGACGATGGCGACGTGGCTCGTCGGCCCGCCTTCCTCCAGAACCACGCCGCGCAGGTTGGCGCGCTGGTAGTCGAGCAGCGCGGCCGGCCCCATCGAGCGCGCGACGAGAATGGCGTTGTCCGGCAGCGCCTCGGCGGCCGTGACGAAGTCGCGCCCCACGAGCTGGTGGAGCAGGCGGTTGGCGAGGTCGTCGAGGTCGTGCAGGCGCTCGCGCAGGTACGGGTCGGTCTGGCGCAGCAGGCGCGCGCGGGTATCGGACTGCACGCGCTCGACCGCCGCCTCGGCGGTGAGCCCGGTGAGCACGACCTCGCGCATGCGCCTGAGCCAGCCCTGGTCGTGCGCGAACATGCGCACGGTCTCCAGCACCTCCCGGTGCTCGCCCCCGTCGCCGACGTCGCCGCGCTCGATCAGCTCGTCGATCGAGGCGCGAACGGCCTTGATCGCCGTCTCGAGCCGCGAGACCTCGGCTTCCGGGTTCTCGGCGATGAGGTTCTTCACGACGACGCGCGGCTCGTGCAGCACCACGTGGCCGAGCCCGACGCCGTCGGCGAGCGAGACGCCCTGGATGTAGAGCGGCCGGCGCACGGCGATGTCCGCGCCCGGCTGGGCGAGCGCCTGGAGCTCGCCGGAGGCGACCATCTCGGCGAGCACCATCGCCGTCGTCTGGAGCGCCTCGACCTCCTCCTCGGTGTAGGTGCGCATCGTGCGGTTCTGCACGACGAGGACGCCGAGCGTGTTGCCCGCCCGCAGCACCGGCACGCCGAGGAAGCCGTGATAGATCTCCTCGCCCGTCTCCGGCTTGTAGGAGAAGGACGGGTGCGTCTGCGCGTCGGCGAGCGCGAGCGGCTGCGCCTCGCGGGCGATGAGGCCCACCAGGCCCTCGTCGGCGCGCATGGTCGTGAGATGGACGGCCTCGCGGTTGAGGCCCTCCGTCGCGTAGAGCTCGAGGGTCTGGTCGGCGCGCAGCACGTAGACCGAGCAGACCTCGGCCACCATGTTGGCCGCGATCAGCACCACGATCCTGTCGAGCCGGTCCTGCGTCGAGATCGGCTCGGCCATGATCTCGCGGAGCCTGCGGAGCAGAACGCGCGGACCGCCGGGATGGGCTCTCGTCGGCAGGGCCGGGTCTCCTTCACGCCGGGTCTTCTTCACGCCGGGCGATCGCGCCCGGCTCCAGGGTCGGGCGCGCGGGTCGGCGCACGCCGCTCGTCTGCCGCGGCCGCCTCAGGCCGCGTCCAACCCGTATAGCGAGTGCAGCGTGCGCACGGCAAGCTCGGTGTAGGCCGCGTCGATCAGCATCGAGAACTTGATCTCCGAGGTGGTGATGGCGCGGATGTTCACCCCCTTCTCCGCCAAGGCCTTGAAGGCCTTCGCGGCGACGCCGGCATGGCTGCGCATGCCCACCCCGATGGCCGAGACCTTGACCACGTCGGTGGCGCCCTCGAGCTTTTCGTAGCCGATCTTCGGTTGCAGATCCTCCAGCAACGTCCGGGCACGGGCATAGTCGCTCGCCGGCACCGTGAAGGTGATGTCCGTCGTCGCCGAATCGCGCGAGACCACCTGGATGATCATGTCGACGTTGATCGCGGCGTCGGCCAGCGGCACGAAGATCGAGGCCGCGACGCCCGGCGTGTCCGCCACCCGCCGCAGCGTGATCTGGGCCTCGTCCTTGGAATAGGCGATGCCGGTGACGGTCTGCTGTTCCACGATGTCCTCCTCGTCACAGATCAGCGTGCCCGGCCGCGGGTCCTCGGGCGGATCGAAGCTCGAGCGCACGATCGTGCGCACGCCGTAGAGCATGGCGAGCTCGACCGAGCGCACCTGGAGCACCTTGGCCCCCAGGCTCGCCATCTCGAGCATCTCCTCGTAGGAGACCTTGTCGAGGCGCTTCGCCTTGGGCACGATGCGCGGGTCGGTCGTGTAGACGCCGTCGACGTCGGTGTAGATGTCGCAGCGCTCTGCCTCGAGCGCGGCGGCGAGCGCCACCGCGCTCGTGTCCGAGCCGCCGCGGCCGAGCGTCGCGATCCGCCCCGTCGGGGCATGCACGCCCTGGAAGCCGGCCACCACCGCGACCTCGCCGCGCTCGGCGAAATGGGAGAGGATCCTCGAGCCGTCGACCCGCGTGATGCGCGCCGAGCCGTGCGTGCCCGAGGTCTCGATGGGGATCTGCCAGCCCTGCCAGGAGCGCGCGGGGATGCCGATCGCCTGGAGCGCGATCGCCAGCAGCCCGGAGGTCACCTGCTCGCCGGAGGCGACGACGGCGTCGTACTCGCGCGCGTCGTGGATCGTCGAGGCCTCGCGGCACCAGCCGACGAGCTCGTTGGTCTTGCCCGCCATGGCGGAGACCACGACGGCGACATCGTAGCCGGCCTTCACCTCGCGCTCGACGTGCCGCGCCACGTTGCGGATGCGGTCGAGATCCGCGACGGAGGTGCCGCCGAACTTCATCACCAACCGGGGCATGGGGGGTCTCGCCTCGCTGTCCGTGCGCGCAGGGATGATGCCCCGCCGCCGGCGCGGAGCGCCACTCCAATGACCGCGCGCACGATGCGTGTCAACGCGCCGTTAGGCGAGGACCGCCGCCGCCCCTCCCGGGCAGCTCTCCCGCAGCTCCGCCGCGATCCACTCCCGGAATGCGCTCACCGCGCGCGTCGGCGCGCGGTCGCGGGCGGTGACGAACCAGTAGGAAATGCCGGTGGGGTAGCGGTCGGGGAAGGGGGCGACCAGGCGGCCCATGGCGAGCGCGTCGGCGGCGAGCGTCTCCCAGGCGAGGAACACGCCCTGCCCGGCCATCGCGGCGTCGAAGCACAGGGCCGCGTCGGAATAGACCGGGCCGTCCTGGAGGATCCGCGCGTCGAGCCCGTTGGGAGCGAGCCAGACGTCCCAGGTGAACATGGCGTTGGGCTCGGCGACGATCGGCACGCGGGCGAGATCGGCGGGCGTGCGCAGGCGCGCGGCGAGCGCGGGCGCGCAGACCGGGAAGACGAGCTGCGCGATCAGCCGCTCGGCCCGCACCCCGGGCCAGCCGCCGCGTCCGACCCGGATGCAGACATCGACGTCCGAGACGTTCGGGTCGACGAGATCGAGCGCGGCGTCGATGCGCACCCGGATGCCGGGATGGGCGCGGGTGAAGCGGTCGAGCCGCCAGACCAGCCATTTCGAGGCGAGCACCGGCGCGACCGAGACGGTGAGCACGTCCTCGCGCCGCCGATCGGCCAGCGCCACCGCCGCCGAGAGCTCGGCGAAGCCGGCGGAGAGCCGCTCCAGCACCGCCGCGCCGAGGTCGGTCGGCACCAGCCCGCGGGGGCGCCGCTCGAACAGGGTGCGGCCGAGCTCGGCCTCGCATTTGAGGATCTGCTGGCTCACCGCGCCCACCGTGACGCCGAGCTCCTCGGCGGCGGCGCGCAGCGTCCCGAGCCGGCCCGCCGCCTCGACCGCGCGCAGGGCCCCGAGATGGACCCGGGCGAGGTTACGCATATAGCTCCCCTATAGGCTCGTCGAGAACAACGGGATTTCGCCCAAGGCCCCGAGGCGCCATGGTGCAGCCATGCTAAACCTCTTCCAGATCCTCCGGCAAGCGCTCGCGACCGCCGAGCCCGAGCCGGACCCGAACGACCCCTTCTCCCACCCGGCGATCGCCGCGATGAGCCCCGCCGAGCTGGCGGACCTGCCGCTGCCGCACCCGCCGGCCCCGGCGCCGCTCCCGCGCGGGGTGCGCGCGCCGCGCCACGATCAGGGCACGAGGACGAGCTTCCCCCTGGCCTCGCGCCGGGCGATCCGCCCGATCGCCTCGGCGGCCTGCGCCAGCGCGTAGGTCGCCTCGACCCGCGCGGCGAGGGTGCCGTCCGCGGCCCAGGCGAGGAGCCGCTCCATGTTCCGCGCATGCCGCGCGGGCTCGCGCTCGAGGAACGCGCCCCAATAGACCCCGCGGATGTCGCAGCCCTTGAGCAGCACGAGGTTGAGCGGGATCTTCGGGATCTCTCCCGCGGCGAAGCCGATGACGAGGTAGCGCCCCTCCCAGGCCGTGGCGCGCAGCGCCGCCTCGGCGAGATCGCCGCCCACCGGATCGTAGACGACGTCGACGCCGCGCCCGCCGGTCAGCGCCTTGAGGTGCGTCTTCAGGTCCTCGCGCGCGTAGTCCACCGTCTCGTCGGCGCCCGCCGCGCGGGCCAGCGCGAGCTTGTCCGCCGACGAGGCGCAGGCGATCACCCGCGCCCCGAGCGCCTTGCCGACCTCCACCGCCGCGAGCCCGGTCCCGCCGGCGGCGCCGAGCACGGCGAGCGTCTCGCCGGGGCGAATCGCCGCGCGATCGGCGAGCGCGTGGAGCGTCGTGCCGTAGGTGATCGACAGGCCCGCCGCGCGCACGTCGTCGAGCCCCGCGGGAACGGGCGTCAGGCGGTCGGCCGGGGCGACGACCCACTCCCGCGCCGCACCGTGCCCGACATAGGCGACGACGCGGCGCCCGAGCTCCCAGCCCTCGACGCCCGCTCCCAGCGCGGCGACCTCGCCGCACAGCTCGCCGCCGGGCGAGAACGGCAGGTCGGGGCGGACCTGGTAGCGCCCCTGGACGATCAGCGTGTCGAAGAAGTTGAGGCCCACCGCGCGCATCCGCAGCAGCACCTCGCCGGGGCCGGGCTCCGGTACCGGGATCTCGGCGAGCGCCAGCGTCTCGGGCGGCCCGAGCCGCTCGCACAGGATCGCCCGCATCGTCCCCGTCATCGCCGCGCCTTTCGTCCCGGATCGCCCCTACCGCGCCTCGACCACGCCGCCGCTCTCGAGCGTCCGGCGCAGCCGGGTGAAGGCGAGGCGGATGCGCGATTTCACCGTGCCGAGGGGCAGGCCGGTGCGCTCCGCGATCTCGGAATGCGAGAGCGCGTCGAAGAAGGCGAGACGCACGAGCACGAGCTGCTCCTCGGGAAGGCTGCGCATCGCCTCGCGCACGGCCGCCTCGCGCTGGCTGGCGTCGAGCTCGCCCTCGAGGTCCGTGTCGTCGACGACCTCGAAGAGCGGGCTGTCGGGCTCCACCGGCGTCGAGCGATCCCGCCGCATCAGGTCGATTCGGCGATTGCGGGCGATTCGGTAGAGCCAGGTGGTGAGGGAGGACTTCGCCGGGTCGAACATCTCGGCCTTGCGCCAGAGCGTCACCATCGCGTCCTGCACGATCTCCTCGGCGAGCGCCTGCTCGGCGCCCTGCCGCAGCAGGTAGGCGGTGAGCCGCGGGGCGTACCAGTCGAACAGGCGCGCGAAGGCGTCGCGGTCGCGATGCTGCGCCACCGCGGCGATCAGCGCCTCGTGCTCGCTGGGAGAGGGCAAGACGTCCTCGATTCTCCGCCCCGGAGCGGCGACGATCGGCGCACCGGACACCTTGCAGTGTTAAGCCTTCGGGACGGGTCCGGCAATCCGCCGCGCCCGCGATCCGTCCGTGTCGCGGGCATTCAGGCAAGGTTAACGTATTTTTGCCCATTTCAGGCCAATCTAGTGCTCAGCGAAAGCCGAGCCCGCCGGAAGGCGGTGAAACCCCGCGATCCAAGGTGAGCGTCATGAGAACTTCCCGATCGATCCGCCGCTTCGCGCCCACGCTCGCGCTCGTCGGCGCCTGCGTGGCCGCCCTCGCGCTGACGACCGGTCCCGCCACGGCCCAGCAGGCGGAGGCCACGCCGCTCGGCCAGTTCAACGACTGGGCCGCCTTCGTCACCGAGGCGAGCGGCACCAAGATGTGCTACGCGTTGTCGCAGCCCAAGACCCGCCGTCCCGAGGGCCTCAGCCGCGACCCCGGATACCTCTTCGTCTCCTTCCGCCCCTCGGAGAACGTGACGAACGAGGTCGCTGCGGTGATGGGCTTCCCCACCCAGGACGGGCAGACCGCCACGGGCGTGATCGACGGCACGACCTTCAACTTCGTCACCCGCGGCGAGAACGTCTGGGTCCAGAATCCGGACCAGGAGGACGATGTCGTCCAGAGCTTCGTCCGCGGTCGCTCGTTCGAGCTCAACGTCCGCTCCGGGCGCGGCAACGACACGACGGACGTCTATTCCCTCTCCGGCTTCACCGCGGCGCTCAACCGCGCCAAGGAAGAGTGCGGCGTCTGATCGCGACGCCGCGCGCACCCCGTCACCCCTCCTCCGCCCGGGTCCAGAACGGCGTCGCCTTGCCGAGCTTGGCGAGCGCCTTCCGGGCGGACGCGAGATGCTCGGCGCCGGCCTCCGCGGCGTCGGGCCGCGCGAGCTTGGCGAAGCCGCGGGCGAGCGCCTCGTCGGCGGGATCGAACAGCGCCTCCATCCGCGCGCCGACGGCGAGGTCGTTCAGCGCGCCGAGGTCCTCCTGCAGGGTCTCGAGCCGGCCGAGCATCTCCGCGTGGCGGCGCCCGCGGACGCGGGCCGCCTTCTTCCCCTCCTTCGCGGCGAAGGCGGTCTCGAAGAACTCCACCGCGTAGCGCAGCTTCTTCACCTCGATGCGCAACTCGTGCCGGGTCTCGGGGTCGAGCGTGGACAGATCCGCGCCGTCGCGCGCGATGCGCTTGCGCCGCTTCTTCAGCAGACGCCGCGCGAAGTCCGACACGGACGCGTCGCGCACCGGGTTCTCGCCGGCGAGCCAGGCCCCGGCCTCGATCCAGGCGGCGGTGTCGATCAGCATCAGCCGATACCGCTCGCTCGTCGAGGCCTCCCGCGCCTGCGCGCTCGCCGCGTCGCGCCGCGCCGCGAAGACGGCGGCGAGATGCGCGAGGTCGGCGTCGTCGGGGTGCGCGGCGCGCATCGGCTCGACCACGGTCGCGATCTGCACGTCGAGATCGCGCGCGTCGCCGAGGGCGTTCGCCATCCACTTCAGCTCGGCGGAGACGGCGCGGCGGCGCTCGTCCTCGACGACCGACTTGAACAGCGAGATCGCCGCGCGCAGGCGCCGCAGCGCCACCCGCGACTGGTGGATCGCGCCGGGCGCACGGAGGTCGCGCAGCGCCTGCTCGTTGGCGACGAGCTGGGCGAGGCAGGCGCGGGCGATCGCCTGGAAGGCGGCCCCCGCCGTCATCGCGGGGTCGAGCGCGACCTCGATCTTCTTGACCACCCGCGGCCCCTCGCCGGCGGCGAGCGCGAAGCCGCGATCGGCCTTGGTGCGGAAGCCGAGCCGCGCAGGGACGATCTCGGCGATCCGGCGCGCGAAGGCGAACAGGTCGGCGGGGCCGCCGGCGCGCAGCTCGAGCTCGATCTCGCAGACCGGCTCGGTGCGCTCTCCCGCGCGCACCGTCCCCTCGTCCACCACCATCTCGGCGGCGAAGCCGCCGTCGGTGATCGCCAGCGTGCGCCGGCGCACCGACACGCCGAAGGCCGGCACGAGCCTCTCGCGGACCTTGCGCTTGGCGAAGAGCGGGGCGAGGGGCGTGCCCGCGAAGACGGCGAGGTCCGGCGCGTCGCCGACCGCCGGCGTCTCGATCTCGGCGCGGTCGAACAGCGCGGCGGCGAGCTTGCCGCCGGCCTTGGCGGTCTGGATCCGCGCGGACCCGGTGCGGCGGATGCGCAGGCTCACCCCCTGCGCCCGCAGGCGGCCGTCGGGCGTGTCGAAATAGGTCGCCTCCGTCCGCTTCGCCTTCGGCGCGGCGGCGAGCGCCGCCTTCAGGAGGGGATGGCGGGCGAGCCGCTTCCAGTCCGCGGGCGCGAGCTCGAGCTTGAGCTCGACCTCTCGCGCCGGGGCGGAGGGGGGAGCGGCGGGAGGCTGGAGCGGGTCCGGGGCGGCGGCGTCCATGGCTGTCTCTGAGGAACGATCGTCGTGCATCCCGCTAGCAAGCGCAGGCCGACGGGCGATGCAAAGCTTTTTGCGAGAAAGCGATCGCGCGCCGCCTCCTCCGGGCCGAGATAGCCGGCTAACCCAGTCGTAGAGACGGTAGCAGAACTCGGGCGCCAGCGAGAGATCGACGGGTCCGCAGAGTCGCGCCGCCGCGAGACGGCGCATCTGCGATTCCGCCCCTGCGGAGACGGCGTCCGTGAAGATCCGGGTCGGCAGATCGCCCATGCTGGAACGATCCGCCATGCGCGCGCCGCCGAGCAGGCCGCCCAGCGCGGAGCCGAGCAGGCTCGTGGAGGTATTCCCCTCGGCGGACGCCGCGAGCTGGCCGCGCGCGTCGGGTCGATCGTCGCCGCGCCCCTTGCATGCCGCCCGCCGCGGGTGGCACTCCTGGCGGCGTCCGATCACAGCCCGCGAGGAGGCCGAAGCTGCCCGACGACTCCCCCTCCCGCCGCCCTCCGCGCCCGGTCACGCCCGCCGTGCTCGACCGGATGGCGCTCGCCTATCTCGAGCGCTTCGCCTCGTCGTCGGAGAACTTGCGGCGCGTGCTCGCGCGCAAGGTGGAGCGGCGGTGCCGGCTGCGGGGGGAGGCGCCGGAGGCGGCGCTGGCGCTCGTGGAGGAGGCGGTGGCGCGGGCGGTGCGGGGCGGGCTCGTCGACGACGCGGCCTATGCGCAGGGGCGGGTGGCGAGCCTCAGGCGCCGCGGCGGGTCGCGCCGGGCGATCGCGGCGCGGCTCTCGGCCAAGGGCGTCGCGCCCGAGACGATCGACGCGGCGCTCGCCGGCGACGCCGAGGCGCGCGTCGCGGACGATCCCGACGCCGATCCGGAGATGGAGGCGGCGCTGGCGCTCGCGCGCCGGCGTAGGCTCGGGCCGTTCCGCACGGCGGCCCGGGCGGAGAACCGCGAGCGCGACCTCGCCCGGCTCGCGCGGGCGGGCTTCTCATACGGCGTCGCCAGGGCGGTGGTCGACGCACAGGACGGCTGAGACACCCGCCGTCGATCCGGGCAACGCAATCTTAGAGGCCGCCGTGCCAGGGTGCGGGACGTTGCCTCGCCCGGAAAGCCGGATCATGTCCCGCCCGATCGTCGTCGTCGCCGACCATCTCGCCGTCAACGGCGGCTCCGCGCGCGTCGCGGTGGAGAGCGCGCTCGGCCTCGCGGCGGCAGGGCATCGCGTCCTGTGCGTCGGCGGGGCGGGCGCGCCCGATCCGCGGCTCGCCGCCGCCGGCATCCCGGTGCGGATCGTCGCGCCGCCGGAGCGCGCACGGGGCCGCGCGGCGTCGGCCGTGCGCGTGATCTGGAACGCCGATGCCGGCCGCGCCGTGGCCGAGAGCCTGGCGCAGGCGGGGCCCGAGGCGATCGCCCACGTCCATTCCTGGGGCCAGGAGATGTCCGGCGCCACCTTCGCCGCCGTGCGCGGGGCCGGGGCGGTGGGGGTCGTGACGCTGCACGATTTCCTGTCCGTGTGCCCGAACGGCACGTTCTTCGATTTCGGCGAGGCGGCGATCTGCACCCGCGCGCCGCTGTCCGGGGCCTGCATCGCCCGGGCCTGCGACGCCAAGCCGTATCCCTTCAAGCTGATGCGCCTCGCCCGCCACGCGGCCACCGCGCGCCTCGGCCGGCTGTTCGAGGCCTGCCCGGACGCGATCGTGCTCAGCGCGCTGCATCGCGAGGTGATCGCCCCCCACCTGCCGCCCGGCATGCGCCTGCACCGGGTGGCGAACCCCGTCGAGATCGACGCGCCCGACGGCCCGCCCGCCCCGCGCGCGCCGGACGCGCCGTTCCTCTTCGTCGGCCGGCTCACGCCGGAGAAGGGCGCCGCGCTCTTCGCCCGCGCCGCCGCGACGGCGGGCGTTCCCGCGGTCTTCGTCGGCGACGGTCCCGAGGCGGACGCGATCCGTGCGGAGAACCCGCGGGCGCGGCTGCTCGGCTGGCAGGCGCCGGAGCGCGTCGCGGCGCTGATGCGCACGGCGCGCGCGCTCGTCTTCCCTTCGCTCTGGTACGAGACGCAGGGGCTCGTCGCGCTCGAGGCGCAGGCCGCGGGCACGCCCGTCGTCGTCTCCGACGGCTGCGCCGCGCGCGAGTTCGTGCGCGACGGCGAGACGGGCCTGCACGTGCCGTCGGGCGACGTGCAGGCGCTCGCCGCGCGCCTCGTGCGTCTCGCCAGCGACCCGGACCTCGCCGAGCGCCTCGGGCGGGCGGCGCAGGCGGCGTTCCTGGCCGATCCGCCGAGCCGCGCCGCGCACGTCGCCGCGCTCGAGACGGTCTACGAGCGCGCGGCCGCCGCGCAGGCCGGCGCGCGCCCGCGCAGGCCGGGCGCGCGCGAAAGGGCGGTTGCGGCGAAGGCCGGTTGAGGCGAAGAATGCCCCCGAAGCGGGCCGCTGCGGCTCGCGAGAGGGGGCCCTCGCGATGAAGACCGTGCTCGTACCCACCGCACCGCACGAGCTGATGGACGCGACGCTGCAGACCGCGATCGCGCTGGCGCGGCGATTCGGCAGCTACGTCGAGGGCTTCTCGCTGCGTCCGCCGCTCGCCGAGATCGTCTCGGTCGACATGGTCATGGGCCTCACCTGGGCCGCCGACGAGCGGGCGGACGAGGAGGCCGAGGTCCAGGCACGCGACACGTTCCAGCGCTTCATGGACACCGCCGGCATGGCGCGCGACGCCGGGCCGGGGGAGGGCCCGCGCTGGCGCTGGCACGCGGACGCGCCGGCGGGCGACGAGTTCGTCGGCGCCTATTCGCGCATCTTCGACGTCACCGTCGTCGGCCGCCCGACCCAGACGGCGACCGGCCCGCGGATGGCGACGCTCGAGGCCGTGCTGTTCGAGGGCGGCCGGCCCGCGCTGATCGCCCCGCCGCGGGCGCGCGACACGATCGGTGAGACCATCGTCGTCGCCTGGAACGGCTCGACCGAGACCGCCCACGTCATCGGCATGGGCATGGAGCTGCTCGCCCGCGCCAAGCGCGTCCACGTCCTCACCGTGGAGAGCGGCATGGTGCCGGGCCCGAGCGGCGAGGCGCTCGCCCGCGCGCTCCAGCGCCACGGCCTGCCCGTCGAGCAGGTGCATCTCGGCCCCGAGAAGCGCAATGCCGGCGAGGCGATCCTCGACTACGCCGAGGGCGTGGGCTGCGACCTGCTGTTCAAGGGTGCCTACACGCAGAGCCGCATCCGGCAGATGATCTTCGGCGGCGCCACCAGCCATATCCTGGCGAACGCCACCATCCCCGTCTTCATGGCGCACTGATCCCGCGCCCGTTTCCGCCTCGACACAGAGCTCACGAGACCACCCGCGAGAAGGACCCCCGATGGAAATCGCCCGCCCCTACCTGCTCTTCCTGGGCGACGCGCGCGACGCGCTCGCGGCCAAGACCGGCCTCGGCATCGTCGACTGGCGTCGCGACTGGGTCGTGGGCCAGCTGCGGCTTCCCGGCTGCAACGCCGATGCGAAGCTCCCCGACATGACCATCGCCGAGGGCGCGGCGGCGGGCGCGCGGACGCTCGTGATCGGCGTCGTCAACGCCGGCGGCGTGCTCCCCGACCATTGGGTCGACGAGGTCGTCGCGGCGCTCGACGCCGGCATGGACGTGGCGGCGGGCCTGCACACCCGCCTCGGCTCGGTGCCCGCCATCGCCGAGGCGGCGGCCCGCAACGGCCGGCAGCTCTTCGACGTGCGCCATTCCAGCGAGCGCTTCGCCACCGGCAAGGGAAACAAGCGCCCGGGCATGCGCCTCCTCACCGTGGGCACCGATTGCTCGGTCGGCAAGAAGTACACCGCGCTCGCGCTCGAGAGCGGCATGCGCGCGGCGGGCTTCGACGCGGACTTCAAGGCCACCGGCCAGACCGGCGTGTTCATCTCCGGGCGCGGCGTCGCCATCGACGCGGTGGTGGCGGACTTCATCTCCGGCGCGGTGGAGTGGATCTCGCCGGCGTCCGCCCCCGACCACTGGGACCTGATCGAGGGCCAGGGCTCGCTCTTCCATCCGTCCTTCGCGGGCGTCTCGCTCGGCCTCCTGCACGGCGCCCAGCCGGACGCGTTCGTCGTCTGCCACGAGCCGACGCGCACCACGATGCGCGGCGTCGACACGCCGCTGCCGACGATCGGCGACGTGATCCACATGACGCTCTCGCTGGGGCGGCTGACCAACCCGGCGATCCGCTGCGTCGGCATCGCGGTCAACACCGAGAAGCTCGCCGAGGACGCGGCGCGCGCGGAGCTCGATCGCCTGGCGCGGACCTACGCCCTGCCCGCCAGCGACCCGGTGCGCTTCGGCGTCGAGCCGATCGTGGCGGAAGTGGCCGAGCGCTTCCGCTGAGGCGGGGGCGTCGCGCGCCCTCGCGGTGCGCGTCGCCGCCTCGGGTTCCCGGCGCGGGTTCCTGGCGCGGGAACGAAGGCGCGCTTGCACACGTGCGGGCGCGCGAGGAGAGCGCCTTAAGGCTGCTGCAACCTTCTCGCTCGACGATTGGGGACAATGCCCGCAAGAGCCGATGTCGGATCGGCCGAGGAGTCCTCCATGTCCCGCATGCCGCTGATCGAGCCGCAGGAACTCGTCCGGGACGGCTGCGCCGCCTGTGCGGCGTCGCCCGCCCGCGACTTCGCCATCACGATGGCCTTCCAGCCCATCGTCGACGTCGCCACGGGCCGGCCCTTCGCCTACGAGGCGCTCGTGCGCGGCCTCGACGGCGCCGGTGCCGGCGCGGTGATCGCCGGTGTCGGGCCCGACGCGATCTACGCCTTCGACCAGGCCTGCCGGGTGAAGGCGATCACGCTCGCGGCGGAGCTGGGCCTGGCCGACACCGGCGCGCTCCTCTCGATCAACTTCCTGCCGAACGCCGTGTACGAGCCGCGCGCCTGCATCCGGCGCACGCTCGTCGCGGCGAGACGCCACGACTTCCCGCTCGACCGGCTGATGTTCGAGCTCAGCGAGACGGAGCGGCTCGCCGACGACGACCATCTCGCCCGGATCGTGCGCGAGTACCGTTCGATGGGCTTCACCACGGCGATCGACGATTTCGGCGCCGGGCATTCCGGCCTTGCCCTCCTGGCCCGTTTTCGCCCCGACGTGGTGAAGCTCGACATGCAGCTCGTGCGCGACATCGACGGCGACCCGGCCCGGCGGGTGATCGTGCGCGGCGTCGTCGCGATGATGCGCGAGCTCGGCGTGCGCGTCGTCGCCGAGGGCATCGAGACCCGCGCCGAGAGCGAGGCGCTCGCCACGCTCGGCGTCACGCTGCAGCAGGGCTACTGCTTCGCACGGCCGGCGGTGGCGGCGCTCCCCGCGATCGCCGCCTGAGCGCCTCGCATTGTACCTGCGAAGAGAATTTCAGCGTTCTTATTGAGTGATGCCGTCATCCGAAAGATAGAGTTTCAGAGGCCGGATTGGTACGTGCATTTTCTTCCCATCAGCAAATATCACCTCCAAGTATTTATCTCTCTCTAGGTTCAATTCTCTAGTATTGAACGTAAACAAGCAAACTTCTCCTGGCTTGATCGCTTGAAGTTTTTCGTCAGGATGAAACTGGCCCGAAATTGTCCTCTGAATATTATCTCTGAGAATGGCGAACAGTGCTCCGCGTGCCCGTACAGCGACAACAGTCTGCGTCACGGAGCAGCGATTTGTTATAAGCAAGGCGGGCCTGAAGTAGGATTTTTTATCTCTCCCAATATTTTCATCTAACAACAAAACACGATTAACCTTAGCCTGCGCTTCGGCGAATACGAGTTGCAGTATA
Organism: Salinarimonas rosea DSM 21201; assembly: GCF_000429045.1. Taxonomy (GTDB): domain Bacteria; phylum Pseudomonadota; class Alphaproteobacteria; order Rhizobiales; family Beijerinckiaceae; genus Salinarimonas; species Salinarimonas rosea. Next base: position 45,301 of record NZ_KE386842.1, read on the forward strand.
GGCCTCCTCCTTCTGTCGCGCAAAATTACACTCATGTTCACCGCAGAAATAAGCAAGCTTACCGACGCGATGAAAGCTGCAGCTATATAGTACACCTCCTGGGTCACAGCTATTCTCCGAAATGCTGGGCACATGTTTTACAATCAAGCATATAATCAGTCAACGCTACTTTGTCCGTTTTTGTGCATACCGGCTTATAGAGCATTTCAAAGCTTCTACAGAGGGAATGACCCAGTTGACCGGATATTAGGTTTCCTTTGAACAGCCTGACATGTCTGGATGCACAGCGCGGATCTGTCGAAGACAATCTTGAAAGTAAATGATACTCCGACTCGCGAAACGCGGTAAGCCAATTCAATGTATCGCGAAAATGATCTCGTGTTGGATACCGCCCAAAGCGGATCACGTCTCGTCGGCCGCCGAGCAGGTTCTCGTACCCTTCCGGCGGGCAGGTGTCGTCTATAAACGCCTCAAGTAGCACAGCATCCCTAAACAACTGATCTAACAACATTCCGCCTTTCGGCGATATACATATACTTTCTGTATCAGCAAGCGATGCCCCTGGGCCGCTCTCGGAGAAAACAAGACCCTGCAAGTGGCAGAACTGGAGGGACAATCTAGCGCAATCTGGTTCAAAAGCAAAATCTCTCTCAAGTGAGTCAAGCATTTGTTTTATTTGGCTACCGCCCGAGGAGACATGTCCGTACTTTCCTCCCGAAGCACCACTATGTAGCCATTGAAGCAAACGGACCACGCCAAGGAATGTTCCCGGTGCACCTGGATCCCACCATAAAAGGTTAGATACCACCGAACTCTGTGCGGGATAAAAAAGCTCAGAATCTGATTTCGGATTCCCATAGCAGAGTATTTTCAGTATCCGCGTAAACTCGAATTCCGACTCAAATTGAGCCTTGGATAGCACCTCTGCATCGAAGGAGAGGAAGTATCTGTTTTGTAGGATATATTTCATGTTACGTAGTGCCCTAGCGTGGCTCCGATTGAATAGATCAAATAATCTGGTTTCAACTGATGAATTAGACAATTTCCTTATGAAACTCCAGATAAAATCGTCACGATCTGCCATCTGAACAGGAATTCCTGACATTAGCTCATATACTGTACCTCGCCTCGTACCAGAACTTGATCTTCCGTTTTCATCTTCAATCGCACACAGAACCCTTTTTTCCAGTATTTTTGTGAGCAACGCTTGGCTGTCAAGTTCGATCTCAAAGTACCCCCGAGTACCAAGTATGCCGTCCAGATCGCGTGTAAGCGCCTCGAAGGTATAACTCCGGCACGCCATGACCGCTCGAAAGCGGGTCGGGTTCGATCCCTTGGGGTGCTGAGGAGTAGCTGACGCGTCGTTTGATCTTGAGAGGCAAACAAGCAGATCCGACAACGCAAAAAAGACACCCTCTACCATATCGAATGACTGCTCATCAATGTTGTCGATGTATACCACAAATTCTTCAATCCCACGCTCCATGGTGACATAGGAAATGAAACACTGGATTGGAGCCGTTCCGTCGTCATCGGACATGAATTCCTTCAAGGCACGCATTTTTTCGTCGTCAGTATCCGCAAGAATGGCCTTGCGCTTCAATTCTGATGGATAGTTCTCCACCAGAAAATCAAAGAAGTTGAGGTTAATTAATTCGCGATGCTCCTTGAGGAACCTGTTCAGGAACTCATTTAGTCTCTTACTTACAATCGTCTTTGATACAAGTTTCCTTTCATCCTTCTTGAGAGTCGCAAAATCTTCGCCGGGCATTAGATGGTAGCGCTTTCCTTGGAAATCAATCGGAAAGACATATCGCTTTGGATCATTAGCCGCGTGCTGATAGACGTGCTCAAGCACCGTAGACTTTCCAGATCCCATCAACCCGTGCAAAATCGCGACCTGATTAGTACTCGCTCTAAGGTACTCATCGATTGCGGCTTCAGTTTCAGGCACCGCCACGTAAACCTTCGAGCGCCGGCCCTGTGGTAGCCGATCCGCGAAAATTGGTGCCAAAACGCTCTTGAAAGCTGTATAAATTTCGTTGTAGGGAGCTGTAGACTTGACAGGTAGATGACCTGTATTTCGCCGTGAGCCAGGTACATAGGACATCATGATTTCCACTTTACCTTACGAGAGCTCACCTACTTTGAGTAGTAGTTATTGGTTTCCTCCCGGGAGAAGCTGCGCATCTCTCACACAGGACATCCGGTACGATGGATGCGCCGAACCCGGATACCGCACGCACCCCGCGGTCCTGGCTTTGCACGATCTCATGTTCGGAATTTTGTTCGGATAAGTCAATCACTCAATGGAGAGACGAGGTCGTGCCGACGCTATGCCGGACGCACAGAAGTCCTTGGCATCGAGGCCGATCGGATGAAGAGATGCGACGCTGATCGCTCTCGATCAACGGGAGGTTGGGCAAGGCCTACATCCGGAATTAGCCAAGCCCGAGCCCGGTCTGGAACAGGCGCAGCGCCATGACCGCGAGGATCACGACGATCAGCCGCTCGAAAGCGCGGCGCGAGAGGCGCTTCGCCAGCGCGTTACCGAGCGGCATGCCCAGCGCGATCGGCACGAGGGCGAGCACGCCCTCCAGGAGCCGGACGGGCGTGAGCACGCCCGCCACCGCGAGCGAGACCGCCTGCACCAGCGCGAAGGCGAGGAACATCACCGAGACGGCGAAGATGAACGGGCCGCGGGTGAGCCGCATGGCGTGGATGAAGGTCACCGTCACCGGCGCGGAAATCCCCGTCGCGCCCTGCAGCGCCCCGCCGACGAGCCCGGCGACGGGGGCGATCCGCTGCCCGGCGCGCGCCGAGAGCGTCACGCTCGGCTTGAGCAGGATGGTCGCGATGTAGATCGTCACGATCGTCGCCAGCGTCAGCGAGAGCACTTCGACCGGCAGCGTGGTGAGCGCCCAGGTGCCGAGCACGATCCCGACGAGGCCCGAGGCGACGAGCGGCAGGAGGAAGGGCGCGTCCGGCCGCTCGGCCCGGTACTGCCGGATCTGCCAGGCGTTGGTGACGACGAGCGGCACGATGATCACGGCGAGCGCGTGCGGCACGCCGAGGAAAGCCGCCAGAACGGGAATCGAGACGATCGGCAGGCCGAGCCCGATCGCGCCCTTGACGACGCCGCCGAGGCCGAGTGCGAGGAAGACGACGAGGAAGAACTCGAGGCTCAACGTGGACCGTTCCCGTGAGCCTCTCCTCTAGGCGCGCGGGCGCGCCGCGGGAAGGGGCGCGGGCGCGCATCCGCCCTTCGCCGCGCGCACGGCGCAGGTCGGCGGCGCCCCGACGGTGCGCGGCTCGGCGCGAGACCCGTCAGCGGGTGGTGCCGGTCGTGTCCGGCGTGCCGGCGCCCTCGGCGGCGGCGACGGGGGAGACCGTCTCCGGCGGCGTGCACACGACCTTCTCCTCGAAGACGTAGCACACGCTCATCTCGCCGGTGCGGTAGTCGACCCGGAAGACGCCGCCCTCGCGCTCGTGGTTGGACGAGACCAGGCCGTACTCGCCCGGCTCCTGCGCCTCGGCACCCTCGCCGGGGCCGAAGCAGAGCGTCACCCCCACCGTGCCCTCTTTGAGCGCGTACTGGCACGAGGAGACCGCGCCGGTGACCCGGTCGATTCGGTAGAGGCGGTTGAGGTCCGTCTGGGGTGCGGGCATGAACTCGAAGGCGCCGGTGGCCCGGGCCGGCGGGCTCGCGAGGAGCGCCGCGCCGAGCGCCGCGGCGGCGAGCGCGCCCGCGAACGCGTTTTTGCGCGTGGCGAAGGCAGCCCCGCTCGTCGCAATGGTCGTCGTCATGGCTCGCGTCTCCCGGTGCCCGCCGGGCGCGCGCATCCCGTGCCGCGTCGCGCCCCCGCGGGGAGAATCGCGCCGGCATGGTTAGCGCTCGGTTAACGGCCGTGCGCCTACGGTCTATGACGAAGCCTCGCATGGCAGACCGGAGCGAATCATGCCCGCGCGACCCCTCGTCGTCTTCGACCTCGACGGCACCCTCGCCGACACGGCGGCCGACCTGATCGCCATCCTCAACGGGCTGCTCGCCGAGGACGGCCTGCCCGGCATGCCGGTCGAGGAGGCGGGATCGCTCATCGGCGCCGGGGCGCGGGCGCTGATCTCCCGCGGCTTCGCCAACGCCGGCCGCGAGCTCGCGCCGGGGCGGCTCGAGGCGCTGTTCGAGACCTTCCTCGCCCGCTACGCGGACGACGTCTGCATCGAGACGCGGCTCTATCCCGGCGTCGAGGCGACCCTCGACCGGCTCGACGCCGAGGGCTACGCCTTCGCCGTTTGCACCAACAAGCCCGAGCGGCACTCGCTCCTCCTGATGGACGCCCTCGGCATCGCGCCGCGCTTCTCCGCCATCTGCGGACGCGACACGTTCGCCTTCTGCAAGCCGGACCCGCGCCACCTCGAGCAGACGATCTCCCGCGCCGGGGGCGACCCGGCCCGCGCGATCATGATCGGCGATTCGATCACCGACATCGCCACCGCCAAGGCCGCGGGCGTGCCCGTGATCGCGGTGCCCTTCGGCTACACGGACGTGCCGGTCTCCGAGCTCGACCCCGATCTCGTCGTCGAGCATTTCGATGCGATGGCCGAGGCGATCCTGCGGCTGCTGCCGCCCCGCTGAGGCGCGACGCGCAGGCGCTTGCGTCGCGACGCGCGCGCGGGCAGCATCGGCGCTTCGGCCCCGGGGCGGACGGGGTCGCGTGCGGAGGCGAGCCATGCCCATCTCGAGACGTCGCTCCTACGAGCAGGGCCATCGCCCGAAATTCCTCGTCTTCGTCGACGACACGCCCGAGTGCGCCCGCGCGGTGCGCTTCGCCGCGCGGCGCGTGGCGCGGCTCGGCGCCAAGCTCGTGATGCTCGCGGTCTCGGCGCCGCCGGAGAGCTTCGAATGGCTCGGCGTCGGCGACGTGATGCGCGCCGAGGCGGAGGACGCGGCGAACGAGCAGCTCGACAAGGCCGCGGTCCTCGCCCGGGAGGCCGCGGGCGTCGAGCCCGAGCGTGTGATCCGCGTCGGCAAGAAGCAGGACGAGATCCTGAAGCTCGTCGCGGAGGACGAGGACATCGCCTTCCTCGTGCTCGCCGCCGGCACCTCGAGCGAGGGGCCCGGCCCGCTCGTGACGAACTTCGCCGGCGTCGCCGCGAGCACCTTCCCGCTGCCCGTCGTCATCGTGCCCGGCAGCCTGAGCGACGAGGAGATCGACGCCCTGGCGGGGTGAGCGCGCGGCCCTCCGGCTGGGCGGAACGCGCCTCGCGGCGCGCCGGCGACGAGAAAAGGGCGGCGCCCGCCGGACGCCGCCCTCCCTCGTTCGCTCAGCGCGCGCGGGGCGATCAGCCCTCGACGCCGCGCGCCTCCTCGAGCCAGCCGTCGAACCGGTCGCTGTTCTCCTGGATCCACTCCTCGGCGTGGCGCTCGATGTCCTCCATCGAGTCCTCGCCCTGCTGCATGAGCAGGTTCTGGGCCGAGACGTCGTTGATCGGGATCTCGGCGAGCTCCAGGAAGCGCGCCGCGGCCGGGTTCTCCTCGGCCCAGTCGCGGTTGGCGAGCACGCGGATCTCGTCCACCGCGAAGCCGAGGTTCTTACCCTCGGCCGAGGTGTCCTCGGGGGTGGCGTCGGGGTTGTTCGGCAGCGAGGTGTAGGGCACCTCGAGCCACTCGACGTCCTCGCCCGGGACGAGCACGCCCGACACCCACAGCGGCGTCCAGGTGTAGTACAGGATCGGCTCGCCGCGCTCGAAACGGGCGATCGTGTCCGCCATCAGGGCGAAGTAGCTGCCCTGGTTGTGACGCACGGTGTCCCCGAGCCCGTACTCCGGGATCTGGTGCTCGATCACGAGCTCGCAGCCCCAGCCCGGGTTGCACCCGGTGAGGTCGGCCTTGCCGTCGCCGTCGGCGTCGAAGATCGCGGCGATCTCCGGGTCCGCGAGCTGCTCGAGGTTGGTGATGCCGTGCTCGTCGGCCGTCGCCTTGTCGATCAGGTAGCCCTGCAGCACGTTGTCGATGAACGTGCCGAGCTTGACCATGCGGTCCTCGCCGCCGGAATTCTCGAAGAACTCCTGGTGCAGCAGGTTCCAGTGCACGCCGGTGAAGTCGGCGTCGCCCTGGCCGAGCGCCACGTGCATGACGGCGTACTCGCCCTCGAGCGGGTCCTCGACCTCGTAGCCGAGCCGGCGCAGGCCCTCGAACAGGATCTCGTGCTGGAAGATCTCCTCGGCGATGCCGGAGGTCATCGGCTGCACCGTCCGGCCCTCGCCCGGCATGGCGGGGGCGTCCTGGGCCGAGGCCTGGGCGCCGAGCCCGAGCGCCGCGATCAGCGCGAGCGCGCTGGCCGTCGTGGTCGTTCGCATTGGTGTCTCCTTCCGCTGGTCTTCCGGTTCGAGCCCGCGTAGGGGCTCGACCCTGGTCGGCGGCGGCGCGGCCCCGGACGGGGTCGCGCGCGCCGCATCGACGCGCGGCGGCCACGCTCGAGGCGGGCCGTCGCTCGCGTGCGATTCTGTTTCGCGTCTCAGCCGCGGCGCTGCGTCGCCGCCGCCGCCGCGCTCGCCGTGCGCCCGGCCGAGAGGCCGCGCACGAGGCCGATCGGCCCGCGCTCCACGAAGCGCCGGCCGCCGCGCTCGCGCTCGGACGAGGCGAGCGCCTGGGTCATGCGGTCGAGCACGATGGCGAGCACGACGATGCCGATGCCGCCGATCACCGCGAGCCCCATGTCGAGGCGGCCGATGCCGCGCAGCACCATCTGGCCGAGCCCGCCCACGGAGATCATCGAGGCGATGACCACCATCGAGAGCGCGAGCATCAGCGACTGGTTGACGCCGGCCATGATCGTCTTGGTGGCGAGCGGCAGCTGCACCTTGAACAGCAGCTGCCGGCCCGAGGCGCCGAAGGCGTTGGCCGCCTCGATCACGTCCTTGGGCACCTGGCGGATGCCGAGGTTGGTCAGGCGGATCAGCGGCGCCACGGCGAAGATGATCGTCACGATCACGCCCGGCACGTTGCCGATGCCGAACAGCACCACGATCGGCACCAGGTAGACGAAGGCCGGCGTCGTCTGCATCGTGTCGAGGACCGGGCGCAGGCCCGTCTCGAACCGGTCCGAGCGCGCGGCCAGGATCCCGAGCGGCACGCCGATCACCGCGCAGAAGAACACCGCGGTCAGCACCAGCGCGAGCGTCACCATCGACTGCTCGTAGGCGCCGATCAGCCCCACGAAGAACAGCGACAGCGCCGTGCCCAGGGCCAGCCGCCCGCCGACGATCTGCCAGGCGACGAGGGCGAGGAGCGCGATCATCAGGCCGGGCGGCAGGAACAGCAGGAGGTCGGTGATGCCCTCGAGCACCCAGTCGATCGGGCGGCGGATCGCCTGGAAGACCGGGCGCGCGCCGGCGATCCAGTCGAAGGCGACCTCGACCCAGTCGTCGAAGGGAATCTCGAGCGTTTCGAACGGGTAGAGCGGGTTGAAGGACAGTGTCTGCATGGTCGTCGCTCCCCGGCTCACTCGCCCGCCGCCGCGACGGGGCTCGGCTGCTGCGGCACGGCCTCGGCGGGGCTCTGCGCCTGCGTCTCGGCGTCGGTCCCGGTCTCGGCCGGGAGGTTGTCGAGCGCCTGCAGCAGCGAGGTGCGCGAGACGACCCCGCGGTAGCGGCCCTGGTCGTCCACCACCGGCACCGGGTGCGGCGAGGTCGCGACGACGCCCATCAGCTCGTGCAGCGGCGCCTCCGGCAGGACGGTCGCGACCTCGGGCACGAGCGCCGCGTCGAGCGAAGCGTTGTCGCGCCGGGCCTGCTCGAGCGACGACACCGAGACCACGCCGGCGAAACGCCGGCCGCGCCCGATGACGAAGCCGTACTCGCGATCGAAGTCGCCCAGCAGCCGCAGCGCCGCGCGCGGGCCCTGCTCGGGCTTGTCGATGATCGTCACCTGGGTCTTCGTGGCGATGTCCGCCGCGGTGAGGACCTTCGAGATGTCGACCCCGCGGAAGAAGGAGCGGACGTACTCGTTCGCGGGGTTCTTGAGGATCTCGTCGGGCGTGCCGACCTGCACGACGATGCCGCCCTGCATGATGGCGATCCGGTCGCCGATGCGCATGGCCTCGTCGAGATCGTGGCTGATGAAGATGATCGTGCGCTTCTTCTCGTCCTGGAGGCGGATCAGCTCGTCCTGCATCTCCGAGCGGATCAGCGGGTCGAGCGCCGAGAAGGCCTCGTCCATCAGGAGGATCGGCGGATCGGCGGCGAGCGCGCGGGCGAGGCCGACGCGCTGCTGCATGCCGCCCGAGAGCTCGTCGGGATAGCTCTCCGCGTTGGCGGCGAGCCCGACCTGCTCGAGCGCGGCGAGCGCCCGCTCGCGGCGCTCCTCGCGGCTCATGCCGGCGAGCTCGAGCCCGAAGGCGACGTTGTCGACGACCTTGATGTGCGGCAGGAGCGCGAAGGACTGGAACACCATCGAGATGGTCTTCCGGCGCAAGTCCCGCAGGCCCGCCTCGTCGAGCTTCGTGATGTCGCGGCCGTCGATCGAGATCGAGCCCGCGGTCGGCTCGATCAGCCGGTTGAACATGCGTACCATGGTGGACTTGCCGGACCCGGACAGGCCCATGATCACGAAGATCTCGCCCTCGCGCACGGTGAAGGACGCATCGCACACGCCCACCGTGTTGCCGGTACGCGCGAAGATCTCATCCTTGTCCAGCCCACGACGGACCAGCGCGAGCGCGTCTCGCGGGTCCGGCCCGAAGATCTTGTAAAGGTTCTCGACGACGATCTTGTCGTTCATGCCTCTCCCAATACGCGCAGCGGCGGTGCGCCGATGAGAGCATCGACGAAAGTGGGGACAGCAGATTCCCTAGGGGCAATACGACTAGCGCATGCAACATCCGACCCCGAACCAACGGAGTGCTATCCGGGAACCCGCGTTTCGACGAGAACTTAACGGACGCGAGCGCGAAAGGCAACCGTTGAGCTTTCGCTATACGATGCGATGCGCGCGCGGGGCCGTACGGAATCGACGCGCGGGCTTCGCCGTGCCCTGGCGAAACCCGCGCCCGGGGCCTGCGCGCAAGCGCCGCAACCGCACCGGCTTGCGGGGCGCCCCGCATCGGCGCATCTCCCGCGGATCCCGCCGTCGGCGGCTCCCGGACGACATCCGCATGCCCTCTCGAAAACCCGTCGCGCCCGCGGCGCCGGAGCCCGCTCCGGTGCGGCGCGCGCGCGTCGCGCCCCCGCCCCGCGCGGCGGACGTGGCGATCCTCGGTGCCGGCGCCGCCGGCATCACCGCCGCGCGGCGGCTCCTCGCGCTCGGCCTCTCCGTCGTCCTGATCGAGGCCCGCGACCGGGTCGGCGGGCGCGCGCTCACCGCGCGGCTCGCCGGGCAGGCGGTCGATCTCGGCGCGCACTGGCTGCACGCGGCCGACGACAACGGCCTCGTCCGCGAGGCGAGGCGTCTCGGCCTCCCCCTCTTCGACGCTCCGCAGGAGCCGCGCCTGATCCTCGGCGCGCGCGGGGCGGACGCCCTGGAGACCCGCGCCTTTCACGAGGCCTGGGCGGAGGTCGACGACGCGATCGCGGAGATCGGCGCCGGCCGCGACCTCGCGCCGGCCTCGGCCGCGCTCGACCGGCTCGGTCCGCGGGCGCAGCCCTGGCGCGCCGTCCTCGCCTTCGCCCACGGCCCCTTCGCCTGCGGCGCGTCGCTCGACGCGATCGGCGCGGCCGATTTCGCGGCGGCGCGGGACGATCTCGACCTCTTCGTCGCCGGCGGCTACGGCGCCCTGGTGGCGCGCCTCGCCGACGGGCTGCCCGTCGCGCTGGCGACCCGCGCGACGCGCATCGACTGGTCGGGCCGCGAGGTGCGCGTGGAGACCGACAGTGGCACCCTCGCAGCCCGCGCCCTCGTCGTCACCGTGCCGGTGCCGATCCTCGCACGCGGCGATACGGCACGCGGCGACATCGTCTTCGATCCGCCGCTCCCCGCGCCGACCCGCGACGCGCTCGCCGCGCTGCGCCCCGCATCCTACGAGCACGTCGTCCTCGCGTGGCCCGGCGGGCCGCTGCGCGAGGCGGCGAACACCACCGTCGCCTTCGACGGCGACGCGGAGGCGAACCTCGGCCTTCTGGCGAACTTCGACGGCGGCGTGCTGCACTACGCCGATCTCGGCGGCGCGCTCGTCGGGCGTCTCGGCTCGCCGCAGGCCCGGGCCGGCTTCGTGCGTGAGAGCCTCGGCGCGCGCTTCGGACGCGACGCGGTGGCGGACCTCCGGGTCCTGCACGCGAGCGGCTGGGGGGAGGACCCGCTCTCCGCCTGCGCCTGGACCATCGCGCCCCCGGGCGCCCACGGCGCCCGCGCGGTGCTGCGCGACCCGATCGGCGGGCGAATCCTGCTCGCGGGGGAGGCGACCTCCTCGACGCTCTGGGGTACGATCGGCGGCGCCTGGGCCGAGGGCGAGCGCGCCGCGCGCGAGGTTGCGGGGATGCTGGCGGGGATGCCGGCGGGCGAGACGGTCTGCTGACCTCGGCCTGTCCGACCCGGAGCACGCCGCGCTGCGCGTCCTCGGCACCGGCGACGGAAAGGGAGCTGCGGCGTGAGCGCGACCGTCCTGTACTGGAGACGAACCGACGAGGAGGGGCTGGAACGGCTCGAGATCGCCGTCGAGCCCGACGGCGTCGCGGTCCGCGGGACCGTCCTGTGCCTGGAGGCCGGCGGCTTGCAGCTCGATCACCACTGGTCCCTCGATGCGGCCTGGCGGACCCGATGGGCCTTCGTCGAGCGCCGGGATGCCCGCGGACGCGAGGGCCTGCGGCTCGAACGCGCCGGGCGGGGCTGGACGGTGGACGGCGTCGCGCGCCCGGATCTCGACGGCGCCGACGAGCCCGACCTCTCGGTGACGCCCTTCTGCAACACGCTCCCGATCCGCCGGCTCGCGGCCGCGCCCGGGGCGGCGCTCGAGCTCGACGTCGCCCTCGTCGACGGGGCGACCCTCACGGTGACCCGCTCGCGTCAGCGCTACGCGCGAAAGGGACCGGGCCTCGTGCGCTTCACCGCCCTCGGCCCGACGAGCCCCGGCTTCGAGGCGGACCTCGCCGTCGACGCCGACGGCCTCGTCCTGCGCTACGAGTACCTGTTCGAGCGGATCGCCCGAACGGACGCGTAGCGCCTCAGCCCCGCGCCGCCATCACCGCCATCGCCGCCGCGAGATCCTCGATCGCCGCGCCGACCGACTTGAACAGCGTGATCTCGTCCGCGCTCGTGCGCCCGGGCACCTCGCCGCGGCACAGGCCGAACAGGTCGCCGCGCACCCGGTCGTGCGCGATGGCGCCGTCGCGGAGGGCGATGGCGACGTCGCCGCCCTCCTCCAGCGCGGCGGGCGTGTCGACGTGGACCCGCGAACGTCGCAGCGCGTCGTCGTCGGCCTCGCGCATCGCGAGATTGAAGGCACCGACGAGGTCGAGATGGGCGCCCGGCGCCAGCCAAGCGCCGTGCACGAGGGGCTCGCGGGACAGGGTGGCGCAGGAGACGAGGTCGGCCTCGCGCACGGCGCTCTCGAGATCCGCGCTCGCGCGCGTCGGCAGGCCCTCCGCGGCGAGGGAGGCGGCGAGCGCCTGCGCCTTGGCGGGATCGCGGTTCCAGATCGTCACGTCGGTGATCGGGCGCTGGCTCATGTGCGCGCGGATCAGGAAGGGCGCGAGCGCGCCGGCGCCGACCATGGTCATGCGCGCGGTGTCGGGCCGCGCGAGGTGCCGGGCGGCGAGCGCGGAGGCGCAGGCCGTGCGCCAGAGCGTCAGCCGGGCGCCGTCGAGCACCGCCCGCGGCACGCCCGTGGCGCCGTCGGCGAGATAGTAGACGCCCTGCACGGAGGCGAGGCCACGCGCGGCGTTGCCGGGGAAGACCGCGACGATCTTGACGCCGAGCGCGGACCCGTCGGCGCTCGCCGCCGTCGCGCCGGACGCGGTCCAGGCGGGCATCAGGAGCAGCGTCGCGTCGCCGTCGGGCCGCGCCACGCCGTGATGGTGGCGCACCGGCGCGACCAGATCGCCGCGGAACCCCGCCTCGAGGGCGTCGACGAGCCCGGGGAAGGTGAGCGCACGGTCGATGTCCGCCGCGGAGACGACGGCGAGGGGAGCGTCCGCGCTCATCGCCCGCGCGGGCCGGCGAGCGCCGGAAGGCCCGTCTGCGCCTCGCGCTGCGGAGCACGCTCCTTGGCGCGCTCCACCTCGCGCTCGAGCCGCGTCGCCTCGCGCTTGTAGGTGCGCTCGGCCTTGCGGTGCTTGCCCTGCACGAGCCAGGCGGCGCAGCCGCCAACGACGACCCCGATGGTGAAGGTGACGAACAGCACGACCCAGAGCGGCCCGGTCAGGGACCAGACCGGGCTCTCCGGGGTGAACGGATCGAGCGAGATTCGCGTCGGCACCCGGTTCGCCATGGCGAGCAGCGCCACCAGGAGCGCGAAGGGAACGAGGATCAGGAGCGAGACGATGCGCCTCATGGGAGGACCTCCAGCTATGGCTCCGGCAAGGGCGCGTGCGTCGCGCGCGTCGCGATGGCGGATCGATGCGTGCCGCGCAGCCTAGCGCGCGGCGGCGAGCGGCGCCACGCCACCCGGCTCTCCGGCGTCGTCGTCGGCGTCGTCCTCGCCGACCCCGTCGCGGTTGAGCCGGTTGCGCATCTCCTTGCCGGTCTTGAAGACGGGGATCGCCTTCTCGGCCACGGCAACGGTTTCGCCGGTGCGCGGGTTGCGCCCCATGCGCGCGTCCCGCCGCTTCACCGAGAACGCCCCGAACCCGCGCAGCTCGACCCGGTCCCCACGGGCGAGCGCGTCCGCGATCGTCTCCAGGATCGCGCCGACGATGTTCTCGACGTCGCGCTGATAGAGGTGCGGATTCTGCTCCGCGATGCGCATGACCAGCTCGGATTTGATCATTGTTCGCCTAGCATGTTGAAAATGTTTTAGTTTTCGACACGAGGCTGCCAGAGCGCGAGAAGCCCGTCAAGCCGAAAGCCGCGGGTTCCGGACGATGCGCGCGCGAGCGTGGCCGAGAGGCTCTCGAAGCCGGCGAGGTCGGCGAGGACCGCGCCCGCGAGGAAGACGTCGAACGGATCGTCCTCGCGCTGCGGCTCCCAGTCGCGCACCGGCAGGTCGGCGTCGACTCCCCCCTGCTCGAGCCAGGCGCGCGCGGTCTCCTCGTCGCCGAGCGCGTCGACGAGGCCGAGCGCCAGCGCCTGGCGGCCGTTCCAGACGCGCCCGTCGGAGACCCGTGCCACTTCCGCCTCGGTGAGCGGCCGGCGCTCGCCGACGATCTCGACGAACCAGCGGTAGGTGTCGGAGATGACGAGCTCGATCGCCTCCACCGCCTCCGGGTCGATCGGCGAGACCGGCGAGGGTGCCGCCTTGAGCGGCGTCGACTTGATCTCGAGCACCTCGATGCCGAGCTCGTCGAGCAGCCCCGAGACGTTCGGCACCTGCATGAGTACGCCGATCGAGCCGACGATGGCGGTCTGGCGCGAGACGATGTGGTCGGCCCCGAGCGCGGCTATGTAGCCGCCGGACGCCGCGAGCCCGTCCACGAAGGCGACGGTCGGTTTCGCCTCGGCGACGTCGCGCAGCGCCGCGAACAGCTCCTCGGCGCCGGTGGTCGTGCCGCCGGGGCTGTCGATCCGCAGGATCACGCCCTGCACGCTGTCGGTGTGCGCCAGCTCGCGCAGCATCTCCGCCGCCTCGCGGTCGGTGGTGATCAGGCCCTCGACCGAGACCCGCGCGACGTGGTCCCGCGCGCCGGGAAGCGCCCAGACGCCGAGGCCCGCGGCGCGCCAGCCGACGGCGACGACGGCGACGATGGCCGCGACCACGCCGGCGACCCGCCAGAAGGTCAGCTTGCGCCGGAGGCGACGGCGGTCGGCGATGTACTCGGCGTCCCGCGGGGCGGGGGAGGAGGTGGTGGGCATGCCTGGGCGGCCTCTCGATCCACGGGTGCCGGCGCGATCCGCCGCCGGACCCGGGCAAGCTAGTGGCGCGGGGGGGCCGCGGCAAGGGCGCTGCGAGGGCGCTGCGAGGGCGCTGCGAGGGCGCTGCGAGCCCGCGGACCCGGTCGGTGCGTCGTGAAGTCGACACTACCTATGGGGTATGTACCGAGTTGACCGGCAATCTTCGCGACGGGTAGCTTGCGCACGGGAAGTCTCCAGCGAAGCGGACAGACGCATGGCCGATCGAACGCCGCGCATCAACTGGGACGATCTGCGTCTCTTCCTCGTCGTCGCGCGCATGCCGAGCCTGCGCCTCTCCGCGGACGCGCTCGGCGTCAGCGCGGCGACGCTCAGCCGTCATTTGGCGGCGCTCGAGAACCAGCTCGGCACGGCGCTGTTCCTGCGCCGCAGCCGCGGGCTCGAGCTGAGCCGCGACGGCGAGGCGCTCTTGACGCGCTGCGAGGAGATCGAGCGCATCGTCGGGCGCGCCGCCGGGCCGGACCCCACGTCCGCGCGCTACCAGGAAGTCCACCTCACCTGCATCCCGACGCTGGCGCGGCTCATCGTGCCCGCGCTGCCGCGGTTCGCCGAGGGCTGGCCGGACCTGCGCGTCGTGCTGAACGCCGCGCCGGAGGTGAGCGACTTCGAGACGAGCGAGGTCGACATCGCGGTTCGCCTCTCGCGGCCCAAGAAGGGGCGCTTCACGGTGCGCCGCGTGGCCTCGCTGCCGCTCTCCGTTTGGGCGCTCGCCGACGCGCCGCCGAAGCAGCCGCTCGTGATCTGGGCACCGGCGGCGGGGCGGGCGAGCCGGATCGACTCCGTGCTGCGCGAGCAGCATCCCGGGCGGCGCATCGCCTTCGTGACGAACGAGCTCGCGAGCTTCGTCGAGGCGGTGCGCGGCGGGCTCGGCCAGGGCGTGCTGCCGGACGTCGTGGCGCGCGATCATCCCGAGCTCGTGCGCGTCGAGGGCTACGGGCCGCTGCCCGACCAGGAGGTCTGGGTCGTGGTGCGCGAGGAAGCGCGCCGGCGCACCAGCGTGCGCCAGCTCGCGACCTTTCTCGGCGAGGTCCTGCCCTGTGCGCTCAGGGCCGGCGGACGCCGCCCGCCGGAGCGCGGCAACGGCCACGCGCACCCCGCGGCGGCCGTGCCCGGCCTCGCGTAGATCGGGCGCTCCGGCCGGCCTCGTCCCGTCACGAGAAAGCCCCGCGCGAGGGTCGCTCGCGCGGGGCTCTCCGTCTCGTCCCTCACGCCGCCCGGCGGGCGGCGGAGAGGCTCACTTCTTCTCGCGGGCCTTGAGGGCCGCGCCGAGGATGTCGCCGAGCGAGGCGCCCGAGTCGGTCGAGCCGAACTGGGCGATCGCCTCCTTCTCCTCGGCCATCTCCAGCGCCTTGATCGAGAGCTGCACCCGGCGCGCCTTGCGGTCGAACTGGGTGACGCGCGCGTCGAGCTTCTCGCCGGGGGCGAAGCGCTCGGGACGCTGGTCGGCACGGTCGCGAGCGAGCTCGGCGCGGCGGATGAAGGTGCCGAGATCGGTGTCGACGATCTTCACCTCGATGCCCGAGTCCTTCACCTCCGTCACCTCGCAGGTGACGACCTGGCCCTTGCGGATCTCGCCGGCGTCCGCGAAGGGGTCGCCCGCGAGCTGCTTGATGCCGAGCGAGATGCGCTCCTTGTCGACGTCGACGTCGAGGACCTGGGCGCGGACCATGTCGCCCTTCTTGAACTCCTCGATCACCTGCTCGCCCGGACGGTTCCAGTCGAGATCGGAGAGGTGGACCATGCCGTCCACGTCGCCCTCGAGGCCGATGAACAGGCCGAACTCGGTCTTGTTCTTGACCTCGCCCTCGACCTCGGAACCCACCGGATGGGCCTCGGCGAAGGCGTCCCAGGGGTTCTGGAGCGTCTGCTTGAGGCCGAGCGAGATGCGGCGCTTGACGGGATCGACCTCGAGGATCTGGACCTCGACCTCCTGGGAGGTGGAGACGATCTTGCCCGGATGGACGTTCTTCTTCGTCCAGGACATCTCGGAGACGTGGATCAGCCCCTCGATGCCCGGCTCGAGCTCCACGAACGCGCCGTAGTCCGTGATGTTGGTCACGCGGCCCTTGAAGCGGGCGTTCACCGGATAGCGGGCGGCGATGCCCTCCCACGGGTCGGCCAGGAGCTGCTTGATGCCCAGCGAGATGCGGTGCGTCTCGTGGTTGATCTTGATGATCTTGACCTTCACCGACTGGCCGATCTGCACCACCTCGGACGGATGGTTGACGCGGCGCCACGCCATGTCGGTGACGTGCAGCAGGCCGTCGATGCCGCCGAGGTCGACGAACGCACCGTACTCGGTGATGTTCTTGACGACGCCCTCGATGACCTGGCCCTCCTCGAGGTTGGCCACGAGCTCGGAGCGCTGCTCGGCGCGGCTCTCCTCGAGGACGGTGCGGCGCGACACGACGATGTTGCCGCGGCGGCGATCCATCTTGAGGATCTGGAACGGCTGCGGCACGCCCATCAGCGGGGTGACGTCGCGGACCGGGCGGATGTCGACCTGCGAGCGGGGCAGGAACGCCACCGCGCCGTCGAGGTCGACCGTGTAGCCGCCCTTGACCTGGTTGAAGATCATGCCGGAGACGCGCTCGTTGGCCTCGAAGGCCTTCTCGAGCTTGACCCAGCTCTCCTCGCGGCGGGCCTTCTCGCGCGAGATCACGGCCTCGCCGAGCGCGTTCTCGACGCGGTCGACGTAGACCTCGACCTCGGAGCCGACCGAGATCGGCTCGTCACGGCCGGGACCCATGAATTCCTTGAGGGCGACGCGCCCCTCGGTCTTGGCGCCGATGTCGATGACGGCGACGTCCTTCTCGATGGCGACGACCTTCCCCTTGACGACGGAGCCCTCGGCCACCTCGTTCTGCTGGAAGGACTCCTCGAGCAGGGCCGCGAAATCCTCACGGCTGGGCGCGTTCTGCATGGAAGCGGACATTCAATCTCCTAGTGCCCTCGTCGGGCGTGCACCGGCGGGCTCGTGCTGCGTTGCGCCACCAACCGCCGCACCCGGGGGCGCGCGCGCTCGCGAAGCCCGTCGGGCTGCCGCTCCTGTCTGTACGGAGCGGGCCGGCGCGACGACGGCGGGCGGTGACGATCTCTCGTTCCGTGCGAACGCTCCGAACGGGTCTCGCGCCGGGACGCGCGCCCCTGCGGGCACGCGGACGCCGGACACGTCCTCGCGGAGGTCCTCACGGATCGCGGCGTCTTAACGGAAAACACCTGGACAGGCAAGGCGCCGGCGTGCTTTTGGGCGCGACGGGCAGCGGCCGCACGCGGCTGCGGCCGCACGGCCGCCGTACGGGGCCAAAAACCGGGAGAATCCGGGCGTTGCGACGTAGCGCCGGACGAAGCCTTGCATTAGGACTGTTACCGACCTCGTCGGAGCCGGTGGGAACGGCCGATGCCCGGCGGGAGAGAGAAACGTATGGGAGAGCCAACATGAAGAAGCTCATTGCGGCCACCGCCGTCGCCGCGCTGATGACCGCGCCGGCCCTGGCGCAGGACGACGGCATCCCCGTCGGCATCATCCTCGGCTTCACCGGGCCGCTCGAGTCGATCATGCCCAACATGGGCAACGCGGCCGAGCTCGCCTTCACCGAGGCGTCCGAGTCCGGCCAGCTGCTCGGCGGGCGCACGATCGAGGCGATCCGCGCGGATTCCACCTGCATCGACGCGGCCGCGGCGACGGCGGCGGCGGAGCGCCTGATCACTTCCGACGAGGTCGTCGCGCTGATGGGCCCCGACTGCTCGGGCGTCACGACCGCGGTCGTCAACAACGTGTCCGTGCCCAACGGCGTGCCGACCGTGTCGCCCTCGGCGACCTCGCCGGCGCTGTCGACGATCGAGGACCAGGGCCTGTTCTTCCGCACGGCGCCGTCCGACGCCCGCCAGGGCCAGGTCATCGCCGAGCTGCTCGACGAGCGCGGCGTGGACGAGGTCGCGGTCACCTACACCAACAACGACTACGGCAAGGGCCTCGCCGACTCGTTCGCCTCCGCCTTCGAGGCGCTCGGCGGGTCGGTGCTGATCTCCGCCGCGCACGAGGACGGCCGGGCCGACTACTCGGCCGAGGTGGGCGCGCTTTCGGCCTCCGGCGCCGACATGCTCGCGGTGTTCGGCTACGCCGACGGCGGCGGCCGCGGCATCGTCCAGGCCTCGCTCGACACCGGCGCCTTCGACCAGTTCGTCTTCGGCGACGGCATGTTCGGCGAGAGCATCATCGAGGCGATCGGCTCCGAGCTCGACGGCCGCGTGATCGGCGCCGTGCCGGGCACCGACAACGACGGCGCGCAGGCCTT
Source organism: Salinarimonas rosea DSM 21201 (assembly GCF_000429045.1). Lineage (GTDB taxonomy): Bacteria > Pseudomonadota > Alphaproteobacteria > Rhizobiales > Beijerinckiaceae > Salinarimonas > Salinarimonas rosea. The sequence goes on from NZ_KE386842.1 coordinate 63,598, forward strand.
CGCCGACATGACCTCGGGCACCTCCGTCGACTCGACGGGGACCTATGCCGGCGAGAGCTACGACGCCGCGGCGCTGATCGTGCTCGCCATGCAGGCCGCGGGCGACGCCACGCGCGCCGGCATCGCCGAGCAGATGATGAACGTCGCCAACGCGCCGGGCGAGCAGATCGGCCCGGGCGAGATCGGCCGTGCGCTCGAGATCATCGCCGGCGGCGGGGACGTCGACTACGTCGGCGCCACCGGCATCGAGCTGATCGGGCCCGGCGAGGCCGCCGGCTCCTACCGCATCTTCGAGATCGACAACGGCGAGATCGTCACGCTCGGCTTCCGCTGATCGCGACCGCGCGCCGGCCCGGGTCCGCCCGGGCCGGCGTCGCTCGGAGCATCGAACTCATGATTCGCGTCGACGACCTGCATCTCAGCTTCGGCGGCATCAAGGCCGTGGACGGGGCGAGCCTGGAGATCGCAAAGGGCTCGATCACGGGGCTGATCGGCCCCAACGGCGCCGGCAAGACGACCCTCTTCAACGTCGTCGCCGGGCACTACCGGCCGACCGCCGGGCGCGTCTTCCTCGACGGGCAGGACGTCACGGGCCTTCCCCCGCACGAGCTGTTCCGCCGCGGGCTGCTGCGCACCTTCCAGATCGCCCACGAGTTCTCGACGCTCACCGTGCGCGAGAACCTGATGATGGTGCCCGACCGGCAGTCCGGCGAGACGCTCTGGAACACCTTCTTCCGCCGCAAGCAGATCGCCGCCGAGGAGCGGGCGCTGTGGGACAAGGCGGACGAGGTGCTGCACTTCCTCCACCTCAACCACGTCGCCGACGAGCTGGCGGGCAACCTCTCCGGCGGGCAGAAGAAGCTGCTCGAGCTCGGCCGCACGATGATGGTCGACGCCAAGATCGTCTTCCTCGACGAGGTCGGGGCGGGCGTGAACCGCACGCTGCTCAAGACCATCGGCCACGCCATCGAGCGGCTCAACCGCGAGCGCGGCTACACGTTCTGCATGATCGAGCACGACATGGACTTCATCGGGCGCCTGTGCGACCCGGTCATCGTCATGGCCGAGGGCAAGGTCCTGACCAAGGGCCATCCCGACGCGGTGCGCGCCGACGAGCGCGTCATCGAGGCCTATCTCGGCCGCGGCCTCAAGAGCCGCCGCAGGCAGCCCGTCGGGCCGGACGCGCCGGCCGCGCAGCCCGGTGCCCGGCCCGGCACGCCCGCGGCCAGCCCCGGAGCGCCCGCATGAGCTTCCTCTCCGGGGCGCACATGACCGGCGGCTACGGCGGCGCCGACATCCTGCACGATTGCACCATCGGCGTGGAGAAGGGCGAGATCGCCGTGATCGTCGGCCCCAACGGCGCCGGCAAGTCCACCGCCATGAAGGCGATCTTCGGCATGCTCGGCCTGCGCCAGGGCACCGTCACCCTCGACGGCCGCGACATCGGCGGGCTCTCCCCGCAGGAGCGGGTCGTCGCCGGCATGGGCTTCGTGCCGCAGACGAACAACGTCTTCCGCGCGCTCACCGTCGAGGAGAACCTCGAGATGGGCGCCTACATCCGCACCGACGGCTATCGCGAGACGATGGAGCAGGTCTTCTCGCTCTTCCCCATCCTGCGCGAGAAGCGGCGCCAGCCGGCGGGCGAGCTCTCCGGCGGCCAGCGCCAGCAGGTCGCGGTCGGCCGCGCGCTGATGACCAAGCCCAAGGTGCTGATGCTCGACGAGCCCACCGCCGGCGTCTCGCCCATCGTCATGGACGAGCTGTTCGACAAGATCCTCGACGTCGCCGCCACCGGCATCGCCATCCTGATGGTGGAGCAGAACGCCCGCCAGGCGCTCGAGATCGCCGACAAGGGCTACGTCCTCGTCCAGGGCCGCAACCGCTACACCGACACCGGCGCCGCGCTGCTCGCGGACCCGGAGGTCCGCCGCACCTTCCTCGGAGGCTGAAGACCCGTGGAGAGCTTTCTCAACGCCTTCGTGGTGCTGTCGAACTTCGTGCTGATCCCCGGGCTGGCCTACGGCGCGCAGCTGGCCCTCGGCGCGCTGGGCGTCACCCTGGTCTACGCGGTGCTGCGCTTCTCGAACTTCGCCCACGGCGACCTGATGGCCTTCGGCACGATGGCCACGATCCTCGGCACCTGGTGGCTGCAGTCGATGGGCGTCGGCTTCGGGCCGCTGCCGACCGCGCTGCTCGTCCTGCCGCTCGGCATCCTCGCCGCCGTGCTGCTGGTGCTCGGCACCGATCGGGTGGTCTACCGCTTCTACCGCCGGCGGCGGGCGGCGCCGGTCGTGTTCGTCATCGTCTCCGTCGGGGTGATGTTCATCTACAACGCGCTGGTGCGGTTCTTCATCGGCGTCGAGGACCGGCGCTTCGAGGACGGCGAGCGCTTCATCATCAGGCCCAACGAGTTCGAGGCGCTCACCGGCCTCTCCGAGGGCCTGGCGCTGCGCACGAGCCAGCTGATCACCGTCGTCGTGACGCTCGTGGCGGTGGTGGCGCTGTTCTGGTTCCTGCAGCGCACCCGCACCGGCAAGGCCATGCGCGCCTTCTCCGACAACGAGGACCTCGCGCTCCTGTCCGGCATCGATCCCAAGCGCGTCGTCCTCATCACCTGGGCGCTCGCGGCGACGCTCGCGACGCTGGCGGGCGTGCTCTACGGGCTCGACAAGAGCTTCCGGCCGTTCAACTACTTCCAGCTCCTGCTGCCGATCTTCGCCGCCGCCATCGTCGGCGGCATCGGCAAGCCGTTCGGGGCGGTGATCGGCGGCTTCGTCGTCGCCTTCTCCGAGGTCGGGTTGACCTACGCCTACCGGCGGGTGCTGGGCCACGTCCTCCCGGACGAGTGGATGCCGAGCGGCCTCGCGCAGCTGCTCTCGACCGACTACAAGTTCGCGGTCTCCTTCATCATCCTCGTGCTGGTCCTGCTGCTGCGGCCCACGGGCATCCTGCGGGGGCGCGTGATATGAGCCTGTCCGTCAAGACCCTCCTGTCCTTCGCGGTGATGGCGGCCGCGCTCCTCGCGGTGGGCGTCTTCCAGAGCTGGACGCTCGCGCTCGCGATCCTCAACCTGTCGCTGATCTCGGCGATCATGGCGCTGGGCGTCAACATGCAATGGGGCTACGCCGGCCTGTTCAACGTCGGCGTCATGGGCTTCGCGGCGCTCGGCGGCATCGCCGCGGTGCTGGTGGCGATGCCGCCCGTGCCGGGCGCCTGGGCCGCGGGCTCGTGGAACCTGCTCTTCGCGGCGCTCGCGCTGCTGGGCACGATCGCCGCCGCGATCGCCGTGCGCCGGATGCTGCCCAAGGGCCGACGCACGGCGGCGACGATCCTCGTCGTCGCGGTGGGCTACTTCGTGATCCGCTATTTCGGCGACCGGGCGACGGGCGCCATCGAGGGCTACGACGCCGCCGCCACCGGCTATCTCGGGGGCCTGGGGCTGCCGATCCTGCTTGCCTGGGTCGTCGGCGCGCTGTTCGCCGCCGGCGCCGCCTGGCTCATCGGCAAGGTCGCGCTGGGGCTGCGCTCGGACTACCTCGCCATCGCGACGCTCGGCATCTCCGAGATCGTCATCGCGCTCCTCAAGAACGAGGCCTGGCTCACCCGCGGCGTGAAGAACGTCAGCGGCCTGCCGCGCCCGGCGCCCTACGAGATCGAGCTGCAGCAGCAGGCCTGGCTCGTGGACCTCGCCGCCGACCTCGGCATGCGCACGACGACGCTGTCCTCGGTGGCCGTGGCGCTCGTCTACACCGCGCTCTTCGCGGTCGTGCTGATCGTGCTCATCGTGCTGGCCGAGCGGGCGCTGAACTCGCCCTGGGGGCGGATGATGCGCGCCATCCGCGACAACCGCGACGCGGCGTCCGCCATGGGCAAGGACGTCACCCGCCGCCACCTGCAGATCTTCGTGATCGGCTCGGCGGTGGTGGGGCTCGCCGGCGCCATGCTGGTGACGCTCGACGGGCAGTTCACGCCGGGCACCTACAACCCGCTGCGCTTCACCTTCCTGATCTGGGTGATGGTGATCCTCGGCGGCTCGGGCAACAACATGGGCTCGGTGCTCGGCGCCTTCGTGATCTGGTTCGTCTGGGTCCAGGCCGAGCCCGCGGGCCTGTGGCTGATGAACACGCTCACCGCCGGCATGGAGCAGGGCGACGCGCTGCGCCGGCACCTGCTCGATTCCGCGCCGCACCTGCGGCTGTTCCTGATGGGGGTGATCCTGCTCACCGTGCTGCGTTTCGCGCCGCGCGGCATCCTGCCGGAGAAGACCGGGGTCGCCCGCCCGCGGACGTGACGGAACGAGGGAGGGTTGCGATGGCCGAGGACCGCGTCGATCCACACTGCCCCTTCTGCCGCATCGCGCGCCGGGAGATCGGGGCGAGCATCGTCTGCGAGGACGCCCGCCTCGTCGCCTTCCTCGACATCATGCCGATCCGGCCCGGCCACGTGCAGATCGCCCCGAAGGCGCACTACCCGACCTTCGAGGTGCTGCCGCCCGACCTCGCCGCCGAGATCCTCGCGCTCGGGCAGCGCCTGGCGCGGTCGATGAAGAGGCTCTACGGCGTCGAGCGCGTGGCGTTCCTGTTCTCGGGCGGCGACGTCGCGCATGCGCACGCGCACCTCGTGCCGATGCACGAGAAGACGGACATCACCTCGCGCCGCTACATCGCCGACGAGGACCTGAGCTTCCAGGCGCTGCCGCGCGCCGGCTCCGACGAGCTGGAGGAGACCGCGCGGGCGCTTCGCGGCGCGCTCGCGACGGAGGACGGCGCCGTGCAGCCGTGAGCGTGCACGAGCGGGCACCGTTCGTCTGGCACGGCACGGGGTCGTGCCTATATGGTTGGATCGCGAAACGAACGAGGCCGCGATGAAGCCGATCGAGATCTACCTGCGCTCCTGGTGCCCCTACTGCACGGCCGCCCGGGCGCTCCTCGACGAGAAGGGCGCCGCCTACACGGTGATCGACATCGAGCGCGAGCCAGAGCGCCGGCGCGAGATGATCGATCGCGCCAAGGGCCGCACGACGGTGCCGCAGGTCTTCGTCGGCGAGACGCATGTCGGCGGCTTCGACGACCTCTCGGCGCTCGACCGCGCCGGGCGGCTCGACCCGCTCCTGTCCGCGTGAGGAGGCCCGCATGAGCCGTCTCGTCGTCGCCTGCGTCCAGATGCGCTCCGGGCGCGATCCCGTCGCGAACCGCGAGGCCGCCATCGCCGGCGTCGCCGCTGCGTCGGACGCGGGGGCCGCCTACGTGCAGACGCCCGAGATGACCGGGCTGCTCGAGCGCGACAAGGCCGCGCTCTTCGACAAGATCCGCACGCAGGAGGAGGACGAGACCATCGCGGCGCTGCGCGCCGTCGCCCGCGCCCGCGCGATCACGGTCCATATCGGCTCGCTGGCGATCCGGGTCGGCGACAAGGTGGCGAACCGCGCGGTGCTGATCGGGCCCGACGGCGAGATCGTCGCCACCTACGACAAGATCCACCTCTTCGACGTCGACCTGCCCAACGGCGAGACCTGGCGCGAGAGCGCGACCTATGTCGGCGGCGAGAGGGCGGTCCTGGCGCAGACGCCGGTGGGCGCCATCGGGCTGTCGGTCTGCTACGACATTCGCTTCCCCTACCTCTACCGCGCCTATGCCGAGGCCGGCGCCGAGATCCTCACCGCGCCCGCGGCCTTCACCCGGCAGACCGGCGAGGCGCATTGGCGCACGCTCGCCCGGGCGCGGGCGATCGAGAACGGCGCCTTCTTCGTCGCCGCCGCCCAGGGCGGCCGGCACGAGGACGGGCGCGAGACCTGGGGGCACTCGATCGTGGTCGATCCGTGGGGACGCGTGCTCGCCGAGGGCGACGCGGAGCCGGGGCTCGTCGTCGCCGAGATCGACCGCGAGGCGGTCGCCGAGGCGCGCCGGCGCGTGCCGAGCCTGCGCCACGGGCGCCCCACGCCGCTCGTCCGTGCCGGCGGGGCGTCGGCATGACGCCGCTGCGCGCCTTCGGAATTCGTTCGCTGCCGACCCGCATCCTCGTCCTATGATCCGCTACGCGCTGGCCTGCTCGTCCGGCCACCCCTTCGAGAGCTGGTTTCCGTCCTCGGCGTCGTTCGAGGAGCAGGCGGCGCGCGGGCTCGTGGCGTGCCCCGTGTGCGGCGCCACGCGCGTCGAGAAGCAGATCATGGCGCCCTCGGTGGCCCGTACCGACCGCGGGCCGCGGGAGAGCGCGCCCGAGCCGGCGGCGGACGCGCCGCCGACGGGCATGCCCGTCGTCCCCGCCCCGTCCGAGCACGGGCCGCCGACGGCGCCGCCGGTCGCGCTCCTGTCGGAGGCGCAGCGCGAGATGCGCGAGGCGCTCCGTCGCCTGCGCGCCCACATCGAGGCGACCGCCGAGAACGTGGGGCGCGCCTTTCCCGAGGAGGCGCGCCGCATCCACGCGGGCGACGCCCCCGAGCGGCCGATCATCGGCCAGGCCGACCGCGACGAGGTCGCCGAGCTGATCGAGGAAGGCGTCCCCATCGCCCCGCTGCCGATCCTGCCGAACGAGCGGAATTGACGGCGAGCCTTCACGGCTTGCATTTCCCGCCCGAAAGCCCATAATCGAGCTTTCCCGCTCGGCCCGTTCCGCGCGGGCATCGTGCTGGCTCGCCTCTCGCGGCCGGCTGGGGCCGAAGGCGGCTCCGACCCACGGGTCCGTCGGACCCCGCCCGTGCCTCGACTCGTTCGCTCATCCGAGTCCGGCCGCCCGGCATTCGCCGGGAGCGCGATCGTCATCGATTCAGTCGGCGCCCGGCGCCGCGCAACACGAGGAGAGAGTTTTTGCAGGTACTCGTTCGCGACAACAACGTCGACCAGGCACTGCGCGTGCTCAAGAAGAAGATGCAGCGCGAAGGCGTCTTCCGCGAGATGAAGAAGCGCCGCTCCTTCGAGAAGCCCTCCGAGAAGCGTGCCCGCGAGAAGGCCGAGGCCGTGCGCCGCGCCCGCAAGCTCGCCCGCAAGCAGGCCCAGCGCGAGGGGCTGCTGCCCGTGCGCAAGAAGGCCGCCGCCGCCCCGGGCCGCCGCTGACCCGGTCCGCCTGCGACCCGCACCCTCGTCTCGCCGGCCGTGCCGGCGGCACGACGGCGGGTCTCAGCCCGCCGGGCGCTCCGCGAAGGCCATGTAGTTCACGGCCGTGTCGCGGGAGAGGCCCCAGGCGTCCTGGAGCGGATTGTAGGTCACGCCCGTCACCTCGCGCACGGCGAGCCCGCCGGCGCGCATGGACGCCTCCAGCTCGGCGGGCGTGACGAACTTGTCCCACTCGTGGGTGCCCTTGGGCAGCCAGCGGAGCACGTATTCCGCGCCGACGATGGCGAGTCCCCACGCCTTGAGCGTGCGGTTGAGCGTCGCCATGAACAGGAGCCCGCCCGGGGCCACCGCCCGCGCGCAGGTGCGCACGAAGGCGTCCGGATCGGGGACGTGCTCCACGACCTCCATCGAGATCACGACGTCGAAGCGCTCCCCGCGGGCGACGACCGCCTCCACCGTCTCCTGCTCGTAGGACACGGCGACGCCGGCGCGCTCGGCGTGGAGGCGCGCGACCTCGACGTTGGTCGGCGCCGGGTCGAGCCCCCGCGCCTGCGCGCCGAGCCGGGCCAGCGGCTCGGTGAGGAGCCCGCCGCCGCAGCCGACGTCGAGCAGCGTCAGGCCGTCGAGCGGCGCGCCGTCCTTCGGGTCGCGCCCGAAATGCGCGGCGACGTGGTCGCGGATGTAGGCGAGGCGCACCGGGTTGAACTTGTGGAGCGTGCGCATCGGCCCCTTCGGATCCCACCAGGTGCGCGCGATCTTCTCGAAGCGGGCGACCTCCTGCGGGTCGACGGCGGCGGCTTGCGTGTCCGCGTGCGGCTCGTGGTGTGCGGCGGGGCTCATCGGCTGGACCTTCTGGAACGCGACCGCGCCTCGTCTCGCCCGCACGCCCCCCGCGGTCAAGGGCGCGCCGGATGGCGTCGGTCACGAGAAGTCGCAGGCGATGCCCTTGATCTCCCAGTCGGCGTAGCGCACGGGCTCGAGCCCGCCGCGCCCGGCCTTCTCGGGCTCGGCGGCGATCTCCGCCGCGCGGGCGTCGATCGCCGCGCGGCGCGCCGCGGCCTCCTCCAGCGCCCGGCGCGCGGCCGGGGAAAGGGCCTTGCCGGGGGCGGCCCCCGGCAGCTCCGCCGCGGCGTCGACGGTCGCGTCGACCTGCGGGGCGTCGTCGTTGGCGTCCTGCATCGTCTCCCTCTCGTACGATCGGTCCGGCCGCGCTCGAGACGGGCCTTGCCGGAACCGCCGCGGCGATCCCACATTCTCGGTCGGACCTTGATATAGGCGCGCTCCCCCGGAGGTACACCACGATGAACGTCGCCAAGACGGCCCTGCTCCTCGCCGCGCTGACCGCGCTGTTCGGCGTCGTCGGCTACTGGATCGGCGGATCGGGCGGCATGCTGATCGCGCTCGGCCTCGCGGCGGCGACGAACCTCTACGCCTGGTGGAATTCCGACCGGCTCGCGCTGAAGGCCCATCGCGCCCGCGAGGTCGACGCGCGGACCGCGCCCGAGCTCGTCGGCCTGGTGGAGGATCTCGCCCGGCGCGCCGACCTGCCGATGCCGCGGGTCTACCTCATCGACAACCCCCAGCCGAACGCCTTCGCCACCGGCCGCAACCCGGCGAACGCCGCGGTCGCGGCGACGACGGGCCTCCTGCGCAGCCTCTCGCGCGAGGAGGTCGCCGCGGTGATGGCGCACGAGCTCGCCCACGTCAGGAACCGCGACACGCTGATCATGACGGTGAGCGCCACGCTCGCCGGCGCGCTCGCCACGCTCGCGCAGTTCGGCTTCCTCTTCGGCGGGCGCGAGCGGCAGAACCCGCTGGCGCTCATCGCCATGATCGTCCTCGCGCCGCTGGGGGGCATGATCGTGCAGATGGCGCTCTCGCGGGCGCGGGAATACGAGGCGGACCGGATCGGCGCGGAGATCTGCGGCAACCCGCTCTGGCTCGCCTCGGCGCTCGAGAAGATCGCCGGCGGCGTCGCGCGCAACGTCAACCCGGACGCGGAGAACCACCCGGCGACCGCGCCGCTCTTCATCGTGAACCCGCTGAAGGGCGGGGCCATCGACGGCCTGTTCTCGACCCATCCCGCGACGGCGAACCGCGTCGCCGCCCTCGTCGCCATGGCGCGCGAGACGGGCTCCGAGGCGGGGATCGGCGCGGGCGCGAGCCCGTCGGCGGGCCCGTCTGCAGGCCCCTGGGGCGGGACCCGCTCGCGCGGGCCGTGGGGATGAGGTAGAGGGCAGGGAGAACGATCGTCGCCGCGCGACGCGCGGGATCGACGCACGAGCTTGTCGAAGGAGACGGACCAATCGTGGCGGATACCCAGCCGGGCCTCGGCGCACGCCGGCTCGCCTTCGAATCGTTGGAGGAGACGCTGCGGGCGCGCCGCGCCCTCGACGACGTGCTCGCCGCCCGCGCGCCCGCGGCGGCACTCGACGCGCGCGACCTCGGGCTGGCTCGCGCCATCGCGGTCACCGCGCTGAGGCGGCTCGGCACGATCCGCGGGGCGCTCGCCGAGCGTCTGGCGGCGCCCGTGAGCGATCCGCGGCTCGAGGCGCTCCTCGTCGTCGGCGCCGCGCAGGTGCTGTTCCTCGACGTGCCGGACCATGCCGCCGTGGGCACCGCGGTCGATCTCGCGCGCGAGGAGAAGCGGCTCGCGCGGGCGAGCGGCCTCATCAACGCCGTCCTGCGCCGCGTCGCGCGCGAGCGCGAGGCAATCCTCGCGGACGCCGAGGCGGACGCGATGCGCGACGTCCCCGCGTGGCTCGCCGCACGCTGGCGCGCCGCCTGGGGCGAGGAGACGGCGGCGGCGATCGCCCGGGCGCACCGGAGCGAGGCGCCCCTGGACCTCACGCCGAAGCCCGACGCCGCGGCCTCCGCCGAGACCTCCGCCGAGGCCTCCGCCGAGGCCTGGGCGGAGCGGCTGGACGCGCGGCTCCTGCCCACGGGGACGCTGCGCGTCGGCGCGCGCGCTCCGGTTCCGGAACTCCCCGGCTACGCGGAAGGCGCCTGGTGGGTGCAGGACGCCGCCGCCGCCCTCCCCGCACGGCTGCTCCACGCAGGTCCGGGCGAGCGCGTCGCCGACCTGTGCGCGGCCCCCGGCGGCAAGACCGCCCAGCTCGCCGCGACGGGCGCCAGCGTGCTCGCCGTCGACCGGTCGGCGAAGCGCCTGGCGCGGCTGTCGGAGAATCTCGCTCGCCTCGGCCTTCGTGCGGAAACCCGGGCGATCGACGCGCTCGCGCTCGAGCCGGACGCCGGGTTCGACGCGGTCCTGCTCGATGCGCCCTGCTCCTCCACGGGGACGCTGCGGCGCCATCCGGACGTCGCCTGGACGAAGAGCGAGGCCGACGTGGCGAAGCTCGCCGGGCTGCAGACGCAGCTCCTCGACCGGGCGGCGGGGCTGACCCGCCCGGGCGGGCGCCTCGTCTATTGCACCTGCTCGCTCGAGCCGGAGGAGGGCGAGGCGCAGGCCGAGGCCTTCCTCGCGCGCCATCCGAGCTTCGCACGCGATCCCGTTCGGGCCGAGGAGATCGGCGGCGCCGCGGCGCTCGTCGACGCGGCTGGGAACCTGCGGGCGCTTCCGCATCTCGGCGTCGCGCCGGACGCGCCGGGTCTCGACGGGTTCTTTGCCGCCCGATTCGTGCGCTCGACATCAGCCGACCCGGGGTCGTGAGGCGAAACGTCGCGGCACCTGTGCCGCGGAACGGAGATGATCGAAGGTCGTACGATCGGCGGGCCCCGGCAGGCGCGACAGACGTCCGGCCGCCGTCCCGCCCGGCTTTCCCGGCTCGCGCGAGGCCGGGCGCGGCCGCGTTGCAGGGCCTTGCGGTTGCGTGTAATCGCCAGATGCAGCGCTACTATCCGGACGCGAACGTCACCGTCGCGTTCGAGGAGCGAACGCTCGGCTCGCCCGAGGCGAAAGCAGGAGTTTCGTGCCGAATGCCAGGGTTGACGGAAAGTCTCCCCTGCTCAATTTCCCGCTCGAGGCAGCGAGGCGGCCGCACGTGCTGCGAGCCAGGAGAGCGGACCGATGGAGAGCCCGTATCTCGGGACGATCATGATGTGGGCGGCGGACTACGCGCCGCGGGGCTGGGCGTTCTGCTACGGGCAGGTGCTCGACGCCCGCCAGCACAAGGCGCTGTTCGTGATGCTGCGCGAGACCTTCGGCGGCGACGGCGAGACCAGCTTCCGGCTGCCGGACTTCGTCGGCCGCACCCCCGTCGGCGCGGGGCTGCTCGGCAGCGGCGAGGAGATCGCGCTGGGCGCGGCGAGCCCCGTCCTGCGCGGCGGCCAGACGCCCGGCTGCGGGCTGCTGCGCGGGGCGCTCGCCGTGAACTACGTCATCTGCATCGACGGCCGCTTCCCCGAGCCGGCCTGAAACGCAGCGGGCGGGCGCGCCGGTCGCGGCGCGCCCGCCCGAGCGCGTCACTCCGCGGCTTCGACCTGCGGCCGCTCGCGGCCGACCTCGCGCTTGATCAGCTCGGCGGTCAGGAAAGCGATCTCGAGCGCCTGCTCGGCGTTGAGGCGCGGGTCGCAGTAGGTGTGGTAGCGGTCCGAGAGGTCGGCGTCGCCGAGGCCGCGGGCGCCGCCGGTGCACTCGGTGACGTTCTTGCCCGTCATCTCGAGGTGGATGCCGCCGGCATGCGTCCCCTCCGCCTGGTGGACGGCGAAGAAGTTGCGCACCTCCTGCATGATCCGGTCGAACGGCCGGGTCTTGTAGCCCGAGCCCGCCTTGATCGTGTTGCCGTGCATCGGGTCGCAGGACCAGACCGGCGTGCGCCCGGCCTTCTTCACCGCGCGCACGAGCGCCGGCAGATGGTCGAAGACCTTGTCGGCGCCGAAGCGGCAGATCAGCGTCAGGCGCCCGGGCTCGTTCTTCGGATCCAGCGCGTCCATCAGACGCAGCAGGTCGTCCGCCGCGAGCGAGGGGCCGCACTTGAGCCCGATCGGGTTCTTCACGCCCCGCGCGTACTCGACGTGGGCGTGGTCCGCCTGGCGGGTGCGGTCGCCGATCCAGATCATGTGGCCCGACGTGGCGTAGTAGTCGCCGGAGGTGGAGTCGACGCGGGTGAGCGCCTCCTCGTAGCCGAGCAGCAGCGCCTCGTGGCTGGTGTAGAACTCGGTGTTCTTCACCTCGGGATGGCGATCCGCCTCGATGCCGATCGCCTTCATGAAGGCGATCGCCTCGGTGATGCGCTCGGCGACGTCCGCATAGCGCGAGCTCTGCGGGCTGTCCTTGATGAAGCCGAGCATCCAGCGATGCGCGTTCTCGAGGTTGGCGAAGCCGCCGGTGGCGAAGGCGCGCAGCAGGTTCAGCGTCGCCGCCGACTGGCGGTAGGCGTCGAGCTGGCGCCGGGCGTCCGGCCTGCGGCTGTCGGGCGTGAAGGCGATGTCGTTGACGATGTCGCCGCGGTAGCTCGGCAGCGTGACGCCGTCGACCGTCTCCTCGTCGGAGGAGCGCGGCTTGGCGAACTGGCCGGCGACGCGGCCGATCTTCACCACCGGGCAGGAGCCCGCGAAGGTGAGGACCACCGCCATCTGCAGGAAGACGCGGAAGAAATCGCGGATGTTGTCGGCGGAATGCTCGGCGAAGCTCTCGGCGCAGTCGCCGCCCTGGAGCAGGAACGCCTCGCCGCGGGCGACCGACGCGAGGCTCGCCTTCAGCTTGCGCGCCTCACCGGCAAAAACGAGGGGCGGAAACCCCGCGAGCTGACCCTCGACCTCGCGCAGCAGGTCCTGGTCCTCGTAGGCCGGCACCTGCCGAATGGGCTTGCCCCTCCAGCTGTCGGGCGTCCAGCGCTCGCTCATCGTCCTCGCTCCTCGCTCATCGCGCGTCCCCGCGCGTCCGGTGTCCTCGTGACGGGGGCCGCCCATGCCCGGGCGGAGCGGCCTTATAGCCGCTTTGCGACGCCGACGCGAGCCTCCGTCGCCGCCTTGCGTGGAATCACGGAGCCACGCAACGATCTTGCGCATCGGCACCGGACATTTACAAAAGCGATCGCTCGCGTATATAAGAGCGTCATGGCCCAGAACGCACCCCGCCGCGGCCCCGGCCGCCCCGTCGACCCGCGCGCCCGCGCCGCCCGCCGCACCCACATCCTGGCATCCGCCCGGCGCTGCTTCCTGGCGCGCGGCTTCCACGCCGCCAGCACCGCCGACATCAGCCGCGAGGCGGGCGTGAGCGTCGCCAACCTCTACCAGTACTTCCCGTCGAAGGAGGAGCTCGTCCTGGCGATGGTGGAGGAGGATCTCACCGGCGATCTCGCCTTCTTCGCGCATCTGTTCGGCGGCGCCGACGGCTTCCTCGCCAGCGTCGAGGCGGCGTTCGCGGCCCTGGCGGAGGCGGGGCGCGCGCGCGACGAGCTCGGTTTGCGCGCCGAGATCTTCGCCGAGGCGTTGCGCAACCCGCGCGTCCACGAGGCGCTGGCGCGCTCGCAGGAGAAGCTCCTCACCGCGCTCGCCGAGCGCGTCGCGGCAGCGGTCGCCCGCGGCGAGATCGCGCTCGCCGACGGCGTCGCGGCGCGCGACGTCGCCGCCCTGCTGTTCACCCTGGCCGACGGCGTCTACTCCGCCGGCGGCCTCGATATTCTCGACGGGGCGCGCGCCGCACGCTGTACGCGCCTCCTCCTCGCCCGCGCGCTGACACCGGCGGCCTGACCCGGGCCAAGACCGCAGTCCGCAGTCCGCAGCCCGCTCGTAGCCCGAAATTGAGCGATGCCTCGCTCATAAAAAACCGACCGCCCGCCCCGGAGCCCTGCATGTCCCTCGTCACCCCCGCCGAACGCCCCACCCGCGACCGCAGCATCGACGCCCTGCGCGGCTTCGCGCTGATGGGCGTCGTCGTCGTCAACGCGCCCGCCTTCGCCGTGCCCATCGACGCGCTGCCGGCGCTGGCGACGCTCGCCGACCGGCTCGCCACCTGGGCGACGCTGGCCTTCGGTGCCGGCAAGTTCTTCCTGATCTTCTCGTTCCTCTACGGCTTCGGCCTCTCCGTCGCCCTCGATCGCGCCGCGCGCCCGGGCGGATCGCCGGCACCGCTGCGGCGGCGGCTCGCGGCCCTGCTCGTCATCGGCGCAGCGCACGCGACGCTGTTGTTCTACGGCGACATCCTGGTGCTCTACGCGGTGCTCGGCGCCGCGCTCCTCGCCCTGCGGGGCGCGCCGCCACGACGGCTCGCGGCGATCGCCGCGGCGAGCTTCGCCCTCGCGGTCGTCGCGCAGGCCGGGATCGTCGCGCTCGCGCTGTCGCAGAGCGCGACCCTCGGGCCGGTCGAGCGCATCGACGGTGTCGGCTATCTCGGAGCGTTCGCGGACACGGTCGCGGCGCGGCTCGCGGACCTGCCGAGCGCGATCGTCTTCCTCCTCGCCTTCAACGGCCCCGCCGCCTTCGCCATGGTGCTCGCCGGGCACCTGGCGCACCGCTCCGGCGCCTTCCCGCCGAGCCCGGAGCGCCTCGCCGGGTGGATGCGCCGGGCGCCGCTGGCGCTCGCGGCCGGCGGGCTCGCCGCCATGGCGGCGGCCGCGGCGCTCGTCCTCGCCGTCGTCGCCCCGGGCACGCTGGGCATGCCGGCCGTCGTCGCGGCCGCCGCCGGGCTGGGGCTCTCGGCGCCCGTCCTCTCCCTCGGCCTCGCCGTGAGCGTCCTCGCCGCCGCGCGCCGGCATCCGGACCACATCCTGGTGCGCGCCTTCGCGGTGGTGGGGGAGAGCTCGCTGTCGGGCTACCTCCTCCACTCGCTCCTGCTCGGTGCGGTGTTCCTCGGATGGGGGCTCGGACTGTGGGGCGGGCTCGGCTCGGCGGCGATCCTCGCCATCGCGCTCGCCACCTACGCCTCCATCGTCGGCATCCTCGCCCTGTGGCGACGCGCCTTCGCGCACGGGCCGATGGAGATGGTCATGCGCCGGATCCTGAAGGGCGGCGGCGCCCCGCGCGCCGCGCGCTCCTGAGCCCGCCGCCTCAGCGGGCCCGCGTGCGCATGGTGACGAGCTCCTCCGCCGCCGTCGGGTGCACGGCGACGGTGCGGTCGAAGTCCGCCTTGGTCGCGCCCATCGTCACGGCGACACCGGCGAGCTGGATCATCTCGCCGGCGTCGCGGCCGAGGACGTGGAGCCCCATGACCACGTCGCTCCGCGCGTCGACGACGAGCTTCATGTAGACCGGGTCGTCACGTCCCGAGAGCGTCGCCCGCATGGAGCGGAACGCGGTCTCGTAGATCGCGACCTCCCCCGTGCGCTGGCGCGCCAGCGTCTCCGAGCAGCCCACCGTGCCGATCTCGGGCGTCGAGAACACGGCGGTGGGGATGATCTCGTGGTCGACCATCCGGGGCGTGCCGCCGAACACCGTGTCGGCGAAGGCGTGCCCCTCGCGGATGGCGATCGGGGTAAGCGCGGCGCGGTTGGTGACGTCGCCCACCGCCGAGATCGACGGGACGAGCGTGCGCGAGTAGCCGTCGACGATGATCTCGCCGCCCGCGCCCAGCGCGACGCCCGCCGTCTCGAGCCCGAGCTCCGCGGTGTTCGGCTTGCGGCCGGTGGCGACGAGCACCCGGTCGAACGTGCCGCTCGACCCGTCGGAGAAGCGCGCGGCGATGGCGCCGTCCGCGTCGCGTGCCAGCCGCTCCAGCGTCGTGCCGAAGCGCAGCGCGACGCCCTTGCGGGCGTAGGCCGCGCCGAGGCGGTCGCGCAGGTCCTCGTCGAAGCCGCGCAGGAGCTTGTCGCCGCGCAGCGACATCGTCACCTGGGAGCCGAGCCCGGCGAAGATGCCGGCGAACTCGACGCCGATGTAGCCGCCGCCGACGACGAGGATGCGCCGCGGCTGCTCGGGCAGGTCGAAGATCTCGTTCGAGGTGATCCCGAGCTCGCCCCCGGGGATCTCCGGCTCGAGCGAGGGCCGCGCGCCGACGGCGACGAGGATGTGGCGCGCGCGGAAGACCTCGCCGGTGGAGAGCAGGCGCACGGCGTGCGGCCCCTCGACCACCGCCCGGCCGTCCATGACGCGCACGCCCGCCTTCTCGAGGTTGGTGCGGTAGACGCCCTCGAGCCGCGTGATCTCGCGCTCCTTGGCGGCGACGAGCGCCCGCCAGTCGAAGGTCGGTGCGCCCACGCTCCAGCCGTAGCCGGCGGCGTCGGCGAAGTCGTCGGAGAAGCGGGAGGCGAGCACCATCAGCTTCTTGGGCACGCAGCCGCGGATCACGCAGGTGCCGCCGTAGCGGAACTCCTCGGCGATCGCGACCGTCGCGCCGTGGCCCGCGGCGATGCGCGCCGCGCGCACCCCGCCGGAGCCGCCGCCGATGACGAACAGGTCGAGATCGTAGTCGCCGCTCATCGCGCGGGTCTCCTCGTGCGGGCGCGCCGGTCCGTGCTCACTGCGGGGCCGCCGCGGGCGCCTCGCCAGCGGCCTGCGCCTCGCGGCGCGCGACCATCTCCGCCTGGACGCGGATCTGCAGGTACTCGTTGAGCTCCTGCGACCACGCCTGCATCTCCGAGATCAGCCCGTCGAGGATCGCCGGCTGCACCTCGACGTAGCGGCGCCCGGCCTCGCTGTCGAAGAAGGCGGCGATCGCGGTCAGCTCCTCCTCCGAGAGGCGCGAGGCGATGACGCGCGCGGCCCGGTTCTGCATGGCGCGACGCTGCAGCTCCATCTCGGGGCCGAGCTCGCGGAGCACCGCGCTCGCGTCCTCGAGGAGCGCGGGGTTGCGGCCGTACTGCCGCAGCAGCCCTTCCTGCATCTGCGGGATGACGGCCTCGAAGGAGCGCGCCATGCCCGAGGAGGCGACGACCCGGCGGGCGACGGCGAGGTGGCTGTCGGAGAACTGCGCCTGGGCGGCGGGGGTCGCCTCCGTCTGCGCGCGGGCGCCGGTCGTCGCGGCGCCGGCCAGCGCGACGGCGACGGCGAGCGTGGAGGCGGCGAGAAGGGGTCTCAACATGGTGCGGATGGCTCCGGATTGTCGGGATTGTCGGTGTCAGAGGTCGCCCAGGGTGACGAGGCCGTCCTCGGTGGCGATCACGGCCCCCGTGGCGAGCCCCAGGAAGAGGCCGTGCTCGACGACGCCGGGAACGGTGGCGAGCGCCGCCGCGAGCGCGTCCGGCGCGTCGATTCGGCCCAGACGCGCGTCGAGGATGAAATGGCCGCCGTCGGTGAGGTAGGGCGTATTGTCCGTGGCGTTTCTGAGGCCGAGCGTGCCGGCCGCGCCGGCCGCGGCGATCGCCCGCTCCACCGCCCGGCGGGTCGCGCCGAGCCCGAAGGGCACGACCTCGATGGGCAGCGGGAAGGCGCCGAGCGTGGCCACGCGCTTCGACGCGTCGGCGATCACCACCATGCGGCGCGAGGCCGCGGCGACGATCTTCTCGCGCAGCAGCGCCCCGCCCCCGCCCTTGACGAGGTTGAGCGCGTCGTCGAGCTCGTCCGCCCCGTCGACCGTGAGGTCGAGCTCGGGGAACTCGTCGAGGGTCGCGAGGCGGATGCCCTCGGCCTCGGCCTGCGCCCGCGTCGCCTCGGACGTCGGCACGCCCACGACGTCGAGGCCGCCGCGCACCTTCTCGCCGAGCAGGGCGACGAAGTGCTTGGCGGTCGAGCCGGTGCCGAGCCCCAGCCTCATGCCGGGCTCGACGAGGGCGAGCGCACGCGCGGCCGCGTCCCGCTTGAGGGCGTCGGCGCTCATGACGGCGCTCCGGTGGTCGCACGTAGGCTCGAGGGCATGGTGGCTGGCATCCCGGTCTCGTCGGATGCCGGTCCTTAACATGCGTGGGGGACGCGGGGAAAGCGCCCGTGCGCGCCGTCGTCCGGCGCCGCGTCCGGCCGCCCCCGTCCGCACCCCCTTTTCCGCCGCCCGCGCGCGGGCTAGACCGGGCGCGACACGGAGGATTTCCATGCAGCTTTCAGACGTCTCCGCCGCCATCGTCACCGGCGGCGCTTCCGGCCTCGGAGAGGCCACGGCGCGCCGGCTCGCGCAGGCCGGCGTCAAGGTCGCGCTGTTCGACCGCGACACCGCCCGCGGCGAGGCGGTCGCCGCCGACATCGGCGGCCTCTTCTGCGCCGTCGACGTCACCGACGAGGCGACGATCGACGCCGGCCTCGAGAAGGCCCGCGCGGCGCACGGCGTCGAGCGCCTGCTCGTCAACTGCGCCGGCGTCGCGCCGGGCAAGCGCACCGTCGCCAAGAAGCGCGACACCGGCGCGCTCGTCGCCCACGACGTCGAGACCTTCGCCCGCACCGTGCAGATCAACCTCGTCGGCACCTTCGCCATGATCGCCAAGTGCGCGACGGCCATGGCCGGGCTCGATCCCGTCACCGCCGACGGCGGGCGCGGCGTCGTGGTGTCGACGGCATCCGTCGCGGCGCAGGACGGGCAGATCGGGCAGGCGGCCTACGCGGCCTCGAAGGCCGGCGTCGTCGGCCTCACCCTGCCGGTCGCGCGCGACCTCGCCGGCGTGGGCATCCGCGTCGTGACGATCCTGCCGGGCCTGTTCGAGACGCCGATGTTCGCCTCCGTCCCGGAGGACATCCGCAAGGCGCTGGAAGCGGGCGTGCCCTTCCCCTCGCGCCTGGGCAAGCCGTCGGAATACGCCGCGCTCGTCACGGCGATCGTCGAGAACGACATGCTCAACGGCGAGACGATCCGCCTGGACGGCGCGCTGCGCATGCAGCCGAAGTGACGGAGGTCGGGTGACGGACGTCGCGGCCGAGCCGGCAGCGGCGAAGAATGCGCAGCACTCCCGAGAAGCAGGCCGCCGCCCTTCTCCCTCCCCTCGTGGCCCCCGATGAGGGAGGAGCGGGTCCCACCCCGTCGGGGCGGGGACGGCGAGCGCAGCGAGCCAGGGGCGGGGTCCCCCCGGCTCGACGCGTCCGATTACGGCTCCGCCGAAGCGCGCCCGTCGGCGCACCCCCTCCGTCTCGTCGCCTTCGGCGCCGATCCATCTCGCCCGATGGGGGAGGAGCGAGCCGGGGGCAGGGTCGCGTGCCGAGCGGCGGCTTGATCTCGCTCAACGCGCGGATCGCACGGCGGCGCCATGGTGCCGCCGCATCGGCATTCGTCCCGCGAGGCTCCTCATGCTCAAGCTCGCCGTCCTGATCTTCATCCTCACCGCCCCGACCTTCGCGGGCACGCTCGTCATCGGCGTTCTCACCGCGGACATGGGCCTCGACAGCGCCATGCCGATCGTCGTCGCCGCGGCGCTCGGCGTCCTCGCCGCGGTGCCGGCGAGCTGGCTGATCACGCGCGCCATCCTCGGCAACCAGAAGCCGGGCGGCGATCCCGAGCACCGCCGCGCCTGAGCGCGCACCGTCGGGTCGCGCGCCGTCAGATGACGTTGCGCTCGACGTCGCGCCGGCCGTCCGCCACGCGCGCGAAGCCGAGATCGGAGAGGTCGAGGGTCGCATAGCGGCCCTCGACGATCCATTCGGCGAGCCCGCGCCCCACCGCCGGGGCCTGCTGCAGGCCGTGGCCGGAGAAGCCGTTGCAGACGAGGACGTTGTCCGGGCCGAACGGCGCCACGGGGCCGATCAGCGCGTTCGAGTCGAGCGCGCACATGTCGTAGGGGCCGGCCCAGGCGGCGCCGGGGCGGATCGCCTCGAAGGCGGGCACCCGCGCGGCGAGCGCGGGCCAGATCCGCTCCTCGAAATACGACCAGTCGACCGCCTGCGACGCCGGATCGTCGTCGCGCCAGGCGAGCCGCTCGTCCTCCTCCGGCCTCGGCGAGACGCCGCAGATGAACCGGCGGCCCTCCGCGCTCTCGCCCTCCGGGCGCACGTAGACGCCCGAGGTGTCGATCAGGAGCGGGCAGTTCGGCACGTCGCCGCGGCACGAGAAGCCGAAGACGTAGCGCGGGCGCGCGAACACCGGCAGGTCGAAGCCCGCCATCGCCGCCACCGCACGCCCGCCGGCGCCCGCGCAGTCGACGAGGGTGCCGCAGGCGATCCGCGCCCCGTCGGCCAGGACCGCGTGCGTGATGCGCGAGCCCTCGCGCACGAGGTCGACCACCTCGCCGGCGACATAGTCGGCGCCGAGCGCCTTCGCCTTGCGCCGGAACGCCTGGAGCAGGCCCCAGCCGTCGAACCAGCCCTCGCCCGAGAGCCCGAGCGAGCCGAGCACCACGTCCTCTCCCGGGTTCAGCCAGGGGAAGCGGGCGACGAGGGCGGCGGGGTCGAGGAGCGCCACGTCCGCGCCCTCGGCACGCTGGAGCGCGTGCGCCGCGCGCATGCCGTCCTCCTGGGCGGCGTTGGCGAGGTAGAGATAGCCGCCCTCCGTCAGCCCGATCTCCGGCGCCTCGCCGTCGACCGCGAGATGGTCGCCGATCGCCCGCAGGAAGCGGATGCCGTGGAGCGAGATGCGCACGTTCACCCCGCTCGTGAACTGGCTGCGGATCGAGGCTGCCGACAAGGCCGAGGCCGAGCGGGCGTAGGTCGAATCCTTCTCGACCACGACGACGCGGCCCGCGAAGCCGGGATGGGCGAGGAGATGGTAGGCGAGGGAGGAGCCCATGGCGGCTCCCCCGACGATGAGGACGTCTGCGGTCTGCGGGCTCGGCACGGCTCTCGGTCCTGTCCTGGTGTCCGGGCGGGACGGGAGCACGGAACGCCGCGCCCGCCAAGGCGCGAAAATCCGCGCTCCCCATGGACCTTCCAGCGCGGGCCTTTCGCGGGGCGCGCCGGCGCGCTAGGGTCGCGGCGCGCGGTGCGGGACGGAGCGACCATGGCCGACAGCAAGGGAAAGGGGCTCGTGCGCGTCGTGCTCGACGAGGCCTCGATCGGTCGCGGCAACCCCGATCAGGAGCACGAGCGCGCGGTGGCGATCTGGGACATCGTCGAGGCGAACCATTTCGCCGTGCCCGGGCGCGACGACGGCCCCTACGCGCTCAAGCTCGGGCTCGTCGAGAGCAAGCTCGCGTTCGAGATCCAGACGCAGGACGGCACGCCGGTGATGACGCACCTCCTCTCGCTCACGCCGTTCCGGCGCGTGATCCGCGACTATCGCACCGTGTGCGAGAGCTACTACGCCGCGATCCGCACCGCCTCCCCGCAGAAGATCGAGGCGATCGACATGGGCCGCCGGGGGCTGCACAACGAGGCGGCGGAGCTGCTGGTGGAGCGGCTCGCCGGCAAGGTCGACATCGACTTCGACACGGCGCGGCGCATCTTCACGCTGATCTTCGCGCTGCACTGGAAGGGCTGAGCCCGTGGCGTCGGCGGACGAGCGCGTCCATTCCGTGCTGTTCGTGTGCAACTTCAACGCTGTGCGCTCGCCGATGGCGGAGGGGCTGGCGCGCCACTTCTTCGGCCGCTCGACCTACGTCCAGTCCGCGGGCGTGCGCAAGGAGGAGGCGCCCGACCCGTTCATGATCGCGGCCATGGACGAGCTCGGCATCGACGAGTCCCGCCACCGCTGCCGCACGCTGGACGAGCTGGAGGAGTACGAGGGGCTGAGCTTCGACCTCGTCGTCAGCCTCACCCCGGAGGCCCACCACGCGGCACTGGAGCTGACCCGCTACCTCGCCGCCGACGTGGAGTACTGGCCCACCCCCGACCCCACCCTCGAGACCGGCACCCGCGAGCAGCGGATGGACGCCTACCGCGCGACGCGGGACTGGCTGATGGAGCGGGTGAAGGCGCGGCTGAAGTGAGATGGGGCGAGGTCCTACTCGCTCGAGCCGCTAAGATCTCTTCTCCGCTCGATGCTTCTGAGTGCCACGGCCAGCTTCGGCAGGTCGACGGTCGCCACGTTCCAGATGATCCTGCGCGAGATGCGATGATACTCGTGGCGCAGGACGTTTCCGATGGAATGAACCGCCCGCCAAGGAATGTCGGCGTGCTGCGCCTTCTCCGAGTCGGGTAGATGGCGTGATGCTTCGGAGACAATCTCCAGTCCGCGCTCTATGGCACGAGCGAGGACCCAATCGGCTTCCAGATCAGCGAGGGACTTCCCACGGCACGCTTCGTCGATGTGATCGATCGCTTCGAGCATCTCGTCGAGGACGATATCGATCGGCCGGCTCGTCAAAACACCTGCACCGCGTTCCGCTCGATCTCCCCGCGCAGCCTCGGGTGCAGGCTGTCGCGGGTGGTGACGTCCACTGGTCGCTGCAGCGCCTCCTCGAGGTAGAGCTTGATGCCCACGAGGTCGAAGAGCGAGAAGCGGCTGTCGTGATCGTAGTCGAGGAAGAGGTCGATGTCGCTGTCGGGCCGGGCGTCGCCGCGCGCGACCGAGCCGAACAGCCAGAGCGCGGACGCGCCTCGCGCCTTCACGGCGTCGGCGTGGCGCGACAGGTCGGCGATGATCGTGTCCCGCTCCATGCGGGCATCATGCCGAAGGACGGGCCGGAAAGGAAGTGTCGCGCCTCACAGCCCCGCGAGCCGCGCCAGCGACACCGCCGCGAGCCCCGCCGCGACGCCCGCGAGCTCGAAACGCACGAGCGCCATCGTCGCGATCGCGGCGGCGAGCCCCAGCACCGCGGGCGCGCCGGACTGGGCGGCGATCGGCAGGATCGTGGCGACGACGATCGAGCCCGGCAGGGCCCTGAGCGCCCGGTCGATGCGCGGCGTGATGCGCATGCGGCTCATGAACAGGATGCCCGACGCCCGGCACAGGTAGGTCGCCCCGGCCATCAGCGCGACGGCGAGGTAGTCCGCCGCCGGGTGGGCGAGGAACGCCGAGGCGAGCGCACCCTCAGCCATCGCGCAGCGCTCCCGCCAGCGCGCCGGCGAGCGCGCCGACGATGATGAAGGCGTAGCCGTCGACGAGCGCGCTCGTCGCGAGCGCCACCGCGCCCGCGACGATCCAGGGGATGGCCGGGGAGAGGCCCTTCCACAGTGGCACGAGCATCACCGCGAAGAAGATCGGCATGACGAGGTCGAGCCCGAAGGCGTCGGGCCGGGTCACCAGCGCGCCGGCGAGGAAGCCGGGGACGGTGGCCAGCACCCACAGGACCCACAGCATCGCGCCCGCGCCGAGGATCACACCGAGATCGCGCCCGCCCTCGCCGTGGTAGCGCGTGGCGACGAGCCAGTTGGCGTCGACGAGGACGAAGAAGTTGAGGAGCCGGATGCCGCGGGGCATCGCCTTCACGTGCGGCGCGATCGCCGCGCCCATCAGCACCATGCGCCCGTTGATCGTGGCGGTGACCGCCACGAGGTAGGCGAGCGTCGGCCAGGTCCAGACCTCCCGCCACAGCTCCAGCGCCACCATCTGCGAGGCGCCGGCGAAGACGAAGGCGGAGAGCGAGAGCGTCAGCCAGACGTCGAAGCCCTTCTGCGCCGCCGCCGCCCCGAAGGCCGTGCCGAAGACGATCACGCCCGGCACCAGCGGCAGGGTGAGCCGCATGCCGGTTCGGGCGCCCGCCAGGGTGAGGGGCGGCGGGCCGGCGTCCTGCGGGCTGGGGTCGGGCATGGGCCTCGGGTCTCGGGTGCGATGGCGGTGATCGTCGCTTTCGTCATCGCTCTAGGCCGAGGACCGGGCGCGGACAATCGCACCGGATGCGCACCGGGCATGCGCGCCGGCCCGCGCCGACGAGGGACGAGCCCGGCGTCGCGTCCGCCGGACCGAACGGCCCCACCGCCCGCACTTCGCGCGGACTCCTCCCCTCCGGGAGGGCGACGACGCCGCCCGCGGGCTCAAGTCGAGCCCGCGCGCGTCACCCCGTCAGCCGCGCGATCTCCCGGCGCAGCGCCGGCGCGAGCTCCGGGTCCTCGAGACCGTAGGCGAGGTTCGCCACGAGGAAGCCGATCTTCGAGCCGGTATCGTGGGTGGTGCCGTCGTAGCGCATGCCGTGGAAGTCCTGGGTGCCCATCAGCGTCTTCATCGCGTCGGTGAGCTGGATCTCGCCGCCGGCGCCGGGCTCCTGGCGCTCGAGCACGTCGAAGATCTCCGGCTGGAGGATGTAGCGGCCCGAGATCATCAGGTTGGAGGGCGCGTCCTCCACCTTCGGCTTCTCGACCATGCCGGAGATGCGGAAGGTGCGGCCGTGGTCCTCCGCCACCGAGAGAATGCCGTATTTCGAGGTCTCCTCCATCGGCACCTCCTCGGCGGCGATGATGTTGCCGCCGTGGCGCTCGTAGGCCTCGAGCATCTGCGTCATGCAGCCCTTCGACAGCATGTCGGGCAGGATCACCGCGAACGGCTCGTCGCCGACGATCTCGCGGGCGCACCAGACGGCGTGGCCGAGCCCGAGCGGCGCCTGCTGGCGGGTGAAGCTCGTGGCGCCCGCCTTCGGCAGATCCGCCTTCAGCCCGTCCAGCGCGGGCTTCTTGCCGCGCGCCTCGAGCGTCGCCTCGAGCTCGTAGGAGATGTCGAAATGGTCCTCGATCGCCGCCTTGTTGCGGCCGGTGACGAAGACGAAGTGCTCGATCCCCGCCGCCTTCGCCTCGTCCACCACGTGCTGGACCACCGGCCGGTCCACCACCGTCAGCATCTCCTTGGGTACCGCCTTGGTGGCGGGCAGGAAACGGGTGCCGAGCCCGGCGACGGGAAGGACTGCCTTGCGGATGCGCTTCATGACGTTGGTCCTCGCTGGTCTTTCGCGGCCGCCGGTTCCGCCGGCTGGCCGCGCCCGGTCGGCTTAACGGCTCCTCGAGCTGTCGCGTTGCATGGTCTCCCGACCCGGGCTTTGCGGCACCATGCCAGAGGCCCGCGCGTGGCGTAAAGGCGGGAGCGGATCATGACGGTGCTGGTGACGGGCGGTGCGGGCTACATCGGGGCGCATGCGGTTCTCGCGCTCGCGGACGCAGGCGAGGACGTCGTCGTCCTCGACGATCTCTCAACAGGCGTCGCGGAGGCCGTGCCAGACGGCGTCCGCCTCGTCGTCGGGGACGTCGCCAACGCCGCGCTGGTGACGCGCATCGTGGCCGAGCACGGCATCCGCGAGATCATGCACTTCGCCGCGAAGATCGTGGTGCCGGACTCCGTCGCCGACCCGCTCGGCTACTACGAGGCCAACACGGTGAAGACGCGCGCCCTCCTCGCGGTGGCGGTCGCCGCCGGCGTCGAGCGGCTCGTCTTCTCGTCCACCGCCGCCGTCTACGGCGAGCCCGACCTGCCGCTGATCGGCGAGGAGTGCGCGCCCGCGCCGATCAACCCGTACGGCCGCTCGAAGCTGATGAGCGAGTGGATGATCCGCGACACCGCCGCCGCTCACGGCCTCGACTACGCGGTGCTGCGCTACTTCAACGTCGCGGGCGCCGATCCGCGCGGGCGCGCCGGCCAGTCGTCGCGCAGCGCCACGCACCTGATCAAGGTCGCGGCGCAGGCGGCGCTCGGCGCCCGGGCCGGACTCTCTGTCTTCGGCACCGACTACCCGACGCCGGACGGCACCTGCCTGCGCGACTATGTCCAGGTGAGCGATCTCGCCGACGCCCACCTCGCGGCGCTGCGGCACCTGCGCGCGCAGGGCGGGCGGCTCACCCTCAATTGCGGCTACGGGACCGGCGCCTCCGTGCACGAGGTGGTCGAGACGATGCGCCGGATCTCCGGCCTCGCCTTCCCCGTGACCGAGGCGCCGCGCCGCCCCGGCGACCCCGCCGCGCTCGTCGCCGACGCGACGCGCATCCGCGAGGTGCTGGGCTGGGAGCCGCGCTACGCCGATCTCGACACGATCGTCGCCCAGGCGCTCGCCTGGGAGCGGCGGCTCGGCAACGGCGGGGAGCGGGTGCGCGCCGCGGGGTGAGCGCCGCGGCTTAATCCCATCTTCACCATACTCTGGTGGCATCCGGCGCAACGCGTTAGTCTCGGTTCCCGAAAGCGATCGCCCATGCCCCACGTCGCCCGCGCCCATCGACGGTCCGCCACGCGACCGCCCCTCTCGCGCCGCGCCCGCGCGCTCGCCGTCGCGATCGCGGCCGCGGCGCTGCCGCTCGCCGGCTGCACCGTCGCCGGCGCGGGGACCGGCATCGGCGAGCCGATCGGGGTCGCCACCGCGAGCCTCGACGCGCGCGCGCCGCAGGAGGGCGTGCCGCAGGGGGAATTCGGCAGCTTCGTCGCCGGGCTCTGGCCGGAGGCGCAGGCCCGCGGGGTTTCCCGCGCGACCTTCGACACGGCCTTCGCCGGCGTGACGCCCAACCCCCGCATCGTCGAGCTGACGCGGCGCCAGTCCGAGTTCACCCGGCCCATCTGGGAATACCTCGACAACGCCGTGTCCGCCGAGCGCATCCGCCTCGGCGAGGCCGCGCGCACGCGCTACGACTCGGTCCTCTCCTCCGTCGAGCGCGCCTACGGCGTGCCGCAGGCGATCGTGCTCGGCGTCTGGGGCATGGAGACCAATTTCGGCGGCTTCACCGGCGACATGGACGTCATCCGCTCGCTGGCGACGCTCGCCCACGTCCGCCACCGGGGCGACTTCTTCCGCGGCGAGCTGCTCGCCGCGCTCGAGATCCTCGAGACGGGCAAGATCTCGCGCCGCGAGCTCGAAGGCTCCTGGGCCGGCGCCATGGGCCACACCCAGTTCATGCCGACGAGCTACCTGCGCTTCGCGGTCGACGGCGACGGGGACGGCAAGCGCGACATCTGGCGCTCGATCCCCGATGCGCTCGCCTCCACCGCCAACTACCTGAAGGAGCACGGCTGGCGCACCGGGCTGCCCTGGGGCCTCGAGGTGCGCCTGCCGGCGGGCTTCGACTTCGCCCAGCGGCAGATGCCGTTCGCGAGCTGGGCCGCGCTCGGCGTCGCCCCCGCCGCCGGCGGTGCGCTGCCGGCGGGCGGCGCGGAGGCGACGCTGTTCCTGCCCGCCGGCGCGCGCGGCCCGGCCTTCCTCGTCACCGCCAACTACGACGTGATCAAGCGCTACAACTCGTCCGACAGCTACGCCATGGGCGTGGCCCTGCTCGGCCAGCGGCTCACCGGCGGCGGCGGCGTGCGCGGCGATTGGCCGCGGGGCGAGCGCATGCTCGATGCCGCCGAGCGTCGCGAGCTGCAGAACCGCCTCGCCGGGCTCGGCCTCTACGACGGCACGATCGACGGCAAGATCGGCTCCATGACCCGGGAGGCGGTGCGCAGCTTCCAGCTTTCCCGCGGGCTGACGCCGGACGGCTACGCCGACGTCGCCCTGCTCGAGGCGTTGCGCGGGCGCTGACGCCGCGGGGCGGATGCGCTATGATACGGGGCATGCCGATGCGCGTGCCCCGCCCGCTCGTCCGTCTCGCCATCACCTGCGCCGCGCTCGTCCTCGCGATCACGGCGGGGATGGTGCCCACGCGCGCCAACGAGGACGAGCGCCGGATCTGGCTCGAGGTGCTGCGCTCGCAGCCGGCGACCGCGGAGCCCGCGCCGGCGCCCCGCCAGCGGCCGAGGCGCGCCGCCCGTCCGGCCGCGCCCGCCACCGCGCCGCGCGCCGAGCCCGCCGCCGCGGCGGCCGCAGAGGTGCCCCAGGACGTGCCGATCACCCACCGCGTCGTCGTCTTCGGCGATTCGCTCGCGACGAACCTCGGCGAGGGCCTGGCCGACGTCCTCTCGGACAAGCCGAACGTCGTGGTCGAGACCCGCGCGCAGGGCTCCTCGGGCCTCGTGCGCGACGACTTCCACGACTGGCGCGCCGAGATCGACCACTTCCTCACCGGCGAGGACGCCTTCGACATCGGCGTCGTGCTGGTCGGGCTGAACGACCGCCAGGACATCGCCGGGCCCGAGGGGCGGCTCGAGCGGCTCGGCCCCGAGTGGAAGGACGCCTACGCGAGGCGCGTCGACACGATCCTGGCGAAGTTCCGGGCGGCCGGCGTGCCGCTCGTCTGGGTCGGCCTGCCGCCGATGCGCTCGTCGCGGCTCTCCACCGATCTGCTGGCCATCAACGAGATCGTGCGTGGGCGCGTGACACGGGGCGGCGGCATCTGGGTCGATACCTGGCAGGGCTTCGTCGACGACGACAACCGCTATTCCGACAACGGCCCGACGCTCGAGGGCCAGATCGCGCGCCTGCGCGCCGGCGACGGCATCCACTTCACGCCCGCGGGCGGCCGCAAGGCCGCGCATTTCGCCGACGTCGAGATCCGCCGGCTGCTCGCCCGCGATCGGCCCGCGCCGATCTCCGCCGCCGCGCCGGTGCCCGCTGCCGGCGGCCTCGCCGCGATCGGCGACCTCGAGGCGCTCACCGTCGAGGAGATCATCGCCCGGCTCTCCGCGCTTCCGGAGGCGCCGGAAGACGTCGCGATCGAGGACGCCCCGCCCGCGATCGGCCCGGTCGTGCCGCTCACCGAGACCGCCGCGGCGGGATCGACGGCGCTCGTGCGCGCCCCGCCGCTCGCCGACCGGGCGACGCGGCTCCTCAACGAGCGGGTCCTGGCCGACGGGGTCGCGCCCCCCGCCGCGCCCGGCCGGGCGGACGACTTCACCTGGCCCGCCGCTCCGGTATCGCGTTAACCCATTCTCAGCAGCCCGTCGCTATCCTGCGGGCTCGGAAGGATGGGACCATGAGCACCTTCGCGGAGACGAGCGAGCAGCGGACGGCGCCCCGGCGGCGCGCGCTCGTGGCCGCGCGCATCCGCTACGGCGGCGGCGCCGTCACGGTCGACTGCGTGGTGCGCAACATCTCCGACACCGGCGCCAAGATCGACCTCTCCGAGGGCGTGACGCTGCCCGAGCATTTCGAGATCGTCATCCCGCAGATGAACGCCGTGCACCGCGCCGAGCTGCGCTGGCGCCGCGGGAGCGAGGCCGGCATCGCCTTCCTCGACGCCGCCGAGGGCGAGCACCGGGCGGACGCGGGCCCGCTGGCGCAGGCGAGCACCGCCCCGACGCCGAGCGAGGCGGCGCTCAAGGCGCGCATCCGCGCGCTCGAGGCCGAGGTCGTGCGGCTGCGCGAGCGCATCCTCGAGCTCGGCGGCGGTCTCTGAGCGGCAGCCTCCGAGCGGCGGTCTCCGAGCGACGCGTCCCGCGCGCGCTCAGCGCACGATCATCACCTGCTTGTCCGTCACCTGCTCGCGCACGGGGCAGTTCACCACGAGCCGGATGTCGTCGTAGTCGGTGTCCGTCCAGCCGAGGTTCGGCGGCCGGTCCTCCCAGCCGAAATACATGTACATTCCCTCCTGGCAGGCCTGGGTCGCCGTCGTCGGCGTGCGCCCCGTGCGCCGGTTCGGGATGATGCCGCCCTGCGCCACCGGCTTGCACTCGTCGAGCGTGGCGCAGCGGATCGTCTCCAGGATCGGGCTCGTGCGCATGTCGAGCGGCGTGCGGGTGGTGCCGCCCGTCACCCGGTAGCCGCGCACGTCGTGGATCATCACGCGGGTGTCCGGGTCGAGCACGGTGTCGGCCCAGTACTCGTAGACCTGCTGCGCCGGATCGTCCCAGCGGCTCGGATAGCGCCGGGCGCTGCGCACGTTGCGCAGCATGTAGCTCACCACCTCGCCCGGGCCGCAGCTGGGCAGCGCATGGCCCTGCGCCGCGTAGTCCGTCGGCGGCGAGCCGTTGTCGGCGATGGGCGTCAGCGCGCGGCGCCCGCCGTCCGCCTCGCCCGCCCGCTCCGAATCGTAGCAGTAGAGGTAGATCCGGTTGTAGTCCGCCGCCTCGGGCTCGAGCAGCGACTGGTGCGGCGGCTCGGTCGCGTAGGTCGGCGGGATGCGGCGCGTCACGCTCTCGAGCACGAAGGGGATCTCGCGGGGCATGCCGGGCACGGCCGCCAGGATCCGGGTATCGAGGGACGCCTCCACCCGGACCGCGTAGTGCGCCGGGTCGAGCCATCGGCCGGTGACCTCGAGCGCGGTCAGCTGGTCTCCGTAGCGGCTCTCGATCAGCGTCTTCGCACCCGCGAGCGCCTCCGTGGCGATGTCGGCGTCGGCGGCGGCGATGCGCACCGCCGTCCCGTCGCCGACGCTGCGGGCGAACTCGCGGGCCGCGTTGACGCGGGTGTAGTCCACCGCGGCGCCGGTGAGGCCCAGCGTGGGGATGAGGGTCAGCGCAAAGGCGATGGCGACGTTGCCGGCCTCGTTCTTCCCGAAATCGAACATGGTCGTTCTCCTCGCTTTCAGGATCCTTTAAGCAGCGAGATCCGAAAGCGAGGTGTGCGCGAACGCTCCATTTCGAGACGTCCGCGAACGACGCGCTTCACGTTAGGGAAACCATTGGGTCCGCCCGGGCCCCGGAGGCACCTCATGCTCGACTTCACCGACCGGATCGTCCTCGTCACCGGCTGCGGCTCGCGGGCCGACGGATCCCGGGGCGAAGGCTGGGGCAACGGCCAGGCCATCGCGACGCTGATGGCGCGGCGCGGGGCGATCGTCGTCGGCTGCGATCGCGACACCGAGGCCGCGGAGGTGACCCGCCGCATCGTCGCCGGCGAGGGCGGCACCTGCGAGGTCCATGCCTGCGACGTGACGGACCGCGCCGCGGTGGAGACGCTCGTCGCGGACGTCGTCGCCCGGCACGGACGCATCGACGTCCTCGTCAACAACGTCGGCCGCTCGGAGCCGGGCGGTCCCGTGGAGATGGACGAGGAGACCTTCGACGCGCAGATCGACGTCAACCTCAAGAGCGCCTGGCTGTGCTGCAAGGCGGTGCTGCCCGTCATGGAGCGGCAGGGGCGCGGCACGATCGTGAGCGTCGCGTCCGTGGCGGGGCTGCGCTACATCGGCAAGCCGCAGGTGGCGTATTCCGCCGCGAAGGCCGCGCTCCTGCAGATGACGCGCGCCACCGCCGTGCTCTACGCGCCCCGCGGCGTGCGGCTCAACGCCGTCGTGCCCGGCCTGATCGGCACGCCGCTCGTGCGCCGCCTCGCCGACAAGTACGCCGGGGGCGACTACGAGGGCTTCGTGGCGACCCGCAACGCGCAGGTGCCGATGGGCTTCATGGGAGACGCCTTCGACGTCGCCAACGCCGTCGCGTTCCTGGCGAGCGACGAGGCGCGCTACGTCACGGGGACGCAGATCGTGGTGGACGGCGGCTTCGTGGCGGCGACCCGCTGACGGCGCGGGTCAGCCCGCCGCGAGCCGGTCCATCTCCTGGGCCAACGTCACGTCGAGCCGGGTCAGCCCGCCGGCGTCGTGGGTGGAGAGCGTCACCTCCACCGTCCTGTAGACGTTGAACCATTCGGGATGATGATCGTGCTTCTCGGCGACGAGCGCCACCTTCGCCATCCAGCCGAAGGCGGCGACGAAATCGGCGAAGTCGTAGCGCTTGTGGATGGCGTCGCGACCCTCGACCAGGCTCCAGCCCGTGAGCCCGGGGAGCATCGCGTCGCGCTCGGCGGCGGTGAGCGTCTCGGCGGCCATGCTGCGTTCCTCCTGTCGGCACTCGTCGTGCGGAGGTAGGGCGCGGCGGCGGGTCGCGCCAGGGGCGTCGCGGGCGCCGGGACGGCCTGCGCGGGAATCCTCCGCGGCCTCGTTTTTCGGGGTAGGCAAGCGCGCCGCGAGCGTATATAGACCGCGCCTCGACCGACTTCCCGCCGGCGAGACGCGCACTCGCGCGCGCCGGCGCATGCCCCGACCGGAGACGAACCATGGCCGTTCCGAAGAGAAAGACGTCGCCGTCCAAGCGCGGCATGCGCCGTTCGGCCGACGCGCTGAAGGCCCCGACCTATGTCGAGGACAAGGACTCGGGCGAGCTGCGCCGCCCGCACCACGTCGACCTGAAGACCGGCATGTACCGCGGTCGCCAGGTGCTGACGGTGAAGTCCGAGGACTGAGCCGGGACGCGGGCCTGCCGCGCCTGCGCCGTCGACGCCCCAATGGGCCCGCCCTCGCGCGGGCCCTTTCGCGTTGGTGCCGCACCGTGGCACCGGGCCCGATCACCCGCCGGCGAGATGGCGGGCGATGGCGCGGAAGGCCGGCAGCGTGATCGGATCGTTGGCGGCGTTGCCGGCGGTCGGGTGCGAGGCGAAGCGCGCGATCACCAGGCGCGCCGTCGGGTCGACCCAGATCGTCTGCCCGTGCACGCCGCGCGCCAGGACGGTGCCGTGGGGATCGTGCGACACCCACCACATGCCGCGATAGCTCCAGCCCTCCAGCAGCGCGTAGCCGGCCTTCGCGAACGCCTCCCGGTCGCCGCCGCCCAGGATGCTCGCCACGGCCGCCGCGGGGAGGATCTGGCGCCCCTCGATCCGCCCCGCGTCGAGCAGGAGCTGGCCGACGCGCGCGAGGTCGCGCAGGCCCGCGTTGAGCCCGCCTCCCGCGAAGGGCGTGCCGATCGAGTCGACCGTGAAGTAGCCGTCCAGCTCCGCGCCCATCGGTCGCCAGACGCGCTCGGACAGGAGCTCCGTCACCGGCATGCCGGCGACCCGGGCCACGATCCAGCCGAGGACGTCCGAATTGGCGGTACGGTAGCCGAAGGCCTCGCCGTGCTCGGCGCCCGCGGTCTTCTCGACGGTGACGAGAAACTCGTAGTAGGTCCGCGGCCCCTCGTAGCCCGGCGGCTTCGGCAGCGGGCTGCCGGCGGCGGCGTGGCGCCAGACCTCGGCGTCGGGATCCGTATAGTCCTCGCTGAAGTCGATGGCCGTCGTCATGTCCATCACCTGGCGGACCGTCGCGTCGCCGAAGCCGCTCGCCGCAAGCTCGGGCACGTAGGCGTCGACCCGCGCCGTCTCGTCGAGCACGCCGTCGGCGACGAGGATCTCCGCGAGCAGCCCCGTCATCGACTTCGTGACCGACATCGCGCCGTGGACGCCCTCCGGCTCCAGGCAGCCGGCATAGCGCTCGAACACGATGCGCCCCTCGTGGAGCACGACGATGCCGTCGGTGAAGGTCGCCGGCAGCGCCTCGGCCACGTTCATGGTCTCGCCGGTGCCGAGGACCTCGAAGGTGACCTCGGCGATGTCCGGGCGTTCGTCGCGGGGCAGATCCGCGACGCGGAGCGGATCGCGCGAGACGACGCGCGTGGGCATCAGCTCGCGGAAGTGGCACACGGTCCAGCGCATCGCCGGGAACTCGAAATAGCTTCCGTCGGCGAAGCGGACGATGCGGTCCTCCGGCGGCGGGAAGCCCTTCATCCAGCCGAGGGCGCCGGGATCCGACGCCTCCGCGGTGGGCGCCGCCGCGGCGGCATCCGGGCCGGCCCCGGGCGCGGCCTGCTGGGCGGCGACCGGCGCCGCGAGACAGGCGAGGAGGGACGCGGCCGCGGCGCGGCCGAGGAAGCGGGCGCGGGGACGGGCGAACGGGCGGAACAGACGGCGGGTCCGGCTCGGCATGGTCACCTCCTCCTCGCGTCGCGGCACCGTCCGGCGCGGCGGGATCAATACTCGATCACCAGGTTGGCGAAGCCCCCGACCCAGGCCGGCGCCCGGCCGCCGGCGACCCGGTCGATGCCCTCGCCGGGAAACGAGACGCTGGCGCCAACCGTCAGGAAGGCGTTGGGCGTCACGACGCGCGTATATTCGACGAACAGATCGTCGGAGAGGTGCGGGTGGGTGACGCCGGCGACGAGCGCCGGAGCCCCGCCGGACGCGGCGACCCGCGTCGCCTGCCCGAACTGCAGCGGGCTGCGCAGCTCGACCGCGCGGATATGGGCGTAGCGGAAGGTCAGGATGTCCCGCGGGCTCGGCGCCAGCGCCAGGGTCAGGAGATGGGCCTGGACGTTGGTGTTGATGAACACCATCGAGGATTTCGAGCCGGTGGCCCAGGCCCGGGGGCTGCCCTCGTAGAAGAGCGGATCGAACCGCTCCAGCCGCGCCGTCGCGGGGTCGTCTCCCGAGAAGCCCTGGTAGGCGTAGGACAGGGTGGGCCGCCAGGGCAGCTCGGAGAACACGCGCCCGATCTCGACGCGGCCGCCGACGGCGGCGAGGTCGATGCGGTCGTTCCACTCGTAGGCGCCTTCCGCCGAGACCCACAGGCCGGGCACCGCATCCGGCAGCGGCTCGGCACGGGCGAAGACGTCGACGAAGGAGAGCCCGTCGCGGGCACCGGGCAGGATCGCCGGCGGCCCTCCGGGCACCGCCCGCACGTAGGGCGAGCGCGAGCGCTGCACGGTGGCGAGGGTCGCGCCGAGATAGGTTCCCTCGCGCGGGTCGGCGCGCAGCGTGCCACCGACGATCCGCGTCTCGCTGTCGTTGTCCGACAGCTCGTTGGCGTCGAGGTAGAACAGGTCGGCGGAGAAGATCCCTGCGCGGGCCCGGGCGATGGCGGTCGTCTCCCAGGCCTTGCGCGGGCCGAGCTTGAGTGCGCCGCGCTCGAAGCCGTTCGAGCCCCCGTTGGCGATCAGCATGCCGGTCCCGGCGCGGTAGTCCTGGCGCCCCGCCGAGAGGTCGAGGGAGACGGGGGCACCCGGGGCGCCGAACCGCAGGCCCAGGTGGCCCTGCTCCAGCGTCGCCCGGCCGGTGTCGCCGATGGCGTAGGCGTCCTCGCCGGCCGTGCCGGAGATCACCGTGGAGATGCGCCCGTAGGCCAGGACGCCGTCCGCCAGCGCGGCCTCGAAGGAGAGGCCCGGCTCGACGTAGCCTTCGAGCCAGGCCCTGTCCGGCTCGTAGCGGGCCTGGGGCGAGAAGATCGAGGCGAGGTCCCAGAACAGGCCCGATTCGACGACCGCGTTCACGCCTGCGCCGAGATGGGCGCGGACCGTCAGGCCCGGGCGGTCGACGAGGAGCAGGGGATCGGGCGCCGCCTCCTGCGCCGCCGCCGGCGCGGCGACGAGGGCGAAGAGCGCCGCCGCCACGGAACAAGTGCCTCGGAAAGAATGCGCACGACCGCGCACGAACCTATCCTCCACGTTGAGCCGGAGGACATGTCACCACGAACGCGACGGGCCGGCAAGCGGACTTCTCCCGACGGCCGTCGACGGCCCGCTAGAGAAGACGCGACAGGAGGGGCCGCGCGTTGCGCCCGGAGCCGGCGCCGTAGCGTGCGCTCGCGTCCCCCGGCTCGGCCCGCCGGCGCTCGCGATAGGCCGGGAGCCGGCGCTCGCAGGCGATGAGCTGCGTCAGGAAGGCGGCGTCGGGTCGGCCATGGCCGCGCGGCCCGGGCGAATCGGACGGCGCGCCCGTCTCGAGCGGCACGAGCGCGCGACAGCCCGATTCGACGTCTCGTTGCCGCGTTAATGTCTCGTTATGCAACGGCGCGATCTCCGACGGGGACGACGACGACATCCTAGCAAGTCTCGCGCCGTTCTTCACCATTCGTTAACCCTCGGCGCCCATCCTCGCCTGGCAAGCCTGCGCGCGCGTGCTCGCGCGGCATCGGGCACGAACGGGGACGTCATGGAACTCGAGGGCGCACGCCCCCACGGCCCGAAGCGCGACACCGACGGCGGCCCGCCCCACACCCGGCGCTCCGATCGCGCACGCGGCCCCCTCGACCCGCGCTCCGTGCTCACCTCCATCGGCGAGGTCGTCTACGACTGGGACGTCGCGAGCGACGCGCTGACGTGGAGCGCCAACGCCGCCGAGGTGTTCGGCCTGCCGGACATGGCTCCCTTCGCCACCGGCGCCGCCTTCGGGCTGGCCTGCGAGGACATCGGCGGGCGCACACGCCACGACGCCGTCCTCGACGCGGGCCAGGCGGAGAGCGCACAGGCGGCGGCGGGCGCCGGCGTGCCCTATCGTGCCACCTACCTGCTGCGCCTGCCGGCCGCCGCCCGCGGCGCCCACGGCGCGGCGTCCGACGGATGCGTCCAGGTGGAGGACACCGGGCGCTGGTACGCCGACGGCGACGGCCGCCCGGCCTTCGCCCACGGCGTCCTGCGCCTCGCCCCGCCCGAGCGCGAGGCCAAGTCCGGCCCCAACACCCGGGCGGCCTTCCTCGCGCAGATCGGCCGGGACGTGACCGCGGCCGCGCGCTCCAACCGCCCGATGACGCTTCTCGTCATGTCGATCGAGGGCCTCGACCGGTTGAACGAGGAGCACGGGTTCGAGGTCGCGGACCTCGCGATCGAGGAGGCGATGCGCCGCGCCGCCGTGGTGATGCGCCGCCGCGACGTGTTCGCGCGCTACGCCTCCAACCGCTTCGGCGTCGCGCTGCTGTCGTGCACGCTCGACCAGGCGCCGATCGCCGCCGAGCGCCTGCGCGCGGGGGTCGAGGGCGCACCGCTGACGACACCGCGCGGCCCGCTCTCCGTGCGCGTCGCGATCGGCGCCGCCAGCGCGCCCGACCACGCGAGCGAGGCGGCGGGCCTGCTGCGCCGGGCCGAGGAAGCCCTCTCCGCCAGCCGTCGCACCGCCGCGGGCTACCAGATCTACCGCCCGGGCACGCTGCGCGGGGGGCCCGCCCCCCGGGCCGGGCGCGAGCTCGACGTGATCGCCGCGCTCAACGAGCGTCGCGTCGTCGCCGCCCGCCAGCCCGTGGTCGAGGCCGGGGGGACGCGTCGCGTCGCCTTCCACGAGGCGCTCGCACGCATCCGCGAGACGGACGGCCGCATCGTCGGCGCCGCCGACATCATCCCCCTGGTCGAGCGCGCCGGCCTCGTCCCGCTGCTCGACGCGCGCGTGCTCGAGCTCGCGGCGCGCCATCTCGTCGCCCATCCCGCCGAACGGCTGTCGGTCAACCTCTCGCCGCTCACCCTCGAGACACCGGACTGGCTCGGCATCCTCGCCGCCACGCTCGGCGCCCATCCCGGCGTCGCCGAGCGGCTGATCGTCGAGGTGACCGAGACCGTGGCCGTGCGGGACCCGGATGCGACCCGCGGCCGGCTCGACGCGATGAAGGCGCTCGGCGTCGCCATCGCGCTCGACGATTTCGGCGCCGGCCACACCTCCTTCCGGCACCTGCGCGAGTTCCCCGTGGATCTCGTCAAGATCGACGGCGCCTTCGTCCAGAATCTCGCCCGCTCGCCGGACGACCGCTTCTTCGTGCGCACCCTCGTCGACCTCGCCCACCACCTCGGCATCCCCACCGTCGCCGAATGGGTCGAGACCGAGGAGGCGGCCGCCATGCTCGCCGGCTGGGGCGTGGACTACCTGCAGGGCGACCTGTTCGGCGCGGCCGCGATCGCGACGGGAGAGGCGATCGAGGGGACGGACGCGACGGTGCGGCGCGCCGCCGTGGCGTGACCGGCGCCTCCGGCCGCGGCCGGGGGCCGTAGCCCCCGCCCCTCCCCGCTCGTCGTCACATCCGGCCGACCTCCGCGAGGAAGGTCCGCACCGCCTCGGCGACGCGGCCGGTTTCCTGCTCCACGCGGCTCGTCGCCGCGAGCGCACCGTGCGCCGACCCGCTCGAGCTCTCCGCCGCGGCACCGACCCCGGTCATCGCCTCGCCGACCTCGGACGCCCGGGCGGCGGCGGTCGCGACCGAGCGGCTGATCTCGGCGGTCGTCGCCGCCTGCTGCTCGACTGCGGCGCTGATCGCGGTGGCGCTCTCGTCGATGCGCGCGATCACGGCCTGGATCTGGTCGATCTCGCCCACGGTCTCCGCCGTGGCGCTCTGGATGTGGGCGATCTGGCCCGAGATCTCCTCGGTGGCGCGCGCGGTCTGGCTCGCCAGCGTCTTCACCTCGGCGGCCACGACGGCGAAGCCCTTGCCCGCCTCCCCGGCGCGCGCGGCCTCGATCGTGGCGTTGAGGGCGAGCAGGTTCGTCTGCGCCGCGATCGAGGAGATCACGGAGACGATCTGGCCGATCCGCTGCGAGGTCTCGGCGAGCGCCGAGACGCTCTGCGAGGTCGCCCGCGCCTGCTCGACCGCCTGGCGCGTCACCTCGTTGGAGGCCTGGACGCGGCCCGAGATCTCCGCGATCGACGCGTCGAGCTGCTCGGCCGCCGCCGCCACGGCCTCGACGTTGGCGGACGCGTCGCGGGCGGCGTCGGACGAGGACCGCGCCCGTTCGGACGTCGTGCGGGTCGCGTCGATCACCGACGCCACAGCGCTGCGGGTCTCGCCGCCGGCGTCGCGGACCGCGGTCGTCACCTCGGTGATCGTCTGCTCGAACGCGTCGATGGCAGTCGAGAGGCTCGTGATCACCGACCACGACAGCGTGGCTGCGACATAGCGGCCGCTCCGATCGAAGACGGGCGAGATGTGGAGATCCATGCGCTCGGTGCCGAGCCGGATCTTCGTGCGCCAGGGCAGGCGCGACGGATCCCCGACGATGGCGCGCTGATGCGCCGGATTCTTGTGGAACACGTCCATGCTCGTGCCGACCATCCGGTCGGGATCGACGCCGGCGGGGAGCACGGCGCGGATCGCCTGCAGGGTCTCGACGCTGCGCCGGTTGGCGTAGATGATCGTCGCGTCCCTCGGGTCGAGCACCAGGACGTTGTTCGGCAGCGAGTCCAGCACGGCCGCGTGATCGACGGCGGCTCCCGTGCGCGCGTCGTCGTGCACGCGATGTCCTTCGCTCGGGCGCGATCGCCGCGCCAGCGCATCTCGAAACATCCCAGTCCCCTTCCCGGTCTCGGCCTCGACCTTCGGCCTTCGGCACGTCAGCACCTGCGAGGCGTAGGGGGAACGAATGAATTCGTTCCTAATTCCGCTTGGAACAAGTATTTTACCGGACGCGCTCCCGTGGCGGGTCGGGGCTCGAGCGCCGCGGCCGCCGTCCGGCCGCCACCTGCGCCCACGATGCGCCGCCCCCTTCCCCTCCCTGCGCTTCTCCCCTAGAAACCGGGGCAGGAGCGCGCGTCCATGTCCCACAACACGTTCGGCCATCTCTTCCGCGTCACGACCTTCGGCGAGAGCCACGGGCCGGCGCTCGGCTGCGTGGTGGACGGCTGCCCGCCCGGCATCCCGCTCGCCGTCGAGGAGATCCAGGCGGAGCTCGACCGGCGCCGGCCGGGGCAGTCGCGCTATACCACGCAGCGGCGCGAGCCCGACGCCGTGCGCATCCTCTCCGGCGTCTTCCAGGACGAGCGGATGGCGGCGCAGGTCACCACCGGCACGCCGATCGCTCTGGTGATCGAGAACGTCGACCAGCGCTCGAAGGACTACGGCGAGATCCGCGACGCCTACCGCCCCGGCCACGCCGATTTCGCCTACGACGTGAAGTACGGCGTGCGCGACTATCGCGGCGGCGGGCGCTCATCGGCGCGGGAGACGGCGGCGCGGGTCGCGGCGGGCGCCATCGCCCGCAAGGTCGTGCCGGGAATGACGGTGCGCGGCGCGCTCGTGCAGATGGGCCCGCACGGGATCGACCGCGAAGCCTGGGACTGGGAGGAGGTCTCCCGCAACCCCTTCTTCTGCCCGGACGCGAAGGCCGCCGCCCTGTGGGCGGACTATCTCGACGGCATCCGCAAGGCGGGCTCGTCCATCGGGGCTGTGATCGAGGTCGTCGCCGAGGGCGTGCCGCCCGGCCTCGGCGCACCGGTCTACGGCAAGCTCGACGGCGAGCTCGCCGGGGCGCTGATGTCGATCAACGCGGTCAAGGGCGTCGAGATCGGCGAGGGCTTCGCGGCCGCCGCCCTCACCGGCGAGGAGAACGCCGACGAGATGCGCCCCGGCAACGGCGGCGCACCGGTGTTCCGCTCCAACAAGGCCGGCGGCGTGCTCGGGGGCATCTCGACGGGCCAGCCCGTCGTCGCCCGCTTCGCGGTCAAGCCCACCTCCTCGATCCTCGCCCCGCGTGCCTCGGTGACGCGCCAGAACGCGGAGACCGAGGTCGTCACCAAGGGCCGCCACGACCCCTGCGTCGGCATCCGCGCGGTGCCGGTCGGCGAGGCCATGGTGGCATGCGTGATCGCAGACCATTATCTGCGCCACAGAGGGCAGGTCGGCGCGGTGCGCAGCTGGCCTCTGGAGCGTCCCTTCGGTTAAGCACCGTTCGAACGACCTTGCGGCCGGCGGCGCCCGCCACCCTCCCGCCGCCCGAACAGAGCAGCGACACCCATGCCCCAATCGGTCACCGACGCCATCGAAGCCTTCGCCCGCGGCGAGATCGTCATCGTCACCGACGACGACGACCGCGAGAACGAGGGCGACCTCATCGTCGCCGCCTCGCTGTGCACGCCCGAGAAGATGGCGTTCATCATCCGCAACACCTGCGGCATCGTCTGCGCGCCCGTCACGGCGGCGCAAGCCAAGCGCCTGCGGCTCGACCCGATGGTGGCCTCGAACGACGCGCCGCTCGGCACCGCCTTCACCGTCTCGGTGGACGTGCGCCACGGGCTCACCACCGGCATCTCGGCGGAGCAGCGCTGCAACACCGTGCGCGCCCTCGCCAACGGCAACATGGGTGCCGAGGACTTCGTGCGCCCGGGCCATGTCTTCCCCCTCGTCGCCAAGGAGGGCGGGGTGCTGATGCGCTCGGGCCATACCGAGGCCGCCGTCGACCTGTGCAAGCTCGCCGGGCTGCCCGAGGTCGGCGTGATCTGCGAGCTCGCCAACGACGACGGCACCGTGATGAAGGGCGACCAGATCGTCGCCTTCGCCGAGCGGCACGGGCTGAGGCGTGTCTCCGTCGCCGACATGATCGCCTATCGCCAGCGCCGCGAGCGTCTGGTGACCCGGGTGGGCACGTTCCCGGTCGAGACCCGCTTCGGGCCGATGACGGGCTACGCCTACACGACGCCCTTCGACGCCGTGCAGCACTTCGCCCTGGTTCACGGGCGCGTCGGCGACGGCCGGGGCGTGCTGGCGCGCCTCCACCGCGCCAACGTCGTCACCGACGTCTTCGGGCCCACCGGCGCCGTCGACAGCGCGCTGGCGCGCTTCGCCGCCGAGGGTCGCGGCGTCCTCGTCTACCTGCGCGAAGGCACCGCCGGCGTGCCGCTGACCTCCTACTCGGAGGAGGCCGGCCGCTCGGAGGCCGAGCGCAATGCCGCCTGGCGCGAGGTCGGGCTAGGCGCGCAGATCCTGCGCGACCTCGGGGTCACCTCGATCCGCAATCTCGCGAGCTCGTCGCGCTCCTACGTCGGCCTCGCCGGCTTCGGCATCGCGCTCGAGGAGACGGTGCCGCTCGACGGGTGACGCGCCGCGCGCGCCGGCGGGGACGCGCCTCGCCGCACGACGGCCTCTGCACGCCGCACCCTCGTCGCGGCCGCCGTCCCGTGGTAGCGCTCCCGGGATGACCGCACCCGCTCCCCCCGCCCCCGGATCCCCCGCCCGCGCCGGTGCGGACGCGATCGACGCCCGGCCCGCCTGGATCCGGCTCGCGATCGCCGTGTGCCTGTCCTCGCTGGGCGGCGTGGGCATGTGGTCGATCGTCGTCGTGCTGCCGACGGTCGAGGCGGCCTTCGAGGCGAGCCGCGCCGCTTCGTCGCTCGCCTACACCGTGCTGATGCTCGCCTTCGCCGGCGGCGGCGTCATGATGGGGCGGCTCGCCGACCGCACCGGCATCGTGCCGCCGCTGCTCGCCGGTGCCGCCTTCCTCGCGACCGGCTACGCCGCGAGCGCGGCGGCGCCGAGCCTTCCGGTCTTCATCCTCGCCCACGGGCTCGTGGGCCTCGGCGCATCCGCGACGCTCGGGCCGCTGATCGCCGAGATCTCGCACTGGTTCCGGCGGCGGCGCGGCATCGCGGTGGCGATCTGCGCGGCCGGCAACTACGTCGCCGGCGCGATCTGGCCGCCGATCGTGCAGGCGCTGGTCGAGGCCGGCGGCTGGCGCAGCGCCCATCTCGCCATCGCCGGCATCCTCCTCGTCGGCATGGTGCCGCTCGCGCTCGCGCTCCGGCGACGTGCGCCGCTCGGCGACGTGGGCACGGCGCACGTCGCCCCGCCGGGGCGCGCCGCGCTCGGCCTCTCGACGAACGCGCTCACCGCGCTCCTCTTCGTCGCCGGCATCGCCTGCTGCGTGGCGATGGCGATGCCGCAGGTGCACATCGTCGCCTATTGCACGGAGCTCGGCTTCGGCGCCGGCGCGGGGGCGCAGATGCTCTCGCTGATGATGCTCTTCGGCATCGTCAGCCGCGTCGCGTCCGGCTTCGTCGCCGACCGGATCGGCGGCCTCGCGACGCTGCTCGTCGGCTCGACGCTCCAGGCCTTCGCGCTCCTGCTCTACATGCTGGTCGACGGCCTCGCCGCCCTCTACGTCGTCTCGGCGCTGTTCGGCCTGTTCCAGGGCGGCATCGTGCCGAGCTACGCCATCGTCGTGCGCGAGTACTTCGCCCCGGCCGAGGCGGGCATGCGCGTCGGCCTCGTGCTGATGGCGACGATCCTCGGCATGGCCTTCGGCGGCTGGCTTTCGGGCGCGATCTTCGACGCCACGGGCGACTACGCCGTGGCCTTCCTCAACGGGCTGGCCTGGAACCTCGTCAACATGGGCGTGATCGCGATGCTGCTGCTGCGGCGCGGGCGGCGGCTCGCGGCGGCGTGATGGTTGGGTGCCGCCGGCAGCCGAAGCTCAGCGGCTTTCCGGCCGGAGAGGGCCGAGGTTGACGATCAGCTCGGGGTGCCGCTCGTTCACCTTTCGGTACTCGGCAACGATGCGCTTGAAGAGCCGGGGCCCCGCAGGGCCGATGACCCCGTGTCCGTGTGCATCGATATCGGGGAAGAACCGGCGGTCGAAGGGGAGAAATGCCCTCTTTCGTACATCGACGAGAAATGGGACCGCCTGACCGGCGCGTCTTGCGCTCTCGATGGAGACCCGCAGCACGCCGACCGGCGTCGCATCCTCGAACCGATCGACCCGCGAGGTCGTGTAGACACCCACGACGAGGCCTTCGGCAGGAACAGCCGCCGTCGTGACCGCTGCAGCAACACGCGGCGTGAAGACGCCGATGACGCACGCGGCATGGCGCACGGGTCCCGGCCTATCGGGCTCTTGCTCGTAGGGAAACGAGGTCCAGACGAAGTCTCCGGACCGGAGCGGGATCACCGCCGGTCACCTGAACAGCGACAGGCGCTCTTCGAAGTCTTCGTCGCTTTCGCCGGGATCGCGCTGAAGCTCGTAGCGATCCAGGCTGAAACGCTGCGTACTCGGCTCGCCGTCGGAAAGAGCGTCGATGTACTCGGCATGACGCCGCACGAGATCGGTGAGCAGCGTCTCGACATCCAGGTTGTCGCGCGCCGCCGTCCGCCGAGCGACCTCGACGACATCGGACGGAAGCTCGATCGCAACACGCCCGCCGCTCATGTCACCCTCCATTCGGTTCGCCGTACGGCTCCTCGCTAGAACTAGCATGAAGGCGCCCGGCGCTCCACTGCACCGACGCCTTCGCGGAGTCGGTTGGACAGGAGGGCGCACATCGGCATCCCCCTCACCGCACCATCACCACCGCCGTCCCCACCCGGACCCGCTGCATCAGGTCGAGCACGTCCTCGTCGCGCATGCGGATGCAGCCGTAGCTCGCCGCGGAGCCGATGGAGGCGCGCATGGTGCGGGTCGTGCCGTGGATGGCGGTGAGCCCGTCGTCGAGGGTGAGCGCGGCGGCGCCCATCGGGTTCGAGGGGTGCCCGCCGGGGATCACGTCGGGCAGGTGCGGCAGGTCGCGGCGGACGTCCGGCGGGGGCGTCCAGGCCGGGGCGACGTGCTTGCCGTCGATGCGCCGCCAGCCGGTCCACATCTTGTCGGCGCGCGGCACCGCCACGCGATAGCGGATCGCGGTGCCGTCCCCGAGGTCGAGGTAGAGCGCGCGCTCGGAGGCGCGCACCACGATCGTGCCGGCGGGCACGTCGAGATCGAAGGCGACGCGCTCGCGCGCCTGCAGCGGCGCCGGCGCGAAGGCGAACCAGGCGGCGAGAACGAGGATCATGGTGAGACGCTGCATGCGTCGGGCCTCCCCGGGCGTTGCGATGGGGAGCGTTCTCGCGCGAAAGCCTCCAGCGCCGGATGAGCGAACGTGGTTGAGAGAGGCTCAATCGCGCGGGATGGTCGGCAGAGCGTCGACGAAACGCATCGAATTGCGCGCATCCGCGTCCGGCCACGTTCCGCACGGGGGCGGGAGCGTGCTACAGATCGCCGAGCAGCGACCGATCCCGGCCACCATGACCCTCGACGGCACCCGCATCCTCCTCGTCATCGGCGGCGGCATCGCCGCCTACAAGGCGCTCGACCTGATCCGCCGCCTGCGGGAGCGCGGCGCGGGGGTGCGCTGCGTGCTCACCGAAGGCGCGCAACGCTTCGTGACGCCGCTGGCGGCGGCGGCGCTGTCGGGCGAGCGCGCCTTCACCGACCTGTTCGACCGCGAGGACGAGGCCGCCATCGGCCACATCCGCCTGGCGCGGGAGGCGGACGCGGTGGTGGTCGCGCCCGCCACGGCGAACCTGATGGCGCGCATGGCGAGCGGCCAAGCGGACGACCTCGCGACCACCGTGCTGCTGGCCACCACGGCGCCCGTCCTGATCGCACCGGCGATGAACCCGACGATGTGGCGCCACCCGGCGACGCGCCGCAACATCGAGACGCTGCGCGCCGACGGCGCCGCGGTCGTCGGCCCGAACGCGGGGCCGATGGCGGAGCCCGAGAGCGGACCCGGGCGGCTCGCGGAGCCCGTGGAGATCGCCGACGCGCTCGCCGCGCTCCTGTCCCCGGCCCTCGCCGCTCCCGCCGGGCCTCTGGCCGGACGGCACGTGCTCGTCACGTCGGGCCCGACGCACGAGCCGATCGACCCCGTGCGCTACATCGCCAACCGCTCCTCGGGCAAGCAGGGCCACGCCATCGCCGCCGCCGCCGCCGCCGCCGGCGCGCGGGTGACGCTCGTCTGCGGCCCCGTGACGATCCCCGACCCGCCGGGCGTCGCCGTCGTGCGGGTCGAGACCGCCCGGGAGATGCAGGCCGCCGTCGAGGCGGCGCTGCCGGCGGACGTCGGGGTCTTCGCCGCCGCTGTCGCCGACTGGCGCACGACCGAGGCGGCGCCCTCCAAGCGCAAGAAGGACGGCGGCACCCCGCCCCCCCTCGCGCTCGCACTCAACCCGGACATCCTCGCCGGCGTCGCGCAGCGCACGGACGGGCGGCCGGCCGTCGTCGTCGGCTTCGCGGCGGAGACCGACGACGTCGTCGCCAACGCCCGCGCCAAGCTCGCGCGCAAGGGCTGCGACCTCGTCGTCGCCAACGACGTCTCCGCCGCCGGCGGCGGGGTGATGGGCGGGGACCACAACACGGTGCACCTCGTCGACCGCGGCGGCGTCGAGAGCTGGCCGCGCGCCGGGA
Source organism: Salinarimonas rosea DSM 21201 (assembly GCF_000429045.1). Classification (GTDB taxonomy): domain Bacteria; phylum Pseudomonadota; class Alphaproteobacteria; order Rhizobiales; family Beijerinckiaceae; genus Salinarimonas; species Salinarimonas rosea. Next base: position 108,481 of record NZ_KE386842.1, read on the forward strand.
AGGACGAGGTCGCGCGGCGCCTCGTGGGACGAATCGCGTCCCTGCTCGCCGCGGGAGAGGAGGGAATTCCCACGTGACTGCGACCATTCGCGTCAAGCGCCTGCCGCATTGCGGCGATCTTTCGTTGCCGAAATACGAGACAGGCGGCGCGGCGGGGCTCGACCTCGTCGCGGCGATCAGTCATAATACGTACATAGATCTGGGAATTCGCGAGAGGGTCCTGGTCCCGACCGGCTTCGCGCTCGAGCTGCCCGACGGCTACGAGGCGCAGGTGCGGCCGCGATCGGGGCTGGCGGCGCGGCACGGGGTCACCGTGCTCAACGCACCGGGCACCATCGACGCGGACTATCGCGGCGAGGTGATGGTCCTCCTCGTGAACCTGGGCGACGCACCGTTCCGGATCTCCCGGGGCATGCGCATCGCGCAACTGGTCGTCGCACCGGTCACCCGGGTGACGCTGGTCGAGGTCGCCGCGCTCGGGGAGACGCCCCGCGCCGGCGGAGGGTTCGGGTCGACCGGCGGGTGAGCGCCGGCGGCCGGAGTGGAATGCACGGCCGAACGGCCGCACGAGGGGGTTCGCCGTCATGATCCTGCTGTCACGCCGTTCGCTGCTCGCCATCGCCGCAGTGGTGGACATCGCGCTGCACGCGCGCCCGACGCCGGTGGCGGCGAAGGTCCTGGCCCAGCGCCACAACCTGCCCCCGCGTCATCTGGAGACCGTCCTGCAGGCGCTGGTTCGCTTCGGCATCCTCAAGGGCGTGCGCGGCCCGCGCGGCGGCTACGAGCTCGCCAAGGAGCGCCGGCGGATCACGGCGGGCGACATCGTGCGCGCGGCGATGAGCGTCACCGGCGAGGACGGGCTGCCGCCGCTGCCCGAGAGCCAGCTCGTCGACGAGGTCGTCGGCCCCGTGGTCAAGAGCGCCGGCGAGGCCTTTCTGGGCGAGCTCGACGCCATCACCGTCGAGGACCTCTGCACGCGCGCGGACGCGATGAAGGAGCCCGGCGCCCCCAGCGACGACGCGCTCGATTTCGCAATCTGATATGTGAATTCCAAAACAACCGCGACACCACCCGTGAAATCGGCTAGAAGGGGCGCAACCGAAACACGGAGGCTCTCATGGCCATTTCGCACGCCGCCCACGGCGGCCCTACCGACGAGACCCCGCGCACCCACGGGCGCGGCCGCGTCTACGAGTCGATCACCCAGACCATCGGCGACACGCCGCTCGTGCGCCTCGCCCGCCTGCCGCAGGAGCGCGGCATCGACGCCGACATCCTGCTCAAGCTCGAGTTCTTCAACCCGATCGCCTCCGTGAAGGACCGCATCGGCGTCTCGATGATCGAGGATCTCGAGGCGCAGGGCCGCATCGCCCCCGGGGCGACGCTGATCGAGCCGACCTCGGGCAACACCGGCATCGCGCTCGCCTTCGTCGCGGCGGCTCGCGGCTACCGGCTGATCCTGGTCATGCCCGAGACGATGTCGCTCGAGCGGCGCAAGATGCTCGCCTTCCTCGGCGCCGAGCTCGAGCTCACGCCCGGCCCGCAGGGCATGAAGGGCGCCGTCGCCCGCGCGCGCGAGCTGGCCGAGGAGATCCCCGGCGCGGTGATCCCGCAGCAATTCTCCAACCCGGCGAACCCGTACATCCACCGGGTGACGACGGCCGAGGAGATCTGGAACGACACGGCCGGCGCGGTCGACGTGCTCGTCTCGGCGGTCGGCACCGGCGGCTCGATCACGGGCGTCGGCAAGGTGCTGAAGGCGCGCAAGCCCGAGGTGAAGGTGATCGCGGTCGAGCCCGAGGACAGCCCGGTCCTCTCCGGCGGCCAGCCCGGCCCGCACAAGATCCAGGGCATCGGCGCGGGCTTCGTGCCGGAGATCCTCGAGCGCGGCCTCATCGACGAGGTGGTGACCGTGGGCAACCAGACCGCCTTCGACACCGCGCGCGCGCTCGCCCGCGCCGACGGCATCCCCGGCGGCATCTCGACGGGCGCCAACGTCGCCGCCGCGCTGGAGATCGCCGCGCGGCCCGAGATGAAGGGCAAGACGATCGTCACCTTCGCCTGCTCCTTCGCCGAGCGCTACATCTCGAGCGCGCTGTTCGAAGGGCTGTGAGACGCCTCTCCTCTCCCCGACGGGAGAGGACCGCCGGCGAGGCGGGGGCACTCCCGCAGCACGACAGAAGACCCGGAGGATCCGTCATGGCCCATCCCGCCCTCGAGCCCGGCGCCACCGCCGTCGTCACCGGCGGCGCGGCCGGCATCGGCCTCGCCGCCGCCCGCCGCTTCGCCGAGGCGGGGCTGAACGTCGTCGTGGCCGATCTCGGCGAGGAGCGCCTCGCGCGGGCCGCCGCGGTGCTCGCCGCCGCCGCGCCGCGCGGCGCGGACGCGATCCTGGCCCGCGCCTGCGACGTGTCGCGCCTCGCCGATCTCGTCGCGCTCGAGGCGGAGGTCGCCGCGCGCTTCGGCGGCACCGACGTGCTCGTGCTCAACGCCGGCATCCAGCCGGGAAGCCGCGTCGACGGCCCCCGCGAGGCGTGGGAGCGCATCCTCGCGGTGAACCTCTGGGGCGTCGTCAACGGCGCCCACGCCTTCGTCGGCGGCATGCGCAGCCGCGGGGGAGACGGGCTCGTGATCGCGACCGGCTCGAAGCAGGGCATCACCACGCCACCCGGCGACCCGGCCTACAACGTCTCCAAGGCGGGTGTGAAGGTCTTCACCGAGGCGCTCGCCCACGACCTGCGCCAGGACCCGGAGTGCCGGATCACGGCCCACCTCCTCATCCCCGGCTTCGTCTTCACCGAGCTCACGGCGCGGGGCCGCACCGAGAAGCCGGCGGGCGCCTGGACGCCGGAGGAGACAGTGGACTTCATGCTGGAGCGGCTCGAGGCGGGCGATTTCTACATCCTGTGCCCCGACAACGAGGTGACCCGCGCCGTGGACGGGAAGCGCATCCGCTGGGCGGCCGGCGACGTCGTGGAGAACCGGCCCGCCCTCTCGCGCTGGCATCCGGACTGGGCGGACGCGTTCGCCGCGTACATGCGGGACGGGTGAGGACGCGAGCACGTCGGCTCTGCCCTCGTCCCCATCCTCGTCGCGGGGCTCACCGGCCCGAGTCGCCGAGCGCCGCGTCGGCCTCCCACCCCCGCCGCAGCTCCGCCGTCAGCCGTCGCGCGATCGCGACGCAGGCGATCGAGAGTGCGACGCACCAGGCGCCCATGAACAGGCTCTGGGTGGGAAAGCCGATGCCGAGGTCGATCAGCACGCCTGTGAGGCCCGGGCCGATGGCGGTCGAGACCACCATGATCGTCGTGGCGAGGGCGCGGATCGCGCCGAGGTGCCGCGTGCCGTAGACGTGGGGCAGGAGCACGCCCCACAGCGCGCTCGCGGCACCCTGCGTGATCCCGATCACGCCGAGCGCGCCCCACCAGGCCTCGACCTGCTCCGCCGGGAAGACGAGGGCGATGCCGATGCCCATCGGCAGGAGGAAGACCGGCAGGAGCCGCTGTGGCCCGAACCGGTCCGCCGCCCACCCCGCCGCGAGCGCAGAGACCACCGTGGTCGTCGCGAAGGCGGGGTAGCCCGGCGCCATTTCCGCGAGCGTCCAGCCCTTCACCGCCGCAATGTGCGACTGGTGGAAGAAGGCGACGGTGCTGACGAAGCCCGGCGTGAGCAGCACCGGCACGAGCGCCGGCAGGAGCCAGTGCCGGACGGCGTCGGAGCGCGCCCAGTCGCGCCCGTCCTTCCGACGTAGACCCGCGAGGCCGGGGCGGGGAGCCGCCTCGCTGCCGCCGCGCGGGTGCCGCTCCTCCCGCAGCAGCGCCCAGAGGAGCGGCGCGACGACGAGGAGGACGACGCCCGCGACGCCGACCCAGGTCGGCCGCCAGCCGATCGCCGCCACCGCCGAGACGGCGACGAGCGGGATCACGATCTCGCCGGCGGGGTGCCCGAGATTGGCGAGCGAGACCGCCCGCCCGCGCCGGGCCTCGAACCAGCGCCCCATCGCCGTCATGGCGATGTGGCTGAACATGCCCTGCCCGCAGAACCGCAGCAGGAACACGCTCGCGCCGAGCAGCCAGAGCGACTGCGCGGCCGCCATGCCGAGGGCCGCGAGGGCGAAGGCGCACGCCGTGAGCGGCGCGAGGCGCGAGAGCGACATCGTGTCCGCGACGGCGCCGCGCCAGAACATCAGCGCGGCGGCGGTGAGCGTCGCCACCGTGTAGAGCGTGCCCCAGCCGCCGTCGCTGAGCCCGTGCTCCTGCTTGATCGCGCCCGCGAAGAGCGCGATGAACCACGTCTGGCCGAAGGCCGAGGCGAAGGTGAGCAGGAAGCCGGCCCCGAGCCAGCGGGCGTTCTCTCGGATGAAGCTCGGCATCTGCTGGGGGACCGTCCGGTTGCATCGTTCGCCGCGCCGAGGCCGCGCGGCGTCCGCGCAGCGCGGCAGGCCCCATTGGCCTACACCCTCCCGCCACGCGGCGCATCGTGCGGCGGTGGCGATCGGCGGTGCGCCGACGCGCGAGCCGAACGGTCACGCCTGCCCGCGCGTTCCCCCGATCCTCCGTCGTGCGGGTCTCCGGCCCCGGGCGGGAAGGCCGTCCTCAGGCCGGTAGGTCGAGGGCTTGCGGCCCGATGCCGAGCCCGATCATCAGGCTGTCGGCGATGCGGTGCGCGCGGTCGACGAGGAAGGCGGCGGCGTCCGGGGGGCAGACGTCGCGCGCGGTCGCCTCGAACAGGGCGAGCCAGCGGGCGAAGGCCGCCTCGTCGAGCCCCATGCCGCCGTGCGCCCGCTGGGGCCTGCCGCTGTAGCGGCCCGTCTCGCCGGCGATGGCCGACCAGAAGTCCACCATCTTCGCCAGGTGCGCGTCCCAGCGCCCGGCGAGCCGCGCCTCGAAGATCGGGCCGAGCTCGGCGTCGTCGCGGATGCGCGCATAGAACGTGTGGACGAGCCGCGCGACGTCGCCGTCGTGGATCGGGACCCGCGGCGCGACGAGCGGGACGCGGGTTCGTGCGGAGGCGTTCGCCATCGCCCTCCTCCAAATCAGGTATCTCGGACGCCTCTTTTCCCTACGCCCGACATCGGGGTATTGTCGATACCCGTATCGGGACATCCGTAATGAAGCTGACCCTCCACACCGACTACGCCCTGCGCGTGCTGATGACGCTCACACTGCTCCAGGACCGGGTCGTGACCATCGACGAGCTGGCGCGGCGCCACCGTGTGTCCGAGAACCACCTGCGCAAGGTGGCGCAGTCGCTCGGGGCGCTGGGGCTCGTCGCGGGCCTGCGCGGCCGCGCCGGAGGGCTGCGCCTCGCCGTCGATCCGCGGCGGGTGCGCATGGGCGGCATCGTGCGCGCCCTGGAGGACGACCCGGGTCTCGTCGCCTGCCTCGGCGACGCGCCGGCGGCCTGCGTGCTCTCCGGCGCCTGCCGGCTGACCGGCGCGCTGGCGCGGGCGCTCGACGCGTTCTACGCCGAGCTCGACCGGCTCACGCTGGCCGATCTCGTCGGCTCCGCGCCGGCGATGCGCGCGCGGCTCGGCCTCGCGGACGCCGACGCGTCGTGACGGGGGCGGCCGCGGCGGTTTTCGCCCGTGACCCGCGCGGCGTCCCGCCCTAGTGTGCGCGCCGCAGCCCGCACGGAGCCCCGCCATGACCGCCGCCTCGACCGCCCAGACCAGCCCCACCGCTTCGGCCCCGCTCGGGGCGGGGGACACGCTGATCCTGGTCGACGGGTCGTCCTTCGTGTTCCGGGCCTTCTTCCAGTCCATGAACCAGGACGCGCGCTACAACTACCGCTCGGACGGCCTGCCGACGGGGGCGCTGCGCATGTTCTGCGTCAAGCTCCTGCAGTTCCTGAACGACGGCGCCGCCGGCATGAAGCCGACGCATCTCGCCATCGTGCTCGACAAATCGGAGGGCTCGTTCCGCCGCGAGGTCTATCCCGAGTACAAGGGCCACCGGCCGGATGCGCCGGAGGACCTGAAGGCGCAGATGCCGCTGATGCGCGACGCGGTGCGCGCCTTCGGGCTCGAGCCGATCGAGCTCGAGCGCTACGAGGCCGACGACCTGATCGCCGCCTACGCCAAGGAGGCCTCCGCGCGCGGGGCGGACGTGCTGATCGTGTCGGCCGACAAGGATCTGATGCAGCTCGTCGGCCCGAAGGTGCGCTTCTTCGACTTCGAGAGCGGCATCAAGGGCAGGCCCGGCTACCGGCCCGAGCGCGACCTCGACGAGGCGGCGGTGACGGAGCGCTGGGGCGTGCCCCCGAAGCAGATCGCCGACGTGCTGGCGCTGATGGGCGACACCTCGGACAACGTGCCCGGCGTGCCCGGCATCGGCCAGAAGACGGCGGCGCAGCTCGTGAGCGAGTACGGCGACCTGGAGACGCTGCTGGCGCGCGCCTCCGAGATCAAGCAGCCCAAGCGCCGCGAGACGCTGATCGCCAACGCCGACGTGGCGCGGCTGTCGAAGCGCCTCGTGCTGCTCGACGACGCGGCGCCGATGCCGGTGCCGGTGGACGACCTGCGGCTCGGCGCCTTCGACGCGCGCCGGCTGATCGCCTTCTTCAAGGCGATGGAGTTCACCACCGTGACGAAGCGGGTCGCGGCGGACTGGGACATCGACCCGAACAGCGTCGAGGCGGACCCGGCGCTCGCCCGCGCGGCGGGTGCCGCGCGGGCCGGCGGGGGCGAGGATGGTCCGGACGCCGGCGCGGCCGCTCCCGTGGCCGACGAGGATGCGACGCCGGCGCGGGTCGTGGCGCTTCGCCTGAAGGAGGCCACCGACGTCGGGGTCGACCGCGGCGGCTACGAGCGCGTGACCACGCTGGAGCGCCTGCGGGCCTGGGTGGACGAGGCGACCGCCCTCGGCATCGTCGCCTTCGACACGGAGACGACCGCGCTCGAGGCGCATGCGGCCGATCTCGTCGGCGTCTCGCTCGCCACCGGCCCGAGCCGCGCCTGCTACGTGCCGCTCCAGCACCGCGACCCGGAGAGCGACCTCTTCTCCGGGTCGGGGTCGTGGCTCCTGGCGGACCAGATCCCGATCGCCCGGGCGCTCGAGGTGCTGCGACCCATGCTGGAGGACCCGGGCGTCCTCAAGGTCGCCCACAACATGAAGTACGACTGGCTGCTGATGCAGCGCCACGGCGTCGAGGTCGCGCCCTTCGACGACACGATGCTGATGTCCTACGTGCTCGATGCCGGGCGCAACAACCACGGCATGGACGACCTCGCCCAGCGCCATCTCGGCCACACCTGCATCGCCTATGCCGAGGTCGCGGGCTCGGGCAAGGCGCAGGTCTCGTTCGACCGCGTGCCGATCGACAAGGCGACGACCTACGCCGCCGAGGACGCGGACGTGACGCTGCGGCTGTGGCGGGTGCTGAAGCCCCGCCTCGTGGCGGAGGGGAAGGTCACCGTCTACGAGACGCTGGAGCGGCCGCTCGCGCCGGTGCTGGCGCGCATGGAAGGGCGCGGCATCAAGGTCGATCGGCAGGTATTGAGCCGGCTATCTTCCGACTTCGCCCAGACCATGGCGCGGCTGGAGGAGGAGATCCAGGAGGATGCCGGAGAGCGATTCTCGGTCGGCAGCCCCAAGCAGATCGGCGAAATCCTGTTCGGCAGGCTCGGCCTGCCCGGCGGCAAGAAGACGCCGTCGGGCCAGTGGGCGACGCCTGCGGCGGCGCTGGAGGAGCTGGCCGAGGCGGGACATGAATTGCCGGCTAAGATCCTCGAGTGGCGGCAGGTGCAGAAGCTCAAGTCCACCTACTCGGACTCGCTGCCGGGCTACATGGACGCGGCGGGCCGCGTGCACACCTGCTTCTCGCTCGCGGCGACGACGACGGGCCGGCTGTCCTCCTCGGACCCCAACCTCCAGAACATCCCCGTGCGCACCGAGGCCGGCCGCAAGATCCGCACCGCCTTCGTCGCGGAGCCCGGCCACCGCATCGTCTCGGCGGACTATTCCCAGATCGAGCTGCGGCTGCTCGCCCATATCGCCGACATCCCGCAGATGCAGGCGGCCTTCGCCGAGGGCGTCGACATCCACGCGACGACGGCGTCGGAGATGTTCGGCGTGCCGCTCGACCAGATGACCCCGGACCTGCGCCGGCAGGCGAAGACCATCAACTTCGGCATCATCTACGGCATCTCCGCCTTCGGGCTCGCGGCGCGGCTCGGCATCCCGCAGGGCGACGCGGCGGCCTTCATCAAGCGCTATTTCGAGCGCTTCCCCGGCATTCGGGCCTACATGGACGAGACAAAGTCCTTCTGCCGCGAGAACGGCTACGTCACGACGCTGTTCGGGCGGGTCTGCCACTACCCGGCGATCCGCGCCGGCAACCCCGCGGAGCGCGCCGGCGTCGAGCGCCAGGCGATCAACGCCCCGATCCAGGGCTCGGCGGCCGACATCATCCGCCGCGCCATGGCCCGCATGGAGGACGCGCTCGCGGAGGCGAGGCTCTCCGCGCGCATGCTGCTGCAGGTCCACGACGAGCTCGTCTTCGAGGTGCCGGAGGACGAGGTCGAGGCCACCCTGCCGGTCGTCACGACGGTGATGGAGGAAGCGCCCCACCCGGCGCTGACCCTGAAGGTTCCGCTGGCGGTGGAGGCGCGGGCCGCGGGGAACTGGGAAGAGGCGCATTGAGGGCCCGGCGTCCCTCGCGGCGCAGCAACGGCTCGCACCGCCGTCGCGCGCGGGACGCGGGCGCCGCGCTGCGTCAGCCGTAGGTATGATCCTTCCAGGCGCCCGGCCCGCGCGGCGCGTGCAGCGGCCAGTCCGGGCGGGCCTCGCGCACCATCATCACCTCGGCGAGGTTCTCGCGGGTGAGCAGGCCGACGAGCCGCCCCGCCGGGTCGAGCACGAACAGGGCCGGCGCGCCCGAGGTCGAGAGCACGCGCATGCCCTCCGCGAGCGGCGCGCCCGCGGCGATCTCGGGGACGTCGCGCGCCATCACGTCGAGGACCGGGTCGCTCGGGCTGCCGTGGCGCAGCGCCGGGATCAGCGCATCGCGGGTGACGAGCCCGCGCGGGCGCCCCGCCCCGTCGAGCACGGGAAACTCCTTCTGCGAGGTGCGGATCAGGCACTCCACGGCGTCGTCGAGGGTGGCGCCCGGTGACAGCGTCTCCACCACGCTGACCATGGCCTCGCCGATGGTGGCGTCCCGCGTCGCGCCCTTCATCTGCACCTGCTCCACCTCGGCGGAGGCGGCGAGATAGACGAAGATGGCGATGACGAGCAGGATCGGGTTCCAGAACAGCCCGATCACCGCGAAGGCGACCGCGGCGGCCTGGCCGATCCGGCCCGCGATCCGCGTCGCCTCGGCGTGCGGCCGGCGCATGGCGAGGAGCGCGCGCAGCACGCGCCCGCCGTCCATCGGGAAGGCGGGAATGAGGTTGAACACGACGAGGATCACGTTCACCGCGGCGAGGCGCGCCAGCAGCGACAGGCCGGGGTTCTCGATCTCCACGAGGTTCGCGGTATCGAGCGTGGCGCCGAGGACGAGGAAGAGCACGACGGCGATGACGACGTTGACCGCGGGACCCGCGATCGCGACGACGAGCTCCTGGCGCGGGTCCTCGGGGATGCGCTCGAGGCTCGCGATGCCGCCGATCGGCGAGAGGATGACCGAGGGCGTGCGGATGCCGTAGCGGCGGGCGGCGAAGATGTGGCCGAACTCGTGCGCCAGCACGCAGGCGAACAGGAGGAGCACGAACAGCGTCGTCGTCAGCGCCGCCTCGAAGCCGCCCGCGCGCCAGGCCGCGCCGGCGATCCAGACGAGGAACAGGACGAAGGTGACGTGGATCTTGACGACGGTGCCGGCGATGACGCCGATGGGGAAGGACCAGACCATGGACGACGCTCCTCGCGCGCGTGCGGACCCCGGACGGCGCCCGCGGCGGTCGCACGGCGTGCGAACGCGATCCTAGCAGCGCCGGTTCGCGGGCGCGACGGCGAGAGGGGCCTCGGCCGCCGCGCCGCATGCGACGTCTTGCATCCGTGAAAGCCCGCATGTCCCGCGGGCGTGCTAGGCTTCTCGTCCGATCAGCCGATCAGGAGGTCGCCATGCAGCTCACCGGCATCCATCACCTCACCGCGGTGACCGCCGACGCGGCCGGGAACCACGCCTTCTACACCGACGTGCTCGGCCTGCGCCTCGTCAAGAAGACGGTGAACCAGGACGACGTCTCGGCCTACCACCTGTTCTATGCCGACGGGCTCGCCTCGCCGGGCTCGGACATCACCTTCTTCGACTGGCCCGTGGGGCGCGAGCAGCGCGGCACGCGCGCCGTCACCCGCACGGGCCTGCGCGTCGCGGGCGAGGCGGCGCTGGCGTTCTGGGATAAGCGGCTCGCCGAGCACGGCGTCGCCCACGGCGCGATCGCGCGGCGCGACGGCCGTCTCGTCATCGACCTCGGAGACCCGGAAGGCCAGCGGCTGAGCCTCGTCGACGACGGCGGCATGGGCGCGGCCCATCCCTGGGAGCGTTCGCCGGTCGCCCCCGAGCATCAGGTACGCGGGCTCGGGCCGATCACGATCTCCGTGCCGGACCTCGCGCCCACCGCCGCCGTCCTGGTGCAGCTCATGAACATGCGCGAGGCGCGGGCCTACCAGACGCCGGGACGGCCCGGCTCGACCACGCACGTCTTCGAGATGGGCGACGGCGGCCCGGCGGCGGAGCTGCACGTCGCGGTGGAGCCCGGCGTCGCGCCGGCACGGCCGGGCGCGGGCGGCGTCCACCACGTCGCCTTCCGCGTTCCCGACGCTCAGTACGACGCCTGGGCGGAGCGGCTGCGCGGGCTCGGCGTTCCCTCCAGCGGGCCGGTCGACCGCTACTACTTCCGCAGCCTCTACTTCCGCGAGCCGAACGGCATCCTCTTCGAGCTCGCGACCGACGGCCCGGGCTTCGCCGTGGACGAGCCGCTCGACACGCTCGGCGAGCGCCTCGCCCTGCCGCCGTTCCTGGAGCCGCGCCGCGCGGAGATCGAGCGGGGCCTGAAGCCGCTCTGAACGGGGCGGCGGGGAGGGTGCCGGGGAGGGTCTCGGGGAGGGTCTCGGGGAGGGTCACGAAGCACCCCGCCCGGGCGCGAAAACCCGCTTGCGGGCCGCGGCGGGCGCGGCTATCTATGGGGCCGACGCGGGCGTAGTTCAGTGGTAGAACGTCAGCTTCCCAAGCTGAATGTCGTCGGTTCGATCCCGATCGCCCGCTCCAAGCTCTCCTCCGGCATACCGGTGACCTGCCCGGCCCTCGGGCCCCGCGTGCCCGATCCGTCGTCGACGAGGACGCCTCTGCCTGGTGCGCGGAGGTCCTCGCTGCGTGCGGCGGGCTCCCGTCACACACGGGGTCGGCGTCGTACGCCGTCGCGGTACCCGGCGTCCTGCGCTGCGGCGAATGGACGGCGCTCGTCGGATACCGGATCGGCAGACCGTCCTCGATCATGGCCTGCGCGCTCGCGCCGCCCTCCTCCGGACGCCGGGGCCCCGCGCCGCGCACGTCAGCTGCTCGCGCCCCCCGCCATCGCGAAACTGCGCCCGATCAGCTGGACGGAGAAGAAGCCGAAAAGGACCGCGCTCCCGAGATCGATCCAGAAGCCGTGGGACCGGTACCAGCCGATCATGCCCTGCGAGGAGAACAGCAGCGCGTAGCCGTAGAAGACCATCACGCCGAGGATCCAGCAGCCCGCCACCACGAGCAGCGGCAGGATCGGCGCGCTTCCGGGCACCAGGACGATCGCGATGATCGCCGACCACGCGAGAACGCCCTTCGGGTTGAGCAAGTGGATGGCGAGACCTTGAAGGTAGAAGCTCCGCCCGGACCGGCCTTCGGGGCCGGCCGGAGCCGCGGCGCCGGACAGGGCCCGCCGGAACGAGCGGAACGAGCGGTAGGCCAGGTAGCCGAGATAGAGTCCGCCGAGGGTCATGACGACCGCCGTCGTGCCGCGGTGGGCGGCGATCAGGACCGAGAGGCCCGCGGCGGCGACGAGGCCCCAGAACAGGGAGCCCGTAATGACGCCCGTCGCCACCGACAGGCCGGCGCCGCGGCCCCAGCGCATGGCGGCGTTCATGATGGCGAGATTGCCGGGCCCGGGGCTTATGGTCGCCACGAGGTAGACCACGACGGCCCACCCGATATTGCTCGCGACCTGCGTGATCTCCATGCGTCGCCACCTCGTCTCGTCGGGTCCGTCACCGGCCTCGGGCCGGGCGTCCTCACCCGGGTCTCGGTCCCGCTCCGAGGACGAGGCCCATTCCCGTGGGTGATCGATGCGCCGCTCCCCGTTCCGCGATCAGCGTCGGCGGCGCGACTCGGAACGTTCCTCGGATCACCGCGTCCCGGCTGCGGAACGTCGCCTCGTCTCCTGGAACGCGTCGGCACGAGCTTCGTGGGAGGAGAGCAGGGTTCGGATCGGGTCCATGCACGGGCGTCCTTCGGTGCGGGCAGAGCCTATCCGGAAGACGCCCGACGCCGGCTCGGACACTCGCTTCGGTAGATCCGAAGGGGTTTTTCTATATTCGAGATTCCAGACGCGTCAAGGCTCGATTTCAACCGAGGGGACGTGCTCGGCAACAGATGCTCGAGCGTCGACTCGGCCCGAGACTGTCCAGAGGGCGAGATTGGCCGCGACGCTCGCCGCAGCGAGGCCGTTGAACGCCAGGAGCGCGACTCCCGCGAGCTTCGGGATCCGCACCGAGGTGACGTTGAGCACCGCCAGCACGGCGAGCACGGTCGGGAAGAGCACCGCCACCGCGGGCAGGTCCATGGCGGCGACGAAGAGGCAGGCGGCCATCGTGCTGAAGATCACCGGCACGCCGGTATAGGATCCGTCCGCGCGCGGTCCCGCGAGCGCGAAGAAGGCGAGGCGCAGCACCGCGCAGACGGCCAGGGCCGTCGCGACGAGCACCGTTACCGGCGACGACCCGACCACCGCCACGAGAAGAAGCCCCGGCAGCACGCCGCCGTGGACGACATCGCACAAGGCATCGAGCAGGCCTCCGGCGCGGGCCATGACGCTCGCCCGCGCTGTCTGGCGGCGGGCGACGGAGCCGTCGAGCATGTCCGCGAGAAGCGCCAGGCCCGCGAGAGCCGCCCCCAGCCGCGGCTCGTCGAGGACTACGGCGTGAGCTCCGAGGACGGCGCACGAGAGCCCCGCCAGCGTGACGGCGTTCGCAGGATCCCATGCGATCGCGCCGATCGTGCGCGGGAGCGCGGCCGGTGGCTCGACGCCGCGTTCGCCGTCGTCCCTCACCGGGCGGCTCCGAGGCCGACGCCGAGCGCGATGTACAGGGCGGAGGTCACCGTCGGGATCACCTTCCCGGTCACGGACTTGGGCATCCGGCTCTTCAGCACCACGAGGACGAAAGCGTAGAGCGCGTGGATACCGATCACGATCGCCGCGATGGTGACGAACATGATGGCGAACTGCGTCGGGACCGGGCGGTCCGCGGCGACGAATTGCGGCAGGAAGGCCGACAGGAAAATGACGGTCTTCGGATTGCTCGCGGACACGGTGAGCGCCTCGAGATAGCGCCGACGTGCGGATGGGATTGCCGGCGTCGGCTTCACCGCCGTCGAAGCGTCGAGATCGCGCCGCTTGTGCAGGACGTAGAGATCGTAGAAGCCGCGGCAGCCCAGATAGACCAGATAGGCCGCGCCGGCGTACTTCATCCAGGTGAAGGCCGCGCTCTCCTTGGTCAAGAGCGCCCCGACGCCGAGCCCCACGGCGGAGATGATGACGAGCTGGCAAGACAGGTTGCCGGCCATGGTCACGGCGATGCTGCGGTAGCCGTAGCGCGCGGCATGGGTGAGGACGATCAGCACGTTGGGTCCGGGAGACAGCGTGATGGCCAGATACGCGGCGGCGAAGACCGCCCAGAGCGACGCGTCCATGTGAGTTCCTCGAACGAGATCTACATCCGGAAAGGAGCGCTCGGGCTTCTGGATGTCGCGAAGGACCGAAGGATATCGGGTGGGTCGCGGCCCGCACCGGGCGCTCTCAGACGCCGCGGAGAAGCGGGCCCGCCCGCGATCGGCCGTCGTGCTCCGGCCGCGAGGATCGCGGCCGGGCATCGCGCCGGCGCTCGAAGAACGCGATGTCCTCCCGGCTGTCGAGTTCCCCCCAGGGAGCGGAGGTCGGGACGCAGGCGACGTTCCGTCCGGCCTCGACAAGGCCCGCGAGCATCGACGTCGTGTCGATGGCGGCGCGGCGAGACGGCTCCAGCCCGTCGAAGTGCTCGACGAAAGCCGCGAAACCCGCGGGTCGAAACGCGAGGAGACCCATGTACTGGCCTTCCACGGCGTCGATGTTCTCGACCCGGCCGCCGATCTCCCCCAACGAGCCGTCGGGACGCAGGCGGAACTTCTCCAGGTCGGCCAGCGGATCGGAGAAGCGCGCCTCCCAAAGGGACCTGCCGTCCGGGTCGAAGGCGATGGCGATGTCGGCGTCGCAGGTGGAGAGGTCGGCGACGATCCCGGCATCGTAGAAGATGTCGCTGTAGCTGACGAGGCACGGCTCAGCGGCGAGGCGCTGGCGCGCGACGAGGAGCGTCTGCACCATGTTCGTGACCGCCCAGCACTCGTTGACCAGAACGTCGTCGACGACCGCCACGGTACGGGCGAAGTCGCGCAGGACCTCGCTGCGATAGCCGCCGACCAGCGTCACCGATCGGCACCCACCCGCCTCGAGTGCCCTCAAGGTCCGTGCTAGGAGCGGCTCGCCCATGAAAGGTACGAGACATTTCGGCCGGTCGTCGGTCAGGGGCCCGAGCCGCGACCCACGTCCGGCGGCGAGAACGATCGCATGCATGACTTCTGCGCCTCAGGACGAGAAATGGGATTGCACGATGGCGACGTCTGACGGGAACGGATCGGGCTCTCGCTCGGGATGCCACATGATGCCGGCCATACGGCGCCGGTCGTCCTGCATCCACTCGATGCCGCCGTCCGCCGCGCGCGCGCGCGCGACGAACCCGGCGGGCGCCTCTCCGATTACGTTGTGATGGTAGGAGTTGACCACGCGGGCGATGTCGGGGCCGACGACCCGGTGACGGGTGGCGACGTGGCCACTCGCCTCCACGAGGCAACCGCCCGCGTCGAGGCAAATCTTCTGGAGCCCGCGGCAGACACCGAAGATCGGCAGGCCCTCGGCCGAAACGGCGGCGATCGCGAGGTCCTCGACGTCGTCGCGCTCCGTACGCGCCTCGGGGGTACAGCCCACCGCACCGCCGCCGGTGAGGAGGAGCCCCGCGAGCTCGCCACGTGTCCGCAGCGCGCGATCGAGGAGCGCCGCCGCGTGAGACCGTCGGTTCGGCAGGCAGAGCGGCACGAGGCCGCAACACTCCAGGAAACCCCACCAGCCGGCGTCGAGGGCGTCGCGCCACTCGTCGCGCTCCGGCAAGTGGTGTCGCAACATGGTGATTGCGACGACACGCGTCATGGTCGCCTCCGCCGAAACGACAAGCCGAGATCGAGGCTGCGGCCGGCTGTCACAGCAACACCTCGACGCGGCGGGTGGCGCAATCGATCCGAAGCAGGCGGGACGAACGCCAGGTCTCGTAGGAGCTCCCCGCGCCGATGACGGCCGGCAGGCCGAACTCACGCGCGCGGATGGCCATGTGCGAGTTCTCTCCGCCGAACTTGGTGACGAAGCCGGCGATCGGCCGCGTGAAGATCCAGTCGAAGCCCGGGTCGGCGCTTTCGATGAACACGATGCGCCCGGCGAGTTCGCGCTCGTCGATCGATGCGACGGGCGCCTTCACTGCCTGGTCGGTGATGAAGTTGGGCGCCGATGCACGGATCTCGAAGGCATAGACGTCGTCGAGGCCGGTGAGGAGCTCGGGCAGCCTGATCGGCTGGTTGCGCCGCCAAGCGACCCGGTTCGCACTCGATATCTCGGCGATCCGATGGTGCAGATCCGGCCCGAGGTCGAGACAGCTGTCGATGTCGGCCACCGTGAGGAACGACATCGTATCCCGGTCGAAGCCGAAGCGCGCACCCACCCGCGCGATGATCTCCAACGCATCGGATATGCCCGCGGAGTAGAGGAACTTCACACGCTCGCGCGCATGGATCGCGTGGCGCGCGAAGCCGTGAAAATCTTCCCAGCCGAAGGTGTAGCCGTGCGCGGCGAGAGCGGCGTCGAGGCGCGCGGCATCCGGGTTCCAGCCGGGCGGCTGCGCGGGCACCACCGGCTCGACCTCGCGCGGGGTCGTCTCGCTCGCCTCGAAATACGGTGCGCTCGGGTCGTCGTAGCGCGGTACCATGATATCGAAGGTCCCCGGTCGGACGTGGCCGTAAAGCCCCATGAAAGTCCGCCGATCGAGGGTGCGGAAGTCGTCGACCATGCGCGCGCCGATGCTGTCCGCCGCGCGGGAGATCTCGTCCAACGTCTCGACCGGGACCGTTCCGCTGCCGACGAGCGCCTTGAGGATGTCCGTCGCGACGAAGGCCGCCCGGGCGGCGGTCGCGAAGAGCGGAATCGCGTCCCGCCGCACGCGGGCGAGGAGGGTCCTGACGTCGATCAGGTCGCCGCCGTCGATGTCCGCCGGTTCGTGGTGAAGGGCCTCGACGGCGCCGAGGTCGCGCATGGCGGAATGATAGTGTCCCTGCGGCGCGACGATGTCGTTCGTGATCTCGAGGAGCGCGTCGAGGTAGGCGGTCCATTCCGCATCGTCGAGCGAGGGGAAGCGGGCGCGCCAAGCCTCCTTCCGGAGATCCGGCTTGAAGACCGTCGGCATGATCCTGAATTCGATCTTGTCGTGATGCTGCGGCTCGGCGCGCAGCGCGCGGCAGGCGTCGGCCACGATGCGGCGACGCATGTCCGGCGCGATGCTCGCAGGCACGAGGGAATGGAAGCTCGTCTCGACCGAGATGTAGGGGATGCCGCCGATCGGCGACATGAGCGAGTAGCGGTGCATGTCGTGATAACCGAGCCGCGCACGCCCCTTCGCCCATGCGCAGTCGGTCACGAGAAGGCGATAGAGCGAATACGCGAGGGGGCGCGGCTTGAAGCCGATCAGCTCGCCCGGGTTCCAGTCCGGCATGACGCCGAGGAGCGTCCCGTCCTCCAATCCCTGCCGACGACCGTGCTGCGCGACCGCGGCGTAGGCCTCGCGCACCTGACCGACGAGTGCGGGAAAGCTCGCGCGGTGGGCGAGATACCGCGTCGTGCCGAGGACGAGGGGCCGAGCCTGGAAGACCGTGACTTCCCCGAACCGATCGATGGCGAACTCGACGTCGATGGGCGCGTCGTCGAAGAGCGTCGCGAGTTCGTCGATCACTGCGCGCAGCGGCTCCAGCTCGCGCTGGAGGCGTGAGCCGTGGCCTTTCAGGACGATCGTCGTCCTGGTGCCCGCGGCACCGCTCGTCACCCGGGACGTGTCCGAGCCGGGCGCGTAGTCGATCACGATGTAAGGAGCACTCGACTTCGCGTCGACGGTCGTCAGGACGCCGCTGAGCGCGACATCGCGTGCCATCGGTTGCACGAGGACGTGCTCCTCCGTTCGATCGTACTGACCGAACGGAATGTGGACGGGCCGCTCGTAGGAGCGGAACACGCGCACGATCGCGTCTCGGAGCTCGGCCGGGCTCGATACGTCGAGGACGGAGCAGAAAGCCCCCGCCATGGAGGCTCGGCCGGAATCCTCGCCGGAAAAGCTCGATCTGACGATGAGGGGGAACGAAAAGCGCGGATCGCCCACGATCGACGCGAGACGAGCGGTGCCGTTGCGCGTCCAATCCCGGGCCGATATCGTCGCGGCGGGGAGCACCTTGAACGTTGTGGCGACTGCGGCCAGTCGGTCGAGGGTCTGCGCCTTCGTCCCGAAGACGACGTGACGCGAGGCGGGGCTCCCCATCGATCCGGGGTAGCGGACCTCGTGGGCATTCTGCGAAGTCGAAACTGCTGTCATGTGCCGCCTCGGCGCCCATAAGTTTATTAGCCCGCCACGATGCAATCAGCTTCGATTCGATGTCAAGTTGCTTTCAAGGGAGACGTACGGCTAAAAATTCGACCTCGTGATTTTCGCGTCTCGGCGACGAGGTCGGGGATGCGCGAGGCGGCTGCGAGCGCGGCCGACGACGTGAGACGATGCGGTCACCCCGAGGGCCCTGGTATCGTAGTGGTGCCGCGACCTCGTTCGACGATTCGTTCGAGCCGGTCCGGGGCGAGCCGCGCGCGCGTACGGCGCGTCCGGCTCGTTCACACGGCCGCGGCGGAGCGGCCGTTGGTGGCCGCCACGGAGCCGCAGGGCAGGTCGACCGGAGCCGAAAGCGCATCGGGATCCACGTAGCCGCGCCGGCGGTCACGTGGATCGGCCGGCACCGGCAGCGGTGCCCGGACCCGGGCGGCCCGAGCGGGATCCTCCCTACACGTCGGCCGCGCACGCCGGGCGGAACAGGACGGCCCATGCGAGAGCCGCCGAGGTGCCGCCGCATGCCGCGATGGCGGCGACCATCGGAACCGTCGTTCCGTCGAAGAACGGCCCCGAGACGACGACGACGAGACCGCCGAGGATCATCTGCAGCGCGCCGCCCAGCGAGGAGGCGAGGCCCGCGATTGCGCCGTGGGGGTCGAGCGCCATCACCATCGTGCTCGGTATCACGACGCCGAGGAAGGCGTTCGCGACGACGAGGAGGCCGATGACGACGGCGAGCGGGGCGAGCCCCGCCCAGGCGAGCCCGAAGAGCAGGCTCGAGAACAGCGCGAAGCCGGTCGTCCCGGCCAGCACCACCCGGTCCATGCCGAAGCGCTGGCCGAGCGTCGCGGCGACCTGCGACGCGGCGAAGAACCCCGCCGCGTTCGCCGCGAAGGCCAGGCTGAACTCGGTCGGGGTCAGCCCGAAGCTCTGCGTGTACACGAAGGAGGCGCTCGCGATGAAGACGACGAACGAGGCGAAGCCGAAGCCGCCGACCAGGGTGAGCCCCACGAACCAGCGATCCGACAGCAGAACGGCGCTCCCGCGCGCCAGCCCCGACGGCGACACGCGGACCCGGGAGGCGGGGGGCAGGGTCTCCGGCAGGAAGAACTGCGTGACGACGAGGCTCGCCACCGCCGCCGCCAGCAAGGCCAGGAAGACCAGGCGCCAGCCGCCCAGGGCGATGACGCCGCTCCCGGCGAGAGGGGCGAGCATCGGCGATACGCTGATCACGAGCATGACGAGCGCCATGATCCGCGCCGCGTCGGTTCCCGTCGCCGTGTCGCGGATCACCGCGCGCGGGACGACCATCAGCACGGACCCGCCGATGCCCTGGACGAAGCGCGCGGCGATCAGCCAGCCGATCGAGGGCGCGATCGCGCACGAAGCCGAGCCCAGGATGAAGATGCCGAGCCCGAGGATCAGCGGCGTCTTCCGCCCGATCCGATCCGAGATCGGCCCCCAGGCGAGCTGCGAGACGCCGAAGGCGATGAAGTACGCGATCAGCGTGGCCTGGACCGCGGAGATCGGCGCGTCGAGCTCCGTCGCCACCGACGGCAGGGCCGGCAGGTACATGTCGATGGCGAAAGGGCCGACGCTGGCGAGGAGGCCGAGCACGACCGCGAGGCGCACCGTGGAGACGGGGGAGTGTCCGTGACGCATGATTGTCTCGTGGAACGAGGGGGCGGCCGGGCCGGCACGACGCCGGCGGGACTCCCCTCCGGATGCGGGATCGGCGCGAGGACGCGCGAGCCTCGCCGCTTCCGACCGCCGGCGCTCGGCCTCCGCCGCGGCCGCTGCCGTCCCCCCCAGATGTCGTCCCCCCCGATGCCGTCCCGCCGCGCGGCGGGCATGCGCGGAAACCGCCCGCGCATGCCCGCCGACGGCTCACGCCGTCGCGAGCGCCCGCGCACCGCGGACCCCCAGCCCCTGCGCCAGCGCGAACGCTGCGACGGCCACGGCCTGGAGCATCACGAAGGCGACGCCGAGCGCGGTGGGCGCCACCCAGCCGCTCGCCAGCAGCAGGAGGCTGTCTGCCACCCAGACCGCGTTCAGGATCGCGACGGCCCAGCCGAGCGCGGTCCGGATCCGTGCGCGGGCCGCCAGGAGCCAGAGCACGGCGGCCCAGGCGAGGCAGACCGCGCCGACGATCCGCAGGAACGGTGCCGGCAGGCCGAGCAGGTCGGAGAGCGGGCCCGCCGCGACGGCGAGGCCCGCGCCCATGGCGCCGCTGGCGAGCGCGTCGGCGCGCAGCGCGAACCGGAGGAAGGGGGTGATCGAAACGTGTGTCATGTCGTGTCTCCTCGAGTGCCGATGCCGGGAGGATCACTTCGATTCGGAGCCCGCGCGATGGCGTGGGAGGTAATTGGCTCCATCCCGGCGGACGCCATAAGCTCGCCCCATGATCGCAGCCGCCTCCCCCGCTCCGGCCGCCGCCTTCGGCGACCACCTCCGCTCCTGGCGCCGCCGACGCCGGCTCAGCCAGCTCGACCTCGCGCTCGACGCCGAGATCTCGCAGAAGCATCTGAGCTTCTGCGAGAGCGGGCGGGCGCGGCCGAGCCGCGACATGGTCGTCCGCCTGGCCGAGCGGCTCGAGATCCCGCTGCGCGAGCGCAACGCGCTGCTGCTCGCGGCGGGCTATGCGCCGCTCTATCCGGAGCGACCGCTCGACGCGCCCGAGCTCGCCGCGGCGCGCGAGGCGGTCGCGCTCGTGCTCGAGGGCCACGAGCCCTATCCCGCCCTCGCCGTCGACCGGCACTGGTCGATACTCGCCACCAACGCCGCCGTGGCGCCGCTCCTCGACGGGATCGCCGAGCGCGCGCTCCTCGCGCCGCCGGCGAACGCGCTGCGCCTGAGCCTGCACCCCGGCGGCCTCGCGCCGATGATCGTCAACCTCGGAGAATGGCGCGCGCACCTCCTGGAGCGCCTCGCCCGGCAGGTCGCCGCGAGCGCCGACGAGGCGCTCGAACGCCTGCTGGAGGAGCTGCGCGCCTATCCCGCCCCGCCCCATCCCCGCTCCGACGGTGCGGAGCGTTCCGCGATCGCCGTTCCCCTGCGGCTGCGCAGCCCGGCCGGCGAGCTCGCCTTCATCTCGACGGTGACCGTGTTCGGGACGCCGACCGACATCACGCTCTCCGAGATCGCCATCGAGGCCTTCTTTCCCGCCGACGAGGCGACGAAGCGCGCGCTGCGCGTCGATCGAGCCGCCGGCGCGGCTTGATGTCGGCGTCGCGGCGCCTGCGACGTCCTCGGCGAGCACAAGGAGAGTTGAGGGCGATGGCTTACGTCGACGGTTTCATCATCGCGGTCCCGAAGGACCGCCTCGCCGATTACGAAGCGCTCGCGCGGGTCGCGGGCGAGGTCTGGAAGGAATACGGCGCGCTCGCCTATGTCGAGGCGCTCGCCGACGACGTCTCCTACGGGGAGCTGACCTCGTTCCCCCGTGCCGTGATGGCGACGGAGGACGAGATCGTCGTGTTCTCCTGGATCGTCTATCCGTCGCGGGCCGCGCGCGACGACATCCTCCAGAAGGTGATGGCCGACCCCCGGCTTCGCGCGGGCATGGAGGCGCCGCCCTTCGACGCGAAGCGGATGATCTGGGGCGGCTTCACGCCCTTCGTCGAGTTCTGAAGCGCAACCGGGAGCCCGATGCAGATGACGTCACCCGCCCGGAAGACGATCGCCGTCCTCCTGCCGGACGGCTTCGCCGATTGGGAAGTCGGCATGCTCGCGGCCTCGGCACGCGAACGGTTCGCTGCGCAGATCGCCTACCTCACGCCCACCGGCGCGCCGGTCGCCTCGATCGGCGGCCTGCGCGCCGCGGCGGACGGCCGCTTCGCGGAGGCGGACGGCGGCGCCGTCGACGCCGTCGTCGTCTGCGGGTCCGACGCCTGGGCCGGCGACGACGCGGGCGCGGGCGCGATCATGGCCGCCGCGCTCGCACGCGGCACGCCGGTCGGCGTGATCTGCGGCGCCACGATCGCCGCGGCACGCGCCGGCCTTCTCGCCGGGCGCGTGCACACCAGCAACGGCCGCGACTGGCTCGCCGGCATGGCGCCGGGATATGCCGGCGCGGAGCTCTACCGCGACGGCGGCGGTGCGGTGCGCGACGGGACGTTCGTCTCGGCGCCCGGCACCGCGCCGGCCACCTTCGCGGTCGAGATGCTGTCGCTGATCTTCGCGGGCGCGCCGGGCCTCGACGAGACGCTGGCGATGCTGCGTGCCGCGCGATGAGGAGCGCAGGGCCGTGATCGCGCCGGCGCGCGTCCGCGAGGTGGCGCCCGCCGCGAACCCGAAGCGCAGTGCAGCGGATCGGGACCCCTGCGCCACGGTCCGGCCGGAGGCCTTCGCCCCCGCGGACGGCGGTGCGGCTCGATGCGCTCGCCGCTGGCTTTCGAGAGAGGAGACTCCATGAGCGGCATCGTTCTCGTTACCTTCGACCGGGTCCCGCAGGGCCCACGCGGCTACGTCCGCGACCTGCGGATCCGCTGGGCGCTCGAGGAAGCGGGCCTCGCCTACCGGATCGAGACGACGCCGTTCGACCCGCGCACCGACAGCCATGCGTCACACCAGCCGTTCCGGCAGGTGCCCTGGCTCGTCGACGGCGATCTGACCGTGTTCGAGACCGGGGCGATGCTGCTCCATCTCGGTGAGCGCAGCGAGGCGCTCGTGCCGCGGGACGCCGCCGGTCGCTCGTCGGTCGTGCAGTGGCTCTTCGCCGCCCTGAATTCGGTCGAGCCGGCGAGCCTGCCCTGGTCGCTGTTCCGGTTCGCCGGCGACGACGCGCAGACGCCGGGACGGCGCCACATCGACGCGTTCCTCGCAGGCCGCCTCGAACGCCTCGAGCCGGTGCTGGCCGCGCGAGACTGGCTCGCCGGACCGTTCTCGATCGCGGACATCGCCATGGTCGACGTGCTGCGGCTCGTCGGTCGCTTCGACGGCCTCTCGGCGTATCCCGCCTGCCGCGGCTACGTCGCGCGGGCGACGGCGCGGCCCGCCTTCGTGAAGGCGCACGCGGATCAGATGGCGCATTTCGCGGCGGCCGATCGGGCCCGGGTGTAGGCACCCTGCGCGCGGATGCACGGTGGGTGAGGCCCGGTCGCTCCGAGGCGCCTCCTGCGGCTGGCGGTCGCACCACGAACGGAGCATGATCGCGTGTCGGGACGCGCCGCCCTCGCGCGTCCTCGGTCGCCTGTCCCCCGCGGAGCGCCCCCGATGCCCGAGCCGTGCGCGATCGCCGATGCCCTGACGACGGCGCGGCCGCGTGCGCTGGCGGCGCTGCTGCGCCGCTTTCGTGACCTCGATTCGGCGGAGGACGCCTTCCAGGAGGCCTGCCTGAGGGCGCTGGCGACGTGGCCGGCGCGGGGCCTGCCGTCGGACCCGCTCGCCTGGCTCGTGCTGGTGGGCCGCAATGCCGGCACGGACCGCGTGCGCCGCCGCGCGCGCGACGTGCCGCTGCCGCCGGAGGACGCCTTGTCCGACGCCTCGGACGCAGAGGCTCCCCTCGTCGAGCGCCTCGATCACGCCACCTGCGGCGACGACGTGCTGCGGCTGCTCTTCGTCTGCTGCCGCCCCGAATTGCCGCCGGCGCACCAGATCGCCCTCGCGCTGAAGGTGGTCTGCGGGCTCTCCGTCGCCGAGATCGCGCGCGCCTTCCTCGTCTCCGAGAGTGCCATGGAGCAGCGCATCACCCGCGCCAAGCGCGCCATCGCCAAGGCCGGGATCTGCTTCGAGGTCCCCACCGCCGCAGAACGCGAGGCGCGGCTTTCGGCGGTGGCGGCGGCGCTCTACCTCCTCTTCAACGAGGGCCATTGCGGCGAGGCGCGGGAGGACGGCCCGCGCGCGGGCTTCTGCGAGGAGGCGATCCGGCTCGGGCGCCTTCTCGTCGACCTCTTCCCCGGCACGCCCGAGCTCGAGGGGCTGCTGGCGCTGATGCTCCTCCACCGCGCCCGCGCGAAGGCGCGGATCGATGCGACCGGTGCGCTCGTCCCCCTCGACGCGCAGGACCGGCGGCTCTGGGACGCCGACGCGATCGGCGAAGGCCTCGCGCGCCTCGCCCGCGCCGAGGCCGCCGGCCCGGCGGGGCCGTACGTCCTGCAGGCCGCCATCGCGGCCGAGCACGTGCGCTGCGCGGACGGGGCCGCATGCGACTGGCGGCGCATCGCGCTCCTCTACGCCATGCTGGAGCAGGTCCAGCCGACCCCGGTGGTGCGCCTCAACCGCGCGGTCGCGGTCGCGAAGACCTTCGGGCCGCATGCGGGCCTCGCTTTGGTCGAAGGCCTCGCCGCCCCGCTCGACGGCTACCTGCCGTTCCACGACGTGCGCGGCGCGCTGCTCGCCCAGCTCGGCCGCCGCGACGAGGCGCACCGCGCCTTCGCCCGCGCGCTGGCGCTCGCGACCGACGATGTGCAGGCGGCGCGGCTGCAGCGGACGCTGGCGGGCCTCGCCGGCGGACGCCGGCCGTCCTGACGGCGCCGCTCACGGCTCCGTGCGGCCCGTCTCGTCGCGGTCGCGCTCCCAGCTCCGCGCGAGATCGAACGGGGGCAGCCACGCCTCCCGGCGCACGGTCCACAGCTCGTAGGTGGGCCGGAACCGATCGGGCGCGTCGAAGGCGCCCAGCGCGACCTCGATCTCGTCGCCCGTCCGCGCGAACACCGAGGAGCCGCAGCGCGGGCAGAAGTGGCGACCGCGGTAGTCGCGGGTCTCGCCCTCCACCGCGACGGCATCGGCCGGAAAGATCGCCGAGGCGTGGAAGAGCGCGCCGTGATGCTTGCGGCAGTCGAGGCAATGGCACAGCCCCACGCGATGGGGCGCGCCCGTCGCGACGAGGCGCACGTCGCCGCACATGCATCCACCCGTCTGTCCCGTCATCGGTCCCTCACCTTCGACCCGCGGATCCACAGCCGAACGAGCTCCTGCCCGGGCGGGCGCCACGACGGCGGCATGTCGCTGCGCTCGGGAAGCCCGATGTCGCGGCGGATATCGTCCGACAGGTCCGCTGTCGAGAGGGCGCGCTCCGACGCCTTCGCGAAACCGCATGCGGCGAGAATAGATCGAACCGGCATCGTCACACCCGCATCTCGCCCGAGCCCCGCGGCCCGCCTTCCGAGACGCGTCATGCCGGGGGAGACCGACACCCGGAGCACGATCGTCTCGTCCGGCGGCTCGCCGCGGGATCCTCGGCCGGACGGATGTCGCGCCGGTTCTTGACCATGCGGTAGAGTGTATCTACACTCATCTCATGCCCATCGACGAAACTCGCGCCTGCCTCTGCCTCGCGTCCCGGCGCGCCGCGCGCTCGATCACGGCCGCGTTCGACCGCGCGCTCCGGCCGCACGGGCTGCGCGCGACGCAGTTCACGCTGCTTTCGGTGCTCGCCATCAAGGGACCGACGCGGATCGGCACGCTCGCGACCATCGTCGGGACCGAGCGCACGACCATGACGCGCAACGTCGCCGTCGCCGAGAAGGCCGGGCTCGTCGTCACGCACCGCGACGAGGAGGACGCGCGCCAGCGGCTCGTCGGCATCAGCGCACGGGGCCGCGCCGTCCTCGAGGAGGCGTTCGTCACCTGGCGCCGGGTCCAGGGCGAGCTCGCCGCCGGGCTCGGCGCGGAGGCGGTGGACGGACTGCGGCGCTTCGCGGCGGCGGGGCGCCGCCCGACCATGGGAGCGGTTTCGTGAGTACCGAACGACGCCCGGATTGCGGTCGGCTGCATGCCGCACGACCACCCGCGACGCGGGTCATCGCACCCGTCCTGGGCCTCGTCTGCGACGGCCCTTTCGCGGAGGCGCGCGACTACGCTGCCTCCGTTTTCGCCGCGCGCGGCGAGCGAGAGACGCTCCCCACGCTGGCGCGCGATCTGGCGGGACGGTGATCTCCGACGTCGACGTGCGGGACGCGCACGCGTGCTCGCGCAGCGACAGGTCTCCTGCCGACGAGGCACGATCACGGTGGACGGACGCGGGCGCGGGTTTCGTGACGTCCGGCTGCTCGACGAGATGGGGATGCCCTACCGCCTCGGGGACGTCGACCTGCTCGCAGGCGTCGAGAACGACGAGGAGTTCCTGCGCATCGATCCCGCGGGGTTCGTCGCATACGGGGTGCGCTGGCTGGAGGATCGGTTCGGGCCGGCGGCCCGGGCGAGGCCGTGACCGGTCGATGTCGGACGGCATGGCGCCGGCGCGTCCTCGAGCATACGTCCGCCCCATCCCTCGAGGTGCCCTCCGATGAAGCTCTACGGTATCCCCCCGACCCGCGCCACGCGGCCGATCTGGTTGCTGAACGAGCTCGGCCTCGACTGCGAGATCGTCACCGTCGACATTCCGCAGGGCGAGCATCTCGGCGCCGCGTTTCTGGCGGTCAACCCGTTCGGCAAGGTGCCGGCCCTCGTCGACGGCAACGTGCGTATCGCCGAATCCGCGGCGATCTCGCTGTACCTGGCCGAGCGATACGGAGACGGGCGGTTCATTCCCGGCGACTCGCGTGCCCGCGCCGAGATGTATCAGTGGATCTTCTTGCTCGTCACCGAGATCGAGCAGCCGCTCTGGCGCGAAGCGCTGCATACCGCGATCTACGCCGAGCACGAGCGTCGCCCCGAGGAGGTCGCGCTCGCGCATCGGGACTGCCGCCGTATGCTGGAGCCTCTCAACGCGCACATGACCGGGCGGGACTTCTTCGTCGGCTCCACACCGACGGTCGCCGATTTCATCGGCGCGTCCACCCTGGACTGGGCGCGCGAAGCGGGGCTTCTCGAGGCCTCGCCGGCTCTGACGGCGTTCGTCGACCGCATGTACGCTCGCGAGGCGGCTCCGCCGACGATCGCGGAAGGCTTCGCCACGCTCCATGCGGGCGGCATTCCGGATCGGTACCGGCGGCCGCGCTAGCCGATCCGCGCGGAAGGCGGGGCGAGGAGACGACCAGCGAGCCGTCGGCGACCCAATTCGTCCACCGCGCCTCGCACCCGGCGCTCGCGGGCATCGTCGCCTCGCTGGTCGGCTATCGCGAGATCGCGCGGGGTCTGCGGGTGCAGCACGACAGCGCCGCGCTCGTCGTGCCGGTCATCGTGTGGAGCGTCGGGACCCATTGGCCGAGTGCGGACAGCGCGCCGTCGTCATCCCGGAGAGCCCGCGCAGATTCCTCTCGCGTGTCGCCGGTCCTCCTGTCGGCGAAGCCGATCCTCCCGCGTCCTGGCTGTACAGGCGGCGCAATGCCGGTCTCGAGGGACGACGCGAGGAGGAACCGAGGGCATGTGGGCCGAAGCCACGCCGTTCGCACGACAATTCTTCCACGGCACCAAGGCCGACCTGGGGCCCGGCGATCTCCTCCGCGTCGGGTACCGCTCGAATTTCACCGACACGAAGCCCCTCTCCTGGATCTATTTCGCGGCGACGCTGGATGCGGCGATCTGGGGTACGGAGCTGTCGCTCGGAGACGGACGTGAGCGGATCTACGTCGTCGAACCGACCGGAGACTTCGAGGACGACCCCAACCTCACCGACAAGAGGTTTCCCGGCAATCCGACGCTCTCCTATCGCTCGCGGCATCCGCTGCGCGTCGTCGCCGAGCTCGTGGGCTGGCGGGGGCATTCGCCGGAGACGATCGCCGCGATGAAAGCCGGTCTCGCGCGCTTGGTCGAAGGCGGAGAGGCCATCGTCATCGATTGAGGCGTTCCCGTCCGGAAGGCTCCGGACCCGACGCGCGCGACGAGGAGAGGACGACCATGCCGCTCACGCTCTACGCTCATCCGTTCTCGTCGTATTGCCAGAAGGTGCTCACGGCCCTCTGGGAGAACGAGACGCCTTTCGCGTACCGTCACCTGGAGGAGCCCGGCGCGGGCGAGGAGCTGGCGCGGCTGTGGCCGATCGCCAAGTTCCCGGTCCTCGTCGACGGGGATCGCACCGTCGCCGAGACGAGCATCATCATCGAGTATCTCGACCTCCATCACCCGGGCCCGGTGGGCTTCGTGCCGACGGATCCGGCCGCAGCACTGGAGGTGCGCTTCCTCGACCGGTTCTTCGATCAGTACGTGATGAACGCCATGCAGGCGGCCGTCGCAGAGGCGCTGCGCGAAGAGCCGGATCGGCTCCACGAAGCGAAGGCGAGTGCCGGCCGGTCGCTGGAGATCGCCTACGGCTGGCTCGAACGGCGCCTCTCGGGTCGCCAATGGGCCGCCGGAGACGGCTTCACCCTGGCCGATTGCGCGGCGGCGCCCTCCTTGTTCTATGCCGATTGGGTGCACCCGATCGCGGATGCGTACCCGAGTCTCCGCGCCTATCGAACGCGCCTCCTTCGGCGGCCGTCCTTCGCGCGAGCCGTCGAGGAAGGCCGTCCGTACCGGCGCTACTTCCCGCTCGGCGCCCCGGATCGGGACTGACGAGGGACGACGCCCGACGGATGGTCACTTCGACAGGGTGGCGGGCCACCGCGCGAGCCGCGGGCAGTAGCGAACGCGGTGCGCGTCGGTCCGGTCGCCCCGCGGCGTCACCAGAAGTCCGGCATCGCCGATCATCCAGAGCCACCGCGGCGCCCAGCCGAGCTCGACACGCGCGCTCGCCTCCGCGCAGAGAAAGGCATCCGGTTCGATCACGGCGTGCGCCGCGACGAGATCGAACGGGTAGAACCCCTCGAGGCCCACAACGTCCCTCCAGAAGGCGAGCCAGCCTTCGGCCGCGCTCGCCACGTGCGCGCCCGCCGCGTCCGCCGCGCTCAGCCGGGCGAGATCCTCGCGCGTGATCAGCACCTGTCGCGCCACCTCGTAGGGAAGGAGCGTGAGCGGCACGCCCGTTGCGAGGACGACCCGCACCGCCTCCGAGTCCATCCTCAGGTTCATGTCGCTGAACACGGGCCCGTGGCCGAGCAGGACGCCGCCTCCCTGCCCCTCGCTCGGGTGGAACAGGTGGCCCGGACGCCGGCCCATCACCGCGACGATCCGCTCGACGTTGCGAGCGAGGGCCGGTTCCGCGCGGAGCGTCTCGGCGATCGTGGTGAGCGGGCCGAGCGCGAGAATGATCAGCGGCCGGTCCCGGAGCCCGCGGGCGAGCGCCGCCTGCGCGTCGCTCGGCGCGGCGTCCCGCTCGTCGAGCGGCGCCGATGCGCCCCGGGAGACCTCCGGCAGCGGCGCGCCGACGCCACGCAGCCGGGCGACGATCTCGCGGGTCACGCGGTCGGTCCGGGCGAGCGGAGCGTTCCCGAACACGGTCGAGATGCCCACGATCTCGAGGCCGTCCTCGCGGGCGAGCCGGTGCAGCGCCAGGCAATCGTCGGGGTCGGTCCGAGGGCCGAGACCGCAGGCGGCGTCGGTGTCGATCCACAGCCGCGCCGGCCGCTCGCCCGCGTGGTGCAGCAGGGCGAGCGGCTCGGTCTCGATCTCGCCGGTCCGCCAGGACGCGATCGGGAGCGCGAGCGACAGGACGCCGAGCGCGAGGATCCCGGCGAGCAGGAGCAGGACGCGGGCGGGCCGGAGCCCTCGACCCGGGCGGCGTCGAGGCCTCAATCCACCAATGCTCCGCAGCTGAGATCGGCGACCACGCCCGTCGTCGCCGCGGCACGGTCGGAGGCGAGGAAGGCGGCCATCTCGGCCACGTCGGCGAGAGTCGGCAGACGCCCGAGCATGGTCGTGCCGGCGGCGCCCTTCAGCCAATGCTCGACGGAGAGCCCGGCGTCGCGCGCCTTCGCGGCGAAGAGCTCGCCGGTATAGGACCCGGCCTGCGGCGCGTCGGCGATGGCGTGCGGCCGCAGGCAGATCGCCCGCACGCCCTTGGGTGCGAGTTCGGCCGCGAGCGTCCGCGTGAAGGCCTCCTTCGCCGCGCAGGTCGCGGCGTAGCCGAGATGTCCGGGCACGGCCATCTTCGCGGCAGGTGTCGAGAAGGTTAGGAACGCGCCGCCCCGTCCGTCGCGGCCGAGATGAGGCGTCGTCGCCTTCGCCACGTTGAACAGCGAGCGCAGGAACAGATCGAGGGGGCGCAGGAAGTCCTCGAGCGACAGCGCATCGATCGTCTGCCCCTGGACGTGCATGAAGCTCACGGCATGAACGACGATGTCGATGCCGCCCGCGGTCTCGGCCACGATCTCCGCGTGGCGGGCGACGGCGTCGGGATCGAGCACGTCCACCACCGCGCCGGTCGCGAGACCGCCCTCGGCCGCGACGCGCCCCACGACCGATTCCAGCCGTCGGCGGTCTCGTGCGGCGAGAAAGACCCGGGCGCCCTCGCGCACGAAGGTCCGCGCGAGGCTCGCGCCGATTGCACCACTGCCGCCGTAGACGACGGCGACCTTATCCTTCAGCATCGTCTGATCCTCCTCGCCGGGCGGACGTCCGCGGCCTGGCGAGACGAGGACGCACGGGGCCCGCGCTCGCCGACCCGAGAGACGCCCCGCCGCGCGCGACAGCGCCCGATCGACCGCGCTCCCCGCGGCCGAGGACGGCCGCGCGCTCGGCCGCGCCGAGATCCCGCACGGCGAAACGCGACCCCGGGGTCGTCATCGGGCCAGGCGCTCCAGCGCCGCGACGTCGATCTTCCCCATGCGGAGGAACGCCTCCGTCACCTCCGGCTTCGGCGACGCCAGAAGCTCCGGCAGGTGCCGCGGGCCGACGATCCAGGAGACCCCGAACCGGTCCTTCAGCCAGCCGCAGCGCTCGGCCTCGGGCACCGCGGAGAGGGCGCTCCAGTACCGATCGATCTCGGCTTGATCGTCGCATGCGACGACGAAGGCGTTCGCCTCCGAGAAGGTGAAGTCGTGGACGGCGGAGCTGCCGACGACGCCGAGCTCCTGGCCGGCGATGCGGAGCCGCGCGTAGTTCAGCGCGCCCTCGGGATCGGGGCCGGAGCCGTCGTGGCGCGCCAGGATGTCCGCGCGCGCGTCGGGGAACACCGCGACGTAATGATCGATCGCCGCCTCGGCCTCGCCCGGCGGGCCCGTGAACATGAGGGCAGGCTCCACCGTCGTCTCGCCGTCGTCTCCCGGCGCGGAGAGACGCAGCTGCCAGGACATGCCCCAGCGATCGTCGAGCCAGCCGTAGCGCGCGCTCCAGGGATAGGCGCCGAGCGGCATCCGCACCCGCCCGCCGTCCGCGAGCGCCTCCCAGGCGCGATCGAGGGCCTGCACATCGGCGAACGCGACGAGATACGACACCGCCGGGGTCGGGCGCAGGTGCGGGCCGCCGTTGATCGCGATCGTCCGCAGGCCGCCCAGCACGAGCGAGACGCTCATCACCGAGCCCGCCGGACGGCCGTGCACCTCGAACCCGGCGGACCCGTATCGGGCGACGCTCTCGACGCGCGAGCCGGGCACGAGCGACGCGTAGAGCGACGCGGCCTCCTCGGCCCGGTCCTCGAACCAGAGGTGGGGGATGATCTTCTGGCCACGGGTGGGCATCGTCGGTCTCCGTCTCGGGACGTACCCTCGAAGGACGATCCGCGGCCGCGCGGGCCGACACGCGCATCGTCGGCCGATGCCCTCGTCGGCGAGAGCGCAGGTGCCGGCGAGAGCCCAGGTGCCGGCGAGAGCGCAAGTGCCCGCGAGAGCGCAGGTGCCGGAGCGGCTCCCGGCCCTCGCGCCGGCGCGACCCGCGAACCTCCCCGACCGCGCGAGAGGCGGCGGGATGCACGACCCGTCACTCCGCGGACGCGCTCCGCCCCGTGGCCGCGACGAGCGCGTCGGCCGCGAGCTCGGCGAGGCACGCATAGCCGGCATCGCTCATGTGGAAGCGGTCGCCCGCGAGCATGGACGCGAGGTGCTCGTCCGAGCGATCCGCCCAGGCCCGCATGACGTCGTAGCGGCGCAGGACCGCCACCCCGCGCGCCTCGGCGAGGCGTCCGACGAGCCTCACCGCGCGCTCGTAGGCCACCCGGTCGGGAATGGCCGGAAAGAACTGCGGGTCGACGACGAGAAGAGGGATTCCGGCGTCGTGCGCCAGTGCCACGCCGCGGTCGAGCCGTGCGGCGAGCTCCGCCTCGGGCACGCCGCGCAGCGCGTCGTTCGTTCCCACCTGCCATATGGCGAGGTCGAAGCGCTCGGCGGCGAGAATGGCCGCGAGACGCTCGAGCGTCGCCTCGGCGGTCTCTCCGGGGACGCCGGCATTGACCACGACGACGTCGCGGCGCGCCGCGCGCTCGCGCAGGATCGCTTCGAGACGGGCCGGATAGGCCTCGCGCGGCGAGGTCGCGCCGGTTCCGAAGGTCGAGGAGGAGCCGATCGCCAGCACCCGGTAGCCGGTCTCGGCCGGCTTCCCGTCGAGGCGCGGCAGGGTCTCCGGACGCGTGATCGCGGCGACGTCGGCGCAGGGGGAGGCGACGACCGGCGCCGGGAGGATCAGGGCAGCTGCGAGCGCGAGGACCGCGACGCGAGGGGCACCGGTGCGGGCGCCAGGGGCGACCGCGCCGCCTCCGGCAGCGCCGCGGCGGAAGAGGCGGAGGAGGACCATTCGCGGGCGCGCGCCATGAGGACGAGGAAGCCGATCGAGGCGAGCGTGTATAGCATCGCGATCACCTCCACGCCATCGAGACGGTTCTCCGCCGCGACGATCGTCAGCGCCTGGCCGAGGGCGGCCAGCATCGAGCCCGCGACGAAGACCGGGAGCCCGTGACGGCCGAGCCGCTTCAGCTCGGCGCCGATCGCCCCCTGGCCGGCGGCGTCGGCGACACGCAGGACGACGAGGAGATAGGCGAGCGCGGCGGCATGGAGGATCCGGCCCAGGCCGAGCTCGGTCTTGCCGAGGTCGAGGTGGGGCATCACCGCTCCGCGCAGCCCGGGAAGCGCGCCGAAGGCTTCGGTCACGACGATCCAGGCGAGTGCGACGATCGCGGCGCTGGCGCCGATCACGGCGGGCGAGCGCGGGGGTGCGTCGCCGCGCCAGCGCAGCCCGGCCGCCATTCCGAGCGCGAACAGGAACTGCCAGGTGACGGGATCGAAGAACCAGCCCCCCGCCCCCTCCGGCCAGGACGGAAGATCGAGCGGCAGGGCCCGTCCGGCGACGTAGGCCGCGAACGAGACGCCGAGCATCCACCACGGGCCGAAGCGCCGCGCGACCAGGAAGAGCAGCGGCGCCGCCAGCATCAGGACGACGTAGAGCGGCAGGATGTTGAAGTAGCCGATCTGGTAGGTGAGCGCGACGAGACCGACGAGCGCCTCGGGCGTGTGCTCGAAGAGCGGCGCTCGCCCGTGCGCCGAGAGCAGCTCCTCCGCGCCGGTGAGCAGGGCGAGGGCCGCGAACGCGACGATGGCGAAGGCGGTCAGGGCGAGATGCGTGCGGTAGAGCTCGAGCGCGCGCGCGAGGTTGCGGCGCGTGGTCGGCCAGGCGCCCTCGCGGGCGACGCGGGGGCCGTAGATGATGGCGAGCGCCAGCCCGGAGATGAAGACGAAGGCTTCCGCTGCATCGGAGAAGCCGATGTTGCGATGGGTCAGGTGCTCCAGAAGATTGCCCGGAACATGGTTGATCGTGATGGTGACGAGGACCAGGCCACGCCAGAAATCGATCGTGTCGTTTCGCCGCGACATCGCTCCTCGAGGGCTCGCCGGGCGTGGGTCGCCCGCGTCCGAACGCTCGGCGGCGGCGTTCGGTTCGGGTGTTTCGCAGGCGGCGCGGTCGAGCACGCCGCCGCCCTCCACGCGCGACCGCCGAGCGCCGGGCGCCGGGCTTTGCGACCCTCCGGCCGCGTCGCGACGAGCCGTCCCGGCAGCGGCATGCGGCGCACCCTCTGCCTGAGGCGATGGCGCGCCCGGCCTGCGCCTCAGGCAGAGGGTCGCGGGGCGGCGGTCACCGGCGCGCGGCTCGCCGTCGACCGCGCCGCGTCCCGGGCGATCTCGGCCGGCGCACGCCCGAGGAGGCGCCGTGTCCAGCGGGCCATGTGGCTCTGGTGCGAGAATCCCGTCGCCGCGGCGACCTCCGCCAGGGGGAGACCGTCGTGGATCAGCGCCGTGGCGCGCTCGACCCGCCGGCGCATGAGCCACCGGTGCGCCGGCTCGCCGCACGCGTTCCGGAAGGCCGGCTTGAAATGCGATTCGCTCGAGGCGGCGACGGCGGCGAGGCGCCTCACGGTCAGCGGCTCGTCGAGCCGCGCGTCGACATAGGCGACGAGCTGCGCCATGCGTGCGGGGGAGAGCGCCGCGCCGGCGCCCCGGTCGGCGGGCGCCTCCTCGCCGCAGGCGCAGACGAGCCTGAGCGCGAGGGCCTCGCACAGGGCGGCGGCGAGATGCGCGCCGCCCGGGCGGCCGGCCTCGATCTCGCTCGCGAGGGCGAGACCGCAATGCGCCAGCGCGGCGTCGCGCAGCTGAAACCGCGGCCGGATCGTCATGCGGCGCGGCACGCGCCCGAGACGCCGTGCGGCACGCGCGACGAAGGCCGCCGGCAGCCGCACGGCGAGGGCGCGTGCGGAGACCTCGTCCTCCCAGTATCCGGGCACGCCCGGCGGCAGGACGTCGATGTCGCCCTCCCGCTGCAGGACGTCGCGTGCCTCGCCATCGGCCCGGCCGCTCGCCGGGACGGGCGCGCCGAGATGGATGCTCAGGAGATAGGTGCTCGCCGGCGGAACGGCGACCGAGCCCGGCGTGAAGCCGTAGACCTCGGCCGAGAGCCCGTCGGGCAGCTGCTCCGCGGGCGGGTTCGTGCACGTGACGACGGCGGTGGGCTTCACGGGCATGGGCTCTCGTCCTCCGGCACCGGCGCGCCCCGGACGCCGTCCTTTCGTGCTCGCCG
This sequence comes from Salinarimonas rosea DSM 21201, assembly GCF_000429045.1. Classification (GTDB taxonomy): domain Bacteria; phylum Pseudomonadota; class Alphaproteobacteria; order Rhizobiales; family Beijerinckiaceae; genus Salinarimonas; species Salinarimonas rosea. Next base: position 143,085 of record NZ_KE386842.1, read on the forward strand.
CCATCCGTCCATGCGCGATCCGGCGAGCGATGCGCAGTATGTCTACCGCCCGAATCGCGCCGAGACGAGGCCATCGTGAGTTCCGGTCCACAACCGAGCCGCAGACGATCCGCCCGTGCGGATCTACCCGGCATCGCATCCCTGCGTCTGGACGGTCCGTTCGCCGAGACGAAGGACGTCGCTCTGGGGACGACGGCGCACACGCGCGCGGCGTTCGACGCGCCGCCCGCAGCCGATCGCGATCGACCCGGACCGCCGTCGCCGCAGCGGCGCTTGACGCGTCGCGCGGGGTGGTGACATCTGGTCCGCCCTCATCGCGCCGCGACGGATCATGGATACGCGAGCATCGGACACGCCTCCCCTTCACAACGCGACGCTGCGCGATGTGGCTCGGGAAGCCGGCGTGGACGCCTCCACGGTCTCGCGCGTCCTGAAGAACGCCGCCGACGTGCGCGTGCGGCAGGAGACGCGGGCGCGCATCCTGGAGGCGGCCGAGCGCCTGAACTACCGCGCGAACCCGCTCGCCCGGGCGCTGAAGACGGCGCGGTCGCGGACGCTTCTCATCGTGGTGCCGCAGATCGAGAACCCGGTGTTCTCGGCCGCCATCCTCGGGGCGGAGGAGGAGGCACGGGCGCGCGGATACGTGCTTCTCGTCGCCTACGGCCGGGAGGGATCGGCGGCGGGTGTCCTCGAGCGCGTCTCCCAGTCGAGCCTCGTCGAGGGCGTGGTGATCGCGAGCTTCGACGAGGACGAGACTCTGCGCCAGAGCATCGCCGCGATCGGCCAGCCCCACGTGGTGATCAACCGGAGGCTCACGGGCGGCGGCTCCTGCGTCGCGCTCGACACGCGCGCCGCGAGCGCCATCGGCGTCGCGCATCTCGCCGCGCTCGGCCATCGGCGGATCGGGCATCTCGCCGGCCGGCTCGGGCGCTTCAACGGCGATGCGCGGCGCCGGGGCTGGGAGGACGCGATGCGCGCCGCCGGGCTGGCGCCGGATCCCGACCTCGTCGCCGAGGCGGGCTACGATCCCGCCCGCGTTCCTGCCGCGGTGGACGCCCTGCTGGCGCGCGGCGTCACGGCGATCCACGCGGCGACGCTGCTCACCGGCGCGGCCGCGATCGCGCGCCTGCACGGCCACGGGCTCGACGTTCCGGGCGACGTCTCGGTCGTCACCATGCACGACGACCTCCTCGCGCGGGTCGTCTACCCGGCGATCACGACCGTCGAGCTTCCGTCCGCCGAGATGGGCGCGCGCGCGGTGAGGCTGCTGCTCCGGCGCCTCGAGCCGGGGGCGGACGACGGGCCCGCCGAGGCCTCGGAGACATTGATGCTGCCTCCCGGCAAGCTGGTCTTGCGCGAATCCACATCACCACCGCGATGAAAGGCGGTTGACTCCCCCGCCGGCTTCTGCGTTTCTGTTTGCACAAACGTTTGCTCAGCGGCGAAAGCCAGCGCGAGCGCATGCACAGCGACCGCGCCGGTCGCGATCGCCAGGCGGCGCGACCGGCGCAGCAGAACAGGAGGGACCGCGGTGAGCAGGAACGAGCCGATCGCAGGCTTTGCGGAGATCGTCGGCGCGGAGCACGTGCTGACGGCCCCGGAGGAGCGCAGGCGCTACGCACACGACAAGCTGCCCTACGCCAACTTCCGGGCCCGCGAGGGAGCGCTGGTCGGCACCTTGCCGAGCCTCGTCGTCCGTCCTGCCGACACGCAGGAGCTGCGCCGGGTCGTGGCCCGGGCGGCGGAGCTGGGGCTCCCGCTGATCCCCTACGGCTCCGGCTCGGGCGTGCTCGGCGGGACGATCCCGCTCGGCGGCGAGATCCTGGTCGACCTGCAGCGGATGTGCCGCATTCTCGAGATCGACCGCGAGAACGGGCTCGTGCGCGTCGAGGCGGGCATGAACGGCGGCGCCTTCGAGGCGGAGCTGAACGCGCTCGGCTACACGGCGGGCCACCTGCCGCAGTCGCTCACCATCTCCACGGTCGGGGGCTGGGCCGCCTGTCGCGGCGGCGGCCAGGAGTCGAGCCGGTACGGCAAGATCGAGGACATCGTGGTCGGCCTCGAGGCGGTGCTGCCCGACGGACGGCTGCTCCGGGTGCGTCCGCTGCCGAAGCGGGCCACCGGCCCCTCGATCCGCGACATCGTCGTGGGCAACGAGGGAACGCTCGCCATCATCACGGAGCTGACGCTGCGGCTCTGGGCGCTGCCGGAGGCCGAGGAGGTTCTCGTCCTCGCGCTGCCGGATCGACCCTCGGCGCTCGGGCTCGCCCGGCGCATCATGCAGGCGGGCCTGCATCCGCGCCTCGTGCGCCTCTACGACGAGCGCGAGACCGCGGCGCGGACGGAGGGCATCGCCGCCTTCGGCGAGCGGCCCGTGATGGCGAACATCGTGCTGTGCGGGGAGGCCTCGCTCGTCGCCGCCGAGGCGGCTCTGGTGCGGGCCTTCGCCGCGGAGGCCGACGCGGTCGAGACCGAGCACCGTCCCTTCGAGGAATGGCGGGCCAAGCGCTACGATTCGATCAGCAAGCTCTGGCAGGACCGCGGCTACTACAACGACACGATCGAGGTGACGGTGAACTGGTCGAGGGCGGCGGCGCTCTACGACGCGATCGCGTCGGGCGTCGCGGCGATCCACCCCCAGGCGCACTTCAGCGCCCACTGGTCCCACGTCTATGCGGAGGGCGTCTGCCAGTACATGACCGTGCGCCTGCCCCCGATGCCGCAGGCGGAGGCGCTGCCGCTGCATGCACGGCTCTGGCAGCTGCTCGAAGGCGAGACGCTCGCGCACGACGGCTCCATCGCCCACCACCACGGCAGCGGGCTGTTCCGCGGGCCCTGGATGGACGAGGAGCTCGGGGTCGGCATGGACGTGCTGCGCGCGATCAAGCAGGCGATCGATCCCGCCAACCTGTTCAACCCCGGCAAGCTCGGGCTTCCGGCCCGTCCGGATGCGGTGGACCCCTATCGCGACCGGGGCGACCATGCCTGAGGCGCTCCTCCTCGGCATCGACCTCGGTGCGGGATCGCTGAAGGCGACGGCGATCGACGCCTCGGGACGGGTCCACGCGACGGCCTCGGCGCCGGTCGAGACCCTGACGCCGCATCCCGGCTTCAGCGAGCAGGCTCCGGAGGGCTGGTGGCACGCCCTCGTGGCGAGCGTCGGCGCGCTCCTGCGCGAGGGCGTCCGGCCGGACAGCATCGCCGCGATCTCCGTCACGGCCGGAGCGCATACCCACGTGCTCGAGGACGCGGAGGGGCGCGTTCTGCGGCCCGCGATCATGTGGAACGACCAGCGCTCCGGCGCGCAGGTCGCGGCGCTCCGCGAGGCGGCGGGGCCGCGCATCCTCGAGCTCTCGGGCAACCGGGTCAGCGCGACCTGGACGCTGCCGCAGCTGGTCTGGGTGCGCGAGAACGAGCCGGCGCTCTTCGCCCGGATCCGCCGCATCCGTCCCGCCAAGGACTGGCTGCGGCGCCGGCTCGACGGCAGCGACGCCACGGACCTGACGGACGCCTGGGGCCTGATGCTGGCGGACGCGGGCTCGGGCGGCTGGTCGGCGGAGCTGTGCGCGCTCGCCGGCCTCGATCCGGCGGCCCTGCCGCCGATCGTCGCCTCCCACACGACCACCGGACGCGTGACCGCAACGGCCGCCGCCGAGACCGGCCTCGCCGCGGGCACGCCCGTGGTCTGCGGCACGTCGGACACCAACGCGGAGACGTTCTGCGGCGGCATGACCCGCCCGGGCATGGGCGCGCTCAAGCTCGCCACCGCGGCGACGGTGTCGACGCTGACGGCGCAGCCGGCCTTCTCCGAGGACGTGATCCACTATCCTCATCTCGTCCCGGGCCACTGCTACGCCATCCTCGGCACCAATTCCTGCGCCTCGGCGCACCGGTGGCTGCGCGACAGCCTGTTCGCCTCGCTGGGCTTCGACGGCATGGACGAGGCGGCGCGCGGGGTACCCGCCGGAAGCGACGGGCTCGTCTTCCACCCCTACCTGAACGGGGAGCGCAGCCCGTACTGGGATCCGGATCTGCGGGCCGCCTATGTCGGGCTCGGCTTCGCCCACGGCCCGGGGCACTTCGTCCGTGCGCTCTACGAGGGCGTCGCCTACAGCCTGCGCGACTGCCTCGACGTTCTCGAGGCCCGCGGGATGGGCTTTGCGACCGCCCGTCTGGTCGGCGGCGGCACGCGCAGCCTCCTCTGGCAGCAGATCATCGCCGACGTGACGGGGCTGGTGATCGAGCTGCCGCGCCAGGCGGACGCCTCCTTCGGCGCGGCGCTGCTCGCCGGCATCGGCGTGGGCGCCTTCGCCGACACGGAGGCGGCGGCGGCCGTCGTCTCGGTCGAGGCGATCCGCGAGCCGAACCGCGCGAACCGGCGGGGCCACGAGGAGGGGGTCGCGATCTACCGCGCCGCCAAGGACGCGCTCACCCCCGTCAACCATCGCATCGTCGCCGCGACCAGAGGAGCGACCTGATGGCCGAGGTCAGCCTGAGGACCATACGCAAGACCTACGGGAGCGTCACCGCGGTGGAGGAGGTGAGCCTCGACATCGCCCGGGGCGAGCTGATCGTGCTGCTCGGCCCGTCGGGCTGCGGCAAGTCGACGACGCTGCGGATGGTCGCGGGGCTCGAGACCATCACGTCCGGCACGCTCCTGATCGGCGGGCGCGACGTCACGAGCCTGGAGCCGAAGGATCGCGACATCGCGATGGTGTTCCAGAACTACGCGCTCTACCCGCACAAAACGATCCGCGCCAACATGACGTTCGGCCTGAAGATGCGCGGCGTCGAGCCCGCCCTCGCGGCCGAGCGCGTCGAGGCGGCGGCCGAGATGCTCGGGATCACGCATCTCCTCGACCGCAAGCCGCGGCAGCTCTCCGGCGGGCAGATGCAGCGCGTCGCGCTCGGGCGGGCGCTGGTGCGCGATCCCGCCGTCTTCCTGCTCGACGAGCCCCTGTCGAACCTCGACGCCAAGCTGCGGGTGCGGATGCGCGAGGAGATCGCCCTCCTGCAGAAGCGCATCGGCAAGGCGATGATCTACGTGACGCACGATCAGACCGAGGCGATGACCCTCGCGGACCGGATCGTGATCATGCGCGACGGCCGCGTGCAGCAGATCGGCGCGCCGCTCGAGGTCTACGACCGCCCGCAGAACGTCTTCGTGGCCGGCTTCATCGGCTCGCCCGAGATGAATCTCTTCCAGGCCGAGATCGCAGGCGGGCTCGTGCGCCTCGACGGCGGGGCGACTCTGCCGGCGCCGGACGGGGCGAGGGACGGGCGCGTCGTCGCCGGGGTGCGCCCCGAGGCGCTCGAGCTGGTCGACCGGGGCGTCCCGCTGTCCGTCCGCGCGGTCGAGCAGCTCGGCTCGCAGACGCTCCTCGTCGGAGGCGTCGGCGAGATGGGCATGCGCGTCATGCTCGGCCGTCGAGACGACATCCGCGCCGGCGCCACGGTGCACGTCTCGGCGGATCCGGCCGCTATTCACCTGTTCGATCCCGTCACCGAGGAGCGACTGCCGTCGGCCTCGGACGCAGGGGATCGATCGACACGGGCGTAATCGAACCATCGCCCGACAGAAGGGGAGGAAACCATGACCGACATCACGAAAACGGGTCTCGTCACGCGCCGCCGGGTTCTGCAGGGCGCGAGCGCGCTCGGCCTCGGCCTCGCGATGACCGGCGTCGCCGCACCGGCGCTGCGGGCGCAGGGCGGACGTCCCATCCGCTTCCTGAACTGCGAGACCGGCCGCGACACCCTGGCCTTCTTCGATCGCATCAAGGCGGAATACGAGGCCCAGACCGGCGTCGAGGTCGTCGTCGACTCCGTCCCGCTCGGCGAGGCCTTCACGAAGATCACCAACGGCATCCGCAGCGGCACGCCCTACGACATCGCCAATGTCGGCTTCGTCGGCCACGTGCTGCTGCTCGCGGACGAGGGTCACATCGTGCCGCTGAACGAGCTGACGGACCCCTACGAGTGGGGCAACAACATCCTCTTCCCGGTCGACGGGAAGGTCTACTGGTACCCGTTCGACTACAATCTCTCGGTGATCTACTACCGCAAGGATCTCTACGAGAAGCACGGGCTGACGGTGCCGGACACCTGGGACGGGTTCGTCGCCAATTGCGAGGCGACGGTCGACGGGCGCCAGAAGGGCTGCCTGTTCCCGATCGGCTCGAACGGCGCGACGAACTGGATGTCCTTCGCCTTCATGTGGGCGGAAGGCGTCGAGCTGTTCGACGACGCCTGGAACGTCGTCCTCGACAACGAGACCATGAAGCCGAAGGCCGCCGCGTATCTCGACTTCATGGAGCGGCTGTACCCGACCATGCCGCCGGGCGCGATCCAGGCGGACTACGCCACCGTGCTCTCCAACATCGTCGGCGGCACGATCGCCCACGGACCCTATGCCGGGCGCGTGCTCGAAGCGGCGGAGCGCGACAATCCCGCCGTCGCCGAGCAGCTCGACATCATGCCGTACATGGACCAGAGCGGCCAGCGCAAGGCCGTCAGCCACGGCTACGACGGCTGGGTGGTGCTCAACACCGACAACACCGGCCGCGCGATGGACTTCATGCGCTGGCTCACGACCGACCGCCTGATCGACTTCCTGCACACCGCACCGGTGCATTTCCAGCCGACGCGGCTCGACATCTACGACAACGACCAGTGGCGCTCCAACCCGCTGATCAGCAAGTACAGCGGCCAGATCGAGACGATGCGGCGGATGGTGTCCGACGACTCGATGCTCGTGACGTCGATCGACACCCAGGGGCCGCACCCCGACACGCGCCCCGGCAAGGTGTTCGAGGCCTTCGTCATGCCGGAGATGCTGCAGGACAAGCTGATCCGCGGGCTGTCCTCCGCGGAGGCGGTCGATCGCGCCGCGGCACGCATGCGCGAGCTCGTCGGCTGAGCCGTCCCGCGACGATCATCCCCGGGGGGCGACCGCGCTCCCCGGGGCTTCCCACTCTTCGAGCAGGCTCGCCATGACCCGATGGATGCTGCCGACCTTCCTGGCCGTGGGTGCGATCGCGACCCTCGTGCTGATCGTCGGCCCGGCGCTCTACGCCGTGTCGCTCAGCTTCTACCACATGACCTCGCTCACCTCGGAGCCGGTCTTCGTGGGGCTGGCGAAATACGCGGACGTGCTCTCCCGCGCGGAGTTCTGGAACGCGCTCGTCAACGGCATCGTCTACGCGGGCGTGTCGATCGTGCTGCAGGTCGTGCTCGGGATCGGCTTCGCCCTCATTCTCCACCAGCCCTTCCGCGGCCGGGCGCTGGTGCGCGGCCTCGCCTTCCTGCCCTACCTCCTGCCGACGGTCATCGCCGTCCTGACCTTCAAGTGGATGGTGGACGGCTCGCTCGGCATCGTCACCATCCTGATGGACGATCTCGGCCTGCCCCCGATCTACTGGTTCGAGACCGAGAGCGCGGCCATGTGGTCGGTGATCCTGATCTCGGTGTGGCTGTGGACGCCCTTCGTGACGACGACGTTCCTCGCCGCGCTGCAGACGGTGCCGTCCCAGCTCTACGAGGCCGCCCGGGTCGACGGGGCCGGACCCGTGCGCCGCTTCTTCCACGTCACCCTGCCGGTGCTGCGGCCGATCCTCACGGTCATCATCCTCCTGCGCGGGGTGTGGATGTTCAACAAGTTCGACGTGATCTGGCTGACCACCGGCGGCGGGCCGATCGGCGCGACGGAGCACCTGCCGATCCTGTCCTACCGCACGGCCTTCGCGCTGTTCGACATCGGCGCCGGCGCGGCGATCGCCACGATCTCGTTCCTGTTCCTGTCCCTGGCCGTGTTCCTCTACTTCCGCGCCTTTCCGATGGAGGACGACGCATGACGACCGGCTCGACCGGGCGACGCAGCCCCTTCGCCAGCGCCGCGATCTACCTCGCGGCCGCCGCGATCGCGCTCTACAGCGCCTTCCCGATCTACTGGATGATCTCCTCCTCGCTGCGCCCGACGCAGGAGATGCTGACGGCACCGTCGCTGGTCCCGTCGCGGCTGACGCTGCAATACTACTACAGCCTCCTGGCCCAGACGGACTACCCGCAGCAATTCCTCAACAGTCTCGTCGTCGCGCTGGCGACGGTGGCGATCACGATGGTGCTGTCGGTCATGATCGCCTACGGCGTGACGCGCCAGCGCATCCGCGGCAAGAAGGCCATCGTGGCGGGCATGCTCTACGCCTACATGTTCCCGCCGCTGCTGCTGGCTATCCCGCTCTACACGATGTTCGCGCTGGTCGGGCTCAACGACACGCTCCTCTCCCTCGTGATCTCCCACCTGACCATGACCATGCCGCTCGGCGTCTGGTTCCTGTGGGGCTTCTTCAAGGCGATGCCCTTCGAGCTCGAGGAGGCGGCGATGGTCGACGGCTGCACCAGGCTCGGCGCCTTCCTGCGCGTCGTGCTGCCGCTGTCGGTGCCCGGGCTCGTCACCGTCGCCATCTTCGCGTTCCTGCTGTCCTGGACCGACTACACCTTCGCCCTCGTTATGATCGGCTCGGACGCGAACAAGACCGTTCCGCTCGGCCTCGCCTCGATGATCGGCGCGTTCGACCTGCGCTGGGGCGACATCATGGCGGGCTCGACGCTGATCGCGCTGCCGCTGTTCGCGGCCTTCGTGATGCTGTCCCGCTACTTCGTGCAGGGCCTCACCGCCGGCGCCGTCAAGGGATGACCCCATGAGCTACAGGATCTTCGGCGCGCCGCAGCGCTACGTGCAGGGACCGGGCGCGGCGGCGGAGCTCGGCGCCGAGGTGGCGCGCCTGGGCGGCGGCCCGGTCGCCGTGGTGATCGATCCCGTCGCCCGCGATCTGCTCGCGGAGACGATCGCGCGGGTCCTGCCGGGCGCGGCCCTGCTGCCGTTCGGCGGCGAGTGCACCGCAGCCGAGATCGACGCCCGGGCGGCCGATGTCGGCGACGCGCAGATCATCCTCGGGATCGGCGGCGGAAAGGCCATCGACACGGCGAAGGGCGCGGCGATCCTCACCGGACGGCCGGTCGGGATCGTGCCGACCATCGCCTCGAACGACAGCCCGACGAGCCATATCGCGGTGGTCTACACGCCCGATCACGCGGTGGCGGGCGTGCGCCACATGGCCACGAACCCGGCCTTCGTCGTCGTCGACACCGCCGTCGTCGCCGGCGCGCCGCGGCGTTTCCTCGCCGCCGGGATCGGGGACGCGATGTCGAAGCCGTTCGAGCTCGCGGGCGCGCTCGCGGGCGGCGGGCGCAACTTCTTCGGCGGCACGCCGACGGAGCTGACCCGTGCGATCGTGGGGCGCGCGCACGACATCCTGCGCACCGACGGCGAGGCGGCCATGGCGGCATCCGCCGGCGATCCCGCCTTCGAGCGCGTCGTCGAGGCCGCGATCCTCCTGAGCGGCCTCGCCTTCGAGAGCGGCGGGCTGTCGATCGCCCATTCGATGGTGCGCGGCTTCTCGGCCGACCCGCGCCTGGCGACGCTGCTCCACGGCGAGATGGTCGCGCTCGGGACGCTCGTCCAGCTCGCCGCGGGGCAGGGGACGCGCGACGAGATCCTCGACCTCGCCGGCTTCTTCCGGCGGATCGGGCTGCCGACCTCGCTCGCCGCCTTCGGCCTCGTCGACGAAGCCGATCTCCTGAAGATCGCCGAGATCTCGCTGACGGCGCCCTACGCCTCGAATTACGAGCGCTCCCTCTCGGCCGCCGACCTCGTGCGGGCGATGCGGGCGCTGGACGACGAGGCCCTCCTGCCATGACCCGCGACGACCCCGCAGGGAGCACGGGCGCGCGCCCGCGCACGGCGATCGTGACGGGCGGCGGTACCGGGATCGGGCGCGCGGTCGCCGAGCACCTCGCGTCGGCCGGGTGGACGGTGATCGCCGCGGGCCTGGAACGGGACGATGCCTTGGATCCCACGGTCGAGTTCGTGACCTGCGACGTGACGGACGCCACGGCGCGTGCGGCGGTGCTCGCACGGGTCTCTGCGCTCGACGCCCTCGTCAACGCCGCCGGCGTCATCCGCTTCGAGGCGGAGTGGGAGAGCGCCGCCTTCGACGCGGTGATGGCGGTCAATGTCGGCGGGAGCTTCGCCATGGCCACGGACGCCCTGCCCGCCCTCGAGCGGGCCGGCGGGTCCGTGGTCAACATCGCCTCGATGTGGAGCTGGTTCGGCAACGCGGCCGCCCCGGCCTACGGGACGAGCAAGGGAGCGGTGGCCGCGATGACCCGCTCGCTCGCCGTCGCCTGGGGCGGGCGCGGGGTGCGGGTCAACGCGGTCGCTCCCGGCTGGGTCGACACCCGCATTTCGGCGCGGGCGAAGGCGGACCCGATCCGCGGGCCGCGAATCCAGGCGCGCATCCCGCTCGGCCGCTGGGCCGAGCCGATCGAGATCGCCCGCGTGATCGGCTTCCTGCTCTCGCCGGACGCCTCCTACGTTCATGGCGCGATCGTCCCCGTGGACGGCGGCTATCTCGCCGCCTGAGGGACCCGCCCCCCCGCGACGCGACGATGCGCCGGCTACCGGCGGCGGCGCCGATGCGGCGTGCCGTCGCGGTCCCCGCCGCCAGTCCCGCTGCCGGCCGACGGGCTCTCGCATCGAGGCGGTCGCCCAGTCCGCGATGGGTCGCGCTTGACGTGCGGGCCGCGGGCGGGACAATGCCCCCCGCGAAGAGGAGCCCCGATGCCGCAAGCCACGCCCCGCCCCCCGCGCGCGCCGCGCGTCGGCCTGTTCGTCACCTGCCTCGTCGACCTGATGCGCCCCTCCGTCGGCTTCGCCGCGGTGAAGCTGCTCGAGGATGCGGGCTGCGTCGTCGAGGTGCCCGCGCAGACCTGCTGCGGCCAGCCGGCCTTCAACTCGGGCGACCGCGCCACCGCCCGCGCCCTCGCGGAGCAGACCATCCGGGAGTTCTCGCGCTTCGACTTCGTGGTCGCGCCCTCGGGCTCCTGCGCCGGGCAGATCAAGGCGCACTACCCCGAGCTGTTCTCCGACGACCCGAACTGGGCTCCCAAGGCGCATGCGCTCGCGGCGAAGACGCACGAGCTCGTCTCCTTCCTCACCGACGTGCTCGGCGTCACCCGCGTCGAGGCCTCCTTCGACGGGGCGGTGACCTACCACGACAGCTGCGCGGGCCTGCGCGAGCTCGGCGTCAAGGCGCAGCCGCGCAAGCTGCTGGCGAGCGTCGACGGGCTCGAGCTCGTCGAGATGGCGGACACCGACGTCTGCTGCGGCTTCGGCGGCACCTTCGCCGTGAAGTACGGCGAGATCTCCTCCGCGATCGTCGAGCAGAAGACGAAGAACATCGTCGCGTCCGGCGCGCCGACGCTGCTCGCCGGCGACCTCGGCTGCCTGATGAACATGGCCGGCAGGCTGCAGCGGGAGGGACGAAACGTGAAGGTGCGCCACGTCGCCGAGGTGCTCGCCGGCATGACCGACGAGCCGGCGATCGGCGAGGCCTGAGCGCGCGCGATCTCCCGCCGCCGCTTCAGCGCACCTGCGTGGCGAAGCCCGCGCGCTGGGTGGCCTGGCCGCCGACCGCGCCGAAATAGCCGTCCGAATCGCCGAGCCTGAGCGAGGGCTGGCAGTCGGGCGTGCAGGAATAGCTCTCGCGGTCGAGCCCGCGCTGCACGACGACGACCGAATCCTCGAGCGGCGCCTGGACGCTCACCATGCTCTCGGCGAGCAGGAGGCCCTGCGCGTCGAGCGCGATCAGGTTCGTGGCGCCGTAGGCCTTGCCGGTGACGACGAGGATGCCGTTGCGCTGCACCGTCACGTCCGCGATGAAGGGATTGCCGACGATCACGGTCTGGGTCCGCTCCGGGAGGCGGATGACCTTGGCGTGATCGAGGAAGACCGTGAGCGTCTCGCGCGGCCCGCCGGCGGGAGCGGGTGCATCGGCCTGCGGAGCGCCGGCAGGCGGCGTCGCGGCGGGCGTGCGGGGCTCGTCGATGGGACGCGTGATGGCGACGATGCGCGGCGCCACGATGCCGGGGGCGACGCCCGGCGGCACGCCCGGCGCATCCGGGCGCTCGACCCGCGGGCGATCCGGATCGTCGCTCACGACGGCGTCCTCGTCCTCCTGCGCGCGGACGTCCGGCACGAGAAACAGGCCGAGGCCGACGGCGATCGTGGCCGCGAGTGCCGGGGCGATGGCGCGGACGGGGCGGATGCGCATGATCCAGGTCTCTTCCTGCGACGCCGGTCGGGAACCGGCGGATGAAGGCTAGCACGGCCGCAAGGACAGCCGAAAATGGTGAACAATCGCCTAATCCGGCCGGAACGACTTGTGGCGAAGCCGTGCTGTTCCTCGCGCCGGGCATGCCGCTACGCCACCGCGCCTCGACGCGCCCCGCTTCGCGACAGAATAGGCGGCAGGAATACACTGGTGTGAACGCCTATTCACCAATTTCTACTACCACAATCTCACAGCGGCACAAATTTTTAGGCCGATGACGCAAAACAGGGCGGATCAGAAAAGATTAACCATCGGAAAGACACTGGCGGTATCTTTGGGAATGCTTCACCGGCTTAACCGGCTGGCAAGAGGTGGCGCGTAGGGTGCCCTCATCGCCGCTCGGTTCCAGAAGCGAGAAAGCCGGGGCGCGCGTCGAAGCACAGTCGTACAGGAGCACACCATGACCAACCTCTTCAAGCGCTTCGTCAAGGACGAGTCCGGCGCCACCGCGATCGAGTACGCCCTCATCGCCGCCGTGATGGCGGTCCTGCTGCTCGCCGTGTTCAACCTCATCGAGACCCCGATGAACGACGCGTTCCAGACGATCGCCGACCAGCTGAACGCCGCCGGCAGCGCGGACACGATCGACTGATCGTCCCCCGGCTTCGGCGCGGCGCAGTCCGCGCGGGGCCGCATCGCCTCGGCCGAGCGTTCGGCCGCTTCGTACCGCGGCCGAGCCGTTCCTCGGCCGGCTCACCAGGGAGCCCGCGCCATGCCGTCATCGTCGAAGATCGGCGCGCGCGCGGGCTTCCTCGCGGACGAACGCGGGGCGACCGCCATCGAGTACGCGCTGATCGCCGCGGTGATGGCCATGATCCTGCTCGCGACGTTCTCCCTCCTCGAGGACCCGATGAACGTCGCGTTCCAGCTCATCGCCGACACCTTCGAGGATTCGGCGCAAGACATGATGCTCATCGAGTAGCGAGAGGCCTCCTCCCGTGTCGCAACAGATCGCCCTCGCCCTCCTCGCCGGCTTCGTCGGCCTCCTCGGCGTCGCCGCGCTCTGCGACGCGCGCACGATGCGCATCCCCAACCGCATCAGCCTGCTGCTGGTCGCGGCCTTCCTGCCCTTCGCCCCGCTCGCGGGGCTGGAGCTCGCACAGATCGGGCTTCACCTGGGAGTGGGCCTCGCGGTCCTCGCCGGCACCTTCGCGCTGTTCGCGCTCGGCCTGATCGGCGGAGGCGACGCGAAGCTGATCGCCGCCGCCGCCGTGTGGTTCGGCGCATCCGACGTGGGCGGATTCCTCTTCGCGACCGCGATGGCGGGCGGCGTCCTCACGCTGGCGATCGTCGCCCTGCGGGCGGTCCCGGTCCCCGCGGCGGTGGACGGGTGGCCCTGGCTCGCTCGTTTGCGCAGCAAGGACGTCGGCGTCCCCTACGGCATCGCCATCGCCGCCGGCGCCTTCGTCGCGCTGCCGCAGAGCGCAGCCTGGCGCCTCGCGATCGGCGCCTGATCGGGAGCCGTCGACGCCGCGACGCGGAGCCTTCGAAAAGGTCCCTTAACCATAATTTGACGATTCGCTGGTGACATCCGACGCACGAGACCCTCCGTAGCGTTCGGGACGTCGAACCATGAAGCGAGCACAACTGGCAGTCCTCGGACTCGCATTGGCGGCCGGTGCGGGCGCGATGCTGCTGATGCGCGGCGACCCGCCGCCTCCGCCGCAGGTCCAGGTCGTCGCCGCGCCTCGGGTCGAGACCACGGCGATCCTCGTCGCCGCGGCGCCCATCCCGATGGGGCAGACGCTTTCGGAGCAGGACCTGCGTTGGCAGGACTGGCCGGCCAACGCCGTGCCGGAGGGCCTGATCACCCGCGACGCCGGCATCGAGGCCGCCGCCGGCGCCATGGCGCGCCAGAGCATCCTCGCCGGCGAGCCGATCCGGCTCGAGCGCCTCATCCGCTCCGACGCCGGCGGCTTCATGTCGGCGATCCTGCCCGCGGGCATGCGGGCCGTCTCGATCTCGATCGATTCGCGCGGCTCGAGCTCGGCGGGCGGCTTCGTCCTGCCCAACGACCGGGTCGACATCATCCGCACCTTCCGCAACGAGAGCGCCTCCCAGCAGGGCGGCGGCGACGTGCTGGTGTCGGAGACGATCCTGCGCAACGTGCGCATCCTCGCCATCGGCAAGAACGTCCAGGTCGACGAGCAGGGCAATTCCTTCGTCGACGGCGAGCACGCGACCCTCGAGCTGACGCCGAGCCAGGCGGAGGCGATCACGCTCGCACAGCGCACCGGCCAGCTCTCGCTCGCGCTGCGCAGCCTCGCCGACGCCGCCCCGACCGCGGTGGCAGTGGAGGAGGAGGTCGTCGAGGAGCAGCTCGGCAGCCTCGACATCGTGCGCTTCGGCGTCTCCATGCCGACCCCGATCCCGTGAGGAGAGGCAGGATGACCCGCGCCCCCGCCCAGAACGCCCCCGCCCCGCCCCGCTCCGCCCGCCGCGCCGGCTTCCTCGGCGTCGCCTCGGCGATCGCGCTCGCCGCGACGCTCGTCGCCGGCGCGCCGCCCGCGGCCGCCGTCGACTGGAACCCGAACGCGCCGGGCGCGCACCCGGCCCAGCCGCCCACCGCGCCGATCGTGCGCATCGCCGCCGGCGAGGGCGCGATCTCGCGGCGCGTCGACGTCGCGGTCGGCAAGTCGGTGATCGTCGAGCTGCCGGCGGACGCCCGCGAGGTCTTCGTCGCGAACCCCGCGGTCGCGAACGCGGTGGTGCGCTCGGCCCGCAAGATCTTCCTCATCGGCCAGGCGCCCGGCGCGACCTCGGTCTTCGCCTTCGACGCCGAGGGCCGCCAGATCGCCTCGCTCGACGTCGACGTCGGCCGCGACCTCCAGGCCCTGCGCCAGACCCTGCGCGGCTCGATCCCCACCGGGCGGATCGACGTGCGGGCGGCGGGCGATTCGATCCTGCTCACCGGCGAGGTCGATTCGAACCTCGACGCCCAGCGCGCCGTCGACATCGCCAACGCCTTCGTGGGCGCGAGCGCGGGGGCGACGGGCGCCGTCGTGAACTCGCTCACGGTGGGCGGCGAGGACCAGGTGATGCTGCGCGTCACCGTGGTCGAGGTGGAGCGCTCGGTGCTCAAGCGCTTCGGCATCGACACGACCGCGGGATGGGCCCCGACCCCGATCGCGGTCGACGAAGGCATCAGCCTCGCGACCACCGGCGCGAACGGCACGGTGCGGGCCGGGCTCCAGGCCGCCGGCTTCAGCCTGCAGGCGACGCTCAACGCCTTCGAGAGCGCCGGGCTGCTGCGCGTGCTGGCCGAGCCGACGCTCGTCGCGATCTCCGGCGAGACGGCGGACTTCCAGGCCGGCGGCGAGATCCCGATCCGCACCTGCTCGGGCACCGGCGTCGACCGGACCTGCGCGATCGAGCTCCTCGACTTCGGCGTGAACCTCTCCTTCACGCCGGTCGTGCTCTCGAGCGGGCGCATCTCGCTGCAGGTGGCGACGCGGGTGCGCGAGCTCGACGGCGGCAACTCGATCCAGATCGACGGCGCCACCTATCCCGGCTTCAAGACCCGCGAATCGGCGACGAGCCTCGAGCTCGCCTCCGGCTCGACCATCATGACCGCGGGCCTGATCTCCTCGCGCGTCGACCGGCGGGTCTCGGGCATGCCGGGGCTGCTCAACCTGCCGATCATCGGCACGCTGTTCCGCTCCCAGGCCTACGACCGTCGCGAGACCGAGCTGATGATCCTGGTCACGCCGCTCATCGCCCAGGCGATGGAGCCCTCCGAGGTGGCGCGGCCCGACGACGGCTTCGTCGACGCCTACGACCCGCAGGCCATCCTGCTCGGGCGGCTCAACCGGCTCTACGGCACCGTCGAGGCGGCCGACCCGGTCGGCCTGCGCGGCACCTTCGGCTTCATCGCGGACTGACCGGGTCCTCGCCCCGCGAGAGGACGCCTCACCAGAGGACCACGACGAGAGATGGCCCGCATGATTTCCGCCAGCACCCGGACCCGCACCGGCAGGCTCGCCCGCCTCGCGCTCGTCGCCGGGGTCGCCGCGACGCTCGGCGCCTGCGCCGACCGCGTGATCCAGACCGGCTCGACGGCCTATCCGCACGACTACCGCGAGCGCCACCCGATCGCGCTCCAGCAGGCGCCGGAGGTGCTCGACGTGATCGTGCGCGGTGTCGGGCTCGACCGGCGCCAGCGCACCGACGTCGCCGCCTTCGCCGAAGGCTATCGCCAGGGCGGCAGCGGCGCGCTGCACGTGCAGGTGCCGCAGGGCGGCGACGAGGTCGGCACGCGCCGCACCCTCGACGCGGTGCGCGCGACGCTCGCCGAGTCCGGCGTGCCGGCGACCTACCTCTCGCTCACGACCTACCGCCCGGGCGATCCGAGCCTCGCGGCGGCGATCCGGCTGTCCTACCGCGCGCTGCAGGCGCGGGTGCAGAGCCGCTGCGGGCTCTGGCCGCAGGATCTCGGCGTGTCGGACGCGGCCTTCAACCTGCGCAACGAGCCCTACTGGAATCTCGGCTGCGCCACGCAGGCCAACGTCGCCGCCCAGACGGCGGATCCGGTCGACCTGGTGCGCGGCCGCACCCGGACCCCGTCGGACGTCCAGGCTCGCCTGCCCGACATCCGGGCGGTCCGCGAGGCGACCTCGCCGGCGACCGGCAACGAATGAGCGCGCCCGTCGAGGGAGGAACACGACCGATGACCGAGAGCCCGCCGCGCGACGACCTGATCCCGCCGGTCCCGCGCATCACGCTGCAGGCCTTCTGCGAGACCGCGGAGGTGGCCGCGGCCCTGGAGGCCGCCGCCGCCGACCGGCGGATGGTCAAGGCGCACGTGCGCGTCCAGACCGGCGGCGTCCCCGCCGCCGTCGCCGCCTACTCGCAGGCCCCGACGCCCAACGTCGTGCTGCTCGAGACCCGCATGACCTCGCAGCCGGACTTCCTGGCCCAGCTCGACCAGCTCTCGGAGGTGTGCGATGCGGGCAGCAAGGTGATGGTGCTCGGCCACGTCAACGACGTGGGCTTCTACCGCGAGCTGATCCGGCGCGGGGTGAGCGAGTACCTCATCGCCCCGGTCGAGCCGATCGACCTCGTCCGGGCGGTCTCGGGCCTCTACGCCACCCCCGGCGCGCCGCCGGTGGGGCGTACCGTCGCCGTGATCGGCGCCAAGGGCGGCGTCGGCGCCTCGACGGTGGCGCACAATCTCGGCTGGTCGTTCTCGCGCAAGCTCGCCATGGCCACCGTGATCGTCGACCTCGACATCGCCTTCGGCACGGCGGGGCTCGACTTCAACCAGGCCCCGCCGCAGGGCATCGCCGAGGCGATCTTCGCGCCCGACCGGCTCGACGCCAACATGGTCGACCGGCTGCTCTCGAAGTGCTCCGACCGGCTCAGCCTGCTGACGGCGCCCGCCGTGCTCGACCGCACCTGCGACCTCACCGAGACCGCCTTCGACCAGATCATCGACATCCTGCGCACGTCGACGCCGGCGATCGTGCTCGACGTGCCCCACGTCTGGACCGCCTGGGCGCGCCGGGTGCTGATCGGTGCGGACGAGGTCGTCGTCGTGGCCGCCCCCGAGCTCGCCTCGCTGCGCAACGCCAAGAACCTCGTCGACCTGCTGCGGCAGGCGCGGCCCAACGACCGCCCGCCGCGGGTCGTGCTCAACCAGGCGAGCCTCGCCAAGCGCCCGGAGATCGCCGCGGCCGACTTCGCCAAGGCGCTCGACGTGGCCCTCTCGGCCGCGATCCCCTTCGACGCCCAGCTCTTCGGCACGGCGGCGAACAACGGGCAGATGGTGGCGGAGATCCAGCCGGGATCGAAGCCGGCGGAGGCCTTCGACGAGCTGGCGCAGGCGATCGCCGGGCGTCCCGCCGAGCGCCGGGGCGCGCGCGCGGCGAGCCTGCTCGACCCGCTCCTGTCGAAGATCGTGCGCCGCAAAGCCTCCTGAGGCGACGCGGCGAACCGGAGAGTGAACCAGCATGTTCGGCAAACGATCGACGTCCGGGACCGCGAGCGACGCCGCTCCCCGCCCGATCCACGCCGCCCCCGCCCCGGCGCCCCAGCCTGCGGCGGAGCCCCATCCGAGCCCGGTCCCGGTTCTCGCCGAGGCCGGCTACGTGCCCGCGTCCTCGCTAGAGCCGCGGGCCGTGCGCGAGAAGCCGCTCGTGGTGGAGGAGCGGCAGAAGTCCGACAAGTACTACCAGACCAAGAGCATGGTGTTCGGGGCCCTGATCGAGGCCATCGACCTGTCCCAGCTCTCGCGCCTCGACGCCGATTCGGCGCGCGAGGAGATCCGTGACATCGTCAACGAGATCATCGCCCTCAAGAACGTCGTGCTCTCCATCGCCGAGCAGGAGGAACTGCTCGAGGACATCTGCAACGACGTGCTCGGCTACGGGCCGCTGGAGCCGCTTCTGGCGCGCGACGACATCGCCGACATCATGGTGAACGGCGCCAACAAGGCCTACATCGAGGTCTCGGGCAAGATCCAGCTCACCAACGTGCGCTTCCGCGACAACCAGCAGCTGATGAACATCTGCCAGCGGATCGTCAGCCAGGTGGGCCGGCGCGTCGACGAATCGAGCCCGATCTGCGACGCGCGCCTGCCGGACGGCTCGCGCGTCAACGTCATCGCGCCGCCGCTCTCGCTCGACGGCCCGGCGCTCACCATCCGCAAGTTCAAGAAGGACAAGCTCACCCTCGACCAGCTCACGCGCTTCGGCGCGATCTCGCAGCCGGGGGCGGACATCCTCAAGATCATCGGCCGGGTGCGGGCCAACACCGTCATCTCCGGCGGCACGGGCTCGGGCAAGACGACGCTGCTCAACTGCCTGACGAACTACATCGAGCACGACGAGCGCATCATCACCTGCGAGGACGCCGCCGAGCTCCAGCTCCAGCAGCCGCACGTCGTGCGCCTGGAGACGCGCCCGCCCAACCTCGAGGGCCAGGGCCAGATCACCATGCGCGACCTCGTGCGCAACTGCCTGCGCATGCGCCCCGAGCGGATCATCGTCGGCGAGGTGCGCGGACCGGAGGCGTTCGACCTGCTCCAGGCCATGAACACCGGCCACGACGGCTCGATGGGGACGCTGCACGCCAACTCCCCGCGCGAGTGCCTGTCGCGTATCGAATCGATGATCACCATGGGCGGCTTCGCCCTGCCCTCGCGCACGATCCGCGAGATGATCGTCTCCTCGATCGACGTCATCATCCAGGCCGCGCGCCTGCGCGACGGCTCGCGGCGGATCACGCACATCACCGAGGTGCTCGGGATGGAGGGCGACGTGATCATCACCCAGGACGTCGTCGTCTACGACATCATGGGCGAGGACGCGAACGGACGGCTGATCGGGCGCCACCGCTCCACCGGCGTCGGCCGCCCGCGCTTCTGGGAGCGCGCCCGCTACTACGGATGCGAGGCGGCGCTCGCCGCCGCCCTCGACAAGCTCGAGCCGAGCGACGCCGAATGAACCGGGGAAGCGCGCCATGGACCTGAACGCGATCGCCGTCGCCGTCTTCGCCACCGTCGCGGTGGGCGGGGTCGCATGGGTCTTCCTCTACCCGCTCCTGTCGGGCGAGCGCCGCGCCGAGAAGCGGCAGCAGACGCTCGTCATGCGCACGCCCGAGGCGCGGATGGAGCGCGTCAACGCCGCCGCGCGCCGCGAGCAGATCGCGCAGAGCCTCAAGGACCTCGATTCCGCCGCGAAGGGCAGCAAGGCCAAGCTCACGCTCGAGCAGCGCCTGACCCAGGCGGGCCTCGACTGGGCCCCGAAGAAGTTCTGGATCGCCAGCGCCGGGTGCGGCCTCGTCTTCGCGCTCCTGACCTTCGTGGGCACGACGTCCCCCGTGATCGCCCTCCTCGCCGGCTTCGCCGGCGCCTTCGGCGTGCCGCGCTGGACGCTGGCCTACCTGACGAAAAAGCGCATCGCCGGCTTCATCTCCGAGCTGCCGAACGCCATCGACATCATCGTGCGCGGCATCCGCTCGGGCCTGCCGCTCGGCGACTGCATGCGCGAGATCGCCTACAACGCGCGCGAGCCGCTGCGCTCCGAGTTCCGGCTCGTGATGGAGTCGCAGTCGGTCGGCGTGCCGCTGTCGGAATCGATCACCAAGCTGGCGCAGCGGGTACCGGTGCCGGAGGCCAACTTCTTCGCCATCGTCATCACCATCCAGTCCAAGGCCGGCGGCAACCTGTCCGAGGCGCTCGGCAACCTGTCGCGCGTCCTGCGCGATCGCAAGAAGATGCAGGACAAGGTCAAGGCCATGAGCACGGAGGCGAAGACCTCGGCCGCCATCATCGGAGCGCTGCCCTTCGGCGTGGCGCTGATCACCTTCTTCACCAGCCCGGACTACATTTCCCTGCTCTGGACCACGCTGCTCGGCAAGATCGTGCTCGGCGTGTGCGCCGTCTGGATGACCATCGGCGTGCTCGTGATGCGCAAGATGATCAACTTCGAGGTCTGAGGGCGCGCCATGGACCTCTTCTCCGATCCCAACATCGTCCCGATGCTGCTCGCGGGCGTCGCCGCGGCGGCGACCGTGTGGTCGCTCGCGATGTCGCTCGTGCCGGCGGACACGCTCGACAAGCGCCTCAAGGCGGTGGCGGTCGAGCGCGAGAAGATCCGCGCGCGCGAGCGCGAGCGGATGAACGCCGATCGCCAGCGCGCGACCCTGCGCCAGCGCCCGACGACGCGCCTCAAGGAGCTCGTCGACCGCTTCAAGCTCTCGGACTGGCTCGGCACGGAGACCGCGAAGGCGCAGCTCGTCCAGGCGGGCTATCGCGGGCAGAAGGCGGAATACACCTTCCTGTTCTTCCGCCTCGTGACGCCGATCGCGTTCCTGCTGTTCGGCTTCCTGTACCTGTTCTTCGTCAACGACCACGATCTCGCGCCGCTCCTGCGCGTCGCCGGGGTGATGACGGCGGCCTACCTCGGCATCAAGGCGCCGGAGCTCTACCTGTCGAACCAGCGCTCGAAGCGCCAGCTCTCCCTCAAGCGCGCCTGGCCGGACGCGCTCGACCTCCTGCTGATCTGCGTCGAATCGGGCATGTCGATCGAGCAGGCCTTCAAGCGGGTGGGCGCCGAGGTCGGCGCGAACTCGATCCCGCTCGCCGAGGAGTTCGCCCTCACCAGCGCCGAGATGGCCTACCTCAGCGATAGGCGCCAGGCCTACGAGAACCTCGCCCATCGCACCGGGCTCGAGCCGGTCAAGAGCGTCGTCACCGCGCTCGTCCAGGCCGAGCGCTACGGCACGCCGCTCGGCCAGGCGCTGCGCGTGCTCGCGCAGGAGAGCCGCGACACGCGCCTCAACGAGGCGGAGAAGAAGGCGGCCTCGCTGCCGCCCAAGCTCACCGTGCCGATGATCATCTTCTTCCTTCCGATCCTGTTCGCGGTGCTGCTGACGCCCGCGGCGGTGCAGGTGATGGACGCGTTCTGATCACGGACGCGGCCCGAGGGCCGCGCGCCAGGCGGTCTCCGGCACCCGCGTCGCCGCCGCGATCCCCGCGGCCGCCGCCGGCGCGAGCCGCGTGCCCGCGACGAGGGCGGCGCGGCCGAGCCCGCCGGCGGCGAGCCGCTCCAGCCCCCGCGCGCGCCCGATCGCCGGGCCGATCGCCGCCGCGAGCCGGGCGTGGTGGCGCCCCTCGTCCTCCCCGGCGACGAGCGCGTTCGCGGCCGCGAGGCCGCCGTAGAGCGCCATCGCCATCCCGTCCCCGCAGAACGACGGCACGACCCCCGCCTGGTCGCCGACGCGCAGGAGCGCCTGCGGGTCGGCGGACGACGGGCGGTGGACGAAGCCGTAGGGGATGCGCCCGACGGCGCGGGGCCGCTCACCCAGGAGGCGCGCGTCCGCGACGAGGGCCTCGAGCGCCGGCGTCCCGGCGGCGATGCCGGCGATCAGCCCCGGCAGCCCGCCGGCCTCGCGCAGCCGCCCCCCGGGCGCGACGAGGCACAGGTTCGCGCGCCCGCCCTCGACCCGCTGCAGGCCGGCATAGCCGCCGTCGAAGAGGACGAGCACGATGCGCTCCTCGAGCCGCGCCTCGGCGCCGGGCGCGAGCGCGAGACGGACCTTCAGCCCCACGAGGCCGGGATCGGCCGGGTCGGGGCGGGCGTGGCCGCGCAGGTCGTGCTTGCCGGTGGCGAGGACGACACGCGCGGCCGTCGCGACGTCGCCGCCGTCGAGCCGCGCGCTCCAGCGCCCGCCCTGCCGCGCGAGCGCGCGCACCGCCCGGCCGCGGCGCAGGTCGACGCCGGCCGCGGCGGCGCGCGCGAGGAGCGCCTCGTCGAGGCGGGCGCGGGAGAGGCCGCGGGCGACGAAGGGCAGGCCCGCCTCCGCCGTGCGCGCGCCGTGCACGAGCGCGAGCCGGGAGATCGCGGGGCTGCCGGCGAGCACGTCGGCGAGACCCAAACCCTCGAGCATGGCGGCGGCCTCCGCCGACAGGAACTCGCCGCAGACCTTGTCGTGCGCGCCCGCCTCGCGCTCGACGAGGACGACGTCCGCGCCCGCCTCGGCGAGCCGGATGGCGCAGGCGGCGCCGGCGAGGCCGCCGCCGACGACCAGGACGTCGCTCCCGTCGACGCCGCCGCTCACGGCGCGGGCTCCGGGCGCAGCCGCTCGACGACGAGCCGGAAGGGGAAGCGCCGGCGGATCGCGACCACGTCGGCGAGCCCCGCCGCGGCGGCGTAGCGCCGCCAGTCCGCCTCCACGAAGCCGCGGGCGATCGACAAGGGCCCGTCGTGGCGCACGAAGGGATGGCGGCGCAGGACCGTCGCGAGCGCCCGGAAGCCGTGGAAGGCGAGGCGGCTGCGGCGCAGGTCGACGACGAGGAAGCCGAGCCGGGCGCGCCGCTCCATGCCGGCGAGGAGCGCGGGGATCTCGTCGTCGGCGAGGTGGTGCGCGACGAGCGAGGTGACGATCAGGTCGGGCCGCTCGCCCTCGTCGGCGAGCGCGTCCCCCACACGATAGGCGATGGCGTCGGCAGGGTCGCTCGTCGCCCGCGCCGCGTCGATGGCCGCCGGCGACCGGTCGACGCCTTCGAGCGCGAGGTCGAGCCCGCGGCGGCGGGCGAAGGCGGCGAGCGCACGCAGCGTATCGCCGCCGCCGCAGCCGAGATCGCGCACGACGAGCCGCCGCCCCGGCACGAGGCGGGCGGCGCGTGCGACGAGGTCGAGCACCGGCCGGCGCCCCAGCGTCAGCGTGGTGACGCCGGCGAGATCGGCGTAGCAGGCGGCGAGCGTCACGGCGTCGACCGCCGGATCGTCCATCAGCTCGGGGCCGGGCGCGCGCCGGGCGGCGTCGAAGCGCGGGCTCACGCCGCCCTCGCGAAGCGGAAGGTCTCGGCCACCATGCCCGGCCCGAAGGCCATGCCGATCCCCGGCTCGCCGGGCGGGCCGGGCCGCGCGAGGAGATCGGCGAGTACGAAGAGCACCGTCGGCGAGGACATGTTGCCGTTCTCGCGCAGCACCGCGCGCGCCGGCGCGAGCGCCGCCTCCGGCAGGTCGAGCCCGGCGGCGACGGCGTCGAGCACCGTGCGCCCGCCGGGATGCACGGCCCACAGCCCGATCGCGTCCGCCGGCGTGCCGGCGAGGACGCCGCCCGGATCGTTGCGCATCCGCTCGCGGGCGAGCGCCTCCTCGATCGCGGCGGGGACGGCGCCGGAGAGATGCATCAGGAAGCCCGTGTCGGCGACGTCCCAGGTGATGCGGTCGGCCGTCCCGGGGATCGTCACCGCCCGGAAGCTCCCGAGCGCCGCGCCGCGGGGATCGGCGCTGACGAGGGCCGCCGCCGCGCCGTCGGCGAACAGCATGGCCGAGAGCAGCGTCGCGAGGTCGTCGACGTCCTGCAGGTGGAGCGTGCACAGCTCGACGCACACGACGAGCACCCGCGCGTCCGGCTCGGAGCGCACGATGTGGCGCGCGGTCTTGAGCGCGTTGACGGCCGCGGCGCAGCCCATGAACCCGAGGACGACGCGCTCGATGCCGGGGTCGAGCCCGAGGCGCTCGACGAGGCGCTGGTCCACGCCGGGCGCGCAGAAGCCGGTGCAGGAGGCCACGACGAGGTGCGTGATCGCGCCGAGCGGCGTGCGCTCGGCGAGGTCGCGCACGGCCGCCTCCGCGAGGGCCGGCGCCGCCTCGGCGTAGCGGCGCATGCGCGCGGCGGTGCCCGGGAAGCGGCCGCGGACATAGAAGCCCTCCGCGTCGACGGCGGACCCGCCGTCGGTCGCCGGGGCGAAGGTGGACCGGCGCCTCTCGATGCCGGACCGCGCGGCCATGCGCCGGAACAGCGCGCGCTCCCGCGGGGCGGACAGCGACGCCTCGGCGAAGGCGCCGAAGGCGCCGTGGACCTCGTGCGCGGGAGACGCGCGACCGACGGCGTTGACGTGAGCGACGACGGGGGCGACTTGCGGCAAGCGGGCTCCTCCTCGTTCCAAACCGCCGGCGGCGGCGGCGGGCCGACAAGCCGCGAGGCGCCCCGGAGTTCGCGGGACGCCGTCGTCGGGCGATCGTCCACCGGAGATACGACGCGGTGGACGCGCCGGTTTCGGCGACCCCGCGCGCGCGTGTGCCGCACCCCGGCGCTGACAGGGTGGCGCCGGTCGGCTATGAGCGGGCATCCTCGAGCCGGAGCCCGCGCCCGTGAAGATCCTCCTCGTCGTCGCCGTCGCCCTCGTCGACCCGGACGGGCGCGTGCTGATCGCCCAGCGGCCGGAGGGCAAGGCGCTGGCGGGGCTGTGGGAGTTCCCCGGCGGCAAGCTCGAGCCCGGCGAGCGGCCGGAGGCGGCGCTGATCCGCGAGCTCGAGGAGGAGCTCGGCATCGTCACGCAGGAGGCCTGCCTCGCCCCTCTCACCTTCGCGAGCCACGCCTACGAGGACTTCCACCTGCTGATGCCGCTCTACATCTGCCGGCGCTGGCAGGGCTTCGCGCAGGCGCGCGAGCACGCCGCGCTGAAGTGGGTCGCGCCGCGCCGCCTGCGCGACTACCCGATGCCGCCCGCGGACGAGCCTCTGGTCGCGACCCTGATCGACACGCTCGGCTGAGGTGCGGCGGGTCGAGGATCCGTCGGCTCGCCGCTCGCGGGGAGCGCGTCGAGGACGAAACCTGTTCTGCGACAGTGCAACGGGCTGCCTATTCCACGCAAATCTGTTGTTCAAAGATCCCGTGCGCCGAAGGCGTTCGAGCGCGCGCCTCTAGTCTGCACTTCGACACGAATTCTCTCGTCCTTTAATGGATGCGAAACCGTACGGCGCCTAGCGTGCGCGTGTTCCCCATCCGAGCGCCCGCCCCCGGGGCCGCCTGCGGAGCGTTCTGCATGCCTTCCATTCGTCGCACGAGCCTCCTCTTCACCGGTGCGGTCGCCGCCGCCGTCGTCGTCGCCGCAGCGCTGACCGTCACCACCGAGCTGCGCCGGCTCTCCACCTCGATCGAGGTGGGCGACGCCGTCACCGCGCTCTCGTACCTCAACAAGGCGACGATCGAGATCTCGCTCGAGCGTTCCCTCTCGCA
Source organism: Salinarimonas rosea DSM 21201 (assembly GCF_000429045.1). Taxonomy (GTDB): domain Bacteria; phylum Pseudomonadota; class Alphaproteobacteria; order Rhizobiales; family Beijerinckiaceae; genus Salinarimonas; species Salinarimonas rosea. The sequence continues at coordinate 168,791 of NZ_KE386842.1, forward strand.
GGTGGGCCTCGCCCTGCCCGACGCCTTCCCGCCGCGCTTCCGGGCCATGCTCGACGGGCAGCGGGCGAAGTCCGACACGCTCTTCGCCGCGCTCGAGGACCACCTCGCCGAGGTCGCGCTGCCCGGCGAGCCGGAGCTGGCCGCGGGCCTCGCCCGGCACCGCGCGGCGCTCGCCGAGATCCGCGCCGTCATCGACCCGGCGCTCGCCGTGCCGGCGGCCCGGCGCCAGCGCGCCGACGCGGGCACGATCGACCGGCTCAAGCAGACGATCGCGGCCATCAACGGGCTCGGCGACGTCGTGCGCCCCGCGGCGAACGAGACGCCGGCCGCGATCGCCGCGCACGATCTGCTGATGCAGCGCGCCTGGATCATCCGCGAGTACGGCGGGCGCGAGCGCACCTATTTCGCCATCGCCACCGCGCTCGGCACGCCGATCGCCACCGAGAACCTGCCCGAGATGCACGAATCGCACGGGCGCGTCCTGCAGTCCTGGGGCCTCACCCGCAGCCTCGCCTCCCGCGCCACCCTCGACCCGGCGGTGGCGCAGGCGCTGGAGACGATGGGCGGGACCTATTTCGAGCAGTACGAGGCCCTGCGCCGGGCGCTCTACGCCGGCGCGGCCACGGCCGCCTACCCGGTCGACTTCGAGACCTATTTCGCGCGCTCGACCCAGGCGCTCGACACCGCGGTCGCGGTCGTCGTCGCCGCCGGCGACGCCAACATCGCCCTCGCGGCGGAGATGCGCGCGACGGCGCGCACGAAGCTCCTCGCCATCGCGGCGCTGGCGCTCGCCGGGCTCCTCGCGGCGGGGCTCGCGGTGCGCTATTTCCAGGTCTCGGTCGCCGGCCGCATCGTGCGCGCCACCCAGGCGATGACCGCGCTCGCCGGCGGGGCGACGGCGGTCGACCTCGCGCCGCTCGCCGGGCGCGACGAGGTCGCCGACATGGGTCGCGCGCTCGCCGTCTTCCGCGACAACGCGCTCGCCCGGGCCCGGCTCGAGTCGCAGGCCCAGGCGGATCGCGAGAAGGAGCTCGCGCGCCAGGACCGGATCGAGGGGCTGGTCCAACGCTTCCGGGACACCGCCGCGCGGGTCGAGAGCGCGCTCGCCGCCGAGACCGGCGAGATGGGCGAGACCTCCGCGCGCCTCACCCTGGCGAGCGCCTCCGCGGCCGACCAGGCGCGGGCCGCCGGCGCGGCCTCGGCGCAGGCCGACGAGAACGTGCGCGCGGTCGGCGCCTCGAGCGAGGCGCTCGCGGGCTCGATCCGCGAGATCGCCGGTCAGGCGCGCGCCACGAGCGAGCGCGTCGCCCACGCCCGGGCCATCGCCGAGCGCGCCACCGCGACCGTCGGTGCCCTCGCGCGCGGGGCGGAGACGATCGGCGAGGTCGTGGCGCTGATCCGCGACGTGGCGGAGCAGACGAACCTGCTCGCGCTCAACGCCACGATCGAGGCGGCGCGTGCGGGCGAGGCCGGGCGCGGCTTCGCCGTCGTCGCCGCGGAGGTGAAGACGCTCGCCGAGCAGACCGCCCGCGCGACCGAGGAGATCGCGGGCCAGATCGCCGGCATCCAGGGGGCGACGGGCGAGGCGGTCGGCTCGATCGACACGATCGCCGGCACGATCGGCGAGATCGCGGCCCTGGCCGAGGCGCTCGCCGGCGCGGTCGCCGTGCAGGACGGCTCGACCCGCGACATCGCCCGGTCGATCGGCCGGGCGGCGGAGGGCTCCGCCGGCGTCGCCGGGAGCCTCGACGTCGCCACCCACGCGATCGAGGACGCCCGCTCCGAGGCCGACCGGGTGCGCGCGGTCTCCGCCCGTGTCGCCGAGGTCGCCGACGAGATGTCGCGGGCCGTCGAGGAGTTCGTCGGCGGCGTGGCGGAAGACGTCGCCGACCGGCGTGCGGAGACGCGCGTGCCGGCGCGCGACGGCGTCGCGCTCGTCGTCGACGGCCGCGACATCGCGGCGAGCCTCGTCGACGTCTGCCGCTCGGGGCTCAAGGTCACGATCGGTGGGGCGACCGTGCGCGGGCGCGCGCTCGAGCCCGGCGCGCCCGTGACCGTCGTCTGGGACGACGGCACCCGCATCGACGGCGAGCTCGCCTGGGCGTCGCGCTCGCATGCGGGCGTGCGGGCCTTCGCCGACATGAGCGCCGTCGTCGCGCGCTACGAGCTGCAGGCGGCGCGGGCGATCGCCGCCGCGGCGTGATCCCGCACGGCAGATTCGCGTCGCCTCATCCTTTTCGCGGGGTGGCGCCCGGCGCGCGGGGGGCTCAAGATCGCCCGAGCCCATCACCTCGACCCATCGACGAGCCCGCCGAGAGAGCCGGTATGACCCCGATCCGCCCCCGCCGCAGCGCCCTCTACATGCCGGGCTCGAACGCCCGCGCGCTGGAGAAGGCGAAGAGCCTCGACACCGACGTGCTGCTCCTCGACCTCGAGGATTCGGTCGCACCCGACGCCAAGGAGGCGGCGCGCGGACGGGTCTACGAGGCGGTCCATGGCGGCGGCTTCGGCCATCGCGAGGTCGTCGTGCGCATCAACGCCCTCGACACGCCCTGGGGCGAGGAGGACCTGAAGGCCGCGGCCGCCTGCCGCCCCGCCGCCGTGCTGGTGCCGAAGGTCTCCGCGCCCGAGGATCTCGGCCGCGTCGGCGCCCGGCTCGACGCGCTCGGCGCACCGCACACGACGCGCATCTGGGCGATGATCGAGACGCCCGCCGCGATCCTGCACGTCGCCCAGATCGCGGCCGCGGCGCGCGATCCGCTCAACCGGCTCGCCTGCCTCGTCATGGGCACGAACGATCTCGCCAAGGAGACCCGCGCGCGTCTCCTGCCCGGGCGCGCGGCGATGCTGCCCTGGCTGATGCAGGCGCTCGCCGCCGCCCGCGCCGAGGGGCTCGACATTCTCGACGGCGTCTTCAACGGCCTCGACGACGCGGACGGCTTCGAGGCCGAATGCGCCCAGGGCCGCGACATGGGCTTCGACGGCAAGACGCTGATCCACCCGAAGCAGCTCGAGCCGGCGAACCGCCTGTTCGCCCCGGACGCCGAGGAGGTCGCCCGGGCCCGCGCCGTCATCGCCGCCTTCGAGGCGCCGGAGAACGCCGGGCGCGGCGCCATCGCGCTCGACGGGCGCATGGTCGAGCGCCTCCACGCCGAGATGGCGCGGCGCACCGTGGCGCTCGCCGACGCCATCGCCGCACGGGGCTGAGGCCCGCCCGCGCGCGCCCGTCGAATCCGGCCCCCGCCCTTCCATCGCGCCGCGCGGTCGCATAGATAGGAGGGGCGAGAGCCGGGAGATGAGCGCCGCGTGAAGAAGGTCTACGTCAAGTCCTACGGCTGCCAGATGAACGTCTACGACGCCGAGCGCATGACCGACGTGCTCGCGCCGGAGGGCTATGCCCAGACGGACGTGCCGGAGGAGGCGGATCTCGTCGTCCTCAACACCTGCCACATCCGCGAGAAGGCGGCCGAGAAGGTCTATTCCGAGCTCGGCCGGGTGCGCCGCATGAAGCAGGAGCGCGCGGCGGCGGGGCGCGAGACGACGGTCGTCGTCGCCGGCTGCGTCGCCCAGGCCGAGGGCGCGGAGATCCTGAAGCGCGCGCAGGTCGTCGACGCGGTGGTCGGCCCGCAGAGCTACCAGCGCCTGCCGGAGATCCTGCGCGCGGCCGAGCGCCGGCGCGTGGTCGACACCGAGTTCCCGGTCGAGGACAAGTTCGACGCCCTGCCCGCGCTCGACGCGAGGCGCGTACGCGCCCGCGGGGTCACCGCCTTCCTCACCGTGCAGGAGGGCTGCGACAAGTTCTGCGCCTTCTGCGTCGTGCCCTACACCCGCGGCGCGGAGGTCTCGCGCCCGGTGGCGAAGGTGCTCGCCGAGGCGCGCGCGCTCGCCGAGGCGGGCGTGCGCGAGATCACCGTCATCGGCCAGAACGTCAACGCCTATCACGGCGACGGGCCGGACGGCCGCACCTGGGGACTGGCGCGGCTCCTGCGGGCGCTCGCCGAGATCGAGGGCGTGGCCCGGCTGCGCTACACGACGAGCCATCCGCGCGACATGGACGATGCGCTGATCGCGGCTCATCGCGACCTGCCGCAGCTGATGCCCTACCTGCACCTGCCGGTCCAGGCGGGCTCGGATCGCGTGCTCGCCGCGATGAACCGCAAGCATACCGCCGACGAGTACCGCCGCATCGTCGACCGCGTCCGCGACGCGCGGCCGGACATCGCCCTGTCGTCGGACTTCATCGTCGGCTTCCCCGGCGAGACGGACGGCGCCTTCGAGGACACGATGCGCCTCGTCGCGGACGTCGGCTTCGCCTCCGCCTTCTCGTTCAAGTACTCGCCCCGTCCCGGCACGCCGGCGGCGGACGCGGCGGAGCAGGTTCCGGAGCCCGTCAAGTCCGAGCGGCTGGCGCGCCTGCAGGCGCTGCTCGAGGCGCAGCGGCAGGCCTTCAACCACGCGACCGTCGGCCGGGTCGCCGAGGTGCTCGTCGAGAAGCCGGGGCGCCATCCCGGCCAGCTCGCCGGCAAGTCGCCCTGGCTCCAGGCGGTCGTGATCGAGGAGGCGCGGCTCGCGCCGGGGGACATCGTGCCGGTGCGCATCACCCGCGCGGGATCGAACAGCCTGTTCGGGGTCCCGTCCGCCGCCCCGTTCGACGCGACGAACGCGTCCGCCGCGCCGCCATCCGTTCCAAAGAACGTGTTCGCAGGAGAAGCCGCCCTTGCCGTCGACTGACCGCCCCCGCGGCGACGCGACGACCCGGAGGGCCGCGGGCCACCCGGGCGTGGAGGAGATGGCGCAGATCAGCCTCACCTTCGACGACAACAGGCTCGCGAGCCTCGTCATCGGCCATTACGACCAGAACCTCGCGCATCTGGAGCGCCGGCTCGGCGTGCTCGCCAACGCCAACGGCAATTGCGTCGTCCTGCGCGGCACGCCGGAGGCGGCCGAGCAGGCCCGGCGCGTGCTCGAGAGCCTGTACGAGCGGGTGCGCGACGGCGCGCCGCTCACGCCCGGCGACGTCGACGGCGCGATCCAGGAGAGCGCGATGCAGGGCGTCCTCTTCCCTGCCGGCGACCCCACGGCGGGGGAGCCCGCGACCGCCGGCTTCGAGGGTGTCGCGACGCGCAGGCGGGGCTTCGTCAAGGCCCGCAACCGCGCGCAGGACGCCTACCTGCGTGCCCTCAAGGCGCACGAGCTCGTCTTCGCCGAGGGCCCGGCCGGCACCGGCAAGACCTGGCTCGCGGTCGGCTTCGCCGTGTCCCTGCTCGAGCGCGGGGACGTCGACAAGATCATCATCACCCGCCCCGCCGTCGAGGCCGGCGAGCGTCTCGGCTTCCTGCCGGGCGACATGCGCGAGAAGGTCGACCCGTACCTGCGGCCGATCTACGACGCGCTCTACGACTTCATGGAGGCCCGCCACGTCGAGCGCGGGCTCACCACCGGCATGATCGAGATCGCGCCCCTCGCCTTCATGCGCGGGCGGACCCTCACCTCCGCCGTGGTGCTGCTCGACGAGGCGCAGAACACCACGACCATGCAGATGAAGATGTTCCTCACCCGCCTCGGCGAGGGCTCGCGCATGATCGTCAACGGCGACCCGACCCAGATCGACCTGCCCCAGGGCCAGACCTCGGGCCTCGTCGAGGCCTCGCGAATCCTCCAGGAGGTCGAGGGCGTGGGGCGGATCCGCTTCGGCGAGGGGGACGTCGTGCGCCACGACATGGTGCGGCGGATTGTCGCTGCCTACGACGCCGACTTCCGCTCCCGAGTGGCCGCCCAGGGCTCCGAGGCGACCGCCGGAGGCGATCGTGGCCGGGGCCGCGGCCGGCCGGAGCCGCGCGCGTGAGCGCCGTGGACCTCACCCTGGACCTCACCCTCGAGGCCGGCGCCTGGGACACGCTCGGCGACGTCGAGGGGCTGTGCACCCGTGCCGCGGAGGCGGCCCTCGTGGTCGCCGGGGTGGAGGGCCTGGTGGCGCTGGAGCTGCTCCTCACCGACGATTCCGCCATCCGGGACATCAACCGGGAGTGGCGGAACCTCGACAAGCCGACGAACGTCCTGTCCTTTCCCGCCGCCCCGGCGCCCGGCTATCCAGGCCCGCGCCCGCTCGGCGACGTGGTCCTCGCCTTCGAGACCCTCGCCCGGGAGGCGCGGGAGGAAGGCAAGCCGCTCGTCGACCACGCCGCCCACCTCCTGGCGCATGGCGTTCTCCACTGTCTCGGATATGATCACGACACCGATACCGCCGCCGAGGAGATGGAGGCGCTGGAGACGCGGGCCATGGCGCTCATCGGGATCCCCGATCCCTACTCCGGGGCGCCCCCTGCCGGGACGCCCTGACGCCACCCATCCCAGCGCGACGAACGGACGATGACCGACGGTACTCCCACACCCCCCCGCCCCTCCCCCCCTGCGACGGCCGCCGCCGAGACGGCCCGCGATCCCCGCGAGGGCGACCGAAGTCCCGCCCCCGCGGACGGCGGCGCCGGCGACGACGCCGAGCGCTCCGGCCGCGAGGGCTCCCGCGAAGGCTGGATCGACCGGCTGCTCGCGCGCGTCGGCCTGCGCTCGCGCGAGACGACGCGCGCCGATCTCGAGGATCTGCTGGCGCTGACCGCCGAGAACCCGGGCATCTCGACGCACGAGCGGGCGATGCTGCGCAACGTGCTGCGCTTCCACCGCATGCGCGTCTACGACGTGATGGTGCCCCGCGCCGACATCGTCGCGGTCGCCCACGAGACCTCGCTGGGCGAGATGCTGCGCGTGTTCCGCACCGCCGGCCATTCGCGCCTTCCGGTCTACGGCGAGACGCTCGACGACCCCAAGGGCATGGTCCACATCCGCGATTTCCTCGACTACCTCGTCGCCCGGGCCGAGAACGGCGGCCCGCGCCGGCGCAAGGCGAAGGAGCCCGGGAGGCCGACGCCGGCCGACGGCGTGGCGGACGGCGCGAAGCCGGCGAAGGCGTCCGGCGGGCGGGCGCCGTCCGCGAAGGCGGCCGCGAGCGCGCCCGACGCCCGGGTGTCGGGCCGGGCGGAGCCCAGGGCCGGCGCCGAGAGGGCCGGCTCGGACAAGGCCGGCAACGGCAGGTCCGGCGAGGGCAGGTCCGGCGAGGGCAAGCCCGCGGCGGCGAAGGCGCTCGACGCGGTGAGCCTCTCCAACATCGACCTCTCGGCGACGCTCGCCTCGGCGCGCATCCTGCGCCCGGTCCTGTTCGCACCGCCCTCCATGCCCGCGGTGGAGCTGCTCGTGCGCATGCAGACGACACGCACCCACATGGCGCTGGTCATCGACGAGTACGGCGGGACCGACGGGCTCGTCTCGATCGAGGACCTCGTCGAGATGGTGGTGGGCGACATCGAGGACGAGCACGATCTCGCCAGCCAGGCGATGATCCGCGAGAGCGGCGCCGACACCTGGGTGGCCGACGCCCGCGCCGACCTCGAGGAGGCCTCGCGGGTCATCGGCTACGACTTCACCGAGGCGGAGGTGGCCGAGGACGTCGACACGCTGGGCGGCCTCATCGTCGCGCTCGCGGGCCGCGTTCCCGCTCGCGCGGAGCTGATCGCGGGGCCGGAGAGCTTCGAGTTCGAGGTGCTCGACGCCGACCCGCGCCGGCTCAAGCGCGTGCGGGTCCATCGCCGCGATCCGAGCCTCAGGCTCGTGCCCGCGGGCGTCGCCACCGGCATCGCCGGGCGGCGCGGCGGTGCGCGCAGCGGTGACGAGGGGGAGGGCCCATCTCCGGAGCGCGAGTCCCGCGCCACCCCCGAGCCCGCGCCCGCGCCCGAGCCGGAGCCTGCCCCCGAGCCCGCGTCCGGAGAGCAGCGCCCGTCCGGCGCCGAGGCGCCCGTCGAGACCGAGCGGCGGCAGCCCCCGGCATGACCGCGCTCGCCCACCGCGTCGTCCTCGCCTGGGGCTGGCGGCGCGCGCTGATCGCGGTCCTCGCCGGCGCGACGGGCGCGCTCGCGATGCCGCCCTTCGGCGTCTTCGCCGCCCTCGTCGTGGCGCTCGTGCCTTCCGTCTGGCTGCTCGACGGGCTCGGCTCGCGCAGCGACGCGCGGACGCTGGCGAGCGCGGCCTGGATCGGCTGGCTCTTCGGCTTCGGCTACCACCTCGCCGGCCTGTGGTGGCTCGGCGCGGCCTTCCTGATCGAGGCCGAGCGCTTCGCCTGGGCGATGCCGCTCGGCGTCGTCGCGCTCCCGGCGGTCCTGGCGCTGTTCTCGGCGCTGGGCTTCGCGCTGGCGCGGCTCCTGTGGTCGCGGGGCGCGTGGCGCATCCTCGCGCTGGCCGCGGGGCTCGCCGCGGCGGAATGGCTGCGTGGGCACCTGTTCACGGGCTTTCCCTGGAACGCGCTCGGCATGGCGCTCGGCCAGGACGTGCGGACGATGCAGGCGGCCGCGCTCCTCGGGCTCTGGGGGCTCGGCGTCCTGGCGGTGGCGATCGCGGCGGCGCCGGCGACGATCGCGACCGGCCGCACGCCGGCCGCGCGCCTCGTCCCGAGCGTCGCCGCCGCGACCGCCTTCGCGGCGCTGTTCGCCGCCGGCCTGTGGCGGGTCCCTGCCGCGCCGGTCCCGGAGATCCCCGGCGTCGCCCTGCGGGTGGTCCAGCCGAACCTGCCGCAGACGATCAAGAACGATCCGGCACGGGCGGAGGAGGTCATGCGCGCCTACCTGCGCCTGTCGGATCGTGCCGCCTCCCCCGAGCGCGCCGGCATCCGCGACGTCACGCACGTCGTGTGGCCGGAATCCGCCTTTCCCTTCCTGCTCCACCGCGAGCCCCGCGCGCTGGCCCAGATCGCCGCCCTGCTGCCGCCGGGCACCGTGCTGGTGACCGGGGCCGCGCGGCTCGACGAGGGCTGGCTGCCGGGCGAGGAGGGGGTGTTCTACAACTCGATACAGGTGCTGGGCGACGACGGCACCATCCTCGACACCTACGACAAGGTCCACCTCGTTCCCTTCGGTGAGTATCTGCCGCGTGCGTTCGCCTGGGTGCTGGAAACTGTCGGATTGCGCACGTTCGTCGACGTTCCCGGAGGTTTCGCCGCGGGAACGGAGCGGCGGGCCCTCTCGGTACCCGGGTTACCGGAAATTGCACCCGCCATCTGCTACGAAGCCGTGTTCCCCGGCGCCGTCACGCCCGCCGGCACACGCCCCGGTGCCCTCCTCAATGTGACCAACGACGCCTGGTTCGGAGACACGCCGGGCCCGCGCCAGCACTTCGCGCAGGCCCGCCTGCGGGCCGTCGAGGAGGGTCTTCCGCTCGTGCGCGCCGCCAACACCGGGATCTCGGCGGTGATCGATCCCTACGGACGCCCGATCGGGCGGCTGCCGCTCGGGGTGGCGGGGACTATCGACTCGGGGCTGCCGCGCGCGCTCGAGCCCACCCTGTACGTGCGTTTCGGAGATGGCGCTTTCGCGATCTTGCTTCTAACCTGCGCTGCGGCGGCGCTGCTCCAGCGCGCACGCGACCCGCGGGTCGGCACCGCCTGAGAGGTTCGCGAGGCCCCGCAACGGGGCGAGCCCTCGGCCGAGGGCGAAGGTTCCCGCCAGGAGCGATGCGTTGAAGAAGTCTCCCAACCCGATCGACAAGCACGTCGGAAGCCGCGTGCGCATGCGCCGGATGATGGTCGGCATGAGCCAGGAGAAGCTGGGCGAGGCCCTCGGGCTGACCTTCCAGCAGGTGCAGAAGTACGAGAAGGGCACGAACCGGATCGGCGCGAGCCGGCTGCACCAGATCGCCTCGATCCTCGGCGTCCAGGTCGAGTTCTTCTACGAGGGCGCGCCGCAGATCGAGGGCGCGCCGCCCCCCGTCGGCGACGGGCTCTCCGAGCCGCCGACGCCGGCCTACGTCTCGGACTTCCTCTCCACGTCGGACGGGCTGCACCTCATGCGCGCCTTCGTCCGGGTGCGGGACGCGAAGGTGCGCAAGCGCATCGTCGATCTCGTCGAGGCGCTGGCGGGCGGGGACGACGCGGCCGCGGAGGCGAGCGGCACCGTTCGGTAGAGCGGACACGTTCGCTCTGACGGGTTGACCCCACCGCGGGTTGATGGCATCTAGGGACCAGTTCATCCGTTTTATCGGACGGCGCTGCGCGTGCCGTCCGGACAGGAATGAAAGGATCTCTCGCCGTGGCGCGCTCCAGCTATCTCTTCACCAGCGAATCGGTGTCCGAAGGCCATCCCGACAAGGTCTGCGACCGGATCTCCGACGAGGTGGTCGACGCCTTCCTGCGCGAGATGCCCGAGGCCCGCGTGGCGTGCGAGACGCTCGCGACCACGAACAAGGTCGTGATCGCCGGCGAGACGCGCGGGCCCAAGACCATCACCCACGACTACATCGCCCACCTCGCGCGCCTCGCCATCAAGGACATCGGCTACGAGCAGGACGGCTTCCACTGGGACACGGCGTCGATCGACGTCCACCTGCACGCCCAGTCCGCCGACATCGCCCAGGGCGTCGATGCCGAGGGCGCCGGCGACCAGGGCATCATGTTCGGCTACGCCTGCGACGAGACGCCGGAGCTGATGCCGGCGCCGATCTTCTTCGCCCACAGGATCCTCAAGACGCTGGCCGAGGCCCGCAAGTCCGGCGAGTCGAAGGTGCTGGGCCCCGACGCCAAGAGCCAGGTGACCGTGCGCTACGAGGACGGCAAGCCGATCGGGGTCACCCAGATCGTGCTCTCGACCCAGCACCTCGACGAGCACCTGACCTCGCACGACGTGCGGGCGATCGTGGAGCCCTATATCCGCCAGTCGCTGCCGGAGAACTGGATCGAGCCGACCTGCGTGTGGCACGTCAACCCGACCGGCAAGTTCCTCATCGGCGGCCCGGACGGCGACGCCGGCCTGACCGGCCGCAAGATCATCGTCGACACCTACGGCGGCGCGGCCCCGCACGGCGGCGGCGCCTTCTCCGGCAAGGACCCGACGAAGGTCGACCGCTCGGCCGCCTACGCCGCGCGCTACCTCGCCAAGAACGTGGTCGCCGCCGGCCTCGCCGCGCGCTGCACGATCCAGCTCTCCTACGCCATCGGCGTCGCCAAGCCGTTGTCGATCTACGTCGACACGCACGGCACCGGCCGGGTCGAGGAGGCCAAGCTCGAGGCCGTGCTGATGGACGCGATGGACCTGTCGCCCCGCGGCATCCGCACCAAGCTGAACCTCGACCGCCCGATCTACGCCCGCACCGCCGCCTACGGCCATTTCGGCCGCCCGTCGGAGGCCGACGGCGGCTTCTCCTGGGAGGCGCTCGACCTCGCCGACAGCCTCAAGCGCGCCTTCTGAGGCACGCCGTCGCCGACGGCGAAACGGGAAGGGCGGCGATCCCCGGGGTCGCCGCCCTGTCTCGTTGCGGCGCTCGCCGCGCCGTCGGACGACCATACCCGTCTCACGCAAGACGGCCCTCGTCGTCCACGAGCGTGAGGCGCATCGGCGGGTGCGGCCCCCACGCCCAGAGGACCATGATCGAATCGGCTGCGCCGGCGCCCCGGGCGAAGCTGCGGACCTTCATTCCCGCGAAGCCATCGGAGACGAGGCGTTCGGCGAGCCTCTGCGACGGCGATCTCCCCTCCTCGCGCATGCGAAGCCGCCAATCGTCCGCGGCGATCGCCTCGCGCGTCGTGCCGTAGCGGGCGAGAGCTGTCTCGTCGCTCGCATCGAAGATCGGCTCGATGTCGGCCTCGTAGGCGACGACCGTCGTCGGCTGCAGCGTGCCGACCTGGTTGGCCTCGCGGATGGCCGCCGCCACGGAGAGAGCCGTGTAGAGAGCCGGCAACCCTGTGGGATTGAAACGACCGCCGTGGAGCCGGGCGCCCTCCCCCGCCAGGGGCTCGCGATGCCCTCTCGGATGGAGGGCGCGGTAGAGAAGCCCCGCGTAGCGCATGCGCGGTCAGGCGTAGACGCCGGCATCGACCGCGTCGATATACGCCATCACCTCGCTCGCCCGGCCCTCCCGCACGAGCTGCATCGCCGTCTGGCCGTCGAAGCCGGCCAGCGGCTCCGATCGGTACCAGGCGTAGGCGATGAGCGCCGACCCGAAGCGGGGCTCGACGCGGTTGAGGATCTCGACCATCTCGCGCAGGCGCTTCTGGGTCTTGGGGCTCGCGATCCGCTCCGGGCGCAGCACCGCGTCGCGACCCAGACCGATGGTCTGGGCGACCTCGTCCCGCGTCGTGCGCAGCTGTTCCGCGATACGACCCGGCGCGAACTGCCCGTGCTCTGCGAAGGCTTCGAGACGCATGCCGTGCTCCACTCCGACTGCCGCAATATAGCGTCAGAACGAGTGGCCCAAAAGGGTCGGCGCGGTCGCGGCCGTTGCGCCGCGCCCCTCGCTCACCCCGCCTTCGGCGTGATCAGCTTGCGGTTGATCAGCGCTTCGGCGATCTGCACGGCGTTGAGCGCCGCGCCCTTGCGCAGGTTGTCGGAGACGCACCAGAAGGAGAGGCCGTTCTCCACCGTGATGTCCTCGCGGATGCGCGAGACGTAGGTGGCGTCCTCGCCGGTGGCCTCGTGGGGCGTGACGTAGCCGCCGGGCTCGCGCTTGTCGACGACCATCACGCCCGGCGCAGAGCGCAGCAGCGCGCGCGCCTCGTCCGCGGAGAGCGGGCGCTCGAGCTCGACGTTCACCGCCTCCGAGTGGGAGACGAAGACCGGCACGCGCACGCAGGTGGCGGTGAGCTTGATCTTCGGGTCGAGGATCTTCTTCGTCTCGGCGACCATCTTCCACTCCTCCTTGGTCGAGCCGTCCTCCATGAAGACGTCGATCTGCGGGATGAGGTTGAAGGCGATGCGCTTCTGGAACGTCTTCGGTGCGAATTCCTGCAGCGAGTAGACGGCGCGGGTCTGGCGGTCGAGCTCCTCCTCGCCCTCCTTCCCGGCGCCGGAGACGGACTGATAGGTCGCCACGACCACGCGCCTGATCGTCGCCGCGTCGTGCAGCGGCTTCAGGGCCACGACGAGCTGGGCCGTCGAGCAGTTCGGGTTGGCGATGATGCCCTTCTTGCGGAAGCCCTCGACGGCGGCGGCGTTGACCTCCGGCACGACGAGCGGCACGTCCTGGTCCATGCGCCAGGCGCTGGAATTGTCGATGACGACGCAGTTCTGCGCGGCGATCTTCGGCGACCACTCCTTCGAGACGTCGCCGCCGGCGGACATCAGGCAGATGTCGACGCTGGAGAAGTCGAAATTGTCGAGCGCCTGCGTCTTCAGCGTCCTGTCGCCGAAGGACACCTCGACGCCCTGGCTGCGGCGTGACGCGACCGCGACGACCTCGTCGGCGGGAAACGCGCGCTCGGAGAGGATGTCGAGCATCACCCGCCCGACATTGCCCGTCGCTCCGACGACGGCGACCTTGTAACCCATGGGATATCTCCTCGCGATCGAACCGGGCTCCCCGGGTTTCGCGACACCCGCGCGGCGCGCGGCGCCTGCGGGCTCGGACCTCCCGCCCGGCGGGGAGGGGTCCGGGAACGAGAGGGCATTCAGCGGCGCGTGGTGCCCGCCGTCGTGGACGTCGTCGTTTTGCGCGTGGTGGTCGCGGCCGGACGCATCGTCTCGCTCTCGTTCGCCGCCCGGCGGATGGCGCCGGGTCGTCGACGATCTCCTGACGCCGAACGCCGCGCGTGTCAAGACGCACCGGGGACGAGGCGCGGCGGCGACGGCGGTGCAACGATGGATTCACGCTCCCGCGCGAAAGCCGGCGGCCGGTAACCGCCCGTTCGCGGACGCGGGCCGAGGCTCGCGCCGGACGAACGGGAGGACGGCGGGACCATGCGCGCGGCGCGGCGATTTCGCGAGGCGGAGCTCTTGGAGATCGGGGCGGGCTGGGACGAGGACGTCCCCGCCGCCGGGGCCGATCGCGGGCTGGCGCGCGGGCTCTCGGGCCTCATGACCGCGCTCGCCGGCGCCGGGCTCCTCGCGCTCGCGGTGGCGCAGCCGCCGCCGGCGGAGGACACGCCCCGCGGCATCGCCGATCTCCTCGCCCGCCCCGACCCGGTTTTGACCGCGCCGCCGCCGGCGTGGCGGGAGCTGGAGATCCCGCAGATCGTCCTCGGCCTCGATGCGCCGGGCATCGGCGGCCTCGCCTCGCGCCACGCGGCGCGCGTCCACAGCGGCGGCGCGCGCGAGGACGCCCTCGTCTTCGGCAGCTTCGCCGAGGGCGACACGCATCTGCGCGTCACCCTGCATCGCGCCGCACCCGACACGGCGCTGGAGGCGCCGCGCGCCTTCTTCGTCGAGGTGGCGCTCGCCGCCGCGGAGGCCGGCCTCGCCATCGCGAGCAGCGGCCAGCCCGAGGCGGTGCGTACCGGCTTCGGCACGCTGGAAGCGGCGCCGCTCGTCCTGGAGAACGGCCCCGTGCGCGCCTGCCTCGCCTTCCGCGGCGGCGACGGCCCGCGGCTCTCGGGCTGGCTGTGTGCCGAGGAGGCTACACCGGCGCGGCTCGCCTGCCTGGTCGACGGGCTCGTGCTGCTGGATCCCGGCGGCGACGCGGCGCTCGCGGAGGCCTTCTCGCGGGCCTCGGCGGCGCGCGCCGGGAGCGGCTGCGCGGACCGGGGCGACCCGGCGACGGTCGCGGCGATCGCCGCCCGGCCGCCGGCCGCCGCGCCCGCCGTCGACCCCGCCGCCACGCTCCTGCGCGTCACCGCCCCCGCGCCGCCCCCGCGCCCGGCCCGGCTCGGCGCCTCCTCCTGAGCGGTCCCCGGCTCCCGGAACCCCCCGCCGCCCCGAGCGTCGACCCGGATCGAGCGGCCGCTCGCGGCCGCGACCAGCACGGAGGTTTCGACCATGAGACGCCTCGCGATCCGCGCGACCCGGGCGGCCGGCACCGCCGCCCTCGCCACCGCCCTCTTCGTTTCCGCCGGCGCGCACGCGCAGGACGGGCTCGTCGTGGAGGTTCGCCCCTCCGGCCCGCCCGCCTGGCTCGATCCGCCGAACACGCCGCTCCCCGGCGCGCTCGAAGGGGCGACGAGCCGCTACGTCTACACGCAGATGGTGCTCACCGAGCCGTCGGCGCTGGTAGCCCAGCGCGAGCGCTACGGTCATCACCTCCTGCCGCGGCGGCGCGAGATGGGCGACCTGCCGCCCTTCATCGAGTTCGAATGAGCCGCAACGCGCCGTCCCGACCGCCGGCCGTCGCGCAATCGCCGTTGACGCGGGCGGCGGGTCGGACTATCTAGAACGCATGAGGAACATTCACGGACTGTTCTGGAGAGACGCCCTGCGGGGCATGCGCGGCGTGGGCGGCCCCGCGGTCGCGGACGCGGCCGACGCCGACGCGGCCATCCGCGAGGAGCCGCTGCGCGCCGTCGCCGGTCTGGAAGGTGGCGCCGGGCTCTCCGCCTGGCGCGGTCGCTCGGGGCGCCGGGTCGTGGTGGCGGTGCACCCGCTCGACGCCGTCGACCCCGCCGATCTCGACGGCGCCGTCGCGCTGGCCGTGGCGCGGCCGGACGGCGGCCGCGCCCGGGTGCGTGCGGCCACGACCGCGGACGCGCTCGCCACCGAGGACCGCCGGATCGCCTGGCTGGAGCGCGCGGCGGTCCGTGGCGCGACCGAGGTCCATCTCCACCGTCTGGCGGAGACCGCCGAGGCCCGCCGCGCCGTGGCCGCGGATCTCGGCATGCGGTGCGCCCGCTCGAGCGCGCCCGCCAACGGCCGCCGTGGCGGGGCGAGGGCGCGCGCGACGGGGCTCGATCGGCAGGACCGGGAGGATCGCGACCGACAGGCGCGCGGGCGGGCGCCGCGCGAGGCGGCGCGGGACCAGAACCGGCCGAGCCGCCGCGGCACCCGCCGCTGAGCCGGGTGCCGGGCCGCGCGAGAACCTCGGAGACGGCGCGCCTCAGCCCGCGCGCGAGGCCGTCGCGGGAGCGATCACGGCCGGGGTGCGCGAGGCCTCCTCCGCCAGCGCCGCCGCGAGGCGTGCGAGGTGCGGGTCGTGCACGCCGAGCTCGACCAGGTGCACCGCCGTCGAGAGCACGTAGTCCGGGTTCGCACCCGACTGCCCGACCCCGCCGCGCACGATGTGCAGGGTCTCCTCGTGATCGAGCCGGCCGGCATATTGCAGATGCGCCCGGTCGACCACGTAGGTCAGCGCCGTCACGAGCCGCCCGTCCGCCAGCCGGGTCGCGAGCCGGCGCTCGAGATAGACCGCCGTCGCCTGCTCGCGGGCACGCAGGTAGGCGATCGTCTCCTGCGCGTGCGCCACGTCCACCCGGAAGGCGACGCCCCGGCACGATCCGCCGCGGTCGAGGCCGAGCACCAGGCCCGGCCGCTCCGGCGTGCCGCGATGGACGTGCGAGTAGACGCACAGCGACCGGTGGTAGCCGCGCACCCGCGCCGCGTGGCGCTCCCGGAACGGGAAGCCCGGCCGCCACATCAGCGAGCCGTAGCCGAACACCCACAGGTCGGCACCCTCCCCCGTCTCCATCCGCGCCTCGTCCATGGTCCTCGTCTCGTCCGCGCCGCGCCCGGCGCGCGAGGCCGGTGCCGCCAAGAGGCCTAAGCGCCGGCGCGCCGCGACGCAACCGCCCGGACCGCGCCCGGCCGCTCCTCGCCGCGCCGCGGCGATGCGCCATTTGCCGCTCTCCCGGATTTCCGCTACCACCCGCCGCGCCCTGCGCCGCGGACGGCTGCCAAGGGCGAGCCTCGAGGAGCGCGCGACGATGACGACACCGGATCGGCCCGAGCGGACGCGTCTCCCCCGCAGGGGCTCGCGCGTCTGGCTGTTCACGCCCTTCGTCCTGCTCGGCCTCCTCGTCGTCGCCTGGAGCGCCGCCTGGTTCGTCATCCGCGAGCGCGTCGTCGTCGAGCTCGACGAGCGGCTCGCCGCCGAGGCCGCGCTCGGGCGCAGCTGGACCTGCGCGAACCGCAGCGTGGCGGGCTTCCCCTTCCGCATCGAGGTGTCCTGCGGCCGGCTCGCGCTGGAGACCGCCGACGGAATCGGCCTCGACCTCGGCCCGGCCCGCGCCCTGGCGCAGGTCTACCAGCCGCGTCACGTCATCGTGAACGTCGCGGGGCCGCTCACCGCGCAGACGCCGGACGGGCGCGTCACCGCCGAGTGGTCGCTGCTCGAGGCCTCCGTGCGCAACCTCGGCCGAGGCACCGAGCAGCTCGCCCTCGTCGTCACCGACCCGCGCACCCGGGTCGAGGCGGCGGCGCTGGCGGCCCCGGTCTCCGCGCGGGCCGAGCGGGCGGAGCTGTACGTCCGCCCGAGCCCCGGCGCGACCCGCCGCGAGGGGCCGATCGACGCCGTCCTGCGCGCCGACGCGCTCGAGGCGCTCGGCCTCGAGGACGTCCTGCCCGCGGCGGCGACGGCACCCACCGACGTGGAGGCGCAGCTGCGCCTGCACGCCCCGACGGCGCTCGTCCGCAACGGCGGCGATCCGCGCGTAGCGGCGCAGGCCTGGCGCGAGGCCGGCGGCCGGCTCGAGATCGGCGTCGTGTCGCTCGCCACCGACGCGGCCGCGCTGCGCGTGTCGGGCGAGCTCGCGCTCGACGCGCTGGACCGCCCGGAAGGACGGATCGAGGCGTCCGGCCGCGGCCTCGGGCCGATCGCCGAGGCGGCGCTCGGCGGGCGCGGCGACTTCATGGCGGACGCGATCGTCGCGGCGCTCGGCGGCGGATCGCCCGCGCCCGTCGCGCCCGGCGAGGACGCCCCTCCGCTCACCCCGCTCCCGCCGGTGCGCATCGCGGACGGCCGCGTCTTCGTGGGCCCGATCCCGGTGCCGCGGGTGTCCGTGCCGCCGCTGTTCTGAAGCCACGCCCGCTCGCGGGGTAGGGGCGCTCGCGGGTCGGGGCGCTCAGGGCTTCGCGATGCTGAACGGCAGGCTGATCGTGCCCGCCTTGTCCGAGGCGATGTCGCGCGTCCGGTACTCGAGCACGTAGTCGCCGGGCGTGATCCCGTCGAGCGTGAGCGTCAGCGTCAGCATGAACTCGCGATTGCGCGTGCGGCTCTCCAGCGCGAGCCGCTGGAAGCTCTCGCGCCCGCCGACGATCGCGCCGTCGGGCCGCTTGATCAGGAGGTCGACGTCGAAGCCGAAGCGGAAGCGCCCGTCCGCGATCGCCTCCCACGCGTATCCCACCGGCTCCGCGTAGACCACGAGCGGCTCGCCCCCGGCGAACACGTTCGTCTCCCGCGCCGCGTAGACGCCGTATCCCTCCGGCGATCCCACGACGAAGGTCGCGGTGCGGAACGACAGCGGCACCTCGTCCCACACGGCCACGAGCGCGGCCTCGGCCTGCGCGAGGTCGTCGAGGGTGGCGGCCTTCGCGGCCGGGAGGGCGGCGAGGAGGAGGAGCGCGGCGGCGGCGGCGCGGGCGGGGTATCTGTCGAGAACCATGGGACGGGACAGCCTGGGCGGAACAGGACGAGCTTAGCCGTACATCACCGATATGCAAGCATCCGCGCTGGTGCTGCTGGAGAAGGCCGGACCGGTATCGGTGCCGCTGTCGGCCTGCTCGAGCCGTCGATGGACGACCTCGAGGCTGGCCTGAACGTCGTCGAGGACGTGCTTCACGTCCTGGGTCCGTCTGCGCTCGCGTCCGACGCGCTGCTGCTCGCCGACGGCGACCTGCTCGTGGACCGGCCGCGTCACGACCACCAGCGGCGCGAGGTCGCGGGCATCGACGCGCGCCGCGTGCTCGATCACGACGATCCGTGGCGCTTCACCACGCTCCCTCAGCCGATCGAGGATCTGCTCGATGATGCCGGCCAGCTCTCCCAGCCCCTCGACCTCGTCCGGCGTTCCGTGCCGGGGCCGATCCACTGGAGCCGGGCCGGGAGTGGTGGGTTTGGTCCGCACCGCTCGCGCGGCCGCCGCCATCTCCGCCTCCGGCAGCGCCACGACGCAGCTGCGCCCGCGCATCTCGCGCCGGACCAGGCCCGCGGCTTCCATCACCTCGAGGACGCGCGTCAGGTTCGGCTGCTTGAGGCCGAGCCGCTCGCGCAGGACGTGTCGCTGCACGGCGCCGCCGGCCTCGCGGACGATGGCGAGCGCCTCGGAGACATGCGCGCGGTCCAGCGTCACGGACGCCGAGGCGGTCTCCTGGAAGTGCACGGAGGTGAGGAGGAGATCGACGAGCGCGTCGATGCGCTCGGCCAGGCTCGGCCGCGCCTTGCGCACGGACGCGGCCGCGCGGGCACACAGCCCCTGCCAGCGAATCAGCTCGTCCGCCGGTCGATTTCCCCGGATGACGCGCCAGACGAGGTCCCTGAGCGCCTCGTAGACCCGCGCGGCCCCGCGCTCCGGATCACGCTCGATCTCCGCCGCGATCGGCTGCCAGGCGGATGCGGGCTCGATCGAGCCGCGGCTCACGTCGTCGATGGTCATGCTCGTGCTCATGCCCCAGCTTGTCATGCCTACGTCATCAGCCAGGTAAACTCAATACATTTCATTTTAGTTCACGTCCAGCGTCACGTTTGCCGCCGATAGGCCGTGAACGTCACCGTCTGCGCGACGGGAGAGGGCTCGCCCGGAGCTTCCGGCAGCCGTTGGACATCGAGGACCCATCCGAGCCCGTCCGCGACGGCGGGAAGCGCCTGCTGGACGACGAAGCTGCGTGTCCTGTGCGTACCCACCAGCCGGACGGCGTTGGCGATGTGGCCGGGCAGCGCCTTCTCGCCGCTGAGCGACGGCACGAGGACGAGATCGACGTCGAGGTTCGGCAGCGGCTCCTGCACGTCGCAGAAGTCCCGACAGATGGCGAAAGCGACGAGCGCCTCGTCGGTGACGAGCACCGGAACGCAGTCTCCGCGCCGGATGTCCTCCACGCAGCCCTTCGAATCGCTGTATGGAATCACCTTGTCGTAGCGCAGGAGCGGCGTGCCGCGGCCATCCAGCACGTGCGCCGTATTGGCGACGGCCCCGTCCCTCTCCTCGTGCCACGAGCCCGCCACGACGATCTGCGGGGGATCGTCCTGGGCGACGAGCGCGGCCGCGATCTCCTCGCGCAGCTCCGGGGTGACGCACAGCTCCGGCCAAACGAGCGCGAAGCAGCCCTCGCGGCTCGCCGCGGCGACCTGCGCGACCACGGTCCCTTCCGGAGCCGTGCAATCGATCGCCTCGATGCGGAACGGACCGGCACCGATGTCCTCGTAGAGCGGCCTCGCGAGGCCGAAGCCCTCGAACAGGGCGGCGCCGAGCGTCTGGGCGAACGGGGACGTCTGCGAGGGCGGCGCCGGCGGGGACAGCGTCGTCTTGTGGTGGAGCCGGACCGGCATGCCGTTCAGCCGCGTCGGCAGCAAGCGGTGCCACCTCAGCGCTCGCAGCGCGTAGGGATGATGCTGGGCGAGGGTCACGCCCGGGCGCGGGCGCACGCGCTTGACGAGGAACCGGTCGCCGCCCTCCCCCGGATCGCGGACGACACGGCAGAAATCCTCGAACAAGAGCGCGTCCGAGGGCGGCCGCGTGCTGTCCTGCTGCAAGGCCTCGTCGAGGCTCCGAACCTGGAGCGCCAGCGCGTCGAACACCGCCTGCGGATCGTCGGAGCGCGACGGCCAGGCGACGGTGCCCTCGTCACGAATTCGATCGCCGCGGGCCTCGGCGGCTTTCGTCAGCATGTCCTCGTCGAACGAGCGCAAGCCGTCCCGCAGCGCGCGCGGGGCCACCATCGCCAGGTCGAGCAGATCGACGAGCGCGCGGGCCAGGGCCGCGCGCGGCGGCTCCGCACCGTGGGAAACCTGCGCGTGCTCGCGTTCGAGAGCGGCCGCGCGCTCCAGCCACGCGTGCTGCGGCAATACGGACATCGACGCCCCCACGTCCATTCGGGCGAAGCTATGCCACGGCAACCTTTGCCGGGCAACCCTGTCGCGAACTCGCCCGAGGCGCCTCGCATTGCGCGGGGCGTCGTTCGGCGGCAGAGTGCGCGCGTCCCGCCGCGGAGCGCTCTTCGGGAGCGAGCGGTCTTCGGGAGGAGGAGGCGATGGACATCGGCGTGCATGCGGCTGGCGTCACCCACTCCCTCGCCCACGACCCCTGGCTCGTGGCGCTCTCCATCCTCGTCGCCATGCAGGGCGCCTATGTCGGCCTCGCGCTCGCGGGGCGGGTCGCGGCGGCGGAGGGGGTGCGGCGGCGGGTGCTGCTCGTTGGGGCGGCGGCGACGCTCGCGGTGGGCATCTGGTCGATGCACTTCATCGGGCTCCTCGCCGCGCGGCTGCCGGTGGGGGTGGACTACCTCGTCGCGCCCACCGTGTTCTCGCTTCTCGTCTGCGTGATGGTGGTGGGCGCAGGCATGCTGCTCGCGGCGACGGACCTGCCCCTCGTGCTGCGCGTCGGCGCAGGCGGGCTCGGCATGGGCGCGGGCATCGCGTCGATGCACTACATCGGCATGGGCGCGCTCGCCGGGGCGATGACCATGAGCCACGCGCCCGGCCCCGTCGTCCTCTCCCTCGTCCTCGCCGTGGCGGCCTCCACGGCGGCGCTGTGGCTGTGCTTCGAGGCGCCGCGCCAGACGCTGTGGGCCTCCGCGATCGCGATGGGCCTCGCCGTCTCCGGGATGCACTACACAGCCATGGCCGGCATGACGCTGCACGCGGCACCCGCGGAAGCGCCCTCGCAATTCGCGTCGAGCCTCTCGCCGGACGGCCTCGCGCTCACCGTCGCCCTCGTCGCCTTCGCCGTCTCCGGCGCCTTCCTCGCGACGCTGACGCCCGAGCGCGCCCGGCCGGGTCGGGCCCGTCGCGGGGCGACCGAGATCGCGGACGCGAACACCGCGCAGGCGGAGCCCGCGGCCGAGACGCTCGCCGCGCCGGTCGCGCGCACGCCCGCCGTGGAACCGCCCGAGCCGCCGTCCGTCCGCGACGGCGCGAGCCGGACCGCCCCGCTCGGTGGCGTCGGCGGCCCGCCGCGCCGGCCGGCGCGGACGCTCACCGTGGAGCGCAACGGCACGCCGCTCGCTCTCCCGGTAGGCGCGGTTCGCTGCGTGCGCGCCAACGCGCACTACACCTATGTCCGCGACGGCGAGCACGAGTATTTCTGCGGCCTGTCGATCGGCGAGGCGGAGGCCGCCCTCGACCCGGCGCGCTTCCTGCGCATCCACAGGAGCCACGTGGTCAACCTCGACCACGTCGTCGCCGTGCGGCGGGCGGGCGACAACGGGGTCGCGCTCCTCGACGACGGGCGCAGCCTTCCCGTCGCCCGCGCCCGGCTCGCGACCTTGAAGCGGCGGTTCGAGACCGAGGAGCAGGCCCGGACGCGACCGCTGGATGCCGCGGAGTAGGTCAGCCCGCCTGACGCACTTCGTGCGGGCGAACCCGCGTTTCGTGCACGAGCCGCGGTTCCTCGTGCACGAGAGATTGCCGCACACCCCTCCTCCCTGGACCCTTTCGAAAAAGACGGGCCCGCGCCCGCAATGAAGGGTTGTAACACTCGAGGAGGAGGATCCGGCGTGATACCCGCCAATTTCGCCTATCACAGCCCGAGCACCGTGGAGGAGGCCGTGGGCCTGCTCGCCCGGCTCGGCGACGAGGCCCGCGCGCTCGCCGGCGGCCACAGCCTCATCCCGATGATGAAGCTGCGGCTGTCCGCGCCCGAGGCGCTCGTCGACCTCTCCCGCATCGCCGCGCTCAAGGGCGTGCGCGAGGAGGGCTCCGAGGTCGTCATCGGCGCGATGACGACGCAGCACCAGCTCCTGCAGGACCCGATCCTCGCGCAGACACTGCCGCTGATCCCGGAGACCTCGGCCGTGATCGCCGACCCGCAGATCCGCTATCGCGGCACGCTCGGCGGCAACGTCGCCAACGGCGATCCCGGCAACGACATGCCGGCCGTGATGATGACGCTCGACGCGACCTACACGCTGGCCGGCCCGAACGGCGAGCGCGCGGTGAAGGCGCGGGAGTTCTACCAGGGCGCCTACTTCACCGCCGCCGAGGACGGCGAGATCCTCACCGCCGTGCGCATCCCCGTCCCGCCCGCCGGCGCGGGCTTCGCCTACGAGAAGCTCAAGCGCAAGGTCGGCGACTACGCCACCGCCGCCGCCGCCGTGCAGCTGACGATGAAGGCCGGCGCGGTCGAGACCATCGCCATCGGCCTCACCAACGTCTCCGAGACGCCGCTGCTGGCGGAGGACGCCATGGCGATCCTCGCGGGCGCGCGGCTCGAGCCGGAGGTCGTCGACCGTGCGGTGGCCGCGGCGGAAGCCATCACCAACCCCGCCTCCGACGGGCGCGGGCCCGCGGAATACCGCACCGCCATGGCCGGCGTGATGCTGCGCCGGGCGCTCGCCCGCGCCGCCGCCCGCGCGCAGGCTTGAGGGAGAGGCGACCCATGTCCAAGGTCCACATCGAGCTCACCGTCAACGGCAAGGCCCACGAGTCGCTGGTCGAGCCGCGCACGCTGCTGATCCACTACCTGCGCGAGGATCTCGGCCTCACCGGTGCGCATATCGGCTGCGAGACCGGCCATTGCGGCGCCTGCACAGTCGACATCGACGGCATGTCGGTGAAGTCCTGCACCATGTTCGCCGCCCAGGCCGACGGCGCGGAGATCCTCACCATCGAGGGCGTCGCCGCCCCGGACGGCACGCTGCACGCCCTGCAGGAGAGCTTTCGCGAGATGCACGGGCTCCAGTGCGGCTACTGCACCCCCGGCATGATCGTGCGCGCCCATCGTCTGCTGCAGGAGAACCCGCGCCCGACCGAGGCCGAGATTCGCGCCGGCATCTCCGGGAATCTCTGCCGCTGCACGGGCTACCAGAACATCGTCAAGGCCATACAGCACGCCGCCGCGACGCTCGCGGGCGAGCCCTTCCAGGAGGCCGCGGAATGAACGACATGACCCCCACCCGCGAGGAGCGCGAAGCCAAGCTCCAGGGCATGGGCTGCAAGCGCAAGCGCGTCGAGGACGTGCGCTTCACGCAAGGCCGCGGCCAGTATGTCGACGACCTGAAGCTGCCGGGCATGCTCTTCGGCGACTTCGTGCGCTCCACCTACGCCCACGCCCGCATCAAGAAGATCGACGCTTCCGCGGCGCTGGCGCTGCCCGGCGTCAAGGCGGTGCTCACGGCGGCCGACCTCAAGCCTCTGAACTTGCACTACATGCCGACCCTCGCCGGCGACGTGCAGGCCGTGCTCGCAGACGAGAAGGTGCTGTTCCAGGGCCAGGAAGTGGCCTTCGTCATCGCCGAGGACCGCTACATCGCCGCCGACGCCATCGAGCTCGTCGAGGTCGAGTACGAGGAGCTGGCGCCGCTGGTCGACCCGTTCCAGGCCATGGCCGAGGACGCGCCGCTGCTGCGCGAGGACATCAAGGACAAGACGGAGGGCGCGCACGGACCCCGCAAGCACCACAACCACATCTTCGAGTGGACGATCGGCGACAGGACCGGCACGGACGCCGCCTTCGACAAGGCGGACGTGACGATCAAGGAGATGCTCTCCTACCACCGCACCCATCCCTCGCCGCTCGAGACCTGCCAGTGCGTGGCCTCGATGGACAAGATCCGCGGCGAGCTGACGCTGTGGGGCACCTTCCAGGCCCCGCACGTCATCCGCACCGTGGCCTCCATGCTTGCGGGCATCCCCGAGCACAAGGTGCACGTCATCGCCCCCGACATCGGCGGTGGCTTCGGCAACAAGGTCGGCGCCTATCCGGGCTACATCTGCGCGGTCGTGGCCTCGATCGTGCTCGGCGTCCCCGTGAAGTGGGTCGAGGACCGGATGGAGAACCTCTCCGCCACGTCCTTCGCCCGCGACTACCACATGACGACCGAGCTCGCGGCGACCAAGGACGGCACCATCACCGGCATGCGCGTGCACGTGCTCGCCGACCACGGCGCCTTCGACGCCTGCGCCGACCCGTCGAAGTGGCCGGCGGGCTTCATGAACATCTGCACGGGCTCGTACGACATCCCGGTCGCGCATCTGGCGGTCGACGGCGTCTACACCAACAAGGCGCCCGGCGGCGTGGCCTATCGCTGCTCCTTCCGGGTCACCGAGGCGGTCTACGCCATCGAGCGCGCGATCGAGATCCTGGCGCAGAAGCTCGGCATGGATTCGGCCGAGCTGCGGATGAAGAACTTCATCGAGGCCGAGCAATTCCCCTACAACTCGGCACTGGGCTGGGAATACGATTCCGGCGACTATCACACCGCCATGAGGAAGGCGCTCGACGCCGTGGGCTACGACGCGCTGCGCGCCGAGCAGCGGGAGAAGCGCGCGGCCTTCGAGCGGGGCGAGACCCGCGAGATCATGGGCATCGGCCTCTCCTTCTTCACCGAGATCGTCGGCGCGGGCCCGACCCGCAACTGCGATATCCTCGGCATCGGCATGTTCGATTCCGCCGAGATCCGCATCCACCCGACGGGCGGCGTCATCGCCCGCATGGGCACCAAGAGCCAGGGCCAGGGCCACGAGACCACCTACGCCCAGATCATCGCCACCGAGCTCGGCATCCCCGCCGACGACATCATGATCGAGGAGGGCAACACCGACACGGCGCCCTACGGGCTCGGCACCTACGGCTCGCGCTCGACGCCGGTCGCCGGGGCCGCCACCGCGGTCGCCGCGCGCAAGATCAAGGCGAAGGCGCAGATGATCGCGGCGCACATGCTCGAGGTGCACCACGACGACGTGGAGTGGGACATCGACGGCTTCCGGGTCAAGGGCCTGCCCGAGAGCCGCAAGTCGATGAAGGAGATCGTCTGGGCGGCCTACAACCAGCCCCCGCCGAACATGGAGCCCGGCCTCGAGGCGGTGTCCTACTACGACCCGCCGAACATGACCTACCCGTTCGGGGCCTATGTCTGCGTCATGGACATCGACGTCGACACCGGCGTCTACAAGGTCCGGCGCTTCTACGCGCTCGACGATTGCGGGACCCGGATCAACCCGATGATCATCGAGGGCCAGGTCCACGGCGGCCTCACCGAGGCCTTCGCGGTCGCGATGGGCCAGGAGATCCGCTACGACGAGCAGGGCAACGTCATGGGCGCGTCCTTCATGGACTTCTTCCTGCCCACCGCGGTGGAGACCCCGGTCTGGGAGACGGACCACACCGTCACCCCCTCGCCGCACCACCCGATCGGCGCCAAGGGCGTCGGCGAGAGCCCGCATGTCGGCGGCGTGCCGTGCTTCTCGAACGCGGTGAACGACGCGTTCGCGTTCCTGGGGTCGACGCACATCCAGATGCCGCACGACCATTGGCGCATCTGGAAGGCCGCCCGCGCATTGGGGGCGTGACGCGGTTCGATTTCTCCCCGGAAGGGGAGGAGTCGGCCGAAGGCCGGCGGGTGGGGACGACGGCCGAGCGAGGCGCCCCACCCGACGCACACATCCTGTGAAAAAGGATGTGCACGCGCGGCGCGGCGTCTTTCCTTCCCCGTAGGGGAAGGTGGCGCGCCGCGCAGCGGCGTGACGGATGGGGCGCGCCGAAGGCGCGTTCCGCGAAGCGGAAGCACCGAGGGTGCCCGCATCGACCGTCGACCTTCGGCTTCGCCGAACGCGCGTGCCGCGCGCCCCATCCGTCTCGGTCGCTTCGCGCCCGAGCCACCTTCCCCTACAGGGAAGGAGAGCTGACGGCGCGCCGGCCAACCACCGTTTCGAGGAGAGTACCCCGTGACCGCCCCCCTCGACCGCGACGCCATCGCGAAGCGCCTGGTCGCGACCGGCTACGTGCCCGATCGCGACCTCGCCGTCGCGCTCGCGCTGATGCAGCGGCTCGGGCGGCCGCTGCTGCTCGAGGGCGAGGCGGGCGTCGGCAAGACCGAGATCGCCAAGGCGCTGGCCGCGATCCACGACACGCGGCTCATCCGCCTGCAATGCTGGGAGGGGCTCGACCGGGCGGCCGCGCTCTACGAGTGGAACTACCAGCGCCAGCTGCTGGCCATCAGGGCGCGGGAGGGTCACGATGCGCGGGCCGTCGAGGCGGAGATCTTCTCGGAGGCCTACCTGCTGGAGCGCCCGCTGCTCGCCGCCATCCGCCAGGAGAAGTCCCCGGTCCTCCTCATCGACGAGATCGACCGGGCGGACGAGGAGTTCGAGGCCTTCCTGCTCGAGCTCCTCTCCGACTTCCAGGTCTCGATCCCGGAGCTCGGCACCATCGCGGCCACCAGCATTCCCCACGTGGTGCTGACCTCGAACGCCACCCGCGAGCTCTCGGATGCGCTGCGCCGGCGCTGCCTCTACCATTACGTCGACTATCCCGAGCCCGACCGCGAGGCGCGCATCCTGCTCGCGCGCCTGCCGGGCATCGACGCCGCGCTGGCGACCCAGGTGGCGCGCTTCGTCGCCAAGGTGCGCCGCGAGGATCTGGCCAAGGTCCCCGGCGTCGCCGAGACGCTCGACTTCACTGCCAGCCTCGTCGGCCTGACCGACCTGCGCGACGACCCGGAAGCCGTCCACGACGCGCTGATCGCGCTCCTGAAGACCCGCGAGGACCGCGCCCGGCTCGCGCCGGAGGTCGTCGCCCGCCTGGTGGAGGCGAGCGCGTGAGCCCGGCCGCGGCGCTCCCCGAGACCGGCGTCGCCGCCGCGATCCGCGCCCGGCTCGCCGGCTTCGTACGCACGCTACGGATGAACGGCTTTGCGATCGGCCTCGCGGAGAGCCGCGACGCGCTGGCGATCCTCGCCGCCGCCGACCTCTCGCGCCCGACCCTGCTGATGCCGGCCTTGCGCACGCTCTTCGCCACGCGTCCCGCCGACTGGGAGCGCTTTCCCGAGATCTACCGCGCCTACTGGAGCGTGCGGCGCACGGGAATGCGCGTCACGACCTCGGGCGCCTCCCGCAAGGGCGGGCTCGACATCCGTTCCTGGCCGGGGCCCGACGCGAAGCGGGGCGAGGAGGGGGCGCCGGACCGCGTCACCCGCTCGGAGGCGGAGGATCACGCGGCGGAGACCGAAGACGACGCGCAGAGCCGCCGCGCCGGCGGCTCGCGCATCGAGAGCCTCGCCCACACCGACTTCCGCCACCTGAGCGACCCGTCCGAGATCGAGGCCGCGCACGCGCTGGCCGAGCGCCTCGCCCGGCGCATGCGCGCGCGGCTCGCCCGCCGCGAACGCGTCGCCCGGAAAGGCCGGAGGCTCGATCTGCGCCGAACGCTGGCGCGGGCCGCCGAGCGCGGGGGGGAGCCGCTCGATCTCGTGCGTCGGCGCCCGCGCAGGAAGCCGCTGAAGCTCGTCGTCCTGCTCGATGCGTCCGGCTCGATGAGCGTCTATTCGGCGACCTTCGTGCGCTTCATGCACGGCGTGCTGGCCGGCTTCGCCCGCGCCGACGCCTTCGTCTTCCACACCCGGCTGATCCAGGTCTCGCAGGCGCTGCGCGAGCGCGATCCCGTGCGCGCCGCCGAGCGCTTCGCGCTTCTCGCCCAGGGCTTCGGCGGCGGCACGAGGATCGGCGGCGCGCTCGAGACCTTCAACCGCGCCTATGCCTCGCGCACGCTGACCTCCCGCACGGCGGTGATGATCGTCTCGGACGGCTACGACACCGGCGAGCCGGAGATCCTCGCCCGCGAGATGGCGCGCCTGCGCCGCCGGGCGCGCCGGCTGATCTGGCTCAACCCGATGCTGGGCTGGCGTGACTACGCGCCCGCCGCCCGCGGCATGAAGGCGGCGCTGCCGCATGTCGACCTGTTCGCCCCCGCCCACGACCTCGCGAGCCTCGCGGCTCTCGAGCCGGAGCTCGCCCGCCTGTGACGGATCCCCTGTGATGGACACGATGCCGATGACCGACCCGCAGGACGTCCTCTCCCTCGTCGCCGCCATGCGGGCGAGGGCGGAGCCCTTCGCCATCGCGACCGTCGTGCGCACGGTCTCGCTCACGGCGGCGAAGGCCGGCGCCAAGGCGATCATCCGGGCCGACGGCACGATCACCGGCGGCTGGATCGGCGGCGGCTGCGCCCGCGGGGCGGTGTTGCGCACGGCGCGCCAGGTGATCGCCGACGGCGAGGCGCGGCTCGTCTCGGTGCAGCCGGAGGACCTGCTCGCGGATCTGGGCGTCGCCCCCGGCGACGAGCGCGACGGCGTGCGCTTCGCGGCGAACCGCTGCCCCTCCAAGGGCACGATGGACGTGTTCGTCGAGGCGGTGCTGCCGCGCCCGCAGCTCGTGATCTGCGGCGCGACCCCCGTCGCCGAGGCGCTGTGCGATCTCGGCCGACGGATGGGCTACGAGACGGTCGTGCATGCGCCGCAGGCCGATCTCGACGCCTTCGCCGCGCCCGACCACGGCATCGCCGGCTACGCCGTCGCGCCCGAGGCGGCGCAGACGCGCTTCGTCGTGGTGGCGACGCAGGGGGCGGGCGACGCGGCGGCGCTCGCCGCGGCGCTGGCGAGCGACGCCGGCTACGTCGCCTTCGTCGGCTCGCGGCTGAAGGCGGCGGCGCTGCGCGAGGAGCTGACCCGGGCGGGAACGCCGCCCGCCGCCTTCGAGCGGCTGCACGCCCCCGCGGGGCTCGACATCGGCGCGATTACGCCCGAAGAAATAGCGATGTCGATCCTCGCGGAGATCACCGTCCTGCGGCGGCGCGGCCAGCGCGGGGCGTGAGGATCCAACAATTCGACCGACACGAGGAAGGATGACGCCATGGACATGACCGACAGCCAACGGATCGCCGCCCCCCGCGAGACGGTCTGGGCCGCGCTGAACGATCCGGAGGTGCTCAAGCAGTGCATCCCCGGCTGCCAGGAGATCGAGAAGACCTCCGACACCGAGATGACGGCGAAGGTGACGCTGAAGATCGGCCCGGTGAAGGCGACCTTCAACGGCAAGGTGACGCTCTCCGACCTCGATCCGCCCAACGGCTACGTCATCTCCGGGGAGGGTGCCGGCGGCGCCGCCGGCCACGCCAAGGGCTCGGCCAAGGTCGACCTCGAGGCGGTCGAGGGCGCGGACGGCTCGGAGGAGACGATCCTGCACTACGACGTCAAGGCCCAGGTCGGCGGCAAGATCGCCCAGCTCGGCGGGCGGCTGATCGACGCCACGGCGAAGAAGCTCGCCGGCGAGTTCTTCACCAAGTTCGGCGAGGTCGTCGCCCCGCCCCCGCCGGAGCAGGAGGGCGAGGCGATCTCCGGCACGAGCGGCGAGGACGCCCCGAAGAAGGGCTGGTTCTCCGGCGTGTTCGGCAAGAAGGGCAAGGAAGCCCCCGCCGCGGAGTGAGCCTCTCCCGCCCCATCGGGGCGGGGACGATCCGCGGGAGCGGATCAGGGGCGGGG
>NZ_KE386842.1:199384-251159 GCF_000429045.1 Salinarimonas rosea DSM 21201
CGGGGGAGGAGCGAGACGGCGGCCGCGCTCCCGCCCCATCGGGGCGGGGACGAT
Organism: Salinarimonas rosea DSM 21201; assembly: GCF_000429045.1. GTDB lineage: Bacteria > Pseudomonadota > Alphaproteobacteria > Rhizobiales > Beijerinckiaceae > Salinarimonas > Salinarimonas rosea. Next base: position 199,439 of record NZ_KE386842.1, read on the forward strand.
CCGCGGGAGCGGATCAGGGGCGGGGTCCCCCGGCGCCGACGTGGGCGGTTTCGGCTGTCGCCGAACGCGCCTTCGGCGCACCCCCTCCGTCTCGTCGGCTCCGGCGCCGATCCACCTCCCCCGATGGGGGAGGTGCGAGACGGCGGCCGATCGGCTTGGTATACCGGGCTCGCCGCACGAAGGCCGACCGAAGGACCCACGCCCGATGCCCGCCCCCAGCCTCCTCCTCCTGAACGGCCGCGTCTTCGCCGGGCGCGCGGAGGGCGTCCACGAGGCGATCGCGCTCGCGGGGAACCGCGTCGCGGCGCTCGGCACGACGCGGGAGATCGCCGCGCTCGCCGGCCCGGGCACGCGCACGATCGACCTCGGCGGGCGGCTGGCGACGCCGGGGCTGATCGACGCGCACATGCATCTCCTGCCGCTCGGCCTGACCATGGTCGAGCTCGACCTGACCCCGCAGGCGGCGCCGACGCTCGACGCGCTCCTCGCCCGGGTGGCGGAGCGCGCGGCCGCCCTGCCGAAGGGCGCCTGGGTCCTGGCGCGGGGCTACGACCAGGCCCGCCTCGACGTCGGCCGCCATCCGACGCGCGACGAGCTGGACCGCGCGGCGCCGGACAACCCCGCCTACATCGTGCGGGCCTGCGGCCACGTCGCCATCTGCAACTCGCTGGCGCTGAGGCTCGCCGGCATCGACGAGACGAGCCGGGCGCCGCAGGGCGGGCTGATCGAGGCGGACGCGCACGGCCGCCTCACCGGCCTCCTCGCGGAGACCGCCCGCGACCCGGTGCGCGCGGCGATCCCCGACCCGTCGCAGGCGGAGCTCGTCGACGCGATCGAGCGCGCCGGGCGCGCCTGCCTCGGCCACGGCATCGTCGGGGTGATGGACGCGGCGGTGGGCATGCGCGCCGGCATGTCGGAGCTCGGCGCCTACGACGCGGCGCACGAAGCGGAACGGCTGCCGGTGCGCGTCTCGCAATGCCTGCTCGGCGGGCCCGGCGGCATCGCCGAGGCGGCCTACGAGGCGGGCTTCCGCCCCGGCCGGGGCGACGCGCGGCTGAAGGCCAAGCAGGTCAAGATCTTCACCGACGGCAGCGCCGGCGGGCGCACCGCGGCCATGAGCGCGCCCTATCTCGGCGCCCCCGAGACGCGCGGGCTCCTGTCGCTGACGGACGACGAGATGCGCGAATACACGCGTCGCTACCACGATCAGGGCTGGCAGCTCGCCGTGCACGCCATCGGCGACGCCGCCATCGAACAGACGCTGGACGCCATGGAGGCCGCGCTCGCCGCCGCGCCGGACCCGGACCGGCGCCATCGCATCGAGCATTGCGGCTTCGCCCGCCCGGACCAGACGGCGCGCATGGTGCGGCTCGGGATCGAGCCGGTGCCGCAGCCGGTCTTCCTGCACGATTTCGGCGACCTCTACGTCGACGTCCTCGGCGAGGCGCGTGCGCTCCCCTCCTACCCGACACGGACCTGGATCGAGGCGGGGCTCCACCCCGCCGCCTCGTCGGACGCGCCGGTCTGCGCGCTGGACCCGCGCCTGTCCCTCGAGGCGATGGTCACGCGGCGCACCCGCACCGGCCGCGTGATGGACGCGCGCGAGCGGGTCTCCCCCGACACCGCGCTCGCCGCCTTCACCGAGTTCGGCGCCTTCGTCGAGAAGGAGGAGGCCACGCGCGGGCGCCTCGCGCCCGGCATGCTGGCGGACGTCGCGGTGTTCACGCAGGACTTCCTCGCCGACCCCGACGCGGTGCGCGATACGCGTTGTGCCATGACCATCGTCGACGGCGCGATCGTTCACGAGAACGGGTGAGGCGTCGGACGCCGTGCGCGAGACGATCCCGATCACGGACCCGCACGACCCGCGCATCGGCGATTACCGGGCGATCCGCGAGAAGGATCTCGTCGGGCGGGCCGGCAAGTTCGTGATCGAGGGCGAGGTGGCGCTGCGCCTCGCCGCGCGGCGCGGGCGCTTCCCGCTCGCCTCGGTGCTCCTGTCGGAGAAGCGCGCGGCGCTGGCCGCGGCGATCCCCGAAAACGTGCCCGTCCACGTCGCGCCCCAGCCCGTGCTCGAGGCGATCGCCGGCTTCCCGATCCACCGCGGCGTGCTGGCCATCGGCCTGCGCGGCGCGGAGCCCGACCCGGCGACGCTGCTCGCGGGCCTGCCGCCGCGGGCGCTCGTCGTGGCGCTGATCGGGCTGACCAACCACGACAACGTCGGCGGCATCTTCCGCAACGCCGCCGCCTTCGGCGCCGACGCCGTGATCCTCGACGCCGAGACCTGCGACCCGCTCTACAGGAAGGCGATCCGCGTCTCCGCCGGCGGCGCGCTCCTCGTGCCCTTCGCCCGCGCGGGCGGACCGCTCGAGACCGTCTCGACGCTCGAGGAGGCGGGCTTCACGCCGCTCGCGCTCTCGCCGCGCGGGGAGGAGACGTTCGCCACGCTGGCCCGGCCGCGGCGCGCGGCGCTGGTGCTCGGCGCGGAGGGCCCGGGCCTGCCGGACGCGGTGCTCTCCCGCGCGCGCACGCTGCGCATCCCGATGGCGGGCGATTTCGACAGCCTCAACGTCGCGGTCACGAGCGGCATCGCGCTGCACGCCCTGGCGGGCGGCGGCTGAAGAGGTCCGTCGGGGCACATCTCGCCGCCGGGGTCGCCGTCTTCGGCTCGAATGCAACCTGAATTCACCCTTGGTTGGAGTGCTCGACGCCTCAAGGATGGCGAGTAGGTATATTTGCTTAAGTAATTATTCAGATGAATCCGTTAGAAATTAACTTGTCCTCCCCGGAGGCGTAGCAGCGCGGCGCGCGAAACACGCTCACGGAACGAGGATCGTCATGGTACGGCTTTCCCGTGACTGAGCTCGCGTTACGGCAACTCCCGGTCTCGAGGTCCCGGCTTCGGCACGGGCCGGGAGCGCCCTCGCCGGCCCGCGGACGACCGCGGGCCCCTTGATCTGCATTCCAGACGCGATGGAGTTCCCCCCGATGCTCGCTCTCAAGACCATGCGTTTCTCGTCGCAGGCGGGCGATGTCGGCCTCGATGCCCGCTTCGTCCTCGACGGCCTGCCGGACGCGGTGATGCTCTGCGAGGTGCCGAGCTTCGAGATCGTCTACGCCAACGAGGCCTCCCGCAAGCTCCTGCGCGCCATCGCCCACGAGCTCGACATCGACGTGGAGCGCATCGTCGGTACCTCGATCGACGTGTTTCACAAGCGCCCGGAGCACCAGCGCGCGCTCCTGTCGGACCCGCGGCGCCTGCCGCACACGGCCGACATCAAGCTCGGGCGCGAGCGCCTGTCGCTCAACATCGCCCCGGTCTTCGACGCACGCGGCCGCTACACGCACGCCTCGCTGACCTGGAACGTCACGACCAAGGCACTCGAGAAGGAAGCGGAGACGCAGCGCCTGCTGCAGATGATCGACGAGATGCCGATCGCGGTGATGACCTGCGACCCGGTCGACTTCAAGATCAACTACCTGAACAAGACCAGCCGCGAGACGCTGAAGCGGATCGAGCAGCATCTGCCGATCAAGGTCGACGAGATGATGGGCTCGACCGTCGACGTGTTCCACAAGAACCCGAGCCATCAGCACGGCATCCTGCGCGACCCCTCCCGCCTGCCGATGAACTCCAATATCCGCGTCGGCCCGGAGACGCTCAACCTCAAGGTCAGCGCCATGCGCGATGCGCAGGGCGCCTATATCGGCCCGATGGTCTCCTGGTCGATCGTCACCGACAACGTGCGCCTCGCAGCCGGCGTGACGCACACGGTCGATCAGCTGTCGGCGTCCTCGGCCACCATGGCGCAGTCGGCGTCGGGCATGGCGGAGACCGCCGAGCGGGCGCAGGCGATGGCGGCCTCGGTGTCCGCGGCGACCGAGGAGCTCGCCGCGTCGATCGGCGAGATCGCGACGCAGGTGGCGACCGCCACCGAGCTCGCCCGCGACGCCACCACCCAGTCGACCGGCGCGGACGGCATGGTCAAGCGCCTGGCGGAGGCAGCGGCGGCGATCGGCGGCATCACCGAGGTGATCCAGTCCATCGCGGCCCAGACCAACCTGCTCGCGCTCAACGCCACGATCGAGGCCGCACGCGCCGGCGAGGCGGGCCGCGGCTTCGCGGTGGTCGCCGCCGAGGTGAAGGCCCTCGCCACCCAGACGGCCAAGGCGACCGACGAGATCAAGGAGCGGATCGCCGGCATCCAGTCGATGACCGGCGACACGGTCGAGGTCATCGCCTCGGTCCGCTCCCAGATCGCGACGCTGAGCGAGACGTCCGACCAGATCGCCGCCGCGGTGGAGCAGCAGTCCGTCGCCGTGCGCGAGATCACCACCAACATGACCGGCGTCTCCGACGCCGCCGCCGACACCGGCCGCGCCGCCGCCTCGCTGAGCAGCGTCTCGAGCGATCTCGACAGCCAGACGGCCCAGCTCTCCTCCGAGGTGCAGAGCTTCATCACCAAGTCGCGGTGAGCGCGAGGGGCCCGCGGGACGGCCTGCGCGGCGTCCCCCGCCCCCTCGGCGGCCTCCGTCCCCGCTCCCCGTTCCCCGCTCCCAGTTTCCCGAGCGGGGCGATGTCCCGGGCGACCTACTCGCCGAGCCGGTAGGCCACGACCTGGTCGGCCACCTGGTCCTTGAGGATCGGGTTGCCGCCCACCGCGAAGACGACGTAGTCCGTCCCCTCGTGGGTGAACACCGCCGGAATCGAGACCGCCGGCGCATCGACGCGGTCCGACCAGATCTCCGCGCCCGTCGCGGCGTCGAGCGCGCGCACGCGGGCGTCCATCGAGGCCCCGATGAAGACGACGCCGCCGGCGGTGACCACCGGCCCGCCCAGCGTCGGCGTGCCCCAGTCGCGCAGCCCGTAGAAGCCCCAGTACTGGCCCATGCCGAAGGGCACCTCGTAGAGGCGCTCTCCCGTGCGCAGGTCGATCGCGGTGAAGGTGCCGAACGGCGGCTCCCAGCACGGGATGCCCGCCCAGTTGCTCCAGTCGGTCAGCAGGAAGCCGTAGGGCGAGCCCTCCTGGGGATAGTAGCCCTCCTCCGCGCCCGAGCCGCCGGCGATGCGCTCGTATTCCTCGCGCGGGATCAGCCTTATCGTCTGCACGACGCGCATCGCGTTGACGTAGAGGACGTCGTTGCGCGGATCCACGGCGACGCCGCCCCAGTTCGTCGCCCCGGCCGTCCCCGGGTACATCAGCGTCCCCTGCTCGGACGGCGGCGTGAAGATCCCCTCGTACCGGTACTGCTCGCGCTCGCGGGAGCATTGGCCGAGGCTCATCGCGTCCGCGAGCCACCACACCTCGGGCAGGTCGAGCGCGTCGCTGAGCGGCGCCGGCACGGTCGCGAAGGGCTGCGTGCCCGCGGCGACCTCGCCGGACGCGTTGCTGGGCGGCACCGTGCGCTCCTCGACCGGAAACAGCGGCTCGCCGGTGCGGCGATCGAGCACGAACAGGAAGCCCTGCTTCGTGGCCTGCACGAGCGCGGGGATCGTCTCGCCGCCCCGCTCGATGTCGACGAGGGTCGGCGCCGAGGGCGTGTCGTAGTCCCAGATGTCGTGGCGGACGTGCTGGAAGCTCCAGGCGATCTCGCCGGTCGCGACGTCGATCGCCGTCACGGAGGTCGCGAGCGGAACCGGGTCGGTGCGATCGCCGCCCCAGTAGTTCGGGCTCGGCGAGGAGACCGGCGCGTAGACGAGGCCGAGCTCGGGATCGACGGACATCGCCGTCCAGATGTTGGCCGTTCCCGTCCGCTCGATCATCGCCTCGGGAATGAACGCGGTCTCCCAGAGCAGCTCGCCGGTGCGCGCGTCGACGGCCAGCAGGTTCCCCGGGGGCGCGACGCTGTACTCCCAGTCCTTGCCGGCCCAGCCGAGCAGCAGAGTGTCGCCGACGACGGTGGGCGGCTGCAGGAGCGAGAACGGGAACTCGTCGTTCACGTCGTTCCACTGGTTGACGTTCAAGACGCCGCCCTCGCCGAAATCGGCGCAGGGCGTGCCGTCATCGGCATCGACCGCGTGCAGCGTGGCGTCCATCGTGCCGATGTAGACGCGCTTCTCGCAGGTCCCCTGCCCGCCGCTCTCCCAATAGGCGACGCCGCGGTTCTTCAAGGCGGGCTGCGTCAGCGCCTCCAGGGTGGAGCGCGTGTCGTAGCTCCAGATTTCCGACCCCGTCGCCGGGTCGAGCGCGATGATCCGGTAGAACGGCGTGCCGAGATAGAGCGTCTCGTTGGCGTAGACCGGCGTCGCCGACCACACGGTCGCCGGCAGCTCGCCGGAGCCGTCGGAGACGTCGCCGGTGCGGTATTCCCAGGCCCGCTCGAGCCGTCCGATGCTCTGCGGCGTGAAGCTCTCGACGTCGGCGAACTTCCGCGAGGCCAGATCCCCGTGGAAGGAGCGCCAGGCGGGCTGCTCGGCACGGGCCTGGAACGCACTGGCCGGGAGCGCGAGGAGCGATCCCGCGGCGAGCGAGGCGAGGAGGCCGAGGCGCGTCAGGGGAGCCTTGGAAGAGGCGGGCAGCACGCGCGCGACGACGAGCCCGCCGAACGCCACGATCATGGCCACGGCGAAGGCGTCCTGCATCAGGAACCAGGCGGCGAGCGCCGTGAGCAGCGCGCCGATCGCGAGGAGGACGTCGAGCGCGACGAGAAGGCCCGCGCGCATCGGCGCGAGCAGGGCGAGCAGCGCACCGGCGGCGACAGCGCAGGCGCCGACGAGGGCGAGCAACGCGCCGAGCGTCCCGTCGACGCCGGTCCGCGAGCCGAAATACGCCACGCCCGCGAGCGCCGCGCCGACGAGGGCGGGAACGAGTACCAGAGCGTAGCGGGTGCGCATCCGAGCCTCTCGAAAGTGGAGAAACTCGGCAACGCACCAGCACAGGAAGAGTTTCCCTCCCGGCCGGCGCTCAGCCCCGTCTCGGCGCCTCGCCCGGAGGCGTCACGGCCGATCCTCCGGCATGAAGTCGCCGCGCGCCGCCTTCACCTCCCGCACGAGGAAGTCCATCGTCGCTCGGATGCGGGCGATGTCCTTGAGGTCGGCGTGGACGATGAGCCAGTAGGAGCGCGAGAAGCTGGTCTTCTCCGGCAGGATCTGGACGAGGCGCGGGTCCTGCGCGGCGACGTAGTAGGGCAGCACGCACACGCCCGCCCCCGCCAGCGCCGCCTGCATCTGGGTGACGAGGGAGGACGACGCGATCTTGGCCCGCAGGCCCTTGTTGACCTCGTCGAGGTAATCGAGCTCGGGGGTGAAGATCAGGTCGTCGATGTAGCCGATGACCGGGTGGTCCTGGAGATCCTCGGGCGTCTCGATCGGCTTCGCCCGGTCGAGGTAGTCCCGGGTGGCGAAGACGCCGAGCTTGTAGTCGGTCAGGCGCCGCGCGACGATCTTCCCCTCCTTGGGCGGGGCCAGCGAGATCGCGATGTCGGCCTCGCGCTTCGAGAGCGAGAGCAGCCGCGGCATGGCGACGATCTGCAGCTCGAGGTCCGGGTACTGCTTGGCGAGGTCGGCCGTACGCGGGGCGAGGAACATGGTGCCGAAGCCGTCCGGCGCGCCGATGCGCACGGTGCCCGACAGCGCCAGGTCCGCCCCGCCGATCTCGGAGGAGACCGCGAGCGCCTGCGTCTCGATCGCCTCCGCCTTGGCGAGCAGCCGCTCGCCGTGCTCGGTCAGGGCGTAGCCCTGCGGGCGGCGCTCGAACAGCTTCGCCTTCAGCGCGTCCTCGAGCGCGGTGATCCGGCGCGAGACCGTGGCGTGGTCGGCGCCGAGCCGCCGCGCGGCGACGGTGAGACGGCCGACCCGCGCCACCGCGAGAAAGAAGCGCAGGTCGTCCCAATCGAAGCGACTCATGTTAGACTCCACCAGGCACCGGTCTCGAGCGGGACTCCCGGCGGGACGCACGGCCCCGTCCGCGGACGTTTCCCCCAGGGTGAGCACGCGTGCAGTTTCGCACGTGACGGCTTCGATTTCTCCTATAGCTGTGCAAATATCGCAAATGCTAACCGTATGCCGCGAGAGCAAGGGAGGCGTGCAACATGCGCACGGTCGGACATTTCATCGGTGGCCGCGAGGTCGAGGGTTCCTCGGGACGCTACGGCGACGTCTACGAGCCCATGACGGGCGAGGTGCGGGCCAAGGTCGCGCTCGCCACCCGTGACGAGGTCCGCGCCGCCGTCGAGAACGCCCTCGAGGCGCAGCCGGCCTGGGGCGCGACGAACCCGCAGCGCCGCGCGCGCGTGTTCATGAGGTTCATCGAGCTCCTGCATCGCGAGTACGACGCGCTGGCCGAGCTGCTCGCCCGCGAGCACGGCAAGACCATCCCCGACGCCAAGGGCGACATCCAGCGCGGGCTCGAGGTCTGCGAGTTCGTGCTCGGCATCGCCCACCTGCAGAAGGGCGAGTACACCGAGGGCGCGGGGCCCGGCATCGACATGTACTCGATGCGCCAGCCGCTGGGCGTGGTGGCCGGCATCACGCCGTTCAACTTCCCCGCCATGATCCCGATGTGGAAGTTCGCCCCGGCGATCGCCTGCGGCAACGCCTTCATCCTCAAGCCGTCCGAGCGCGACCCGGGCGTGCCGATGCGCCTCGCCGAGCTGATGATCGAGGCCGGCCTGCCGGCGGGCATCCTCAACGTCGTCAACGGCGACAAGGAGGCGGTGGACGCCGTCCTCGACGATCCGGACATCAAGGCGGTGGGCTTCGTCGGCTCCTCCGACATCGCGCACTACGTCTATTCCCGCGCGGCCGCGACCGGCAAGCGTGCACAGTGCTTCGGCGGCGCCAAGAACCACATGATCATCATGCCCGACGCGGACATGGACCAGACGGTCGACGCGCTGGTCGGCGCCGGCTACGGCTCGGCCGGCGAGCGCTGCATGGCGATCTCGGTCGCGGTCCCCGTCGGCAAGGCCACCGCCGACCGGCTGATGGAGAAGCTCGTCCCGCGCGTGGAGAGCCTCAAGGTCGGCCCCTCCACCGATCCCTCCGCCGACTTCGGCCCGATGGTGACGAAGGCCCACCTCGACAAGGTGCGCCGGTACGTCGACCTCGGCGTCGAGGAGGGCGCCAAGCTCGTGGTCGACGGCCGGGACTTCTCGCTGCAGGGCTACGAGAAGGGCTTCTACATGGGCGGCTGCCTGTTCGACGACGTGACGCCGGACATGCGCATCTACAAGGAGGAGATCTTCGGCCCGGTCCTCTCCGTGGTGCGGGCCAAGGACTACGACGAGGGCCTTCGCCTCGCCAACGATCACCAGTACGGCAACGGCGTCGCGATCTTCACCCGCGACGGCGACGCGGCCCGCGACTTCGCCGCCAAGGTCCAGGTCGGCATGGTCGGCATCAACGTGCCGATCCCGGTGCCGCTCGCCTACCACACGTTCGGCGGCTGGAAGCGCTCGGGCTTCGGCGACCTCAACCAGCACGGCCCGCACGCGATCCTGTTCTATACCAAGACCAAGACCGTGACCGCCCGCTGGCCCTCGGGCGTGAAGGAAGGCGCGGAGTTCTCGATCCCGACGATGCAGTGAGGGGCTCGCCTCCGGCGCCGGTGCCGCGTATGCTCCGGCGACCGGAGGTCCTCATGGGCTGCATGACCACGATCGACGGCGACGCGCTGTGGGCGAAGCACCTCGACGACGAGGTGCTCGCCGCTGCGATCCGCGGCATGCGTGAGGGCGAGGCGCTCACCCTGCTCGTCGCCGAGCGGCCGATCCGCTTCGTCAAGATGCGCAACGGACGCGACGGTCGACCGACCAACGCTCTCGAGCCGCTCGGGCAGGACAAGCCGCTCTGGGACGCGCTCCAGCGTCGACGCGGCGAGCCCGTCAGCGTCGCCCTGCCGCCGCGAACGACCGACCCGTATCTCCTCCATCTCGACGCACATCTACGGGAATGGGCATCCGCCGAGGACGAGGCCGCGTTCGATGAGCTTTGAGCGGTTCGACGTCGTCGTCGTCCCGTTTCCGTTCGTCGACATCGCAGTGTCCAAGCGGCGGCCGGTGGTCGTTCTCTCCGTCGGCCCCTTCAACGCAGCGCACGGGCATGTCGTCGTCGCGATGATCACCACGGCAGCCGCAGGCACGATTTCCTCCGACGTCAGGGTCACGGATCTGGCGGTTCGCGGCCTGACGCACCCCTGCGTCGTCCGTTGGAAGGTCTTCTCCATCGACAAGACGCTTGTCGGGCGCCGATTGGGAGCGCTTTGCGAAACGGACCGCACCTCGGTGGAGCACGGGCTTCGCTCGATGCTCATCGGGTGAACGCTGCGGCGTATCGTTGACGTGCCCAAAGGAGACGCTCATCGTGAGCGTCCCGTTTCATGAACGGAGGTCCGCCCCATGCCGACCAACGATCGCGAGGTCGAGCTTCGGCGAGCCGCAGTGCCGGATGCGCGTGCGCGCGCCATCCTGCGCGGGCGGGAGATCGCCGCGCAGGACCTTCGCGATGCGGGCGGAGCCTACGATCTCGAGCAGGTCAGGACCGTCCTCGGCGACATCTCACGGCAGATGGTCGCCCGCAAGGTCGAGGCGGGGCAGCTCCTCGCGGTGCCGGGCCCGAGCGGACAGCGGATCTATCCGACGTTCCAATTCGCGCCCGACGGATCGCTCCTGCCCAGCCTGCCCGCAATCCTCGCGGCGTTGCCGACGCGCGATCCCTGGGCCGTGCTCAACTTCCTCGTCAATTCCGACGAACGGCTCGACGAGCGTCGCCCCGTCGATCTGCTGCGGGAAGGGAAAAGCGCCGCCGTCTTGGCAGCCGCCGCTCACCTGGACGAGCAGGGCGCTTGAGGCGAAGCCGCCGAACGGCGCGCCCATTTCGCCATCGCGTGCGGATCGAACACCCGACCGCGCCCCGCCCCCCACGCTTGTCATCCCCGCCCCCACCCGCTAAGCCGCCCTCCTGCCCGCTCCGCACACAAGACGGCAACGGAGATCCCATGCGCGCCCTGCGTCTCCACGGCGACCGCGACCTCAGGCTCGAGAGCCTCGACGACCCGCCCGCCCCCGGGCCGGGGGAGGTGCAGGTGCGGGTGCGGGCGGTGGCGCTCAACTTCCTCGACGTGTGGGGCTTTCGCGGCATGGCCTTCGCCAAGCGCCGGCTGCCGCAGGTGGCGGGCGTCGAGGCGTCGGGCGAGGTCGTCGCCGTGGGCGAGGGCGTGTCCCGCTTCTCCGTCGGCGACGCCGTCGTGCCCTACGGCGCGGACACCTGCGGGGAGTGCCGCGCCTGCTGCGAAGGGCGCGACAATTTGTGCGAGAACGTCAAGGGCATCATGGGCTTCCATGTCGACGGCATGGCCCGCGAGCTGATGAACCGGCCCGAGCGGCTGCTCGTGAAGGTGCCCGCCGGCGTCGCCTTCGAGGACGCCGCCTGCGCCGCCATCGGCTTCGGCACGGTGCAGCACATGCTGTTCGACAACGCGAAGCTCGAGCCCGGCGAATCGATCCTCGTCCACGCCGGCGGCTCGGGCATCGGCACCGCCGCGATCAAGATGGCCAAGGCCATCGGCTGCACGGTCTACACGACCGTGGGCGACGACGAGAAGGGCGAGAAGGCGCGCGCGCTCGGCGCCGACCACGTGGTCAACTACCGCACCGAGCGCTTCGAGGGCGAGGTCCGCCGGCTGACCAAGCGCAAGGGCGTCGACGTCGTGTTCGAGCACGTGGGCGCCGACACCTGGAACGGCTCGCTCTTGTGCCTCAAGCGCGGCGGGCGCCTCGTCACCTGCGGCTCGACGTCGGGCGTCTCGACGCAGATGAACCTGATGCAGCTGTTCCAGCAGCAATACCGCATCTTCGGCTCCTTCGGCTGCTCGATGGCCAACATCGCGCAGTCGCTGGAGAAGATGGCGGGGGGCATGACCCCCGTGATCGACTCGACCTTCCCCCTCGCCGAGTTCCAGCAGGGGCTGGAGCGGCTGGAGGGGCGCAAGGTGTTCGGCAAGGTGGTGGTGACGCTGTAGCGGGCGGCGGCGCGGGGCGGCACCTTCGGCCTGGAGCAGCTTGACGCGACTACGTAACTCACGTATTCCTCTGGCTCCGTAAGTTACGTAGTCGCCGTCATGCATACGGTGTTGGAGACGAACGCGTTCAGGCGCGCCGCCGATCAGGTCGCTCTGTCCGAGGACGACCGTCTGCAGATCGCGGCGTTGGTCTCCGGGAACCCGACGATCGGAGACCTCATTCCTGGAACGGGTGGCGCACGCAAGTTCCGCTATGCGCCGCCGGGCCGCGGGAAGCGTGGGGGCTATCGCGTGATTTTCTACTTTGCTGCAGATGATGTCCCCGTGTTCCTGATGGATATCTATGCGAAAGGGGAGAAGATCACTTTGTCGAAAGGCGAATGCAACGCTCTAGCCAAGATACTCGGCAGCGTTGCCGAGGATTACCGGGCGTCTGCAAGTCAGAAGCTCAGGAAGCTTGTGGAGAGTTCGAGATGAGCAAGGCTGGAAAGCGGCTTCTCGGTGCCGCGCACGAGGTCGCGGCGATCGCGCGCGGGGAGATGCAGCCTGCACGCGTCCACCTGCCGGCCGACATCGACGTGAAGGCGATCCGCGGCGCGCTCGGCCTGTCGCAGGAGGACTTCGCGTCCTCGTTCGGTTTCACCGTCAACCAGATCCGGGACTGGGAGCAGGGGCGCTCTCGTCCGATCGGCGGCGTGCGTGCCTACCTGACGATCATCCGGACCGACCCTTCGAGCGTTCGCAGGCTCCTCGAGGAAACGCATCGGACAGCCGCCTGATCGTGCGGCATCGCACGAGTCCGCGGCGCCGGCACCGCCGCCTCGCTTGACCCCGCGCCCCCGATCGGCCAAACGGGCGCGCTCTCGATAATCCAGCAGGTCGTGGTGTCCGGTTTCCGTCTCCGTCTGGCTCGGCTCTCCGGGCGCGTTCTCGAAGGCCTGAGCGTCGCCGCGGTGCGGGCGGTGTTCGGCCTCGCCCGGCGGCTCGGGCCGGACCGGGCCGCGCGCGTCGGCGCCGCGATCACCCGCACGCTCGGGCCGCTCGTGCCGGCGCATCGCACCGCGCTCGCCAACGTCGCCGCCGCCTTCCCCGAGAAGTCGCCGGCGGAGCACCGCGCCATCGTGCGCGGCGCCTGGGACAACCTCGGCCGCACCGCGGCGGAATACGCCCATCTCGACACGATCTTCGACTTCGACCCCGAGAACCCCGCGGCCGGGCGCATCGAGGTCGAGGGCATCCCCTATTTCGAGGCGCTCCGCGACGACGGGCTGCCGGGCATCATCTTCTCGGCGCATCTCGCGAACTGGGAGCTGCCGGCGATCTGCGCCCAGCGCTACGGCCTCTCCGCCACCGCCGTCTTCCGGGCGCCGAACACGGCCGCCGTGGCGCGCGCGGTGATGGAGGTGCGCTCGCAGACCATGGGCGGGCTCGAGGCGGCGCGCCAGGGCGCGGCCTTCGCCATGGCCGGCGTGCTCGATCGCGGCGGGCACCTCGGCATGCTCGTCGACCAGCACTTCACCCGCGGCGTCGACGTGACCTTCCTCGGCATGCCGGCCAAGGCCAACCCGGTGCTCGGCAAGTTCGCGAAGCGCTTCGAGTGCCCGGTTCACGGCGTGCGGGTGATCCGGCTGCCGCAGGGCCGCTTCCGGCTCGAGCTGACGCCGCCGCTCGACCTGCCGCGGGACGCGGCCGGCGAGATCGACGTGCAGGGCGCCATGCAGGCGATGACGGACGTGGTCGAGGGCTGGGTGCGCGAGCATCCCGAGCAATGGCTCTGGCAGCACCGCCGCTGGCGGCCGGTGCCGAAGCGCGCGCGCTGACTCCCGCACGCGGGGCACCGCCGCTCACCGACGCCCTCGAGGCAACGTGAATTCGCCGTTCACCGCGTCCGTGCTTTAGATGTGCGCATGAAGCTCTCCTCCGCCTTCCTCGCGCTCGGCGCGACGCTCGCCGCCTGCCTGGCGCCGGCGAGCGGCGGCGCGCAGACGGCGCCGCGCGCCGTCGTCGAGCTGTTCACGAGCCAGGGATGCGCCTCCTGCCCGCCGGCGGACGCGGCGCTGGTCGAGATGGCGCGCGATCCCGATCTCCTGGCGCTGACGCTGCCGGTCGACTACTGGGACTATCTCGGCTGGGCCGACACGCTCGCCGATCCCGCCCACACCGCACGCCAGCGCGGCTATGCCGAGGCGCGGGGCGACCGCATGGTGTTCACGCCGCAGATGGTGGTGAACGGCACCTTCGCCTGCATCGGCTCGAAGCCCGCCGACGTCGCCGACGCCCTGGAGCGCGCCCGCGCGGAGGTCGCCGCCTCCGGCGAGCGGCTGCCCGTGCCGGTCGCCGTCGAGGTCGCCGCCGGCGAGGCGCGGATCGACGTCGGCGCGGGGACGGGCGACGCCGGCGCCCCGGCCGACGTCTGGCTCCTCGCGGTGGCTCGCGAGGAGGAGGTCGCCATCGGCCGCGGCGAGAATTCGGGGCGCCACGCGACCTACGCCAACGTGGTGCGCGGCATGACCAAGGTGGGCGAATGGACCGGCGAGGCGCGCACCTGGCGCCACGCGCTCGCCGGCCGGGGCGACTTCCACGTCGTCCTGGTGCAGACGCGCGACGGCGACCATCCCGGCCCGATCGTCGGAGCCGGCCGCAGCGACGCGCGCTGAGAGCCGCGCCGAGCCCACTCAATCGCGCGCGAACACCAATGTGCCGTCCTGCTCGCCGTCGTAGGTCGGATCGACCTCGTATCGCACGAGCAGGAAGCCGCCCTCCTCCTCGAGCAGGTAGACCGCGGACGCGTAGGCGTCGCCGAGGCCGCGCCAGGCGCTGTAGGTCGTGATCGCCCGCTTCTTGGGGTCGAACTCCGCGTTGACGAGGAGCGTGGTCGCCGAGAAGCCGTCGATCGTGACCGCGTCGGCCGCAGTCTGCTCCTCGTCGGCGTAGGCGATGGCGAGGTTCGGCTCGGCGAAGGCGACGGGCTCGAGGCCGTAGCCCTGGTCCAGGAAGAACGCGTTGACCGTATTGTAGGCGCCGCGCGTGCAGAGCGCACGATACAGCGTCGCCTCCTGCGGCTCGCTCGCCCAGGACGGGGTACGCACGATGGTCCAGGCCGCGATCTCCAGCGTCTCGATCGCCGGCGCCTCGGAGCCGGTGCACGCGCCCGCGTAGCCGCTCGCGAGCGCGGCCGCGATCGCGGCGGCGGCTTCGGGATCGGCCGTGCGCTCCGCCGCGACGACGGCGGGCAGCGCGAGGAGGCACGCGCCGCCCAACGCGGCCGCGGCGACGGAACGGTGAAAGCGGGTCACGACGGCGGTTCTCCGAGCGGGCGAACGACGCCGACGATGCCACGGCGGGCGACGGCTGTCATGCATCCTGCGCAGGGTCGCGGACCCGGTTTCCGCGTGACGCGGCTTCCGTCGCGACCTCGGGATGCTAAGCTCCCCCCGGCGGCTCGCGACCGGCCGCCCCAGAAAGGCCGCCTAGAGGCCGCCCCAGACTGAGGAGACCCCCATGCGCATCCCTCGAGACGCACGCGGACCCGCGCTCGCCACCGCGATCGCTGCCGCCCTGGCCTTGCCGGGCGCGGCGCTCGCCCAGATCGCCGATCTCGCCCCCGCGCCCGAAGCCGCGACCGGCGTGGCCGATGCCCGCGAGCCGGCGCGGGCCGAGCGCCGGATGGTGGCCGCCGCGAACCCGATCGCCGCCGAGGCGGGCCTCGCCATCCTGCGCGCCGGGGGCAGCGCGGTGGACGCCATGGTGACGACCCAGCTCGTCCTCAACATCGTCGAGCCGCAGAGCTCCGGCATCGGCGGCGGCGCCTTCCTGCTGCACTGGGACGCGGACCGCTCCGATCTCGTGACCCTCGACGGCCGCGAGACCGCTCCCGGGGCCGCGACGCCCGAGCGCTTCCTCGGCCCGGACGGCGAGCCGCGCCCGTTCATGGAGGCCGTGGTCGGCGGGCTCTCGGTGGGCGTGCCCGGCACGCCGGCGCTCCTCGCGGAGGCGCACGAACGCTTCGGCCGGCTGCCCTGGGAGAACCTGTTCACGATCCCGATCCGGCTCGCCCAGGACGGCTTTCCCGTCTCCGAGCGGCTCCACGCCCTACTCGACGGCGACCCGGCGCTGCGCGACGATCCCCGCGCCCGCGCCCTCTACTACGGGGAGGACGGCAGCCCGCTCCCCGTGGGCACGATGCTGAAGAACCCCGCGCTCGCCGAGACGCTGCGCGCGATGGCGGCCCGCGGCGTCTCCGCCTTCTACACGGGCGCCGTGGCGCAGGACATCGTCGACACGGTCCGGGGCCACCCGAGCAATCCCGGGGACATGACGCTCGACGACCTCGCCGGCTATCGCGTGGTCGAGCGCGAGCCGGTCTGCGTCCCCTATCGCGTCTACGAGGTCTGCGGCATGGGGCCGCCCTCCTCGGGCGCCATCGCGGTCGGGCAGATCCTCGGGCTCGTCGAGGGCTTCGACCTCGCCGCCATGGGCCCGGGGCCGGACGCGGCGCACGTGGTCTCCGAGGCGAGCCGCCTCGCCTTCGCGGACCGAAACCACTACGTCGCCGATTCCGACTTCGTCTCCGTGCCCGTCCGCGGCCTGCTCGACGAGGGCTACCTCGCCGAGCGCGCGGGGCTCATCGCCGACGACGCCTCGCTCGGGCAGGCCGAGCCCGGCGAGCCACCGTTCCTGCGCGAGGGGAGTCTCGCGCCCTCGATCGACCGCTCGACCGGCACGAGCCAGGTCTCGATCGTCGACGCCGACGGCAACGCCGTCTCGCTGACGACGACGATCGAGAGCGCCTTCGGCGCGCGGCTGATGACGCAGAGCGGCTTCCTGCTCAACAACGAGCTCACCGACTTCTCCTTCCGCCCGGAGGCGGACGGGCGGCCGGTGGGGAACCGGGTCGAGGCCGGCAAGCGGCCGCGCTCCTCGATGGCGCCGACGATCGTGCTCGACGCCTTCGGGCGGCTCTACGTCGTCGCCGGCTCGCCGGGCGGCAGCCGCATCATCGGCTACGTGACGAAGACGCTGATCGGCATCCTGGACTGGGGCCTCGACCCGCAGGCGGCCGCCGCCTTCCCCGGCTTCCTCTCGCGCAACGGGCCGACCGAGCTCGAGGAGGGCACCGCGGCCGCCGCGTGGGCGCAGGCGCTCGAGGCGCGCGGCCACGAGATCCGGCTCGCGGAGATGACGTCCGGCATCCACGCCATCGTCGTCACCCCGGCGGGCCTGCTGGGCGGCGCCGACCCGCGCCGGGAAGGCCTCGCCGTCGGCGACTGAGGAGCGATCGAGCCTGCGGGCCGCAAGGTTTCGTCAACCATGCGGCCCGATCCTCGTGCGATGAGACACGCACCGGCCCGCCTCCTCCCGCCCCTTCTCCTCGCCGCCGCCCTCGCGCTCCTGCCCGCGGGAGCCTCGGCACAGACCCTCGGCACGCTCGACCCGCGGCCGTGGCCGCCGCTGGCGAACCCGCAGGACCCCGCGCTCCCCGCCAAGGAGCTGTTCGGCCGTGCCGCCGAGCCCGCCCCGCTCGCGGCCCGCGCGCTCGGCTCCTACGCCGGCGGCTGCCTCGCCGGCGCCGTGGCGCTCCCCGTCGACGGGCCGGGCTGGCGGGTGATGCGCGTCTCGCGCAACCGCAACTGGGGCCACCCGGAGCTCGTCGCGCTGCTCGAGCGCCTCGCCGCGGCGACGCCGGAGGCGGTCGGCTGGCCCGGGCTCCTCGTCGGCGACCTCGCCCAGCCCCGGGGCGGTCCGATGATCTGGGGCCACGCCTCCCACCAGAACGGCCTCGACGCCGACGTCTGGCTCACCCCGATGCCGCAGGCCGGGGTCGACCGCGCCGCGCGCGAGACGATGATGGCGACCTCCGTCGTGCGTGCCGACCGCCGCGACGTCGATCCCGCGGTCTGGACGCCGGCCCACGCCCGCCTGATCGCGCTCGCCGCCCGCGAGCCGCGGGTCGAGCGGCTGTTCGTCAACGCCGCGATCAAGAAGGCGCTCTGCCGCGAGACCGAGGGCGACCGCTCCTGGCTCGGGAAGGTCCGCCCGATGTGGGGGCACGACTACCACATGCACATCCGCATCGGCTGCCCCGCGGGCGAGGACGGCTGCGAGCCGCAGGCCGCCGTCCCGCCGGGCGACGGCTGCGACGCGTCCCTCGACTGGTGGTTCAGCGACGAGGTGCTGAACCCGCGGCCCGGCGGCGGCGGGCGCCGCGAGAAGACGCTCGCCGACCTGCCGGACGCGTGCCGCCAGGTGCTGGTGACCCGGTGAGGCCGGGCGCAGCCGACCGTGCGGGTGGCGCGCGTGCGGGCTCAATCGGGAGTCATCCCGATGGCCGGTCTCCGTGCCGGCGCTACACTGCGGCGGGAACGCGGACCCGATGGAGGGATGGACCATGAGCGAGAACGGCACCGACGTGGAGGGAGAGTTCCTGCTGCCCATGCCCGAGGGGGCCGAGGCGCGCCCGTTCGTGCTCGCCTTCGTGGAGAAGACCGCCTGGGACCGGCTGCAGGGCGCGGATCTCGTCTTCTCGGAGGCGGTCGGCGGGCTCGAGGTCCACGAGGTGCGCGAGAAGGTCGAGGCGTCGGGCGGCAGCGGCACCGCGGGAATCGACACCACGTTCAGCTTCTGACGTGATCCTCGTCGTCTCCCACCTGCACGAGCCCTCGGTGAACGGCGTCGTGCGCGGCCTGGAGGCGCGCGGCGCGCCGTGGGCGCGCGTCAATACCGAGGAGTTCCCCCTGTTCCGCGCCGGGCGCATCGTGCTCGACGGGGCCGAGCCCTACGGGCTGATCGAGACCGATCGCGGTCGCGTCGACACCCGCGCCGTCTCGGCGGTGTGGATGCGCCGCGCCGCGCGGCCGGCGGTGCCGCGCGGCTTTCGTCCCAAGGACAAGGGCTTCATCGTCGACGAGGCGAGCGCCTTCCTGCACGGCTTCCTCGACCTCGTCGGCGGCGTCTTCGTGAACCCGCGCGAGGCCGAGCGGCGGGCCCGCAAGGTGCCGCAGCTGGCTCTGGCGCGCCGTTGCGGCTTCACGGTGCCCCGCACGCTCGTGACCAACGACGCGCAGGCGGTCCGCGCCTTCGTCGCCGAGGCCGCGGGACCCGTCGTCTTCAAGCCGCTCTCCGGCGTCACGTCGGGGGGCGCGGACTTCGCCCGCGCGCTCGAGCAGCGGTTCGGCGAGGCCGTCGAGGTGGAGCCGGAAAGCGCGCAGGCCACCGGAACGGCGGAGCTGGTCTTCAGCCAGATCCTCACGCCCGAGAGGGCCGCGCAGCTCGACGCCCTGCGCTACGCTCCCGTGATCTTCCAGGACTACGTCGAGAAGGCGTTCGACGTCCGGATCACCTACGTGGCCGGGCGGATCTTCGCCTGCCGGATCCACTCGCAGGAGGCCGGGGACACGGCGGTCGACTTCCGCCGCATGGCCCTGCGCCCGCGTGTCGAGGACGTGCGGCATGCACTGTTCGATCCTCCGGCTGCGCTGGCGGAGGGGATCGACGCCTTCATGCGCGCCGCGGGCCTGGTCTTCGGCTGTCTCGACTTCGTCGAGACGCCGGACGGCGATTTCGTCTTCCTCGAGGTGAACCCGAGCGGGCAATGGCTGTGGATCGAGCAATTGACCGGGGCGCCGATCACGGCGGCCCTCGTCGATGCGCTCTGCGCGTAAACGGGTGGCACCGGCGCCGATGGGCGCCTATCGAGGCGGCCCGACCACCGCTGCGGACCACGAGGCCCCCCGATGCCCGCCAACGTCATGTCCGCCCGCCAATGGGCGATGCTCGTGCTCCTCGCGCTCGTGTGGGGCGGGTCGTTCTTCTTCAACGCGGTGGCGGTGGCGGAGCTGCCGCCGCTGACCGTCGTCGCCGTGCGGGTCGCCGTGGCGGCGCTCGCGCTGCAGATCGTGCTCGCCGCGCGGGGGCAGCGGCTGCCGCTGCGCGGCCCGGTGCTCGTCGCCTTCCTCGTCATGGGGGTCCTCAACAACGCCGTGCCGTTCACCCTCATCGTCTGGGGACAGACGCACATCGCCTCCGGCCTCGCCGCGATCCTCAATGCCACGACGCCGCTGTTCGCGGTCATCGTGGCGCACGCCTTCACCCGCGACGAGCGCATCACGCCGCTTCGGCTGGCCGGCGTCGCGGTGGGCTTCGTCGGCGTCGTCGCCATGATCGGGCCCGCCGCGCTTTCCGGGCTCGGCGAGAGCGTCGCCGCGCAGCTCGCCTGCCTCGCGGCGGCCGTCTCCTACGCCGTATCGGGCGTCTACGGCCGGCGCTTCGCCGACCTCGGCGTGGCGCCGATGGCGACGGCGGCGGGCATGCTCGCCGCCTCCGCCCTCGTGCTCGTGCCGCTCGCGCTCGCGATCGACCGGCCTTTCGCCCTCCCGGCGCCCGGCCTCGCGACGGTCGCGTCCCTCGCGGGCGTGGCGCTGGTCTCCACGGCCTTCGCCTACATCCTCTATTTCCGCCTGCTCGCCACCGCGGGCGCGACGAACCTCCTCCTCGTCACCTTCCTCGTGCCGGTGAGCGCGATCCTGCTCGGCGTCCTCGTGCTGGGCGAGACGCTGGCGCCCAAGCACCTCGTCGGCATGGCCCTGATCGGTCTCGGGCTCGCCGCGATCGACGGCCGGCTGCCGCGCGCGGCCGCGGCACGGTGGGTGCGGGCGAGATAAATAGACGACGTATCTTGCTCTCCTGCGTGTGCTGCTCGACAAGGATCGGCCTGCAGCCTTTCCGGGCCGAGCGGGCCGCGGCACGCCCCGGAGTTTCCGCGGCTACGCCCGGCGAGGCGGCGGCCGTGCGCGTGACGGTGCACGGCCAATCCGAGCCGGCGGGCGGAAAGGAGGCTGTCATGACCAGCTTCGAGCTTGCGGTCGTCGTGCTCATGATCGCGCAGATCATGGCCACGCTCCTCGTCGGCACTGTGCGCTGAGGCCGCGAACGGAGACGCCGAGCCCCCGGGAGGGCTCGGCGTCTCTTCTTCGGCGAAGGCGAGCGTCGCAACGCCCGGACCTTCGCGCCTCGCGTTGGCGGGAAACGCGTGTGACGCCGCGTGTCCCGCGATGTGGAAAGGAGGCGGATTGACCGCTCCGAGCATCCGCAATATGCGCGCGCATCCGAGCGACGTCAACACCCGACCGACCTTCCCGTGGTGAAAGCCGCGGCTTCCGGTCCCGCCGGCTCGCCACCGCTTGTCCCGTGAGGGACTCACGCTCGCCGCGATTTTCCCCTATATGAGCCCGATCACGAGAACGAAGGTCACAGGTCCATGCCCCACGCGCTCGACATCGCGCGCCGGAACCCGAACGCGCCCGCCCTCGGCGGCAGCGAGGCGACCGCCGTCGACAAGGCCGCCGTCGACAAGGCCGCCATCGAGAAGGCGGCCGAGCTCGATCTCGCGCCGGGCGCCCAGGCCGGCCAGCCCTCGCTCGTCGGGCTCACCCGCGACGAGCTGAAGCAGCGCCTGCTCGAGGCGGGCGTGCCCGAGCGCGAGGCGAGGATGCGCGTCGCGCAGGTCTGGCACTGGATCTACTTCCGCGGTGCGCGCGACTTCGCCGCGATGACCAACGTCTCCAAGCACCTGCGCGCGCTGCTCGCCGAGCACTACACGCTGGCGCGCCCGGAGGTCGTCTCCGAGCAGGTCTCGAAGGACGGCACCCGCAAGTGGCTCCTGCGCATGCCCTCGACCGGCCCCCACGACAAGGGCGCCGAGATCGAGTGCGTCTACATTCCCGAGAGCGACCGCGGCACCCTGTGCGTCTCCTCCCAGGTCGGCTGCACGCTGACCTGCTCGTTCTGCCACACCGGCACGCAGAAGCTCGTGCGCAACCTCACCTCCGCCGAGATCGCGGCCCAGCTCGTCGTCGCCCGCGACCGCCTGGGCGACTGGCCCGACGCGACCCCGCCGGACGGCGCCTTCGTGCCCACCGACGGCGGGCGCTTCGTGACCAACATCGTCTTCATGGGCATGGGCGAGCCGCTCTACAACACGGACAACGTGGTGGCGGCGATCGGCGTCCTGGCGGACAACGAGGGACTCGGCCTCTCGCGCCGGCGCATCACGGTGTCGACGTCGGGCGTCGTGCCGCAGATCGGCCGGCTCGGCGAGGAGGCGCACAGCGCGCTCGCCATCTCGCTCCACGCCGTGCGCGACGAGCTGCGCAACACGCTGGTGCCGCTCAACAAGAAGTACCCGATCGCCGAGCTGATGCAGGCCTGCCGGGACTATCCCGGCCTCTCCAACGCCCGGCGGATCACCTTCGAGTACGTCATGCTCGACGGCGTCAACGATTCGGACGCCGACGCGCGGGCGCTGGTCAAGCTGCTCCAGGGCGTGCCGGCGAAGATCAACCTGATCCCGTTCAACCCGTGGCCCGGCTCGAAATACGAATGCTCCTCCTGGGAGCGGATCGAGCGCTTCTCGGAGATCGTCTACCGCGCGGGCTACGCGTCGCCGGTGCGCACGCCGCGCGGCCGCGATATCCTCGCCGCCTGCGGCCAGCTCAAGAGCGAGACCGAGAAGCTGCGCGCCCGCGCCCGGATGATGCTCGAGAGCGGCATCGGCGCGGAGGGGGTCTACGCGGCGGCGGCCGCCGAGGCCGGGGACTGAGGCGCCGGTGCACGCGCTCTCGCGCCTCGCCTTCTGGCTCGTCGGGCTCCTGCTCGCGATCCCCGCGGGTGCGGTGGCGCTCGCGATCGGCGTCCTGAACGATCCCGCCGCGCGCGAGACCATCGCGCGGATCGGGCTCGCCGCCTTCGCCGCCGTCTTCCGCATCGCCGCCGCCGGCGGCGATCCCGCGCCGGTGGTCGAGACGCTGTTCGTCGGCTTCTGGATGCTCGCGACCGTGCTCGTCGTCGCGCCCGTGACGTTGGCCTCCGCCGTGGGCGAGATCGCCGGGGCGCGCTCCCTCGTCCTCTACAGCGGGCTCGCCGCGGCGCTGACGGCCGCGGTGCCCTGGATCGCGCGCGGCGGCGCCGGCGAGGCGGCGGCGATGCCGGCGGAAGGGCGGCTGACCGCGATCCTGTTCGTCACCGGCGCCGTGGCGGGGCTCGTCTACTGGGCGGTGTCCGGCCGCTCGGCGGGGCGCCCGACGCGCGGTCCGGACCACGCCGGCCCCGGCAGCGGGCCGCGCCCATGACCGCTCCGACCGCGCCCGGGACGGACACCGTCTTCGCCCCCGCCTCCGGCTTCGGCCGCGCGGCGATCTGCGTCGTGCGCGTGAGCGGCCCCGGCACGCGCCGCGTGCTCGAGGCGCTCGCGGGAGGCCCGCCCCCGCCGCGCCGGCTCGCCCTGCGCACCCTGCGCGACCCGACGAACGGGGAGGCGCTCGACCGGGCGCTGGTCGCCTTCTTCCCGGCGCCGCACTCCTTCACCGGCGAGGACCAGGCGGAGCTGCACGTCCACGGCGGGCTCGCGACGCGCACGGGCGTGCTCGAGGCGCTGGCGCGCCTGCCCGGCTGCCGTCCGGCGGAGCCCGGCGAGTTCACCCGCCGCGCCTTCCTCGCCGGGCGCATGGACCTCTCCGCCGTGGAGGGCCTCGCCGACCTGATCGAGGCGCAGACGCAGGCGCAACGCCGCCAGGCGCTGCGGCAGCTGGAAGGCGGGCTCGGCGCGCTCGCGGACGCCTGGCGTGGGCGGCTCGTCGAGACGCAGGCGCTGCTCGAGGCCGCGCTCGACTTCTCCGACGAGGGCGACGTCGCCGCCTCGGTGGAGGCGCAGGCGGCGGAGCGGATCGCGGCGCTGGCCCACGAGATCGCGGCGGCGCTCGCCGACGCCGGGCGCGGCGAGCGGCTGCGCGAGGGCTACGTCGTCGTCCTCGCCGGTCCGCCCAACGCGGGCAAGTCCACCCTGATGAACGCGCTCGCGCGGCGCGACGTCGCCATCGTCTCCGCCGTCCCCGGCACGACCCGCGACGCCATCGAGGTTCGCCTCGATCTCGGCGGCCTTCCGGTGACGCTGATCGACACGGCGGGGCTCCGCGAGACGCAGGACGCCATCGAGGCCGAGGGCGTGGCCCGCACGCGGGCGCGGATCGCGGGCGCGGACCTCCTGGTCTGGCTCGATCCGGTCGACGCCCCGGCCGCGCCGGAGGCGGGCGGCGCGCCGCTCCTGCACGTGCGCGCCAAGAGCGACCTCGCGGACGACGCCCCGGCCGCGGACGCGCGCGGCGCGCTCGCCCTTTCGGCGACGACGGGGGCGGGCATCGCCGACCTGCTCGCCGCCATCGAGGACCGCGCCCGCGGCACCGTGGGCGACGGCGGCGACGCCGTCGTCACCCGGGCCCGTCACCGGATCGCGCTCGAGCGGGCGCGCGAGGCGCTCGACCGCGCCGCGGCGACCCTCGCCGCCGGCGAGACCGAGCTCGCCGCCGAGGACGTGCGCCTCGCCGCTCGCGCGGTCGGGACGATCGCGGGGCGCGTCGACGTCGAGGACGTGCTCGACGCGCTGTTCGGGGCGTTCTGCATCGGCAAGTGAGCGACGCGAAGTGAGGGCCGCAAAGTGAGGGCCGCGAAGTGAGGGCCGCGCCTGCGCCGCCCTGGATCACGCGACGCACAGCCTGTATATGCCGGGCATCCTTCCGCCCGCGAGACGAGAGCCGAGACCCGAGCGATGACCGCGCCCGCATACCCTGCGCCGGAGATGGAGGCCTTCGACGTCGTCGTCGGCGGCGGCGGCCATGCCGGCGTCGAGGCGGCGGCGGCGGCCGCGCGGATGGGGGCCGCGACGGCGCTCGTCACGCACAAGGCCGCGACCATCGGCGCGATGTCCTGCAACCCGGCCATCGGCGGGCTCGGCAAGGGCCATCTCGTGCGCGAGATCGATGCGCTCGACGGGCTGATGGGCCGCGTCGCGGACCGCGCCGGCATCCAGTTCCGCCTGCTCAACCGGCGCAAGGGCCCCGCCGTGCGCGGCCCGCGCACCCAGGCCGACCGCAGGCTCTACGCCCGGCACATGCAGGCCGCCCTCGCGGTCCAGCCGAGCCTCGCGATCGTCGAGGGCGAGGCGCACGACATCGACGTGGCGGACGGGCGCGTCGCCGGGCTCGTCCTCGCCGACGGGCGGCGGCTGCGCGCCGGCGCCGTGGTGATCACCACCGGCACCTTCCTGCGCGGGCTCATCCACATCGGCGAGCGCAAGATCCCCGCCGGCCGCGCCGGCGAGGCGCCCTCCGTCGGCCTCTCGGCGACGCTGGAACGCTTCGGCTTCGCACTCGGCCGGCTGAAGACCGGCACGCCCCCGCGGCTCGACGGGCGCACGATCGACTGGGCGGGCGTCGCCGTGCAGGAGGCGGACGACGACCCCGTGCCGTTCTCGGCGCTGACGACGCGGATCGGGACGCCGCAGGTGGCCTGCGGCATCACCCGCACGACGCCGGCGGCGCACGACCTGATCCGCGCCAACCTGCACCGCGCCCCGATGTATTCCGGCGACATCGCCTCCACCGGCCCGCGCTACTGCCCCTCGATCGAGGACAAGGTCGTGCGCTTCGGCGACCGCGACGGGCACCAGGTCTTCCTCGAGCCGGAGGGGCTCGACGACCCCACCGTCTATCCCAACGGCATCTCGACCTCGCTGCCGGAGGACGTGCAAGCCGGCGTCGTCGCGGCCATCCCCGGCTGCGAGCGGGCGCGTATCCTCCGGCCGGGCTACGCCATCGAGTACGACTACGTCGACCCGCGCAGCCTGTCGCCGACGCTGGAGACGAAGCGCATCGCCGGCCTCTTCCTCGCCGGCCAGATCAACGGCACCACCGGCTACGAGGAAGCCGGCGCCCAGGGGATCGCGGCCGGCATCAACGCGGCCCTCGTCGCCGGCGGCGGGGCGGGCGTGGTCTTCGACCGGGCGCAGTCCTATCTCGGCGTGCTGATCGACGACCTCGTCACCCGCGGTGTCAGCGAGCCCTACCGCATGTTCACCTCGCGCTCCGAGTACCGGCTGAGCCTGCGCGTCGACAACGCCGACGAGCGTCTCACGCCGGTGGGCCTCGCCGCCGGCTGCGTCGGCGCCGAGCGGGCGCGCGTCTTCGCGGAAGCGACCGCCCGGCTGGCGGCGGCGCGCGCGCTGCTCGAGGCGCGCACGCTCACGCCGAGCGAGGCCGCCGGCGTCGGGCTCGCCGTCAACCAGGACGGCATCCGCCGCTCGGCCTTCCAGCTGCTGTCCTATCCGCACGTCGGCTTCGACGACCTGGTGCGCGCCTGGCCGGACCTCGGCGCGATCGAGACGCCGCTGCGCGAGCGGCTGGAGACCGACGCGACCTACGCCGTCTACCTCGACCGGCAGGCGGCGGACATCGCCGCGCATCGCCGCGACGAGAGCGTGGTCCTCGCCGACGGCATCGACTTCGCCGCCTTGCCGGGGCTTTCCAACGAGATCCGCGGCAAGCTCGACCGGGTTCGCCCGCGCACGCTCGGCCAGGCTGCGCGCATCGAGGGCATGACGCCGGCCGCCATCACGCTGCTCGCCGCGCACGCCCGCAAGCGCGAGGGCGCAGGGGGACGTCCCGGCACGGACGGCTGACGCTCCGGCTTCCCGCCGCGCCGCGGGCGATCTATCCTGAGCCGATGGACGCCCTCCCGCACCCGCCACGGTCGCGCTTCGTCCCGCCGCTACGGCGGGGCCTGCTCGCGCGGCTCGCGGACGTGATCTACCCGCCGGCCTGCCCGTCCTGCGGCGGCGCGCTCGCGGAGACCCCGGGCCTGTGCGCCGCCTGCTGGCGCGAGCTGACCTTCCTCGAGCGACCCTGGTGCGCGCGGCTCGGGACGCCGTTTCCCGTCGAGATCGGGGACGGCGCGCTCTCGCCCGCGGCGATCGCCGCGCCGCCACCCTTCGCCCGCGCCCGGGCGGCGGTGGCCTACGAGGGCGCGGCGCGCACCCTCGTGCACAAGCTCAAGTACGGCGACCGGCTCGACGTCGCGCAGACGCTGGCGCGGATGATGCTGCGCGCGGGGCGCGAGCTCCTGGTCGACGCGGACCTGCTCGTGCCGGTCCCGCTGCATCGCGGCCGGCTCTGGAGCCGGCGCTTCAACCAGGCGGCGGCGCTCGCGCAGGCGCTCTCGCGTGCGAGCGGCGTGCCGGCGGACCCGCTCGTCCTGCGCCGCGTGAAGGCGACGCGCACCCAGGTCGGCCTCACGCGTCCCCAGCGCGCGCAGAACCTCGCCGGCGCGCTCGTGGTGCCGAAGGCGCTTCGCCCGCGCGTCGCCGGGCGGCGGGTGGTGCTCGTCGACGACGTGCTGACCACCGGCGCCACCGCCGAGGCGGCGGCCCGCGCGCTGCGCCGCGCCGGTGCCGCCCGTGTCGACGTGCTCGCCTTCGCGCGGGTCGTCGCCGAGGCCTGATGCGCGGCGCGGCCGCGAAGGATCGGGTTCCTTGCAGCGAAGCGCATTCACGTCGGCATTTGCGCAGACAGGCGCAGTCTACTTTGAGTCCGTGAGAATTCGTCAGCAGAGGCGCAGCATTATCATTTGTTACTCTACGGAAATAACCAACAGTTAAGGCACGGCGACTAGCGTCCCGCCACCTCCGGGCCAGGGGTCCGCGGGAACATCACGGGAGACGACGATGGTCAACCTGCACAACCTCCGGATCGCGCACAGGGTCCTGCTCGGCGTATCGGCCGTCGTGGCCGGCAGCGGCATCATCGGCGCCGTCGCGTTCTGGGAGCTCGGCGAGAGCAATCGCCGCCTGGAGGACATGTACGTGCAGGAGCTCCTGGCGATCGAGGCCCTCGACGACGTGAAGTCGGCGCTCTACCGGGTGCGGGGCGACTCCCTCGAATACGTGCTGGCCGAGCGCCCGGAGACCCGCAGCCGGCTGCGCGCCGAGATCGAGGCCCAGGCCGAGCGTCTCCTCGTGCGCTACGACGAGCTGCGCGGAACGCGGCTCTCCGCCGAGGAGGAAGGCTACCTCGGCACGCTCCAGCGGGCCTCCGCGGAGTACCTCGGCATGCTCGAGAGCGGCGTTCTGGCGGCGGTCGATTCGGGCGACCGCGACGGCGCCGAGCGCGTCGCCCGCACGTCCGCGGTCGAGAGCTTCCGCGCCGCGCGCGAGGGCGCCAACGGGTTCATGGAGTACACCGTCGAGCGGGCGCGCGCGCGCATGGAGAGCTCGCGGGCGGCGCATGCCACGGCGACGTGGGCGATGGCGGCCGCGCTCCTCGCGGCGCTCGCCGCCGCGGTCGGGGTGACCGTCTGGCTGACGCGCAGCGTGTCCGCGCCCATCCGGCAGATGACGCACGCGATGAGCCGCCTCGCCCGCAGCGACTGGAGCGTCGCGATCCCCGCGCAGGGGCGCGGCGACGAGGTCGGCGAGATGGCGCAGGCGCTCGCCGTGTTCAGGGAGAACGGCGTCGAGGCCGAGCGGCTGCGTGCCGAGGCGGCGCAGGCTCAGGCCGCGCGCGAGCGGCGCCAGGCGGCGGTGGAGGCGGCGGTCGCGCGCTTCGAGGAGAGCGCCGAGATGGTCACCGCCGCGCTCGACCGGTCCTCGGGCGAGCTCTCCGAGAGCGCACGGTCGATGTCGGCCACCGCCGAGGAGACGACGAACCAGGCGACGGCGGTCGCCGCAGCCTCCGAGCAGGCCGCCTCGAACGTCGAGAACGTCGCCGCCTCCTCGACCGAGCTCGCCACCACCGTGCAGGAGGTCGGCCGCCAGGTCGGCGAGACCGCCACGCTCGCCGGCGGCGCGGCCGACCAGGCCGGCCTCACGGTAGAGAAGGTCGGCCGGCTCACCGACGCCGCCCAGCGCATCGGCGACATCGTCGGGCTGATCCAGCAGATCGCCGAGCAGACGAACCTCCTCGCGCTCAACGCCACCATCGAGGCGGCCCGTGCGGGCGAGGCCGGCAAGGGCTTCGCCGTGGTGGCGGCCGAGGTGAAGTCGCTCGCCTCGCAGACCGCCAGGGCCACGGAGGAGATCGCCGAGCAGATCCGCGACATCCAGGGCGTGACCGGGGAGACCGCTTCCGCGATCGGCGAGATCGCGGCGGTGATCCGCAGGCTCGACACCTACGCGTCCGGCATCGCCGCCGCCGTGGAGGAGCAGAACGTCGCGACCCAGGAGATCGCCCGCAACGTCGCCGAGGCCTCCAGCGGGACGAACGAGGTCTCCGCCAACATCTCCGGCGTGCGCCAGGCGGCGGCGACCACGGGTGCGGCGGCCGACCGGATCCGCAGCTCGGCCGAGGACATCGACCGGCAGGCGGGCGAGCTGCGCACGCAGGTGACGGCGTTCCTGGCCTCGGTGCGCGCCGCGTGAGCTAACGGCGCGTTCACGATAGTTCGAATGCGACGGATCGGCTTTACCGGCCGTTCAGCCCGCCCGGTGCCTTCTCGTCCTCGTGATCGAGCCCGCGGCCGAGGTGGCCGCGGGTGCTGGACGAGGGGCCATCATGGCACGGGACACGAGCGGGACGGCGGCCTCGAGCGCGCGGTGCGGTGCGGATGCGGCGTTCGGCTACCGCGCCGGCGCGCGGGCTTCCCTGGTCGCCTCCGCGCTCGCCTGCGCCGGGCTCCTCGGCGGCGTCACGATGCTCGCGCTCTCGATGGTCTGAGCGGAAGGCTCAGGCGGCGCGGGCCATGGCGGCGTTGAGGCAGGCGATCTCGACCGGGCGGCCGGGCCGCGCCAGGAGGGTGCAGCCGCGCGGAATCTCGCGCCAGCCCTCGCGCTCGGCGTCGATCGGCTCGGAGACGACGAGGAGCCCGGTCGCGCTCTCGCGCCAGTAGAGCGAGGGCGGGCGGTCGTCGCAGGCCCAGCGATAGGCGACGAGGCTCTCGCCGTCCGTGAAGGCTGCCGTGAAGCGCACGGGCTCGTCGATGTCGGCGAGCCGCACCATCGCCCGCACCGTGGCGAGCGTGCGCGCCATGGCGCCGATCGGGTCCTCGGCGAGGCCGCCGGCCAGCGCCATCAGGAAGATCGCCTCCGAATCGGTGTTGCCCTGGCGCGCGTCGTAGAGCGTGTCGGGAATGAGCGCGTCGAGCTTGCGGCGGATGCGGGCGTAGCCGCCGATCTGGCCGTTGTGCATGAACAGGTGCCGGCCCTGCTTGAACGGGTGGCAGTTCGCCCGCGTCGTCGCGGTGCCGGTGGAGGCGCGCACGTGCGCGAAGAACAGGCGCGAGCGCACCTGCTCGGAAAGGCTCGCGAGGTTCTCGTCCGACCAGGCCGGGCGGATCTCGCGGTAGAGGCCGGGCTCGGGCCGCTCCCCGTACCAGCCGATGCCGAATCCGTCCCCGTTGGTCTCGGTCTTGGCCTCCGCGGCGTGCAGCGACTGGTGAACCAGCGAATGCTTGGGGGCGCAGACGAGATCGGAGACGAAGACCGGGTCGCCCCGGTAGGCGAGGAAGCGGCACATGGCCGATGGGACTCCTGAAGGGCCGCCGAATCGCGCGCGGCCCGCGCACGCGGACGATGACACGCGCGATCTTAGGACGGCGTGAACGTGGCGTCGGCGTGGCGGAGCGGGCCGATCGCGGAGAGCGTCGTCCGGGAGCGTCGCGCGGCGCCCCTCATCGGAAGTTCCGCCCCTTCGGCATGACCGCGGCGACCTCGGCGCGGACGGTACGCCGGGCCTCGTGGCGGGCGACGTCCTGCGCCGGCGCCGGCTCCGGTTCGTCCCCTCGGTGCACCAGCGCCCGGAAGCGGGCCTCGCGCTCGCGCCTCGTCTCCTTCTCGCGCGGGTCGGGGCTGGAGCCGCCCTTGACCTCGTCGGCGCGGGCGAGGGCCTCCGGCATCGCCTGCGCACCGAGCCGGGCGAGGAGCCCCGACCAGTCCTCCAGCCGGTCGGCGACGAGGTGGACGACGCCGTTCGCCCGCTGCAGGCGCCCGCGCACGCCCACCAGCCGCGCCCCGATGACGACCGGGCGGAAGGCCTCGAAGGTCTTGGGCCAGACGATCAGGTTGGCGATGCCGGTCTCGTCCTCGAGCGTCATGAAGATGACGCCCTTGGCCGACCCGGGGCGCTGGCGGATGAGGACGAGGCCCGACACCGCGACCCTAGCCCCGTCGCGGGCGCCGGCGAGATCGGCGTGGCGCGCCACGCCGCGCCGGGCCAGCTCCGCGCGCAGGAAGGAGACCGGGTGGGCCTTGAGCGAGAGGGTGAGGGAGCGGTAGTCGCACACCACCTCCTGGCCCGGCGGCATCGGGGGAAGGGCGGCGTCGGGCTCGCGCTCGGCCATCGTGGCGGCGCGGAAGAGCGGCAGGTCGTCCTTGTCGCCCGAGCGCCGGAGCGCCTTGACCGCCCACAGCGCGTCGCGCCGCGAGAGCCCGAGCGAGGCGAAGGCGTCGGCCTCGGCGAGGCGCTCCAGCACCGCCGGCGGCAGCTCGGTGCGCAGCCACAGGTCTCGCACGGAATCGTAGCCGGCTCCGCGCCGGGCGGCCAGCAGGCGCATCTCCGGCTCGCGCACGCCCTTGATCGTGCGCAGGCCGAGCCGCAGGGCGCGCTCCGTGCGGATGTCCCCGCGCATCGACGCGTGGGCCGGATGCAGCCGCTCGGCGGCGCGGGGACCGGGCTCGAGCGTGCAGTCGAAGGCGGAGGCGTTGACGTCGGGCGGGCGTACCTCGACGCCGTGCTCGCGGGCGTCGCGCACGATCTGCGCGGGGGCGTAGAAGCCCATCGGCTGGGCGTTCAGCAGCGCCGCGGCGAACACGTCCGGATAGCGCGCCTTGAACCAGCAGGAGGCGTAGACGAGGAGCGCGAAGGAGGCCGCGTGGCTCTCCGGGAAGCCGTACTCGCCGAAGCCCTCGATCTGCTTGAAGCAATGCTCGGCGAAGGACCGGTCGTAGCCGCGCGCCACCATGCCCTCGACCATCTTCCGCGCGAAGGTGCCGATCGTGCCCACCCGCCGGAAGGTCGCCATGGCGCGGCGCAGCCGATCGGCCTCGGACGGCGTGAAGCGGGCGGCGACGATGGCGATCTTCATCGCCTGCTCCTGGAAGAGCGGCACGCCGAGCGTCTTGCCGAGCACCCGCTCGAGCTCGTCGGGGGGACCGTGCCCGGGGGCGGGGGCGGGGTAGGACACCCGCTCGCGGCCCTCGCGGCGGCGCAGGTACGGATGCACCATGTCGCCCTGGATCGGCCCGGGGCGCACGATCGCCACCTCGATGACGAGATCGTAGAACGAGGCGGGCTTGAGGCGCGGCAGCATCGACATCTGCGCCCGGCTCTCGATCTGGAAGACGCCGAGCGTGTCGGCGCGTTGGATCATGGCGTAGACCCGCTTGTCCTCGGCGGGGATCGTCGCCAGCGTCAGGCGCTCGCCGTACTGGTCGGCGAGCAGGTCGAAGGCCCGGCGCAGGCACGAGAGCATGCCCAGCGCCAGGAGGTCGATCTTGAGCATGCCGAGCGCCTCGAGATCGTCCTTGTCCCACTCCACCGTGGTGCGGTCCTCCATCGCGGCGGGGGCGACGGGGGTGACCTCGTCGAGCCGCGAGCGGGTGATGACGAAGCCGCCGGTGTGCTGCGACAGGTGGCGCGGGAAGCCGGAGAGCTCCTCCGCCAGCGCCAGCACCCGGGCGAGGCGGGTCTCGCGCGGGTCCATGCCGAGCCGCTCGACCTCACGCTCCTCGACGGCCGCCTTCGACCAGCCCCAGATCGTGCCCGAGAGCGCGGCCACGCTGTCCTCCGACAGGCCGAAGACCTTGCCGACCTCGCGCACGGCGGAGCGGGCGCGGTAGGTGATGACGCTCGCCGCGAGCCCGGCCCGCTCGCGGCCGTAGCGCTCGTAGACGTACTGCATCACCTCCTCGCGCCGCTCGTGCTCGAAGTCGACGTCGATGTCGGGGGGCTCCTTGCGCTCGTTGGAGACGAAGCGCTCGAACAGGAGGTCGTGCTTGGTCGGGTCGACCTCGGTGATGCCCAGGCAGAAGCACACGGTGGAGTTCGCCGCCGAGCCGCGCCCCTGGGCGAGGATGCCCCGCGAGCGGGCGAAGCGCACGATGTCGTGGACGGTGAGGAAGTAGGGGGCGTAGGCCAGCTCCGCGATGAGGGCGAGCTCGTGGCGGATGGCGGCGGCGACCCTGTCCGGCACGGCCTCCCCGAAGCGCCGGCGGGCGCCCTCCCAGGCGTGGTGGGCGAGCGCCGCCTGCGGGTCGGCGAAGCCCTCGCGGCCCTCCTCGGGATATTCGTAGCGCAGGTCGTCCAGCGAGAAGGCGAGGCCGTCGAGGAAGCGGATCGTCTCGGGGATCGCGCCCGGCGCCTCGCGGAACAGCCGCGCCATCTCCGCGGCGGGCTTGAGGTGGCGCTCGGCGTTGGCGCAGAGGCGGCGGCCGGCGGCGTCGAGCCCGACGCCGTGGCGGATGCAGGTGAGCACGTCCTGAAGCGCGCGCCGCTCGGGGGAATGGTAGAGCACGTCGCCGACCGCGATCGCAAGCACGCCGCCCGCCCGCGCGAGGGCGAGGGTGCGCGCGAGCGCGGCCCGGGGTGCGCGGCCGTAGCCGGCGCGGGCGGCGAGCCAGGTGCCGGCGGAGGCTTCCGCGAGGGCGGGCAGGAAGCCCAGATCGTCGTCCGCCCGGTCGAGCCGCGGCAGCACGATCAGCTGGAGGCCGTCGGCGCGCGCGAGGAGGTCGTCGCGATGCAGCGCGCACGATCCCTTGGGCGCGCGGCTCTTGCCCAGCGTGAGCAGCCGGCAGAGCCGGCCCCAGGCCGCGCGGTCCCTCGGGTAGGCGAGGATGTCGGGCGTGCCGTCGGCGAAGGCGAGGCGCGCGCCCGGCGCGAGGCGCAGGTCGCGCGTGCCGGCGGCGTTCTCCGCGCGCCATTCCCGCAGCGCCACGTGGGCGCGCACGACGCCGGCCACCGAGTTGCGGTCGGCGATGCCGATGCCCGCGAGCCCGAGGCTCGCCGCCTGCGCGACCAGCTCCTCGGGATGCGAGCCCCCCTCCAGGAAGGAGAAGTTCGTCGTCACGGCGAGCTCGGCGTAGGGCAGCCGCAGGGGGAGGAAGCCGGTCACGGCGGGGCTCCGTTCGTGGTCTCCTCCGTCGAAACCCCGCTCCTCCCCCATCGGGGGAGGTGGATCGGCGCCGAAGGCGACGAGACGGAGGGGGTGCGCCGAAGGCGCGCTTCGGCGAAGCCGAAATCGGCAGGCGTCGAGCCGGGAGACCCCGCCCCTGGCTCGCCGAAGCGAGCCTGTCCCCGCCCCGACGGGGCGGGAGCGGAGCGCGGCATCGCGGTCGCGATCGTCCTGCACGCCCCACACCCCCGGCCCCTCTCCACGAGGGAGAGGGGAGACGGTCGGCGGCCTTCGTGAGCGCCGCTCATCCGAACAGCCCGTGCACGTACCAGCGCGGCGCGTCGGTCTCGTGGCCCCACAGGCCCTCGCGGAAGATCCAGAAACGGCGCCCCGCGCGGTCCTCGGTGCGGAAATAGTCGCGGGTGAGGCCCTCCCCGTCCCACCAGGCCGGGGCGATGCGCTCGGGACCCTCGTAGGCGGCGGTCTCGTGCAGGACGCGCCGCCAGCGGAAGCGCAAGGGCGGGCCGTCGGGCACGGTGGCGACCGCCTCGATCGGCTCGGGCCGGGCGAACAGCCGGATCGGCCGGTCGGGCGCGGCGTCGGGGACGGGCGGCAGCCACCCGGCGGCAGGGTCGTCCTCGCGGCGCCTCCCCCCGCGATCGCCCTCCGGGCGGGTCGGCGCGCCCGGCGGCACGAGGGAAGCGGCCGCCTCCGGCCAATGGCTGTCGCAGGGCGCGATGCGGCGCACGCGCTCCGTCCCGAGCCGGGCGCCGAGCGCGTCGACGAGGCGGGCGAGATCCTCCCCCGCCACCGAGCCGTCGAGCCGGCGGGCGGCCTCGTCGAGCCGGCGCGCGGAGAGCGCGGCGAGGCGCACGACGTCGAAGCCCCAGCCGATGTCGAGCTCGTCGCGCTCCCCGGCGAGCGTCTCGCGGAAGAGCAGCGCCATGCGCGCCGGCTCGCGGGTGGGGCGGCTCGCGCCCACCCGCAGCCGCCGCACCGCCCCGTCGACCCGGAACAGCGCGAGCTCGAGGGCGAGCGCCCCCTCGCCGTGGCGCTCGAGCATGCCGGCGAGCTCCTCGGCGAGGCGCGCCAGCGTGCGCGAGACGTCCTCGGGCGTGAGGATCGGCTCGAAGAAGCGCCGCTCGACCACGTAGGGCGGAGCCTCGAGCCGCGCGCCGATGGCGGAGCGGGTGCGCCCGAGGGCGGCGTCGAGCCGGCTCACGAGATCCGTGCCGAAGCGCGCCGCGAAGGGCGCGCGCGGGCGCAGCGCCACGTCCTCGATCCGCGTCAGGCCGAGCCGTGCGAGCCCGTCGACCACCTCGTCGGCGACGCCGAGCGCGCGCACGGGCAGCGGCGCGAGCGCCCGCGCCTCCTCGCCCGAGGCGACGATCGCCCCGTCCGCCGCCCGCGCCAGCGCCGCCGCCGCCTCCGGCGTGCCGGCGACGGCGGCGCGGGCGGCGAATCCGAGGCCGGCGAGGCGGGCGACCGCGTCCGCCCGCAGGGCCGCCTCGCCGCCGAAGAGGTGGGCCGAGCCCCCGACGTCGAGCACGAAGCCGTCCGGCGGCAGCGGCGCGACGAGGGGCGTGAAGCGCCGGCCCCAGTCGGCGAGCCGCACCAGCGCCGCGGCGTCGCCCTCGGGATCGGCGTCCACCACCGCGAGCGCGGGGTGCAGCGCGCGGGCATCGGCGAGCGACAGGCCGGGACGCAGCCCCAGCGCGGCGGCGCGGGCGTCGCAGGCGGACAGGCGCAGCGCCCCGCGGACCTTCGCCACCGCGGCGAGCGGGATCTCGCCCCTCGCGGTCCGGTCCCTCGCGCCCGCGCCGCCCTCAGCCCCGCGCGGCGAAGCGCAGGAGCCGCCCGCCTCGGCTCTCCGGGCCCGGTCCGTCGCGAGCGTCGGCAGGACGAGGGCGAGATAGCGCTTCGATGGACGTGTCTCGCGTGCGGTCTCGCGGGAGGTCGCGCGAGAAATCCCGGAAGACTCGGTCGTCATGGCTCCACTCCAGGTGATAGAGGCCTTCGCGCCCGCCGCGATGGCGGGCGAGCCGGACGCGCCAGGCCGGCGCGCCGGGGGTGCCGGCGAGCCCGGGACGGCTCGGCGCGGCATGGACGACGAAGCGGGTCTCGGCGGCGCTGGCGCGCGGCCCCTCCCCCGCCCCGAAGGCGGCCTGCACGACGAGGCCGGTCGTGCCGCCCTCGCGGGCGGCGAGCACCAGCCGGCGCGAGGCGGTGAGGTCGTAGAGCCCCGGCAGGCGCGCGATCTCGGCGAGGACGGCGGCGAGCGACCGGCAGCGCAGGGCCTGCTCCGTCGCCCACAGGGCCTCGCGCGCGTCGCGGGCGCGCACCAGGACGAGATGCGCGGGATCGAGCCCGGCGAGCGCCAGGCCCGGCCCGTAGGGCAGGCCGTCCTCCCGCGCGGCCTCCTCGTCCTGGACGAGGAGCACGCGGCCGGGCGGGCCGAGCCGCGCGGGAGCGGCGGAGACAGAGGCGGCGGGGACGGGAGCGGCGAGCCGCGCCGCGCAGGCGAGCGCGAAGCCGTGCGCCGCGCCGAGATCGCCGGCCTCCCCGGCGAGGATCTCGTGGATCGTGCCGCGGGCGAGCCCGCCGCCGAGCGCGGCGTCGAGCGCGGTCGCGCCCTCGCCCTCGCCGAGCGGTGCGGGGGGGCGGCGCGTCCGGCGGGGGAGGGCGGGCTCCGCCGCCGAGGGCTCCGTGCGGAAGGGCTGCTGCGGCACCATCCGCGTCCGCCGCGGCCGAGCGGCACGGCCCGCCGAGCCCCCCACCGAGTGCACCGCGTGCGCGGCCCCGCCGAACCCGTTCGAGGCCCCCTCTCCCGCCGTCCCCTCTCTCGTCGACCCCTCCCGTGCCGACCTCTCGCGCACCGGACCTTCGCCCGCCTGCGCGGCGGCGAGCGCGGCGCGCGCGCGGGCGATCCGCTCGGCCGGGGTCTCCTCCGCGCCGAACGCGTCTCCCGGCATCTCGCCGGGCACGGCCCCGGGCATGGCCCCAGGCATGGCCCCAGGCATGATGGCCCCAGGGATGGCCCCAGGCACGGCGGTACCGTCCGCCGACGCCGGGGCGCCGTCGCGAGGCTCGTGACGAGCCATGGTTCGATCCCTATCTGTTCCTAATCCGTTCCATCATGGATTCCATCGCGACGGATGGGAGTCAAGCAGGGAATCGGCGGATCGGGACCGGCGCCGGAATCGGACGTTGCGCGGGACGCGGGGCGTGGCGGGAGCGCCGGCCGCCTTCAGGCCGCCGCGCGCTCCAGCCGCGCGCAGCTGTCGCGCACCACGAGCTCGGGCGGGATCAGGTGGCGCTCGCGGGCGGCCTCGGGCTCGGCGATGCGGCGCAGGAGCACCTCCGCCGCACGCCGGCCGATCGCCCCGTGATGGGCCCGCACGGTGGAGAGCCGCGGCTCGGACACGGCGGCCTCCGGCGCATCGCCACAACCGACGATCGAGAGATCGCGGCCCGGGCGCCGCTCGGCGCGGGCGAGGCCGGTCATGGCGCCGAGCGCGGTGAGATCGTCGACGCACACGACCGCCGTCGGCGCGTTCGGCAGCCCCAGCAGGCGCCCGACGCCGTCGATCCCGGTCTCGCGGCTGCCGTAGCCGTCGATCAGCCAGCTGCCGTCGATCGGCACGCCGGCGCGCTGCAGCGCCTCGCAGAAGGCGCGCCGCCGCGCGCGGTGGCAGGAGAGCCCGTCCGCCCCGCCGATCATGCCGATGCGCCGGTGGCCCAGCGCGAGCAGGTGCTCCACGGCGAGGCAGGCGGCCATCGTGTCGTCGCTGCCCACGTAGTCGAAGGCGAGCCCCTCGACCTCCCGCGAGACCTGCACGACGGGGATGCCCGCCGCGACGAGGTGGTAGAGCGCCGCCGCCGTGGTGCCGCCGGCGGGGACGATCAGCAGGCCGTCGGGGCGGAACTCGCCGAGCATGGCGAGCACCCGCTCCTGGCGGGCGACGTCCTCCGCCGTGGTGCCGAGCAGGATCGTGCGCCCCGCCTCGCGCGCGGCGTCCTCCACCGCGCCGAGGATGGCCGCGTGGTCCGGCAGCGCCACGTCGGAGAGCGCGACGGCGAGCATGTCCGAGCGCGCGGTGCGCAGCGCGGCGGCGCCCCGATTGTAGGTGTAGCCGAGCTCGCGCGCCGCCTGCTGCACGCGCAGCCGCGTCGCCTCCGCGACCACGGGGGCATTGCGCAGGGCGAGCGAGACGGTCGCGGTCGAGACGTCGAGCACGTCCGCGATGATCTGCAGCGTGACGCGGCCGCGGGCCCCCAATGCCGGCCCCGACGATGACGATTTCATGCAGCCCAGTCCCCCGGCGAAACCGGCACAGGTTAGCCGTACGGACTGCGCGGTCCATCGGGGAACATACTTAACCGAGAAACCGGATCAGCTCCGGCGCGTTCGCGCGCGCTCGCGCGCGAGGAGGTAGAGGCCGGAGGCGACGACGACCGCCGCCCCCACGAGCGTCCAGGCGTCCGGCAGGTCGCCGAAGACGAGCCAGCCCAGCGCCAGCATCCAGACGATCTGCGTGTAGAAGAACGGTGAGAGCGCCGCCGCGGGGGCGCGGGCGTGGGCGAGGATGAGGAGCCAGTGCCCCACCGCCCCGAAGGCGCCGAGGCCGGCGAGGAGGAGCCAGGACAGCGCCGAGGGCGGCGCCTCCCAGACGAAGGGCGCGATCGGCGCCGTCACGGCGACGCCCACGAGGCCGGAATAGACGAGCGTGGTGCGCGAGCTGTCGTGCCCGGCGAGCATGCGCGTCGTCACGCCGTAGAGGGCGTTGCACACCGCCGCCCCGACCGAGAGCAGCGCGGCGGGGTGGAAGCCCTCGAGCCCCGGACGCACCACGACGAGCACGCCGACGAACCCCACCGCGATCGCCGCGAGCCGGCGCGGCCCCACCCGCTCGCCGAGGAGCGGCCCGGCGATCAGCGCCACGATGAAGGGCGTCGAGAACATGATCGCCATGGTCTCGGCGAGCTGGAGCCAGCGCAGCGCCGTGAAGTTGAGCAGCGTGCCGCCCATCAGGAAGAGCGAGCGCAGCACCTGCAGCCCCGGCCGCGCCGAGCGCGTCACGCCCGGGGTCGTCAGCCCGTTGACGACGAACGAGATCAAGACGATCGAGCCGAGATAGCGGAGGAACACGACCTGCAGGGTCGGCAGCCCCTGCTCCCCGAGCCACTTGGCGCTCGTGTCGAGGCCCGAGAAGCAGATCAGCGCCCCGCACATCAGCCCGATCGCCACGAGCCGCTCGCGGCTGGCGGCGGCGTCGAGCGGGGCGTCGAGGTCGGTCCGCGGCGGACGGCGACGGGGCGGGCCACGGGAAGGATCGAGGGAGGTCATGCGGTTGCGAGACTAGCCGCGCGGGAGGGCGGTGGGCAGGGGGGCGGGACGCATGCCCGGTGTGCGCGCGGGCGCGCGGCGCGGGGACGCCTCCCGGTGCGAGGATCGCATGGACAGCGCCGGAACGCGGCCATAATGTCCGGCCATGTCGCGTCCTTCCGCCGCTCCCGACATCGAACGTTTCATCGCGCAGGTGAAAGCCGCCGGTGGACCCGAACGCGCGAACCTGCCGATCTTCGTCCAGGAATTGTGCGGCATCCTCGGTGTCCAGGAAACGCCTCGTCTGTCGAGCGACGAGAACCGGCTCAACGATTACGTGTTCGAGCGCCGCGTCGACTTCCGCCACGCCGACGGCTCGACCTCTCCCGGCTGGATCGACCTCTACAAGCGCGATTGCTTCGTGCTGGAGGCGAAGCAGTCGAAGAAGCGCGGGCGTGCCGAGCCGGAGGCGCCGGACGCCGACCTTCTCGGCCCGCGCACGCCTGCCCCGGCTGTGCTCGGACGCGGCTGGGACAAGGTCATGATCGAGGCGCGCCGGCAGGCGGAGAACTACGCCCGCGCGCTGCCCGTCGATCACGGCTATCCGCCCTTCATCCTCGTCGTCGACATCGGCCACGTCATCGAGGTGTTCGCGGACTTCTCCGGTCAGGGCAAGAACTACGCGCATTTCCCGGATCGGACGTCCTACCGAATCCGAATGGACGATTTGCGTGACGATGCCGTGCGCGCCCGTCTGAAGGCGATTCTTCGAGGACCCACGCTCGCTCGACCCGGCGCGGATCTCGGCGGAGGTCACCCGCGACGTCGCGGAGCGGCTCGCGCGCATCGCCAAGCGGCTCGAGGGCCGGCACGACCCCAAGGACGTCGCCGAGTTCCTGATGCGCTGCCTGTTCACGATGTTCGCGGAGGACGTGGGGCTCCTGCCGGACCAGGCGTTCTGCACGCTCGTGGGTGAATTGAAGGACAACGAAGCCGCCTTCGTCGCGGCGCTGGAGAGCCTCTGGCGCTCGATGGACAAGGGGCTCTACGAGCCGCGCGCGATGAAGACGCTGCGCACGTTCAACGGCTCGCTCTTCGCGCATTGCCGGGCGCTGCCGCTCGCCCGAGAGGACATCCACGAGCTGCACGTCGCCGCGCAGCGGGACTGGCGCGACGTCGAGCCGGCGATCTTCGGCACGCTGCTCGAGCGCGCGCTCGACCCGCGCGAGCGCGCCAAGCTCGGCGCGCACTACACGCCGCGCGCCTATGTCGAGCGCCTCGTCGTGCCCACCATCGTCGAGCCGCTGCGCGAGCAATGGAACGAGGTGTCCGCCCGCTCGAAGGAGCTGGTCGAGGCGGGGCGGCCTGACCAGGCGCTCGCGCTCGTCAACGCATTCCACCACGAGCTGTGCACCATCCGCATCCTCGATCCGGCCTGCGGCACCGGCAACTTCCTCTACGTCGCGCTCGAGCTGGTGAAGCGGCTCGAGGGCGACGTGCTGGAGGCGCTCGACGCGCTCGGCGAGGACCAGGCGCGGCTCGCGCTCGAAGGCGAGACCGTGTCCCCCAAGCAGTTCTGGGGTCTGGAGATCAACCCGCGGGCCGTGCCGATCGCCGAGCTGGTGCTGTGGATCGGCTACATCAAATGGCAGCTGCGCACCGGCGGGCCGGGCTCGATCACCGATCCGGTGCTGCACGCCTACGGCACGATCCGGCAGCAGGACGCGCTCATCGCCTACGACCGCCAGGACCTGCTGCGGGGGGAGGACGGCAGGCCGCTGTCGCGCTGGGACGGGGTGACGACGAAGCGCCACCCGATCACCTTGGAGGAGATCCCCGATCCGGATGCGCGGATCGAGCTGTATTCCTACGTCAACCCGCGCCGGGCGCCCTGGCCGGAGGCGGATTTCGTCGTCGGCAACCCGCCCTTCATCGGCGGCAAGGACATGCGCGCCGAGCTCGGCGACGGCTATGCCGAGGCCTGCTGGAAGGCCCGCCCGCACATTCCCGGCGGAGCGGATTTCGTGATGCACTTCTGGGACGAGGCGGCGACGCGGCTGCTGGCGGAGCCGGCGAAGGGCAGGGGGAAAGGCAAGGCCAAGGCCGACGAGCCCGCGCGGCGGCTGCGGCGCTTCGGCTTCATCACCACGAACTCGATCGTGCAGACGTTCTCGCGCCGCGTCGTCGAGCGCCACCTCGCCGCCAAGCCGCCGCTCTCCCTCGTCTTCGCCGTGCCGGATCACCCCTGGCTCAAGGCCTCCGACAAGGCTGCCGTGCGCATCGCGATGACGGTGTGCGAGAAGGGCGGGCACGAGGGCGTGCTGGCGGAGGTGGTGTCCGAGGTGGGGCTGAACACCGATACGCCGGTGGTCGATCTGGAGAGGCGGGAGGGGAAGGTCAGGGGGAACCTGCGGCTGGGCGTCGATCTTTCGGCGCTGACGCCGCTCCTCGCCAACGCGGCGATCGCCAGCCCCGGCGTGAAGCTTCACGGCGCGGGGTTCATCGTCACGCCGGCAAAGGCTAAGGCGCTCGGGCTCGGAACCGTGCCGGGCCTGGACAAGCACATCCGCCCATACCGCAACGGCCGAGACCTGACGGCGCGCCCTCGCGGGGTCATGGTGATCGATCTGTTCGGGCTGGCCGAGGCCGAGGTGCGGAACCGGTTTCCGGCGGTGTATCAGCATGTCGTTGACCGCGTGAAACCCGATAGGGACCAAAACAACAGAACTTATCGGAAGCAGAACTGGTGGCTGTTCGGTGAAAACAACCCCTTAATGCGCCAGGCGCAGGAGGGTCTGGCATCTTTCGTTTGTACAGTAGAGACAAGCAAACACCGCTTTTTCGAGGTGCTTAGAGGCGATGTTCTGCCAGACAATATGCTTCTTGCTGTCTCCTCAGATCGGCGAGACCTACTTTCCGCGGCATCATCTCGCCCCCACCTCGTCTGGGCTCTTCAATCGGGTGGAACGCTTGAAGACCGGCCAAGATACAACAAGACCATCACCTTCGACCCCTACCCCTTCCCCGCCTGCATCACCGACCCCGCCCACCCCCTCACCCTCCGCCTGCGCGACCTCGGCGAGCGGCTGAATGCGCATCGCAAGGCGCGGCTCGCGGAGCACGGCGATCTCACCGTGACCGGGCTCTACAACGTGCTGGAGCGGGTGCGGGCGCTCGAATCGGGCGCGGAGGTT
Source organism: Salinarimonas rosea DSM 21201 (assembly GCF_000429045.1). GTDB lineage: Bacteria > Pseudomonadota > Alphaproteobacteria > Rhizobiales > Beijerinckiaceae > Salinarimonas > Salinarimonas rosea. The sequence continues at coordinate 241,843 of NZ_KE386842.1, forward strand.
CCGGCGCTCACGGAGGCCGAGCGCTCGGTGTACGAGCGTGGGCTCGTCGCGGTGCTCAAGGCCATCCACGACGACATCGACCGGGTGACGCTGGAGGCCTACGGCTGGGAGGACCTCGCCCCCGCGCTCGTCGGCAAGCCCGGCGCGACGACGCCCTCGCCGCACAAGACAAGGCGCAGGAGGCGGCGGAGGAGGAGCTTCTGTCGCGCCTCGTCGCGCTCAACAAGGAGCGCGCGGCGGAGGAGAAGCGCGGGATCGTGCGCTGGCTGCGGCCGGACTACCAGATCCCGAAGCTGCGCCACAAGCTGCCGGAGGCGGCCGAGCAGCTCGACATCGGCGTCGCAGCCGCGCCGGTCGTGGCGGAGCGTCCCGCCTGGCCGGCGGACGGGCTCGAGCAGATCCGCGTGGTGCGCGACGTGCTCTCCCGCGCGCCCGCGCCCGCGCCCCTCGATTCCATCGTCACGAGCTTCGCCGGCCGCGCCACGCCGGCGCGCCGCGCCCGCGTCGAGGCGGTGCTCGCCACCCTGGTCGAGCACGGCCTCGCGCGGCCGGTGGAGGGCGCACCCACGCGGTGGTTCACGCCGCGGTGAGAACGCTTCCCGTCATCCCGGGTCGCGAAGCGGGCCCGGGATCCAGAACCACCTCCGTTCCGCTCAGCGTGCGCGAAGCGCGCGCGTCCACGGACGCTGCCGGAAGCCGTTCCCGCCGCGGCGCTGGCGCGCCGCTCCACGAACACCTGTGGCTCTGGGTCCCGGACTTGCTTCGCAATCCGGGATGACAGTCGCTGTCGCGAAAAAGGAAAAAGGGGCGGCATCTCTCGATCCGCCCCCCATCCGTCAGCGTCGGCCTCTTCTCAGATCACGTAGCTCTTCAGCGGCGGGAAGCCGTTGAACGCCACGGCGGCGTAGGTGGTCGTGTAGGCCCCGGTCCCCTCGATCAGCACCTTGTCGCCGATGGAGAGCGACACGGGCAGCGGGTAGGGGGTCTTCTCGTACATCACGTCGGCCGAATCGCAGGTCGGACCGGCGAGCACGCAGGGCGCGGTCGCCTCGTCGTCCCGGTCCGTGCGGATCGGGTAGCGGATCGACTCGTCCATCGTCTCGGCGAGGCCGCCGAACTTGCCGATGTCGAGGTAGACCCAGCGGATCTCGTCCTCGGACCGGCTCTTCTTCGACACGAGCACCACCTCCGCCTCGATCACGCCGGCATTGCCCACCATGCCGCGGCCCGGCTCGATGATGGTGGCCGGGATGCGGTTGCCGAAGTGCCGCGACAGGGCCTCGAAGATGGACTGGCCGTAGGCCTCCACCGCCGGGATGTCCTTGAGGTACTTCGTCGGGAAGCCGCCGCCGAGGTTGACCATCGACAGGTGGATGCCCTTGTCGGCGCAGGCGCGGAAGATCGCCGCCGCCGAGCCGAGCGCCTGGTCCCAGGCCTCGGTGTTGCCCTGCTGCGAGCCGACGTGGAAGGAGACGCCGTAGGCCTCGAGCCCGACGCGATGGGCGTGCTCGAGCACCTCGACCGCCATGCCCGGCTCGCAGCCGAACTTGCGCGAGAGCGGCCACTCGGCGCCGGCGCCGTCGCAGAGGATGCGGCAGAACACCTGCACGTCCTCGGCGCCGACGGCGGCCTTGGCGCGGGCGACCTTCTCGACCTCGTCCTCGCAGTCGACGGCGAACAGGCGCACGCCGAACTCGAGGGCGCGCACGATGTCGCGCTCCTTCTTGATCGTGTTGCCGAAGGAGATCCGGTCGGGCGTCGCGCCGGCGCCGAGGGCGAGCTCGATCTCCACGACGGAGGCCGTGTCGAAGCACGAGCCGAGATCGGCGAGGAGCGACAGCAGCGCGGGCTCGGGGTTCGCCTTCACGGCGTAGAAGACGCGCGTGTCGGGCAGCGCCCGGGCGAACTTGGAATAGTTGTCGCGCACGACCTCGAGGTCGACGACGAGGCAGGGCCCGTCCTCGCGGCGGCGGCGCAGGAACTCACGGATGCGCTCGGTCATGGCGCTCTCCCCCATAGGCTCGCGGGCGGCCGTGCGGTGCGGCCGCCGATTGATCACGATCGCGACCTCGCCCGAGGTCGCGCAAGCTCGATGGGACGCCTCTTCGACGGGCGAGCGCGCTTTGGAGACGCGAACGCGCGATCGACGGAGCGACCCGACGTGCTGCCATGGATTGGAGCGGGATGACCCGTCCGCACGCCCGGCAATGATGAGACAAGCCTCTTCGGTGACCGACCTTTGGAGGGCCGATCGAGACCAAAAAAGCCCGTGTCGTCGTTGCTTTAAGTCGCGTTCCCCGCTGAGGGCGGAGTGCGCCGGTTTCGCCTCCGGCTGCCGGTCAGGGGTGTCGGGGGAAGTCTCCCCCGGGCGGCTGTCCGGTCTCTTGCCCGGATGCCCACCGACCGGCACGCGACCACAGGCACGTGCGAAATTGGGCAAGGGCGTAGGTAATGCCGATTCTTCGGCGGATCAATGGGTTTGTGGGCCGGTTCGCGAATTTTTCTCGGACCCGTCCGCGAGCAGGTCGCGGATCTCGGCGAGCAGCTTCACGTCGGCGGGGACCTCGGGCTCGGCGGGCGGCTCGGGCGGGGCGGCGACCTCCGCCTCCTGGCGGGCGCGCAGCCGGTTGATGCCGCGGATGACGAAGAACAGCACCCAGGCGACGATGAGGAAGTTGATCGTCGCCGTGACGAAGGACCCGTAGGCGATCACCGCCCCCTGCTCGCGCGCCTCGGCCAGCGTCGTCGCCGTGACCTCGGAGGAGAGCGCGAGGAAGTAGTTCGAGAAGTCGAGCCCGCCGGTGACGACGCCGATCAGCGGCGTGAACACGTCCTCCACCAGCGAGGAGACGATGCGCGAGAAGGCGGCGCCGATGATGACGCCGACCGCGAGGTCCACCACGTTGCCCTTCAGCGCGAAGGTCCTGAACTCGTCGACGATGCCGGCCATGGGTCCCTCCCGAGCGTGCGCCCTGCCGCGGCCGAGCTTACGCCGGGGCGCCGGCCGCGCAAGACGCCCCGCGATTGCGCCCCGGACGTGCGAACGCCTCCGGACGGGCTTCGTCCGGAGGCGTCCTGCGGGCCCTGCCGGCCCCTCCCGATCGCGCGCGATCAGGCCGTCTGCGGGCCCTCGCCGCCGGGCGCCGTCGCCTGCGCCTGCTGGGCGGCGGCGACGCGCTGGCGGTAGAGCGCGACGAAGTCGATCGGGTCGATGTAGAGCGGCGGGAAGCCGCCGTTGCGCACCGCGTCCGCCACGATCTGGCGGGCGAAGGGGAAGAGCAGGCGCGGGCACTCGATCATGACGACCGGGTGGAGCTGCTCCTTGGGCACGTTCTTCACCCGGAAGACGCCGGCGTAGTTCAGCTCGAACTTGAACATCACCACGTCGTCGGTCTTGGCGTCGCCCTCGAGCTTGAGCTCGACCTCGTAGTCGGTCTCGCTCATCTGCTTGGCGTTGACGTTGACCTGGATGCCGATCTTCGGCTGCGCCTGCTGCGGGGCGAGCGAGCGCGGCGCGGTCGGGTTCTCGAAGGAGAAGTCCTTCGTGTACTGCGCGAGCGCGTTGAGCGAGGGCGCGCTCGCCGCGCCGGCGGCGCCGCCGCCGTTCGGGGCGCCGCCGTTCTGGGCGCCGTTGGTCGCCGGGGTGTCGGCCATCGGGATGTCTCCGAATTCCTGAAGTCAGGACTTCCTGCGTGAGCGCCCGACCGGGCGCGGGAAGGCGGGCGGGGACCGGAGCAGGGGCCTCGCCGGCCTCGATGAGGGCGCGCTAACACGCTTCGCGCGAGGGAACAAGCGCGGGCGGCGTGCGGATCCCGCCACGGGCTCGCCACGCTCGTGCGCGATGGTCGCGTCGTGGGCCGATCCACGACGCGAGAAAAAGCCGCGTTGTCACGCTCCTTGTCGCGACAGTGGGTGGATGTTACGACCCACCTTGCCCATATGCGGACGAGGGCGCGGCGCGTCGGCGAATTATCGCCGCCGCGGCGCCCTCGAACAGACGCCCGCTTCCCGGGAACTCCAGGCCGGACCGACGATGCAAGAGTCCTTCGACCTCACGACGCTCATCTTCCTCGCGCTCGCCGTCTTCGTGATCTGGCGCCTGCGCTCGGTGCTCGGCACCAAGACCGGGAACGAGAAGCCGCCGCAGGATCCGTTCCGGCGCGAGGCGTCCGGCCCGCGCGGCGGGCGTCCCGGCGCCGACAACGTCGTGCGCCTGCCCAACGGCGCGGCCGGCGCCCCCGCCTCGCCCGACCGCTGGAAGAGCATCTCCGCGCCCGGGGCCGAGGTCGGCGCCGGGCTCGACGAGATCGCCCGGCAGGAGCCGGCCTTCAACGGCCGCGAGTTCCTCGAGGGCGCCAAGATGGCCTACGAGATGATCGTCACCGCCTTCGCGGCGGGCGACCGCAAGACGCTCAAGGATCTCCTGTCGAAGGAGGTCTACGAGGGCTTCGAGGCGGCGATCACCGATCGCGAGACCCGCGGCGAGAAGGCCGAGACCACGTTCGTCGCCATTGACAAGGCCGAGGTGACCGGCGCCGAGGTGAAGGGCAAGACCGCCCAGATCACCGTGCGGATCGTCTCCGAGCTGATCTCGGTGACGCGCTCCGCCGCCGGCGACGTCGTCGAGGGCTCCGCCGACCAGGTCGTCGACGTCACCGACGTGTGGACCTTCGCCCGTCAGCTCGGCTCGCGCGACCCCAACTGGCAGCTCGTCGCGACCGAAGCGGGGCAATGAGGGGCGCGCGTCGCGCGCTCCTCCTCGCGCTGGGTGCGGCCATGGCGCTCGGCCCTCCTCCCGTCGCCGCCCTCGCGACCGCACCCGACGTCGGCGGCGCCCGGCTCGAGCGCGTCGCGTACACCGATCTCCCCGGCTGGGAGGCGGACGACCACGCCGCCGCGCTCGCCGCCTTCCGCGTCTCCTGCGACCCGATCCTGGAGGGCCGCGCCGCCCTGCGCCCGGCCGCAGCGGCCGGGGTCGACCTGCTGGCGGCCTGCCGCGCGGCGCAGGGCGTCGCGGCCGGCGACGCCCGCGCCTATTTCGAGCGGACCTTCGTCCCCCACCGGGTGATCCCCCCCTCGGGCCGCGGCTTCCTCACCGGATACTACGAGCCCGAGCTCGCGGGCTCGCTCGTGCGCACGCCCCGCTTCGCGACGCCGCTGCGCGCCCGCCCCGCCGACCTCGTCACGCTCGCCGAGGGCAAGACGCGGCCGGGCGTGGACGGCTCCCTGCGCGCCGCGCTGACGGACGACGCCGGCGGCTTCCGGCCGGCGCCGACGCGCGCCGAGATCGAGGAGGGCGCGCTCGGGGACGCCGCGCCGCCGATCGTCTGGCTGGAGGAGCCCGGCGAGGCCTTCATCGTGCACGTGCAGGGCTCGGCGCGCATTCGCCTGGAGGACGGGCGGGTGCTGCGGGTCGGCTATGCCGGGCGCAACGGCCACCCCTACACCTCGATCGGGCGCCTGCTGGTCGAGCGGGGCGCCATCGACCGCGACGCGATGAGCCTCGAGCGGCTGCTCGGCTGGCTGCGGGAGAACCCCGAAGAGGCCCGCGCGCTGATGCGCGAGAACGCCTCCTACATCTTCTTCGCCGTCCTCGACGCGAACGATCCCGCGCACGACCGGGCCCCCGGCCCGACCGGCGGCGCCGGCGTGCCGCTGACGCCCGGGCGCTCGCTCGCGGTGGACCGGGGGCTGTGGCCCTACGGCCTGCCGTTCTGGCTCTCGGGCGCGCTGCCGGATGCCGACGGGGTCGTGCATCCGCTGGCGCGGCTGATGGTGGCGCAGGACACGGGGTCCGCCATCCTCGGCCCGGCGCGCGGCGACTATTTCGTCGGCTCCGGCGCCCGGGCCGGGACGCGCGCGGGGCTGATCCGGCACGCGACGGACTTCTTCGTGCTGCTGCCGCGCCCCGAAGCGGAGATCGCTGCGCCGCCGGCGCTGCGCCCGGGGAACGGCCGATGACCCGGCGGCGCCGGCGCGAGCTCACCGAGGAGGAGCGGCTCCTGTGGCGCCACGTGGTGCGCCATGTCGAGCCCCTGCCCGGCAAGGCGATCCCGCCGGAGCCCGCGCCGCCCGTCCCGCCGACCGCGACCGCGGCACCCCCGAAGGTCGCGCGCACGAAGCCGGCCCCCGGGCGCGCGCCCGGCGTCCCGCCGAAGCCCCGCGCGCCGACCGCGGCGCCCTACCGCCCGACGCCCCCCGCTCCGCCGCCGATCCCCCCGCTGTCGAAGCTCGCCCGCAAGGAGCGCACGGCGCTCGCCCGCCGCTCGCGCCGCCCCGACGCGACGCTCGACCTGCACGGCATGCGCCAGGGCGAGGCGCACCTCGCGCTCCACGGCTTCCTGCACCGCGCCGCCGCGCAGGGGCAGGCGATCGTGCTCGTGATCACCGGCAAGGGCGCGCCGGGGCGCGGCGGAGAGACGGGCGCGCTGTTCGAGGAGCGCGGCGTGCTGCGCCGGCTCGTGCCGCACTGGCTCGCCGAGCCCGGCCTGCGCGGCCTCGTCGTGGGCTTCGAGCCGGCGGCGCACCACCACGGCGGGGAGGGTGCGCTCTACGTGCGGCTTCGCCGACGCGACTGGCGCTGAGGGAGGCGGCCGTGGCGCGCCGAACCCGCGATCCGCAGGCCGAGGCGCGCGCGCTGACGCCCTTCGGCCGGCACGTGCGCCGGCTGCGCGCCGCGCGCGGGTTGCAGCTCAAGCACATGGCGGCGCACCTGGGCGTCTCGAGCGCCTACCTCTCGGCGCTGGAGCGGGGCGAGCGCGGGCGCCCGACCTTCACCCTCGTCCAGGGCACGATCCACTATTTCGGCGTGATCTGGGACGAGGCGGACGAGCTCCAGCGCCTCGCCGAGCTCTCCGACCCGGCCCCCCGCATCCCCGCCGCCGCCGCCGGGCCCGACGCGGTGCTGCTGGCCAACCGCCTCGCGCGCGAGATCGGGGGCCTCGACGCGGGCCGGGTCGAGGCGATGCTCGCGATCCTGGATGGCATTCCTGCGACGCCGGATGCGGCGGCGGAGCTTGACGGGCCGGGCACGAGCGGGTCTAACCCGTCGCGTTCCGGCGCGCCCGCCCCGTCCCGCGATCCGTCGCCCGACCAAGACAGCAACTGAGGATGAACATGCCCGAGCTCGACGTCCTGACCCTCGGCAACGCCATCGTCGACGTGATCGCCCACACCGACGACGCCTTCCTGGTCTCCGAGAAGCTTCACAAGGGCTCGATGAACCTCATCGACGAGGCGCGCGCCGAGGACCTCTACGCCCGCATGGGCCAAGCGGCGATCATCTCCGGCGGCTCGGGCGCCAACACGGCGGTGGGCGCGGCCTCGCTCGGCGCCCGCGCCGGCTTCATCGGCAAGGTGCGCGAGGACGAGCTCGGCCGCATCTACCGCCACGACATGAACGCGACGGGCGTGCGCTTCGAGACCGCGTACGCCGCGGCCGACGGCCCCGCCACGGCGCGCTCCTTCATCCTGGTGACGCCCGACGGCGAGCGCACCATGAACACCTATCTCGGCGCCTGCCAGAACCTGACGCCGGACGACATCGACGCGGCGACCGTGCAGGGCGCCGCCATCACCTATCTCGAGGGCTACCTGTGGGATCCGCCGGCGGCGAAGGAGGCCTTCCGCAAGGCGGTCTCGATCGCCCACGGCGCCGGCAACAAGGTGGCGCTGACGCTCTCGGATTCCTTCTGCGTCGACCGTTACCGCGCCGAGTTCCTCGACCTCGCCCGCACCGGCGCGCTCGACATCCTGTTCGCCAACATCCACGAGCTCAAGGCGCTCTACGAGACCGCCGACGAGGACACGGCGCTGGCCGCCCTGCGCGAGGAGGGCCACCCCGACCGCGACTTCCTCGCCGTGGTGACGCGCTCGGAGCGCGGCTCGCTGATCGTCAGCCGCGCCGGCACGCACGCCGTGGACGCCTATCCGCCCGAGGCGATCGTCGACCTCACGGGCGCGGGCGACCTCTTCGCCGGCGGCTTCCTCGCGGGCCTCACGCGCGGGCTCGACCACATCGCCTGCGCCCGGCTCGGCGCGATGGCCGCCGCCGAGGTCATCTCCCACATCGGCGCGCGCCCGCAGCGCAGCCTGAAGGAGATGGCGGAGGCGAACGGGCTGCTGGGCTGAGGGCCGGCCACGCGCGGCATCCGAGGCGGAGCCGGCCCGGCCGACGGTGACGACGCCGGCACAGGCGGCGGAGACCGCGACGATGCCGGCGTTCGGCGGTGACCGCTCCTGTTGCCCCGGGCCCCCGCGAGGGAGGCCCGGGGCGGCCGACCGCCTCCGGTCGTCCGTCTTCAGTTCGCCTTCTCGATCCGCGTGATCGTGAGGGCGCCGTTCACGCGGTCGGCCTCGAAGGTGACGCGGTCGCCGACGGCGAGGCCGGAGGCCATCCCCGTCTCGGGCATGCGGAACACCATCGTCATGGCGTCCATGCCGAGGTTCTCGATCGGACCGTGACGCACGGTGAGCTTGCCCGCGGCGGCGTCGATCTTGCGGATCTCGCCTTCGGTGGGCGAGGCGGCCGCGAGGGCGGTCGAGAGGAGCAGCGCTGCGAGCGCGGCGGCCGAGGTCTTGTGTGTCATGAGTGGTCTCCAGTGTTGGCGGCGTCGCGGACCACGATGGTGCCGCGCATGCCCGCTTCGAGGTGTCCAGGGATCAGGCAGGCGAACTCGAACTCGCCGGCCTCGGTGAACTGCCAGAGCAGCTCGCCCCGGTGCGCCGCATCGAGCCGCCGCGCATTCGGGTCGTCGTGCTCCATCTCGGGGAACTTCATCATCATCTGCCCGTGCTTGCGGTTCTCCTCGACGGTGCCGATGACGAACTCGTGCTCGAGGGCGCCGGCGTTCGAGAGGACGAAGCGGATCTGCTCGCCGCGCGCGACCTCGACCAGCGCCGGCTCGAACTGCATGGTGCCCTGGCCCTCCAGCATGGTGACCTCGACGACGCGCGCGGGCTTGCTCGGGTCGCCCTCGCGGCCGAAAGCGTAGTCGTGGGGGTGTCCCTGGGCGCCCGGTCCGGCGAGTGCCGCCGTGCCGGCGAGCGTCAGCGCTCCGGCGAGCGCGAGCGTGTATCCACGAAAGATCATGCGGCTGTCTCCTTGTCGTGTCTGGGGGTCAGTGGTCGTTGTGGCCGCCGGACGCGGGTGCGTCGCGGCGGGTGCGCCGGTCGACGACGCGGAACTCCGCCGTGTCGGCGGCGGGTGCGTCGGCGCGGGCCGCCTCGGGAGCCTCGCCCGTCCACTCGTAGGCGACGGTACCGGCCGGGTGGCCGTACCAGCCGGGGTCGGCATAGTCGTTCGCCGCCAGGCCCTC
>NZ_AUBC01000010.1 GCF_000429045.1 Salinarimonas rosea DSM 21201
CCAGCCGGCGTGGGCATCGGCGAAGGCGGTCTCGGCGGCGGCGAGGCGGGCTGCCTCGACCGCGATCGCGTCGCGCGCCCGGCTCCCCTCGGCTTCCGCCGCCTGCGCCGCGGCCTTGGCCTGCGCGCCCGCGGCGCGCGCGGCGTCCTGCCCGGCGCGCAGCGCGTCGCGGCGCTCCCGGATGGCGGCGACGAAGGCGTCCGGCGCGGCGTCGGGCTTCGGCTCGTGGGGCGCCCCGCAGACCGGGCAGGGCTCGCCGGGCACGAGCGCGGCGCGCAGGTGGCGGGCGCTCTCGGAGGCGGTGGCGTCGGCGAGCGCGCCGAGGCGCTCGACCTCCTCGGTGCGGGTCGCGAGCTCGGCGAGCGCCGCCTCCGCCCCGCGCTCCGCCTCGCGGGCTGCCTTCCACGCCGCGACCGCGGCCTCGCGGCGTGCGTCGGCCACATCGCGGGAGGATTCCGCCGCGGACGCCTCCTTCGCCGCGGCGACGAGGCGCGCCGCGATGCCGTCGGCCGCCTCGAGCGCCTGCGCCCGCGACTGCACCTGCGGCAGGTCCAGCGCGGCGAGGGCGGCGTCCCGGCTGGCGAGGCGCGCGTCGCAGGCGGCGCGGGACGCCGCGTCCGCGGCATCGGCCTCATCGAGGGCGGCGAGCGTCCGCGCGACACGCTCCAGCGTCGCCGTCGCCCCGTCGCGCTCGGTCTCCAGCCGGGCGGCCTCGCGCACGAATCCGGTGCGCTTCTCCAGCGCCTCGGCGAGCTCGTCGAAGCGCGTGGCGAGCGGTGCGAGATCGGCATCGCGTGCGAGCGTCGCCTCGAGCGCCTCGGCGTCGACCTCCATTGCTGCGAGACGCGCGGCGATCGCCTCGGCCTTCGATGCGCACGCCGTCGCCTCGGCCTCGGCGGCGTCGCGGGCGCCGGCGCGCTTCGCGAGATCGGCGCGGGCGTCGGCAATGCGCCCGTCGAGGGTCCGCGCCCGCGACCACGCCGGCTCGAACCCCTCGCAGGCCGCCTGCGCCGCGTCGGCGCGCGCCTTGGCGTCCGCCTCCGCGACCTCGGACGCGGCGAGCGCGGTGCGGGCGACCTCGTCCTCGCCTCGCGCCGCGTCGCCGGCGGACCGTGCCTCCTCGGCGGCGCGCGCGGCGTCGTCGCGCTTCTCCCGGCCGGCCCGTAGCGGCTCCGCCCGCTCCAGCGCCGCGTGGCGGTCCCGCTCCGGCGCCAGCGCGTCGGCCTCCTCGCGACGCGCCGTCAGCGCCGCCGCCGCCGCGTCGCGCTTCGCCGTCGCCGTGGCGATCGCCTCGTGCCGGCGCAGCGCCGCGTCCACCGCCTCGCGCGCGGCCGACTCCTCCGCCTTGCGCAGGGTCAGCGCCGCGATCTCGGCCTCGCGCGCCGCGCGGTCCTCGGGCGCGAGGAGGCCGATCCCGGCGCGCCGCGCCTCGAGCGCGTCGAGCGCGGCGCGGGTCTGGCGCCAGCGCTCGTAGGCGCGCCGCGAGAGCGTGGCGTAGATCTCCGTGCCGGTGATCTTCTCGAGCAGCTCGGCGCGCTCCCGCGCGTCGGCGCGCAGGAAGGCGTCGAAGTCGCCCTGGGCGAGGAGCACCGTGCGGCGGAACTGGTCGCAGGTGAGGTCGGTCAGCCGCTCCACCTCCTGGCGCACCGGCACGACGCCGGACGCCACCGCGTCGAGCCCGCCCTCGGGGAGGACCTTCCACAGCGCCCGCCCGCGCTTCTGCAGCGCGCCGGTCGCCTTGCCGCGGGCGCGGTTGAGCTCGCAGCGCACGCGATAGACGGCGCCGTCGCGGGCGGCGAAATCGACCTCGGCGAAGCCGCGGCCGGCGCCGCGGCGCAGGATGGTGCGCGGGTCGGTGGCGGAGAGCGGGGAATTCTCCCCGTCCGGGATCTGCTCGTTCGAGCCCTCGGCCTTCACGCGCGGGAACTCGTCATAGAGCGCGAGGCAGAGCGCGTCGAGCAGCGTCGACTTGCCGGCCCCGGTCTCGCCGGTGATGGCGAAGAGGCCCGCAGCCGCCAGCGGCGCGGCGGCGAAGTCGATCTCGAAGCTCTCGGCGAGGGAGGCGAGGTTCTCGCCGCGGATCGCGAGGATGCGCATGTCAGCCCTCCGCCTCGTCCATGGCGAGGAGGGTGGCGAAGGCGTCCTCGTGCGCGGGCGTGGGCTCCGCCCCGTGCCGGGCGCGGTAGGCCTCGCGGAAGACCTCCGCCGGCGCCCGCTCGGCGAGCCGCACCGCGAGCGCCGCGTCCGGCGCCGCCTCGCCGGATGCGGCGGGCCGCTCCAGCGCGAGGCCGGCGAGGCGCACGGGGAAGCGCTCGGCGAGCTCGCCGATCTCGGCGTGGAGCCCGACGGCGGGTCCCTCGACGGCGACGGTGACCCAGACGAAGGGTCGCTCGTGCGCCGGCAGGTCGTCCGCGAGCCCGAGCCCGGCGAGCGCCGCCTCGACCTCGCCAGCAGGGAGCGCGCCCCGCGCGGGCACGCGCAGGCAGGCGATCGGGCGGGGCAGGGGGACGTGGCGCACGCTCACCGCCGCGCCCTCGACGTCGACGAGGGTGATGCCGTGGGCGTAGCCGCTCTCGGTCTTCGACAGCGGGAACAGCGAGCCGCAATAGCGGATCGTCTCGCGCCCCACCGCCTGCGGCCGGTGCAGATGGCCGAGCGCGACGTAGGCGGCGTCGCGGGGGAACACGTCGGGCGGCACCGCGTGCTCGCCGCCCACCAGGATGCGCCGCTCGGCGCCGTCCGACTCGAGCCCGCCGGCGACGTGGAGGTGCCCCGTCACCACGAGCGGGCTCTCGCCGATCGCCGCCTTCGCACGCGCGATCAGGTCGCCGTAGAGCGCGCGCACGCCGGCGACGACGGGAGATCCGGCGATCTCGCCGTCGAGCGGCGGCAGGTCCGCCACCCGCGGGAAGGGGACGGCGAGGACGTGCGCGCCGACCGCGCCGCGGGCGTCCCGCACGGGCACGAGGTGGCGGGCGAGGTCGGGGCCTTCGGGGCGGCGGGCGATCGTGCCGACGACGGTGACGTCCGCCAGCCGATAGAGCCCGCCCGGCGCCTCGAGCCGCCCGGCAGGGTCGTGGTTGCCGGCGACGACGACGATAGCCGCGTGCGGGCGCGCCGCCCGCAGGCGCGCCAGCGTGTCGAAGTAGAGCGTCTGCGCCTCCGCCGAGGGGTTGAGCGCGTCGAACACGTCGCCCGCGACGACGACGGCGTCGACCGCCTCGCGCACGGCGATCTCGACGAGCGCGTCGAGGGCGGCGCGGTGCTCCGCCTCGCGGGAGAAGCCGGCGAGCGTGTGCCCGAGATGCCAATCGGCGGTGTGCAGGATCCTGACCATCCGTCCTCCGGGCGCTATCTCCACCCTTCGCCGGGTGATTCGCCAGGGCGCCGGCCGCAAACGGTGGCGCGTCGCGGGCGTTACCCACGGCATCAGGAGGACGCCATGCCAAGCCCGCCCCCCGCCCTCGTCGTCACCGGCGCCACGTCCGGCATCGGGCTCGCGATCGCCCGGCACTTCCTGGCGCAGGGCTGGCGCGTGTTCGGCTCGGCGCGGCGGGAGGAAGATGCGCGGCGGCTCGCGGAGGAGCTGGGGCCCGGCTTCACGCCGCTCCTCCTCGACGTCGTGGATGCGGACGCGCTCGCGCGCGCCGCCGAGACCGTCGGTGCGGAACTGGGCCGGCGGCGGCTCGCGGGGCTCGTGGCGAACGCCGGAATCGGCATCCCCGCGCCGCTCGAGCACCAGGAGGTCGCCGAGATCCGCCGGCAGATCGACGTGAACCTGGTGGGTACGATGCTCACCGCCCGCGCCTTCCTGCCGCTCGTCGGCACCGACCCGGCGCGGGAGGGGCCGCCGGGGCGGATCGTGACCATGTCCTCGCTCGGCGGGCGCTTCGGCCAGCCCTTCGTCACCTCCTACATCGCCACCAAGCACGGCATCGAGGGCTTCTCGGAGGCGCTGCGGCGGGAGGTCTCCCCCTTCGGCATCCGTGTCGTCGTGATGGCGCCCTCCGCCGTGGCGACGTCCGTGTGGGACAAGGTGTCGGCGCAGGGCCTCCACCGCTTCGACCGGACGCGCTACGGGGGTGCATTCCGCTGGGCGCTCGGCGCCATCGTCTCCGGTGCGCCGCGGCACGGCCTGGCGCCGGAGGCGGTGGCGCGCGCGACCTTCGCGGCGATGTCCGCACGGCGCCCGCGCCTGCGTTATGCGCCCTCCGCGCGCCCGTTCCTCGAGAACACCGTCGCGCCGCGCGTGCCCGCGCGCCTCGTGGATGCCGTCTTCCGGTGGCGCATGTCGGCCATGCGCGATCGCTAGTGTGCTGCGACTGCGGGTTCGAGATCGATTCCGCATCCTCGCCCGATACCCGCCACGATCATCTCCGAAACCGTCGCCAGCGTCCGGCTCGCGGCGCAGCGGTTTCGGCTTCGTGATCGAACGATCCGCCTCCTTGGCCGTTGTGCAGCGCGATACGGAAGCGTATGATGAGGGTGTGTCGACCGAGAGCGAGCGGACACGCGCGCGGCGTCCCCCGCCACGCGCCCGCGAACGGCCCGGGCGGACGCCTTCAGGACAGTCGGAGAACTCCTCGTGTCGGTCACTCGCCGCTCGGTGCTGGCGCTCGCCGCCGCGCTCGCGCTTGCCCCGCGTCCGGGCTCGCCCGGGCGCGCTCTCGCCGCCGCCCTCGCCGAGGGCGCGGAGCATTGGGGCGAGCCCGAGCCCTTCCGCCCCGCCCTCGTGCGCGAGCGCGCCCAGGCGCTCGCCGCCGCCCCCTGGGTGCCGCCGCCCCAGGACCTGCCGGAGACCCTCGCCGGCCTCGACTACGACCAGTATCGCGACATCCGCTTCCGTCCCGAGAGCGCGATCTGGGCCGGCGGCGAGAGCCCGTTCCAGCTCCAGCTGTTCCACCTCGGCTTCGGCTACCGCGACCCGGTGGCGATTCGCGTCGTCGACGGCGGGACGAGCCGCAAGCTGATCTTCGACCCGGCGATGTTCTCCTACGGCCCCCTGGTCGCGGACCCGCCGACCGACATCGAGGACCTCGGCTTCTCCGGCTTCCGCGTCCACGCGCCGGTCAACCGCGACGACTATCTCGACGAGTTCGCCGTCTTCCAGGGCGCGAGCTACTTTCGCGCCGTCGCGAAGGACCAGGCCTACGGCCTGTCCGCGCGCGGGCTGGCCGTGGCCACCGCCGATCCGGCGGGCGAGGAGTTCCCCACCTTCCGCGAGTTCTGGATCGAGACGCCGGCGCCCGACGCGGACACGATCGTCGTCCACGCGCTCCTCGACAGCCCGAGCACGACAGGCGCCTACCGCTTCAGCCTGCGGCCGGGCGCCTCCACCGTGATCGAGGTGGAGGCGGTGCTCTACCCGCGCGTCGAGATCGCGACGGTGGGCGTCGCCCCGCTCACCTCGATGTACTACTTCTCCGGCCACGACCGGCTCGGCATCGACGACTTCCGCGGCGCGGTGCACGATTCGGACGGGCTCCTGATGTGGAACGGGCAGGGCGAGTGGCTCTGGCGGCCGATCCTCAACCCGCGCACGCTCCAGATCGCGACCTTCCTCGACAGCAAGCCGCACGGCTTCGGCCTGATGCAGCGCGAGCGCGACCTCTCGGTCTACCAGGACCTCGAGGCCGACTACCATCGCCGCCCGAGCCTGTGGGTCGAGCCGATCGGGGACTGGGGCGAGGGGGCCGTCGTCCTCGTCGAGATCCCGACCGACGCCGAGGTGCACGACAACATCGTCGCCTTCTGGCGCCCGCGCACGCCGCTCGCCGCCGGCGTGCCGTTCCAGCTCGCCTACCGCCTGCACTGGCGCGGCGAGCCGCCGGTGCAGCACGGGCTCGCCAAGGTGCGCCGAACGCTCTCGGGCCTCTCCGAGGTCGGTCGGCCGCAGGCGGAGCGCGACAAGCGCGTCTTCGTCGTCGACTTCGCCGGCGAGGATCTGGTGCAGGAGGGGGCCGCACCGATTACCGCGCAGGTGACCGCGTCGGCGGGCGTGCTGTCGCCGCCCGTCGTCAAGACCGATCCCGACATCGGCGGCGTGCGCGTGGCGATCGAGCTCGATCCGCAGGGTGCGACCGTGTCCGAGCTGCGCTGCGCGCTCGTGCGCGACGGCACCGTCGTCTCCGAGACCTGGCTCTACAGGTGGCTTCCCGCATGACCGCTCATCCGCTGATGGATCCGGCGCTGCCGCCGGAGGCGCCGCTCGCGATGCCGGTGCAGGACCTCGACGCGCGGCCCGCCCCGCGCGGCGCGCTGCCGCCGCGGCGCGGCACCCGGATCGCCCGAGCGGTCGCGATCGTGCTCGCCCTCGCGATCTCCGGCGGGCTCACCCGCGAGATGCACGCCGTGCTCTCGGTCGCGTCGCTGACCTCGGTCGAGATCGTCATGCTCGTCCTGTTCGCGACGACGATCACCTGGATCGCCTTCGCCTTCGCGCTCGCGGTGCTCGGCACCGCGGCGCTGCTGCGTCGGCGCCTGTCGCCGCCGCATTTCCTCGCGCCCCGCGCGCGGCCGAGCACGCGCACGGCGATCCTGCTGCCGGCCTATAACGAGGACCCCGCCCGCGTCTTCGCCACCGCCGTCGCCACCGCGGAGGCGCTGGCGGACGCCGACGTGCACGAGGCCTACGACGTCTTCGTGCTCAGCGACACGACGGACCCGGACGTCTGGCTCGCGGAGGAGGCGGCCTTCCTCGCCATCCGCGCCGCCCGCCGCCCGCGGGCGCGGATCTACTACCGGCGCCGCCCGAAGAACGTCGAGCGCAAGGCCGGCAACATCGCCGAATGGGTGCGCCGCTTCGGCGACGCCTATCCCGCCTTCGTCGTCTTCGACGCCGACAGCGTGATGACCCCGCGCACGCTCGTGCGCATGACCCTCGCGCTCGAGCGCCGCCCCGAGCTCGGCCTCCTCCAGACCGTGCCGCTGCTGGTGGGGCGCTGGAGCCTGTTCGCGCGCCTGCAGCAATTCGCGGCGCGGGTCTACGGGCCTGTGATGGCGACGGGGCTCGCGGTGTTCTCCGGCGATGCCGGCAATTACTGGGGCCACAACGCCATCATCCGCACGAAGGCCTTCGCGCAGAGCGCCGGGCTGCCGCACCTGCCCGGGCGCGCGCCCTTCGGCGGGCCGGTGATGAGCCACGATTTCGTCGAGGCGGCGCTGATGCGCCGCGCCGGCTGGGCCGTCGAGATCGACCCCGCGCTCTCCGGCTCGTGGGAGGAGAGCCCGCCCTCGCTCGTCGACCTCGCCGAGCGCGATCGGCGCTGGTGCCAGGGCAACCTCCAGCACGCGGGCGTGCTGTTCGCGCGCGGCCTGCATCCGGTGAGCCGGATGCACTTCGCCGTCGGCATCCTCTCGTATCTCTCCGCGCCGCTGTGGCTCGCCTTCCTGCTCTCGGGCCTGCTGCTGGCGCTGCAGGCGCAGTTCGTGCGGCCGGACTATTTCGCGGCGGACTTCACGCTCTTCCCGATCTGGCCGGTGATCGACTTCGAGCGCGCGCTCGGGCTGTTCGGCGCGACGATGGCGGTGCTGCTGCTGCCCAAGCTCTTCGGGCTCCTCGTCGCGCTGACGTCGGGCCCGGTGCGCCGCGGGCTCGGCGGACCCTTGCGCGCGACGGGGGGCGTCGTGCTCGAGACGCTCGCCTCGGCGCTGCTCGCCCCCGTGATGATGGCGCTGCAGTCGGCCGCCGTGTTCCAGATCCTCGCCGGCCGCGACGCCGGCTGGAAGGCGCAGCGGCGCGAGGACGGCTCCGTGCCCTGGTCTGAGATCGCCCGGCGCCACCGCTGGCACACGGCGCTCGGCCTCGCGCTCGGGGCGGCCGCGCTCGCGGTCTCGCCGGCGGTGTTCCTGTGGACGAGCCCGGCGGTGGTCGGCCTGCTGCTCGCGATCCCGCTCTCCGGGCTCACCGCGCGCGCCACGCCGCGCATCGCCGCCGCCGGCCTCCTGCGCACGCCCGAGGAGCGCGCCGCCCCGCCGATGCTGGTGCGCGCCCGCGCCCTGCGCCGGGAGATCGCGGCCGCCTTGGGCGCGGAGCGCCCGGCGGTGGCGCGCCTCCTCGACACGCCGTCGCTCACCGCGCTGCACATCGCGATGCTGCCGCCTGCGCCCGCGGGGCGCATCGGCGTCGACCCCGCCTTCGTCGTCGCGCTCGCCCGGCTCGACGCCGCCGAGAGCGTCGAGGAGGGGCTCGCCGACATGGACCGCGCCGAGACCGTCGCGCTGCTCTCGCGGCGCGAGGGCATCGAGCGGCTCCTCGACCGCGTGCGACCCCCGGCGCCGCAGGCGCAGGCGGCGTGAGGCGCGGACGCCTCCCCCGCTTGTGATCCGCCTGCGGCTGCCGCATAACCCGCGGGTCGTCTCACCGCGTCCTCCGGAGGCTCGCCCGTGCCCGTCATCGCCTCGCAGATCGACCTCTCGTCCCATGAAGCGCAGGACAATCGCGCCGCCTGGGCCGCGCTCGCGGCGGATCTGAGGGCGCGTCGGGCGGAGGTGGCGCAGGGCGGTCCGGCCAAGGCGCGCGAGCGGCATCTCGCCCGCGGCAAGCTGCTGCCGCGCGAGCGCGTCATGCGCCTTCTAGACCCCGGCGCGCCCTTCCTCGAGATCGGCGCCCTCGCCGCGTCGGGCATGTACGAGGACGCGATCCATTCCGCGGGCGTGATCGCCGGCATCGGCCGGGTGTCGGGCCGCGAATGCATGATCGTGTGCAACGATTCGACCATCAAGGGTGGTACCTACTACCCGATGACGGTGAAGAAGCATCTGCGCGCCCAGGAGATCGCGCGGGAG
Source organism: Salinarimonas rosea DSM 21201 (assembly GCF_000429045.1). Taxonomy (GTDB): domain Bacteria; phylum Pseudomonadota; class Alphaproteobacteria; order Rhizobiales; family Beijerinckiaceae; genus Salinarimonas; species Salinarimonas rosea. Next base: position 8,788 of record NZ_AUBC01000010.1, read on the forward strand.
AACCGGCTGCCCTGCATCTACCTCGTCGATTCGGGCGGCGCGAACCTGCCGCACCAGACCGAGGTCTTCCCCGATCGCGACCATTTCGGGCGCATCTTCTACAACCAGGCCACGATGTCGGCGATGGGCATCCCGCAGATCGCCTGCGTGATGGGCTCGTGCACCGCGGGCGGCGCCTACGTGCCGGCGATGTCGGACGAGACCGTGATCGTGCGCCGCCAGGGCACGATCTTCCTCGGCGGCCCGCCGCTGGTGAAGGCGGCCACCGGCGAGGTGGTCTCGGCGGAGGATCTCGGCGGGGCGGACGTGCACGCCCGCCTCTCCGGCGTCGCCGACCACTACGCCACCGACGACGCCCACGCGCTCGCCATCGTGAGGCGGATCGTGGCGAACCTCAACGGCGTCAAGCGCGTCGACCTCGCCCTCGCGGAGCCGGTCGACCCCGCCTACGACGAGGACGAGCTCGACGCCGTCGTCCCCACCGACCTCAAGAAGCAGTACGACATCCGCGAGGTGATCGCGCGTCTCGTCGACGGCTCGGAATTCGACGAGTTCAAGCGCCTCTACGGCACGACGCTGGTGACGGGCTTCGCCCGCATCCACGGCATGCCGGTGGGCATCATCGGCAACAACGGCATCCTGTTCTCGCAGAGCGCGCAGAAGGGGGCGCACTTCGTCGAGCTGTGCTGCCAGCGCGGCATCCCGCTCCTGTTCCTGCAGAACATCACCGGATTCATGGTGGGGCGCGAGTACGAGGCCGGTGGCATCGCCAAGGACGGCGCGAAGCTCGTCACCGCGGTCGCCTGCGCGCAGGTGCCCAAGCTCACCCTCGTCGTCGGCGGCTCCTTCGGGGCGGGCAATTACGGCATGTGCGGGCGCGCCTATTCCCCGCGCTTCCTGTTCATGTGGCCGAATGCGCGCATCTCGGTGATGGGCGGCGAGCAGGCGGCCTCCGTGCTCGCGACCGTCAGGCGCGACAACATCGAGGCGGAGGGCCAGTCCTGGTCGGCGGAGGAGGAGGAGGCCTTCAAGGCGCCGATCCGCGACAGGTACGAGGCCGAGGGCTCGCCCTTCCACGCCACGGCGCGGCTCTGGGACGACGGGGTGATCCTGCCTTCCGAGACGCGCCGGGTGCTCGCGCTCGCGCTCTCGGCGACGCTCAACGCGCCGATCCCGAAGACCACCTTCGGCGTGTTCCGCATGTGAGCGCGGCGGGGCGCGGGGGCGGGCGGACGGGCACCGCGCTTCCCCTTTACGGATTTTTATCGACGAGATGACAACTTGGGGCCCGAACGCGACGCGACAGGCCCCATGCTCAACCGTTCCAGCCTCAGCCGGATCAGCTACTTCAGCCGCTGCACCCTCGATCGCGACCAGGCGAACCGGGCGGAGCAGCTCGATCGGCTGGTGCGCTCGAGCCGGCGGCAGAACGAGTTCGGGCTGATCACCTCGATCCTCGTCCTCGACCGTGGATGGTTCGGGCACATGCTCGAGGGGGACCGTGACGCGCTGAACACGACCTTCAAACGGATCGCTTCGGACAACCGCCACAAGGAGGTGCGCATCATCGAGTGGCGCGAGATCCCCCGCCGCGAGCTCCTGCCCTCGCTGGAGCTGCTCGAGCGCAACCTCATGACCCAGGAGGTGCTCGAGAAGTACGCGCTCGACGAGGCCTTCGCGCGGGGTACGCCCAAGCCGACGCAGGTCCACGACTGCATGCTCGCGCTCCAGCAGAGCCTGCTGGCCAAGCGCGGCATCGAGGCCCTGACCTGAGGGAGCGATCACATGTCCGACGATCCGTTTCCCTCGGTCCTGATCATCGACGACAACGCCAAGATCGGCCGGCTCGTGGCGGAGATCTTCCTGCGCCTCGGCTTCGCCGACGTCGACGTCACCCCCTCCGGCGTGGAGGGCATCGAGATGATCCGCAACGGCAGCTACGGCCTCATCGTCTGCGATCTCGACCTCGAGCCGGTGGACGGGCTCCAGGTGCTGCGCACGGTCAAGAGCGACGAGGAGCTCTTCAAGATCGCCTTCATCCTCACCGAGACGTCGATCACCTTCGAGCAGGTGACCGCGGCGCACGCGGCGGGCGTCGACGCCTTCCTGCTCAAGCCGTTCGACATCGCGCTGCTCAAGCAGAAGCTGAAGTCGGTGCTGCGGCGCCAGGCCAAGCGTCGGCGCATCGTCAACGAGTGGGCGCCCAAGAGCCTCCAGGACGTGCTCTGAGGCGGGGCGGGCGCCGCCGACGCTCTCCCCTCGTCTCGTGGTCGATCGGTTCGCACGGCGCCCCCGCGCCGCTCCCGGCTCCGGCGTCGGGGACGGCGCAGCTCGTCAGCCCCCGTCCGCCCGTGCCGGCTCCTGGCAGACGTCGACCCAGGTCGCTCCGACGAGGTCCGCCATCCGCTGCGGGGCGATGCGGACCGCGGCGTTGGTCGCGCCCGCGGCCGGCACCACGACGTCGAAGGCCTTCAACGACACGTCGCAATGCACCGGCAGGTTGGTCGCCAGCCCGAAGGGGCACACGCCCCCCACCGGATGCCCCGTGAGCGCGGCGACGGTCTCGGCGTCCGGCATCTTCGCCTTGCCGCCGAAGGTGGCCTTGATCTTCCTGTTGTCGAGCCGCGCGTCGCCGCGGGCGACGACGAGCAGGACGCGCTCGCCGATCGCGAGCGTCAGCGTCTTGGCGATGCGCGCGGGCTCGACGCCGTGCGCGGCGGCGGCCTCGGCGACGGTGGCGCTCGAGGCCTCGGTGACGATCACGGCGATGTCGGGCGCGCGCTCGGCGAGGAAGGCGCGCACGCTCTCGAGGGACATGATCGGGCTCCGGTCGCGAGGGGCTGGTCTCGCGAACGCATACGCCGGAGCGTGGCGCGCGGTCCAGTACGGCCACGTTGACGTCGATCATTCTCGGCACGGGTGGCCGGGCGCATCATCCCGAACGCGCGCCCCTGCGCGCGGCATCCGCATTCGGGAGAAAGTGGTCATGAGCAGCCTGTCAACGCTTCGGCACGACGAGCGCGATCCGTTCACCGCGCTCCGGAACGACATCGAGCATCTCGTCCGCCGTCTCGGCGGGGACATGCCCGCGCTTCTCGGCGAGCGGCGCTTTCCCGCGCTCGACGTCACGGAGGGCGCGAACGAGATCGAGATCACGGCGGAACTGCCCGGCGTCGCCCGCGAGGACGTGACGGTGGAAGCCGCCGACGGTGCGCTCGTCATCCGCGGGGAGAAGAAGAGCGCGCGCGAGGACGAGACGAAGACGGACGGCGCGGCCGCCCACGTTCTCGAGCGCAGCTACGGGTCGTTCCTGCGCCGCGTGGCGCTGCCGTTCGCGGTGGATCCGGAGACGATCGAGGCCTCCTTCCAGGACGGCGTCCTGACGGTGCGGGTGCCGCGCCCTGCGCGAGCCGCGCACGCGCCGCGCTCGATCCCGATCAGGCAGGGCTGACCGCAGCCGCCGCCCGGCACCCCGTACGGGGCGGCGGCCGTTATCCACACTACTTTCCATACCAGGCTTTGCCTGACGCGCATCCAGGGTGGCGGTTCGGCGGCCTTCGGGCCCGGTGTGCCGCTTCCGGTGGCACGGGCGAGGGCGCGCGACCGCGCGACCGCTTGCCCAGCTCCGGCCCTCCCGCCTATCGTCTTGCCGGCTCATTGTCACAGAGCCGTAACGAAGCGTCACGAAAAGGCGCTCACGTCGCGTCCCCGGCCCGCCCGGCCGGGGCGACGGGCTACTCACGAAACGGGAGACGTCCATGCCCTTCACCCGCACGATCCTGGCCGGCACCTCGGCCATGGCGATCCTGCTCGCCGCCGGCGCCGCCAGCGCCCAGACCCAGATCCAGTGGTGGCACGCCATGGGCGGCGAGCTCGGCGAGAAGACCGCCGCCGTCGCGGCCGGCTTCAACGCCACGCAGGACGCGTACGAGGTCGTCCCGGTCTACCGCGGCAACTACACCGAGACGATGACCGCGGCCATCGCGGCGTTCCGGGCGAACGAGCAGCCGCACATCGTGCAGGTCTTCGAGGTCGGCACCGCGACCATGATGGCCGCCCGTGGGGCGATCTACCCGGTCTACGAGCTGATGCAGGAGCACGCGGACGGATTCGACCAGTCGGCCTACCTCCCGTCGGTGGTCGGCTATTATGCCGACTCGGAGGGCAACATGCTCTCCATGCCGTTCAACTCCTCGACCCCGGTGATGTACTACAACAAGGCCGCCTTCGAGGCCGCCGGCCTCGATCCGGAGATGCCGCCGAAGACCTGGAACGAGCTCGTCGAGGCCTCGCGCAAGATCATCGAGTCCGGCGCCGCCACCTGCGGCTTCACCACCGGCTGGCAGTCCTGGGTGCAGCTCGAGAACTTCTCGGCCTACCACGACGTCCCCTTCGCGACCCTCGACAACGGCTTCGACGGTCTCGAGACCGAGTTCGCCTTCAACAGCGACGTGCACGTCCGCCACGTGTCCAACATGAAGGACTGGGCCGACGAGGGCGTGTTCAAGTACGGCGGTCGCCGCTCCGACTCCGCCCCGCTGTTCTACTCGGGCGAGTGCGCGATCTACATGAACTCCTCGGCCGCGCAGGCGGGCGTCGACGCCAACACCGACTTCGAGGTCGGCGTGGCGATGCTGCCCTACTACGACGACGTGCCGGGTGCGCCGCAGAACTCGATCATCGGTGGCGCGACCCTGTGGGTGCTCCAGGGCCACGACGCGGAGGAGTACGAGGGCGTCGCGGCGTTCTTCCAGTACCTGTCGCAGCCCGAGGTCCAGGCGCAGTGGCACCAGGACACCGGCTACCTGCCGATCACGCAGGCCGCGTTCGAGCTCTCCCAGGAGCAGGGCTTCTACGCCGAGAACCCCGGCACGGACGTGTCGGTGCGCCAGATGACCCTCAACGAGCCGACCGGCAACTCGCGCGGCCTGCGTCTGGGCAACTTCGTCCAGATCCGCGACGTCATCAACGAGGAGCTCGAGCTCGTGTGGTCGGGCCAGAAGTCGCCGCAGGAGGCGCTCGACGCCGCCGTCGAGCGCGGCAACTCGCTGCTGCGCCAGTTCGAGTCCGACAACAGCTGAGGTAACGCACCTCTCGACGGGACGCCGCCCGGCTCGGGCGGCGTCCTCCTTTGCCGGCGAAGCGCCCGCGCGCCGATCCGGCCTTCCCGCTCGCGCTGTCGGGGCGCTCGCGAACGGACCCGCCCATGCACAAGAAAGTCACCTTCCGCGGCGTCGCGCTGCCGCTGGCGCTGCTCCTGCCGCAGCTCGCGATCACCGCCGTCTTCTTCCTGTGGCCGGCGGGGCAGGCGCTCTACCAGTCGGTGCTGCGCCAGGATCCGTTCGGGCTGCGCACCACGTTCGTCGGGCTCGCCAACTTCGAGCGGCTGTTCAGCGATCCGCTCTACCTCAACGCCTTCCAGGTCACGCTCGTGTTCTCCATCGCGGTCACCGCGATCGGGCTGTCGCTCGCGCTCCTGCTGGCGGTGATGGCCGACCGGGTGATCAAGGGCGCGTCGGGCTACAAGACGCTGCTCGTCATGCCCTACGCCGTCGCGCCCGCGGTCGCCGGTGTGCTGTGGTGGTTCCTGTTCAACCCCTCGATCGGCCTGTTCGCGCACGCGCTGCGCGCCGTCGGCGTCGACTGGAACCACCTCCTGAACGGCGACCAGGCGATGATCCTCGTCGTCGTCGCGGCGGTCTGGAAGCAGATCTCCTACAATTTCCTCTTCTTCCTCGCCGGGCTGCAGGCGATCCCGAAGTCGCTGATCGAGGCGGCGGCGATCGACGGCGCGGGACCCTTCAAGCGGTTCTGGACCATCGTCTTCCCGCTGCTCTCGCCGACCGCCTTCTTCCTCCTCGTCGTCAACGTCACCTACGCCTTCTTCGACACCTTCCAGATCATCCACGCGACGACCTCCGGGGGGCCGGGCCAGGCGACGACGATCCTGGTCTACAAGGTCTATTCCGACGGGTTCGTCGGTCTCGATCTCGGCGGATCCGCCGCGCAGTCGGTCGTCCTGATGGCGATCGTCATCGTGCTGACCATCGTGCAGTTCCGCTGGATCGAGCGGCGCGTGCAGTATTGAGGAGCGCCGCCATGGTCGAGAACCGCCCCGTCCTGACGATCCTGCGCCACCTGGTCCTGGGGCTCGGCGTCGTCATCGTCCTCTTCCCCGTCTGGGTCGCCTTCGTGGCGTCGACCCATCCGCAGGCGGCGCTGATGTCGGGCGCCGCTCCGCTTCTCCCCGGAGACCGGCTCGTCGAGAACTATTCCCGGCTGCTCGCCTCGGGCATGTCCCAGGCCGGCGGCACGCCGGTGGGGCTGATGCTGCTGAATTCCTTCATCATGGCGCTCCTGATCGCAACGGGGAAGATCGCGGTCTCGCTCGTCTCGGCCTTCGCGATCGTCTACTTCCGCTTTCCCTTCCGGATGGTGGCGTTCTGGATCATCTTCCTCACGCTGATGCTGCCGGTGGAGGTGCGCATCCTGCCGACCTTCGAGGTCATCGCCGATCTCGGCATGCTCAACTCCTACGCCGGCCTCACCATTCCCCTCGTCGCGTCCGCGACGGCGACCTTCCTGTTCCGGCAGTTCTACCTGACGATCCCCGACGAGCTCGCCGAGGCGGCGCGCATGGACGGCGCCGGGCCGATGCGCTTCTTCCGCGACATCCTGCTGCCGCTCTCGCGCACCAACATCGCGGCGATCTTCGTGATCATGTTCCTGTTCGGCTGGAACCAGTATCTCTGGCCGCTGATCGTCACGACCGACGAGAGCTACACCACCATCGTCATGGGCATCTACCGGATGGTGAACGTCTCCGACGAGCAGCCGCAATGGCACCTCGTCATGGCGACGGCGATGCTCGCGCTGCTGCCGCCGGTGGTCGTCATCCTGGTCATGCAGAGGCTCTTCGTGAAGGGCCTCGTCGAAACCGAGAAGTGAGAGAACGGGCATGGCCGGCATCGGCATCCGCGACGTCGTCAAGCGCTACGGCGACACGAAGGTCATTCACGGGGTCTCGATCGACGTCGCCGACGGCGAGCTGATCGTCATCGTCGGCCCGTCGGGCTGCGGGAAGTCGACGCTGCTGCGCATGGTCGCCGGGCTCGAGGACATCACCGGCGGCGAGGTCTCGATCGACGGGCGCGTGGTCAACCGGCTGGAGCCGAAGGACCGGAACATCGCCATGGTGTTCCAGAACTACGCGCTCTACCCGCACATGAGCGTCTACGACAACATGGCCTACGGGCTGAAGATCGCCGGCCTGTCCAAGGAGGCGATCCGCGCGCGCGTCGACAAGGCGGCGACGATGCTCCAGCTCCAGCCCTATCTCGACCGCAAGCCCCGCCAGCTCTCGGGCGGCCAGCGCCAGCGCGTCGCGATGGGGCGGTGCATCGTGCGCGAGCCCGCGGCCTTCCTGTTCGACGAGCCGCTCTCCAACCTCGACGCCAAGCTGCGCGTGCAGATGCGCCTGGAGATCAGGCAGCTGCAGCGCTCGCTGGGCACCACGTCCCTCTACGTCACGCACGACCAGGTCGAGGCGATGACGCTGGCGGACCGGCTCGTCGTCATGAACGCCGGCGTCGCCGAGCAGATCGACACGCCGATGAACGTCTACCTCCACCCGGCGACGACCTTCGTCGCCGGCTTCATCGGCTCGCCGGCGATGAACTTCATGCCGGGCCGGCTCGGCGCCGACGGGCGGGCGGTGACGCTCGACACCGGCGCGCCGCTGCGGGCGCTGCCCGAGCCGATCGCCGGGCACGGCGAGAAGGCGGTGACGATCGGCGTGCGCCCGGAGCATCTGACTCTCGTCGGCAGCGAAGCCGCCGAGCTGACGCTGCGCGTGGGCGTCGTCGAGACGCTCGGCGCCGACACGCTCGTCCACGGAGCGCTGCTGGACAAGGGCCAGGCGGTCGTGCCGGTGGCGGGGGAGGGCGGCGAGGTGCTCGCCGCGCGCCTGCCCGGCAACGTCGCGGTGCGGGAGGGCGACACCCTGCCGCTGCGGGTCGTGGAAGGCGCGCTGCACGTGTTCGACCGCGAGACGGGGCGGCGGCTGGCGGACGTGTGAGGCCGTTGGCGGATCCGGCACGCGCAGTCGCTGGGTGCATCGTCGCCGGCGAAGAGCTCAGTTCGTCGAGGCCCCGCTCCCGGCGTCGTCCGCCTCCGCCTCCGCCACCAGCCGCTCGATCAGCCCCCAGAAGAAGTCCTGGCCCGGATAGCCCTCGATCCGGCCGATCTCGGCGCCGTCGCGGGCGACGACGAAGGTGGGGGTGAAGCGCACCGGGCGGTCGAGGGCGATCTCGGGCATGGGATCGGTGTCGAGGTCGACCATGCGCATCGCGTGGCGCGCGCCGACGTCCGACTTCGGCCAGATGCCGCCGATCTCCCGGTCCCAGGCGTGGCACCAGGGGCAGCCGGCGCGACGGAACATCGTCACCGTGACCCCCCGCTCACCGGCTTCCGCTGCCGCGACCCGCAGGGGCCCGAGCGCTCGCGCGAGCGCCGCCGCGCCCGCCAGCGCCGCGATCGACCGCAGAAACCGACGTCGCCCGATCCCGCCCATGGCGCCCTCCCGTCCTCGATGCCGCTTCCCCAACGCAGGCGCACCCGACGGTGCCCGCTTGCGCCGCGCTCCCGATCCCATAACATATCGCGCAACACGAATGTAATGGGAGACGCGCGCATGGAACTGGACATAGGGCTCGCGGCCGCGTTCGGCGCGGGCCTCCTCTCGTTCCTGTCGCCCTGCATCCTGCCGCTGGTGCCGCCCTACCTGTGCTTCCTCGCCGGCGCGTCCCTCGAGGAGCTGACCCGCGAGCCGAAGGCGGCGACGACCGGGCGGGCGCTGGCGCGCGCGGGCGCCTTCGTGCTCGGCTTCGGCGTCGTCTTCGTCGCCTTCGGCGCGGCGGCGACGACGCTCGGCGGCTTCGTCTCTCGGCACGTGGTGCTCCTGTCGCAGATCGCCGGCGTGATCATCGTCATCCTCGGCCTGCACATGCTCGGCGCCTTCCGCTGGATGGTCCTGATGCGCGAGGCGCGCGTCCACGTCGCGAGCCGGCCCGCGAGCCTCGCCGGCGCCTTCGTCGTCGGCCTCGCCTTCGCTTTCGGCTGGTCGCCCTGCGTCGGCCCCGTCCTCGCCTCGATCCTGATGGTCGCGGGCATGGAGGACGCGCCCGGGCGCGGCGCGACCCTGCTCGCCGCCTACGCCGCGGGCATCGGGCTGCCCTTCCTCGCCGCCGCGCTGTTCACCGGCCCGTTCCTGCGCTGGCTCGCGGGCTTCAAGCGGCACCTGGGCGCGGTGGAGACGGCGATGGGGGCGGCGCTCGTCGCGACGGGCGTCCTGATCTTCCTCGGCCTCATGCCCGTGCTGGCCGGCTGGCTGCTCGACGCCGTGCCCGCGCTCGGCCGCATCGGCTGATCGCGAGAGCGTGAACGAGACGCGGGCGCGGCCGCGCTATCCTGGACGCCCCCGGAGGACCATCGCCTGGAGGACCGACGCATGCCGACACGACGCGACCTCATCGCAGGGGCCGGCCTCACCGCCGCGGCCGGCATCACGGGTCTCGCCGGCCTCGCGGGCGGCAGCCGCGGCGCGCGAGCCGAGGAGCCCGCCGGCGCCGCCTTCCGCACCGAGGACGGGCTCTATCGCCAGCCCTGGTTCCTGGAGAGCTTCCTCGAGCTCGGCCCGGACCTCGAGGACGCCGCGGCGGCGGGCAAGCGCCTCGCGGTGATGTGGGAGCTGCGTGGCTGCCCCGCCTGCCGCGACGTGCACCTCGTCAACTTCGCCGTTCCCGCCGTCACGGACTACATCCGCGAGCGCTTCGCCATCCTCCAGCTCAACGTCATCGGCGCGCTCGACGTGGTCGACTTCGACGGCGAGACGCTGTCGGAGAAGGCGCTCGCCGCGAAGTACGGCGTGCGCGGCACGCCGACGATCCAGTTCTTCCCGCCGGGCCCGGAGGGGCTCGCGGCGCGCGCCCCGCGCGAGCGCGAGGTCTTCCGCATCGTCGGCTACCACGAGCCGGAGGCCTTCCGGCGCATGTTCGCCTACGTCGCCGAGGACGCCTATCGCGAGATGCCGGTCCAGGAGTGGCTGCGCGGCTGAGGCGGGGAGGGCTCACCCCTCCCGCGCCATCTCGCGCAGCCTGAACTTCTGGATCTTGCCCGTCGAGGTCTTCGGGATCTCGGCGAAGACGACGTGGCGCGGGCACTTGTAGTGCGCCAGCCGCTCGCGGCAGAAGGCGACGATCTCGTCCGCCGTCGCCTCCATGCCGGGCTTGAGCTCGACGAAGGCGCAGGGCGTCTCGCCCCATTTCTCGTCGGGCTTCGCCACCACGCCGCAGGCGGCGATGGCGGGGTGGGCGTAGAGCACGTCCTCGACCTCGATCGAGGAGATGTTCTCGCCGCCCGAGATGATGATGTCCTTCGAGCGGTCCTTGAGCTGCACGTAGCCGTCCGGATGCGTCACGCCGAGGTCGCCGGAACGGAACCAGCCCCCGGCGAAGGCCTTCGCCGTGGCGCCGGGGTTCTTCAGGTAGCCCTTCATCACGACGTTGCCGCGCATCATCACCTCGCCCATCGTCGCGCCGTCGGCGGGGACGGGCGTCATCGTCTCCGGGTCGCGCACGGCGAGGCCCTCGAGCGCCGCGTAGCGCACGCCCTGGCGCGCCTTCTTCTGGGCGTAGGCAGCGGGCTCGAGCGCGTCCCATTCCGCGTGCCAATCGTTCACGACCGACGGGCCGTAGGTCTCGGTCAGGCCGTAGAGGTGGGTGACCGCGAAGCCCGCCTCGCGCATGGCGGCGAGCACCGATTCGGGCGGAGGCGCGGCGGCGGTGAAGAACTGGACCTCCCGGGGCAGCGGGCGCTTCTCGGCCTGCGGCGCGTTCAGCAGCGCCGCCATCACGATCGGCGCGCCGCACAGGTGCGTCACGCCGTGATCGGCGATGGCGTCGTACATCGGCTTCGCCCGCACCTGGCGCAGGCAGACATGGGTGCCCGCGACCACCGAGATCGACCAGGGAAAGCACCAGCCGTTGCAGTGGAACATCGGCAGGGTCCACAGGTACACCGGGTGCTTGCCCATGGAGCAGGTGACGATGTTGCCCGTCGCCAGCAGGTAGGCGCCGCGGTGGTGGTAGACGACGCCCTTGGGGTCCCCGGTCGTGCCGGACGTGTAGTTCAGCGTGATCGCGTCCCACTCGTCGCCCGGCGGGGACCAGGCGTAGTCCGGGTCGCCCTCGGCGAGGAAGTCCTCGTATTCCACGGCGCCGAGCCGCTCGCCCTCGCCGGAATATTCCGGGTCGTCGTAGTCGATCACCAGGATCTCGTGCTCGACCTGCGCGAGCGCGGCCTTGATCGTCCTGGAGAACTCCCGGTCGGTGACGAGCACCTTCGCCTCGCCGTGCTTCAGCGAGAAGGCGATGATGCCCGCGTCGAGGCGGGTGTTGAGCGTGTTGAGCACGCCGCCGGCCATCGGCACGCCGTAATGCGCCTCGAGCATCGCGGGCGTGTTCGCGAGCATCGCCGCCACCGTGTCCCCGCGCCCGATGCCGTGCTTCGCCAGCGCCGAGGCGAGGCGGCGCGCGCGGGCGTAGAACTCGGCGTAGGTCCGCCGCAGGGCACCGTGGACGATCGCCGTGCGCTCGGGGAACACGGTGGCCGCGCGTTCCAGGAAGCCGAGCGGCGTCAGCGGCTGGAAGTTCGCCGGGTTGCGATCGAGATCGCGGTCGTAGATCGTCTCCATGACGTGTCCTCCGGGCGTGTCCTCGGCTCGTGTCGTGCACGCGCGCCCTCTCGTCGGAGACGAGCGTAGCGGCGGGAGCGGGGGCGCCGCAATCGGAAGAATGAGGGCCCTGTCCCTGCGGCCGAACGACTCGGGCTCCTGTGGAGCGCGCCGGGTTCGGTGGTGCGCGCCCGTGTCGTCCCCTTGCCGCCCCTGTCCCGCCGTGGAACAAGGTTCGTTCGCGAAGGGGCGAATCCCGCGACCGGCGGCTTCGCCCGCCGATCGGGGAGCGAGACGAGGACGGGATGCTCGACACCGCAGCGCGCATCGATGGCCGCCACGCCGGCGACCATCCGGTCGCACCGGACCCGGACGGCCCGCGGGCCGTGCTCGAGGTCGCCCGCTCGATCACGGGCCGGCCCTGGCGCGAGCGGCTCGACGCGCGAACCAGCCTCGTCGCCACCGCGATCGCCCAGGCGCACGGCCTGCCCGACGCCCTCGCCCGCGTCCTGGCCGGCCGCGGCGTGGCGCTCGAGGAGGCGCCGGGCTTCCTCGCGCCCAGGCTGCGCGACCTGATGCCCGACCCCTCGACCCTCGTCGCCATGGACGCCGCCGCCGAGCGGCTCGCCCGCGCGGTGATGCGGCGCGAGCGCGTGGCGATCTTCGGGGACTACGACGTCGACGGGGCCTGCTCGGCCGCGCTCCTCGCGCGCTTCCTCGGCGCGCTCGGGGTCGCGACGGAGATCCACATCCCCGATCGCATCACCGAGGGCTACGGCCCCAATGTCGGCGCGATCCGGGCGCTCGCGGAGGCCGGGGCCGGGCTCCTCGTCGCGGTCGATTGCGGCACGGCGAGCCACGAGCCCTTCGCCGAGGCGGCGCGGCTCGGCATGGACGTCGTCGTCCTCGACCACCACCAGGCGCCGGAGGCGCTGCCCGCCGTCGCGGCGCTGGTCAACCCGAACCGTCAGGACGACCTCTCCGGCCTGGGCCACCTCTGCGCGGCGGGCGTCGTCTTCCTCGCCCTCGTCGCGCTGGCGCGGCGCCTGCGCGGCGAGCCGTCGCTCGCCGGGCGGCTGCCGGACCTGATGGGCGAGCTCGACCTCGTGGCGCTCGCCACCGCCGCCGACGTGGTGCCGCTCGTGGGGCTCAACCGCGCCTTCGTGCGCCAGGGCCTCGCCGTGATGCGCGGGCGCGGCCGGCCGGGGCTGGCCGCGCTCCTCGACGCGGCCGGCCTCACGGCGGCGCCGGAGGCGTGGCATCTGGGCTACCTCGTCGGCCCCCGCATCAACGCCGGCGGGCGCGTCGGCGATGCCTCGCTCGGCGCGCGGCTGCTCGGCTGCACGGATCCGCTCGAGGCCGCCCGCATGGCCGAGGCGCTCGACCGCAACAACCGCGAGCGGCAGGTGATCGAGGCGGCGGCGCTGGAGGAGGCGGTCTCGCAGGCCGAGCGCAGCCTCGGCGCCGCCCCGGACGCGCCGGTTCTGGTCGTCGCGGGTGCCGACTGGCATCCCGGCATCGTCGGCCTCGTCGCGGCGCGGCTGAAGGAGCGATTCCGCCGCCCCGCCTTCGCCTTCGGCGCGCCGTCGCCCGAGGGGTTCGCGACCGGGTCCGGCCGCTCGGTGCCCGGCGCCGACATCGGCCGTGCCGTGCGTGCCGCGGTCGAGGCGGGGCTCGCCGCCAAGGGCGGCGGGCACGCCATGGCGGCGGGCGCGACGGTCGCCGTCGACGGGCTCGCCCGCTTCGGGGCCTTCGTCGCCGAGCGTCTCGCCGACCCCGTCGCCGCCGCCATGGCGGGGGACGCGCTCGATGTCGATGCGCGGCTCACCGCCGGCGGCGCGACGCCGGACCTGCTCGCGGCGCTGGAGCAGGCGGGCCCCTTCGGCGCGGGCTGCCCCGAGCCCGTCTTCGCCTTCGCCGCCCACCGCGTGACCCGCGCCCTCGTCGTCGGCACGGGCCACGTCAAGGCGACGCTCTCGGCGGGCGACGGACGCACCATCGACGCCATCGCCTTCCGCTGCGCCGAGGAGCCCCTCGGCCGCGCGCTGCTCGAGGCGCAGGGGAGACCACTCCACGTCGCGGCCTCGTTGACCCGCAACGCGTGGGGCGGCCGCACCCGCATCGAGGCCCGGGTGGTCGACGCGGCGGTGCCCGTATCCGGCTGAAGCGGGCGGCGTCGGCGCTCGTGCTTGCGCGACGCGACCCTGCACGGCTTCGCCCCGGTGCGCTCACCCGTGTCGTGGCGCTGTGTCGAGAGACGGCACGATCGACGTGCCGAGGGTCCTGCGTCCGGGCGCAAGACGCGACGACCGGCTTGGCCCGCGGGCGTCGCCGGCGGAGCACCGGGTCATCCGTGTCTCGGAGTCACCCGCGTCTCGGGCAGGACAAGTGGGAAAGTGGTGCCGCAAGAGGGACTCGAACCCCCGACCCCATCATTACGAATGACGTGCTCTACCACCTGAGCTATTGCGGCTGAAGGCGCGGCACCGCGGTGGTGCCGGACGCTTTCGAGGCGCCCTCCATAAAGGCAGCCGGCGCGGTTGGCAAGCGGCCCGCGGCGCCTTTTTCGCGCGCCGCGGGCCGCCGGTCGATCAGCCGAACAGGCGGAAACGCCGCGGCTTGGGCTCGTCCTCGATGCCGGGATCGTCCGGCGCGCGCCCCGCGAAGGCGGGCGTTTCGCTCTCCTCGGGCGCGGACGCCGCGGTGGAGGCGGGGGCGCGGGCGGGGGCCGGCGTTTCCTCGACGCGACGCCCGGCGGCGAGCGCCGAGTCGAGCTCGGCGCGCTCGCGGCTCATCCAGCCGCCGCGGGGCGGCGTCGGGCCGGCAGAGGCACCGGGGGAGGCACCAGGGGAGGCACCAGGGGCCGGGACCGCGCCGGCGTGGAGCTCCGGCTGCTGCGTCGCGGACGGCTCGGCCTTCCCCGTCGTGACCGCCGCGGGGGCCGGCGCCGGGGTCTCGCGGCGGATCGGGTCGAACCGCTTTTCGGCAACGGGCGCAGGAGACGGCGCGGGCGCCGGCTCGGCGACCGGAACCGGCTGCGGACGGGGCGGCGGGGCGGGCTCGGGCGGGGGCTGCGGCACGAGCCGCGCGGCGTAGCCGGAACTCGCGGCTGCCGGCGCGGCTGCCGGAGCAGGCGTGGGAGCCGGAGCGGGCGTGGGAGCGGGAGCCGCTGCGGGTGCCGGGCGCACCGGCTGCTCGGCCCCCGTCGCGACGGCCGCCGGAGCGACCACGGGCGACGGCGTCGCCGGCGCCGGCTCGGAGGCAGGCTTCGGTTCCGGCTCCGCGGCACGCTCCACCGCCGGCTCCACCGAAGGCTTCGGCTCCGGAGCCAGAACCTGCGCGTCCTCGGTGCGCGGCGGCAGCGCCTTGGCGACGGGGGCGAGCGTCGCGCCGTGGTAGACCGGCGCCTCGAGCGACGCGAGCGCGTCGTCCGGCCGCTGGTCGAGATCGCCGACGACCGAATCGACCACCGTCGTCCCCGCCCCGCCGAGCACCTCCGGCGGCTGCTTCCACTCGAAGGCGTCCAGCCGGCCGGTCGCGGGCGACATCGGCGCCCAGCGGTCGGAGACGATGCCGTCGGCGACCCAGGCCTTGTCGCGCGGGGCGTGGACGGCGCGCGCGAGCCACTCGCGCACCTTCACCGTCGGGCCGTGCTCGAGCCGCTCGATGTCCGCCATCAAAAGGCACACGCGCACGCTGGGGCGCTCGCCGACGAGCGGCTCGATGGTCTGGCGCGCCCGCGCGAAGTCGCGGGCGTCGAGCGCGGCGCGGCCGAGCGCGAGCCGACCCTCGACCGACCAGGTCGAGAGCGTGGCCAGCCGCTCGGCGCGCTTGAGCCGGTCGTGGGTCGAATCGCCGATTCGCAGATGCGTGTAGACGTCCGCGATCTCCGGGTGCGGCGTCGTCTTCCAGGCCGTCTCCAGGATCTTCGCCGCCTTGCGCAGCTCGAGCCGTTTCGACAGGATCCGCCCGGCCAGAGCCGCCGCCGGCGTGAGGTCCGGCGCGAGGCGCAGCGCCTCCTTGGCCTTCTGCAGCGCGGTCTCCTCGTCCTTCTCGCCGCGCGAGAGCGCGTCGGCCGCGAGCAGCACGGCGCGCTGGCGCTTGGCGGTCGCCTTGTCGACGAGACCCAGCGCGGCGCGGCGCTCGACGACGTCGAGCGCGCCCGCCCAGTCGCCGCGGGCGACATGGGACTCGAGCACCGCCTCGTTCGCCCAGGTTGCGGCGGGGGCGAGGCGCGCCGCCTCCTGCGCGTAGGCGAGGGCCGCGTCGCGATCGTTGCGCTGGCGTGCCTCGACGTGCAGGCCGCGCAGGCCGAGCACGCGGGTCTCGTCGTTCTCGGCCATGGCGCGGAAGGCGCTCTCGGCCTCGTGGCGGTCGCCGCTCATCTGCGCCGCCTGGGCGCGCAGCAGCAGCACGAGGGGCTCGTCCGCGCGCAGCCAGCGCTGCGCCTCGCGGGCGTAGCGGCGCGCCGCGGCCTCGTCCCCGGCGCCCACGGCGACCATGCCGCGCGAGAGCGCGACGAGGCCCTTGCGGCGCTTCCGGGCGACGGAGGCCTCCGCCATCTTCTCGGGCGCCCGGAACAGCCAGCGCACGAGGGCCTCGACGAGGAGGAACGCGAGCACCGCGACGAGCAGCAGGATCGCCGCCAACGCGAGGCCGACGGAATAGCTCACGCCGTCCCAGATGAACGCCACCCGTCCGGGCTGGTCCGCGAGCCAGATGGCGCCGGCGGCGAGCGCGGCGACGACGGCGAGGTAGAGGAGAACGCGCCACATGATCGTGTCTTCCTTACTGTGCCTGCGGCGCGAGCGCCGCGCTGGCCGCCTCGACGGCCGACCGGGCCGCCTCGCCCGCCGCGATGCGCGCCTCGAGCAGATCGGCGAAATCGCGCGACGCGTCCTTCCCGGCCTCCGGGAGCTCCCGCCAGGCCGCGAGCGCCGCCTCGAGCTCGCCGAGCGCCAGGGCGCGCGCGACGGTCGCAGTGGGATCGAGCGCCGGCTCGCCGGGGGTCTCGAGCCCCTCGACGGGCTCCACGCGCACGGCGCGGGCGAACAGGCCCTCGAAGAAAGAACCGACGCCGTCCTGCGTCGGGTCCTCGGGCGTGAAGGCGCGGCGCACGAGCGGGCCGACCTCGGCGAAGGCGGCGTGCAGCTCCTCGGCCGTCGGTGCGCCGGTCTCGGCGAAGGGCGCGAGATCGGCGACGATGCCCTCGTCGATGCCCGTCGCCTGCAGCGTGCCGAGCGCGCTCGCGTACGGCGTGCCGGCGGGGAGCGCGCTGGCGATGGCGTTCGCCGCGGTGATGCCGAGATAGGCCTGCCGCGTGGCCTGCGCCTCCGCGGCGACGCTCTCGCGCAGCGCCCGCATCTGGGCCTGAGCCTCGCCGACGGCGCTCCGCGCCTCCTCGGCGGCTGCGGTCGCCTCGTCGATGCGCCCGACCTCCGAGCCGAGGCTCTCGAGGCGCGGGGCGATCTCCTCGTCGATGCGCGTCGCGAGGGCGGCGATCCGGTCCTCGAGCTGGGCGATGCGCTCGACGCCGGGTGCGGCGGCCGCGGTCTCCTCGGCGGCCTGGGCGGTCTCCTCGACCGCTGCGAGGCGGCTCTCGATCTCGGCGATCGCCTCCTGCGCGCCCGGCGCGGTCTGCGCGACGGTCTCGGCCTGCTGCCGCGCGGCCTCGGCGCTCTCGCGCGCCTCGGTCGCCCGAGTCTCGACGACGGTGATCCGTTCCTCGATCGCGGCCGTGTCGGCGCCCTCCCGGAAGAGGGCGTCGTAGGCGACGAGGAGGCCCGCGACCACCACGGCGGCGACGATCGCGGCGACGAGACCGCCCGACCCGCCGCGCTGCTCCTCGACCGGCGCCTGCCGCGGCGCCTCGACGGCGGCGGAGGCGGCGATCTCGTCGGCGGAGGCGGGCGGCGTCGCGGCGGGGGTGGTGTAAGCGGCGGAAGCGGCGGTCGACGCGTCGCGCGCCGGCTCGGGTGCGGCCGCGACCTCGGGGGGCGGGGCACCGGCGGGCGACGCCTCGGCGGCGGTCGCGCCCGGGGGCTCGGCCGTGGCGGCCGCGGGCTTCGCGGCGGGAGGCGCGGGCGCGATGCGCTTCTCGTCGGTGACGATGAGCGTCGAGGACGGCGCGGACGTCTTCGGCGCGGACGTCGCCGGCGCGGAGCCTGGCGCCTGCGGAGCGGCTTCGGCCGCGCCGTCGGCGGCAGCCTCCGGCTTGCGCGACGCGTTGCCTTGGGGCCGCTCGTTGCGGCCCGCTCGGGAGGAGGGTCTCTTCGTCACGTCGTCCTTCCGCCTGGTATCACCGCGCGGGGAACGCGGCGGCTCGTCTCGTCGGTCTACACCGTCGGATGCCCGGGTGGCACCTCGAACCTTAGCATTGGTTCAACGCGCGGCGCGACATCTTGCTCCAAAGGCCAAGCTCGCGGCGTCCGCAAAAACGCGAAGCAGCGCGCTCTCCGAAGGTTCCGCCGCAATCGCGATCCGCCGCGCGCCCCCCGCGCGCAACGGTTCCGCCGCGTCCGGCGAGATGGCGGCGTGGAGCATCCCGGGCAGGCGATCGGCGAGCCCGGCGCCGGCCACAGCCGCGACGAAGAGCGTCGCGCTGCGGCGGGAATAGTGGAGCGCGGCGTCGACCGCGCCCGCCGCGAGCGCCGCCCGCGCCGTCTCGTCGAGCGGCACGGACGCGGCCTCGTAGGCGGGCCAGGTGGCGACGACGTAGCCGGACGTGCGCAGGGTCGCGTCCGGCTCCGCCTTCCGATCGCGCCCTCCGACATGGAGGAAGCGCGTGCCGGGGGAGAACGTCTCGCGCACCCGCTCGATCATCGAGACGGCGTCGCCCTCGGCGGTCGCCACGTCGCGCCCGCCCGCGGCGCGCACGGCCTCGGCCGTCCGATCGCCGACCGCCAGGATCGGCGTGCGCGCGAGATCGATGGGCGCCCGCTCGAGGAAGGGCGCGGCCTTCGCGCTCGTCACCAGCACGGCGTCGAACGGGCCCTCCGGCGGCGGCTCGCCGGTGGCGCGGGTCTCGATCAGGGGCGCGACGAGCGTGCGGAAGCCCTCCGCCTCGAGCCGTGCCGCGGTGCGGCGCGCGTCCTCCGCGGCCCGGCAGACGAGCACGAGCGGCGCCGATGCCGGCTGCGCGCTCACCCGGCATGCCCCGCGAAGAAGCCGGCGGGCAGGCGGGCCTTGATCCGCGCGCCGAGGTCGGCGCCGAGGCGGGCGGCGTCGGCGAGCGGCGCCTCGCCCTCGTCCTCCACCGCCTCCGACCCGTCCGGGCGCAGGACGAGGCCCTTGAGCCGGATGCGGTCGCCGTCGAGGCGAGCGTGACCGGCGATCGGCGTGCGGCAGGAGCCGTCGAGCACGCCGAGGAAGGCGCGCTCGGCGGCGAGCTGCGTGCCCGTCGGTGCGTGGCAGACGGCGGCTGCGGCCGCGTGCGCCGCCTCGTCCTCCTCGCGCACGACGATAGCGATGGCGCCCTGCGCGACCGCGGGCAGGAAGGCGTCGATATCGAGCGCGGCGGCGGCGAGGTGGGCGAGCCCGAGCCGGTTGAGCCCGGCCATGGCCAGCAGCGTCGCGCCGTACTCCCCCGCCTCGATCTTGGCGAGCCGGGTGCCGACGTTGCCGCGCAGGAGCGCCACCTCGAGATCGGGCCGCAGGCGTCGCACCAGCGCCTGGCGCCGCAGCGAGGCGCTGCCGACGACGGTGCCGGGGGGCAGCGTCTCGAAGGAGGTCGCCCCCTTGCAGATCAGCGCGTCGCGCACGTCCTCGCGCGGCAGGAAGCCGGCGATGACGAGGCCCGGCGGCAGGTCGTTGGGCAGGTCCTTGCCGGAATGGACGGTGACGTCGACCCGGCCCGCGAGCTGGGCCTCGTCGATCTCCTTGGTGAACAGGCCCTTGCCGCCGGCCTCCGAGAGGGCGCGGTCCTGGATCATGTCGCCGGAGGTCTTGATCACCTCGAGCGGGAAGCGCTCCGGCTCGATCCCGAGCGCTTCCGAGAGCCGCTTCTGCGTCTCCCGTGCCTGGGCCAGCGCGAGCGGGCTGCCGCGGGTTCCGATGACGAAGGCCGTGCTCGTGTCGCGCGCCGCGCCGGTGCTCATGTCGGTGTTTCTCCCCTCGCGCGCGTTCCCTTCGGCGCGGGCGGGGACTATAGGTGCGGCGGACGGGGCGCGGAAGTTCGGGGAAGGCACGATCCACCCCGAGCCCGTGCGACAACGGAGGCGGCGAGGCGACCATGCGCGTTCTGGGCATCGAGACGACCTGCGACGAGACCGCGGCCGCCGTCGTCGGCCTGGCCGAGGGCGGGCGCGGCGCCGTCCTCTCCAACGAGGTGCTGTCGCAGATCGCCGAGCACGCGGCCTATGGCGGCGTCGTGCCGGAGATCGCCGCCCGCGCCCATGTCGAGGTCGCGGACCGGCTCGTCGCCCGCGCGCTGGCCAAGGCCGGCACCGATCTCGACGGCATCGACGCCATCGCCGCCGCCGCCGGGCCGGGGCTGATCGGCGGCGTGATCGTGGGCCTGACCACGGCGAAGGCGCTGGCGCTCGTCGCCGGCAAGCCGCTGATCGCGGTCAACCACCTGGAGGCGCATGCGCTGACCGCGCGGCTCACCGACGGGATCGCCTTCCCCTACCTGCTGCTCCTCGTCTCGGGCGGGCACACCCAGCTCCTCGCCGTGCGCGGCGTGGGCGACTACGTACGGCTCGGCGCCACGATCGACGATGCCATCGGCGAGGCCTTCGACAAGGTCGCGAAGCTGCTCGGCCTCGCCTATCCGGGCGGGCCGGAGGTGGAGCGCATGGCGCGCGGCGGCGATCCCGAGCGATTCGCCCTGCCGCGGCCGCTGCTCGGGCGCCGCACCGCCGACTTCTCCCTCTCCGGCCTGAAGACCGCCGTGCGGCTCGAGGCCGAGCGCATCGCGCCCCTGTCCGAGCAGGACGTGGCGGACCTGTGCGCCTCCTTCCAGACGGCAATCGTCGACGTCGTCGTCGACCGCACCCGCGTGGCGCTGCGCGCCTTCCAGGCGATCGCGCCGCGCCCCTCCGCGCTCGTCGTCGCCGGCGGCGTCGCGGCCAACGGCGCGGTGCGGCGCGGCCTGCAGCGGCTCGCCACCGAATCGGGCCTGCGCCTCGTCGCGCCGCCGCTCGACCTGTGCGGCGACAACGGCGCCATGATCGCCTGGGCCGGTCTCGAGCGCTTCCGCCTCGGCCTGACCGACGACCTCGACGCGCCGGCCCGCGCCCGCTGGCCCCTCGCGCTGGCGCCCGCGCCCGACGTGCCCGCCCCGGATACCCCGGCGCCGGGATCGCCCGCCGGGGCCGGCGCATGACCGGCTCGCCGCTCGGCATCGTCGGCGCGGGTGCCTGGGGCACGGCGCTCGCCAACGCCGCCGCCGCGGCGGGCTCGCCCGTCGTGCTCTGGACGCGCGACCCGGATCACGCCCGCGCCATGGCCGAGACCCGCGCCAACCCGCGCCACCTTCCGGGCGTCGCGCTCGCGGACGCCGTGCGCCCGACGAGCGCGCTCGTCGAGCTCTCCGGCTGCGACGCGCTGCTCCTCGTCGTGCCGGCGCAGGCCGTGCGCGAGGTGACCGAGGCGCTGGCGCTGGTGCTGCCGGTGCACGCGCCGCTGGTGATCTGCGCCAAGGGCATCGAGCGGCGCACCGGCTTCTTCCTCTCCGACGTCGTCGCCGATCTGCGGCCCGGCGCGCCGGTGGCGGCCCTCTCCGGCCCGAGCTTCGCGCACGACGTGGCGATCGGGCTGCCGACCGCGGTGACGCTCGCGGCGCCGGAGCCGCTTCTCGCGTCGGGCCTCGCGGCGCGGCTCTCCGGGCGGACGCTGCGGGTCTATCACGCGCTCGACCTGCGCGGCGTCGAGATCGGCGGGGCCGGCAAGAACGTTCTCGCCATCGCCTGCGGCGCGGCGATCGGCCGGGGGCTCGGCGAGAGCGCCCGCGCGGCGCTCACCGCCCGCGGCTTCGCCGAGCTGATGCGGTTCGCCCGCGCCTACGGCGGCCGGGCCGAGACGCTGATGGGGCTCTCCGGGCTCGGCGACGTGGTGCTCACCTGCGCCTCGCCGCACTCGCGCAACTTCGCCTTCGGCGAGCGGCTCGGGAGCGGCCTGCCCGTGGAGGAGGCCGCCGGCGGCAAGCTGGTGGAGGGCGCCGCCACGGCCGAGGCGCTCGTCGCCATGGCGCGGGCGCGGGGCATCGAGATGCCGGTCGCCGAGGCGGTCGCCGGGCTCGTCGCCGGGCGCGCCGGCCTCGACGAGACGATGGACGCCTTGATGAGCCGGCCCTTGAAGGCCGAGGATTGAGACGAGAGGACGGGGGCGCGAGGAAGATGGCGTATTGGCTCTACAAGTCCGAGCCGGACGTGTGGTCGTGGCAGCAGCAGGTCGAGGCGGGCGCGGCCGGCACCCACTGGAACGGCGTGCGCAACCACGTCGCCAAGCAGAACCTGATGGCGATGCGGATCGGCGAGCGCGGCTTCTTCTACCATTCCAACAAGGGCAAGGAGATCGTCGGCATCGTCGAGGTGATCCGCGAGTACTACCCCGACCACACCGACCCGTCCGGCAGGTTCGGCATGGTCGACGTCAAGGCCGTCGAGCCCCTGCCGCGGCCGGTGACGCTGGACGCGATCAAGGCCGAGCCGCGGCTGAAGGACATGATCCTGGTCAACAATTCCCGCCTGTCCGTGCAGCCGGTGACGGAGGCGGAGTGGGCGATCGTGCGGGAGATGGGGGGAATGTGAGAATGGTCATGCGGGCGAGACGAACGGGTTCAGAAGCTTGGCGCCGCTGCGCGCGACGTCGCGCACGTTGCGCGTCACGAGCACGAGGTCGTGAACGATAGCCGTCGCTGCCAGGATGCCGTCGGCTTGCGGAAGACGGTCCGGGACGCCTAAACGGCCCCAGAGCTGCGCGATCGGCTCGGTCACGGGCAGGATGCGGCCATCGAAGCGCGCTCTTGTCCTCTCGAGATACTGCTCGAGGCGAGCAGCCTGAAGCTGATCGCGGCGGCGAGCGAGCTCGATGCCCCGACGCATCTCGCCAATCACGAGTACGCTGGTGCCGAATTCTACCGCGTCGATCGCGTCGGCCCAGCGCACGACCTGCGGATCGGCGCGCTGGCCTTTTCGCAGTTCGGAGAGGATGTTTGTATCGAGGAGGAATCTCACCAGTCGATCTCGCGCCATTCGTCGTCCCGCGGCTGGTCGAAGACGCCCTCGAAGTCCTCGTCCGGCAGGTCGGAGGCGAAGGCCTCCAGAGCCGACATCCGCTTCTCGTTTCCGAGTGCGGTACGGATCGTGGAACGAAGATTCGCGGCGCGCTCCGGATCGCTGCGGAGCGTGCGGGCGAGATCGCGGATCAGCGCGGCGTCGGCGCTCGGCGCCTGAACCTCGACGCGCACGAGACCACGCTCGGCGCCTCGCTGCCGATGCTTCCGAGATGCCCTGGCTTGTGCTGCGCTGGCCATGAGACCCTCCTCGTGTTTCACCCGGTTATATCACCGGGCCGGCTGTGCGAGAAGCCGGCGGTCCCTGCCCGGATGCCCCAACCGATCGCCAGGTCGTCCTGCCGGTCGGAGTGCAGAGCGGAGCGCCCACCCGCGGATTCTCTCGCGAGCCCCACGAAAGAAACCCCGCTGCCACCGCCGCCGTTGTCCCCGCGACGACGCACGACACGCAAAGGAGAACGCCATGGCGAAGGCCGGCAAGGGAATGGGGCACGACACCGTCCGCCACGCCGAGCACGTCGCGGACGTGCCGGAGACCGTCACCCGCGAGGACGAGCTCGCGTCCAAGCGGATGGGCGACAACGAGCTGCACGGCCAGGACCAGCTGCGCCAGCACAACGAGCGCCAGACGCAGGCCGGTGCGCGCACCGACCGCCCGCAGACCGACGACTTCGTCGACAAGCACAAGACAGGCCTGCGCTCCGACAAGGTCGCGCCCTCGAAGGAGGAGCTCGACAAGGAGATGAAGAAGCAGTGACGGCGCGGGGCCGCGCCGCGGGCGATCAGCCCTCGGCTGCGGCCTCGACCACGACGCGGCCGTCGCGCAGGCCGAGCAGCAGCCCGCCGTGCTTGAGCGCCAGCGCCCGCTCGCCGAAGAGCGTGCGCCGCCAGCCGGCCAGCGCCGGCACGTCCGCCGCGTCGTCCTCGGCGATCGCCTCGAGATCGTCGACCGTGGCGACGATCTTCGTCGCCACGCCCTCGTCCTCGCACACGGCCTTGAGCAGCACCTTGAGCAGGTCGACCGTCGCCCCCGTCTGCCCGCGCCCGCCCCGGCGCTCGGGCATGACGATGGTGGACGGGTCGCGGTCGAGACCCTGCTTCACCGCCGCGAGCACCGCCTCGGCGGCGCGCGAGCGCTCGAAGCCGTTGGGCAGGGCGCGAAGCCGGCCGAGCGCCGCGGCCTCGCGTGGCTGGGTAATCGCCAGCTCGACGACGGCGTCGTCCTTCATGACGCGCTGGCGCGGCACGTCGCGCGTCTGCGCCTCGCGCTCGCGCCAGGCGGCGATCTCCATCAGCACGCCGAGCTCGCGGGCCTTGCGCACGCGCCCCGCCAGCCGGCGATAGGCGCCCTCCGGCTCGGCCGCGTAGGTCTCCGGCGAGGTGAGGACGGCCATCTCCTCCTCGAGCCAGGAACGCCGCCCGGTCTCGGCGAGCTTGGCCTCCAGCGCGTCGTAGACCGCGACGAGGTGGGTGACGTCGGAGAGCGCGTAGGCGAGCTGGGCCTCCGACAGGGGCCGGCGCGACCAGTCCGTGAAGCGCGAGGACTTGTCGATCCGCGCCTTGGCGAGATCGTTGGCGAGCTGCTCGTAGGACACCGAATCGCCGTAGCCGCACACCATCGCGGCCACCTGCGTGTCGAACAGGGGCGACGGGATCAGCCGCCCGAGGATCCAGACGATCTCCAGGTCCTGCCGCGCCGAGTGGAAGACCTTGACCACGCTCTCGTTCGCCATCAGCGACAGGAACGGCGACAGGTCGAGGCCCGGCGCCAGCGGGTCGACGAGGATCGCCTCCTCCCGGCTCGCCATCTGGATCAGGCAGAGCTTGGGATAGTAGGTCGTCTCGCGCATGAACTCCGTGTCGACGGTGACGAACGGGCTCTCGGCGAGGCGGGCGCAGGCGGCGGCGAGGCCGTCGGTGTCGGTGATCAGCTCCATGCAGGCGTCATAGCGGAGAACGCGTGCCCGCGCCAAGAGAGATGCCGGTGGGCGCACCCGCGACACGCCGCCCGCGCGCGCTTCGTGCGGGCTCCGCCGGGGCCTTGCGCGCCCCTCCGCCGAGCACGAGGACGTTGCCGCCGACGATCACGGCCGCGCCGGCGACGACGAGCGGCGTCGGCTCCAGCCCCTCGAACAGCGCGGAGGCGACGATCGCGACCAGCGGTGCCAGCGCGAGCGTATAGGCGGCGCGGGCCGGTCCGAGCCGCCGCACGAGCGCAAAGTACATCAGGAAGGCGAGGCAGGAGGCCGCGAGCGCGAGGTGGAGGAGGCCCGCGACGTAGGCCGGGCTCGGGTCGAACAGCACGATCGGGCGATCGGCGGTCGCGCCCGTCCAGGCGATGGCGAAGGCGGCGCCCGCGGCCGCGCCCCAGGTCATGGTCGCGAGCGTCGGCACGCCCCGCGCCTGGTTGCGGGCACCGACCACGGTGCCGGCGGCGGTCGAGGCGGCCGCGAGGAAGGCGAAGCCGAGCCCCGCGAGGCTCCCGGTCGCCCCCGCGTCGAGCCGGGCGAGCTCCGGCGCGAAGACGAGGCCGAGCCCGCCGACGCCGCAGGCGAGGCCGACGAGCGCGCGGCCGGACAGGGGCGCGTTTAGGAAGAGCCGTGCCAGCAGCGCCGCCACGACGGCGGAGGTCGACAGGACGAGCGCGGCGATGCCGCTGGGGACGAGCCGCGTCGCCTCGTAGAAGGCGGTGAAGTTCAGCCCGAAGAAGAGCACCCCCTGGAGGGCGACGTACGGCGCGTCCGCCGACGAGAGCCGCAGCCGGGTGCGCGTCGCGGCTGCGAGCGCCAGCATGACGGCGAAGACGATCAGCATGCGCCACGCGACCGACAGCGCGGCGGGCACGGCCACGGCCTGGGTCGTCGTCACGATCGCGGAGGAGCCCCACAGGAGCGCGGTGGCGGCGAACATCAGGGCGGCGACGCGCCCGCCGTGGTCCTTCGGGACGCGATCCTCGGGCATCGAGCTCTTCCCTCCCATAAACTTGCAGAATGCAAACATATCGCATGCGTCCTGCGAAGCAAAGAGTGAATGATGTGCAGAGCCTGCCCTTGCGATGATCACCGGTGCGGCGGCATGCTCACGCACCACCCGCCGCGCGCCGCGCCGACGCCGCGCGCCGTGCCCGACGAGCCAGGCCGAGAGCACCATGCCGGAAGATGCCCCGCCCGAAGACGCCCCGCCCGAAGATCCCGCGCCCCGAGATCCCGCGCTCGATGCGTCCCCGCTGGCCCTGGAGGCATGGCTGCCCTACCGGCTGTTCATCGTTTCCGCCCGCGTCGCGGGCGTGCTCGAGGGCTATTACGGGCCGACCTACGGCCTGACGCAGGCGTCCTGGCGGACGCTCGCCGTGATCGGGGACCGGCCGGGCCTCAGCGCGGGCGAGATCGCGCGGGCCGCGGGGCTCGACCAGTTCGCGACGAGCCGGACAATCGCCCACCTGATGAAGCTCGGGTTCGCCGAGCGCGCCAGCGCGACGCGCGACCGCCGCCGGGCGAGCCTTTCCCTCACGCGCGCCGGGACCGGCGCCTTCGCCGACATCGCACGCCTGGCGAGAGGCATCGAGGACACGCTCGAATCGGGGCTTTCCGCCGCCGAGCGGCGCGCCCTCGACGGCGCGCTCGCGCGGCTCGACGAAGCCTCCGCCGCGCTCGCCGCCAGAGGGTGGCGGGGCCTGGAGCCCCGCTGATCGCATCGTGCTGCGCTGCCATATCTTTCGGCACGGAAAGCAACATTTCGGCAGCAAGCTTGACTGTTGAGGCAAGAGCGTTGGTAGAACGAAGCGGACCGAAAGTTCCCTTGGAGAACATTCGCGAGCATTCCCTCCGTCGCGGTGACGTGTCGTTCATCCCGCCAACCCGGTGGATTTGCATTTTGCGGTGCGGTGCTCTATCTAGACCACCATCATCACGGCGCGCGCATCTCGACGGGGCTCCACGACTGTGTGGCGCCCCATCCCGGCCGCGCGCGTCCAGGCCAGACGCGCCCCTGCCAGAGGAGATCCGCCTCTTGACGTTCGACACAGCAGCAGCACGCCCCACCGTGGACACGCGGCCCGCGGTCTTCGACACCATCGCCGTCGTCGGCGGCGGATCCTGGGGCACCGCGCTCGCGCTCACCGCCTGGCGCGCCGGACGGCGCGTCAGGCTGTGGGCGCGCGAGGAGCACGTGGTCGACGCGGTCGCCCGCGACCGCCGCAACCCGTTCCTGCCCCATGCCGACATCCCCGACGACGTCCTCGTGACCAACGCGATGGAGGAGGCGCTCTCCGGCGCCGACCTGGTCGTGCTGGTCAGCCCGTCGCAGCACCTGCGTACGGTGGTGCGCCGGGTCGAGCCGCTGCTCGGGGCGGACGTCCCGGTCGTGATCTGCGCCAAGGGAATCGAGCGCGACACCGGGCTCCTGATGAGCGAGGTGATCGAGGCGGTGATGCCCGGCCGCGAGATGGCGGTCCTCTCCGGCCCGACGTTCGCGGGCGAGGTCGCGCACGACATGGCGACGGGCGTGACCGTCGCGGCGGCCGAGGACGGCTTCCGAGACGGCCGCTTCCACGACGGCCATCTCGCCGCGCGCGTCGCCGTCACCTTCGCGAGCGAATCGTTCCGCCCCTATGTCTCGGACGACGTCCGCGGCGTCGAGATCGGCGGTGCGGCGAAGAACGTCATCGCCATCGCCTGCGGCGTCGCGGAGGGGCTGGGGCTCGGCTCGAACGCGCGCGCGATGATCATCACCCGCGGCCTCGCCGAGATCACCGAGCTCGGCCTCGCCGTGGGCGCGCGGCTCGAGACGCTGCTCGGCCTCGCCGGTGCGGGTGACCTGATGCTCACCTGCTCGTCGACCCAGTCGCGCAACTTCAGCTACGGCAAGGCGCTCGGCGCCGGGGAGACGGCGGTGCGCCGTGCCGACGGCCCGGTCGTCGAGGGTGCGGAGAACGCGCAGTCGGTCGTGGCGCTCGCCCGCCGGCTCGGCGTGCCGATGCCGGTCTGCGAGACCGTGCTCGCCATGCTCGACGGCGCGCCGGTCAACGCGGCCATGAAGGGCCTGATGCTCGCCGACCTCCACCCCGAGGCGGTCGGGGCCCGCGACGACTGGACCACGCCGCACCCCGCCCGCATCGAGGAAGAAGAGGAGCGCCTCTCCGCATGAATGCCCCGACGAACCCCGCCCCGTCCCTCGTCCTCGCGACCGACCTCGACGGAACCTTCCTCGGCGGCTCGGAGGAGCAGCGCGCGGCGCTCTACCGGTCGCTGTCGGAGCGCGACGACGCGCTCCTCGTCTTCGTGACGGGCCGCGACATCGACTTCATCGCCGAGCTGATCGAGACCCCCGGCATGCCGCGCCCGCACTTCATCGTCGGCGACATCGGCACCTCGGTGTACGACGGCGTCTCGCTGCAGCCCTGGGAGGAGTTCGAGGCGCCGATCCGCGAGGCCTGGGGCGACGCGGGCGAGCGCGTGCGCGCGCTGCTCGCCGACGAGCCGGGCCTGATGGTCCAGGACACGCCCTTCCGATACCGGGTCAGCTACGACTACGACCCCGCGCGGCTGACCCCCGCCAGCCGCGAGAAGGTCGAGGCCGCGGGCTTCGACTGCATCGTATCCGCCGGGCGCTTCTTCGACGTGGTGCCCAAGGGCGTGAACAAGGGCACGACCCTCAGCCGCTTCGTGCGCACGCTCGGCCTCGAGCCGGCGACGGTGCTCGCCGCGGGCGACACGATGAACGACTACGCCATGCTGGCGGAAGGCTTCAACGCCGTCGCCGTCGGCAATTCCGAGGAGCCGCTGGTGCGGGCCATCCGCGGTCTCGCCCACGTCTACCACTCGCCCCATCCCGGCGCGGCCGGCATCGCCGACGCGCTGCGCCACTTCGAGCTCACGGGAGAAACGGCATGAGCGGATCCCCCCTCGTCATCGTCTATCATCGCCAGCCCCTCGAGGAGGTGACGATCGACGGCAAGATCCACTACCGCACGAACAAGAGCCCGAACGGCATCGTCCCCACGCTGAAGAGCTTCTTCAACCACCTCGGCGAGGAGGGCGGCTCCTGGGTCGCCTGGAAGACCTTCGATCCCGAGGTCGGCGTCGACTTCGAGAAGGTGGTGACCGTCGAGGACCCGTTCGGCGACTATCGTGTGTCGCGGCTGCCGCTGACGAAGGAGCAGGTGGAGAGCTTCTACCACGTCACCTCCAAGGAGGCGCTGTGGCCGATCCTGCACTCGTTCCCGGATCGCTATCGCTACGACAATGTGGACTGGGAGACGTTCCGCGAGGTGAACCGCGCCTTCGCGGAGGCCGCGGCCGAGGAGGTCGCGGACGACGGGCTCGTCTGGATCCACGACTACAATCTCTGGCTCGTGCCGCTCTACCTGCGCCGCATCAAGCCCGACGTGAAGATCGCCTTCTTCCACCACACGCCGTTCCCCGGCCCGGACGTGTTCAACGTCCTGCCGTGGCGGCGGGAGATCATCAACAGCCTGCTCGACTGTGATCTCGTCGGCTTCCACCTGCCGCGCTACGCCCGCAACTTCGCCGAGGTCGCCCGCTCCCTGATGGGCGCGACCATGGGCGAGCCGGTGCCCGTCGACGCGCCGCTGGCGACGCCCGGCATGGCGCTCTCCGAGCCGGACGTGCCGGCGAAGGTGACGTTCGAGGGGCGTGACGTGCTGCTCGGCGTGGCCCCGGTGGGCTGCAATGCCGCGCTCGTCGACTCGATCCTGGCGACGCCGGAGAACCAGGCGCTGCAGCGCCAGCTCCTGGACGAGCTCGACGGCCGGCGGCTGATCATGACGGTCGGCCGCACGGACTACACCAAGGGCATGGTCGAGAGCCTGTGCGCCTTCGAGCGCCTGCTCGAGCGCCGGCCCGAGCTGATCGGCAAGGTGAAGATGCTCGCGACCTCCGTGCGGGCCGCCGCGCAGATGACGGTCTACGAGGGCACGCAGCGCGACATCGAGGGCCTGGTGGGGCGCATCAACGGGCGCTTCTCGACCATGGACTGGACGCCCGTCGTGCTGTTCGGCCAGGCGATCCCCTTCGAGAAGCTCGTCGCCTACTACGCGATCGCCGACGTCTGCCTCACGGCGCCCCTGCGGGACGGGCTCAACCTCGTCGCCAAGGAGTACGTGGCGTCGAAGGCGGGCAATCCGGGCGTCCTCATCCTTTCGGAGTTCGCCGGCTGCGCCGTCGAGCTGCCGCAGGCGATGCTGACGAACCCCTACTCGAACCGCTCCCTCGACAACGCGCTCGACACCGCGCTCGCCACCCCGGCGGACGAGGCGGCGGCGGCCATGGCCGACATGGCCAAGGAGGTCGCGACCTACGATCTCGGCCACTGGGCGGCGGTGACGCGCGCGCAGTTCGCGATGATCGACCGCGCGCGGGCCGAGGCGCCGGCGGAAGCTGCGGCGTGAGGACCGCGTCGGGTGCGCGGCAGCGTTGCCGGGCGCCCGAATTCTGGTGTGCTCTTCGCCGGAGTGGAAGGAGAGGGCTTCCCCCCTCCTTCGGTTCGCTACGCGAGTGCTAAGCGGAAGACCAGCTGCCATCTCGTCTTCCGCGCCAGCGCAGAGTAATGGACACGCTGAACCCGGGACATCTCCCACTTCATCGCCTTCGTCGAGCGAGCGAGGCTGTCGCCCGCAGGCAGCAGGAGCCGATCTCCCGATGCAGGACGACGGCGCATCCTCGGCGTTCCGCTCGATAAAACGAGCGTAACGGCGCACGTCTCGTCCGGCTGGCCGGAAATTGCATTTCGTGTCGGTGGTCGACTGGAGCGCACGTCTGCGACGCGTCGATCTGCTCGGCGGCGTTGCGGTGCGCCCATGTCGTGCTATATTCGTCCGTGGAGTGGGGAAGGAGAGTTTCCTCTCCTCCTCCGTTTTCACCACTCCAGCGCTAAGCGGAAGACGAGGGCCATTCTCGTCTTCCGCGTCCGGCGCAGGGTGATGGACACGCTGATGTGTGGGATGTCCCACCTCATCGCATATCCTCCATGGGTCGAGCGAGGCTGTCGCCCGCAGGCGCCGGGAGCCGATCTCCCGGCGCGGGATGCTGGCCCCTCCCTGGCGTTCCACTCGACGCTATGAGCGTAGCGTCTCCGGCGCGATCATGCCAGCCTCAGAGTGGCAATTGCGGCGTCTGGTCGACACTAGATCCTCATCCCGATCGCGCCCGCCGATTTGCGTTTTCCGACGTTCTGCCCCATCTGAGGCATCACGTTCCCCGAGAAGCCTCCGATCGCTCATCCCATGACCGACGCTGCACGCCCCGCCGCCGCCGATCCCGTCTCGGCGCGCCGAACCTTCGCCATCATCTCGCACCCGGACGCGGGCAAGACGACGCTGACCGAGAAGCTCCTGCTCTTCGGCGGCGCGATCCAGCTCGCCGGCGAGGTGAAGGCCAAGCGCAACCGCGTCTCGACGCGCTCGGACTGGATGGCGATCGAGAAGAGCCGCGGCATCTCCGTCGTCACCTCGGTGATGACGTTCGAGTACGGCGGGCACGTCTTCAACCTGCTCGACACGCCGGGCCACGAGGACTTCTCGGAGGACACCTACCGCACGCTCACCGCGGTGGATTCCGCCGTGATGGTGATCGACGCGGCCAAGGGCATCGAGGCGCGCACGCGCAAGCTGTTCGAGGTCTGCCGCCTGCGCGACATCCCGATCGTCACCTTCGTCAACAAGATGGACCGCGAGACGCGCGACCCGTTCGACCTCTTGGACGAGATCGAGAAGACGCTCGCGCTGGACATCGCGCCGGTGACCTGGCCGATCGGCCGCGGGCGCTCCTTCGCCGGCACCTACGACCTCGCGGCGGGCACCGTGCGCCGGCTCGACGACGAGGTGACGCCGACCCCGGTCTCCGGCCCGGACGACCCGCTCTTCGACGAGCTGCTGCCGGATCCGGCCGAGCGCGCGGTCTTCCGCGAGGAGGTGGAGCTCGCCCGCGAGGGCCTGCAGCGCTTCGACCTCCAGGCCTTCCGCGAGGGGCACCTGACGCCCGTCTTCTTCGGCTCGGCGCTCAGGAACTACGGCGTGCGCGACCTCATCGACACGCTCGGCCGTGTCGCGCCGCCGCCGCGCGCGCAGGAGGCGGACGGGCGCGCGGTGGAGGCGGGCGAGCCGAAGATGACCGGCTTCGTCTTCAAGATCCAGGCGAACATGGACCCGAACCACCGCGACCGCATCGCCTTCGTGCGGGTGTGCTCGGGCAGGCTCCAGCGCGGCATGAAGGCGAAGCTCGTGCGCACGGGCAAGCCGATCACGCTCTCGGCGCCGCAGTTCTTCTTCGCCCAGGACCGTGCCGTCGCCGACGAGGCCTATGCGGGGGACGTCGTCGGCATCCCCAACCACGGCACGCTCAGGATCGGCGACACGCTCACCGAGGGCGAGGATCTCGTCTTCCGGGGCGTGCCGTCCTTCGCCCCCGAGATCATGCGCCGCGTGAAGCTGTCCGACGCCATGAAGGCGAAGAAGCTCAAGGAAGCGCTCCAGCAGCTCGGCGAGGAGGGCGTCGTCCAGCTCTTCGTGCCGCACGACGGCTCGGGCGCGATCGTCGGCGTCGTCGGCGCGCTGCAGCTCGACGTGCTCAAGGAGCGGCTCCAGGCGGAGTATGCATTGCCGATCGACTACGAGCAGACCCGCTTCTCGGTGTGCCGCTGGATCGCGTCGGACGACGAGAAGAAGCTCGACGAGTTCATGAATGCCAACCGCTCGGCCATGGCCGACGATCTCGACGGCGCGCCGGTCTTCCTCGCGCCATCGGCCTTCTCGCTGCGCTACGACGAGGAGCGCTGGCCGCAGATCCGCTTCACGGACATCAAGGACTACCAGAAGAAGGCCGCCTGAGCGGCGCCGCCTCGGCCGAAGAACGCGGAACGCCGCGCCCGGGGGGGCGCGGCGTTCGTCGTTGGAGCCGGGGCTCGGATCAGGCGCGACCGGCGCCCGCGAACTCGGGATAGGCCTCGACGCCGACCTCGAGCTTGTCGAGACCCGCCATCTCCTCCTCCTTGGACACACGCAGGCCGGTGCTCACCTTCAGCACGTACCAGACGATCGCGGAGGCGATGAAGGCGAAGGCGCCGATCGAGACCACGCCGATGAGCTGCACGCCGAAGCTCGTGCCCTCGGTCGACAGCGGCACCACCATCGTGCCCCAGATGCCGGCGAGCAGGTGGACCGGGATCGCACCCACCACGTCGTCGATCTTGAGCTTGTCGAGCAGCGGCACCGCGAAGACCACGATCGCGCCGCCGACGGCACCGATCAGGATCGCGAGCGGGACCGACGGGTCGAGCGGGCCGGCCGTGATCGAGACGAGGCCGGCCAGCGCGCCGTTGAGCGCGATCGTGAGGTCGACCTTCTTGTAGACGATCTGGCAGAGGATCATCGCGGCCACCACGCCCGCCGCGGCGGCGAGGTTGGTGTTCATGAAGATCTTCGCCACGGCCGAGGCGTCGGAGATCGTGCCCATGGCGAGCTGCGAGCCGCCGTTGAAGCCGAACCAGCCGAGCCAGAGGATGAACGTGCCCAGCGTCGCGAGCGGCATGGACGAGCCCGGCAGCGGCATCACCTTGCCTTCGGCGGAGTACTTGTCCGTGCGCGCGCCGATGATGAGCGCGCCCGCGAGCGCGGCCCAGCCGCCGACCGAGTGCACCAGCGTCGACCCGGCGAAGTCGGAGAAGCCCATCTCGTAGAGCCAGCCGGTGCCCCACTGCCAGGACCCGGTGATCGGGTAGATGATGCCCGTGAGCACGGCCACGAAGATGAAGAACGGCCACATCTTCGTGCGCTCGGCGATGGTGCCGGACACGATCGAGGCGGTGGTGGCGCAGAACACCATCTGGAAGAACCAGTCGGAGGCCGCGGCGTAGCCGTCGCCGGCCACCTCGGCGTCGGGCGCCGGGATCGCCTTGGGCGTGAACGAGCCGAAGAAGCCGCCGTCGACGCCGTCGTACATCAGGTTGTAGCCGACGACCCAGAACATCAGGCCCGCGATGGAGTAGAGGCCGATGTTCTTCAGGCACTGCATGGAGACGTTCTTGGAGCGCACCATGCCGGCCTCGAGCATGGCGAAGCCGGCGGCCATCCACATCACGAGGAAGCCGCCGATCAGGAACAGCAGCGTGTTGAAGACGAAGGCCGTGTCGCCGGCGACCGCGTACTCGACCGCCTCGGCGGCTTCGGGGGCGGCGTCCTGCGCGACGGCGGCCGTGGCGAGCACGACGAGCGCGAGCGTCGAGGCGGCCGCCTTGGTCAGGATGGAAGGCATCATTCGGAAAACTCCTCCGGTCGAATGGGAATCGAGCGCGGGGCGTCCGCTCAGAGCGCGTCGCCGTCGGTCTCGCCGGTGCGGATCCGCACCGCCTTCTCGAGCGGCACGACGAAGATCTTGCCGTCGCCGATCTGGCCCGTGCGCGCGGCGTTGGCGATCGCCTCGACGGCCGAGGCGACGAGGTCGGCGGAAACCGCCACCTCGATCTTGATCTTGGGCAGGAAGCTCACGGCGTACTCGGCGCCGCGGTAGATCTCGGTGTGTCCCTTCTGCCGGCCGTAACCCTTCACCTCGGTCACGGTCAGGCCGTGCACGCCGAGAGCGGTGAGCGCGTCGCGCACCTCCTCCAGCTTGAACGGCTTGATGACGGCCATCACGATCTTCATGGGCAGGCCCCCTTGGATCCCGACGGGACGTCTCCCCGCCGGCCGGTTGCGCGAACCCCGGGACGCGGCGGCCCCGGGTGGTCGGGGATCGTTAATCAAGGCGCGTGCCAAGTGCGCCGCGGCCTCCGGGAAAATCCGAATCCGAGCGTTGTGGCCGTGCTTTGCGAGGGAGCGGGAGGCGTGCGCCGGCCGCCGGAGGGCGCGCGCGGCGGTTGATGAAAACGAAGGCAGCGAGCAATGCTCAAGAAATAGGCAAAAGGGCAGCGGGGCGTCAGGGGCTCCGGCACCCTGCAACGGGCCCCGGGGCGCGCGGCGGCGCCCCGGGGTGTGGGCCGGTCAGAGGCCCTGCTGGGTCACGAACTTCGTGGTCAGGTAGGCATCGAGCGCCTCGACGCCGCCCTCCGAGCCGTAGCCGGAATCCTTCATGCCGCCGAAGGGTGTCTCGGGCAGCGCCACGCCGTGGTGGTTGATCGAGACCATGCCGCTCTCGACGCCCGCGGCGAGGGCCGAGGCGGTCTGCGCGGAGCTGGTATAGGCGTAGGCGGCGAGCCCGTAGGGCAGGCGGTTCGCCTCCGCGATCGCCTCGTCCCGATCCTTGAAGCGGTTGATCGAGGCGACCGGGCCGAAGGGCTCCTCGTTCAGGATGCGCGCGTCGCGCGGCACGTCGGTGAACACGGTCGGCTCGAAGAAGAAGCCCTGGTTGCCGATGCGCTTGCCGCCGGTCCGCAGCGTCGCACCCTTCTCCTGGGCGTCGGCGACGAGCGTCTCCATGGCCTCGATGCGCCGCGCGTGGGCGAGGGGGCCCATCTTGGTCTGAGGGTCGAGGCCGTTGCCGACGTTCAGGTTCTTCGAGATGTCGACGAAGCCCTCGACGAAGCGATCGTAGACCGTCTCGTGCACCAGGAAGCGGGTGGGCGCGATGCAGACCTGGCCGGCATTGCGGTACTTGTTCGCCGAGAGCACAGAGAGCGCCTTGTTGACGTCGGCATCCCCGAACACGATCGCCGGCGCGTGCCCGCCGAGCTCCATCGTGGCGCGCTTCATGTGCTGCCCGGCCAGCGCCGCGAGATGCTTGCCGACCGCCGTCGAGCCGGTGAAGGAGATCTTGCGGATCACCGGCGAGGGGATGAGGTATTCCGAGATCTCGGCCGGCACCCCGAACACGAGCTGCAGCGCCTCGCCGGGCACGCCCGCGTCGAAGAAGCAGCGCACCATCTCCATGCACGAGGCCGGCGTGTCCTCGGGCCCCTTGAGGACGACCGAGCAGCCGACGGCGAGGCCCGCCGCGACCTTGCGCATGGCCTGGTTGATCGGGAAGTTCCACGGCGTGAAGGCGGCGACCGGCCCCACCGGCTCCTTCATCACGAGCTGGAGCACGTCGCCCGCGCGCGGCGGGATCACGCGGCCGTAGGCGCGCCGGCCCTCCTCGGCGAGCCAGTCGCAGGTGTCGGCGGCGCCGAGCGTCTCGACGCGCGCCTCGAAGAGCGGCTTGCCCTGCTCCATCGTCATGATGGTGGCGATCGTCTCGGCCCGCTCGCGCAGGAGATCGGCGGCTTTGCGGAGGATCTTGTAGCGGTCGAAGGCGCCGACCTTGCGCCAGGCGGCGAAGCCCTTGTCGGCTGCGGCGAGCGCCTCGTCGAGATCGGCGGTGCCGGCTTTCGGCAGGTCGCCGATCGTCTCGCCGGTCGCCGGGTCGATCACGGGAAGCGTCTCGCCGTCGGCGGCGGGGCGCCAGGCGCCGGCGATCTGCAGGGCGAGCTTCGGATAGGCGACGTCGGGCATGGCTTCTCGTCCTCGGGGCTCGTTTCGAGATGGCGTCTTGCATCCCTCCTAGCAAACGGGGCGCGCGGGCGCGAGGGTCCGGCGGGGCCGCGTCGAGCACTGCGGGCGTGCGTTCGTGCGCGATCGGCTGGGGCGAGACGCGCGCTTGCCAGGCGGGTGGTTCGGCCTCACAACGAGTGGCTTCATCCCTCGAGGAGGACCCGCGATGCTCCGCGACTTCCAGGCTCCCGGCCGTTCCGCCGTGTTCGGCACCAACGCGATGATCGCGACGTCCCACCCGCTCGCCTCGCTCGTCGGGGTCGAGACGATGAAGCGCGGCGGCTCGGCGGCGGACGCGGCGCTCGCCGCCTCCGCGATGCTCTGCGTGGTCGAGCCGCACATGACCGGCATCGGCGGGGACTGCTTCGCGCTCGTCGCCGCGCCCGGTGCGCCGACCCGCGCCTTGATGGGCTCCGGCCCCTCGCCGAGGGGCATCGACCGCGCGGCGGTGGCGGATACCGGGCTTTCCGCGATCCCCGACGACAGCCCGCATGCCGTCAACGTGCCGGGCGCCGTCGCCGCCTGGGTCGCGCTCCACGCCGCGCACGGGCGCCTGCCGCTCGCGGAGCTGATGGAGCCCGCCGCCCGCGTCGCCGAGGCCGGCTACGCGATCGCGCCGCGCGTCGCCCGGGACTGGGCCGTCAACGCACCGCGGCTCGCGCGCCGGGCGGAGACGGCGAGCGCCTTCCTGAAGGACGGGCGGCCCCTCGCCCCCGGCGACGTCCACCGCCAGCCGGCGCTCGCCGCGACGCTGCGCGCCATCGGGCGCGACGGCCGCGCCGGGTTCTACGAGGGCGCCGTCGCCGACGACATGATCGCCACGCTGCGCGGGCTCGGCGGCACGCACGCGCACGCCGATCTCGCGGGCGTCGAGGCGACGTGGGTCGCGCCGATCCGCGGGCGCTTCGCCGGCATCGACGTGGTCGAGACCCCGCCCAACGGGCAGGGCGCCACCGCGCTCCTCATCCTGAAGGCGCTGGAGAGCTGGGACGTCTGGCGCGCGGCACGGGGGCCGGAGCGGCTGCGGCTCTACGCGGAGGCGACGCGGGCGGCCTATCGCCTGCGCGACGGCGCCATCACCGATCCCGCCGCGATGAAGGTCGACCTCGAGACGTTCCTCGGGGAGGAGGCGGTCGCCTTCGTCCGGCGCGCCGCCGCCGACCCCGGGCCCGGCCCAGGCTCGGAGCGCGGGACGCGGGATCTCGGGCCGATTCCGTGGGATACGACGCCTTGCGAGACCGACACGATCTGCCTGTCCGTCGTCGATCCGGACGGGCTCGTCGTCTCCTTCATCAACTCGCTCTTCCACCCGTTCGGCTCGACGCTCTACGCGCCGAGGAGCGGCGTGCTGTTCCACTGCCGCGGCGCGAGCTTCTCGCTGGATGCCGGGCATCCGAACGCGCTCGCGCCCGGCAAGCACACGATGCACACGATCATCCCCGGCCTCGTCGAGGCTGACGGTGCGCCGCTGATGCCGTTCGGCGTCATGGGCGGGCAGTACCAGGCGGCGGGCCACGCCCACCTGATGATCCGGCTGTTCGAGGAGAGGCTCGACCTGCAATCGGCGATCGACGCACCGCGCCTGTTCGGCTACGGCGGCCGCACCGAGGTCGAGACGGGGTTCGACGACGAGACCCGCGCCCGGCTCGCCGAGCGCGGTGCCGCGCCCGAGACAGCGAGCGCGCCGATCGGCGGAGCGCAGGCGGTGCTGATCGACCGCGCACGCGGCGTCCTCGTCGGTGCCTCCGACCCGCGCAAGGACGGCTGCGCGCTCGGCTGGTGAGGGCAGGACGCTCGGGCGGGGTGCTCGGGCGGAGCGCTCGGGCGGGGCGCACGGAACCGTGAGGGTACCCGGCGCGTCCTCTGCGCATGGACGCACCCGCCACGATCCTCCCCGCCCCCGGTCCCCTCCTGCGCGCGGGCGACACCGCCTGGCGCACGCCGCGGGCGCGGCGTGCGGCCGTCGTCCTCGACAACGCCCGCTACTTCGCGCTCGCCAAGCGGGCGCTCCTGCGGGCCGAGCGGCAGGTCCTGCTGCTCGGCTGGGCCTTCGACCCGCGAACCCGCCTCGATCCGCGCGGCGCGGCGCCGGGGGAGCCGGACGCGATCGGGGAGGTGCTGAACGCGGCGATCGCCCGCAACCCGGCGCTCGACGTGCGCCTGCACATCTGGGACATGGTCCTCCCCATATCGCTCACGCGCGACCTCTTCCCGCAGCGTGCGCCGTTCTGGCTCGACCCGCGCATCCGCCTCGAGCTCGCCGACGACCTGCCGATCGGCGCATGCCATCACCAGAAGCTCCTCGTCGTCGACGACGCGCTGGCGTTCGTCTCCGGCGACGACTTCTCGCCCGATCGCTGGGACACCCGGGCCCATCGCGGCGTGAACCGCCTGCGCGCGGCCTCGACCGGGGAGGGGCACGCGCCGCACCACGGCGTGACGCTGATGCTCGACGGGGAGGCGGCCGCCCGCCTCGGCGATCTCGCCCGCCGGCGCTGGGCGGAGGCGACCGGGCGCGCCGTGCCGGCGCCGCCGCCGCCCGCGCGCGATCCGTGGCCGGAGGAGGTCGCGCCGGACTTCGTCGACGTCCGCATCGGGATCGCCCGCGCGGCACCGCACTACCACGGCCGACCCGGCGTGCGAGAGGGCGAGCGGCTCACGCTCGAGAGCATCCGCGCCGCGCGTCGGCTGATCTATCTCGAGAACCAGTATTTCGCCGCGCCGCGCGTGGGCGAGGCGCTGGCGCGGCGGCTCGCCGAGCCGGACGGGCCGGAGGTCGTCGCGATCCTCTCGCCGCATTCGCCGAGCTGGTTCGACCGGATGGTGATGGATTCGGCGCGCGACGCCCTCGTCGCGCACCTGAACGCCAACGACCCGTTCGACCGCTTCCGCGCCTTCGCACCCCACGCCCGAGACGGACGCCCGACGATCGTGCACGCCAAGACGATGGTGGTCGACGATCGCCTGCTGCGCATCGGCTCGGCCAACCTGAACAACCGCTCGCTCGGCTTCGACACCGAGCTCGACGTCGCGATCGAGGCGGCGCCCGGCGCGGCAGGGGCCTCCACGCGGGCGGCGATCGCCGGCGCTGTCGACCGCTTCGTCGGGCATTTCATCGGGTGCGAGGCGGATGCGGTCGCCGCGATGCGGCACGCGCGGGGCGGGCACGAGCGAGGGCTCGTGCGCACGATCGAGGCGCTCGACGGCGGCCGGCGGCTGCGGCGGCTGCGGCCTACGGGCGCCGGGCCGGTCGGGACGCTGACGGCCGCGCATCACCTGGGCGATCCGCCATCGGCCGCCGGCTCGTGGAAGCCCTGGCGGCGGCGCGCGGGCCCGGCGCGGCTCTCGGCGGGGCATTGGCTCGCCATCGGCGCGCTCGGCGGGCTCGCGGGGTGGGGCGTGGCACGCGGGCTCGCCCGGCTGCGCGCGTCAGAGGACGCCGGCTTGCGACACCCCGACGAGCAGCGCTAGGCCGAGCACCAGCACGAACGCGCCGGCGAGGAGCTCGAGCCCGCCGATCGCCAGCGTCCCGCCGCTCCCGCGCCCGCCGGCGAGGCCGAGCGCGAGCCGCTTGGCGAGGACCGCGAGCGTGGCGATGAGCCCCGTGGTCAGGGCGGTGCCGAGCGCCATCGCCAGCGTCGCCGCGACGCCGGCCCAGACGATCCCCTGCGAGAGCGCGAAGACGAGGACGACGATCGCGCCGGCGCAGGGGCGCAGGCCCGCCGCGACGACGACGCCGGCCTGCTCGCGCAGGCCACGCATCCGCGAGAGCGTCGTCGGGTCGGGCAGGTGCGCGCAGCCGTCGCCGCAGCCGGGGCCGATCGCTCCGCCCCGGGCCCCGGCGAGGAGCGTCGCGAGCGTGCCGGCCTTGCGCCAGACGACGACGGCGCCCATCGCGGCGACCGCGGCGAAGCTCGCCGTCTCGATCAGCCGCGTGGCCGTGTCCATCTCCCGCGCGGTCGCGGCGAGGAGGAGGCCGGCGGTGAGCACGAGGGCGATCGCCACGAGCGCCTGCAGCAGCGCCGCCGCGAGCGAGAGCGAGAACCCCTTCCAGGCGGCGCGGCCGTCGGCGACGAGATAGGCCGCGATCACCGCCTTGCCGTGGCCCGGGCCGGCGGCGTGGAAGACGCCGTAGGCGAAGCCGAGCCCGATCAGCGCCGGGAGGGCGGCGCCGCTCTCCTTCAGCGCGCTCACGGCGCCGCGCAGCCCGTCGTAGAACGCGCTCTGGAAGACCGCGAGCACCCGCGCCAGCGCGCCCGTGCGGGGCGCCGCCTCGGGCACGCCGACGCCGAAGGGCATCGGCCGCGGGGGCGGGGCGGGGGGCAGGAGGGCCCAGATCAGAAGCGCGCCGGCCCCGGCCACGAGCACGATCGCCCCGATCGCGAGAACGATCCGCAGCCAGGGCCGCGCCGCGGCAGCGGGGACGGGCAGCGATGCGGCGGAGGAGGGCGCGGGCATCGGCAGGGCCTCAGGGGCAGGCGACGAGGGCGCGGTTGACG
Source organism: Salinarimonas rosea DSM 21201 (assembly GCF_000429045.1). Classification (GTDB taxonomy): domain Bacteria; phylum Pseudomonadota; class Alphaproteobacteria; order Rhizobiales; family Beijerinckiaceae; genus Salinarimonas; species Salinarimonas rosea. The sequence goes on from NZ_AUBC01000010.1 coordinate 49,731, forward strand.
ATCTCGACGCCGAGCGACTCCGTCGCCGTGATCGCGTCGAAGAACGCCTCGCTGAGATTCACGAACTGGTCGAGCCGCACCTCGGTGGCGCGGGCGACGTCGATCGCGCACCCGCCGGGCGCGCCGGCCAGCACGACCGCGTCGTCGCCGTCGGCCATGCGGAAGGAGATGAAGAACTCCGGATCGTAGACCTCGAGCACGAGCGCCGTGTCCGGCTCCGCCGGGCTCTCCAGCGGCAGGGTGAAGTGGAGCGTCAGGTTGGTCCCGTCGTGGGCGAGACGATAGTCGCGCGGCGCCGCGAAGGCGTGGTCGGTACCGTCCGCCTTCAGAAAGGTGAAGTAGCCGAAGTCGCCGAGGCTGGTGGCGTTGAGCTCCGCCATCTCGGCGAGCTCGTCCGTCGTGTAGCGGCCGTCGCCGTTCACGTCGAGGCCGAGGACCATGCTGGCGGAATTGGCCTCGTCGAACCTCCAGGCGTGGGCGAGCGCGGCGACGCGCCCGGCGTCGTCCCAGACGATCTCGGTCTTGGTCTCGACCCAGATGTGGGGATGCGCCGCCGCCGGCGAAGGCGCGAGCGCCCAGGCGGCGGCGAGGCCGGCGAGGGCTGCGGGAACACGGACCTGTCTCGGGCGGAGCGTCATCGGCGGGTGTCGTCCTCGGGGCGCAGGCCGGAAGGCTGCGCCGCCATGGTTAACGAACGCTGAAGACGGGCGCCGCCCGTCCTCGCCCTGCCGTGCACCGCGAAGGTGGCGAAAGCCGGGCGAGGCGAGCCCGTGCTCAGCGCGGGAGCGTCGAGGACCCCATCAGGAACGTGTCCATGGCGCGGGCCGCCTGGCGCCCCTCGCGGATCGCCCAGACGACGAGCGACTGGCCGCGGCGCATGTCGCCGGCGACGAACAGCTTCTCGCTCGAGGTGCGGTAGTCGCGATCGTCGGCCATGACGTTGCCGCGCCGGTCGAGCGCCACCTGCGTCTCGGCGATCAGGCCTTCCTTCACCGGCCCGGCGAAGCCGATGGCGAGGAAGACGAGATCCGCCTTGATGACGAACTCGGTGCCGGGGATCGGCTGGCGCTTCTCGTCGACGCGGGCGCAGCGCACGCCCACGACCTTGCCCTTCTTGCCCTCGATCGAGAGCGTCGCCGCCTGGAACTCGCGCTCGGCGCCCTCGGCCTGCGAGGAGGAGGTGCGGTACTTGGTCGGCCAGTAGGGCCACACGGTCAGCTTGTCCTCGATCATCGGGGGCTTGGGCCGGATGTCGAGCTGCGTCACAGCGAGCGCGCCCTGGCGGAAGGAGGTGCCGATGCAGTCCGACGCGGTATCGCCGCCGCCGATGACGACGACGTGCTTGCCCGCCGCCGTCACCTGCTCCACCTCCTCGGGGATGCCCTCGTCGTTCACCCGCTGGTTCGACTGGGTGAGGAAGGGCATGGCGTAGTGGACGCCGTCGAGGTCCTGGCCGGGCAGCTGCGGGTCGCGCGGGTTCTCGGCGCCCGCCGCCAGGAGCACGGCGTCGAACTCGTTGTGCAGCGAGGCGAAGGCGCGCGTCTTGCCGATCTCGACGTTGCAGTGGAAGACCACGCCTTCGGCCTCCATCTGCTTCACCCGCCGCTCGATGTGGTGCTTCTCCATCTTGAAGTCGGGGATGCCGTAGCGCAGCAGCCCGCCGGGCTTGGCCTGGCGCTCGAAGACGTGCACCTCGTGCCCGACGCGGGCGAGCTGCTGGGCGGCGGCGAGGCCGGCAGGACCGGAGCCGATGATGGCGATGCGCTTGCCGGTGAGGTGCTTCGGCGGCTCGGGCTTCACCCAGCCCATGTCCCAGGCCTTGTCGGCGATCGCCTGCTCGATGGTCTTGATGGCGACCGGCTGGTTCTCGAGGTTGAGCGTGCAGGCCTCCTCGCAGGGCGCCGGGCAGATGCGGCCGGTGAACTCCGGGAAATTGTTGGTCGAATGGAGGTTCTTCGCGGCCTCCACCCAGTCGCCCTGGTAGACGAGGTCGTTCCAGTCCGGGATCTGGTTGTGCACCGGGCAGCCGGACGGGCCGTGGCAGAACGGGATGCCGCAATCCATGCAGCGCGCCGCCTGCTTCTTGAGGTCGCCCTCGTCGAGCGGGAGCGTGAACTCCTTGAAATGGCGCACGCGGTCGCCGGCGAGCTCGTACTTCTGCTCGGCGCGATCGTACTCGAGAAATCCCGTGACCTTACCCATCGTCCATCGTCCTCGTCAGGCGCGCGCGGAGCCCCGGCAACGCTGTCTCGTCCATCGGGCCCGGGGGGCGGACCGCTTCGGTTTTCGTCCCTCACACCCGCTGGGGGCGCTCGTCGTCCTCGTCCGGCCAGCGGCCGCGGCTGATCGGGCGATCGCCCTGGCGGACCTCGGCGCGATCGAACATCTCGTCCGTCCATTCCGGGCTGTCGTCGGCGTCGATCGAAGCAGCTTCTCGCTCACGTGATTCCGCCTTCGGCAGATCGCTGCGGTCCGGTGTCGCCTTACCGCTCATCGCGAGCCCTCGCTTCGAGAGGCGGGAAGGCGCCCGGCGCCACCGTCTCGTGCGCGTTCAGCATCTCGAAGCCGACGATCTTCCCGCTCGCATCGAAATCGATGACGAGCCCTGGACGAACCTCCTCCGATCCCACGATCGCTCCCTCGGCCACACGCACGAACAAGGCATCCGCCTCCTCGTCGTACTTCGCCTCCAGGCCGGCATCGCGCACGCTGCCGTGGTCGCTCCTGTCCGGCATATGCTCGCGCAGCACGCCGTCGATTCTGGTCTGCCAGCCGGGCCCGCTCGCCTTGAAGCGCTCCAGCACGTCTGGGCTCAGCCGCAGGCTGACGAGCCGCTTCGTCGGCGCCTTCTGCGGTCCGCGGCCCTTCTTGAAGACCCTCTTCAGGTCCTCCGGAAGCTCGTCGTAAGGACGTGCCTTAGCGAAGTCCTCGTCCGTCCATTCCGGATTGTCCTCGTCGAGGACGTGCTTGCGCGGATCAGAGACCATATTTCCGCATCTCCTTCGGGCGGGCTCGCCGCAGGCTGATGGCGCGAAGCGTCACGCCCGACCAGGTAAACGCCAGTACATACGGCTTGCCGTCGATCCATCCGAACGCACGGTATCGCACCTCGCCGTAGTCTCGACGATCGTCGACGTACCAGGCGCCCAGCTCCAGTTCCGTCGCTCGGACCAGCGAGATGCCGTGCTTGGTGATGTTCGTCGCATCTTTCGCCGGGTCGAACGCAATCTCCATGGCTATATTGTAGCTACAGAGATCGCAATCAAGTCCGTCACTCCGCCGCGGCCGGCATCCGTGCCCGCTCCATCTCCCGGAGCGCGCGGCGGTACTCCACCGGCATCACCTTCACGAACTTGGTCCGGTACGTCGCCCAGTCGTCGAGGATGGCCTTCGCCCGGGCGGAGCCTGTGTACCGGAGATGGTTCGTGATGAGCTGCATCAGGCGCTCCTCGTCCTTGCCGGACATGTTCGCCAGCACGTCGATACGGCCCTTCGTCTCGAGGTCGCCGCCGTGGTGGTGGAGGCGGCGCATCAGGTCCTCCTCCTCCTCGACGGGCTCGAGATCGACCATGGACAGGTTGCAGCGCTTGCCGAAGTCGCCGGCCTCGTCGAGCACGTAGGCGATGCCGCCGGACATGCCGGCCGCGAAGTTGCGCCCGGTCTGGCCGATCACCACCACCACGCCGCCGGTCATGTACTCGCAGCCGTGGTCGCCCACGCCCTCGACCACCGCGACGGCGCCGGAGTTGCGCACGGCGAAGCGCTCGCCGGCGACGCCGCGGAAGTAGCACTCGCCGGCGATGGCGCCGTAGAGCACGGTGTTGCCGACGATCATCGAGCGCTCCGCCACCGCCTTGGTCTCGGCGGCGGGCTTGATGATCAGCTTGCCGCCCGACAGGCCCTTGCCGACGTAGTCGTTGGCCTCGCCCTCGAGCTCGAGGGTGACGCCGCAGGCGACCCAGGCGCCGAAGCTCTGGCCGGCGGTGCCCTTCAGCTTCACGGTGATCGTGTCGTCGGGCAGGCCCTCGTGGCCCCAGCGCTTGGCGACCTCGCCGGAGAGCATGGCGCCGACGGTGCGGTCGACGTTCTTCACGCGGGCCTCGATCGTCACCGCCTCGCCGCCCTCGAGAGCGGGCTGCGCCTCGGCGATCAGCCGGCGGTCGAGCACGTCCGCGATCGGATGGACCTGCCGCTCGACGTGGCGCACGGCGACGTCCGGCCCGACGTCGGGCTTGGTCAGCATGCGGGCGAAGTCGATCCCGCGCGCCTTCCAGTGATCGACGCCCGCGCGCTTGCACAGGAGGTCGGTCTGGCCGACGATCTCCTCGAGCGAGCGATAGCCCATCTGCGCGAGAAGCTCGCGCACCTCTTCCGCGACGAAGAAGAAGTAGTTCACCACGTGCTCGGGCAGGCCCTTGAAGCGCTTGCGCAGCACCGGGTCCTGCGTCGCGACGCCGACGGGGCAGGTGTTGAGGTGGCACTTGCGCATCATGATGCAGCCCGCCGCGATCAGCGGCGCCGTCGAGAAGCCGAACTCGTCGGCCCCGAGCAGCGCGCCGACGATCACGTCGCGCCCCGTGCGCAGGCCGCCGTCGACCTGCAGCGCCACGCGCCCGCGCAGGCGGTTCATCACCAGCGTCTGATGCGTCTCGGCGAGGCCCATCTCCCAGGGCGAGCCCGCGTGCTTGATCGAGGTGAGCGGGGACGCGCCCGTGCCGCCCTCGAAGCCCGAGATCGTGATGTGGTCGGCGCGCGCCTTGGCGACGCCCGCCGCGACCGTGCCGACGCCCACTTCCGAGACGAGCTTCACCGACACGTCGGCGGACGGGTTGACGTTCTTCAGGTCGAAGATCAGCTGCGCCAGGTCCTCGATCGAGTAGATGTCGTGGTGCGGCGGCGGCGAGATTAGGCCCACGCCCGGCGTCGAGTGCCGGACCTTGGCGATCTTGGCGTCGACCTTGTGGCCCGGCAGCTGCCCGCCCTCGCCGGGCTTGGCGCCCTGCGCGACCTTGATCTGCATCATGTCGGAGTTGACGAGGTACTCCGTCGTCACGCCGAAGCGGCCGGACGCCACCTGCTTGATCGCCGAGCGCTTGGAGCGCCCGTCCGGCATCGGCCGGAAGCGCTCGGGCTCCTCGCCGCCCTCGCCGGTGTTGGACTTGCCGCCGAGCTCGTTCATCGCGATGGCGAGCGTCTCGTGCGCCTCCTTCGAGATCGATCCGAAGGACATGGCGCCGGTGGAGAAGCGCCGCACGATCGACACCGCCGGCTCGACCTCCTCGAGCGGCAGCGGCGCGCGGCCGGTCTCCTCCGCCGACTTGACGTGCAGCAGGCCGCGGACGGTCTTGAAGGCGTTCTCCTGCTCGTTCACCAGCCGCGCGTACTCGCGATAGCGGTCGTCCGCCTTCAGGCGCACGGCGTGCTGGAGCGTGGCGACGGTGTCCGGGTTCCAGGCGTGGGTCTCGCCCCGCAGGCGATAGGCGTACTCGCCGCCGACGTCGAGGCTGTCACGGTAGATCGGGCTGTCGCCGAAGGCGTCCTCGTGGCGCGCGACCGCCTCCTGCGCCACCTCCGGCAGGCCGACGCCCTCGATCGTGGTCGCCGTGCCGAAGAAGTAGGTCGCCACGAACGCCGAGGAGAGCCCGACCGCGTCGAAGATCTGCGCCCCGCAATAGGACTGGTAGGTCGAGATGCCCATCTTCGACATGACCTTGAGCAGGCCCTTGTCGATCGCCTTGATGTAGCGCTGCACGACCTCGGTGGAATCCACCTCCGCCGGCATCTCGTCCATCATCGCGGCCAGCGTGTCGAAGGCGAGGTAGGGGTTGATCGCCTCGGCGCCGTAGCCGGCAAGGCAGGCGAAATGGTGCACCTCGCGCGCCTCGCCGGTCTCGACGACGAGGCCGACCGAGGTGCGCAGCCCCTTGCGGATCAGGTAGCTGTGCACGGCGGCCGTGGCGAGCAGCGCCGGGATCGGGATGCGGTCCGGGCCCACCTGCCGGTCGGACAGGATGATGATGTTGTAGCCGCCGCGCACGGCGGCCTCCGCGCGATCGCACAGGCGCTCGACCGCGCCCTCCATGCCGTGCGCGCCCTGCTCCGCGGGATAGGTGATGTCGAGCGTCTTGGTGTCGAACCGGTCCTCGAAATGGCCGATGCAGCGGATCTTCTCGAGGTCCTGGTTGGTCAGGATCGGCTGGCGCACCTCGAGGCGCTTGCGCCGCGCGGTGCCCTCGAGGTCGAGGATGTTCGGCCGCGGCCCGATGAAGGACACGAGGCTCATCACGAGCTCCTCGCGGATCGGGTCGATCGGCGGGTTCGTGACCTGGGCGAAGTTCTGCTTGAAGTAGGTATAGAGCAGCTTCGCCTTGTCCGAGAGCGCCGAGATCGGCGTATCGGCGCCCATCGAGCCGACCGCCTCCTGGCCGGTGACGGCCATGGGCTGCATCAGAAGCTTGAGGTCCTCCTGCGTGTAGCCGAAGGCCTGCTGCCGGTCGAGCAGCGACACGTCCGTGCGCGACTGGCGCGGCTGCACGGGGTTGAGGTCCTCGAGCACGATCTGCGTGTGCTTCAGCCACTCGCGATAGGGGTTCGCCGCGGCGAGCTCCTTCTTGATCTCCTCGTCGGCGACGATGCGCCCCTGCTCGAGGTCGATGAGCAGCATGCGCCCGGGCTGCAGGCGCCACTTCTCGACGATCTTCTCCTCGGGGATCGGCAGCACGCCCATCTCGGAGGCGAGCACGACGAGGTCGTCCTCGGTGACGAGGTAGCGCGCGGGGCGCAGCCCGTTGCGGTCGAGCGTCGCGCCGATCTGGCGGCCGTCGGTGAAGGCGATGGCGGCCGGGCCGTCCCACGGCTCCATCAGGGCGGCGTGGTACTCGTAGAAGACGCGCCGGTCCTCGTCCATCAGCGGGTTGCCCGCCCAGGCCTCGGGGATGAGCATCATCATGGCGTGGGCGAGCGAGTAGCCGCCGCGCACCAGGAACTCGAGCGCGTTGTCGAAGCAGGCGGTGTCGGACTGGCCCTCGTAGGAGATCGGCCAGAGCTTCGAGATGTCGTTGCCGAACAGCTCCGAATCGACGCTCGCCTGCCGGGCCGCCATCCAGTTGACGTTGCCGCGCAGCGTGTTGATCTCGCCGTTGTGGGCGACCATGCGGTAGGGGTGGGCGAGCTGCCAGGTCGGGAAGGTGTTCGTCGCGAAGCGCTGGTGCACGAGCGCGAGCGCGCTCTCGAAGCGCGGGTCGACGAGGTCCCTGAAGTAGTCCCCGAGCTGCGTCACCAGCACCATGCCCTTGTAGACGATGGTGCGCGAGGACATGCTGACCGGGTAGTAGCCGGCGCAGCGCGCGTCGTCGAGCCGGTAGACCGCGTTCGAGATCACCTTGCGTGCGAGGAAGAGCCGGCGCTCGAAGGCGGCCTCGTCCTCGTCCTTGGTCTTGCCGACGAAGACCTGCCGGTGCAGCGGCTCCGTCGCCTTGACGTTCTCGGACAGGTCTGTGTTGTCCACCGGCACGTCGCGCCAGCCGAGCAGCGCCAGGCCCTCGTCGCGGATCGCCGCCTCGACGATCTCGCGGGCGATGGCGTAGCCCTCCGGGTCGCGCGGCATGAACAGCATGCCCACGCCGTACTCGCCGGGCTCCGGCAGCCAGATGCCGAGCTTGGCGCACTCGCCGGCGAAGAAGCGGTGCGGGATCTGGGTCAGCATCCCGCAGCCGTCGCCCATCTTCGGGTCGGCGCCGACGGCGCCGCGGTGGTCGAGGTTGCGCAGGATGTCGAGGCCCATCTCGACGATGGCGTGCGTGCGGCGGTTCTTCATGTCGGCGACGAAGCCGACCCCGCAGGAATCCTTCTCGTGACGGGGATCGTAGAGGCCCTGCGCCGCCGGCATGCCCGGGTCGCGCACGGCGCGCAGCCAGTCCGCCCCTCGCGTCTTGCCGCTGCCGAAGCTCATCGTGATGTTCGTCATCCGTCGATCCTCGCTCGGATCGGGGCCGCCGGAGCGCCCCGTCGCCGCCAACCGCCATACGGCGGAACCCTGCCGCCCGGATCGTACCTGCCGGGCGGGCCGCTCGTCTCGTGGAGGCGCGGAAGCCGGGGGAGGGGGCGCCCGCACCTCAGGCGGGCGTCCGGCGGCTGGAGCTCAGCCGCCGCGCGCCCGCATCGCCCGCGTCGTCGCGCGGGCGTCGGGTTTCTGATCTCGGTCGCGCGGGGCGCGGGCGTTCATCGTCGTTCTCGCCTTCGAGAAAGGGTTGCCTTCGAGACCGGATGACGGCGAGCGCCGTCGGGATGGGACAGCCTTGCTGTCCTAGTTGTGCCGGACGTTGCCAGATTTCGCCCCGGTGCACAAGTGCATTTTGGAGGCGTTCGAGAACGATCGTTGCCCTGTGACGATGGCGCGCGCAACAATGCATCGAACGACAGCGGCGCCGGGCAAGTTTGCGGACGCGGGTGCATTCCCGCCGCCGCTGGCTGCGCAGCTGCGCGCTTGACGGGCGTGCGTCGACCCTGTCCGGTGCGGGCCGGAGGAGACCCGATCCATGAACTTCGCCAGCGACAACATCGTCGGCGCGAGCCGCCCGGTCCTCGAGGCGCTCGTCGCGGCCAACGCGGGCGCGCAGCCCGCCTACGGGGGAGACGACGCGACCCGGGCCGCCCAGCAGAGACTGTGCGAGATCTTCGAGCGCGACTGCGCGGTCTTCCTGGTGGCGACCGGCACCGGCGCGAACGCGCTGGCGCTCTCCGCGCTGGTGCCGCCCTACGGGCTCACGATCTGCCACGACGAGGCGCACGTCATCGACGACGAGTGCGGCGCGCCGGAGTTCTTCACCGGCGGCGCCAAGCTCGCGGGGCTGCCCGGGGTCGGCGGCAGGATCGCGCCGCGCACGCTCGCCGAATGGCTCGCCGCGCGCTCCGGCCACGAGAAGGAGATGCCGGCGCGTGCGCTCTCCATCTCGCAGGCGACGGAGGGCGGGCTCGTCTACGGGACCTCCGAGATCGCGGCGCTGTGCGACATCGCGCACGAGGCGGGGCTGGCGGTGCACATGGACGGGGCGCGCTTCGCCAACGCGCTGGTGGCGCTCGACGTCTCGCCGGCGCAGATGACGTGGAAGCTCGGCGTCGACGTGCTCTCCTTCGGCGCCACCAAGAACGGCTGTCTCGCGGCGGAGGCGGTGATCTTCTTCGACCCCGCCCGCGCCGAGGCGATGCGCTTCCTGCGCAAGCGCTCGGGCCACACGCTGTCGAAGGGGCGGCTCCTGGGGGCGCAGCTCCAGGGCTACCTCGCGGACGACCATTGGCTCGCGAACGCCCGCCACGCCAACGCCATGGCCGCGCGGCTCGCCCAGGGCGTCGCCGCGCTCCCGGGGGCACGGCTCGGCTTCCCCCGCGAGGCGAACGAGGTCTTCCCCGTCCTGCCGCGCGAGACGGTGACGCGGCTGAAGGCGGCGGGCGCGATCTTCCACCCCTGGTCCGAGCACTCGCTTCCGGCGGGCGAGCGGGTGGCGCCGAACGAGATGCTGGTGCGCCTCGTCACGTCCTTCGCGACGACGGAGCAGGAGATCGAGGCGTTCCTGGCAGCCGCGCGGGGGTGAGCGCCACGCGCGGCGGCCGCGGGGGCGGGACGCGGGAGCCGAGCGGCACCTCGCTGCGCTCAGGCCGCGCCGACCACCGGCACGCCGATCAGGATCGGGTGGAGCCAGAAGGCGAAGGCGACGTAGGCGACGAGGCCCACGGTCACCGCGATCGCGTCGTTGCGCCAGCCCGCGGGCGCTGCGGTGGCCGCCCGGGCGGGCGCGAGCGGCGAGACGGGGCGGCGCTTCAGCGAGATGCGCGCGGCGACCGCCCAGGCGAGGAAGGAGACGAACAGGATCAGCGAGGCGAGATCGCCGTTGGCCAGGAGGTGCGCCAGCGCCCAGATCTTGATCGCCGCCAGCATCGGATGCTTCGCCCGCGCCTTGATGTGCCCCGGCAGGTAGGTCGCCACGAACAGGATGAAGGCGAAGATCATGAGCAGCAGCGCGACGTGCGCGAGCCACGTCGGCGGGTACCAGATCTGGACGTTCGCGGGATCGTACCGGGCCTCGCCGTAGCCGATGCTGACGAGGACGATGCCGACGAGGGAGGCGACCGAGTAGGCGACCTTGTAGCTGTTCTCCCCGAGCCGCTCGACGAGCCGCGCACGCGGGCCCCGCGCCATGGTGAAGGCGTGGGTGCCGAGGAAGAGGACGAGGCCGAGAATCAGGATGAGCATGGTCGGTCTCCGGAGCGGACGGGCGCACCCCTCCTAGCGCAGCCGTAGGCGAAACGCACGCCCGCGCTCACGCGCTCATGTGCCTCAGCCACATCACCAGGTAGACCGCCAGCGTGAAGGCGGTGAGCACCGCGATTCCGATTGACAGCACGTCGTCGAGCGGCCCGAGCGTGAAGGCGAAGGCGTTGGCCGCGAGCACGGTGACGGCGTAGGTGATCAGCAGCGCCGTGTTCACCTTCGACGCGAAGATCGGCCTCACCGAGATCGGCCGGTTCATGATCCAGGAGACGACCCAGGCGATCACGATCATCACGTCGCGCGAGACCACGAGCACGACGAGCCATTCCGCCATGGCACCGACGATCGCGAGCGTGACGTAGATCGAGACGAGGAGCGCCTTGTCGGCGAGCGGGTCGATGACCGCGCCGAGCTCCGAGCGCATGTCGAAGCGGCGCGCGATCCAGCCGTCGATGCCGTCCGAGACGCCCGCGACGAGGAAGAGCACGAAGGCCGCGAGCCAGTTCCCCTGCAGGATCGCCACGATGACGACCGGCACGAGGAGCAGGCGGAACACGCTGATGAGGTTGGGGATCGTCACGGCGCGGCTCCCGGGGTGCCCGAGCGCGGGCACCTCCGACTCGGGTACGAAGGCCGGCGGCGGCGGTCAAGCGCTCTCGCCGCTTGCGCCGCTCTCCCGGGGGCTGTAACCCGCGGGGGCCCGGTGGAGCGGGCGCGAGGCGGGAGACGGGCGGCATGGCCGAGGACGTGGCCGAGGAGAAGGCCGAGAACCGGCGACAGGGGATGACCTATGCGCAGGCCGGCGTCGACATCGACGCGGGCAACGCCATGGTCGAGGCGATCAAGCCGCTCGTGCGCGCGACCCGCCGGCCCGGCGCCGACGCCGAGATCGGCGGCTTCGGCGGCCTGTTCGACCTCAAGGCCGCGGGCTTCGTCGACCCGATCCTGGTCGCGGCGAACGACGGCGTCGGCACCAAGGTGAAGATCGCCGTCGAGACGGGGCTGCACGACACGATCGGCATCGACCTCGTGGCGATGTGCGTCAACGATCTCGTGGTGCAGGGCGCCGAGCCGCTGTTCTTCCTCGACTATCTTGCGACGGCCAAGCTCGATGCGGCGACCGGCACCGCGCTCGTCGCGGGCATCGCCGAGGGCTGCCGGCGCGCTGGCTGCGCGCTCATCGGCGGCGAGACGGCGGAGATGCCGGGCGTCTACCAGGGCGCGGACTACGATCTCGCCGGCTTCGCGGTGGGCGCGGCCGAGCGCGGCACGCTGCTGCCGCGCGGAGTCGCGGCCGGCGACGTGCTCGTCGGCATCGCCTCCTCGGGCGTCCACTCGAACGGCTTCTCGCTGGTGCGCCGGATCGTGGCCGCGAGCGGGCTCGGCTGGGGCGACGAGGCGCCGTTCGCGCCGGGCGAGACGCTCGGGCGCGCGCTGCTCGAGCCGACGCGAATCTACGTCCGCCCGCTGCTCGCGCTCCTGCGCGAGGGGCTCGCGGTCAATGCGCTCGCCCACATCACCGGGGGCGGGCTGCCGGACAACCTGCCGCGCGTCCTGCCGGACGACCTCGGCGCGCGTGTCGATCTCGGGGCGATCGCGCCGCCGCCGGTCTTCGGCTGGCTCGCCCGTGCGGGCGGCGTCGCCGAGGCCGAGATGCTGCGCACCTTCAATTGCGGTGTCGGCATGGTCTGCGTCGTCGCGCCCGAGGCCGCGGAGGCCGTCTGCACGCGCCTCGCGGCCCTCGGCGAGCGCGCGGCCCCGATCGGGCGGGTCGAGCCCCGCGGGGAGGGCGCTGCCGTGCGCTTCGAGGGCGAGCTTCCGTCGTGAGCGACGACGCGCGCGTCCCGACGGCGATCCTAATCTCGGGACGCGGCTCGAACATGGTCGCGCTGCTAGCGGCCGCGCGAGACCCGGACTATCCCGCGCGCATCGTCCTCGTCCTCTCGAATAGGCCGGACGCCGGGGGGCTCTCTCTCGCGCGCGAGGCCGGCATCCCGACCGCGGTGGTCGACCACGCGGCCTATCCCGACCGCGAGAGCTTCGATGCCGCGCTCGATGCCCGGCTGCGCGAGGCGGGTGTCGAGCTCGTCGTGCTCGCGGGCTTCATGCGCATCCTCACGGAGGGCTTCGTGCGCGCCTGGGAGGGGCGGATGATCAACATCCACCCCTCGCTGCTGCCCGCCTTCCGCGGAACGAGGACCCACGAGCGCGCGCTCGCGGCGGGCGTGGCCGAGCACGGCTGCACGGTCCATCACGTCGTGCCCGAGCTCGATGCCGGGCCGACGATCGCGCAGGCGCGCGTGCCGGTCCTGCCGGGGGACACGCCCGAGACGCTCGCGGAGCGCGTGCTCGCGGAGGAGCACACGCTCTATCCGCGCGCCCTCGCCGACGTCGCCCTCGCGCTGCGCGACGCGCGGCGAGGCCAACGTATGTAAAGTCGCAGCTACAACCATTTCTGAACGAATGACCGGGATCATGCGCCGTCGAACCCGGGACGGCCATGCAAGCACCAACCTTCCAGCCCTCGCCGGCGACCCGCGTCTTCCTCCCGCGCCTCCTCTGGCCGCTGGTGGCGCTGCTGATCGTCATCGTGGCGGTCGCGACCGGTGCCCTGCTCTGGGTGAGCCGTGACGCGGATCGGGCGGCGGCCGTCGCCGCGCGCGACCGCATGCAGGCCGTCATCGGCATGCAGCTCGAGGCCTACGCGCAGACGCTGGAGGCGAGCCTGAAGGCCGCCGCCGGCGCCGAGCCGCTCGGGCCGGCCCAGACCGGCGCGTTCCTGACCCTGGCGCGCCCCCACTTCGACGCGACCGGCGTGTTCACGCTCGATGCCGAGGGCCGCATCGTCGGCGCCGAGGTGGCCCGCGGCGCGGGCGCGCGGCCGGTGCTCTCCCTCGACACGGCGATCGTGGCCGATCTCCTCGGCCGCGCGCTCCTCGACGCGCAGCACGGGAGTGCGTCGAGCGCCCGGCGCAGGGCGCCGCCGAAGCTCGCGGCGATCGACGGGCGCATCGTCGCCGTTCTCGCCGTGTCGGAGCTGCACGCCGCCGGTGGCGCCCTCGCGGTGGGCCTGCGGGCGATGAACCGCGACGAGCTCGCCGCGCTGGCGATCGACCAGGCGATCGGGAACTTCATGGTCGGCGAGGGGCCGATCGACGATCCCGTCCGCGGCTTCGACATCGCCGCCGTGGACGGGGAGGCGGTCTACCACGTCGCCTGGACGCCGGAGCGCCCGGGCACGAACTGGCGCAGCAAGGTGACGGGGCTCGTGATCGGCCCGGCCGCGCTGGCGTTCCTGCTCCTCGGGCTGGCCGTCCTGCACGCGCGGCGCGTCTCGGCCGAGCTCGCCCAGACGCAGGAGCACGTCCAGGCGCTGGCGGTCTCCGATCCGCTCTCGGGCCTGCCGAATCGCCTCCTCTTCGCCCAGCGCCTGGAGCAGGAGCTCGCCCGGGTGGCGCGCACCGGCGAGGGGCTCGCGGTCATGTTCCTCGACCTCGACCGCTTCAAGGAGGTCAACGATTCCTTCGGTCACCAGGCCGGCGACGAGCTGATCAAGGCGGTGGCGCGGCGGCTCATGGCCCATCTGCGCGGCACCGACGTGCTCGCACGTTTCGGCGGCGACGAGTTCGCCATCATCCAGCCGGGCCTCGCGAGGGCCGACTGCGCCGAGGCGCTGGCGCGGCGCCTCCTCGAGGCGATCGCCGAGCCCTTCGAGATCGAGCACAACGCCGTCACGATCGGCGTGTCCATCGGCATCGCGCTCGCGCCGGACGACGCGCTCGACCGCGAGACGCTGATGCGGCTCGCGGACACGGCGCTCTACCAAGCCAAGAACGACGGCCGCAACCGGCACTCGTTCTTCGAGCGGCGCATGGACGAGGCGATCCGCATGCGCAAGCTCGTCTCGGACGACCTGCGCGACGCCATCGCCGGCGACCTGCTCGACCTGCACTATCAGCCGATCTTCGCGGCGGACCGCGACGAGGTGGTGGCGCTCGAGGCGCTCGTGCGCTGGCGCCATCCCGAGAAGGGCTTCATCCCGCCCGACCGCTTCGTGGCCATGGCCGAGCAGAGCGGCCTCATCCTGCCGCTGGGAGACTGGGTCCTGCGCCGCGCCTGCCTCGACGGGCGGCGCTGGCCGGGGCTGCGGATCGCGGTCAACGTCTCGCCGATCCAGTTCCGCCAGCGCGACTACGTCGATTCGGTGGTGCGCATCCTGCAGGAGACCGGCTTCGATCCGACGCGGCTCGAGCTCGAGCTCACCGAGGGCGTCGTCGTCGAGGACGCGGACGCGGCCGAGGCCGCGATGATGCGGCTCAGGGGCCGGGGCGTGAACCTGGCGCTCGACGATTTCGGCACCGGCTATTCCTCGCTGATCTACTTGCGCCGCTTCGCCTTCGACAAGATCAAGATCGACCGCTCCTTCCTGGAGAGCATGGAGGCGACGGGAGAGAGCGCGATCCTGGTGCACTCGATCGTGCATCTGGGACGCGCGCTCGGGCTGACCGTCACCGCCGAGGGCGTCGAGACCAAGGAGCAGCAGCGCTTCCTCCAGGCGCTGGGCTGCCACCAGCTGCAGGGCTACCTCCTGGCGCGGCCGATGCCGGCGGCGGAGATCGACACGCTGATGAACGAACGGCGCCGCGCCGGCGCGGCCTGAGGCGCCGGTCGGAACCGCCGCCGCGTGTGTCCGGTTCTCCTCCCGGACCGGCCGTCGTGCCGGGGGAGGGACCGATGCCGACCACCGCCGCGCGCCACGACGCGTCGCCCGCACCCGATCGACTCCTGCGCCCGGGCGACACCTGCTGGCGCATCGCCCGCGCCGGCAGGGCGGGCCTCGTCGTCGATGCCCAGGACTATTTCCGCGCGGTGAAGGAGGCGATGCTCGCCGCACGCCACTCGATCATGCTGATCGGCTGGGACTTCGACCTGCGCATCCAGTTCGAGCCCGACGGCGCCACGCTGGAGGGCCCCAATGCGCTCGGGCCGTTCCTGCGCTGGATCGGCAAGACCCGCCCCGAGCTGAAGATCTACGTGCTCAAATGGGACCTCGGCATGGTCCAGGCGCTCGGTCGCGGCTCGACGCCGCTGATGATCCTCGACTGGACGACGAGCGACAACATCCGATTCCATCTCGACGGGGCGCACCCGCCGGGCGCCGCGCACCACCAGAAGATCGTCGCCATCGACGACGTTTTCGCCTTCTGCGGCGGCATCGACATGACGGCCGATCGCTGGGACACGCGCGGGCACGTCGACGACGATCCGCGCCGGCGCCGTCCGAGCGGGCGTCCCTACGGCCCCTGGCACGACGCGACGATGGCGCTCGACGGCGCGACGGCGAAGGCGCTGGGCGAGCACGCCCGCGAGCGCTGGAGGCTCGCCACCGGCGAGGCGCTCGAGCCGCCGCCTCCGCGCGAGCCCTTCTGGCCCGGTGCGGTGGCGCCCACCTTCGTCGACGTCGACGTGGGGATCGCCCGCACGGCGCCGCTCTTCGGCAACCATCGCCGCGTCTTCGAGGTCGAGAGCCTGCTCCTCGCCTGCATCCGCGAGGCGCGCGAGACCATCTACTGCGAAAGCCAGTATTTCGCCTCGCGCACGGTCGCGGAGGCGATCGCCGCGCGCCTGCGCGACGAGGACGGGCCGGAGATCGTGATCGTCAACCCGGTCTCGGCGGACGGCTACCTCGAGGCGGCGACCATGGACACCGCGCGCGCCCGGCTGCTCGGGCTCGTGCACGACGCCGACCGCCACGACCGCTTCCGGATCTACACGCCCGTGACGCACGCCGGCGAAGACATCTACGTCCACGCCAAGATCCTCGTCGTGGACGATCGGCTGATCCGCATCGGCTCGTCGAACCTCAACAATCGCTCGATGGGCTTCGACACCGAGTGCGACGTGGCGATCGAGGCCGTGGCGGGCGCGCCGGACGAGGCGCAGTTGAAGGAGCGCATTCGCGAGGTGCGCGCGGACCTGCTCGCCGAGCACCTCGCCTGCGCGCCGGAGGAGGCCCATCGCGCCCTGTCCGAGGCGGGCCTCGTGCGCGGCATCGAGCGCCTGCGCAAGGAGGGGCGCGGCCTCGTCCCCTACGAGCCCGACCCGATCGGCCCGGCGGAGCAGATCCTCGCCGAGAACGACCTGCTCGATCCGGAACGGCCGCCGAAATGGCTGCGTCGCGCCCGCGAGACGCTCCTTCGCCCTCTGAAGTGAGCGCGCGGCGACGTCGTGTCCCGTGACGGAGCGGTCGCGGCGGGCTAGCGTCCACCCGCAACGTGGAAACGGGGGACGGCGTGACGGATCTGTTCACCTTCGGGCACGGCTACAGCGCCGCCGAGGTCGTTCGGCGCGGCGGCTTCTCGGCCGTCGTCGGGACGGTGCGCACGCAGGAGAAGGCGGCCGCGCTGGAGGCCCGAGGTGTGGCTGCCCGCGTGTTCGGGCCGGACGGCGCCGACCCGCGCATCGGAGACGACCTCGCCCGGGCGACGCATCTCCTCCTCTCGATTCCGCCGCGCGCGGGCGTCGACCCCGCCCTCGTGGCGTTCGGCGAGGCGATCGCGGCGGCGCCGCGGCTCGCGAGCATCGTCTATCTCTCGACCATCGGGGTCTACGGCGACGCGCAGGGCGGCTGGGTCGACGAGGACACGCCCACCGCCCCCAAGCACGGGCGCGCGGAGGATCGCCTCGCGGCCGAGGAGGCGTGGTGCGCGCTGGGCACGCGGGCGGGCAAGCGCGTGTGCGTGCTGCGGCTCGGCGGCATCTACGGTCCCGGACGGAACCCGATCGTGCAGCTGCGCGCCGGCACCGCGCGGCGCATCGTCAAGCCCGGGCAGGTCTTCAACCGCATCCACGTGGCGGATATCGCGCAGGCCGTGCTCGCCGCCTTCGCCCGCGGGCGGCCGGGCGGCGTCTACAACGTCGTCGACGACCTGCCGACCCCGCCGCAGGACGTCGTCGCCCACGCCGCCGAGCTCGCGGGGCTCGTCCCGCCGCCGGAAGTGCCGTTCGAGGAGGCGGAGCTCAGCCCGATGGGCCGCAGCTTCTGGTCCACGTCGAAGCGGGTCTCGAACCGGCGCCTGCGGGAGGAGCTGGGGGTGGACCTGCTCTATCCGACCTATCGGGAGGGGCTCGCGGCGCTCCTGGGCGACGCGGCCTGAGCGACGCGCTCGCCTCGCTCAGGCGGCGTGGCGCCCCGCGTCCGCGCCGAAATGCGTGACGTAGCGCGGGCTGATGGCGGAGACCGGCAGCACCACGAGCACGTCCGTCGTGCCGAACTGGGTGTCCACGACCGCGCCGTCGCCGAAGCGGGCGCCAAGCCGCAGGTAGCCCTTGATCAGCGGCGGCAGCGCGTGGAGCGCCACCTTCGCGTCGACGCGCGAGGCCGGCAGGCGGTCCATCGGCACATAGCGCCCGGGCACCGCGCGGGCGCGCCAGCCCTCGGCGGCGGCGGCGTGGTGGTGCAGGAAGGACAGCGGCAGGGCGAGCGCGTCCGGGTCCGTGCCCTCCATGCTCGCGCAACCCAGCATCACGTCAATGCGGTGGTGCAGCACGTAGGCCCAGATCCCGTGCCAGAGCAGCTCGACCGTCCGCTTCGTGCGATACGCCTCGAGCACGCAGGAGCGGCCGAGCTCGAGGAAGCGCTTCGTCGGGTGCGCGGTGATGATCGGCGCGATGTCGTACTCGGCCTGGGTGTAGAAGCCGAAATGCCGCTCGGCCACTTCCTGGCGCAGGAGGCGGTAGGTGCCGACGACGGCGGGGTGCGCGGTGCGCGCCGGGATGCCGCGCAGCTTGCGCGCCGGCTCGCCGAGGTTCGACGGCGCCGCGTGGTCGAGCACGAGCAGGTGATCGCAGATCGCGTCGTACTCGTCGAAGTCGCGCCGGGCGAGCGCGGAGGCCGTGTGCGGCAGCGCCCGCCCCGCCTCGTAGAACACCTTGTAGCGAAGGCGCTGGGCAGCGCGGATCTCCCGCGGCGTGGTGGCGAGGCGCACCTCGAGCGAGCCGATGCGGCCGAGCGTCGGGTCGAGCGGGCGCTGCACCGGCGCGCGGTCGACGTTCGCGCCGCGCAGGAACGCGATCGCGGCCGAGCCCTTCTTGCGGAAGGGGCGGACGAAGCTCGTGATCTGGGGAGAGGTCAACAAGAAGCCGAAGCGGCTCGGAAGCCGGCTCGACGTCGTTTCGACTGCGGGAAACGGCGCCATCACATCCTCGTCGGGCGGCAACCTCCGCATCGCGATTCTCTCGCCGCGTCCGCCTTTCGGCTCTTGAACCATAGCGTTTCAACACAATTGTGACAGATCCGTTGCGCCTGTCACCGTAGCCGGGACAGGAAAAATCGCAATCCCTGGAGAGGATTCGCTCAGCCGGTGCGCGCCAGCCCGGCGTCGCCGAGGAGCCGCTCCAGCATCCGCGGCTCGAAAGGCTTGGGCAGGAAGCCGTCGAGCCCGGCCTCGCGGGCGGCCTCCTCGTCCTCCTTGAGCACGTTCGCCGTGAGCGCCACGATCTGGCGGGGCTGTCGGCGGCCGAGCGCGCGCTCGAGGGTGCGGATGCGCCGCGTCGCCTCGAGCCCGTCGAGGCCGGGCATGCGGATGTCCATGAAGACGACGTCGTAGTCGGGCCGCAGGCCGGCGAAGGAGGCCTCGGCCAGCGCCACCGCCTCGTGGCCGTCCTTCGCCCAGTCGACCACGGCGCCGCGCTTCTCGAGCGCCTTGAGCGCGAGGAGCGCGTTGATCTCGTTGTCCTCCGCGAGCAGCACGCGCGGCGCGCCGGGCCGCGGTGCGTTCCCGCGCTCGCCGGGGAGCCGCCTGCGCGCCGGCTGCGGGACCGGCGCGGGCACGGCACCCGCGGGCACGGAACCGGCCGGCTCGGCGCCACCCGGCGCGGCGCGCGGCGCCAGCGGCCCGGCGAGCCTCTCGACGAGCGAGCGCGCCCGCACGGGCTTGACGAGATACCCGTCGTAGCCCGCGGCGCTCGGCGAGCCGAGGTCGCGCCGCTCGAAGGGCGAGAGCAGCACGATCGCCCGCGA
This sequence comes from Salinarimonas rosea DSM 21201, assembly GCF_000429045.1. Taxonomy (GTDB): domain Bacteria; phylum Pseudomonadota; class Alphaproteobacteria; order Rhizobiales; family Beijerinckiaceae; genus Salinarimonas; species Salinarimonas rosea. The sequence goes on from NZ_AUBC01000010.1 coordinate 69,020, forward strand.
CACGCCCGCCTCGCGCGCCGCCGCGGCGACGTCGCGGGCGAGGTCGTCGCCGAGTGCGCAGTCGACGATGAGCGAATCGAACGTCGCGTCAGGGCCGGCCATGGCGATCTTCGCCAGCGTCTCGCCCTCGGTCGCGACGACGTGCACCCGCGCGCCGGCCTGCTCCAGCCGGCGGGCGATGAAGGGCGCCTCGAACGGCGAGCGGGCGAGCACGAGCATGCGCCGGCCGGCGAGGGACGGGAAGGGCGTCGCCTCGGCGGCGACGGCGGGCGCCGGCGCCGCGGGCAGCGGCAGGGTCACGGTGAAGCGCGCGCCCGCGCCGGGCGCGCTCTCGACCGTGATGGTCCCGCCCATGCCCGCGACGAGGCGCTGGGTGATGGCGAGCCCGAGCCCGGTGCCCGAATGGCGGCGTGCCGCCGAGCCGTCGCCCTGCTCGAACTCCTCGAAGAGGGCCGGGATGCGTTCGGGCGCGATGCCCGGCCCGGTGTCGGAGACCCGCAGCACGATCCCGTCGCCCGCACCCGGCATCGCCTCGACGCCGACGCCGCCGGTCTCGGTGAACTTCACGGCGTTGCCGGCTAGGTTGACCAGGATCTGCCGGATGCGCGCCTCGTCGCCGACGAGCCGCGTGGGGAGTTCGGCTGCCGAGAAGCCCGCGATCTCGATGCCCTTGCCCTGTGCGCGCGGCGCGAGGAGCTCCACCACGCCCTCGACGCAGGCGGCGAGATCGAAGGGAGCCGGGGCGAGGGTGAGCTTTCCCGCCTCGATGCGGGAGAAGTCGAGGATCTCGTCGATCAGCGAGAGGAGCGCCGCCCCCGACGTCTTGATCGCCCGGGCGTAGGTCGTCTGCTCGGGGTCGCAGCGCGTGTCGAGGACGAGGTCGGCCATGCCGAGGATGCCGCCGAGCGGCGTGCGGAACTCGTGGCTGACCGTGGCGAGGAAGCGCGACTTCGCCTCGCTCGCGGCCTCGGCGCGGGCACGCGCCTCGGCGAGCGCGGTCTCCGCCGAGACGCGCTCGGTGATCTCGCGCCCGGCGCGCAGGGTCTCGGGGGCGCCGCCGCGTCCCGGCGCGGTGGTCTCGATCCAGCCGATCCAGCGCACGCCCTCGGGCGTCTCGATCGCCTCGTCGACCAGGCGGGCGCCGTCGGCGCGCCGTCGCGGCGGCCGGCTCTCCAGCACCCGGGGCGCGTGCGCCCGGCCCAGCACCTCCTCGCGCGGGAGCCCGACGAGGGCGGCGAAGCCGTCGTTCGCCCAGGTGACGCGCCCCTGCGCGTCGCGCTGGACGATGGCGTCGACCTGCGATTCGGCCAAGGCACGGAAGAAATGCTCGCTCTCCTCGGCGTGCCACAGCCGGTCCTGGAGCGCTTCCGCGTCGGCCTCGAGCCGGCGCGTGCGCGCTGCGAGCCGCCTGTGGGCGCGCAGGATCAGCCCCGCGGCGAGCGTCGCCACGACGGCGACCGCGCCGGCGAATGCCGGCGCGGCAGCCACGGGTGTGATGATCAGGAGACCGTCCATCGCGCCGCCTCGTCTTCGTCCGCGCACCCTGCCGCGCGCGGGCTGAAGGTCGGCTTGAGAAAGACGGTGAACGGTCCGTTGCGCCGATGGCGTGTCGTCGACGATGCCCGGCCCGCGGTGGCGGGCCGGGGCTCCCTCACGAGAGCGAGGCGCGGCGATGCTCGAGCACCGCCTCGATGAGGCGCAGCGCGAGCTTGCGCTCCGCCTCGGTCAGCATGACGGCCGTGTCGACGATCTGGTCGACGTAGGGCTCACGCACGAAGTACAGCGACCGGACGTCACGCGGCGAGAGCTCGAGCGGCCCCTCTCCCGACGCGTCGCGCCTGGCGGTCTTGAACTCGATGGAAACCTTGGACATCGGAGAGCCTCTTTTCTTGGTTGTTCACGCGGCGTCGGAACGCGCCATCTGTCGACCCGCCTCGAGCACGGGGCCGGTGATGCCGCTCGCCTTGCGCAGGGCGGCCTCCATCTCGTCGCCGATCTCGAAGAGCGCGGCGAAGGCGATCGTCTTGCCGATGCGGATCGGGCTCGAGATCGGCTCGCCGCGGCAATCCGCACGGCGCAGGACGCGCGCGATGAAGGCGTCGTACACCGTGACGATGTGCGATAGGCCGAGCTCGCGACCGAGCTCGTTCATGCCCAGGATGAGCTCTGCAGTGGGGCGGCTCAACCGATTGCGGGTCAGCTCGACGTCCGCGTCCGGGTCGATCGAGAACCGGCTCGACTCCCAGATCAGCGGGCTCTCGACGCGGGCCCCGTCCGGCAGCAGCTCTGGGAATACGTCGTTGAGCATGTTGCATCCGATTGTGGGAAGCAGCCGAATGCTCCCCAGGATGCGCTCCTCATCGTCGACGCAGATCAGGTAGACGCAGTCGAGCGCATCGAACCCGTCGACTTCCCAGTCGCGAATGATCGAGACATCCCAGCCGAGGCGATCGTGAAAGACCTTCTTGCGGATGCGATGCATCGCATCGATCTCTCGGGGAAACTGCCCTCGCTGGTGGCTCTGGATGACGCGGATCATTAGGTTTCTCCCGTCGATTGTGGGACACAGCCAACGGAAAGAAACTTGCATGAAGAACTAGGAAAGAACCTGTCGGAAAAGACAGGTAAACTAGCTAGGGTAGCGGGATAACGCCATAAGAAATTGCTTTCGAAACGGCATGCGTCGTAGAGAGGGCATTGAGCTTCGAACGTGCATTCTCCAGATGAAACCTCACGGTTCGCTCGCTCAATCCCAGGATGGTCGACGTATCCCATATCGTCTTGCCGGCGGCCGACCAGCGGAGGCACTCCTTTTCTCGTTCCGACAGCTTGCCGGCGTAATCGTTCTGCTCGATCTTCTCCACTTGCAAGGCCCACGAGTGGAAGTAGTAGGAAATGACCATGAACTCCTTGATGAGCATCCTTTTCAGCGACGGCCAGTTCCTGGCCGGAACGTCCGCATTGATAGAGAACAGCGCGAACTCGCCGTAGCGGCCACGGATCGGGAACGACAGCCCTTGCATGCCGACGTCGAATTCCTGCGCCTCGCCGAAGACCTTGCGGATGGTCGAGCGCGTGCGGTCGATCTCGGTCCAGTCGATCGGTAGGACCCCGCCCAGCCCGGCGCTGACCACGGGGTCGATGTTGACGTAGTCGCTCTGCTCGTAGTGCCGCTGCCATTCCGGAGAATACGTCACCGCGACGAGCGGCATGCGCCGCCGCTCCGAGGGGATGTTCAGGCCGAGGTACGCCACGTGCTTGAGGTCGTAGCGATGCAGGTTCTCGCGCAGAACCGCATGGCCTTCCTCCAGCTTCGCCGCGGTGCTGATCCGGTCGATGATCTCGAAGGAGAGTTGGCTGTCGGGGGAGAGAGTTCTCATCGAATCGATCTCGCGACGCCTCCGGGCTCCGGCGCGGCGCGCGCAGGCTCCCGCGCGCCCGAAACCGAGCCTCTGCAATATGTACCAATCGCCCAGGAGAGGCAACACCCCGGGTTTCGTTCGACCTGAGAGGATCGTGTCCCATTCTCATATCGGCTGAGTGTACGAGGACTTCAGATCGACTTCTTATTGCTGAGAATTGTCACAATTAGATCAAACGCGAGCTTCCGGTCCTTCTCATCCATCATGACCGCAAGCTCGAATATGTCCTCTACCAGCGGCTCTTCCAGCAATTTAAGGTACCTTGCATCTTGTTCATCCATCATCATGCGATGCGACGGTCCGTCACCGCCGGATTGATGTCGATCGCGATCGGCGTCGTTCTCGTTCCGCATTCCAGCCTCGTCGACCTCCTGGAGCATCGTCCCGTGCCCGGGTCCGGGAGACGCGGTTTCCCACCGCCACTATGTGTCAGCTCAAGGACGCATATAATCGTCAGAAATTACGATGTGCGGGGCCGAGGAGGTCACGCAGGATTGCGGTGGCGACGGCCGCGGTCTTGTTCGGAGCATCGAGCTTACGGCACGCGCTCGTCATGTGCGTCGTCACCGTCCGTTCGGAGATGCCCAGCTCCGCAGCCGCAGCCCCAGCAGAGAGGCCGCGCGCCGCGAGGTATAAAACGTCTCGCTCGCGCCGCGTCAGGTGCGACGGAGCGCTCCGATGTGCGCGCGACGCCATTTCGCGGCATCGGTCGAAGACCCCACGGGCCACGACGTCGATGACGGGGCGAACCCGTGGACCGATGTCGAGCCACGCTCCGCTGACCGACACGCACCCTTCGAGTCCGCGCCTGCCGTGGATCGGCACGCACAATCCTTCGGTCATGCCGTGGCGGCCTGCCGCCGCCATCACTTCCGCGGATCGGGCGTTAGGCGGAAGCTCCCGCTCCGCCTCTGTCCAGGCGAAGGACCGCTTTGTTCGCGTGCACAGCCGCAGGACTGGATCATGCCGCCCGTACTCATGTTCGACGTAGGTCCGAAGCCAGTCCTTGGGGAGCTTCTGCAGGAGCATTGCGTCCGTACCGAGCGAACCGGCCCGCTCGAATGTGGCGACCACGATGTTCTCCACTCCGAAGCGCCCGAGTGCCACCCCCAGCTCGAATAGCAGGGCCCCCGGCTCGTCCGCTTTCGACAGGACGGCCAGCATGGCGCGGGCATCGCTCGCGAGGTCGCCGTTGTTGAGATGCGCGCTCATTGCCAGCCCGCTTCCGGTAATATGAGCATCGGGACAAAAGCAACCATAGCCCACCGCGCGGCGCGAGACAAACGAACGGCTCGCCTCGCTCGCACGCAGACCTATGCGGCAACTCTGCGGCGGTCGAGGTGCGAGCGGTAGGAGAGCGCCTCGGCCACGTGCACGCGCCCGACCCGGCTCGTGCCGTCGAGATCGGCGAGCGTGCGGGCGACGCGCAGGACGCGGTGGTAGCCGCGCGCGGAGAGCTTCATCGCCTCCGATGCGTCGCGCACCAGGGCGAGCCCCTGCGCGTCCGGCGCCGCGACCTGCTCGAGCACGGCCGCGGGGCAGGCGGCGTTCGTCGTGCTGGCGGGCAGGCCGAGCGCGGCATAGCGCCCGCTCTGCACGGCGCGCGCGGCGGCGACCCGGCGCGCCACCTCGGCCGAGCCCTCCGCCGGCGGCGGGAGGATCAGGTCCGCCGCGCGCACGGCCGGCACCTCGATCGTGAGGTCGATGCGATCGAGCAAGGGGCCGGAGAGGCGCGCCTGGTACTGCGCCATGCAGCGCTCGTTTTGCCCGCGCCGGCAGGCGAAGCCGGGCTCCGTCGCCTGGCCGCAGCGGCAGGGGTTCATCGCCGCCACCAGCTGGAAGCGCGCGGGATAGGTGCAGCGCGCGTTGGCGCGCGCGATCATCACCTCGCCGGTCTCCATCGGCTGGCGCAGGCTGTCGAGCGTCTGTGGCTGGAATTCCGGCAGCTCGTCGAGGAACAGCACGCCGCGATGGGCGAGCGAGATCTCGCCCGGGCGCGCCGTCACGCCCCCGCCCACCAGCGCCGCCGTCGAGGCGGAATGGTGCGGGGCGCGGAACGGACGCCGGTCGGAAAGCTGGCCCTCCTCGATCAGCCCGGCGACGGAATGCACCATCGAGACCTCGAGCAGCTCGCGGGGCGAGAGCGCGGGCAGGATCGAGGGCAGGCGCTGGGCGAGCATGGACTTGCCCGCGCCCGGCGGGCCGGACATGAGCAGGTTGTGGCCGCCGGCGGCCGCGATCTCGAGGGCGCGCTTGGCGTTCTCCTGGCCCTTGATCTCGGCGAGGTCCGGCAGCGCGCCGCCGCGCAGGGCGACCGCGGGCTCCGGCCGCGAGAGGACCTGCGTGCCCTTGAAGTGGTTGGCGAGCTGGACGAGGTTCTCCGGCGCGATCACCGCCATCTCCTCCGACGCCCAGGCCGCCTCCGGGCCGCAGGCGCGGGGGCAGATCAGCCCCTGGCCGCGCCCGTGCGCGGCGATCGCGGCGGGCAGCACGCCCGCCACCGGCGTGATCGAGCCGTCGAGCGCGAGCTCGCCCAGCACGGTGAAGCCGTCGAGCGCGTCCGAGGGAATCGCGCCGAGCGCCGCCATCAGCCCGAGCGCGATCGGCAGGTCGTAGTGGCTGCCCTCCTTGGGCGTGTCCGCCGGCGCGAGGTTGACGGTGATGCGCTTCGTCGGCAGCGACAGGCCCGACGAGATCATTGCCGAGCGCACCCGCTCGCGGCTCTCGCCCACCGCCTTGTCCGGCAGGCCGACGACGTTGAACTTCACGTCGCCGGGCGCGACCTGGACCTGCACCTCCACCGCCCGCGCCTCGACGCCCTCGAACGAGACGGTTGAGACGCGCGTGACCATGGGAGACCTCGACGGCTCGGGAACGGAGCGCGATCAAGGTTGCATATGGGGTGCCGGATGACAAGCGGAGAGGTTCGTCTCGACACCCCTCCGCAACCTCTGCGGATCAGGCCGCTCGCGCGCTGCCTTACTCGGTGACGGCGCCGACGAAGCCCGCCACCGCCCGCGAAAGCTCGTCGGCGCGCTCGGAGAGATCGCGTGCGGAGCCGAGCACGGCGCCCGCCGAACGGCTCGCCGTCGTCGCCGCCTCGGTGACGCCGACGATGCCGCGGGAGACCTCGCCGGTGCCGGTGGACGCTTCCTGCACGTTGCGCGCGATCTCCCGGGTCGCCGCGCCCTGCTGCTCGATCGCGGCGGCGATCGCCGTGGACGTAGCCGAGAGCGAGCCGATGACGCGGGCGATCTCGGCGATCGCCTCGCTGGAGCCGGCGGAGGCCGCCTGGATGCCCTGGATCTGCTGCCCGATCTCGACGGTCGCCTTGGCCGTCTGGTCGGCGAGGTTCTTCACCTCGGCGGCGACGACGGCGAAGCCGCGCCCGGCCTCGCCGGCGCGGGCGGCCTCGATCGTGGCGTTGAGCGCGAGCAGGTTCGTCTGCTCGGCGATGGCCTGGATCATCGAGACGATGTCGCCGATGCGCTCGGCCGCCTCCGCCGTGCCGCGCACCCGCGCGACGGCCTCCTCGGCCTGGCCGGAGGCGGTGGTCGCCAGCGCGCTCGAGTCGCTCACCTGACGGCCGATCTCGGCGGTCGAGGCGGCGAGCTCCTCCGCTGCGGCGGAGACGGTGCCGACGTTGGCTGCGGCCTGCTCGGAGGCGGCGCCGACCAGGCTCGCCTGGCCGGTCGTCTGCTCGGCGGAGGCCGAGAGGTCGCGCGCGGAGGCCGTGAGGGTGCGCGCGGTGTCCGCCACCTTGGCGACGATGCCGCCGACGCGGCTCTCGAACTCGGTCGCGAGGCCCGCGAGCAGGCGCTTGCGCTCGGCGGCGGCGTCCGCCTCCCGCGCCTTGGCCTGCGCCTCCATCTCGGCATTGCGCGCGAGGACGGCCTTGAAGAGGGCGAGCGCGCGCGCCATCGCGCCGATCTCGTCGCGGCGGTCCTCGCCGGTGACGGCGACGGCGCCGTCGCCCTCCGCGAGCCGCGTCAGCGTGCCGGCCAGCGCCACGAGCGGCCGGGAGATCGAGCGCCCGACGATCCAGGACGCCGCGAGCAGGATCGCGAAGATCACGCCCAGCGCGATCCACACCGTGCGCTCCACCGACACCTGCCGCGCCGTGAGCGCGGCCCGCCCCTGCGCCGTGCGGCTCGCGATCGTCTCGAGCACGCTCGCGACTTGCGGCTCCATCTCCGCATAGACCGCCGCGAGGGCCGCCACCTGCTCGGCCTTGGCCGCGCTCGTCGCCGCGAAGGCGTCGAAGGCGGCGCCGTAGGCGTCCATGCGCTCGGTGATGGTGCGCTGGCCCTCGGCCGCGATCGCGGCGCGCCCGGCCAGGAGGGCGGCGAACTCGCCGCGGCGGGCGACATGCCGCTCGACGTACTTCGCGTCGGCGCGCATCATGAAGTCCTTCTCGTGCCGACGCATCATCAGCATCAGCACCGCCAGCTCGGCGTCCTCGTAGGTCCCGAGCGTCTCCTCGACGGTGTGCACGGCCGCGCGCAGCGCGCCCTCGAGGCCTTCGCTCTCGTCGAAGCCCAGGAGCCGCTCGGACGCGACGATGTCGCCGAAGCGCACGGCGTAGGCGTCGAGCCGCGTCCCGAGCGCGCCGAGGGCGCTCGCGAGCGCCTGGTCCGTGCCGGCGAGGCCGGTCTCGAGGCTGGCGAGGCTCGCACGGGCGGTCTCCAGCGTCCGCGCGTGCTGGGTCACGAGCGCGTCGCTCGGCGTCATCAGGAAGCGCGTCTCGGCGAGGCGCGCGTCGACGAGCGCGCTCGACAGCCGATCGGCCGCCTCACCGCGTGCCGCCAGGCGCTCGAGCTCCTCGACGCCCGCGCCGATCTCGCGCAGGCCGTTGACGAAAACCAGCATCGCACAGAGGAAGCCGATAATGCCGAGCGCGCTGAGAAGCCCGACCTGCTGACCGATCCTGAACCGTGACAAGAACCCCGACATCCCGACCTCCGCGCGCGACACACTCGTCGCTCGGGAGATGCATGAGCCTGATGGCGTAAATAATGGGCTAATTCGCACCGAGTTCTTGTGTAATTGGTCGGATTCGACAACCCGATTACATCAGAAGTGGATGCATCGCCATCGTACCGTGCGAAACGCGGAGCGGCTTGCCGCGGGTTCGGCGAATCGACGCTACGTAATTGTCCTGCCTTCCTCTCCGCGAACCAGGCTCCCGAGCCGCGCGAGCGTCGCCTCGGCGGCGCGGTCGGGCGGGAAGACGGGGTAGTGCACGTCGCGGATCACGCCGCCGGCGCAGATCAGCGTGACGCGGCGCAGGACGCGGCGGCCGGCGACCGGGACGTCGTGGAGCGGCAGGTCGAGGGCGCGCTGGAAGGCGAACGCCTCGTCGGAGAGGAGCGGGAACGGCAGGTGCAGGCGCGCGACCTCGCCCGCGAGGTAGCCCGGCGACTGCGTCGCGAGGCCGAAGACGCGGGCGCCGAGCGCCGCGAGCTCGGCGGCGTGGTCGCGGAACGAGCAGCTCTGCGGCGAGCAGCCGCGGGCACCGGGAATCAGGTCCCAGCCGTCGGGCAGGATCGAATCGTCCTCCCCCGAGATCGGGTAGCAGTAGACGACGCTCCAGCCGGGAAGCCGGGCGAGCACGACGTCCTCCCCGTGCGAGCCGCAAAGCGCGATCGCCGGCAGGGGGCGGCCCGGAAGATGCGCGCAGGCGCCGTCGTCCACGGGCTCGGGCAGGCCGGGCGGAAGCACGGGGCGCGGGGGCTCGGGGTCGGAGGCACTGTGGACGGTCATGGCTCGCCGATGCTCCCGGGGAGGTCGAATCGGCTGCATGTTAGTTCGTCGGAAGACGGTTGAGCCATGTCTGAGTTGCGTGCCACCCGTGGTCGGCAGGCCGGTGGTCGGGCTCCCGGATCGCCCGGGTTCATGGCGCGGCGCCTGTGGCGCGCGGGCGACAGCCGTCGCGCGCGCGGGGTGCTACGGGAGATCGCTCGCGTCGCCCTCGTTCGCCGTCACCTCCGGAGCCGCCCCGTGCCGACGATCCGCCCCGCCCGTGCCGAGGACCTGCCCCGCATCGCCGAGATCCGCCTCGGCGTCTCGGAGAACCGCCTCGCGGACCCGACCGCGATCAGCGACCAGGAAGTGTTCTGGTACCTGAACGAGGGGATCTTCCTCGCCAGCGCGGACGGCGACGGCACGCTCCAGGGTTTCGCCTGCGCGAGCCCGCTCAACGGCTACGTCTGGGCCATGTTCGTGATCGACCCGGCTCAGGGGCGCGGCCACGGCACGGCGCTGCACGAGGCGCTGATGGCCGCCCTGAAGCAGGCCGGCCACGCCCAGGCCTGGCTCGCCACGGGCCAGGGCACGAAGGCGATCGGCTTCTACCAGCGCCGCGGCTGGCGGATGACGGGCGTCGGGCTCGATCGGCAGGCGGTGCTGGTGCGCGCGCTCTGACGCGGGTGGCGCGTCAGGTCGGCACCTTCTCCATCCACACCCGCCGCATCGGCGGCTCGCCCGTCTCGTGGGTCGTGCGATAGCCGTGGCGGGCGTACAGCGCGATGTTCCCCGTCATCAGCGCGTTGGTGTAGAGCCGCAGCCGCGCGAGGCCGTGCCGGCGGGCCTCGTCCTCGGCGAAGGCGAGGAGAACGCGGCCGAGACCGGTGCCGCGCAGGTCCGGGCGCACCGCGATCGTCTCGACGAGGAGCGCGTCGGGCTGAGGCACGAGCCGCGCGACGGCGGCGAGGGCGCCAGCGTCGTCGTCGAGCACCGAGACCTCGCCCGCGGCGACGCAGGCCGGCCAGTCGTGGCCCATCGGCCGTGGCTCGCGCCCCAGAGTCGGCACGTGCACGGCGAAGGCGGCGCGCACGAGCGCGCGTACGGCCTCGCCTTCGTGGGGGAGGGCGCGGCGCATCGCCGTCACGATCCGCTCCCTCCCTCCCGCGCCGCCGCCTTCAGCGCATAGAGCGCCTCCAGCGCCGCCTTGGGCGTCAACTCGTCCGGGTCGAGCGCGGCGAGCGCCTCGCGCAGCGGGTCGCGGGCGGGCTTCGCGGGCGGGGGTGGCGGGGGAGGGGCCGCCGTCCTCACCGGGGCGGCGAAGAGGGGCAGGTCGTCGAGGCGCGCGGCGCGGGGATGCTCGCGCTCGCTGCGCTCGAGCTCGCGCAGGATCTCGCCCGCCCGCGCCACGACCGGCGCCGGGAGGCCCGCGAGCTTGGCGACCTGGAGCCCGTAGGACCGGTCGGCGGCGCCCTTCACCACCTCGTGCAGGAAGATCACCTGCCCGGCGTGCTCGGCGACGCGCAGGGTCAGCGTCTCGATGCGCTCGAAGCGCTCGGTCAGCCGCGTCAGCTCGTGGAAGTGCGTGGCGAACAGTGCCCGGCAGCGATTCTCCTCGTGCAGGTGCTCCACCGCCGCCCAGGCGATGGAGAGCCCGTCGAAGGTGGCGGTGCCGCGCCCGATCTCGTCCAGGATGACGAGGGAGCGGCGCGTCGCCTGGTTCAGGATGGCGGCGGTCTCGACCATCTCGACCATGAAGGTCGAGCGCCCGCGGGCGAGGTCGTCGGCGGCGCCGACGCGGGAGAACAAGCGATCGCACACGCCGACATGCGCCCGCGCGGCGGGGACGAAGGCGCCCATCTGGGCGAGCACGACGACGAGCGCGTTCTGGCGCAGGAAGGTCGACTTGCCGCCCATGTTCGGGCCGGTGACCACGGCGATCGCGCCGGCCCCCTCTCCCGCATCGTCTCCCGTGAGGTCGCAGGAATTGGCGATGAAGGGCTTGCCCTCGCGGGCGAGCGCCGCCTCGACGACGGGGTGGCGGGCGTCCTCCACCGCGAAGGCGAGGCTCTCGTCGACGAGCGGGCGCGTCCAGTCGCGCTCGGCGGCGAGGTCGGCGAGCGCACAGGCGACGTCGATCGCGGAGAGCGCGTCCCCGGCGGCGAGGATCGCCGCGCGGGCGGTCGCGAGCATCGCGGCGAGGTCCGCGAAGAGCGCGTGCTCGATCGCCACCGCGCGCTCGGAGGCGGAGGCGATGCGCCGCTCGAGCTCGCCGAGCTCGAGCGTGGTGAAGCGCATCGCGTCCGACATCGTCTGGCGGTGGATGTAGCTCCCCTTGAGCGGCCCGCGCAGCAGCTCCTCGCCGAAGGCGGCAGGCACCTCGAGATAGTAGCCGAGCATCGAGTTGTGCTTGATGCGCAGCGTCCGGCAGCCGGTCTCCTCGGCGTAGCGGGACTGCAGCCCGGCGATGAAGCGGCGCGAATCCGTCCCGAGCGCCCGCGCCTCGTCGAGGGCGGTGTCGCCCCCCGCCGCGACGAAGCCGCCGTCGCGCTTCGACAGCGGCAGGTCCTCGGCGAGCGTGTCGGCGAGTCGCGCCTCGAGCGCCGGCGGGAGATCGGCGAGCGCCGCGCGGGCGGCCTCGATCTCGGCGGGGAGGTCACCCGCCCGCGTCAGCAGCGTCACGACGGCGCCGGCCGCGGCGAGGCCGTCGCGCACGGCGGCGAGGTCGCGCGGCCCGCCGCGGTCGAGGGCGAGGCGCCCCAGCGCGCGGGACATGTCGGGCGTGCTCGCCAGCCGCTCGCGCAGGCCCTCGCGCAGGACGACGTCCTCGACGAGGCGTGCCACCGCCTCCTGGCGTGCGCGGATCGCGGCGACGTCGGTGAGCGGGCCGGAGAGCCGCTCGGCGAGGAGCCGCCCGCCACCGGGCGTCAGCGTGCGGTCGATGGCGGCGAGCAGCGAGCCGGCGCGCTCGCCGGACAGCGTGCGCACGAGCTCGAGGTTCGCGCGCGTGGCCGGGTCGATCGCCAGCACGCCGCCGCCGTCCTCGCGCGCGGGCGGGCGCAGCGCGGGGCGCGCGCCGATCTGCGTGCGCGCGACGTAGTGCAGCACGGTCCCCGCCGCCGCGATCTCGGCGCGCGAGAAGGCGCCGAACGCGTCGAGCGTCGCGACGCCGAAGGCCTCCTCGATGCGCTTCTGCGCGGAGGCGGCGTCGAGCCCGTCGCGTGCGAGCGGGTAGAGCGGCGCGCCGATCTCGCGCCAGACGCCGGCGAGGTCGGGGTCGTCGTGCAGCGTGTCGGGCAGCACGATCTCGCGCGGATCGAGCCGCGCGAGGGTGGGGCCGAGCCCGCCGCGGGTCGTCTCCGTCACGGTGAAGGCGCCCGTCGAGATGTCCACCGCCGCGACGCCGTAGGCGTGCGCGTCGTCGCTGAGCTTGCGCCGGGCGACCGCCACGAGGAGCGAGGCGCGGGCAGGCTCGAGCAGGCGCTCCTCGGTGATGGTGCCGGGCGTCACGAGCCGCACCACGTCGCGGCGCACGACGGCCTTGGCGCCGCGCTTCTTCGCCTCGGCCGGGTCCTCCATCTGCTCGCAGACCGCGACCCGGTGGCCGAGCGCGATCAGGCGCTGGAGGTAGTCGTCCGCGCGCTCGATCGGTACGCCGCACATGGGGATGTCCTGGCCCAGGTGCTTGCCGCGCTTGGTCAGCACGATGCCGAGCGCCCGCGAGGCGATCTCGGCGTCCTCGAAGAACAGCTCGTAGAAGTCCCCCATGCGGTAGAACAGCAGGCTGTCGGGGTTCGCGCCCTTGATCTCGACGTACTGCGCCATCATCGGCGTGACGCGGTCCTCCCCCGGCTTCGACGCGGCGGCCGCCCCGCGGGAGGCGGACAATCGCGCGGCGGCGGGGGGCGCATCGGCCTCGAGCACGGGGTCTGTGGTCATGCCCTCCGGTTTACCAGCGCGCGACGGGGGAGGGGAGGGGCGCCGGGCGGGCGTCCACAGGCGGGCGCCCGCGCCTCAACGGCGGCCGCGATGGCGGTAGAGGCGAAAGCCCTCGGCGTCGAGGCCGCGATCCTCGAGCCGCAGGTCCGCGGGCTCGCGGCCCCGCGCGCCGGGCCCCGTGGCGTAGAGCGCCTCCACGCTCTCGGGCAGGTCCGCGAGGCGCCAGGAAAGCCGCTCCTCGAGCGCCAGCGGGCCGCCCTCCGCGACCAGGCTCCGGACATGGGCATGGAGCGCCTCGCGCACGAGTGTCGTCGAGGTGAAGACGGTCTCGAGCCGCCCGCCGCAGAAGCGGCCGCCGCCGCCGGCGCGGTACGTGTTCGTCGCGAGCAGGAAGACGTCGTCGTCGCGCACGGGGCGCCCGGCGAAGGCGAGGTCGCGGATGCGCGTGGCGCCCGGGTCGACGATGTCGCCCTCCCGGTCGAAGCGCGCGGGCACCGTGGGGTCGATCGTATAGGCGAGGCCCTGGATCATGTCGAAATGGTAGGAGGGGAAGCGTGGGTCGACGAGGAGCTGCGGCCCGCGCGACCCCGGGTCGATCGTCGCGAACAGGCCGGCCGCGCGCTCGAGCCAGAGCGCGATCTCGGCGCCCGTGACGCGTACGGCGCACACCGCGTTCGGGTAGGGATAGAGCGCGGCGAGGTCGCGCATCGCGAGCGGTCCCGCAGGGATGTCCGTGTAGCCGCCGGGGCCGTTGCGGCCGCCCGCGTGGAAGGGCGCCGCTGCCGCGAGCAGCGGCAGCTCGGCGAGCGCCGTCCCGGCGACGGCGCGGCGCACGAAGGCGGCCTGCGCCGTGCAGAGCAGCGCGAGATCGCCGTCGTCGCCGAGCGCGGTGAAGTAGGTGTCGATCGGCCGCGTCGTCTCGCCGACGGGCCTGCGGACGTGGGCGAGCGTGCGGGCGTGGACGTCGGCCGTGAGCCGCAGGATGGCGGCGGCGGCCGGGGGCGGCGGATCGGGGAGCGGCGGGACCGGGCGGGCCTCGCAGGCGGCGTCGGCCACCCGCACCCCGCCGCCCGCTTCGGCGACGAGGTCGAGGTCGACGATCCCCAGATGCGAGCCGTAGAACCCCGGCATCACCGCCGGCACACCGGCGAGGCGGCCGCGCTCCGCGTCGACGCCGGGGATGCGGGCGAAGTCGCGCCCGCCGGGGAAGACGCGGTGCAGGTGCCCGCAGACGATCGCGTCGATGCCCGGCACGGCTTGCGCGACGAACAGCGCCGCGTTCTCCTCGCCACCCTCCCGCGGGCCCGCGGCGATGCCCGAATGGCAGAGCACGACGACGAGGTCCGCGCCCGCGGCGCGCATCGCCGGCACCGTGCGCGCGAGCGCGTCGACCATGTCCTCGACGACGAGCGCGTCGCCGAGGAGCGCCTTGTCCCACATCAGGATCTGCGGCGGCAGCACGCCGGTGACCCCGACGCGCAGGGCCCGCGGGAGGTCCGGCACCGCGCGCTCCAGGACGACGAAGGGCGGGAACAGCGGCGATCCGTCCCGGCGCGTGACGTTCGCGCCGACGACCGGGAAGGGCGCACCGCCGTAGGCGGCCTCCATGAAGGGCAGGCCGTAGTTGAACTCGTGGTTGCCGGGCGTCGCCGCGTCGCAGCCGAGCGCCGCGAGGGCGGCGATCATCGGATGCGCCTCCCCGGGCGCGAGCCCGGACATGCCGACGAGATCGCCGAGCGCCGCGCCCTGCAGCAGGTCGCCATTGTCGACGAGGAGCACCGCCGCGCCCGTCGCCTCGGCCTCGGCGCGCGCGGCGGCGACGGCCGCGCCGGCGGCGACGAGGCCGTGGCGCGGGTCGGGGCGATCGCCGAGGTAGTCCCAGGGCTGGGCGTGGGCGTGCAGGTCCGAGGTGGCGATCAGCCGGAGGCGGGGCATCGGCGGCTCAGCCGAGCTTCAGGTCCGGCGTCGCGCCGAACAGCCTGCGATGGACGCCGAGCGCATAGCTGTCGGTCATGCCGGCGATGTAGTCGGCCGCGCGCCGGGCGATCCGGCCCGCGTCCGCGCCGGCGAGGCCCGCGCGCCATTCCTCGGGCATGGCCTGCGGCTCGGCGGTGAAGCGGGCGAAGAGGTCGCGCACGATCCGGTCGGCGTCGGCGCGCACGGCCTTCACCTTCGGGTGGCGGTACATGTTGGGGTAGAGGTAGCCCTTGATCGCCCGGTCCGCCTCCGCCATCGCCGGCGAGAAGCCCACCAGCGTGCGCCCGGCGCGGCGGATCTCCGCGGCGGACGCCGGCGCCGCCTCGGCGAGGCGCGCCTCGCTCTCGCGGATCACGTCCTCGACGAGGCGGGTGATCACGCGGCGCACGAGCTCGTGGATGCGCCGGGGCGTCTCGAGGCCGGGATAGCGGGCGTCGACCTCGGCGAGGAGGTCGGCGAGCAGCGGAACGGCGCGCAGGTCTTCCAGCCGGAACAGCCCGGCGCGCAGGCCGTCGTCGATGTCGTGCGCGTCGTAGGCGATGTCGTCGGCGATCGCCGCCGCCTGCGCCTCGCCGGACGCGTGGGTCGAAAGGTCGAGGCCGAACTCGGCGTCGAATTCCAGGATCGCGCCCGGCACGCCGTGGGCGGCGTAGCGCTCCCGCGGGCGTCCGTCCGCATCGACGAGGGGGCCGTTGTGCTTGACGAGCCCCTCGAGCGTCTCCCAGGTGAGGTCGAGCCCGTCGTGCTCGGCGTAGCGTCGCTCCAGCCGGGTGACGATACGCAGCGCCTGCGCGTTGTGGTCGAAGCCGCCGTGCGCCGCCATCAGGTCGTCGAGCGCGTCCTCGCCGGTGTGTCCGAAGGGCGTGTGGCCGAGGTCGTGCGAGAGCGCCAGCGCCTCCGCCAGGTCCTCGTCGAGCCCCAGCGAGCGGGCGATGGCGCGAGCGATCTGCGACACCTCGATCGTGTGCGTCAGCCGCGTGCGGAAATGGTCGCCCTCGTGGAACACGAAGACCTGGGTCTTGTGCTTGAGCCGCCGGAAGGCGGAGGAGTGAATGATGCGGTCGCGGTCGCGCTGGAACTCCGAGCGCGTCGGCGAGGCGCTCGCGCCGTGCTGCCGGCCGCGGCTCGCGGCGGGATCGCAGGCATAGGGAGCGCGCCATCTCTCGCCGCCCGAGCGCATGACCTCTCCCCGTTGCGGTCCGACCGAGCGAGCCTTACATTCCGGGGAACCGATTTGGCAAGGTCGAGGACGAGGAACCCATGTCCGGCATCGAGCTGACGCAGCGTGCGGCCGAGCGCATCGCCGAGATCATGAAGGGCGAGCCCGCGGGCTCGATGCTGCGCATCTCCGTGCAGGGCGGCGGCTGCTCCGGCTTCCAGTACGCCTTCGACGTGGACGCCGCCCGCCAGGAGGACGACATTCTCGTCGAGCGCGACGGGGCGGGCGTGCTGATCGACGAGATGTCGCTGCAGTACATGGACGGCGCGGTGATCGACTTCGTCGACGACCTGATCGGGCAATCCTTCAAGATCGAGAACCCCCAGGCCCAGGCGAGCTGCGGCTGCGGTGTCAGCTTCACGATATGAGGAAACCCGCGATGAGCCGGCGTAGCGACCTGAAGCCGATCGGGGAGCGCACCGGGCGTCCGGGGGCCGCCGAGAAAGAGGCGGCGGCACGCGCGGAACACGCGCGCGAGCGGTCGCCGGCGACGGAGGAGGCCGCCGACTACGACGCCTTGATCAGACGCGCGATGGAGCGCTACCCGAAGATCCGGGCACGCCTTGCCGAATGATCGCGAGCCGGCGTGGCTTCCGGCCGAGGTGGTGATCGCGATAGCACGGGCGGAAGTGGCCGCGACCGGAGAGAGCTTCGCGCTGCTGCGGCCGGGTCTCCTGGAGAGCGCGATCGCGCGACCGCGGAATCTCTTCCACCTCGGAGGCGTTCGCGACCTCCTGCACCTCGGGGTCTCGCTCCTCCTTTCGATCGCGCGCAATCATCCCTTCGAGCAGGGAAACAAGCGGGCGGCGTTCGTCGCGTGCATCGTCTTCCTGGAGAAGAACGGCTGTCGGGTCGACCTGCCCGACCACGAGCAGATCGCGGACGACATCGTAGCGGCCCTCGTCGGCAGCGCCGAGGAGGCCGATCTCGTGCGACGCCGCCGACCGGCTGAACTACTTCGTCATCCCGCCCGCTCGCCGTCCCCGGCCCGACGGGGCCGGAGCCTTCAGTCCGCCCCGCGCACGGGGATCGTCGCGGGGCCGTCGGCGCGGGGGCGCAGGATCTTCTGGACGGCGAAGATCGCGGCCGCGAGGCCGACCCCGATCGCGTCCGTGACGAGCCCGCCCTCGATCATGAAGAGCGCCGCGACCGCGAGCATCACCCGCATGTACCAGGGCGGCCGCCCGCCCAGGAACCAGCCCTGCACCGCGGCGGAGAGCAGGAACACGCCGACCACCGCCGTCGCCAGCGCGCGCACGATCTCGATCGTGCCGCCGTCCATCAGCAGTGCGCCGTTGTAGAAGAACATGAACGGCACGATGAAGGCGGCGATGCCGATCTTGAAGGAGGCGACCGACGTCTCCATCGCGTTCGCCCCCGAGATGCCCGCCGCCGCGTAGGAGGCGAGCGCCACGGGGGGCGTGATCGCCGAGACGACGGCGAAGTAGAACACGAAGAAGTGCGCCGTCAGCAGCGGGATGCCGAGCTGGACGAGGCCCGGCGCGACGACCGACGCTGCGACCGCATAGGCCGCCGTCGTCGGCATGCCCATGCCGAGCAGGATCGCGATGAACATCGCGAACACCATGGCGAGGAGCTGCGAGGCCTCGGCCAGGCCGAGCAGCAGCGAGGAGAAGCGTGCGCCCACGCCCGTGAGCGAAATCACGCCGACGATGATGCCGGCGCAGGCGCACACGACGATGATCTGGATCGACATGATGCCGGCGAGCTCGAGCGCCTTGACGATCGAGCGGATGCCCATCCGGTAGGGCGTGAGCCAGCTGACCATCGCCGCCGCCGCGGTGGCGAGCGTGCCGGCGCGGATGACCGAGTAGCCCATGAAGAGCGCCGCGATCAGGATGACGATCGGGATGAACAGGAACACCCGCTTGAGCATGGCGGGGAGCTTGGGCAGCTCGTCGTCGCGCATGCCGCGCATGCCGAGCTTCGCCGCCTCGAAGTCGACCATGAAGTAGATCGAGGCGAAGTAGAGGATCGCGGGGATGATCGCCGCGAAGGCGATCTCGGTGTAGGGAATGCCCGTCACCTCCGCCATGATGAAGGCGCCGGCACCCATGATCGGGGGCATGATCTGCCCGCCGGTCGATGCCGCGGCCTCGATCGCGCCGGCGGTCTTCTTGTGGTAGCCGACCTTCTTCATGAGCGGGATCGTGAGCGAGCCCGTGGCGACGACGTTGCCTGCCGACGTGCCGTTGATCATGCCCATCAGGCCCGACGCGAAGACCGCGACCTTGGCCGGGCCGCCGCGGGCGCGGCCCGCGAGCGCGAAGGCGAAGTTGACGAAGTACTCGCCCACCCGCGAGGCCTGCAGGAAGGCGGCGAAGACGATGAACAGGATGATGTAGGTCGACGACACCGCGGTCGTCGGCCCGAGGATGCCGACGTCGGTGTAGATCTGGCTGAAGAAGCGCTGCCACGTCACCCGCGGCGCCTCGAGGAAGCCCGGCAGCCAGGGCGCGACGAAGACATAGGCGAGGAAGACGAGGGAGATCACGACGAGCGCCATGCCCGCGACGCGACGCGTCAGCTCGAGGATCAAGAGCGTACCCGCCACCGCCGCGAGCGACATCCCGATCGGCGCGAAGGGGGTGCCGGTCGAGTTGCGCATCAGCGTGCCGTAGATCGTGATCAGGTAGGCCGCGACCGCGAAGCCGCACACGGCGAGCACGAGGTCGGGCGCGGTGATCCGGGCCCGATCGCGGGTGTGGAACCACGAGAGCACGATGCCGCCCACCGTGGCGAACAGGAGCGGCGCGCCGTAGAGCCAGGTCTCCCGGAACTTGATCGTGGCGTCGAGCCCGTTCCACATCACGCCGCCGGAGATCAATGTCGCGAACCAGAGGGCGACGCCCAACGCGAAGGTCGCGGGGATCAGGAGGACCCAGCCGACCGCGTCGATCGCGCGGGTCTCCCGCCGCCCCTCGCCGGCGAAGGCGGCGCCCGCGAACAGCACGAAGCCCAGGCCGAGCGCGCCGGCGACGTGGACGATGCGGAAGTTCCAGGTCTCCATCGGCAGCCGCGGCAGGAACGGGATCGAGATCCCGGTCCAGCGCGCGATCGAGAGACCGTTTAGGGCCGCGAGGTGGAAGCCCGAGTAGATCGCCGCGAGCGCGGCCACCACGAGGTAGAGCCGCGGCCCGAACAGGCGGCGATTGCTCTCGATGGGCTCCTCGTCGACGCCCTCGGCCAGGACGAGGGTGTCGTCCGCCTTCTTCTCGTCCACCATGGCGCGTCCCCGATCCGGCGCCGGGCCCGAGGCCTCGCGCGCGCGTCCCCCTGCTCGTCGGGACCGCCCGCGCGCGGGGCGCGGGCGGCAGTCTCGGCTTTCCTCGCCGGGATCCGGCGTACGGACGGTCAGCCGCCGTGGATCATGTCGTCGGGAATCGAGGCGCCGTTCTCGTTGAACCAGCGCGCCGCACCCGGGTGCCAGGGCAGGACGTTGTTCTTGTCCCAGTTCTCCACCGTGGTGGTCGCGGCGGAGCGGTGGATGTTCATCATCCGCTCGTTGTCCGACATCACGACTTCCGTGGCGGCGTAGACGAAGTCCTCCGGCAGGTCGCAATTGGCGATCGCGAAGTTCCACATCGACACCGCGCGGGCGGGCTCCTCGAGCGTCGTGTAGGTGTCGGCCGGGATGTCGAAGCCGGCGACGGGGAAGGCCTCGACGATCTTCGCCTGCTCCTCCTCGGTGAATTCGATGATGTTCACGTCGGTCTGGACCTCGAGCTGGCTCACCGCCGGGACCGGCACGCCGGCCGCGAAGGCGATGACGTCGAGCAGCCCGTCCTGGAGCTGGCCGCCGAGATCGTCCCAGCCGCCGTTGCGGCGCTCGAAGTTCACGCCGAGCTCCTCCAGCATCGCCGGGAAGTAGGTGTCCGAGGTCGAGCCGGCGGGGCCGAAGCCGATGCGCGCGCCGTCCGGGATGTCCGAGATCGACTCGATGCCGGAAGACGACAGCGCGGTGATCGAGAACGGCGTCTCGTACATCGGGAACATCGCGCAGGCGTTGTCCATCGCGAGGCCCGGGGCGATCGGGTTCTGGCCCTCGATCGACTCGCGCGCCGGGCCGAGCGTGGTGAGGCCGAAGGCCGCCTCGCCGGTGTGGACGAGCGCCATGTTCTGCATCGGGCCGCCGGTGACCTCGGCCGCGCCGGACACGCCCAGCTCCTCCGAGATCAGGTTGGCGACGCCCGAGCCGTAGACGAAGAAGGTGCCGCCCTGCGAGGCGGTGCCCATCGTGAAGCTCGAAGGCCAGTTCGAGCGGTCCTGCGCCGCGGCGGCGCCGGCCGTCAGCGCGAGCGCGGCCGCGGTGCAGACGAGGTGAGACGGCTTCATAGCGTTCCTCTCCTTGTTGTGTACGTCTTGGTCGTGTGCGTCCTGGTCCCGGACGTTGTGGTTCCGGAGCTCCCGGGTCGAGGCCCGGCCGTGCGCGGAGGAACGGGCACGCGCGTGCGCGCCGCGGGACGTGGCGTCTCGCGGGCCTGACGGCGAACCGGAAATGGGCACCTCGTCAAGCGCGGCGTCCCCCCTTGCCGGGCGTTTCCCGCGTCCGCCGGGACGCGCGGCTCACCCGGTCGCATGAGCGCGTGCCGCGGCGGGAGCCGCCATCGGCCGAGCTGTCGGCACGATAGGAGGGAATACGAGGTGGCGGCAAGCCTCATCCTCGCAATCGCGGATCATGGCGGCGAGCGCGGCGGCGCGTCGTCTCGCCGCGTCAGGCGGCCCGCTCGCGCTGGAGCCGCCGGCGGCCCTTCTCC
Organism: Salinarimonas rosea DSM 21201; assembly: GCF_000429045.1. Lineage (GTDB taxonomy): Bacteria > Pseudomonadota > Alphaproteobacteria > Rhizobiales > Beijerinckiaceae > Salinarimonas > Salinarimonas rosea. Next base: position 90,097 of record NZ_AUBC01000010.1, read on the forward strand.
CGATTGCCGCACACGTCCATGCGGCACCAGCGGCGGGAGTTGTTCTTCGACGTGTCGAGGAACAGCCACTCGCAGGTGGAGGAGCCGCAGGTCTTGATGCGCACGAGCCGATCCGCGGTGAGCAGCGCCTCCGCGGAGGCGACGACGGGCGCGAGCGCGTCCGCGAGCACGAGCTCGGACGGCTCCGGCTCGGCGCGCGCGAGACCCTGCGGACCCCAGACGAGCCGCGCGGGCGCAGGCCGCGCCGGCCGCCCGTGCGCCGTGAGCCGGGCGAGGTCCGCCTCCCGCGGCGCGGTGCCGGCGATCGCCGCATGGAAGATCCGCTCCAGCGCGGCGCGCAGCCGACGCGCGTCCTCCATGAACGCGTCGGAGGCCGCCTGGTCCGAGGCCGCGATGCGCATCAGCGCGCGGAACCGGATCTCGTCCACGGCGCCCCGCTGGCGGAGCCAGCCGAGGGTCGCGAACACGTCGGTCAGCGAGTCCTCCCAGCGGCTGCGGCCGTGGCTGCGCCCCGTCGTGCTGTTGACGAAATCCAGCACGAGGGCCCCGGATTCGAAACGCTGATCAACTTCTGATCGCTCGGTCATGCGATGACGCCTCGTTAGGTCGATGATTTCACAAGGATTTTGGCATCTTAACCTCCTAAATGCAACACCCCGGGCAATTAACCCCCAAAAACGGGTTGACAGGTTAAAGGGGGTCGATGAAAGTACGTACACAACCAGCCCATGCAGGGCGTGACCACGGTGGCGTGTGACCGCTCCGTCCCCTGCATCGGCGAGGCCTCTGTGCGGCGGTCGCCACCGTCCGCGCCGACGCCCCCGTGCATCGAATCGCCGTCGAGAGAGGGCGCGGCCGAGGGGCCGTCCGCCCGCAGGGAGATCGTGTGCCATGGCGGATGGATTGGTCGTCTTCGATTGCGACGGCGTGCTCGTGGACAGCGAGATCGTCAGCGCGCGCGTCCTCGCCGCGATGGCGCCGGACCTCGGCCTCGCCTTCGAGGTGGCCGAGGCGCTCGTCTTCCTGCGCGGCCGCAAGGTCGCCTCGTGGGTGGCCGAGCTCGAGGAGCGTGCCGGACGAGGCTTCGCCGAGCGTTTCGTCCCCGCCTTCCGCCGCCGCGCCGCGGAGGCCTTCGAGCGCGAGCTCGAGGCCGTGCCCCGGGTCGAGGAGGTCCTCGACCGCCTCGCCGCTCCGTTCTGCACCGCGTCGAGCGCGCCGCTCGAGAAGATCCGCCAGACGCTGGGCCTCACCGGGCTCCTGCCGCGCTTCGAGGGGCGCATCTACAGCGCCTACGAGGTGGGGCGCTGGAAGCCCGATCCGGGCCTGTTCCTGCACGCCGCGGAGGACATGGGCTTCTCCCCGCGCGATTGCATCGTGATCGAGGACAGCCTCGTCGGCGTCCAGGCCGGCGTCGCCGCCGGCATGACCGTGCTCGCCTACGCCCCGGGCGACACGGCGCCCATGCTCGCCGACGCGGGCGCCTCCCCCTTCTCCTGCATGACGGAGCTGCCGGATCTGCTCGCCGGCTGGCGGCCCGGCACCGTCCTGCCGGTCCCGCCCGCCGCACGTCCCCTCGCGGTCGCCGTCTGAAACGCCCGAAACCGGAGTGCTCCCCATGCCCGCGTCGTCCGTTCTCGAGAAGCTGCAAGCCGCCGCCCCCGATGCCGAGATCTGGTGGGATTCCTCGCCGCTCGTCTACCCCGCCTTCAAGGAGCGGGTCCTCGCCGAGGCGCCCGACGGCGCGACCCGCGCGCGCTGGGGCGCGCAGCTCGGACGCTTCCTCGACACGGCGCAGCCGGCGGCCTCGCTGGTGCGCGGCGTGACCACGAACCCCTCCCTCGTCGCCAAGAGCATCATCGAGGCGCCGCAGACCTGGGCTCCGGAGGTGCGCGAGGCCCACCTGCGCCAGGCGCGACCCGACGCGCACGAGACCTACTGGATTATCTACCAGGAGGCGCTGCGCCGCGCCGCGCAGGTGATGCTGCCGCTCTGGCGGGCCTCGAACGGGCGCTACGGCTGGGTCTCCGGCCAGCTCGACCCGCGCTGCATCTTCGACGCCGACGCCATGCTGGAGCAGGGCCTCCAGCTCGCCCGCATCGCTCCCAACCTGATGGTGAAGGTGCCCGGCACCCGGCAGGGCTACGAGACCATCCGCCGGCTCGTCGCCCGCGGCATCTCGGTCAACAACACGCTCTCCTACTGCGTGCCGCAGTTCAGCGCCTGCATCCGTGCCGTCCAGGCCGGCCTCGCCGAGGCGCGCCGCCAGGGCGTCGACCTGGCGCGCTGGCGCACGGTGATCACCCACATGATCGGCCGCTTCGGCTCGCAGGGCGACCTCCTCGACGAGGCGGCGGCGCGCGGCGTCTCCCTCGACGCCCGCGAGATCCGCCTCGCGGAGATCGCGATCCTCAAGCGCATCCAGCGCACCATCGTCGAGAAGGGCCACCCTGTGATGATGCTGCTCTCCTCGCTCGAGACCGACGCGCCGGAGACCGGAGCGCTCTCGATGCATCTCGAGGAGACCGCCGGCGCCGACATCGCCTACACCTGCAAGCCGAGCTTCATCGCGGACCTGATGCGGCGCGAGGCCGAGCTCGGCGATCTCGACCCGAGCGCGATCGACCGCGAGATCCCGGCCGCGACGCTGCGCAAGCTCGAGCGCCTGCCCTCCTTCGCCAAGGCCTACGACCCCGACGGCATGCCGCCGGAGGAGTTCGCCAACTACGGCGCCTTCATCACGACCTATGCCGAGGTGGCGCGCAACGCGCGCCGGCTCGTCGACTTCGTCGCCCGGCACGCCGCCGAGGTCGAGGCCGCGCCCGGCCTGGAGCCGGCCTTCGCCACCGCCGCCGAATGAGCGGCCCGGTGCCGCGCCCCGATCCTCGCGCCGATCCTCGCCCCTCGCCGTCCCGCGCTCGACGGAGCCGTCCGATGCATCTCTCCATCGCCCTGTGGGGCCACCCCCGCTCGATGTCCACCGCGCTGGAGCGTTCCTTCATGGAGCGCGGCGACTTCAAGGTCTTCCACGAGGCCTTCAGCTACGTCTACTTCGTCCACGAGGAGCGCACGACGCTCCCCCACCAGAACCCGGACCCGGACCATCCGCGCACCTACGCCGCGGTGCGCGACATGATGGAGCGCGCGCGTCTCGACGGGCCCGTGTTCCACAAGGACTTCCCCTACCACGCGCTCGAGCACCTGCTCGGGGATCCGGACTACCTGCTCGGCCAGGTGAATACCTTCCTCATCCGCGATCCGGAGGAGGCGGTGCTCTCCCACGCCAACGTGCATCCCGACGTGACGCGCGACACGCTCGGCTACGAGCAGCAGGCGCGGCTCTTCGATTTCGTGCGCGAGCTCACCGGCGAGACGCCGCTCGTCGTCAACGCGGCCGATCTCGCCGAGGACCCGGAGGGCACGATCGCCACCTTCTGCGCCCGCACCGGCATCGCGCTGGTTCCCGAGGCGCTGCGCTGGGACGCCGGAACGCGGCCGGAGTGGTCGACCTGGGAGGGCTGGCACGCGGACGTGATCGGCTCGCGCGGCATCGGCAAGCCGACGCGCAAGTATCGCTACAGCTACGAGGACCTGCCTCATCTGCGCGACTACGTCGCCTATTGCAGGCCCTTCTACGAGCACCTCGACCAGTACCGCGTCAGCCCGCTGAAGGAGGCCGCAGAATGAGCGTCTCGACAATCATCGTCACCGGGGCGGCCGCCGGCGTCGGCCGCGCCCTCGTCGGCCTCCTGCTCGACCGCGGCATGACCGTGATCGCGAGCGACATCGACGAGGCCGGGCTCGCCAGCCTGCGCGACCTCCATGCCGGGCGCCGGCTCGCCGTCTCGACCTGCGACGTCGGCGTGCGCGCCGACTGCGACGCCTTCATGGAGCGCACGCTCGCGGAGTTCCCGGAGGTCGACGGCCTCGTCAACAACGCGGGCCTCTATCTCGGCCGTCCGGTGTGGGACTACGACGACGAGACCATCGAGCGCGTCATCGCCGTCAACGTGAAGGGCCCCGTGTGGCTCTCGCGCGCCTTCGCGGGGCATCTGCTCCCGCAGAAGCGCCGCGGCGCCATCGTCAACCTCGCCTCGGTCGCGGGCGAGGTCGGCTCCTCGGACGCGCTCTACGGCACCGTGAAGGCCGGCGTCATCGGCCTCACCAAGTCCAACGCGATGAACTTCGCGCCGTACATCCGCGTGAACGTCGTCTCGCCGGGGCTGATCGTGAACACGGCGATCGCCGATCGCATCCCCGAGTATCGCTACAAGGAATACAAGCGCCAGGAGATGCTCGACTACGACATCCTCCCCGAGGACGTGGCGCGCATCTGTGCCTATGCGCTCTCCGACGACGCGAGGTCGATGACCGGCGCGGTCCTGCGGGCCGACAACGGCTGCTACCCGCGCTGACGACGACGATCCCCACGAGCCCGCCCGCATCCGCCCGCACCACCCGAGGAGGCGAACCATGCGCCGCATCCGCACCGAGGACGCCAAGCCCACGATCATGATCGTCGGCATGGGAGACCTCTCCTGCAACGTCCTCTCTCTGCTCGCCCGCGACCCGGACACGAACCGTCTCGTCGTCGCCGCGCGCGACGTCGAGACCGCGCGCCGACGCGCCAACCTCGTGCGCTTCACGATGCACAACCTCGGCCACGTGCCCGAGATCGAGGCCGTGCGCGTGGACCTCGACGACGTCGACGCCACGGCGGAGACGCTCGCCGAGGTGCGCCCGGACATCGTCTTCATGGGCGCCTCGCTGCAGTCCTGGCGCGTCATCACGGCGCTGCCGAAGGCGGTGTTCGAGGCCCTCGACGAGGCGCAGTTCGGGCCCTGGCTGCCGATGCACCTCGTCCTGAACCACAAGCTGATGCTGGCCGTCCGCCGCTCGGGCATCGACACGCGCGTCGTCAACGCGGCGTTCCCGGACGCGGTCGGCCCCGTGCTCGCCAAGGTCGGGCTCGCGCCGACCATCGGCATCGGCAACGTCGCCAACATCGTGCCGGCGCTGAGCTACGCCACCGCGCACCTGATGGGCAAGGACGTCGCGGACGTCGAGCTGCGCCTGGTCGCGCAGCACTATTTCAGCCACTACGTGCCGCGTTTCGGCGAGGCCGGCCGCGGCGCCTACCACCTCACCGCGCGCGTGGGCGGGCAGAGGCTCGACGGCGAGCTCGACCACGCGGCCGTCTTCGCCCAGCTCGACGGGCGCCTCAAGCGTCTGGGCGGCGTCGCCGGCCAGCTGCTGACCGCGTCCTCCGCGGTGCGCGTCATCGAGGCGATGGCGACCGACAGCGGCGGCCTCGCCCACGCCCCGGGCCCCGCCGGCCTGCCCGGCGGCTACCCGGTTCGCCTCTACCGCGACGGCGCCGTGCTCGATCTCGACGAGAGCCTGACCCGCGAGGACGCGATCCGCATCAACGAGGATTGCCAGCGCGCCGACGGCATCGAGGCGATCGAGGACGACGGCACTGTCGTGTTCACCGAGCCCGAGATGGCGATCATGAAGTCCATGCTCGGCTACGAGTGCCGCCGCATGGCGCTCGCCGACGCGCCCGGCTGGGCCGAGGAACTCGGCTCCAGGTACCGCGCCTTCGCCGCGCAATACGCCTGAGCCCGCCCCGCTTCGCCAGCCGACAGGAGAGCCGCCATGGCCGATACCTCCATCCTCGCGTCGCCCGGGGCCGCCGCGCGCCCTGCGCGGGAGCACTTCGCCGAGCAGTACGTCCCCCGCTTCGTCGACAAGTGGGACGCCCTCATCGACTGGGACCGGCGCAAGGCCGCCGAGGCGGGCTTCTTCGTCGAGCGGCTGCGCGCCGCCGGTGCCCGCCGCGTGCTCGACGTCGCCGCCGGCACGGGCTTCCACGCGGTCGCGCTGATCGAGGCCGGGTTCGAGGTCGTCGCCGTCGACGGCAGCGCGGCGATGCTGGATCAGGCCCGCGCCAACGCCGCGCGGCGCGGGCATGCGCTGGATGCCGTCCACGCCGACTGGCGCAGCCTCGGCGAGAGGCTCGACGGCACCTTCGATGCCGTCGTCTGCCTCGGCAGCTCCTTCCCGCACCTGTTCGCGGAAGCCGACCGCCGGCACGTGCTCGGCGAGTTCTCGCGGCGGATCGCGCCGGGCGGGCTCCTGATGCTCGACCACCGCAACTTCGACGCCATCCGCGCGCAGCGCTACAAGTCGAGCGGCAACTACTACTATTGCGGTACCGGCGCCAAGGTGAGCGTCGACCACGCCGACGAGAGCCTCTGCCGCTTCCGCTACGAATTCGCCGATCGCGAGACCTACACGCTCGAGGTCTATCCCGTCCTGAAGGACGAGATCCGGACGCTCCTGGCCGACGCCGGCTTCGTCGAGGTCGAGACCTTCGGCGACTTCAAGGCCGTCTTCGACATCTTCTCCACGGACTTCGTCATCCACGTCGCCCGTCGTCCCTGACGGCGCGCGCCCCCTCATCACTGGACACGCGAAAGGGTTCGCCATGACCAGTCAAGCGACCGACACGGGCGCAGGCTCGAACGCGCTCGCGGGCGTGCTCATCACCGTGCTGCTGACGAGCTTCGTCGCCGCGACCTACGGTTTCGGCTTCTACCTGTTCTCGCAGCTCGTTCCCGACATGCGGGCCGATCTCGGCTTCGACATGACGGTGGTCGGCATGATCACGGCGGCGGGGCAGCTCGGCTTCCTCGCCTTCGCGATCCTCGGCGCCTGGCTCGCGCCGCGCATCGGCGGCGGGCAGGTGGTCATCGGCTCGGTGGCGCTGTGCGCGGCCTGCCTCGTGCTCCTGCCGATGACGGACTCGATCCTCGTCGTCGCGGTCCTCTTGACCATCCTCGGCGGCACCGCCGCCTCCGTCTACGTGCCGATGGTCGAGATCGTCTCGCGTGCCATCGGCTACCGGCACCGCGGCAAGGTGCTCGGGCTCGTCTCCAGCGGCACGAGCTACGGCGTCTTCGTCAACAGCCTGCTCGTGCCGATCTTCGTCGTCAGCGGCGACTGGCGCGGGGTCTGGTTCACGGTCGGCGCGGGCACCTTCGTGGTGACGCTCGTCGCGACGGTGACCTTCTGGAAGCTCGGCCTCTTCCGCCACACGCGCGAGCCGGTGCCGGCCTCCGGCGGCGGTGGGTTCTTCGCGGGCATGGGCGCGGTGATGGTGCCGTGGGTGCTGATCATCTGGGCCATCACCTTCCTCAACGGCTTCTCGACCTTGCCCTTCCAGAACTACCTCTCGCCCTACCTGCGCGAGGAGCTGGGCTTCTCTGTCGCCTTCGCCGCCTGGGTCTGGGGCGTGATCGGCTTCATCGGCATGTTCGCCGGCTTCGTCGTCGGCTGGATGTCGGACAAGACCGGCGTGCGCCTCGCTCTGCTGTTCACCTACGTCTGCGTCTTCGCGGCCTCGGCCATCCTGGTCGTGGCGCCAACCGAGACGCTGGCGATCGGCGCGGGCGTGCTGTTCGCGGTGGCCTTCTACCCGATCTTCGGCCTCGTCCCCGCCTACGTCGCCAAGACCGCCAGGGGCGCGCAGGCGACGGTGATCTTCGGTGTCGCCAACGTGACGCTCGGCGTCGGCGGCATGGTGGGCAACTACGTCTTCGGCGTCGTCGCCAACGTGACCGGCACCTTCGTGTGGATCTACGTCGCGATCGCCGCGACCGCCGTCGTCCTGGCGATCCTCTCCGTGGTCCTGCCGACGGAGGGCGCCGCCGAGGAGACCTCCGCCGCGCCGGAGACGACGGCGGACGGCTGCAAGCTCGACGCCGCCGAGTGAGCGCGTCACCCGCGCCGGCGGCGATCCGCCGGCGCGCCACCGTCAACAGCGACAGGAGACGAGACCATGGCCGCGACGCTCGCGCCGGAACGCACCAATCTCGCCGACGCCTTCGACGACGACACCGCCGCCCACCTCGCCGAGCTCGAGGCGCGCACGATCTACATCCTGCGCGAGGCCTACGCCCGGGTCGCCCCGCTCGGCATGCTCTGGTCGATCGGCAAGGACTCGAACGCGCTCCTGTGGATGGCCCGCAAGGCCTTCTTCGGGCGCGTGCCCTTCCCGCTGATCCAGCTCGACACCGGGATGGAGCTGCCGGAGGTCTACGCCTTCCGCGACGAGATCGTGCCGGCCTGGGGCCTCGACCTTCGCGTCGAGCACTGCCCGCCGGAGGAGGACATGGACCCGACGCTGCCGCCGGCGACCCGCGCCGCGGCGCGCAAGACCGAGGGTCTGCGCAGCGTGCTCGCCCGCGACAAGTATCGCGGCGTGATGGTCGGCATCCGCCGCGACGAGCAGGCGACCCGCGCCAAGGAGCGCGTGTTCTCGCCGCGCGCCCTGGACGGCGCCTGGGACTTCCGCAACCAGCCGCCCGAGTTCTGGGACCAGTACAAGACCGACTTCCCCGAGGGCGTGCACGTGCGCATCCACCCGCTCCTGCACTGGAGCGAGATCGACATCTGGCGCTACACCAAGGCCGAGGGCATCCCCGTCGTGCCGCTCTACTTCGCCCGCGACGGCAAGCGCTACCGTTCGCTCGGCGAGAAGAACATCACCTTCCCCGTCGCCTCCGACGCCGCGACGATCGACGAGATCATCGCGGAGCTGATGGTCACCCGGGTCTCCGAGCGCGCCGGGCGCACCATGGACAAGGAGACCGAGGACAGCTTCGAGCGCCTGCGCTCCAGCGGCTACATGTGAGGGGAACCGCCATGACGACATCTCTCAACCCGATGAAGATCGTGGTCGTCGGCCACGTCGATCACGGCAAGTCGACCCTGATCGGGCGCCTCCTGCACGACACCGGCAGCCTGCCGGACGGCAAGCTGGAGGAGCTCACCGCCCTGTCCGAGCGGCGCGGCATGCCGCTCGAATGGTCCTTCGTGCTCGACGCCTTCCAGGCGGAGCGCGACCAGGCGATCACCATCGACACGACGCAGATCAACTTCGCCTCCGGGCAGCGCCCCTACGTCATCATCGATGCGCCGGGCCACCGCGAATTCCTCAAGAACATGGTCTCCGGTGCGGCCTCGGCCGAGGCGGCCGTGCTCGTCGTCGACGTCGCCGAGGGCATGCGCGAGCAGTCGCGCCGCCACGCCTTCCTGCTCCACCTGCTGGGGCTCCGCCAGATCGTGGTCGTCGTCAACAAGATGGACCTCGTCGGGCACGACGAAGCGCGCTTTCGCACCGTCGAGGAGCAGGTGCGGGCCTATCTCGCCGACATCGGCCTCTCTCCCGACGCCATCGTGCCCGTTGCCGCGCGCGCGGGCGAGAACCTGGCCGCCCGGGCCGACGCGATGCCCTGGTACGACGGGCCGACCCTGGTCGAGGCGCTCGACGCGCTGTCCACCGCGGCGGCGCCGCTGGAGCGGCCGCTGCGCCTGCCGATCCAGGACGTCTACAAGTTCGACGAGCGGCGCATCCTCGTGGGCCGCGTCGAGGCCGGGTCGTTCCGCGTCGGCGACGAGCTCGTCTTCTCGCCCTCCAACCGCCGCGCGCGGGTGCGCACGATCGAGGCCTGGAACGCGCCCGTCGCCAAGCTCGAGGCGCGCGCGGGCGAGGTCGTCGGCGTCACCCTCGACGAGCAGATCTTCGCCGAGCGCGGCGACGTGGCGAGCCACGAGGCGAGCGCGCCCAAGCTCACCAACGTCTTCCGCGCCACGCTGTTCTGGCTCGCCGAGCGCCCGCTCGCGCCCGGCGACACGCTCAAGCTGAAGGTCGGCCCCGACGAGGCGAGCGTCACCGTCGAGGCGATCGAGAACGCCATCGACACCCAGACCCTCGGCCGCGCGCCGACGGACGCGGTGGGTCACAACGAGGTCGCCGAGGTGGTGCTGCGCACCCGCGAGATGCTCTCGCTGGACGACCACCGCGCCAACCCGGCGGGGGGCCGCTTCGTCCTCGTCGACGGTTTCGACACGGTGGCCGGCGGCGTCGTCTCGACGGAGGGCTATCCCGACCAGCGCGAGGCCATGCGGGTCAAGGGCACGAACCTCTACGAGGTCGACCACCTGCTCTCCGCCCAGGGCCGTGCCTTCCGCAACGGCCATCGCGGCGGCGTGATCTGGATGACGGGTCTCTCCGGCGCCGGCAAGTCGACGCTGGCCATGCGCGTCGAGCAGCGGCTCTTCGCCAAGGGCTACCAGGCCTTCGTGCTCGACGGCGACAACGTGCGCCGCGGCCTCAACGCCGACCTCGGCTTCTCGCCGGACGACCGCGCCGAGAACATCCGGCGCGTCGGCGAGGTCGCGGCCCTGTTCGCGGAGGCGGGGATGATCGTCGTCACGGCCTTCATCTCGCCCTACCGGTCCGACCGCGACCGGGCCCGGGCGGCGGCGGGCGACGCCTTCCACGAGGTCCACGTCGCCGCCGACCTCGCCACCTGCGAGGGGCGCGACCCGAAGGGCCTCTACAGGCGCGCCCGCGCGGGTGAGATCGGAGACTTCACCGGCGTCTCCGCGCCCTACGAGCCGCCGCAGGCGCCCGAGCTCGTGGTCGACACCTCGCGGCAGTCGATCGAGGCCTGCGTCGACGCCATCGTCGCCTACGTCGACGAGCCGCTGGCGGTGCGCGCCCGCGCGGTCGGCGCCTGACGCCGCCCGCGGCAACGGGAACGCGGCTACGGGAACGCGGAACGGGACCGGGCGCGCCCGTATTGGACGACTGGCGCGTCCGTGTCCTACTACTCCCCGCGGGCGCTGTGCCGAACGGGGGAGCGAATGAGACGAAGCGCGATCGGGAGCCTCGCCGTCGCCGGCATCGCCGCGACGGCCGTCGCCGTCGGGACGGCGCGGGCGCGGCCGGGGGAGGCGGATACCCGCACGGGAGAACCGATCGCGGCGCTGACCGATACGATCCTGCACTGGATCACCCGAGCCCTCGAGTTCGGCGGCATCGCCGTGATCGTGCTCGGCGTCATCGTCGCGACCGGCGCCTACCTGCTCAAGAAGCTCTCGGGCGAGCGGGGGGGCGATCCCTACGACGAGTACCGCGCGAGCCTCGGTCGCTCGATCCTGCTCGGCCTCGAGTTCCTCGTCGCCGCCGATATCATCAACACCGTCGCCATCGAGCCGACGCTCGACAGCGTCGTCGTGCTCGGCGGCATCGTGCTGATCCGCACGTTCCTCTCCTTCGCGCTCGAGGTCGAGATCGAAGGCCGCTGGCCATGGCAGAACCACCGCGCCCGTGCCGGCAAGCAGGGGGACAGCGGGTAGGGCACGGGGCGGCGCCGTCGCGCGATGGCGCCCTCTGCCGTCAATCGACGATCCGGACCTCGCCTGCGGTCGGACCGATGCCGAACGGCACCGGCACGTTCGTCGCGTCGTAGTCGGCGTTGATGACGAGCCGTGACCTGCCGGTCATGTCCAGCCGTCGCATGACGATCGCGGTGAACTCCGACAGGTCGGCGATCGTGCGGTCGGTGTCGATTTCCAGGACGCCCCGAGAGACGTAGATGGTCCCGACGAGCCGGCGCGCCTCGTTGCTCTCGATCCGGAAGATGCGATCCGCGTCGGCCGCGCGGTCCTCGAAGAGGAGCAGCCCCGCGAGCGGCCCGTCGGCCGGTGCCGTCAGCTCGACGAACGAGTTCGGCATGATGTGGAGGGCGAAGGTCTCGCCGTCGGGGCCTGCCGCGATGTCGCCGGTGAAGTAGAAGCCGACGCCGTTCCCGAGGAGCCGCCCCTTCCAGCGCGCCTCCGCCAGATCCTCGTCGTCGTCGTCATCGTCGTCATCGTCGTCGTCATCGTCATCGTCCTCGTCGTCGTCGTCGCCCCTGCGCGGCCGGCGCGCCTCCTCCCACCCGGGGCCGATGATCAACGGGCCGTCCTTGATCACGTAGACGCCGGGGGAGAGCGTGACGTCGGCGCCCTTGTCGATGATCAGCCCGCCGCAATAGGTGCCGGGCTGCAGCGTGCGCCGGACATCGACGAGGTGCAGGTTCGTGTGGAGGCAGGGGCCGACCGCCGGGGCGGTGCGATTGCGCAGCGGATCGTCTGCGGGCGGGCAATCGACATGCGCGCTCGGATCGAAGTTGCGCGAGGCCACCTGCCTCACGCCGCCGGCGGAGCATGTGCGCAGGGCGCGCACGAGCGAGGCGTCCTGCGCCCGGATCGCCGACGGAGACGTCGAGTTCGCGTGGATCGCGCAGTCCCGGGCTTCCAGCGTCGCGGTCCCGTCGAGGGCGATCGACGCGTCGCTCGCGCCGTCGACGCTGAGCACGCACAGCATGAACGTCCCGCTGCGCATGGCGGTCGCGGAGACCTCCAGGCTCCCGCCCGTCGGCAGGACGAGGCCGCCGAAAAAGCTCGGCCGCACGGCCCGGTCGAGCACGACGCGCACGCCGGCGCTCTCGCCGACGATCGCGCTGTCCGTGCCGAGCCCCCCGTCGCGGGCGAGCGGGCTCCGCGCCACGATGCTCGAGACGAGCGCGTCGATCTGCGCCTCGTCGGCGCCGATCTGCAGCTCGATCGCCGCGGTCATGGCCGCACTGTCCGCGAGCGCCTGCATGCGCGAACGATCCAGGGACCAGGACGTGTAGTCGACGGCCACGCCCGCCACGCCGAAGAGGACCGGCGCCGCGATGGCGATCGCGACGGCCAGCGTACCGCGCCGATCGCGCAGGAAGGCTCGTACCGCCATTGAGCACTTATCCTATGTTAAAATCTTGAGTTGGCTCTGGCGGCATCCTTCCATTCGAGAGTTGAAGAGACGGTAAAGCGATTTCGATCCGCCGGGGGCATGCGGGCGATCGGCTCGGGCGCGTCCGCCAGGCTAGGAAACCGTGTCTATCCGGCCCGTCGCGAACCGCGCCCGTGCCGCCGCGAGCGAGGGCGGCTCGGGCGTTCCCCCCGGCGTGGAGGCGTCCGGCTCGCCCGCACCGAAGCGGGTGACGATCGGCAGGACGCCCGCCCAGCCGCCGGCGGCGCGATCCGAGTCCGGGTCGTTCGGCGGGCCGGTGCGGACCTTGAGCGTGACGTGCTCGGTGTCCAGGGCCACGACGCCGGTCGCCTTGCGCTCCTGGCCGGTCATCGGGCGGACCTCGCGGGTGCGTCCGGGCAGGAGATGATCCGTGATCAGGTCGAGCGCGCGGTCGAGCTCCGCGCCGTCGACCGCGCGGCCCCGCCCGTGGACGATGCAGGTCGCGTAGTTGACCGAATGCGCGAAGCCCGAGCGCGCGACGACGAGCCCGTCGAGACGCGTCGCCTCCAGGCAGAGCGGCGCGCCCGCGGCCAGGGTGACGATCCGCGTCTTCGAGGCACCGTGCAGGTAGAGCGTGTCGCCCGCACGCGCGAACGCCATCGGCACCACCATCGGCCGCCCCTCGTGGATGAAGCCGACATGGCCGAACAGGCTCTCGTCGAGCAGCGCGTAGGCGGCGGCGCGGTCGTCGACCGCCCGCTTGGCGACGCGGATCCGGGCGTAGGACGGGGGGCGGGTCGCTGTCGTGTGCATGGCGCGCGTGTCTCCTCGTGACAGGCGTGCATCTTCGCGCGATACTGGTTCTCTGGAAGCTCCAGAACGGCGTGATTTCATGGAACCAGCGGGCTTGCGCAGCCTCGTCGAGGCGATGGCGCCGGACGGCGGCACGATCGTCGCGCGCCTGTTCCGGGCCCTGCGCGAGGGCGTCCGCTCGGGGCATCTCGAGCCCGGCGTCGTGCTGCCGTCGAGCCGCCGGGCCGCGGCGGCCCTCGGGATCTCGCGCAACTCCGTCAACGCCGCCTACGAGCTGCTGCGGGCGGAGGGTCTCGTCGCGGTGGATCGCCGCCGCGCCCCCGTCGTCACGCGCGTGGAGCGCCTCGTGGATCCGGCGGGAGCGGCGGGGGAGGGGCCGGCGCTCTCGGCGCGCGGCCGGACCCAGTGCGGCGACCTGCGCACCCGTCTCTACGCCGATGCGTCGGGTCGCTTTCGCCCGGGTGCGCCCGACGAGCCGCTTTTCCCGCGCGACCTCTGGGCGCGCGCGCTGCGCCGCGCCGCCCGCACGGCGCTCGGCCCGATGCGCGCCTACGACGACTATGCGGGTGCGCCGGCCCTGCGCCGCGCGCTCGCCGATCACCTGCGCCGCGAGCGCGGGCTCGTGGTGGCGCCCGACGACGTCGTCGTGACCGCGAGCTCGCAGGCCGCGCTGTCGCTTCTCGCCGCGTGCCTCTGCGACCCGGGGGAGACCGTGCTGATCGAGGAGCCGGGCTATCTCGGCGCCCGCGCCGCCTTCGAGACCGCCGCTTTGCGGGTCGCCCCGCTCCCGGTCGACGAGGCGGGCGCCGACATCGAGGCCGCGACCGGCCGCACGGGGGCGCGGCTCGCCTACGTCACGCCCTCGAACCAGTACCCGTTGTGCACACGCATGAGCCTGCCGCGTCGTGCGGCGCTGATCGCCTGGGCGCGAGCCGCGCGGGCGGTGGTCGTCGAGGACGACTACGACGGCGAATTCCACTGGCGCGGCCCGGAGGCCGGCGCCATGCAGCCGCTGGCGCCGGACGCCGTCGTCTACCTGGGCTCGGCGGCGAAGAGCCTGCTGCCGGCCCTGCGTATCGGCTGGATGGTCGCGCCGCGCCCGCTCGCCTCCGCCCTCGCGCGCGCGGTGCGCAATGCGGGCTGCGCCGCCAACGTCCACGCCCAGCTCGCGCTGGCAGAGCTGATCGAGAGCGGCGCCTGGAAGCTCCATCTGCGCCGCGTGACGCGCACCTACGAGACCCGCGCGCGCCTGCTCGTGGAGGCGATCCGCGCGGCGGCGGGCGATCGCGTGGAGGTGGCGCTGCCGCCGGGTGGGCTCCAGCTCTCGGTGCGCATGGAGAGCCTCGCAGACGAGGCCGCGGCCGTCGCGGGGCTCGGCGCCGCCGGCTACGCCGTCGCGCGCCTCTCGGGCTTCAGCGCGGGGGAGGCGCCGGTGGCCGGGCTGCTGGTGAGCTTCGCCGAGGCCGACGGCCCGCGCGCAACGGCCTTCGCCGCCGCGCTGGGGCGGTCGCTCGGGCCGCGCGAGGGACGCGGCTAGGCAGCGCCCGGCGGCGGCGCCTCCTGCTCGGTGCCGCGCGCCACCCGCGAGAGCACCCGCATCAGCTCGTCCTGCCCGAACGGCTTGGCGAGCCGCGCGTCGACCGTTGCCTCCGCGCCCTCCGGCAGCTCGGCGTAGCCGGTGGCGAGGACGAGGGGCAGGCGCGGACGGCGGGCGCGGACGGCCTGGGCGAGCTGGAGGCCCGTCATCCCGGGCATCGCCTGGTCGGTCAGGACGACGTCGATCGGTGTGCCCGCGTCGAGGATGGCGAGGGCGTCGGCGCCCGAGCCCGCCTCGATCGGCTCCCGGGCGGGGCCCCCGGCCCCCGGGGCCCCGCACCCCGCGCCCCGCCGCCGCCCGGGGGCGCCCGCCCGGGGATATCCGATGCGTGGCCCGCCGCGTCGACGATGTCCGCGATCGGCAGCAGGATCTCCGCCGTCGTGCCGGCGCCGGGATCGCTCGTCAGGGTCAGCCGCCCGTTCGACTGCTCGGCGAGACCGTAGACCATGGCGAGGCCGAGCCCGGTGCCCTTGCCCACGCCCTTCGTCGTGAAGAAGGGCTCGACGGCGCGCGCGAGCGTCGCCTCGTCCATGCCCGCCCCGGTGTCGGAGATGCGCACGCGCACGAAGCGCCCCTGCGGCGGCTCGGCCTCGGCCGCACGCGACACCGCGTCGACGGCGATCGTCAGCACGCCGCCGTCGGGCATGGCGTCGCGCGCGTTCACGGCGAGGTTCACGAGCGCGAGCTCGAGCTGGTTCGGGTCCACGAGCGCCGGCGGCGTGCCCTCCGAGAAGCGTGTCTCGATGCGGATCTGCGGGCCGATCGACCGACGCAGCAGGTCGGTCATGCCCACGACGAGGTCGGGCACCTCCACCGCCGAGGGCGCCAGCGTCTGGCGACGCGCGAAGGCGAGCATGCGCTGGGTGAGCGAGACGCCGCGCTCGGCGCCCTTGATCGCGTTGGCGATCAGGCGCTCGGCCCGGGCGTCGTTCTCCACGCGCTTGCGCAGCACGGTGAGGGAGGACAGCACCGCCATCAGGAGATTGTTGAAATCGTGGGCGATGCCACCGGTGAGCTGGCCGAGGCTCTCCATCTTCTGGAGCTGGACGAGCTTGGCCGCGCCCTCCGCGACACGCGCCTCGAGGTCGGCATTGAGCCGCTCGAGCGCCGCGCGGGCCTCGCGGCGCTCGGTGGTGTCGTAGTTCACGCCGATCATGCGCACCGGCCGCCCCTCGGCGTCGCGCACCACCTCGCCGCGCCCGGCCATCCAGCGCACGTCCCCGTCGCGACGGCGGATCCGGAACTCGACGTCGAGCGGCGCGGAGCCCGCGAGCGCCGCCTCGACCGCGGCGGACACGCCGGCGCGATCGTCGGGGTGGACCTGCGCCAGGAAGGCGTCGTGGCCGGGAGAGCGGCTGCCCGGCGGGAGGCCGAGCAGGGTCTCCATCGGCCCTGTCCAGGTGACGTCGCCGGTCGCGATGCTCCATTCCCAGGTGGCGATGCCGCCCGCCTCCTGCGCGAGCCGCAGGCGCTCCTCGCTCGCGAGCAGCGCCTCCTCGGCCCGCTTCCGTTCCGAGACGTCCTCGTAGGTCGAGACGGCGAGCACGATCTCGCCCTTGGCGTCGCGGATCGGTGCGGCGGAGACCTCGAGGTCGGTGAGGCTGCCGTCGCCGCGGCGGTAGACCATCGGCTCGCGGTCGACGATCTCTCCCGTGAGCATGGCGCGGGCGATCGGGTAGTCGCGCGGGGCGTAGCGGCGCCCGTCGGCGTGCAGCCCGCCATAGGCGGCGTAGCCGCCGTAGTCGTCGGACGGGATCAGCCCGTGCCCGAGTATCTCCTCGCCCTTGGTGTTGTGGAAGAGGAGCCGCCCGGAGGGCGCCTGGGCGACGGAGACGCCCGTGGACATCTGCTCGAGCACCGCGCGCAGGCGCGCCTCGTTCTCCGCGAGCGTCGCGGCCGCGCTGCGCTCGGTCGTGACGTCGCGGAAGAAGATGGTCAGCCCCTCCGCCGAGGGATAGGCGTTCGCCTCGAACCAGGTGCCGAGCGGCTCGTAGAAGGCGTCGACGCGGCAGGGCTCGCCGGTCTCCACCGCCCGCATGTAGGCGTCGAAGAAGTCCGTCCCGTGCGCGCCGGGAAAGACGTCCCAGATCCGCCTGCCCACGAGAGACCGACCGCCGCCGATCTGCGCCGTGGCGCGCTTGTTCAGGTAGGTGAAGCGCCAGGTTCGGTCCAGCACCATGACGCTGTCGGTGGTGCTCTCGAGCACGTTCGACAGCCGGGCCTGCGAGCGGCGCAGCGCCTCGGCGCCGCGGCGCTCGTCGGCGACCGCCGCGAGCACCAGGGTGACGAGGGCGGTGGCGGCGGAGAAGTGCTGGGCGAGGACGACGCGGTCCTGCACCGTGTCCGCCAGGAGGTCGAACGGTCCGCGCCCGAAGGTCGCGCCGATCGTCGCCGCGCCCGCCACCGCCACGAGGGCGAGGCTCGCACCGCGGACCTGGAAGGCCAGCGCCGCCCAGATGAGCGGCGGATAGATCAGCCAGGTGCCGAGCTCGCGGTTCGCCACGTTGAGGAAGACGTGAACCGCGAGCGCCGTGGTGACGGCGAGCACGGCCGCGAGGTGGACGACCGACCCGATCGAGACCCGCGGGGCCCGGCGATCCGGCTGCGGCTCGCTTCGGAGATCGCTCCGAGGTTCGCTGCGAGGTTCGCTGCGTGTTTCGCTTCGCGCCCCGCTCCAGGCGAGGATCGGCGGTGCGAGCGTCACCGCGCCCACGAAGGCGCCGAACCACCAGAACGCCGCGGTGGCGAGCGCGAAGTCCGGGCCGAGCCCCATCGAGAGCCACAGCGCGCCCGTGCCGAAGACCGCCGAGATCAGGGCGCCGACTCCCGCCGCGAGCGCGACCGCGAGGATGTCGCGCATCGCCGCGAGCCGCCGGTCGAGGCCGAACCAGGCGAGGAGCGCCCAGGCGGGGAGCGCCGCGGACGCGGCGTTGCCCAGCGCGATCACGAGCTCGGTCGTGAGCGGATGCGTGCTGCCAACCGTCAGCCCCGCGGCGAGCCGCGCGATCACGATCGCGGGCCACAGGCGCACGCCGCCCAGGACGAGTCCCGCGAGCCCGACGCCCGCAGCGGGCCAGACCGGTGATCCGGCCCCGCCGATCGCAGCCCATTGCAGGCCGATCACCGCCGCGGCGTAGTAGGCGAGGCCGAGGATGGCGGCCGCCGCCAGGGTCTTTGCGTCCGATACCACCGATGAGTCCGTTCCGCGCTCTCGCGCCGTTTCGCGCCTCTCCGCGCCGCGCGACCCTACCGCGTCGCACGGCTGCGCACGAGCCGACCCGCTTTCAGCCGCCGATGTATCCCCGCTCGCGGAGGTGCCGCTCGAGCACGTCCGGGAACGCGGCCGGCCGCTCCGCGCCGGCCGGGCAGGTCCCGTCCGCCGTCGCGGGCGCCTCGCAGATCGTCAGCGGCCAGTCGCTCGATCGATCGAAGGACGCCAGCACCCGCGCACGCGCCTCCTCCCAACGTCCGAGCCGCGCCATGGATGCGGCCCACGCCGCGAGAAACCCGTTCTCGCGCCACAGCGCCGGCTCGTCCCGCACCGCCTCGTCCATCCAGGCGAGGTCGTCCTCGAAGGCCCGGCGGAAGCGCGGGTCGTCGGACAGGTCGACGATCTTCTTGCCCGCGTAGCGCTCGATCACGATGGGTGCGAAGGAGGCCGCGTACGACGCGTAGGCATAGAGGAAGGACTGGTCGATGCCGACCAGCTCGTAGACTCCGTCGCCGTCGAGGTCGCGCACGCCGTACCCGGTGTCGCCGTCGAGCGTCGCCCCGGGGATCACGAGCCAGCGCGCGCCGAGCCGCCCGGCGATGCGCGTCACCGCGCAGCAATGCGCGCCGCCGGTGAAGGCGCTCGTCACGATCTGCCGCTCCCCGGGTGCCTCCGGGTCGAGCGGCGCGATCGTCAGCCGCGCCCCCGCGGAGAAGGAGGCCGCGTCCTCGAAGGCGATCGAGAAGGCGACCCGGCGGCCCTCGTAGGCGTCGATCGTCGGGTAGGCGAGGTCGGTGTCGTCGCGCGCGGCGTCGAGCAGGAACGTCAGCCCGTCCGCCTCGAAGGCGAGCGGCGCGTCGCCGTCGAAGCGCAGGCGCTCGAGGCGCGGCGCGTCCGCCGTCCAGTACGGCTCGGCGAAGCGCGTCCCGTCGGAGACGAACAGGTCGTCCGGCAGCCCGGGCTCGGCCCGCAGCCGCGCCTGCAGCGCGCCGGGATCGCTCGCCGGGACCGGACCCGCGACGACCGCGTTCCAGCCGTTCGACGAGGTGACGACGTGCGTCGCCTCGAAGCGCTCGCGATAGGCGCGCGCGAGGGCGATCGCTTCGGCGGGGTCCTGCCGGCTCGCCAGCACGATCCAGCGCTCGTCCCCCGACAGCCCGCTCTGCGCCGAAGCGGGCCCGATCGCCCCCGGCACGAGGCACGCCGCCACCGCGAGGGCGAGCGGCGCGCGAAGTCTCGACTGCATTCCCATGCGCGCAGAGTGGCCCGCGCGCGCGGCGTCGGCAAGCCGCATCGCCGCACGAAGCGGCGGGAGCGCCTGCGGATCACGGAGCGTAGGGCAGGCGCTCCGGCGGCGGGCCGCTCGCCCGCGCCACGATGGCGCTCTCCTCGGCGAGCCCGCGGATCAGCCCCCAGCACATGAACAGCATGATCACCGAGAAGGGCAGCGCCGCGATGATCGAGGCGGCCTGCAGCGCCCCGAGCCCGCCGGAGACGAGCAGCACCGCCGCGACGAATCCCTCGCCCAGCCCCCACACGACCCGGTGCGGCGTCGGCGGGTCCATGTCGCCCACCGACAGCAGGGTGGTGATCACGAGCGTGCCGGAATCCGACGAGGTGATGAAGTAGGTCGCGATGAGCAGCGTCGCGACCACGGTGAAGACCTGGCCGAAGAGGCCGGCGTCCATCGCCTCCAGGGTGCGGTAGAGCGCGAGCGTCGTGTCCGCGTTCACCGCGCCCACAATGTCCGCCCCCTGCCACAGCTCGAGATGCAGCGCCGTGCCGCCGAACACCGTGAGCCAGATCATCGCCAGGATCGTCGGCACGAGCAGCACGCCGAGCACGAACTCGCGCACCGTGCGCCCGCGCGAGATCCGCGCGATGAACATGCCCACGAACGGCGCCCAGGCGATCCACCATCCCCAATAGAACGCCGTCCAGCTCGCCTGCCAGCCGCTGGTGCCGGCGGCGTCCGCGCCGGCGTTCGTCCAGAAGGACAGCGGCACGACGTTGATCAGGTAGTCGCCCATGCCCTGGACGAAGAGGTTGAGCAGGTAGCGCGTCGGCCCGAAGGCCAGGAAGAAGACGAGGATCGCCAGCGAGAGCCAGAGGTTCAGCTCGGAGAGGATGCGCACGCCCTTGCCCACGCCCGACACGACCGAGATCGTCGCGATGCACGAGATCACCGCGATCAGCCCGATCTGCCAGCCGACGCCGATGGGCATGCCGGTGAGCACATTCAGCCCCGTGTTCATCTGCACGACGCCGAAGCCGAGCGAGGTGGCGATGCCGAAGATCGTGCCGAAAACCGCGAGCACGTCGACGGCGTGGCCCCAGAAGCCGTAGATCCGGTCCCCGATCAGGGGGTAGAGCACCGAGCGGATCGAGAGCGGCAGCTTGCGCCGGTAGCTGAAGAACGCCAGCGAGAGGCCGACGACGACGTAGATCGCCCACGGGTGCAGGCCCCAGTGGAAATAGGTGAGCCGCATCGCGAGCGCCGCGGCGGCGTTCGTGCCCGCCGCCTGCGGGTCGAGGAAGGGGTTGTCCTGGAAGTGGAAGATCGGCTCCGCGATCGACCAGAACACGAGCCCGATGCCCATGCCGGCTCCGAACAGCATCGAGAACCAGGCGAAGTACGAGAATTCCGGGTCCTGGTCGTCGTCGCCGAGCTTGAGCGACCCGAACCGGCTGAACAGCAGGTAGATCGAGAAGAACAGGAACGCGGAGACGACGAGGATGTAGTACCACTTGAAGCCGGCGATGATGCCGTCGCGGGCGCTCTCGAACCAGCCGGCCGACTGCTCCGGCGCGAAGGCACCGAGCACGAGGAAGGTGAAGGTGACAACGAGCGCGATCGTCGTCATAGTCGGGTTGAGGCCCTTGAAGACTCCCTTTTCGGCACGCACGTCAGCGCTCCTCTCGTCCAACGTTCATGACGTCGTGCTCGGGGCCGACGACGGGGTAGTACTCCTCGCCCACGTGCGCACCCGATCCGCCCACGGCGCGGTAGGCCATGCGCCCGCGCACGACCTGGCGGTGGTCGATCAGCGAGACCGAGGGGCGGTTGTTCACGGCGGCGCGCTGGCCGAGGAAGACGGCGATGGGCACGCCGATATTGGCCGTGCCGGCGGTGAGCCAGAGCCGGTTCCAGTCGAACTGCCCGCCGATGAACTCGACCTGCCGCAGCGATCCGTCGAAGCCGGCGACGAAGTAGTCGCGCGCCTGGCGGTTGGGGAACAGGTGGACGGTGATGTAGGCGAGCTCGAGCTCGGTCACGAGCTGGGCCAGGCCGAAGCGGCCCGTCTCCTCGGCGGAGACGTGCGTCTCGGTGCTGGGGTCGATCTTGACCGAGAGGTCCGCCGGGTCGGGATCGAAGGTGGGCAGGTAGCGCACGAAGGCGGAGGTGTCGGGCATGAAGTAGCGCGCCCGCACCACCTCCAGCCGCGCCACCACGTCCTCGACGGCGAGAGCGCGGACCTCCTCCTCGCCGAGCCGCGGGGCTCGCGCGGGGTGCGTCGTATCGGCCATGATCTCCTCTTTCGGGCTCGTGCGCCGGCCTGCGCCGGCGTCGGTACGCGCGGCGTCAACGGAGCCCGAGGGGCGCTGGTTTCACGGTCCGGCCACGAAGATGCCCGGGAAATGCCCGACCCGCCGCGTCAGGCGCTCCGCGCGGCCCGGCGCTTGCGCTTGATGCGGTAGACCAGCACCTGCATTCCCACCGACAGCGCGAGCCACGCGAGGACCGCGATCCCGAGCAGGGCCAGCGCCCACGGGTCCGGCGAGGCCAGCACCTCGGCCAGCCGGGTACCGAGCAGGGTGAGCATCACGAGCCCCGGCGCCATGCCGACGAGCGTTCCCGCGAGGTAGTCGGCGATGCCGATCCGGCTCGCGCCGACGACGAGGTTCACCACGCTGAAGGGGGCGACAGGCAGCATCCTCAGCGCCGCCACCGCGATGATGCCGCTGTCGGCGAGCGCCTTCGACACGGCACGGGTGCGCCGGCCCATGCGCCGCTCGAGCGCCCCGCGCCCCACGGCGCGGCCGATGGCGTACATCAGCGCGGCGCTGAGCATCACGCCCGTCGTCGCCACCGCGATCGCCGTCACCGGCGCGAACATCATGCCCGTGACGGTGATCAGCACCGTCACGGGAAAGACGACGAGCCCGCCCACCACGAAGGCGAGGACGACGAGGAGCGGCGCGAACGGTCCCGCGCCGAGCGCCTCGAGCCGCGCCACCAGCGCGGCCGGGTCGGTGAGGTCGGCGGCGGGGGAGAAGCGCCAGAGCGCGACGACGGCGGCGACCGCGAGCGCGGCGAGGACGAGCTTCAGCGTGCGCAGGAGTGAGCGCTGCGCCGGCTGGCCCGCGAACATCTCCGCCCCGAAGGCGGGCGTGGCGATCGGGGTCTCCGGGTCGGCGATCTCGCCGATGCGCCGGGCGAGCTCGCCGCCCTCGGCGGGGGCGAGGGCGATCGGCGCGAGGTGCCGGCCCTCCTGCGGCAGCGTATCGAGCGCGGCGAGGAGCGAGCCCTCCCGCGCGATCGCCGCGCCGACCCGTTCGGGCGCGACGCCGGCATGCTCGGCGACGAGCCCGTCGCGGATGCGCGCGATCGCGGCGCGCTCCTCGTCCGTGTGCGCCTCGATCGCGAGATCGCACTCGCTGTCGAGCCCCATCGAGCGGTTGTTCAGGTTGGCCGAGCCGATGCGCAGCAGCCGGTCGTCGACGAACATGAGCTTGGCGTGGACCATGACGCCCTCGCCGGTCGGGTCGTCCGGCAGGGCGGGGTGGACGAGCCGGGCCCGGTCCGACAGGCCGGCCTCCCGGAGGAGCGTCACGAAGCGCCGGCGCCCGGCGTTCATCGCGTGCTCCTCGAGCCAGCTCTGGTGCACGTTGGGCCCGACCAGGAGCACCTCGAGGCCGGGCACCTCGCGCATCCGGGCGATCAGCGCCCGTGCGATGCGCTCGCGGGTGAGGAACTGGTTCTCGATGTAGATCGTGCGCTCGGCGGCGGCGACGGAGGCCTCGTAGAGCGCCTCCACCTCTCGGATCGCGGGCGCGCTGGCGAAGGCGGGGCGTGTGCGGGCGATGCCGACGCCCACGTCGCGGAAGTCGGGAACGATCTCGGCCGGCCAGAGGTCCGGGGCCTTCTCCGCGACGCGCCCGCGCAGCACCGAGCCCTTCCCCCGGCGCAGCTTCGGCGCCGCGGCGTAGCCGCCCTCGGCCTGCCGCCAGCGCGCCTCGGCGAGCGCCGAAAGGGCGGCCGCCGCCTCGCCGTCGACCATCATCTGCGCATCGTGGAAGGGCCGGTAGGGCGCGCCGTCCGGGTCGCGCCGACGCGGGTCGTCGAGGGCGTGCGCGCGGGTGTCCCAGCGCCGGATGGCGAGGTCGAGCCCGCCGCAGAAGGCGAGCGCGCCGTCGACGACGACGATCTTCTGGTGATGGCTCGCGCCGATCGGCAGCACGTCGTCGAGCCGCGCACGGATGCGCCGCGGCATCGACCAGTCGAGCTTCACCTCCGGCAGCAGCTCGCGCTCGAGGCCGTAGAGCAGCGCGTAGTCCCAGAGAAGGAGATCGACCCGCAGCCGCGGGCGCCGCGCCACGAGCGCCCGCAGGAACGGCCCCAGCTCGCGGGGAAGCCCGTCGGCGGGATCGTATTCGTCGCCGACGAGGGGCGTGCGGCTGTCGATGTCCCAGCCCACGACGAGGATGCGCGTGCGCGCCGCGCGCATCGCCGCGCGCATGGCGCCGAAGGTCGCGGCCGCGTCGATCAGCGCGGCCGCACGCGGCGCCTGCGCGACCGTCCACACCGTCTCCCCCGGCCTCAGGATGCCCCTGGTCTCGCTCAAAGCCGTGCTCCTCGTCGTCCTTCCTAACGCAGGAGAGGGGACCTGTGCATCCGTAGGGCCCTTGCGCATCCGCGCGTGCCGCCTTCCGGTGTTTACGGGATTGCACACGGGCGCGCGGCACGGCAACGTCTGCGCGCCGCACCGGCCCCGCGAGGAGAGGACCCCCGTCATGATCTCGACCATCGTCGTCGCCGTGGACGGCTCGGAGCACCAGGACACGGTCCTGTCCCTCGCCGCCGAGATCGCGGAAGCCCGCGGCGCGCGGCTCGTGCTGGCGCATGCGCTGCTGCGCGGGGTGCCGTACGGGGAGCTCTACACGGTCGCCGAGCGGCTCGGCTTCCTCGACCGTGTGAAGGCCGAGCTCGACGAGGCCTCCGCGACACCGGTCATGCCCGCGGCCGCCATGGGCGGGGCGATTCCCGTGATCATGGTCTCGCCGGACACGCTCCGGCACGTCGCCGACGAGGTGATCGCCGCCGCGCGCCGCACGCTCGAGGGGCGCAGCGTCACCGTCGACGCGCGCATCGCCGACGCCCCGCCGGTCGAGGCGATCGTCCAGGTCGCGCAGGAGGAAGCCGCCGACCTGCTCGTCATCGGCAGCCGCGGTCTCGGCCGTCTGAAGGGCCTCATTCTCGGCAGCGTCTCGCAGAAGGTCGTCCACGACGCGCCCTGTGCCGTGCTCGTGGTGAAGTGAGCCGTCGGCCGGAGAGCCCCGCGGTGCGGAACGCGAGCCTGTCCCTCGCCTTCCGCCCTGCTGTCGGGCGCTGATGAAAGCGAGAGGGAAGCGGAAACGCCGCCTCGCACTCCCTTCCGCCTCTCCTCCGGTCGGGTGACGGTCGCGTCAGCCTGGACGCCGACGACATCCGCCGACCCGCATCCTCCCCGGAGGGGAGGAGTCCGCGCGAAGTGCGGGCGGTGGGGCCGTTCACATGACCTGTCGAGCCGGCCGCCGCCCGCCCCACCCTCCGGCCTTCGGCCGTCGTCCTCCCCTGCGGGGAGGGCGCGGCTGCCATCGACGCCGGCGAAATCCGCTGATCCGCGTCCTCGCTCGTCATCCCGGATTGCGAAGCAAGTCCGGGATCCAGATCCACAGGTCTTCGCAGGGCGGCGCGCGAGCGCCGCGGCGGGGGAGGCCTCCGCCGAGGTCCGCGGACGCGCGCGCTCCCGCGCACGCTGAGCAGAACGGCGGTGGTTCTCGGTCCCGGGCGCGCTTCGCAATCCGGCATGCCAGCCCCGGGAACTCTGTCCTTCCCGCCCTTGCCCCCCACTGGCCCCCCGCGTAAGGTCCCGCTCCGCCTCGGACCGAACAGAGAAGCCGCCATCGCCATGTCGACCCCGCCGCCCCGCCGCCCGCGTCCCACCTTCACCGACCAGGAGGCGCTCGCGTTCCACAGCCAGGGGCGGCCCGGCAAGCTCGAGGTGGTCCCGACGAAGCCCATGGCGACGCAGCGCGACCTGTCGCTCGCCTACTCGCCGGGCGTGGCCGTGCCGGTGAAGGCGATCCACGAGGATCCCTCGCGCGCCTTCGACCTCACGGCGCGGGGCAACATGGTGGCGGTGATCTCGAACGGGACCGCCATCCTCGGGCTCGGCAATCTCGGGGCGCTCGCCTCGAAGCCGGTGATGGAGGGCAAGGCGGTGCTGTTCAAGCGCTTCGCCGACGTCGATTCCATCGACCTCGAGGTCGACACGGAGGACGCGGACGCGTTCGTCAACAGCGTGCGCTACCTCGGGCCGTCCTTCGGCGGCATCAACCTCGAGGACATCAAGGCGCCGGAGTGCTTCATCATCGAGGAGCGCCTGCGCGAATTGATGGACATCCCGGTCTTCCACGACGACCAGCACGGCACCGCCATCATCGCGGCGGCGGGGCTGATCAACGCGCTGCACCTCACCGGGCGCGACATCAAGGAGACGCGCCTCGTCGTCAACGGCGCGGGGGCGGCCGGCATCGCCTGCGTCGAGCTTCTGAAGGCCATGGGCTTTTCGCCGAACAACGTGGTCCTGTGCGATACCAAGGGCGTGATCTACCGCGGCCGCGAGAGCGGCATGAACCAGTGGAAGTCCGCCCACGCGGCGGCCACCGACGCGCGCTCCCTGGCGGATGCGCTCGACGGCGCCGATGCGGTGTTCGGCCTGTCGGTGAAGGGCGCCTTCACGCCCGAGATGATCGCCTCCATGGCGCCCCAGCCGATCATCTTCGCCATGGCGAACCCGGACCCCGAGATCACCCCGGAGGAGGTCGCCGCCATCCGCGACGATGCCATCGTCGCCACCGGCCGGTCGGACTACCCGAACCAGGTCAACAACGTGCTGGGCTTCCCCTACATCTTCCGCGGGGCGCTCGACGTGCAGGCGACGACGATCAACATGGAGATGAAGATCGCCGCCGCCGAGTCGCTCGCGGCGTTGGCGCGCGAGGACGTGCCCGACGAGGTCGCCGCCGCCTACCAGGGCTCGCGCCCGCGCTTCGGGCGGGAGTACATCATCCCCGTGCCGTTCGACCCGCGGCTGATCTCCACCGTGCCGCCGGCGGTGGCGCAGGCGGCGATGGACACCGGCGTCGCCCGCCGCCCCATCGTCGACAAGCGCGCCTACCGCGGCCAGCTCTCGGCCCGGCGCGATCCTGTCGCCGGCACGCTGAACCGCATCTTCGAGCGGGTGCGCAAGTTCCCCAAGCGCGTCGTCTTCGCCGAGGGCGAGGAGGAGCAGGTCATCCGCGCGGCGCTCTCCTTCGCCAACCAAGGGCTCGGCACCGCGATCCTGGTCGGGCGCGAGGACCGCATCTACGAGACCGCGACCTTCGCCGGCATCGAGCTCGAGGGGCGCGACAACATCCAGATCATGAACGCGCGCCTGTCGAAGCGGAACACGGCCTACGCGCAGTTCCTCTACGACCGGCTGCAGCGCAAGGGCTTCCTGTTCCGCGACTGCCAGCGCCTGATCAACCAGGACCGCAACCATTTCGGCGCCGCCATGGTGGCGCTCGGCGACGCGGACGCGCTCGTCACCGGCGTGACCCGCAACTACTCCACGGCGATGGAGGAGATCCGCCGCGTCATCGACCCCAAGCCCGGCCACCGGGTCATCGGCGTCTCGCTGTGCCTGGCGCGCGGCCGCGCCGTGCTGGTGGCGGACACGGCGATTCACGAGATGCCGTCCGCCGACGAGCTCGCCGAGATCGCGGTCGAGGCCGCTGGCGTCGCGCGCAGGCTCGGCTACGAGCCGCGGGTGGCGCTGCTCTCCTTCTCCACCTTCGGCCAGCCCCGCGCCGAGCGCGCGGAGCGCGTGCAGGAGGCGGTGGAACTGCTCGAGAGGAAGCGCGTCGACTTCGAGTTCGACGGCGAGATGGGCGCCGACGTGGCGCTCAACGCCAACCAGCTCGCCGCGTACCCGTTCTCGCGCCTCAAGGCCCCGGCCAACGTGCTGGTGATGCCCGCCTTCCACTCCGCCGCCATCTCGACGAAGATGCTGCAGGAGCTCGGCGGCACGACGGTGCTCGGCCCGCTGATCGTGGGCCTCGACAAGCCGGTGCAGATCGTCACGCTCGGCTCGACGGACGCCGACATCGTCAACATGGCGGCGCTCGCGGCGTTCAACATCGGCGGCTGAGGCAGCGTCGATCCAGCCGGTCTCCCCGCGCAAGGCCTTCTCCTTCCCTGTAGGGGAAGGTGGATCGCCGCGCAGCGGCGAGACGGATGGGGCGCGCGGGACGCGCGTTCGGCGAAGCCGAAAGGGACACGCCCGATCGGACACGGTGGCTTCCGCTTCGCGGAACGCGTCGCTTCGCGCCGCGCCCCATCCGTCACCGGCTTCGCCGGCGCCTCCTTCCCCGACAGGGATGGAGGACGTTCGCATCGGCCTTCGGCGATGTGCGCGTTCGACTGCAGCGTTGAGATCCGCTCACGTCCCGCGCGGCTTCGCGCGGGTGGTCGGGGCGGCGGCCGCGGGGTCCTCGGGCCAGACGTGCCGGGGATAGCGCCCGCGCATCTCGGCGCGCACCTCGGCCCAGGAGCCGCGCCAGAAGCCGGGGAGGTCCTTCGTCACCTGGATCGGGCGATGCGCCGGCGAGAGCAGCTCGAGCACGAGCGGCCGGCGCCCGCCGGCCAGCGCCGGGTGCGTGGCGAGCCCGTAGAGCTCCTGCACGCGGATGGCGATCGCGGGCTCCGCGCGGTCGTAGTCCACCGCCACCGACGTGCCGGTCGGCGCGCGCCAATGCGTCGGCGCTTCCGCGTCCAGCCGCCGCTGGAGGTCCCAGGGGAGCAGCGTCCGCAACCCTTCCAGCACATCGGCGCCCTCGACCTGCGCGAGCGCCGTGCGGCCCGCGAGCATCGGCGCGAGCCAAGCCTCGATCGTCTCCGCGAGGGCCTCGTCCGACACGTCCGGCCAGGGGGCGCCCTCCGCGGCACGCAGGAAGGCGATGCGCCGGCGCAGCTGGGTCGCGGCCTTCGACCAGGGCAGCATGTCGATGCCGAGCTTCGCGATGCCGCGCGCGAGCACGACGGGCGTCTGCGGGTCGTCGGCGAGCGGGATCGGGCGCTCGGACAGGACCACGGACCCGATCCGCCGCACGGCGCGCCCGCGCACCGCCTTCGCCTTCGCGTCGAAGGCGATCTCGTCGCGCGACACGATGCGGTCGGGGAAGAGCGCCTCGATCTCCTCCGGCGCGAGCGCCGCCGCGGCGAGCACCCGCGCCGCGCCGGCGGACCCGGCGATCTCGGCGATGGCGAGGAACGGCTCGCGGGCGAGCGCGAGATGGGGCTCCAGCGCCGCGCCGCGCCCGTTGGCGAGGACGACATCGCCGGGCTTGCCCCGCGCACGGGCGATGCGGTCCGGATAGGCGAGCGCGACGAGCGCGCCGACCGAGAGCCCCTCCGGCGCGCCGGGCGCGAGCCCCTCCGTCGCCTGCGCCGCCCAGCCGCGGGCGAGGCGGCGCATGTCCTGCGCACGCCCGCCGCGCTCGCGGGCGACGCGATCGAGCCGATGGGCGAGATCGACGTCCTCGCCGCCCAGGCCGCGCTCCACCAGGAGCGCCGCGATCTCCGCCGACCGCGCCGCCTCACCGCGCTCGGCGGCGCGCAGCACCATCGCAGCGAGGCGCGGCGGCAGCGGCAGCGCGCGCACCCGCGCGCCGAGCGGGGTGATCCGGCCGTCCGCGTCGAGCGCGCCGATCTCGCCGAGGAGCGCGCGCGCCTCCGCCAGCGCCGGGCGCGGGGGCGCATCGAGGAAGGGGAGCGTCCCGGGGTCGGTGACGCCCCAGGCCGCGCAGTCGAGGACGAGGGAGGCGAGATCGGCGGCGAGGATCTCGGGCGTCGAGAACGGCTGGAGCGCCCCCGTCGCCGCCTCCTCCCAGAGCCGCCAGCAGACGCCCGGCCCGGTGCGGCCCGCGCGGCCGCGGCGCTGGTCGGCGGAGGCGCGCGAGACCCGCACCGTCGCGAGCCGTGTCAGCCCCACCGCCGGCTCGTAGACCGGCACGCGGGAGAGGCCGGAATCGATCACGACCCGCACGCCCTCGATGGTGAGCGAGGTCTCCGCGATGGAGGTCGCGAGCACGACCTTGCGCCGCCCGGGGGCGGCGGGCGAGACGGCGTGGTCCTGCTCCGCCCGGTCGAGCGCCCCGTACAGCGGGGCGATCTCCACCGCGGGATCGCGCACGCGCTCCTCCAGGAGCCGCGCCGTGCGGCGGATCTCGGCCTGGCCTGGCAGGAAGACGAGGAGCGAGCCCGTCTCCTCGGCGAGCGCGCGCATCACCACGGCGCCGACCGCCTCCTCGATCCGCGCGCGCGGATCGCGCCCGACATGGCGGGTCTCGACGGGAAAGGCGCGCCCCTCCGACTCGACGACAGGCGCGCCCTCGAGCAGCGCGGCGACCCGCGCACCGTCGAGCGTCGCGGACATGACCAGGAGCCGCAGGTCCTCGCGCAGGGCGCCCTGCGCGTCGAGCGCCAGCGCGAGGCCGAGGTCGGCGTCGAGGGAGCGCTCGTGGTACTCGTCGAACAGCACCGCGGCGATGCCGTCGAGCGTCGGGTCGTCGAGGATCATGCGGGTGAACACGCCCTCGGTGACCACCTCGATCCGGGTCTTCGCCGAGACCTGCGTGCCGAGCCGCACGCGCAGGCCCACGGTCTCGCCGACGCGCTCGCCGAGCGTGCGCGCCATGCGCTCGGCGGCGGCGCGGGCGGCGAGTCGGCGGGGCTCGAGCAGGACGAGCTTGCCGCCGCGCGCCCACGGCTCGTCGAGCAGCGCGAGCGGCACGCGCGTCGTCTTGCCCGCACCCGGCGGTGCGACGAGGACCGCACGCGGACCCGCCCGCAGGGCGGCCGCGAGATCGGCGAGGACGGCGTCGATGGGCAGGGGCGTGTCGAAGGCGCGCATGGGCCGGGTGTGGCGCGCGCGCCCTCGCTTGACAAGCGGGGAGCCGTGCCGAGCCCGTTCCTTCCGGTGCGGAGGCGGAGCGGGCCCGCCTCGCCGAACCCCGCGCTCAGGGGCGGAAGCTCGGAGGGATCGGCGGGTCCTCGGCCAGCAGCGTCACGGTCACGCGGCGATTGGGGGCAATGTAGGGGTTGTCGGGGAAGGCCGGCTCGGTGTCGGACTTGCCGGCGACGGTGGCGAAGCGCTCCTCGGGCATGCCGGCACCGGCGAGGATCTCGCGCACCGCCAGCGCGCGCCCGGCGGTGAGGCTCCAGCCGTCGACCTGCGCGGTGTCGCCCGGCCGCAGCGCCGCCGTGTGCCCCCGGATGGCGAGGCGGTTGGGCAGGCGCCGGATCACCGGCGTGATCGCCTCGAGCACGAGGCGCGTGCGCTCGTAGGGGTAGACCGAGCCCTCCGGGAACATCGAGCGCCCGTCCTGGTCGACGAGCGAGACGTCGAGCCCCTCCTCGGTCTGCTGGATGACGAGGTTGCGCGAGAGCTCCGCGATCTCGGGCATGTCCTGCAGCGCCTGGCGCAGCGACGCTGCCGCTGTGCCGAAGCCGCGGTCGAACGTCACCGAGAACAAGCCGCGCTCCTGGTTGTCGAGCTCGTTGGGCACTGTGTGGTCGGAGGCTTCCTCGGGCTTCACCTGCCGCACGTTCTGGAGCGCGGTGAGCGTGGGCAGGCCGTCCTGCTCGATGATACCGGAGAACCGCGATTCCGGGTTCACGCCGAAGGCCTCGCGCACGGAGCCCGCGACGATCTGCATCTTGCGCTGATCCTGCGTCGAGTAGGCGACCAGGATCACGAAGAAGCTCATCAGCAGCGCCATCAGGTCGGCGAAGGTGACGAACCACATCGGCGCGCCGGCGGGCGGATCCTGCTTCCTGCGCGGCATCGTGGTCTCCTGCGTGGCGTGCGGCGCCGGGCTCAGGCCTCGGCGAGGTCGGCGCGGTGATGCTCGGGCAGGTAGGCCGTGAGCATCTCGCGCACGATCGTCGGCGAGCGCTGGTCGCGGACCTGCAGTACCCCGTCGATGATCATCGAGCGCAGGAGGTCCTCGTTGGTCAGCCGCAGCGTGAGCTTGTCGGCGATCGGCAGCGCGATCAGGTTCGCCACGAGCGAGCCGTAGAGCGTGCCGAGCAGCGACACGGCCATGGCGGGACCGAGCTTGGACGGGTCCTCCATGTTGGCGAACATCATGATCATGCCGACCACGGTCGAGATCATGCCCCAGGCCGGCGCGCAGTCGCCGATGCCGCGCCAGACCTTCGATCCGTCGTCGAGGCGCTGGACGAAGTTGTCGCGGTCCTTCTCGAGCGCGTCCTTGATGAAGTCGCGGTCGTAGCCGTCGGCGATGTAGCGCAGGCCCTGGGCGAGCGTTGGGTTGGCCACCTGCACGTTCTCGAGGCCCATCGGGCCGGACTTGCGGACGACGTCGGCGACCTGGGTGATCTCGTCGAGCAGGCTGCGCGGCGTCTCCTTGAGCATGCTCAGGCCGTAGCGGATGCCCATGGGCAGGCCGCTCATCATCGTCGGGAAGGTGAAGCGCACCATCGTCGAGGCGAACGACCCGCCGATGACGCACACGAGCGCCACGGTATCGTAGTAGGAGGCGAGGCTGCCGCCGCCCACGAGAATCATCCCGACGACGGTCGCGACGCCGGCGACGAGGCCCAGTGCGGTGGCGAAATCCATGTGGCGTGCTCCGGCGCGGGGCTGCGTTCCCCGGGTTCCGCATTGCAGCGAAGCTAAGGCCCACGTGCTGAAGAAATGGTTTAGCGGGGGGCGCGGGTGACGGGACGCGGCGCGCGCACTAGCTTCTCCAGCGCCGGCCCCGCCCGCGCGCACGGAACCCGCGATGCCGCTCTCCCGGATCCTGCTGTCGACGATCGCGCTCCTCGCCCCGGAGCGGCGGCTCGCCGTCACGCTCGCGCTCGCCAACGTGGCGCTCGCGGCCGCCGCGTTCGCAGAGCCGGTGCTGTTCGGGATGATCGTCGATCGCCTGGCGCGGGCGCAGGCGGAGGCCGATCCCGCGGCGGCGCTCGCGGGGCTCGGCCCGCTGCTCGCCGCCTGGGTCGGCTTCGGGTTGTTCACGATCGCGGCGGGAGTCCTCGTCGCGCT
Source organism: Salinarimonas rosea DSM 21201 (assembly GCF_000429045.1). Lineage (GTDB taxonomy): Bacteria > Pseudomonadota > Alphaproteobacteria > Rhizobiales > Beijerinckiaceae > Salinarimonas > Salinarimonas rosea. The sequence goes on from NZ_AUBC01000010.1 coordinate 122,730, forward strand.
CCATGCCGACCGCCTCGCCCACCGCGGCCGGCTCGCCGCCATGGCGGAGGTCTTCGAGCATGCGCTCGCGCTGCCTCTCGCCTTTCACGCGGGGACGCATTCGGGCCGCGCGCTCAAGGTGATGATCGAGGGCGCCGGCGCCCTCTTCGCGCTGTGGCTGTCCTTCCTGCGCGACCAGGCGGCGGCGCTCGTCGCGGTGGCCGTGCTGCTGCCGCTGACGCTGTTCCTGAACTGGCGGCTGGGTCTCGTCCTCGTCGTCCTCGTGCTGGCGAGCGGGCTCCTCACGCACGCGGTGCTGCGCCGGACGGAGCGGATGCAGGGCACCGTCGAGGGCCACCATACGGCGCTCGCCGGCAATGCGTCGGACGCGCTCGGCAACGTCGCGGTCGTGCAGTCCTTCACCCGGATCGACGCCGAGGTGCGGCACATGCGCGCCGTCATGGCCGATCTCCTGGCCGCCCAGGCACCGGTGCTCTCCTGGTGGGCGCTCGCCTCCGTCGCGACGCGCTGCGCGGGGACGCTCACCGTCCTCGCCATCCTGCTGCTCGGCATCGCGCTCTTCCGCGAAGGGCTCGCGACGATCGGCGAGATCGTCTCCTTCGTCGCGCTGGCCACGATGCTGATCGGGCGGCTGGAGCAGCTCGTGTTCTTCGTCAACGGGCTCCTGCTCAACGCCCCCAAGATCGCCGAGCTGTTCGCCGTGCGCGACACGATCCCCGCCGTCGCCGAGCGCCCGGGCGCGCGCGATCCCGGCCGGCTCGCCGGCGCCGTCGCCTTCGAGGGCGTGTCCTATTCCTACGACGGCGAGCGCGCCGCCGTACGCGAGCTGACCTTCTCGGTCGCGCCCGGCGAGACCGTGGCCCTCGTCGGCGAGACCGGGTCGGGCAAGTCGACCGCCCTCGCGCTCCTCCACCGCGCCTTCGACCCGGACACGGGGCGCGTCCTGCTGGACGGGGTCGACGCGCGGGACTGGCAGCTCGAGGGGCTGCGGCGCAACATCGGCGTCGTCTTCCAGGAGCCGATGCTGTTCGCCCGCTCGCTGCGGGAGAACCTCCTCGTCGGCAAGCCGGACGCGCGCGACGACGAGCTCGTCGCCGCGCTGGAGCGCGCCCAGGCCGGCGGCTTCCTCGCCCGGCTGCCGCGCGGCCTCGACACCGAGATCGGCGAGCGCGGCCGCTCGCTGTCGGGCGGCGAGCGCCAGCGCATCGCGGTCGCCCGCGCGCTCCTGAAGGACCCGCCGATCCTCGTCCTCGACGAGGCGACGAGCGCGCTCGACGCCGTCACCGAGGCGCGCCTCAAGGAGGCGCTCGCCGAGGCGATGCGCGGGCGCACCGTCTTCGTCATCGCCCACCGCCTCGCCACCGTGCGCGACGCCGACCGCATCCTCGTCCTGCACGAGGGCCGCATCGTCGAGGACGGCTCCTACGAGGGCCTTCTCGCCGCGGGCGGCCGCTTCGCCCGTCTGGCCGCCTCCCAGCACCTGCTGCAGCGGCTCGAGGCCGATCCCGCCCTCTAGGGGCGGGGAATGCTGCCGAAGGCGGCTCGGGGCGGGGTCCGGAACCCTACGGCGCGTCGATTCCGAGACGCAGGCGGCCCATCCTCCCCTCTCGCCAGCCCGTGCGATCTGTGCTTTAGCTCGCGGCGACGAGCGGAGGTGTGCGATGCGTGCGAGTCGGGCGAGCGTTGGTGTCATCCTGGGTGTCGCGGCGGTGCTGGCGCTGTCCGCCTGCGGACGCCGCGGTTCGCTGGAGCCGCCGCCCGGCGCGGGTCCCGCCCCGCTCGCCGACGAGGCGCGCGTGCCCTCCGATCCGTTGACCGAGGTGCCCGTCGGCGGCCCGCGCGAGCCCGAGAGCGTCCCCGTCACGCAGCCGGACCGGCCGTTCCCCCTCGACTTTCTCCTCTGAAGGGCGCGTCATGCACCACTTCGCCTATCGCGACGGCGTCATGCACGCGGAGGACGTCTCGCTGGAGGCGATCGCGGCGCAGGTGGGCACGCCCTTCTACTGCTATTCCACGGCGACGCTCGAGCGCCACTACGACGTCTTCGCCTCCGCCTTCGCCGACATGGACGCGCTCGTCTGCTACGCGATGAAGGCCAACTCCAACCAGGCGGTGCTGCGCACGCTGGCGCGCCGCGGCGCGGGCATGGACATCGTCTCGGAGGGCGAGCTGCGCCGGGCGCTCGCCGCCGGCGTGCCCGGCAACCGCATCGTGTTCTCCGGCGTCGGCAAGACCCGCACCGAGATGGCGGCGGCGCTCGCGGCGGGCATCCTGTGCTTCAACGTCGAGAGCGAGCCCGAGCTCGAGGCGCTCTCCTCGGTGGCGACGGAGATGAGCATCGAGGCGCCGATCTCGATCCGCGTCAACCCGGACGTGGACGCGCGCACGCATGCCAAGATCTCGACGGGCAAGTTCGACAACAAGTTCGGCATCCCGATCTCCCGTGCCCGGGAGGTCTACGCCCGCGCCGCCGCGCTGCCGGGGATCGCGATCACCGGCGTCGACATGCACATCGGCAGCCAGATCACCGATCTCGCGCCTTTCGACAACGCCACCGCGCTGATGGCCGAGCTCGCCCGGGACCTGATGGCGCAGGGCCATCCGCTCCACCACATGGACCTCGGCGGCGGGCTCGGCGTGCCCTATCGCGAGGACGAGGAGCCGCCGCCGGCGCCCTCCGTGTTCGCGCAGACGATCAAGCGCCACACCAAGGATCTCGGCCTCCAGCTCCTGTTCGAGATCGGTCGCATGATCGCCGGCAACGCCGGCGTCCTCGTCTCGCGCGTGGTCTACGTGAAGGAGGGAGAGGGCAAGACCTTCGTCATCGTGGACGCGGCGATGAACGACCTCATCCGCCCGACGCTCTACGAGGCGCACCACGACATCAAGCCCCTGCGCCGGCCGGCGCCGGATGCGCCCCGGCGCGTGGTCGACGTGGTCGGGCCCGTCTGCGAGACCGGGGACTACCTCGCGCTGGGGCGGGCGCTGCCGGAGGTCGCCGCGGGCGACCTCGTGGCGATCATGACGGCGGGCGCCTACGGTGCGGTGCAGTCCTCCACCTACAACACCCGCCTCCTGGTGCCGGAGGTGCTCGTCGACGGCGCGCGCCACGCGGTCGTGCGCCCGCGCGAGCGCTACGAGGACCTGATCGGTCGCGACAGCGTGCCGGACTGGCTCGGCTGAACGCCGGGCGCGGCCCCGGCGTTTGCGTCTCGTGATCGACCAGAACCGAGACGAGGCGCCCCCATGCCGACGAACGAGCCTGCGAAGAAGCCTGCGAACGAGCCGTCCCCTCACCATGAGCCCGCGACCGGGCGGCGAGCGACCGCAGCGGACGCGACGGAGAAGCCGCCCACGCCCGACATGGTGCCGGACGCGTCCTCCGAGCGGATGACCGGGGATCACGCGCCCGTCGACGACGCCCGCCCCAACGCGGCGATGCTCAAGGCCGACGTGGATTCCGGCCGCACCGGAGACAAGAACGCGGTGTTCGACCCGGGCATGTCCATGCTCGGCACCGACGACGAGGTCGCCGGCACTCCCGCCTCTCCCGAGCGCATGCGCCTCGCCCGCGAGGAGCAGGCCCGCAATGCGCCGAAGGTGGACGCCCCCGCCCCGACGGACATCGCCCGCACCGGCGGCGGCCGGGTGGTCGGCGGGTTCGTGGCGTTGATCGTGCTGGTGGGGCTCGTGGTCGTGGTGGCGCTGCTGATGGCGTAGCCGATCCACAGGGCTCGGAGAGCTACGGAATTGGCCTCGGCGCCTCGCATGGGCCGCCACGACGTCCAGCCGGATCATGAACGAGAACGGCCGGCGCGCCCTCGCGGACGCACCGGCCATCGTCTCTCGAAAGCCCTCCCGCGGGGCCGATCAGCCGATCGGCAGGCGGAAGGCGATGAAGCGGGAGGCGCCGTCGCGCTCGACGCGCACCAGCACGGCCTCGCGCCCGGATTCCGCCGCTGCCGCGAGAGCCTCCTCGACGTCCTGCGGGTTCGCCACCGGCTCGCCACCGATCTCGGCGATCACGTCGCCCTCGGCGATGCCCTTCTCGAAGGCCGGCCCGTCGGGATCGACCTCGACCACGGCGACGCCCGCCATGTCGCCCTCGACGGGGGCGAGCTGGAGGCCGAGATCGTTGAACTCCTGCGCCTCCGGCTCGCGGGCCGCGGTGACGACCTCGTCCGTCGGCATCCGCCCGATCGTGACGTCCAGCGTCTGCCGCTCGCCGTCGCGGAAGATCACGACCTCGATCGTCTCGCCCGGGTCCATGAACGCGATCGTGCGCGACAGGTCGCGGGCGTCCTCGATGTCGTCGCCGGCCACCTCGAGCACGATGTCGCCGACCTCGAAGCCGGCCTCGGCGGCCGGGCTGTCCGGCGTGACCTGGCCGACGATGGCGCCCTGCGCCGTGTCGAGGCCGACGCCGGCGGCGATGTCCTCGTTCACCGGCTGGATCTGCACGCCGAGGAAGCCGCGCTCGACCTCGCCCGTCTCGCGCAGCTGCGCGACGATGCGCTGGACGGTCTCGGAGGGGATCGCGAAGGCGATGCCCACGTTGCCGCCCGTCGGCGAGGAAATCGCCGTGTTGACGCCGATCACCTGGCCGGACTGGTCGAAGGCCGGGCCACCCGAGTTGCCCTGGTTCACCGGCGCGTCGATCTGCAGGAAGTCGTCGTAGGGGCCCGCACCGATGTCGCGCCCGCGCGCCGAGACGATGCCCGCGGTAACGGTGCCGCCGAGCCCGAACGGGTTGCCGATCGCAACCACCCAGTCGCCGACGCGCGGCGCGGTGGGCGCGAACTCAACGTAGGCGAACGGATCGTCGCGCTCCTCGACCTTGAGCAGGGCGAGGTCGGTCTTCGGATCGAGGCCGACGATCTCCGCGTCGAGAGTCGTGCCGTCGTCCATCAGGACCTCGACGGTCTCGGCGCTCTCGACGACGTGGTTGTTCGTCACGAGGTAGCCGTCGCCGGAGATGAAGAAGCCTGATCCCTGGGCGCCGCGGCGCGGGGCCGGCCCGCGCGGCGCGAGGCCCTCGCCGCCGCCGCGGAAGCGCTCGAAGAACTCGTGCAGCGGGCTGTCCTCGGGGATGTCCATGCCCGGAGGCAGGCCGGGGATGCCGCGGCCCGTCGCCATCGCCGGCTCGTTGCCGAGGCGGGTGCGCACGGAGACGACCGCCGGGCGCACGCGCTCGACGACGTCGGCGAAGGAGGGAACGCGGGCGTCCGGCGTCTCGAGGGTCAGCGCACCGGAGGGCGCTTCCGCCTGCGTCTGGGCCTGCGCCGGCAGCGACGCCTGGAACGGGCCGGTGCCGAGGCCGGCGACGCCGAGGGCGCCGATGCCGACGGCGGCGAGGAGCGCGGTGCGCGTCGACGCGAACCGGCGGCTGGTGATGCGCTCGGGGGAGTTCGTGGTCATGGAACCTCTGTCTCTGCGCCGTGAAGCGATGCGGGAGGGCTCGTGCCCTCGCCTGTGCCTCGACGCGAACGTCGGGCCTCGCCGGTGGTTCTAGACGCGGGGCGATGTCGCGCCCCTTTCCCGGACATTAAGTCTCTGTAACGCGAGGCGGGACGGCCGAGCTCGCGCCCGGCCGTCCCGTGATCTCGTCGCGCGGCGTACGCCGCTCGGATGCGCCGCTCAGTGCGAACCCTGGTCGGACCGCCGCGCTCCGTGCGAGCGCGACAGCGCCGGCGCCTCGCCGCCATGGTCGAGCGCGCCGGACGGCGGGGCCTTCGGGCCGTCGTGGGGATGCATGCCCTCGTCGGCGGTCCGGTGCTCGGGGATGTCGGCGTGCGGATCGTTCCTGCGCTTCATCTCGAGCGCCTTCTTCGCCGCCTTCTGCTGCTCGGTCTCGTGCTCTGCCATGATGCTCGTCCTCAGCGCTTGCGCGTTGCCGGCTCGCCGGTGATCGTCCGCTCGACCTCGGAGAGGTCGGAGACGTGCTCGTGGCCCATGCGGGTATCGGCGTGGCCGTGGCCGTGCTGGCGCGGGTCGTTGTCGGAGCCCGGACGGCCGGGGTCCGCGCCCCGGTCCGCCGCATAGTCCTCGGGCGGGTGGCCGTGATGCTCGCCGAACGTCTCGGGCGTGGTCGAGGGCTGGCGCGTGAGCGGGCTCTGCTTGGGTGCGTGGCCCATCTCCTGGTTCCGCTTGAGCGCGGCGCGCGCCTTCTCCTCCTCGGAGCGGGGGTCGTGCATGGGATCCTCCCGTGATCGTGTCCGTCGCGAGAGCAACGCGGCGCGAATGCCCCACGTTCCGCGGCGCGCCCCGCTTGTCCCGGGCCGGCGCTCCCCCTATGGTCCGCCGCGTTCGACGAAGGACGACACCGACGTGCGCCACATCTCCACCCGCGGCGAGGCCCCCGCCATCGGCTTCACCGACGCGCTGCTCACCGGGCTCGCGCGCGACGGCGGTCTCTACGTGCCGGAGGCCTACCCGACCCTGCCGCCCGAGGCGATCGCCGGCTTTTCGGGCCTGTCCTTCGCGCAGACCGCCCAGCGCGTTCTCGGCGCGCTCGTCGAGGGCGAGATCGAGACGCCGGCGCTCGATGCGATGATCGAGGACGCCTATGCGTCCTTCCGCCATCCGGCGACCTGCCCGCTCGTCCAGATCGACGACAATCTCTTCGTGCTGGAGCTCTTCCACGGCCCGACGCTCGCCTTCAAGGACGTGGCGATGCAGCTGCTCGGGCGGCTGATGGACCACGTGCTCGAGGCGCGCGGCCAGCGCGCCACCATCGTCGGCGCGACCTCCGGCGACACCGGCTCCGCCGCCGTCGACGCCTTCTCCGGCCTCGACCAGGTCGACGTCTTCATCCTGTTCCCGCAGGGGCGCGTCTCCGAGGTCCAGCGCCGCCAGATGACCACGGTCGCGGCGCCGAACGTCCACGCGGTGGCGCTGGAAGGCACGTTCGACGATTGCCAGGCCATCGTTAAGGGGATGTTCAACCACGCCCGCTTCCGCGACGACCTGCTCTTGTCGGGCGTGAACTCGATCAACTGGGCGCGCGTCGCGGCGCAGGCGACCTACTACTTCACCTCCGCCGTGTCGCTGGGCGGGCCGCATCGGCCGATCTCCTACGCGGTCCCCACCGGCAATTTCGGCGACATCCTCGCCGGCGACATCGCCCGGCGCATGGGCCTGCCGATCGGGGAGCTGGTGATCGCCTCGAACGCCAACGACATCCTGCCGCGCACCCTGGAGACGGGGTCCTACACCGTCACGGGCGTGACGCCGACGACCTCGCCGTCGATGGACATCCAGGTCTCGTCGAACTTCGAGCGGCTGCTGTTCGAGCTGCACGACCGCGACGGCGCCGCGATCCGCGGGCTGATGGGGCAGCTCGCGCAAGGCGGAGCCTTCGCCATCGCCGAGGAGCCGCTCGCGCGCCTGCGCCGGAGCTTCTCGGCGCGCGCCGTGCCGGAGGACGCGGTCTCGGCCGAAATCGCGCGCACCCGGCGCGAGGCCGGCTACCTGCTCGATCCGCATACCGCGATCGGCGTCGCCGCCGGGCGCGCGGCGCTCGCCCGCGATCCCGGGGTGCCGATGGTCGCGCTCGCCACAGCGCACCCCGCCAAGTTCCCCGACGCGGTGGAGGCCGCCTGCGGCGTGCGTCCGCCGCTGCCGCCGCACCTCGCCGACCTCTACGACCGCCCCGAGCGCTTCGAGGTGCAGCCGAACGACCAGGGCGCCATCGAGCGCTTCATCCGCGCCCGCTCGCGCATCCCCGGAGCACGGGCCTCCGGAGCGCGGGCATGAGCCTGCCCTCGCAGGAGCACCGCGAGACGCGGCTCGCCAACGGTCTCGTCGTCGTCACCGAGGCGATGCCGCACGTCGCCACCGTGGCGCTCGGCGTCTGGATCGGCGCCGGCGCCCGCGACGAGGCCGAGGACGAGCACGGCCTCTCGCACCTGCTCGAGCACATGGCCTTCAAGGGCACGGCGCGCCGCTCGGCGCAGGCCATCGCCGAGGACATCGAGAACGTCGGCGGCGACATCAACGCCGCCACCTCCGTCGAGTACACCTGCTACACGGCCCGGGTGCTCGGCGAGGACGTCGGGCTCGCGCTCGACGTGCTCGGCGACATCCTCACGGCGTCGAGCTTCGACCCGACCGAGCTCGAGCGCGAGCGCGGGGTGATCCTCCAGGAGATCGCCGCCGTCGAGGACACGCCCGACGACCTCGTCGGCGACCTCTTCGTCGAGACCGCCTTCCCGGGCCAGCCGCTCGGGCGGCCGATCCTCGGCCGGCCGGAGACGGTCTCGGCGTTCACGCCGGACGGGATCCGCGCCTTCGTCGAGCGGCACTACCGCCCCGGCCGCATGGTGATCGCCGCCGCCGGCGCGGTCGAGCACGAGGCCGTGGTCGACGCCGCGCACCGCTTCTTCGGCGCGATGCCCGAGGGTGCCGGGCCCGACGCGCCGGCGGCGAGCTATCGCGGCGGCGAGACGCGGCTGAAGCGCAAGCACGAGCAGGTCAACCTGATGCTCGGCCTGCCCGGCCGCTCGTTCCGGGCGCGGGACTACTACGCCACGCAGCTCTTCGCGCAGGTGCTCGGCGGCTCGATCTCCTCGCGGCTGTGGCAGGAGGTGCGCGAGAAGCGCGGCCTCGCCTACTCGGTCGACGCCTTCCACTGGCCCTTCTCCGACACCGGCGTGTTCGGCATCGCCGCCGGCGTCGCCGAGGAGGACGCCGCCGCCTTCGCCGAGGTCGCCGTCGACACCCTGCGCGAGACCGCGGCGACGCTCACCGAGGCCGAGCTCGCCCGCGCCAAGGCGCAGGTGAAGGTGGGCCTCCTCGCCGCGCTGGAGACGCCCGGCGGGCGCATCGAGCGCCTCGCCCGCCAGATGCTGGCCTGGGGCCGGATCGTGCCGATGCACGAGCTCGTCGCCCGCGTCGAGGCGGTCGACGTCGCCGCCGCCCGCGCCGCCGGCACGGCGCTGCTCGAGGGCGCGCCGACGCTCGCCGCCATCGGCCCGCTGAAGACGCTCCCGCCCCTCGGCACGATCGCGGCGCGGCTGCGGGGGTGAGGGCTGGGGGGCTGGGGGCTGGGGGCGCTTCACCCCGGCGCGAGCCGCCGGGGCATCCAGAACTCGGACACGGCGGCGGGGAGGGACGCCTCGCGCTCCAGCGCCCGGCGGGCGGTCCAGAGGTGGCGCACGAGACGCTCGAGGGCAGGGGCGGGCGCATCGTCGGACACGGCGAGGATCTCCGCCTCGCCCGCGGCCAGCACGAGGGCGAGCAGCGCCCCCTCCCGCGACCCGGCCGGAAGGCCGGCCGCCCGCTCCGCCAGCCGATCGAGCGCCTCCCCCAGCGCATCCATCTCCCGATCCGCCGCCGCCCGCACCCGCGGATCGGCCGCCTCCCGCGCGAGCCGGTCGCACGCCTGATGCCGCCCGATCATCCCCTCCGCCTCCCGGGCGAGGGCGGCGAGCGGGCAGGAGGCTGCGCGCGAGAGCGGGGACGGCGTGGGGGACGGCTGGAGCGGGGAGGGGTGCATGGCGGGCTCCGGACGGGCGCGCGGGCGGGCCCGCGCAGGGGGTGCGCACGGGGGTGGCGGGGGTGATGTGGGACCTTTAGTATCAGCCAGGCCATCGGCCCGAGTCAAGACTTAAAGTGACATCCGTATCCGAAAGTGCCCGATGGCCGCCAAGCCGCCCCGCCTCACCTCCGAGCAGGTCCGCGCCGCCCGCGGCCTGCTGGGCTGGACCCAGGCCCAGCTCGCCGACGCTGCCGAGATCTCGGTGCAGACGATCAAGCGCCTGGAGGCGAAGTCGGGCCCGCTGGGAGGCTACGCCGTCACCGCCACGGCGATCCGCCGCGCCTTCGAGGACGCGGGGGTGGTGTTCATCGAGGCGAACGGCGGCGGGGTTGGGGTGCGCTTCCGCGAGCCACCCCTTTCTCCTTCCCTGTAGGGGAAGGTGGATCGCCGCGAAGCGGCGAGACGGATGGGGCGCGCGGCACGCGCGTTCGGCGTAGCCGAAATGCCCCGCTGGAGCCGGACGCGTCGGCTTCCGCTTCGCGGAACGCGTCGCTTCGCGCCGCGCCCCATCCGTCACCGGCTTCGCCGGCGCCACCTTCCCCTACGGGGAAGGAGATCGCGCGCCACGCGCGGCTCGTCCATCCTGCCGGCGTACGGCCCCCGCCAATGCCTTCGCCCCAGGAAGGAAGGAGGCATCGGCGCCGCGCCTTCTCCTTCCCTGTAGGGGAAGGTGGCTCGGCGCGCAGCGCCGAGACGGATGGGGCACGCCGCAGGCGTGTTCGGCGAAGCCGAAATGCCCCGCCGGAGCCGGACACCGTGGGCTTCCGCTTCGCGGAACGCGTCGCTACGCGCCGCGCCCCATCCGTCACCGGCTTCGCCGGCGCCACCTTCCCCTACAGGGAAGGAGAGGCGCGGGGCTCGGTGAGGCGGGCGAAGATCGTGTCCATGACGCTGTCGAGCTCAAGGTCGACCTGATGGTTCCAGAAGCGCAACACCAAAAACCCGCGCTCCGCCAGCCGGGCGTCCCGCAGCCCGTCCCCGGCGAGATGCGCGTCGAACCCGTGCTGCGCGCCGTCCACCTCGACGACGAGGCGCGCCTTGAGGCAGGCGAAGTCGACGACGTAGGGGCCGATGGGCACCTGCCGCCGGAACGTGAAGCCCGCCGGGCGCAGGCGGCGCAGCGCGACCCAGAGCCTCGCCTCCTGCCGCGTCATGCGCTTGCGCTGCGCGCGTGCGACCTGCACGGGGACGGCCGTGCGGGGGCGCTTGTGGTGGCCGCTGCTCATCGTCTGCCATCCCTTCCGAACGAACCACGAACAGACTGGACCGTCTCGAGCCGCCGGTGCATCCGGAAGACTGCGGGTGTACGAAGATACAGGCACGGGTAGAAACAGCCGCCCTCCTTCCCTGCAGGGGAAGGCAGCCGAGACCGATGGGGCGCACGAAACGCGCGCTCGGCGAACCGGAAAGGGTCCGCCACTGCAATTCGCGGACGATGGAGGGTGAAGGTCGGGGTAATTAGAAGAGGCAATATGAGGCGACGAGCGGTGCGGCTCTAGATGACTAGGCACTGTTTTTCGTAAAGAGCGGCAAACACCCCACAAACCTAAGGTCAGCCAACTACTTCAAACGACGCCTTCTTGGACCGTACCAACATTTTCCGTATACGTCGTCTAGCCATAAGACGATGCTTTCGTTCGCTCGGTGCGGTGCAAAGACTAAATACAGGGCAGCGAGCCAAGGCCGCTGAATTAGAGCCGAGGGGATGAGAGGCTCTGGCGCCTTCTCAACAATATCGAGCAAAGACGTCCAGGTCTGTGGAACAGGTGTGATTATCGTTCTTTCTTCAGACAATTCGCATCGATGAAATCCAAAAAGTGATGCACGGGGAAGAAGCGCTTCCATTCTCAAGATCTTACTTACCTCTGACCATATGTATTTAACGCTTTGTTTCCAATTTCTTTTTGTAAGTAGAAGCGTCATCACATATGGAAATTGAGCCATGCTTTCTCGTTCATCATGTTCAATCGGAGAGGATAAATGAAGGTAATGGCGATACTGCCACCTCACCACCTCTTCAAGACTATAATAGCTAGCAGGCAACTTACCTTGGTGCGATTTTTGTATAAGTGCACGGGTCACCGCATATAGGATCCTATCAGGATCACGATCGCCACGGATATGCTCCTGCGCCCAGAAAATCAGTAGGTAAGCGGGAATTATACCTTCCCAAGATACGAAAGGATATCGCGTATCCCGTCTCAGCATCGAGACGATGTCTTCATTGATATCTTTCCCATCGAAAGCTAAGAAACACGCTGCAAGCAACGACAAAACCATCACCTTCCTCTCATTCGCAAACGCAAATTCATCAGCTACAAAACTATCGATCATTGGCTGATCCTTGTAGTTTTTAGCAATTCCGCTAGAGAAATATAAAATCTCCTCTCTTAGATCTGATATAATCAAATCAAGAAACTCAATATGCTTACGTGTTTTCAGATCAAATTCTTCTAAATATCCAGTAACTAATACAGCAAAGATAGTCTTTACCTTTATAGTCTCAAAAAGATTTCCTTCTTTCTGATGCTGTGCTATCATAACATTTATTAAAGTCATAAGGCCAGACAGCTTCTCCAGAGTAGCGGGAACTGAAAGCTTTCTTTGATCATCGTCGGCCTCCCACTTCAACGTCTGTAAGAATAATGCCTGAAGGTCAGAATGTTCAATGATTTCGGTTCCAGAATAGGTTGCCGCCTTCAATGCTATGATCTGGGCTGAGATATCCGCCGGCCAAGCAACAACAAAAGCTTCAAGAAAGAACTTTACCAAGTTGCCACGACTCCAAAGTTCAATTGGCTGTGCGCCAGGAGCTGTAGGAATACTTTGACTGTTAAAGCTATCTACAAATGCGCGTACACTCTCCTCTATTTCGCCGTTTGTAACCAGCACAGGCTTATGATTGAGATTGTGCGGATTCAAAGATCTACCAACGCGCGAAAATGCGAGCTGGTTAATCTGTGGAACTAATTCAAACCACTGGCTAGGCGTTAGTCGACTTCCCGGATTTCCCTTGAGCTGGAACGCGACAAGTTCACCGACCGGCGATAAAGCAATTACATCCTTTCCTTGTTCCATCGGATTATGGCTGGTATTGTGGAGTACCGTGTAACCATGAAAAAATAGGGCGCTCACAAACGCGGACTGGTAAGCGCGTTCGTTCGCTCTATCCAACCAGAATTCGGTCCATTTCGCGAGATCTAAATTGCTCATATTTCTTCCGTATCAGCTCTCTGTGTCGACGTTTGAGGTCGGGGTCGTTTTGAAAAGCCTCATCGATTTTGCGAAGATGAGGCTCCATATCCGGATGCGTCAGTAGCACGAGGTCTGGTGTCAACTCTCCCTTGTTAAAGCTCATCTCCATGCTGTCAAGGGTTCTTAACACTGCCTCAGGATCGAGTTTGCCGGAAACAATGTTCCCGCTCCGTTCCGTGGCCGCGTTGAGCGTCTCAACGAGGCCTCTTGTCTGCGCACTTCTAAACTGCTCAGCCATGCTTTGGATCAATAAACCAAGCGCCTTCACGTCGAAACGTTCTATCTCTTCATAGGTCAACGTTGTCTCCGCGGATGCAAGAGACATAAGGGTCTCATCGATTTCACCTTGTTCGCGTTGGATACTATTTTTCTGTCCCTCGTGAACGACATGTGATCTAACGTGAGAAAAAACAGAACCGCGTTTTACAGCTTCTTTCAGGTGTCGTTGAAAAGAAACGCTAAAGTCGTTTTGCAACCGCGTGAATGGCGGTAACTTGACATCGCCTCTCATATCACCCCCTCTTCCCCTTCCGCCCCCTGTACTTCGGCGCCTGCCCCGGCCGCCCCTCCATGCTCCGCCCCGCGGGCCGCACATACGCCCCGGCCCCCAGCGGCGTCTCGCGGTCCGTCCCCGGCCCCATCTCCCCCGGCACCGGCTTCGCCACCCGCGAGCCGCCGCGCGGCCGCCCCCCGCGCGCGTCCCCCGCGCCGTAGCGCCCGGCGACAGCCTCCACCTCGCCCTGCCGGGCCATCGGGTCGTCGCCGATCATCAGCTCCGTCTCCTGCAGGCGCTTGAGCTCGTCGCGCAGCCGGGCGGCTTCCTCGAACTCCAGGTTGGCGGCGGCCTCGCGCATGCGCTTTTCCAAATCCGCCGTGATGGCCTTCAAATTATGCCCGACGGTGCGGCCGGCGTCGGCCAGGCCCGTGTCCACCCGCACGTGGTCGCGCTCGTAGACGCTCTCCAGGATGTCGCCGATGGCGCGCTTGACGCTCTCCGGGGTGATGCCGTGCTCCGCGTTGTAGGCGAGCTGCTTCTCGCGGCGGCGCTCGGTCTCCGCCATGGCGCGCTCCATGGAGCCGGTGACGCGGTCCGCATACAAGAGGCAGCGGCCGTCGACGTTGCGGGCGGCGCGGCCGATGGTCTGGATCAGCGAGGTCTCGGAGCGCAGGAAGCCCTCCTTGTCCGCGTCGAGGATCGCCACCAGCGCGCATTCGGGGATGTCGAGGCCCTCGCGCAGCAGGTTGATGCCCACCAGCACGTCGAAGGCGCCCAGCCGCAGGTCGCGGATGATCTCGATGCGCTCCAGCGTGTCGATGTCCGAGTGCATGTAGCGCACCCGGACCCCGTTCTCGTGCAGGTACTCGGTGAGGTCCTCGGCCATGCGCTTGGTGAGAACCGTCGCCAGCGTCCGGTATCCCCTGCGTGCCGTGTCCTTCACCTCGCCGAGCAGGTCGTCCACCTGCGTCTTGGCGGGGCGCACCTCGACCACCGGGTCGACCAGGCCGGTGGGGCGGATCACCTGCTCGACGAAGACGCCGCCGGTGCGCTCCATCTCCCAGCCGCCGGGGGTGGCGGAGACGTGCACCGATTGCGGGCGCATGGCGTCCCACTCCTCGAAGCGCATCGGGCGATTGTCCATGCAGGACGGCAGGCGGAAGCCGTACTCCGCCAGCGTCGCCTTGCGGCGGAAGTCGCCGCGATACATGCCGCCGATCTGCGGGATGGTGACGTGGCTCTCGTCGGCGAAGACGATGGCGTTGTCCGGCAGGTACTCGAACAGGGTCGGCGGCGGCTCGCCGGGGCGGCGGCCGGTGAGGTAGCGCGAGTAGTTCTCGATGCCGTTGCAGGCGCCGGTGGCCTCGATCATCTCCAGGTCGAACTGCGTGCGCTGCTCCAGCCGCTGCGCCTCCAGCAGGCGGCCCATCTTGGTGAGCTCGTCGAGCCGCTGCTTCAGCTCGGTCTTGATGCCCTTGATCGCCTGCTGCAGCGTCGGGCGCGGGGTGACGTAGTGCGAGTTGGCGTAGATCTTCACCGCCTCGAGGTCGGCGGTCTTCTGGCCGGTGAGCGGGTCGAACTCCTGGATGGTCTCGACCTCGTCGCCGAACAGCCCGATGCGCCAGCCGCGGTCCTCGAGGTGGGCCGGGAACAGCTCGATGACGTCGCCGCGCACGCGGAACGTGCCGCGGGTGAAGTCGGACTGGATGCGCTTGTACTGCAGCGCCACGAGGTCGGCGATCAGCTGGCGCTGCTCGACGCGCTCGCCCGCCTTCACGCTGAAGGACATGGCGGTGTAGGTCTCCACCGAGCCGATGCCGTAGATGCACGAGACGGAGGCGACGATGATGACGTCGTCGCGCTCGAGCAGGGCGCGCGTGGCCGAGTGGCGCATGCGGTCGATCTGCTCGTTGATGGAGCTCTCCTTCTCGATGAACGTGTCCGAGCGCGGGACGTAGGCCTCCGGCTGGTAGTAGTCGTAGTAGGAGACGAAGTACTCTACCGCATTGTCCGGGAAGAAGGACTTGAACTCCCCGTAGAGCTGTGCGGCGAGCGTCTTGTTCGGCGCCAGGATCAGCGCGGGGCGCTGGGTCTCCTCGATCACCTTGGCCATGGTGAAGGTCTTGCCCGAGCCGGTGACGCCGAGCAGCACCTGGTCGCGCTCCTGCGCCTCGACGCCGGCGACGAGCTCCTTGATGGCTGCCGGCTGGTCGCCGGCGGGCTGGAAGTCGGACTTCATCACGAAGCGCCGTCCGCCCTCGGACTTCTCCGGCCGGGCGGGGCGGTGTGGGGTCCACAATTCGCCGTTCTTGAACAGCGGGTTGCCGGAGGTGAGCAGGTCCTCCAGCGCCTTCACGGTGGCGGAAACGCCGCCCTCGACCAGGTCCTCCGGCGGGGGCAGCTCGGAGGGCTTCTTCGGCCGCTTGCGGGGCGGGCCGCCGGGCCGCTCGGCGAGGTCGCGCGCCTCCGGCGCGGCGAGGTCGGGGTCGAGCGCGCCGACGAAGCCGGTCTCGAAGCCGCGCTGCGGCGCCTCGGCGAAGCCGGTCACACCGCCGCCGTCGCCGCCCTTCTTCCTGCTGAGGGCGGGATTCAGCAGCTCGGCCAGGTGCTCGTCGAGCGGCTTCAGCTCCGGCCGCTGCGCCTTCGGTCGCGCGCCCTTGCGCGCGGGCGCGCCCGAATCGGAGGTGGGCTGGTTCGGGGAGCTTTTCGGGGATTTCGCCATGCCCGCAATATGGGCGGAGTCGCCGCGATGGGGAAGGGCCGCCGCCTCAGGCCGCCTCGGGCGTGGCGCCGACGAAGCGGCGGGCCTGGAGCGGGGTCATCGGGGCGCCGAAGACGGCGCCCTGGGCGTAGTCGCAGCCGAGGTCGGCGAGCGCGGTCGCCTCGTCCTCGGTCTCCGCCCCCTCCGCCACCACGTCCATGCCGAGCTCGCCGGCGAGCCGCACGATCGCCCGCAGGATCGAGGGGCGGCCGTTGCGGGCGAGGTCGCGCACGAAGGAGCGGTCGATCCGGATCGTGTCGAAGGGGAAGCGCTGCAGGTAGGCGAGCGAGGAATAGCCGGTGCCGAAATCGTCGAGCGAGAGCCCCGCGCCGAGGTCGCGCAGGCGCGCGAGCATCTGGGCCGCGTATTCCGGGTTCTCCATGACGAGGCTCTCGGCCAGCTCGAGCTTGAGCGAGCCCGGCAGCACGCCGGTGCGGGCGAGCACCGTCTTCACCTCGCCGAGGAAGTCCTGCCGCAGCAGCTGGCGCGAGGGCAGCCGCACGCTCGCGAAGATCGGCGGGTCGACGTCGAGCGCCGCCTGCCAGGCCGCGAGCTCCTGGGCGGCGCGCTCCAGGACGAAGCCGGCGAGGCTCGCGATCGTGCCGGTCTCCTCCGCGATGGGGACGAAGGTCGCCGGCGACAGGCGCCCGAGCCGCGGGTGATCCCAGCGCAGCTGCGCCTCGAAGCCCGCGACCGTGCGGTCCTCGAGCCGCACCACGGCGTGGAACTCGACCTTCATCTCGCCGCGCTCCAGCGCCCGGCGCAGGTCGGCGGCGAGCGTCAGCCGGTCGTCGCGCCCGGTCTGCATCGTCGGCTTGAAGATCTCGATGCGGTTGCCGCCCTGGCGCTTGGCGTGGGCGACGGCGATCTCCGCCTTGCGGATCACGTCCTCGCGGCGGGTGTCGGCGGTCTGGTCGTGCAGCGCGACCCCGATGGAGGCGGTGAGGAACATCTCGCGGTCGGCGTGGGTCACCGGCGTCGACAGCGCCCGGCGCATCATCTCGGCGAAGGCCATCACCCGCTCCGGATCGCGCTCGGACAGCAGGATCACCGCGAAGGCGTCGCCCGCCATACGCGCCAGCGTGTCCTGCGGGCGCAGCAGCCGCCCGAGGCGGCGCGCGAGGGTGAGCAGGATCGCGTCCCCGCCGGCGAGCCCCGCCGCCTCGTTGACCGCCTTGAAGCGGTCCAGGTCGACCATCAGCACGGCGGGCCGCAGCGTCGGGTCCTGCGCGGCGAAGGCGAGGGCGGCGTCGAGGCGGTCCTCGAAGAGCTGGCGGTTGGGCAGGCCGGTGAGGTTGTCGTGCACCGCGTCGACGAGCAGGCGCTCCTCCGAGGTCTTGTTCTCGGTGACGTCCGACAGCGTGCCGACGATGCGGATCGCCTCGCCGTCGGTGCCCACCACCGGGCGCGCCTTGAGGCGGAACCAGTGATACGTGCCCTGCGCCGCCCGAAGCCGGAAGTCCTGCGCGATGCGCCCGCGGCGCTGCTCGATGAGCGCGTCGAGGGCCGCGCCGGAGCGGTCCCGGTCGAACGGGTGAATCGCGTCGAGGAAGTCCCGCGCCGGGCCCGAGAGGGCGCCGCGGGAGAGGCCCAGCAGGGTCTCGACCTCGGGGGAGACATAGACGCGGTCGGAGACGACGTCCCAGTCGAACACGACGTCCCCGGAGCCGGAGAGCGCGAGCGCGCGCCGCTCCGCCTCGCTCGCCGAGCCGTGGGCGAGCGCCCCGCCGGAAAAGGCGTGCTGCATCACCGTGAAGCCGATCAGCATGACGATGAGCACGAGCCCGCCGATCAGCGCCGGCGCGACGAGGTCGCTCTCGAGCCGGCCGAGCACGGTGAAGCCCGCGGCCGTCACCCAGACGACGAGGAGCAACCAGGTCGGGATCAGCATCACCGCCCGGTCGTAGCCGTGGGTGGCGAGGTGCAGGACGAGGATGAAGCCGATGCCCGCCACCGCCGCGAGCGAGATCCGCGCCACGCCCGCCGCCACCGGCGGGTCGACCACGGCGAGCGCGACGAGGCCCGCGAGGAAGGCGAGCCAGAGCAGAGTCACGTGGCCGTAGCGCACGTGCCAGCGGTTGAGGTTGAGGTAGGCGAACAGGAAGACGAGCAGCGTCGCCGCCAGGATCGCCTCGGCGGCCGCGCGGTAGATTCGTTCCGCGTCCTCGGCGAGCGGGAACACGCGCTGGAAGAAGCCGAAGTCGATTCCCGCATAGGCGAGCACCGCCCAGGCCAGCGCCGCGGCCGCGGGGAAGATCAGCGCGCCCTTGACGACGAAGATCACGGTGAGGAACAGCGCGAGGAGCCCCGCGATGCCGATGATGATGCCCTTGTAGAGCGTCAGCCCGTTCTGCTTCTCGCGGTAGACCCCGCGCTCGAACAGGAGGAGCTTGGGCACGTCCGGCCCGCGCAGCTCGGCGACGAAGGTCACCGTCGTGCCGGGGTCGAGCGTGAGCAGGAAGAGGTCGGCGCCGGGCTCCTCCAGCCGGTCGGGGCGGATGCCCTGGCTCGCCGTGATGGCGGCGATGCGCGATGCGCCGAGATCGGGCCAGATCACGCCGGAGCCCGGCAGCAGGAAGTGCGGGGCGACGAGGAGGCGGTCGATCTGCTCGTCGCCGTCGTTGGTTAGCGCGAAGACGATCCAGTCCGGCCGGGTGCCGGCCTCGCGGGCTCGCACGGCGATGCGGCGCACGATGCCGTCCGCGCCCGGTGCCGTGGAGATCTGGATGACGTCGCCGTCGGAGCGGTAGCGCTCGATCGCCGGCGTGAGGTCGATGGCGGTGACGTCCCGGTTCACCCGCACGGCGTCGACCGCCGCGGCGGGCGCGCTCGCGCCGACGACGACCAGCAGCGCGGCCAGGACGGCGAGGACGAGGGCGAAAGCGGGACGGACGGCGCGCAACGCTCGATACTCTCCTGTGCCCGAGCGGGCGGGGGCTCGCCTGCGCCCGAGCGGCGGAGGCTCTGGCGTCGGCTCGGGGCGGGGCCGCCGCCGGGGCGCGGCCACGGTTCCCCTGGTTGGTAGAGCGGGCGGGCGGGACACGCAAGCACGCGGCGCCCGCGCCGGGTCCGGGGTGCGCCCGCTTTGCGGCCGGAATGGGGACGCGCGCGCCCCTCAGCCGTCGATGCCCACCTCGATGAGGAAGTTGTCCCCGACCGAGAGCGGGATCTCGAGCCCTTCCTCGACGAGCGTGAAGTCCGCGAGCGTCTGGCCGGCGGGAACGGTCACCGCCACACGCCGCGCGACGTCCTCGTAGACGGTCGACGGCGTGCGCACGCGGATGCGCACCGGCGCGGTGAAGCTGCCGGGGCCACCGGCGGGGCCGATCAGGACGCGGCCCTGCACGCCGAGCTTGATGCGGTTCTGCCCCTCGGGCGTCGAGACGCATTCGCGGGCGAGGTCGATGACCGCGATCTGGTAGCGCAGGTCCTGGTTGGAGCCGGAGCGCCCGCTACGATAGACGCGCTGCGCGGCCGAGCCCTGGATCACCTCCGGGCGCGGGCAGGGCGTCGGGTCCGAGCCGACGAAGTCCTCGAAGCTGGTCGCGACCGGCGCCTCGGCCGCGACCGGCTCCGCGCCGCCGCCGAAGATCCCCGCGAACGGGCCGCCTCCGCCGGAGACGGAGCTGCAGCCCGACAGGGCCAGGAGCGCGGCGAAACCCACGCTGGCAACGAGACCACGATGCGCCGACACGGTGGATGCCCCCCTCACGCGACCGAAGACGAACTCATTTGCCCCGAGTCTCTAGCCCCGTCGGGGCGGGGTGTCGATGGGGCGCGGCCGTGCCGTGCGCCGGTCGCGCGTCCATCATTGCGGCGCGACGTCGCTCGCCAGCGTCTCGAAGCCTTCCCCGAAGCCGTTCAGGGAGACGGGGATCCCGATCCCTTCCTCGGGCGTCTGGAAGATGATGAAGGTCGCCTGGCTGCCGCCCGAGAGGAGGTCGACGAGCGCGTCGTCCATGATCACCTCGGCGACGCAGCCCGTGGGCAGGCAGCGCACGAAGCCGGCCGAGCCGACGTCGACGTCGTCGACGCGCAGCCCCAGCCCCGCCGGGAGCAGCACGCCCAGCGGCGCGACGACGCGCAGGAGCTTCTGGTTGGTGTCCGCCGTGGACAGCACGATGACGAGGAGCGTCACGTTCGGCCGATCCTCGGCCGCGACGTTCTGCACGATGGCGCATTGCTCGGCCTGCGCGCCGGGGGGCGTCTCGCAGCGCTGCTGCCAGTCGCCGTACGTGCCCCGCACCGTGCCCTGAGCCGACGCCTGCGGCGCGAGCACCGCACTCCCCAGAAGAATGGCGACGAGACCTGCGACAAGGGCGCGCAGGGGCGCGCTCCGAAGGCCGCGCACCGGTGGGCGCATCCGGGGGTGCGCGCGCGGGCCGGAGAGGCGGTCGGGGAACGAGGCGCTCGGGACGGCGACGGCGCTGCCTGCCATGGACGGGTCCTTGATCTCGCTGCCGGCGCGGCGGCGCGCACGGCCTGAAGACACCTGCGGAGAACCGAATGTGTTCCCGCAGCCTCGCCCCTTCCCGAACACCGCCGCGACGCTTTGTCAAGGAAGCGGCCGCGGGGCCGTCCCGGATGGGGCCGCGCGTCGCGCGGCGCGACGACGCGCTGCCGTGGGCAGGGGAGGGTGGGCGCCCATCTTCCCGAGCGTCCGAGGCGAAAACGCGGCGAAAGTCGTGTCGGGCTGCGACGACGGAGGCGTTGCGTCCGTCACCCTATTGTGATTTTGACGTGGATCAAATCCACCGCGCATGCCAGCCGGTCCGCCGATTCCCCCGAGAGACGGGTGCGAGGCGCGCGGGAGGGCACGAGGAGCTTCGAGGTAGACGATGCGGATTGGTCAGTTCAGGTGCTTCACGGCGGCTCGCCGGACGCTCGCCGCGGCGCTCGCCGGCGCGACGGGTCTTTCGGCGTCGACCGGGGCGCTCGCGCAGGTCGGCCAGCCGGTCGACTGGCAGATCGCGATGCAGACGCCGGTGACGGCGACGGCGCAGAACATGTACGGCTTCCACACGGCTCTCGTGTGGATCATCACCGTCATCACGCTCTTCGTGGGCGCGCTGCTGCTGATCGTGATCCTGCGCTACAACGAGCGCAAGAACCCGACGCCTTCGAAGACGTCCCACAACACCATGATCGAGGTCGCCTGGACGGTGATCCCGATCCTGATCCTGGTGGGCATCGCCATCCCCTCCTTCCGCATCCTGCGCGAGCAGCTCGTGATCCCCGAGCCGGACGTGATCGTGAAGGCGACGGGGCACTCCTGGTACTGGTCCTACGAGTACCCGACCGACCAGGGCGGCTTCGTCTTCGATTCGCTGATGCTCGAGGACGACGAGGCGGCCGCCGCCGGCCTGCCGCGCCTGCTCGCCGTGGACAACGAGGTCGTCGTGCCGGTGAACAAGGTGGTGAAGCTCCAGGTCACCTCCGCGGACGTGCTCCACGCCTTCGCGCTGCCGTCCTTCGGGCTCAAGATCGACGCCGTGCCGGGTCGCCTCAACGAGACCTGGTTCGAGGCCGAGCGCGAGGGCGTCTACTACGGCCAGTGCTCGGAGCTGTGCGGCGCGCGCCACGCCTTCATGCCGATCGCGATCCGCGTGGTCTCGGAGGCCGAGTACGCCTCCTGGCTGGCGGAGGCGCAGACGCGCTTCGCCGCGACCGAGTACGGCGCGACCCGCGTCGCCGCCACGATCCAGGAGCCGGTGCGCTGAGCGCGCCGACCCGGCGGCCTTCCGGCGCGCAGGCGCCGACCCGATGAGTTCTCGGCGGCGCGCTCCCTTGGGCGCCGCCGGCGAGGTCAACATGCGAGACCGGCCCGTTCGGGGCCGAGAGGGTTAGGACGACATGGCTACCGCGACCCACGCCGCGCACGAGGGCGCGCACGACCATCCCACCGGATGGCGGCGCTGGATCTACTCCACGAACCACAAGGACATCGGCACGATGTACCTGATCTTCGCGTTCATCGCGGGTCTGGTCGGCGGTGCCCTCTCCATCGGGATTCGCCTGGAGCTCCAGGAGCCCGGGATGCAGTTCTTCACGAACCCGCAGACCTACAACGTGTTCGTGACCGGCCACGGCCTCATCATGGTGTTCTTCATGGTGATGCCCGCGCTCATCGGCGGCTTCGGCAACTGGTTCGTGCCGATCATGATCGGTGCGCCGGACATGGCGTTCCCGCGCATGAACAACATCTCCTTCTGGCTGACGGTCGCGGCCTTCTGCCTGCTGGTGCTCTCACTCTTCGTCGAGGGCGCGCCCGGCTCGCTCGGCTTCGGCGGCGGCTGGACGGTGTATCCGCCGCTGTCGACGATGGGTCACCCCGGCCCGGCGCTCGACTTCGCGATCCTGTCGCTGCACCTCGCGGGTGCCGCCTCGATCCTGGGCGCGATCAACTTCATCACCACGATCCTGAACATGCGCGCCCCGGGCATGACGCTGCACAAGATGCCGCTGTTCGCCTGGTCGATGCTGGTGACGGCGTTCCTGCTGCTGCTCGCGCTCCCGGTGCTGGCCGGCGCGATCACGATGCTGCTGACGGACCGCAACTTCGGCACGACCTTCTTCGACCCGGCCGGCGGCGGCGACCCGATCCTCTACCAGCACCTGTTCTGGTTCTTCGGGCACCCCGAAGTGTACATCATGATCCTGCCGGCCTTCGGGATCGTGTCGCACATCATCGCCACATTCTCGAGGAAGCCCATCTTCGGCTATCTCGGCATGGCCTACGCCATGGTCGCGATCGGCGTCGTCGGCTTCGTCGTGTGGGCGCACCACATGTACACCGTCGGCCTCTCGCTGCAGACGCAGGCCTACTTCGTCTTCGCGACGATGGTGATCGCGGTGCCGACCGGCATCAAGATCTTCTCCTGGATCGCGACGATGTGGGGCGGGTCGATCAAGTTCTCGGCCGCGATGCAGTGGGCCGTGGGCTTCATCTTCCTGTTCACCGTCGGCGGCGTGACGGGCGTCGTGCTCGCCAACGCCTCGATCGACCGCTACATGCACGACACCTACTACGTGGTGGCACACTTCCACTACGTGCTCTCCCTGGGCGCCGTGTTCATCATCTTCGCGGGCGTCTACTACTGGTTCCCGAAGATGACCGGCTACGTCATGCCGGAGTGGATCGGCAAGCTGCACTTCTGGATCGCCTTCATCGGCGCCAACGTGCTCTTCTTCCCGATGCACTTCCTCGGTCTCGCCGGCATGCCGCGCCGCTACGCCGACTATCCGGACGCGTTCGCCGGCTGGAACCTGGTGTCGTCGATCGGCTCGTACATCTTCGCCGTCGGGCTGCTGGTCTTCCTCTACGGGATCGTCGTGGCCTTCCGCCGCAAGGAAGTCGCCGCCGCCAATCCGTGGGGCGAGGGCGCGACGACGCTGGAGTGGACCCTGTCCTCCCCGCCGCCGTTCCACCAGTTCGAGGAGTTGCCGAAGATCGCGGACACGCGCCACTGATCCTTCGTCCGGCCGGGCGGCCTCGCGCCGCCCGGCCCCTCTCCGGAGCGTCGCCATGCGGCGCTGCGGGGAGGGGCCCCACCGGGTCCCGAGCCGCGATCCGCGCGCCAACCCGCGCGGATCGATCCCGTGATGCGGGGCCTTCGCCCCGAAGAGCAGAGACGACGCCCGATCTCATGACCGTGATGACCGACCACGCGCCTCAGGCGCGGCCCGCGCCCACCGCCATCGGCGGATCGACGGCGGAGGCCGGTGACTACTTGGCGCTGCTGAAGCCGCGGGTGATGTTCCTCGTCGTGTTCACGGCGCTCGTCGGCATGGTCGTCGTCGACAGCACGGTCCACCCGATCGTCGCCTTCGCGTCGCTGCTGGCGATCGCGGTCGGTGCCGGCGCGTCCGGCGCGCTCAACATGTGGTGGGACGCCGACATCGACGCGGTGATGACGCGCACGCGCAAGCGCCCGATCCCCGACGGACGCGTCGCGCCCGGCGAGGCGCTCGCCTTCGGGCTGACGCTCTCGATCGGCGCCGTGCTGACGCTCGGCCTCGTGGCGAACTGGCTCGCGGCCGGCTTCCTGGCCTTCACGATCTTCTTCTACGCCGTCGTCTACTCGATGTGGCTCAAGCGCGCGACGCCGCAGAACATCGTCATCGGCGGCGCCGCCGGCGCCTTCCCGCCGATGGTGGCGGACGCCGCGGTCACCGGCTCGCTCGGCATAGAGACGCTGGTCCTGTTCGCGATCATCTTCCTGTGGACGCCGCCGCACTTCTGGGCGCTCGCCCTCGTCAAGTCCGGCGACTACGCCCGCGCCGGCGTGCCGATGCTGCCCAACGTCGCCGGCCCCGACGAGACGCGCCGGCAGATCTGGCTCTACACGCTCGTGTTCGTGCCGGTAACGCTGGCGCCGATCCCGCTCGGCTTCGGCGGCCTGGTCTATACGGTGATCGGCGGCGCCACCGCGCTCGCGATGCTGGGGCTGACCTGGCGGGTCTACCGCGTCCGTGAGGGCGACGAGGCGGCCAAGGCGGCGCAGCGCCTGTTCGGCTTCACCATCCTGCACCTGTTCATCCTGTTCGCGGTGCTGCTCGCCGAGCACGGGCTCGGGCTCTTCCGCGCGGTCCCCGCCCTCGTGATCCCGGGATTCGCGTGATGGCGCGGGCCGGTGAGGACCACGACGCGGGCGAGGGGACGCCGGAGGAGCGCGAGGCGGAGGCGTTCCGCCGGCGCCGGCGCGGGCGCTCGATCGCGCTGGCGATCGCGCTCGCGGCCCTGGTGGCGCTGTTCTACGCCGTGACCATCGTCAAGATGGGCCCCGGCGTGCTCGACCGGCCGCTCTGAGACTGGAGGAGGCGACGCGATGACGGACACGACCGAGACGACGACCACGGACCAGTCCCGCGCCGTGCGCCGCACGGTGGTCACCTGCGTGAGCGTGGTCGCCGGCATGATCGGCCTCGCCTACGCCTCCGTGCCGCTCTACGATCTGTTCTGCCGCATCACCGGCTTCGGCGGCACGCCGATCGTCGGCACGGCGGAGGCGGGCACCGTGCTCGACGAGACGGTGAAGGTGCGGTTCGACGCCAACGTCTCGCGCGACCTCGGCTGGAAGTTCGCCGCGGAGGCGCCGCAGGTCGAGGTGCGCATCGGCGAGACGCAGACGGTGTTCTACCGCGTCTCGAACCCGACCGACGCGCCGCGTGCGGGCATCGCGACCTTCAACGTGACGCCGGCGGTCGTGGGGCAGTACTTCGTCAAGCTGCAGTGCTTCTGCTTCACCGAGAACACGCTCGCCGCCGGCGAGACGATGGACTCCGCGGTGATGTTCTACATCGACCCGGCGATCGTCGAGGACCCGGCCGCGCGGGACATCTCCACGATCACCTTGTCCTACACCTATTTTCCGTCCAAGAACGGCCTGCCGGAGGACGACCCGGCGGACCTGGACGGCGACACCCTCACCAACGCGACGGCGCCCATCCCCGAGGCAGCGCCGTCCGCCCTGTGAGCAACGACGCGGGACGTTCCCTTCCGGGGGGACGCGAGAGAAGGCACCGGAGACCTAGAGAGCCATGGCCGACGCCCACGCCAAGAAGCACGACTACCACCTCGTCGACCCGAGCCCGTGGCCGTTCATCGGCTCGGTCAGCGCCTTCGTCCTCGCGGTCGGGTTCATCACCTTCATCCGCGGCATGCCGATCGCCGGCCTCCAGGTCGGCGGGCTGATCTTCGGGCTCGGCCTGATCGGCGTCCTCTACACCATGGCCGGGTGGTGGATGGACGTGATCAAGGAGGCGCGCCAGGGTGACCACACCCGCGTGGTGCAGCTCCACCATCGCTACGGCATGATCATGTTCATCGCCTCCGAGGTGATGTTCTTCGTCGCCTGGTTCTGGGCCTATTTCGACGTGGCGCTGTTCCCGGCCGCCGAGAACCAGTTCCTGCGCACCGAGATCACCGGCGGCGCCTGGCCCCCCGCGGGGATCGAGACCTTCGACCCGTGGCACCTGCCGCTGTTCGGCACGCTCGTGCTGCTCACGTCGGGCACGACGATCACCTGGGCGCACCACGCGCTGCTCGAGGACGATCGCCAGGGCCTGAAGTGGGGCCTGTGGCTGACCGTCGCGCTGGGCCTGTTCTTCACCGCGCTGCAGATCTACGAGTACAGCCACGCCAATTTCGATTTCTCGGGCAACATCTACGGCGCGACGTTCTTCATGGCGACGGGCTTCCACGGGGCGCACGTCATCATCGGGACGATCTTCCTCGCCGTGTGCCTGTGGCGCGTCTATCTCGGCCACTTCACCACCAAGCAGCACCTCGGCTTCGAGTTCGCCGCCTGGTACTGGCACTTCGTCGACGTGGTCTGGCTGTTCCTGTTCGCCGCGATCTACGTCTACGGCTACGGCGGCCACTGAGGCGCGCCGCTGACATCCGCCGGGCGGGACCCCACATGAAGGGCGGCGGCAGCGCCGCCCTTCGTCGTTTCACGCAGGAGTACGCCAGGTCATGGCTTATCGCCCCGGTTCCGAGCCGCCCCCGATTCCCGCGGGGCTCAAGGGCCGCTGCCCGCGCTGCGGCGAGGGGCACATGTTCGACGGGTACCTGTCCGTTCGGCAGCGCTGCGAGGTCTGCGACCTCGACTACGGCTTCGCCGACGCCGCCGACGGGCCGGCCGTGTTCGTGATGTTCATCGTCGGCTTCCTGGTCGTGGGGCTCGCCTTGTGGCTGGAGTTCGCCTACACGCCGCCGGTGTGGGTGCACGTCGCGCTGTGGTTCCCGCTGACCGCGATCCTCAGCCTCGCCATCATCCGACCGCTCAAGGGCGTCATGATCGCGCTGCAATACCACCACAGGGCCGAGGAAGGCCGCCTGGAGAGCAAGTGAGGGAGAGGCCCGTGGCGGCTCGGACCCTGAGCGAGAACGAGAGCGCGCCGCCGCCCCGCTGGCGGTCGCTGATCATGGCGGGCGTGGCGACCCTCGTCTCGCTCGCCATCCTGATCGGGCTCGGCACCTGGCAGCTGCAGCGCCTCGCCTGGAAGGAGGGCGTCATCGCCCGGATCGAGGCGCGGGCCCACGGCGCGCCCGGGGAGATCCTGCCCGAGGCTCAGTGGGACACGTTCTCGCGCGACGAGCAGGAATACCGGCGCGTCGCGGTCACAGGCTCGTACCGCTTTGAGGACGAGGTCGCCGTGCACGGCCTGCTTCCGGGGGAGACGCGGGGGCAGCCGCTGCAGGGCTACTACCTGCTCACCCCGCTCGAGCTCGACACGGGCGCGGTCGTCGTCGTGAACCGCGGATTCGTGCCGACCCCTCTCGTCGACGAGGCGGCGCGGCCCGCCGGCGCGCTGACGGTGGAGGGGCTCGTGCGCGCCAGCGAGGAGCGCACGCCCTTCGTGCCCGAGAACGACCCGGAAGCCGGCCAGTGGTTCACGCGCGACCTCGCCGCGATCGCGGACGCGCGCGGGCTCGACCGGGTCGCGCCGTTCTACGTGGACGCCGTGCGCGACGAGAGCGCCGACACCGCCTGGCCCCGCGGCGGCGCCACCGTGCTCGAGCCGCCCAACAATCATCTGCAATACGCCTTCACCTGGTTCGGCCTCGCGGCGGTGCTCGTCGCGGTGTTCGGCGTCTTCTCCTGGAAGTGGCTGCAGGGACGCGCGACGTGACGGGCGTCCCCGTCGCGCCCGGCGTTCTTCCGCACTGGACCCGCGGCTCCCGCGCAGGCTAGGCAGGACGACGTCCGCCACGCGCGAGGGAGCCGATTCGTGGATTACTGCGTCCTCGACGTCGAGACGGCGAGCAGCGATTGCGGATCGATCTGCCAGATCGGCATCGTCCGGGTGGTCGACGGCGCGATCGTCGAGGAGCACGTCACGCTCGTCGATCCCTGTTGCACGTTCTCGCCGTTCAACATCCGCGTCCACGGCATCCGCGCGCAGGACGTCGCCGGCGCGCCGACCTTCCAGGCGCTTTACGCCGACCTGTGCGAGCGCCTCACCGGGCGGCTCGTGGTGCAGCAGGGCGGCTTCGACAAGACGGCGCTCGCCCGCGCCGCCGAGGCCTGCGGGTGCGCGGAGATCGACGCGCGCTGGATCAACAACGTCTCCGTCGCGCGCCGCGCCTGGCCCGGCCTGCCCGGCTACGGGCTCGCCAAGCTGGCCGCCCGGCTCGGCTTCTCCTTCCGCCACCACGACGCCCTGGAGGACGCCCGCGTCACCCAGGCGATCTTCGCCCGCGCCGTGGCCGAGACCGGCATCCCCCCGCACGACTGGCCGGCCCGCCTCGCAGCCCCGGTCCAGCGCAAGGCGCCCGCGCGGAAGCCGACGCCGGCGCAGCAGGCGAAGGCTGCGGCTGCGGCGGAGTGATGCTACCGTGAATCGCGCGTCGCTGCGGCCTGCCCACCGCACGACCACCCCTGCCCGGCTTTTGCTCACGCCCGCCGATTGACTTCCCGGGGGGCAGGGCTACAACGTCACCAGCCGCACGATCCCCGCGGGAGAGACCGGGTCCCGAGCCCGGCGCCGAAGGCGCAACCGCCCCGGAAACGCTCAGGCAAACGGACCGCGGGGAGCTGGCACTCTGGAAAGCGGCGGAGCCCGTTCGCTCCGCCCACCGAAGGGCGTAACCGATCGTGGACCAGGGTCACGCCCCGGGCCGCGGCGGGAAATCTCTCAGGTCGAGGACAGAGGGGGCGCGCAACGAAGGTTCGCCAGCGAGCCGTCGGCGCGTCCGTCCACCTTCGACCGAGAGGCACCCATGGCCGACACCGAGGCCGGATCCGCCGACACCCTGGCGCAGACGCCGCTCCACGGCCGGCACGCCGCCGCGGGGGCGCGCCTCGTGCCCTTCGCCGGCTACGCCATGCCGGTGCAGTACCCCACCGGCATCCTCGCCGAGCACCTCTGGACGCGCTCCCAGGCGGGCCTGTTCGACGTCTCCCACATGGGCCAGGCGACCCTCGTCGGGCCCGATCACGAGACGACGGCGCGTGCGCTCGAGACGCTGGTGCCCGCCGCGATCCTCGAGCTCGCGCCGGGCCAGCAGCGCTACACCCAGCTCCTCACCGACGAGGGCGGCATCCTCGACGACCTGATGGTCTCGCGTCCGCTCGCGGATGCGGACCAGGGCAAGCTCCACCTCGTGGTCAACGCCGGCACCAAGGAGGGCGACTACGCCCACATGGCCGCGCGGCTGCCCCCGAACGTGCGCCTCGAGCGGCACGACGACCGCGCGCTCCTCGCGCTCCAGGGTCCGGCCGCCGAGGCGGTGATGGCGGACGCGGGTGCGGCCGACGCCGTCGCGCTGACCTTCATGCGCACTGCCCGCGTCGTGCTGCACGGGCACGACGTCGCCGTCTCGCGCTCGGGCTACACGGGCGAGGACGGCTGGGAGATCTCGGTCCGCGCCGCCGACGCGCCCGCCTTGTGGGACGCGCTCCTCGCCGACGACCGGGTCAAGCCGATCGGGCTCGGCGCGCGCGATTCCCTGCGGCTCGAGGCCGGCCTGTGCCTCTACGGCCACGACATCGACACGACGACGAGTCCGGTCGAGGCGGGGCTCGTCTGGTCGATCCAGAAGCGCCGCCGCGTCGAGGGCGGGTTCCCGGGCGCCGCGCGCATCCAGCGCGAGCTCGCCGAGGGGCCCGCGCGCAAGCGCATCGGCATTGCGCTCGAGGGCCGCGCGCCGGCGCGCGAGGGCGCGCCGATCACGACGCCGGACGGGGAGGGCGTCGGCATCGTCACCTCGGGCGGCTTCGGGCCGAGCGTCGAGCGGCCGATCGTCATGGGCTACGTGACGCCGGAGGCGGCGGAGGTGGGGACTGCGCTGCACTGCGTCGTGCGCGGCAAGCCGCTCGTCGGCCTCGTCGTGCCGCTGCCCTTCACGCCCGCCCGCTTCAAGCGCTGAGATCGTCGAGAGCCGCATCAGGAGGCCGTCATGACCGTTCGCTACACCAAGGACCACGAATACATCCGAGTCGACGGCGACGTCGGCACGGTGGGCATCACCGACTACGCGCAGGGCCAGCTCGGCGACGTCGTCTACGTCGAGCTTCCCGAGGTCGGAAAGACGATCGCAAAGGGTGGCGAGGCGGCGGTGGTCGAGAGCGTCAAGGCCGCCTCCGAGGTCTACGCTCCGGTCTCGGGCGAGGTCGTCGCGGTCAACGGCGATCTCGAGGGCGCGCCCGCCGCCATCAACGAGGATCCGCTCGGGGCGGGCTGGTTCGTGAAGCTCAAGCTCGCGGACCCCTCCGAGCTCGACGCCCTGATGAGCGAGGCCGACTACGAGGCCTATGTGACGTCGATCGGCTGAGGGAGGCGGGATTGGCCGAGGGTGGCGGGCACCTCTACACGGCGACGATCCGTTGGGCGCGCGAGGGTGGCGACTTCCTCGGCGCGGCCTACGATCGCGGCCACACCTGGGCGTTCGACGGCGGCATCACCGTGCCGGCCTCGTCCTCCCCGCTCGTCGTGCCGCTGCCGCATTCGCGGGAGAACGCGGTCGACCCGGAGGAGGCCTTCGTCGCCGCCATCGCCAGCTGCCACATGCTCGTCTTCCTCTCGATCGCGGCGAAGAAGCGCTTCCTCGTCGAGCGCTACGAGGACGTGGCGCGCGGCGTGATGACGCCGAACGCGGCCGGCAAGCTCTGGGTCTCGCGCGTCGTGCTCGACCCCGCGATCGACTGGGCCGGCGAGCGCCGGCCCGACCCGGCGACCATCGCCGCCATGCATCACCTCACGCACCGCGAGTGCTTCATCGCGAACTCGGTCAGGACCGAGATCGTGGTCGCGGGCGTGGACGACACCTCTTCCCACTGACGAGACGGCCAGCCGATGCGCTACCTCCCGCTTTCCCCCGACGACCGCGCCGAGATGCTCGCCAAGGTGGGCGTCTCGCACATCGACGACCTCTTCGTCGACGTGCCCTCCGACAAGCTGCTCACCGAGCCCGTCGACCTGCCGCGCCGCAAGGGGGAGCTCGAGGTCGAGCGTATCCTCGGGCGCATGGCCGCGCGCAACGTGCCCGCGTCGTCCGTGCCCTTCTTCGTGGGCGCCGGCGCCTACAAGCACCACGTCCCGGCCTCGGTGGACCATCTGATCCAGCGCTCGGAATTCCTGACGAGCTACACGCCCTACCAGCCCGAGATCGCCCAGGGCACGCTGCAATACCTGTTCGAGTTCCAGACGCAGGTCGCGGCGCTCACCGGCATGGATGTGGCCAACGCCTCCATGTACGACGGCTCCACCGCCGCCGGCGAGGCGGTGCTGATGGCGCACCGGGTGACGAAGCGCAACAAGGCGATCCTGTCGGGCGGCCTCCACCCGCAATACGCCGAGGTGATCGAGACCCTCTCCGAGATGGCGAACGACCGGGTCGAGCGCCTGGCGCCGGACGTCACCGCGGCCGAGGACATCGTCTCGCGCATCGACAAGGAGACGTCCTGCGTCGTCGTGCAGACCCCCGACGTGTTCGGCAACCTGCGCGACCTGCGCAAGATCGCCGACGCGGCGCATGCGAACGGCGCGCTGCTCATCGCGGTCTTCACCGAGGTCGTGTCGCTCGGCCTGGTCGCGCCGCCGGGCGCCATGGGTGCGGACATCGTGGTGGGCGAGGGGCAGTCGATCGGCAACGCGCTGAACTTCGGCGGGCCGTATGTCGGCCTCTTCGCCGCGCGGCAGAAGCACGTGCGCCAGATGCCCGGGCGCCTGTGCGGCGAGACGGTGGACGCGGAAGGCCGCCGCGGCTTCGTCCTGACGCTCTCGACCCGCGAGCAGCACATCCGCCGCGACAAGGCGACGTCGAACATCTGCACCAATTCCGGCCTCTGCTGCCTCGCCTTCACCATCCACATGACGCTGCTCGGCCAGACCGGCCTCCAGCGTCTGGCGCGGATCAACCACGCCAATGCCGTGAAGCTCGCCGACAGGCTCGCCGGCGTGCCGGGGGTGGAGGTCGTCAACGAGGCCTTCTTCAACGAGATCACGCTGAAGCTGGCGAAGCCGGCGGCCGCGGTGGTCGAGCGCCTCGCGGGCGAGGGCGTGCTGGCCGGCGTGCCCTACTCGCGGCTCGCGCCGCAGGCGGGGCTCGACGACCTGCTGCTCGTCGCCTCGACGGAGGTGAACACGGACGAGGATCGCAACGCGCTGGTCGACGGGCTGAAGGGGGCGCTCGGATGAGGGCCGCCGCCCTGTCCCTCCCTGTAGGGGAGGGGACGGCTCGCGCAGCGAGCCAGGGGTGGGGTCCGGCAGCCGGTCTCGGCTTCGCCGAACGCGCGTCCCGCGCGCCCCATCCGTCACCGCGCTTCGCGCGGCGCCACCTTCCCCTACAGGGAAGGAAAAAGGTCGCCCTCGCACACACGCTTTCCCATTACGGAGCCCTCTCATGCTGAACCGTCAGGGACGTCCCACCGCCGCCGGCTCGGCCGAGAGCGCCGAGAGCGCGGGCACCTTCACCGGCAATCGCGCCCTCATGCAGGAGGAGGCGCTCTCCTTCGAGATCGGGCGATACGACGTCACCGGCGTCGACCTCGACGAGCCCGAGGACTTCGCGCCGCGCCTCGGCGGGCTGGCGCGCGAGGGCGAGATCGGCATCCCCGCGCTCTCCGAGCCGGAGACGATGCGCCACTTCGTCAAGCTCAGCCAGAAGAACTACGGCATCGACACCGGCCTCTTCCCGCTCGGCTCGTGCACGATGAAGCACAATGCCCGGCTCAACGAGAAGATGGCGCGGCTGCCGGGCTTCTCCGACGTGCACCCGCTCCAGCCGGTCTCGACCGTGCCCGGCGCGCTCGCGCTGATGGACGAGCTCGCCCGCTACCTCGTGACGCTGACCGGCATGACCACGGTGGCGCTCTCGCCCAAGGCCGGCGCGCACGGCGAATTGTGCGGGATGATGGCGATCAAGGCCGCCATCGACGCCAAGGGCGAGGGCGAGACGCGCACGGTCGTTCTCGTTCCCGAGAGCGCCCACGGCACCAACCCGGCGACCGCGGCGCTGCTCGGCTTCACCGTGCGCGAGGTGCCCGCGGCCGACGACGGCACGGTGCGCGTCGAGGCGGTGAAGGAGCTCCTCGGCCCCGAGGTCGCGGCGATCATGCTGACGAACCCCAACACCTGCGGCCTGTTCGAGCCGCAGATCGTGGAGATCGCGGACGCGCTCCACGAGGTCGGCGCCTACTTCTACTGCGACGGCGCGAACTTCAACGCCATCGTCGGCAAGGCGCGGCCGGGGGACCTCGGCGTCGACGCCATGCACATCAACCTGCACAAGACCTTCTCGACGCCCCACGGCGGCGGCGGGCCTGGCTCGGGCCCGGTGGTGCTGTCGCAGCGGCTCGCGCCCTACGCGCCGGTGCCGTTCATCACGGAAGGAGCCGACGGCGCGCTGACGCTGGTCGAGCACGAGAGCGCCGTCGTGGACGGCGCGCCCTTCGGGCGGATCACCGCGTTCCACGGCCAGATGGGCATGTACGTGCGCGCGCTCGCCTACATGCTCTCGCACGGCTCGGACGGCATGAAGCAGGCCTCCGAGGACGCGGTGCTGAACGCGAACTACATTCGCGCCGGCCTCGTCGACCTGATGAGCCTGCCCTTCCCGGACCACCCGTCCATGCACGAGGTGCTGTTCGACGACGAGTGGCTGAAGGACACCGGGGTCTCCACCCTCGATTTCGCCAAGGCGATGATCGACGAGGGCTACCACCCGATGACGATGTACTTCCCCCTCGTCGTCCATGGCGCCATGCTGATCGAGCCGACGGAGAGCGAATCGAAGGCCTCGCTGGACCTGTTCATCGCGGCCCTGCGGGACCTCGCCATGGCGGCGACGGCGGGCGAGACGGCGCGCTTCTCCGGCGCGCCCTACCACGCGCCGCGCCGGCGCCTCGACGAGACTCGCGCGGCGCGCCAGCCCATCCTGCGCTGGACCCCGCCGCAGCCGGTGCGCGAAGCCGCGGAGTGATGACAGCGGCCGGCGCGTCTGGGAGGATCGCCCGATGACGCGCCGATTCGACCTCCTCGTCGCAGCCCTGCTCGTCGCCGCGCCCGCCACGGCTCAGGAGAGCGCCTATACGACGCTCGCCTACGACGCTTGCCTGACGCTGGATGCGCCCGAGCCGGGCGAGCCCGCGGAGTGGGTTGTGCTCGAATGCGAGGGCTGGGGCGACTATCCCGTGATCGTGCGCGATTCCGACGGGCGGATGAGCCTCGCCTACGGCTTCGCGCCGGAGGAGCTGCCCTGGACGAGCTTCCAAAGCTTCAACCGCGTCCACGACACGATCGAGTGGCGGCTGCGCGAGGGCCGGCCCTTCGCGACTGTCCACCGCTGGCTCGTCTCGGATCTAGAGGGCGGCGAGCGCCAGGTGCTCGTCGTCTCGCGCGTCTGGCAGCCGGACAGCGCACCCGGCTGCCGCGTCGGCTTCGTCGACGCGCAGGCGAACCCCGACGCCAACGTGCTCGCCCGCGACGTGGCCGACCGGCTGGCGCTGGGCTTCATGTGCGGCGAGGAGGAGCCGCGCTGGCACGGCGCGACGACGGCGCGCACGCCGACGCCGATCTCGGCGCCTTGAGCTTCGGAGCGCCACCGGGCGGCCATCGGCTCTTTCCGCGCCTGCGCCAGCGGTCAGCCGCCGACGAGAAGAGCGATGCCCACGATGACGAGGATCGCCGCCGCGAGCAGGGTCAGGGCCCGGCCCGCGGCGGGGCCGACCATCACGCCGGCGCGCGCTGCCGCATAGGCGTAGGCGAGCTTCACGCCGCCAACGGAGACGGCGATGACCACGACGAGGAGCGCGGCCTCGCCGGGGCCGATGCGCGCGAGATCGACGAAGCCCGGCAGGAAGCCGAGGTAGAACAGCACGGCCTTCTGGTCCGCGAGCGTGATCGCGAGGCCGGCCGAGAAGCTCGCCGCCCGGCCCGGGCTCTCGGGCGGCGCGGTCGCTGCCGGTCCCCTCCACGCCGATCGGGCGAGGGCGATGCCGACGAGGATGACGTAGGCGGCGCCCACCCAGCGGATCAGCCCGGCCCAGTCCCCGAGCGCGCTCTTCAGCAGCGCGAGCCCGAACAGCGCCACCAGCAGCCAGACCACGTCGCCGGCGACGACGCCGAGCGCGGTGGCCGCGCCCTGCGCGAACCCGCCGGCGGCGGCGCGTGCGGAGACGGCGAGCACGCTCGCGCTCGGCATGGCGGCAAGCACCGCCATCGCCGCAAACAGTGCCGCGAGGCCGCCGACCGTCATCGGGCGCGCCGTCGCCGGCGGGTCTCAGTCTTGCGCCTCATCGCGGTTCGCCTCCCTGCCTGCCGGTGACAGTGCAGCGGAGCCGCAATCCACGGGCAAGGGGCGGGGAGGCATGGGAGAGCTGCGCTGTACGCGCGTGAGCTACCGAGCCGCGGTGGTGCCGGTCTCCTCCGTGGCCAGTGCCGCGAGCGCCCCGGCGAAGTCGTGGCGCGGCCGCCAGCCGAGGTCGCGGCGCGCGGCCGTGTTGTCGTAGACCCGGTCGAGCGTCGGGAACAGCCGCCAGCCGCGCGCGGCGTAGAGCCGTGCGCAGTCCGGGAACAGCCGATGCACCACGCCGGCCGCGTCCCGTCGCAGCGCCGCCCGGTCCCCGGCGGCGAAGGGCGTCGTCGCCGAGACCACGTAGCGGGCGAAGCCGAGCGCGGGGGCACGCTCCAGCGCGGCGAAATGGGCGTCGACGGCGTCCTCCAGCGCGACGCGCCGGTTCAGCAGCTCGTTCGTGTGCAGGTTGGCGTCCGTGATCCCGAGGCGTTCGCTCTGAGCGTCCGCGTCGGTGAAGAAGCGTGCGGTGCGAAGCACGATCGCGGGCAGGCCGGCTTCGCGGTGGAAGAGTGCGCACAGGTCCTCGGCGGCGTGCTTCGTCGCCCCGTAGATCGTCCGCGGCTCCGGGGCCGTCGCCTCGGTGACCCAGGCGGCCGGCGCGTCGGGCGGCGGCGTCAGGGCGGCGCCGTAGACGCTGGTGGTGCTGGTACAGACGAAGGCCGCAACGCCGGCGCGCACGGCCTCCTCGAGCAGCACGAGGGTGCCCGTGACGTTGACGTCGACGAAGTCCTGCTTCGAATGCGTCGCGAGCTGCGGCTTGTGCAGGGTGGCGGTGTGCAGCACGGCGCGCACGCCGGTCATCGCCGCGCGCACGAGCATGCGATCGCCGATCGCACCGATGCGATCGGTCTCGGGCGAGGCGCGCAGGTCCAGCCCGATCCCCGTTTGACCCTGCGCCCGGAGGCGGCGCATCAGCGCCGTGCCGAGATGGCCGGCGCTGCCGGTGACCAGGATCGTCATGATGCGCGGCTCCGCGGATTGGTTCCGGGTCGAGTAGACCCGCCCCACGCGGCCCGCGCAACGTCCGCGCGTCTCAGAGCACCACCGGCCCACCTCCGCCGCCGGCGCCGCCGGTCGTCCGCCCGCCGCCCGTCGTCGTTCGCGCCCGCTGGTCGACGCGCAGGTTGTTCTGCACGTGCGTCACGCCGCCGGTGTCCTCGGCCAGGTCCTCGACGTAGCGCTTGTGCGGCCGGGCGGGCACGGTGCCTTCGAGCGTCACCTCGCCGTCGCGGACATGGATCTCGATCGTCGAGGCGTCGATGTGCCGGTCCTCGGTGAGCCGCTCGGCGAGATCCTCCAGGATGCGCGCGTCCGAGCGGCGCCAGCCGCGCGGCCCGCGGCCGCGATGGCCCTCGTCGAAGCGGTCGCGGGGGAAGCGCTCGCGCGCAAACACCCGCTCCGGGTCGGGCGCGTCCTGGCCGGGCCCGACCACCTCGCGATAGTCGGCATAGCCGCCGCCGGAGCCGTAGCCGCCGGCGGAGGAGCCGATGTAGGAGCCCGTTCGGCGGGCGCGCCGGTCGCGCGCGCCCTCGTCGTCGTCGCCGCGTCCGCCCGCCATGGCTCAGCGCTCCCCGGTGGTCCGGCCGGACCCGTGGGCCGTGCCGGTGTCGCCGATGCGGTCGCCGGTGCGCGGGCCGGTCGCCGGCTCCTCCGGCGGCTCGCGGCCGATGGAGCCGGGCTCGCGGGCGCCGGAGGCCTCGCCGAACGTGGTCCGGCCGCCCTCGGCATGGCGCACGACGCGCAGGTTGTTCTGGGTGTGCACAACGCCGGAGACCGCGTCGCAGACGTCCTCGGCGCGCCGCTTCATGGTGCGGCTCGCCACAGTGCCGTCGAGCGTGACCTCGCCGTTCTCGACGCGCACCGAGATCTCGCTCGCGTCGACGTGCGGGTCTTCCGTCAGGTGGTCGTGCACGTCCTCGGAGATGCGCGCGTCCGTGCGCCGGTAGTTGCGCGGGCCGCGGCCGCGGTAGTCCGGCTCCTGGTCGCGCCCCGTACGATGCGCGTCGGCGTCCTCTATCGACCCGCCCTGGCCGCGATAGAGCCCGCGATCGGGCCGGGCCTGATAGTCGCGGTAGTCGGCATAGGGGCCGCGCCGGGCGCTCGTGTAGCCGCGGTCGTAGTCGACGGCGTCCGCGCCGGAGCGGTAGCGCGGCTCGCCGCCTTCGCCGGCGCCGTAGCCGCGGCCCCGCCCGCCGCGAGGCGCCGGGCCGCCGCCGACGCTCGAAAGCTCGCCCTCGTAGAAGGCCCGCATCGGCGTCGTGGTGCCGAGCTCGTCGCCGTAGTCGCCGTAATCGCCGTGGCGCTGGCTGTTCGGGTCGAACCCGACCCGGCCCATCGGCCCGGGCCGCTCGTTGCCGCGGCCGGACCGGCGCGTCGGCCGATCGTCGTCGTCCGGGTCGAACTCTTCGTAGCCGCGTCCGGTCATGCCGAAGCGGTCGCGCTCCGCCGGGTCGGTGGGCGGCAGCCGCCCGCCCGCGCCGGCGCCTGGATGCCGATCGCCGGGACCTCTCATGGCGCTCTCCTGTCGCTGGCCCGCGCGCGACCCTCCGCGGTCCACCGCGGGCGTGAACCATGCGTATCGGCCGAACCCGTGCTGCCGGCGCGTGGTTCCGTGATCCCGGTCAGCCGAGCGGGTAGGCGGCCTCGACGACGTAGGGCCCGCCGCCCGTCTGCTCCCGCGCCGAGAACACCGCCATGCGATCGGCGAAGAAGGCGGTGCGCTCGAAGGGGGCGCGCGCGGTGATCCAGGCGGCGACGTCCCGCGGCGTGACCCGGCGCAGGCGCGCGAGGGTGACGTGGGGCGTGAACCGGCGGCGCTCGGGCGCCAGCCCCGCACGGCGCACCAGCCGCTCGGCCTCGTCGTGGAGCGCGACCAGCGCCTCGCTCGCGTGCACGTTCGCGAAGACGGCATGCGGCTTGTCCCCGCCGAAGCAGCCGAGCCCGTCGATCACGATCTCGACGGGGGCGCGCGGGCGCCGCTCGGCGAGGAGCGCATAGACGTCCTCGGCGACGTCCTCGTCCACGTCGCCGATGAAGCGCAAGGTGACGTGATAGTTCTCCGGCTCGATCCAGCGCGCCCCGGGCAGCCCGCCGCGGCAGGCGGCGAGCGACGCAACGACGTCGTCCGGTATCTCGAGGCCGACGAACAAGCGCGGCATGATGGTCACTCCCCTAACCTGCGACGCAACCGATTTCACAATTCCATAAGGACTTTATGCCGTAGTGGTAGCCGAGAGGAGCCAGAAGGTCCGACATGGTGGCACTCATCAGCGTGATGGACGAGATCGACGACATCGTGTCGAGCGCCGACGCGCGTCGTCGTACGGCCATGCTGCGCAAGATCACGAACCTGTTCCTGGAGAAGGCGCCCGAGCTCGACGAGGAGCGCGTCGGCGCCTTCGACGAGGTGATCCTGCGGCTCGCGCGCAACCTGGAATTCCGCGCGCGCATCGAGCTGTCGGAACGTCTCGCCGACCAGGCGATGGCGCCGCGCCAGGTGGTGCGCGATCTCGCCTTCGACGACGAGGTGGCGGTCGCCGCCCCCGTCCTGGCCCGCAGCGGACGCCTCTCGGAGGACGACCTCGTCGCGGTGGCGAACACCAAGGGGCAGGAGCATCTGCTCGCGCTGTCGCGCCGCGTGACCCTGTCGGCGCGGGTCACCGACGTGCTGATCGACCGCGGCGACACCGTCGTCGTGCGCTCGGTCGCGGACAATGACGGCGCAAGCTTCTCGGATCGCGGGTTCTCGACCCTGCTCGAGCGCGCCCGCGCGGATTCCGCGCTCCAGGAGGTGCTCGAGGCGCGCAGCCATCTCTCCCCGGAGCAGGTCGGCAAGCTCGTCGAGATCGCCCGCGAGCGCGTGCGGGAGACGCTCCAGGACGAGCTCGGCCAGCGCATGCAGCGCGCCATCGATTCCGTGGTCGAGGATCTCGCCCGGCGCATGGCGGACACCGACGCGCCGGAGGTGGCGAAGGCCGATCTCGTCGGATCCTTCGACTTCGTGAGCGCCCGTGCCCGCAGTCGCAAGCTCGAGGAGCGCGACGTCGTCGACTGGCTCAACCGGAACCGTATCGAGGACGCCCTCGCGGCGATCGCGCATGTCGGCGGCATCCCCGTCCAGATGGTGGCGAACGCCTACCACGCGCCGGACTGGGAGGCGCTTCTCTTCGTGGTGCGCGCCGTCGACTTCACCTGGGCGACGCTGAAGCTGCTCCTCACCAAGAAGGCCGGCCGCACGCCCCCGCTCGATCTCACCCAGGCCGCCTTCGAGAGCTTCGAGAAGCTCTCCGTGCAGAGCGCCCAGCGCGTCCTGCGCTTCGCCGCCACCCGCGAGCGGTTCGGGCGCGACGGGGGGATGTGACGGAGCAGCCGGTCCTGCGCCGGCCGCACGAGGATCTCGTTCGTGCGGCGCGGCGCGCCGATCAATAGGTCGACGCCACCTCCCGCGCCACGCCCCGCATCGCCGCCGGCGGGCGGGGGAAGCCCGTGCGGTCGCGGTAGTCGGCGAGCGGCGGCGCCGGGCGGCGGTCCTCGCGCGCGAGCGTCGTCGCCACAGCGAGGTCGAGGAGCGCGATCGCGGCGACACCGCCCATGGCGAGGCCGGCGCGCTCGCGCCGGCGCGGGCCGTCGTCGAGCCCTGTCGCGAGGAGCCCGAGGTCGACGGCGTCGCCGGCGACGCGCGCCCACATCCACGGCGCCGGATCCTCGGCGGCGAGGAGCGCGACGCCGGTCGCGACCTCGCGGGCGCCGCAGGCCCGCACCAGGCCTTCGCGGCCGGGAATGCCTACGGCGCGCGCGAGGGCGGGCGCCGCCGCGAGCTCGGCGACGCCGAGCGCGATGGAGAAGAGGCCGAGCCCGCGGGCGAGGCGGTCGGTCTCGCGGTCGGGGTGCCCGCGGCGCGGCGAGCCGGTGGATTCGTAGCGCATGGGGGTCTCCTCAGGGCTTGAGCACGACCTTGACGCAGCCGTCCTTCTTGTCGCGGAAGGTCTCGTAGAGCGCGGGCCCGTCGGCGAGATCGGCGACGTGGGTGATCACGAAGGTCGGGTCGATCTGGCCCTCCTCGATCCGGCGCAGGAGATCGTCCGTCCAGCGCTGGGTATGCGTCTGGCCCGTGCGCACGGTGATGCCCTTGTTCATCAGGGCGCCGAGCGGGACCTTGTCGGCCAGCCCGCCGTAGACGCCGGGCATGGAGATCGTGCCGGCCGGGCGGATCAGGTAGATGATCTCGCGCAGCGCATGGATGCGGTCGCTCTCGGCCATCACCGCCTGCTTGGCGCGGTCGTACATCGAGTCGATGTGGCCGGACGCGTGGGCCTCGAGCCCCACGGCGTCGATGCACTTCTCGGGACCCTTCCCGTTCGTCAGGTCGTCGATGCGCTCCATCACGCTCTCGACCTCGAAGTTGATCGGGATCGCCCCGCCGGCGGCGGCCATGTCGAGGCGCTCGGGCACGCGGTCGATGGCGATCACCTGCCGCGCCCCGAGCAGGACCGCCGAGCGGATCGCGAACTGGCCGACCGGGCCGCAGCCCCACACGGCCACCGTGTCGGTCTCCTCGATGCCGAGCTGGACCGCCGCCTGCCAGCCGGTGGGCAGGATGTCGGACAGGAAGAGCAACTGCTCGTCGGAGAGCGTGGACGGCGCCTTCACGTGCGTCTTGTCGGCGAAGGGGACGCGGATGTACTCCGCCTGGCCGCCCGGGTAGCCGCCGGTCAGCTGGGTGTAGCCGAACAGGCCCGCGGTGGTGCGCCCGAAGGCCTTCTCCGCGAGGGCGGCGTTGCGGTTCGAGCGCTCGCAGACCGAGTAGTTGCCGCGCAGGCATTGCGGGCATTCGCCGCAGGAGATGGTGAAGGGGATCACCACGCGGTCGCCGGGCTTGAGCGCGTGGCGCGAGTCGGGGCCGACCTCGACCACCTCGCCCATGCACTCGTGGCCCATCACGTCGCCCGGCTTCATGCCCGGGATGAAATTGTCGTAGAGGTGCAGGTCGGAACCGCAGATCGCGCAGCTGGTGACGCGGACGATGGCGTCGCGGGGGTGCTCGATCTGCGGGTCGGGAACGGTGTCGCAGCGGATGTCGTGCTTGCCGTGCCAGCTCAGCGCTCTCATGCGGGGCCTCCGGTTGCGCGGAGGCTCGGGCCGTCCGCAGCCCTGTGAACACCAGGGCCGCGGAGGCGTTCCGACGGCCGCGCTCGGGATGCGTGTGCCCCGACGCGGTCGGCCTTCGGTCACTGCGTCAGGCGGATCGAGCCGATGCGGCGCGCGATCTCGTCGAAGACCTGCTTGAGGTCGGAGGCCCGCGAGACCTCGTAGTAGAGGTCCGGGGAGGTCGCGCAGCGGCGCAGGAGGTCGCGGTTGCCGTTGATCACCCGCACGGTGACGACGACGATCCCGGCGTCCTTGGCGCTGTCGCAGGCGGCCTGCGTGCGCGGGTCCATCTCGGAGCGGTTGCGGCTGAACTTGCTCTGGGTGTTGTCGCCGTCGGTGAGCAGGATCATGAAGCGCTCGACCTCGTCGCCGGTGATCGTGCCCGCCTCGACGAAGGGCGCGCGCTCGGTCAGCATCGCCATGCCCCAAGCGGCGCCGATCGTCACGTTGGTGTTGCCCGACGGCTCCATCTGGCGAAGCGAGGAGATGATGCCGGCGTTCTGCGTCCAGACGTCGGCGAGCGGCGCCATGCGCGCGAGCCTCGTGTTGGGGCAGTTCACCGCCGGGAAGAGGGTGCGCGGGTCGTCGAGGTCGACATCGGCGTCGGTGACGTCGAGATCGTCCGGGATCTGGTCGCGATCCCAGACACAGCCGTCCCAGGTCGCCGGCGTCGTCCGGCCCCACCGCGAGCAGTCGGTGACGACGGGGTCGGCGTCGGCGGCGGCGAAGCGCAGCCAGGAGACACGCTGGACGTCGACGGGCCCGCGGGGGACGGCGCAGTAACCGCTCCCGCGCGGCGGCACCGTGACCCGCGAGGTCAGCGGACGTTCGGTGCGCACCGTGTCCTGGACTGCCTGCGGCACGCGGACCCCGATGTCGAAGGGCACGAGGCCGACCCGGATGCGGTCGGGCCCGCTCGCCGCCTCGCGCATGATATGCATGAAGCCGCTCGTCGGGTTGGCGTTCGTGCAGGAGGTGTCGCCGCACAGGGCGCGCTTGAGCTCGGTCATCTTGGAGCGCGAGCCCATCGAGCCCGTGTTGTCCATGACGAGCGCGATGTCGATCGACTTGCGGCCGTAGCTCGCCTCGCTGTAGCGCGAGACCGACACGTCGTCGACGTTGACGACGCGCATGAAGGTGGTTCCGACCCGCACGCGGGCGCGCAGCCAGACGGTCTCGTCGACCTTGTCGCCGTCGAGCTCGGCGATGGTCAGGGACGCGTCCGGGCCGAGCACCGTCTCGAGCTGCTGGCGAGCGAAGGTGAGCAGGGTCTCCTTCGACGTCGCGTCGGGGTCGCGCACGGCGGCGAGCGCCGCGTTGTCCAGCGCGAGCTGGATGCGGTCCGCGGCGTTGCGCGCGCGGGTGTAGTCGACGGCCGCCCCGATGAGACCGAGGATCGGCACCATCACCAGTGCGAATGCGAGTGTGACGTTCCCGCCCCTGCTCGCAATCGCCTCTCGCATCCGACATCCGAAATTCATGGCGGCACCTCCTCGCACGATGCGATGGATGCGCCCGGGGCGATTAAGACCGCCCTAAGGCCACTCCATGGAACCCGGTGCGATAGGGTGCGATTCGTCGGGTAGTTTCCGAGACCTTTATCCTATACGTCGGCGCGCCCGACCTGGGATTGTCAGCCGGCCTCGCGCACTGTCGCGACGATCTCCTCGCCGTAGCGCGCGACCTTCGCCGTGCCGACGCCGTGGCAGGCGGCGAGCGCGTCGAGGGAGCCGGGCCGGCGCTCGACGATGTCGATCATCGTGCGGTCCGTGAAGACGACGTAGGCCGGCACGCCCTCGTCCTTGGCGAGGCGGGTGCGCAGCGCGCGCAGCGCCTTCAGCAGCGGGTCGGAGGCGAGGCCCGCATCGGCGATGGCGGCCGCGCGGCGCGCCTTCTTCGTGTCCTTGGGGGCGTGGACGTCGGCGCGCAGCGTCACCGTCTCGCCCCCGCGCAGCACGGCGTCGCCGCGCTCGGTGATGCGCCAGGCGCCGTAG
This sequence comes from Salinarimonas rosea DSM 21201, assembly GCF_000429045.1. GTDB lineage: Bacteria > Pseudomonadota > Alphaproteobacteria > Rhizobiales > Beijerinckiaceae > Salinarimonas > Salinarimonas rosea. The sequence continues at coordinate 166,224 of NZ_AUBC01000010.1, forward strand.
CCGGTGATGTCGTTCTCGATCAGCCCGCCGGCATAGACCTGGCGGATGAGCCCGCGCCACTCGTTCTTCGCCTTCTCGCGGCCGACACCGAAGGTGCGGATGCGCTCGTGCCCGAAGCGGCGCACCTGGTCGGTCTCGTCGCCCACGAGGACCGAGACGATGTGCTCCGAGCCGAAGCGCTCGCCGGTGCGGGCGATGGCCGAGAGGATCATCTGCGCCTCGCGGGTGGCGTCGAACAGCGTCGGGCCGCCCTCGCACAGGTCGCAATGGCCGCAGGGCTCCGAGGTCTCGCCGAAATAGGCGAGCAGCGTCTGGCGTCGGCAGCGCGGGGCCTCGCACAGGGCGACGAGCGCGTCGAAGCGGCGGAACTCGATGCGCTTGACCTCGTCGGGCGCCTGGCTCTCGGCGATCTGCTGGCGGCGCAGCCGCATGTCGTCGAGGCCGTAGAGGGTGAGCGTGTCCGCAGGCGCGCCGTCGCGGCCGGCGCGGCCGATCTCCTGGTAGTAGGCCTCGATGGTCTTGGGCATCGCCGCGTGGGCGACGAAGCGCACGTCCGGCTTGTCGACGCCCATGCCGAAGGCGACCGTCGCGACCATGACGATCCCGTCCTCCTGCAGGAACGTGTCCTGGTTCGCCTGGCGGACCTCCTGCACGAGGCCGGCGTGATAGGGCAGGGCGCGCAGGCCGAGGCCGGAGAGCTTCTCGGCGAGCTTGTCCACCGCGTTGCGGGTGGAGCAGTAGACGATGCCGCTCTCCTCGCGATGCTTGGCGAGGAAGGCCGCGATCTGGCGCGATGCGTCCGTCTTGGGGCTCATCGCGAGGCGCAGGTTCGGCCGGTCGAAGCCGTGGACGAAGATCCGCGGGGTGCCGGGAAAGAGGCGCTGGGCGATGTCGTCGCGGGTCGCCGCGTCGGCGGTCGCCGTCAGCGCCATGGTCTGCACGTCGCCGAGCCGGCGGCGCACGTCGCCCAGCCGCGCGTAGTCGGGCCGGAAGTCGTGGCCCCATTGCGAGACGCAATGCGCCTCGTCGATGGCCAGCAGCGAGACGCCGCGCCGCATCAGGAAGTCGGCGAGGCTCTCCGAGCCGAGCCGCTCGGGCGAGACGTAGAGGAGCTTGAGCGAGCCCTCGCGCAGCTCCTCGCGCACCCGGGCCGCCTCCGCCTCGTCGTTGGCGGAGTTGAGCGCGCCGGCCGAGACGCCGTTGTTGCGCAGCGCCGCCACCTGGTCGCGCATCAGCGCGATCAGCGGCGAGACGACGACGGTGAGGCCGTCGCGCACGAGCGCCGGCAGCTGGTAGCACAGGGACTTGCCCGCGCCGGTCGGCATGACCGCGAGCACGTCCTCGCCCTCGAGTACGGCGCGCACGACGTCCTCCTGCCCGGGCCGGAAGCCGGGATAGCCGAAGACGTCCTCGAGGACGCGCAGCGTGTCGTCGATCGTGGCCATGGGGCTCCGGCGGCGCGGATGGAGGATGCGTCCGCGGCGTCCTTCTGGCATGGAACGGGGGTGGCGGGAAAGGTGCCGCCGGCGTCGGCGTCGGCTGCACCCGGCCCGGCGTGGCACGGCCACGCTCGCATCTCGGCCGAATTTGGCTAGATTGCGCCGGACGCCGCCGACCTCTCGCGGCGACGACAACGAAGGCCGCGCGATGATATCCCTCGACCAGGCACGACCGAGCGCACCCGCCTTCCTCGCGGGAGGCGGCGAGATGGGCGTGCGCATGCGTGCGCACGACTGGGCGGGGACGCCGCTCGGCCCGCCCGAGCGCTGGCCGCAGCCGCTCAAGACGATCGTCGGCGTGATCCTCGCGGCGAACCAGGCGATGTTCGTCGTCTGGGGCGCCGAGCGCACGATGCTCTACAACGACGCCTATGCCGAGATCCTCGGCGGCAAGCACCCGCGCGCGCTCGGGCGCCCGTTCTTCGAGACCTGGTCCGAGCTCGTCGAGAGCGTCGGGCCGATCATGGAGCGCGGCTATGCCGGCGAGCCGACGTCGATGGACGCGCTCGAGCTCGTCATGATGCGCAAGGGCTACCCCGAGACGACGTTCTTCTCGTTCTTCTACGCGCCGCTGCGCGACGAGGCGCAGGGTCGCGTCGAGGGCGTCTACTGCGCATGCGTCGAGGTCACCGAGCGTGTCGTTGCGGAGCGCCGCGCTGAATTCCGCAGCGCGCTGGAGACGCGCCTGCGGGAGATCCAGGCGCCGCGCGGGATCATGGCGGCGGCGGCCGAGATGCTCGCCCGGCGGCTCGGCGTCGCGCGCGTGGGCTACGCCGAGATGGAGCCCGACGGCGCCGCGTCCGTCGTGCACGCCGACTGGAGCGGGGAGGGCGTCGCGTCGATCGTGGGCCGCCATCGGCTCGCGAGCTACGGGCCGGGCATGGAGGCGGCCCTGCGCGCGGGACAGACGGTGGTGATCGGAGACGTCGTGACGGACCCGCTCGCGGCGGGGTCGGGGGCGCGCGACGCCTATCTCGCCGTGGGGGTGCGGGCGCACGTCGCGCTGCCGCTCGTGCGGGGCGGGCGGCTCGTCGCCCTGCTCTTCGTCCACGCCTCCGCGCCGCGGCACTGGTCGGCGGACGACGTCGCCCTCGTGCGCGACGTCGGCGAGCGGACCTGGGAGGCGGTGGAACGGGCGCGTGCGGAAGCCGAGCTGCGCGAGAGCGAGGCGCGCCTGCGCGAGCTCGCCGACAACATCAGCCAGTTCGTCTGGACGACGGACGAGACCGGCTGGATCCACTGGTACAACAAGCGCTGGTTCGACTACACGGGCACGACGCTCGAGGAGATGCAGGGCTGGGGCTGGCGGACGGTGCATCATCCCGACCACGTCGACCGCGTCGTCGCCAAGCTCTCGCGCGCCTACCGGACCGGCGAGCCGTGGGAGGACACCTTCCCCCTGCGCGGCAAGGACGGGGAGTATCGCTGGTTCCTCAGCCGCGCGGTACCGATCCGGGACGCGCGCGGGGCGATCGTGCGCTGGTTCGGCAGCAACACCGACGTCACCGCCCAGCGCTACGCGCAGGAGGCGCTGCACCGGCTCACGGAGAGGCTCGAGGCGGAGGTCGCGCAGCGCACCGAGGAGCGCGACCGGATGTGGCGCCAGAGCCAGGACCTGTTCGTCGTCATGGACGTCGACGGCACCTTCGTCAGCGTCAACCCGGCCTGGACGCGGGTGCTCGGATGGGAGCCCGAGGAGATCGTCGGGCGCCGGCACCGGCGCTTCAAGCATCCCGAGGACGTCGCGGCGGACGAGGAGGACCTCGCCCGGCTGCGCGAGGGGATCGCCGTCACCGGGCGCCTCAACCGCTACCGCCACAAGGACGGCAGCTATCGCTGGATCTCGTGGGGCGCGGCGCCGGAAGGCGATCTCGTCTACGCGGTGGGACGCGACGTCACCGACGAGATGGCCCGCCAGGCCGAGCTCGAGACGGCGCAGGAGCAGCTGCGCCAGTCCCAGAAGCTCGAGGCGATCGGCCAGCTCACCGGCGGCATCGCCCACGACTTCAACAACCTGCTGACCATCGTGCGCACGTCCGTCGGCTTCCTGCGGCGGGAGAACCTCCCCGAGGAGCGGCGTCGGCGCTACGTCGAGGCGGTCTCCGAGGCGGTGGACCGCGGCTCGAAGCTGACGGGCCAGCTCCTCGCCTTCGCGCGCCGGCAGGCTCTGGAGCCCGTGCCCTTCGACGTCGGCGCCCGCGTCTCCGCGATGGCCGAGATGCTGGGCCCCGTGCTCGGCGCCGGGATCGAGATCGCCGTCGAGACGCCCGACGAGCCCTGCTGGATCGAGGCCGACCGCACGCAGTTCGACACGGCGCTCGTCAACATGGCCCTCAACGCCAAGGACGCGATGGACGGCGCCGGGCGGCTGACGCTGACCGTCGGCACCCAGTCGCAGGACCATGTCTTCGTTGCCCTCGCCGACAGCGGCTGCGGCATCCCGCCGGACGCGCTCGCGCGCATCTTCGAGCCGTTCTTCACCACGAAGGAGGTGGGGCGCGGGACCGGGCTCGGGCTCTCGCAGGTCTTCGGGTTCGCCCGGCAATCGGGCGGCGACGTCTCCGCGGAGAGCTCGGTGGGCGAGGGGACGGTGATGACGCTGTGCCTGCCGCGCGTCGCGCCCGCGACGACCGAGGCGGCGGGCCGGGGCGACGACGCGCGGCCGCTCGAGGACGGCGGCGGCCGGCGCGTGCTCGTCGTCGAGGACAACCGTGAGGTCGGCGCCTTCGCCACGCAGACGCTCCAGGACCTCGGCTTCGACACGACCTGGGTCCCGAACGGGGAGGCGGCGCTCGCCGCGCTCGACGACGGTCCGGAGCGTTTCGACGTCGTCTTCTCCGACGTGGTGATGCCGGGCATGGACGGCGTCGCGCTCGCCCGCGCGATCCGCACGCGGCTCCCGGCGCTGCCGGTGGTGCTCACCACCGGGTACAGCCACGTTCTCGCCGAGGAGGGGCTCGGCGGCTTCGAGCTGGTGCGCAAGCCCTACGGCGCGAAGGACCTGTCGCGGGCGCTCGCCGGGCGGGCGCGCGCACCGTAACGCGTCAGCCTCGGCTCGCGAGCGCGACTCCCGCCGCCGCCACCGCCATGCCGAGCATCTGCACCGGCGCGAGCGTCTCCCCGAACAGGAAATACGCCATCACCGCCGAGCAGGGCGGAACGAGGAAGAGCAGCGAGGCGACGCCCGCCACCGCGCCGCGGCGGATCAGCACGAGCAGCAGCGAGATCGCCCCGATCGACAGGCCGAGCACCGCCCACGCGAGGCCGAGGACCACCTCCGCCGTGAAGGCGATCTCGCCGTCCTCGAGCAGGAGCGCCAGGGGAAGCGTGACGGCGAGAGCGCCGCAATATTGCACGACCGTGTTGGTGCGCAGATCCACGCCTGCGGCGGTGCGCTTCTGCCAGATCGTCCCGAAGGTGATCGCGACGACGCCGCCGAAGGCGATCGCGAGCGGCACGAGCGGGATGCCCCCCGCCTCCCCGAGCCGCGGCAGGACGACGAGGAGCGTGCCGGCGAAGCCCACGACGATGCCGAGCCAGCGCCGGCGCGACACCGCCTCGCCGAGCAGCGGGGCGACGAGGAGCCCCGTCAGCAGCGGCTGGAGCCCGGCCACCAGCGCGGCGATCCCCGCGGGAAGCCCGTGGCCGACGGCCCAGAAGATCCCGCCGAGATAGGCCCCGTGCAGGAGCACGCCGGCGACGATCCCGTCGCGCCATCCCGCGAGCCCCTCCGGCCAGCGGGCGCGGGCGAGGAACGCCGCCAGCGCGAGCACGGCGATCGCGAGCGCATAGCGGATCCACAGGAAGGTGAGCGGGTCGGCGTGCGGCGCGACGAGGCGCGCGACGATGAAGCCCGTCGCCCAGATCAGGACGAAGAGCGGCGGCGCGAGCCGCGTCGCGAGATCGGGACCCGCCCCGGCGGGCGTCTTGTCGGTTCGTCCGGGCATCGCACACGGCATATCGGGCGCGGGTCTCGTACGCCAGCTTGCTTCGCGTGCGCGTTTGCGCCATCTGCGGAGGGAGGAGCAGGCGGGCCACACGGGCCGGCCGAAGCGGAGGCAGCTCGACTTGGCGCGTGCGCGCAGGATCCTCGCCGTCCTGAACCTGGCCTACGACCGCTTCCTGCTGCACGACGGCTGGGCGATCGCGAGCCATATCGCGCTCTCGGCGCTGTTCTCGTTCTTTCCGTTCCTGATCCTGCTCACCGCTTTGGCCTCGACGTTCGAGTTCGGGACGCTCGCGGACAACGCCACCGATATCATCCTCGACGTGCTGCCCGTCGAGATCGCCGAGCCGCTGGCCTCGGAGGTGCGCACGGTGCTCACGGAGTGGCGCGGCGACCTCCTGACCATCGGCGCGGCGCTGGCGCTGTGGTTCTCCTCGAACGGCATCGAGGCGCTCAGGGTCGGGCTGAACCGCGCCTACGGCGTGCGGGAGAACCGGGCCTGGTACGTGACGCGGCTCGAATCGATCGTGTTCGTCGTCATCGTCGCGGCGGTGATGATGGTGTTCTCGCTCGCGGTGGTGCTCGGGCCGCTCCTGTGGCGGGCGGCGACCGGCTTCTTCCCCGCGCTCGCGCCGTTCTCGCAGATCGTCGGGCTCGTGCGGCTCGGCACGACGACGCTGCTCATCACCGTCGCCCTCGTGATCACCCACAAGTTCCTGGCGGCGGGGACGCGCAGCGTCGTCTCGGTGCTGCCCGGCGTCGTGGTCACGCTCGTTCTCTGGACGGTCGGCGGCATCGCCTTCGGCATCTACCTCGCGCAGTTCCCGGGCGCCTACGCGTCCACCTACGGCGGGCTGGCGACCGCGATGATGTCGCTGATCTTCCTCTATACGATCGCCGTGATCTTCATCGTGGGCGGGGAGATCAACGGGGCCGCGATCGCGCTCGACCGCAGCGCCAGGAAAAGCCGCGCAGCGCGCAAGTGAGGCGCGGCGCGGCCGGGCGTCAGAGGTCGACCTTCTCCTGGTCGCCCGGCCGGTGCGGCGGCTCGCCGGTCACCGCGGCCTTGGCGTAGCCGTAGACGTGGAGCATCTTCGAGGAGGGCGCGTCCCAGTACTCGCCGTATTCCGGCGTGACCTTGACGAAGGCGAGCTCCGGGTCGTCCTTGCCGCTGGGGAACCAGGTGCGCATGCCCTCCTGCCAGTGCGCCTCGATCGCGGCGCGGTCGCGCACGATCTCGGCGCGGCCGGAGATCGAGACGTAGTCCTGGTCGTCCGGGTCGGAATAGGCGAGGCCGACCTGGTGCGTGCGGCCGATCTCGCGGGCCTTGGCGCTGTCGATGCGGGTGGCGAACCAGAGGTCGCCGTTCGCGTCGGGCTTCTGCGTCCACATCGGGCGCGCGCGCAGCGAGCCGTCGGCCTCGACGGTGGTCATCATCGCCACGCGCACGTCCTCGATCAGGTCGAAGAGCTTCTCGCGGGCCTTGGGGTCGGTGGTCATCTGGGGCTCCTCGTTCGGGCTGTCCGGTTCGGCCGGTGAACGGGCCGCGTCGCGGTTTGGTTCGCGGGCTCCGCTCCCGTCACACCCGGCGAATCGACGCGTAGCGCGGCCGCGCGTCGGGCCCGTCCTGGCGGTCGATGCGCAGGCGGCGCACGCGCAGCTCGTCGATCGTCAGCGACTGGATGTGCCCCTGGCGCAGGCCCATGCGGTTGATCGCGAGCCGCGAGATCGCCAGCGCGCCGATGGCGAAGGCGCCGACGGCGAGCACGCCCACGGCGGCGGCGCCGACGCTCGCCGCCGCGAGACGGCGAGTGGGGGGCATGGCGTCGCGCGCGGAGCGCGCCGCGTGGCGCACCGCCACGCGGGCACGCGCGCCCTCGCGGCCGTTCTCGCGGTAGATGTCGTGGTAGCCGGGCGGGCCGTCCTCGAAGCGCGTCGCCATGGGTGCTCTCCTTCTCGCGTGTCGCGGGGTGTGACGCGACAACGCTCGGAAGCCCACGGCCGTTCGACGGGTCAGGGCCGCTCGACCAGAGCGCGCGACCGCTCGCGCGCGGAGCCGCCGGCCCCGTGCGTCGCCCCGCGGCGCAGCCGCCGCAGCAGCAGGCCGAGGCCGTAGGCGACCTGCAGGACCGCGGCGAGGACGAGCGCGCGGCAGATCGTCGGGAAAGTGCCCGCTTCCGCCAGCGTGTCGGCGATCACCTGCGTCGCGAGGGCGAGGATGAGCCCGAGCGCGAAGGCGGGCAGGCCGAGCGTGCGGCCCGCCACGAGCCCCGCGAGGACGCCCCAGAGCGCTCCCGCCGCGAGAAGCCCGCCGTAGAGGAGCCCGACATCCATCGCCCGTCGCTCCCGATTCGTCCGCGGGTTCCAGCCGCGTCATGGCCGAGCTTACCAGAAGAGCTGCGACCTCGCGTCGCGATCCGCTCCGTTTCCTGTGGAACCGCGTCGTCAGCGGCGCCGTTCTCGCTCGAAATTCGAGGGTACGACGTACGTGGGAAAGGCCGCCGACATGCTGGAGCGGAGGCGGCCGGAGCCGCCGGGAGCACAGGAGGGTGCGCCGCGCACCCCGGAGACGCCGCGCCAGATCGTCGATGCACGGCTCACGCGCTCGGTGGCGTTCTCGATCCACGTCTGCGCCGTCGTGCTCGGGGCCGGGGCGCTCTACGTGGCGCAGGACCTCATCCTGCCGCTCGCGCTCGCCCTCGTCGTCACCCTGACGCTCAGCCCGATCGTGCGTCTGCTGGCGCGGCGCGGCATCCCCGCATGGCTCACGTCCCCGCTCCTGGTGGCGGCGCTCGCGGGCGCGCTCGCCCTGATCGCCTACACGCTCAGCTATCCGCTCTCGGATTGGGTCGCCCGTGCCCCGCAGATCGGCTACGAGATCGAGCGGGAGCTGCGGGACCTGCGCTCGTCCTTCGCCGCCGTGGAGCAGGCGAGCGAGCGTGTCGACGCCATCACCGGCGGAGACGCCGAGCCGGGCGTCGAGGAGGTGGTCGTGCGCGAGGGCGGCTTCCTCGCCACCGCGTCCAGCGGCGTGCTGCGCGGGGCGGCGATCGTCGCCATCGCGGCGCTGCTGACGGCCTTCCTGCTCGCCTCGGGAGACCGCATCTACGAGCGCATCGTGCACGTGATGCCGACCTTCCACGACAAGCGCACGGCGGTGGAGATCGGGCGCGCCATCGAGCGCTCGATCTCGACCTATCTCCTCACGATCGCGCTCATCAACACCGGCCTCGGCATCGTCGTCGGCCTGCTGCTGTGGGCGGTGGGCATGCCGACGCCGGCCCTGTTCGGGGCGATGGCGACGCTCCTCAACTTCCTGCCCTACATCGGCGCGATCCTCGGCGTGGCGATCACGGCGGTGGTGGCGGTCGTCACCTTCGACGGCCTGGGCGCCACCCTGGCGCCGCCGCTCGTCTATCTCGCCTGCACGACGCTCGAGGGCAACGTCGTCACGCCGCTCATCCTCGGGCGGCGCCTCGAGCTCAACGCGATCGCGATCCTGATCGGGGTCGCGGCGATGGGCTGGCTCTGGGGGGCGGTCGGCGTCTTCCTCGCGGTGCCGCTCCTCGTCGCGTTCAAGACCGTGTGCGACCACCTGCCGTCGTGGCACGTGCTCGGCGCCTTCCTCGGCGGATCGCTCACGCGTACGGCCGAGGACGCGCAGGCGCGATCGGATGCGCTCGGGGGAAAGGATTAACGAACCGCTCACGTTCGGGGATTATCGTTCGGCCGCGAGCGGGAGGATGGCATGAGCCGCGGCTGGGTGTACGAGGGCGCTGCGCCGAGCGACGAGAGGCGCCGCGAGATTCGCCGCACGATCGGCATTCCCAGCGTCGCCTACGACACGGCGCGCCGCCTGCGCTACGCCTGCACGGTCGTCGACATCTCGCAGCACGGCGCGCAGGTGCACTGCTCGAAGGCGGACGCGCTGCCCGACACCTTCGTGCTGCTCGTCAACGGCACCGATGCGATTCGCCGCGTGTGCGATGTCGTGCGCCGCAGCCCGACGCGGCTCGGCGTGCGTTTCCGCGGCCGCTGACGGCGGACGCGCTCAGCGCGCGAGCGCGCTGCGGATCGCCTCGGCGAGCTGGGCCTGATCGTAGGGCTTGGGGAGGGTCGGCAGGCTCTCGCCGTCCGGCGCCGCCCCGTAGCCCGTGGCGAGGATCACCGGCAGCGCGGGCCGCTCGGCCCGCAGCGCCTTGGCGAGCTCGACGCCGCTCATCCCGGGCATCGACTGGTCGGTCACGACGAGGTCGAGATCGGGCCGTTCCGCCGCGATCGCCAGCGCTTCCTTGCCGGAATGGGCGGTGAGGACGGTGTGGCCGAGATCCTCGATCAGGTCGGCCGAGCCCATGGCCGTGAGGGCGTCGTCGTCGACGAGGAGGATGGTGGGCATCGCAGGCGTACTCCAGGAACCGGCATCGGGACGAGCGCACGACAACGCTCCAGCTTGCCTTCGGGTCCAGCCCCGATGCGGCAATTCGGCGGGGGCGCGCTCAACCGACGCCGGTCGGCCCGTCCAGCACGCGGCGCACCATACGCACGAGCTCGGTGCGGCGATAGGGCTTGTCGAGGACGTCGAACTCGGTGCCCCCCGCGTCCTGGCGTTCCAGCGAGGCCTCGGCATAGCCCGTCGTCAGCAGGACCTTGAGCCGGGGCTGGCGGCGGCGCGCCTCGCGCGCGAGCATCACCCCGTTCATGCCGCCGGGCATGACGAGATCCGAGAACAGGAGGTCGACGTCCTCGGCGCCGTCGAGCACCTCGAGCGCCTCCGCGGCGTCGCCCGCCTTGAGCACGCGATAGCCGAAGTCCGCGAGGATGCTCTCCGCGAGATCCGCCACCTCGGCGCGGTCGTCGACGACGAGGATCGTCTCCGTGCCGCCGTCCTGCTCGCGCAGGCGCACGCCGGTCGCGCCGCGCGGGCGGGCGGTGTCCGCGACGACGTCGCCGGTCGCCGCGGGGAAGTAGAGCCGCACGGTGGTGCCGTGGCCCACCTCGGAGTAGATCCGCGCGGCGCCGCCGGACTGGCGCATGAAGCCGTAGACCATGGAGAGCCCCAGCCCGGTGCCCTTGCCCTCCTCCTTGGTCGTGAAGAAGGGGTCCATCACGCGCCGCGCCACTTCCGGCGGCATGCCGACCCCCGTATCCGTGATCGCGATCATCGCGTAGCGTCCGGCGGGAATGTCGTCGAAGGCCGCCTCGTCGCCGGGCGCGATCTCGCGGTTGCGCGTGGAGAGCGTGACCTTGCCCCCTCCGGGCATCGCGTCGCGGGCGTTGATCAGCACGTTGAGGAGGGCGACTTCCGCCTGCACGACGTCGAGGCGCGCGTTCCAGAGATCGGGCGCGAGATCCATGGAGACGGTGACGGCGTCGCCCAGCGTGCGGTGCGCCATCTCGGAGAGCGTCTCGACGAGCTCGTTGGGGTCGACGACCCGCCCCTCGAGCCGCTGCTTGCGGGCGAAGGCGAGGAGCTGCTGCGTCAGCGTCGCCGCGCGATCGGAGGCGATCCGGATCTGGGCGATCGCCCGCTCCATGCGCGGCGGGCGCTCGGGCAGGAGGTCGAGCTGGTTGTCCAGGATCTCGGCGTAGCCGCTCACGACCTGGAGCAGGTTGTTGAAGTCGTGCGCGATGCCGCCGGTGAGCTGGCCCAGCGCCTCCATCTTCTGCGACTGGCGAAGCGCGTCCTCGGCGTCGCGCCGGCGTGTCACGTCGAGCTGGGAGGCGAAGAAGAAGACGAGCTCGCCGTCGTCGGCATAGACCGGCGAGATGAACAGCGCGTTCCAGAAGGCCGCACCGTTCTTGCGGTAGTTCAGGATCTCGACCGCGGTCTCGCGCCGCTCCTCCACGGCGAGCCGCACCTCCGCCACCACGTCGCGATCGGTCTCCGGCCCCTGCAGGAAGCGGCAGTTGCGGCCCACGATCTCCGCCATGGCGTAGCCGGTCATCTGCGAAAAGGCGCGGTTGCAGAAGACGATCGGGTTGTCCGGCTGGCGCGGATCGGTGACGACCATCGGCATGCGGGTCTTCTCGACGGCGGCGAAGAAGATGTCCGAGTGCCGGTCCTGCACGCCCTCACCGCGCGCGTTGCCGCCGCGAGACAGCCGCGAGGTCTCGGCGCCCGCGCCGACACGACCGTCGCTGGTGCTCGCGTCCGCGTGGAAGGGCTCGTCGCGCTCGTTCGTCGTGGTCACTCGGGTCTCCGGCGAAGGAAGGGCCGCTTCCGCGAAGAAGCGACCCGATGTAGAGCTGCGGCGCAGGCCGCTCGTGAGGCGGCACACACATGCGCGCGCTGTAGATAGCGCCTCCGGGGCGGGTGTCGAGAGCGGCGGGCCGCTCCCTCCGGCGCCCGCTCAGCCGCCGCCGGGATCGGTGTCCACCCCCTTGCGTCGATGTCCGGGCAGGACGCCGGATCCCGGTGTCGCGTCGGGATTGGTGAGATCAGGAGAATCGTGGGGACCCGCGGGCGGCATCGGCCCGCGCCGGTGGCTCCCGGCCTTCTCCTGCGCGGGCGTCCGCGCGGGCGTGGCTTCGTCCCGCGGCTCGCTCTCGCGCCGCGGATCGGGGGTGCGGTCGCGGTCTTTCTCGTCGTTCATGGGACCCTCCGTGTCGCCAGGGACAACGCCGAGGGACCCGGGTGCGTTCTCGCGACCGGCGGCGGGCTCAGTCGGTCTCGCGCAGCACGATCTCCGCCATGATGTCGAGGCCGATCGCCTCGAGGTCCTCGCGCACGGCGCTCGCCGAGACGCCCTCGGGCAGGACGATGCGGGCCTTGGCCGAGAACAGCGCGTCTCCGGACATCGAGCCGGCGAACACCTCCGTCTCGAGCTCGTCGATGCTCACCTTGCGCACTGCGAGCCGGTCGGCGATGTCGCGCACGATGCCGGGGTGATCCGCGCAGGTGAGCTCGAGCACGGCCGTCTGCCCCGCCGGCGGCGGCTCGGGCTCGGAGCGGCGTGCGAGCGCGGTGATGCCTTCCTCGGCGAGGCCGTCGAGCGCCGCCTCCAGCGCGGCCGCGGCCGCCTCGGGCAGCGAGACGCGCACGATGCCGGCGAAGGCGCCGCCGAGCCGTGCCATCGACGAATCGATCCAGTTGCCGCCCACCTCGGCGACCAGCGCCGAGAGCCGCTTGACCAGCCCCGGCCTGTCGCGGGCGATGACGCTGATGACCATCTCGACGCTCACGCTCGCCTCCTCCCGGCGTTGTCTTTCGTCGAGACGAGCCCGCGGCGCGGGCCGCTGTCAAGCCGGGGCGGCGCGCATGCCCTCCAGCTTCGACCTGTTCTAATTACAAGCTGTTGATTTCAATGATGTTTTTCCTTGACCGCCGCGCTGCCTCCGGCAAGGTGGGCGGGAGCTTGGAGCCCGGGCCCTGAACCCGGCGGTCTGGAGAGCTGCGATGATCCGAATGCCCGCCAATCCCGTGCGCGTGCCCACCCACGCCGCGGTCCTGCCGCCTTCGACCGCCGTCGAGGCGGTGGAGGTCCCCTGCGAGGCGCCGTGCCCCCGCGCGGCGGCGATACCGCGCCGCGTGCCCGACGTCTGCCCGGATGCGGGCGCCCGTCTCGCCCTCGCCATCGCCCGCTACGTCGCCGGCGCCCGCGCCACGGGCGAGACCGATTGCATCGAGGCCGCCTTCGCCGAGGCCGAGGCGGCGCTTCCGCCCGAGAGCGCCGCGCTGCTCGTCGGCGCGCTGGCCGGGCTGGTGCGGGCGCTCGAGGCGCATGCGGGGCGCCCGCTCGCGGTGCTGCCGGCGTCCTGCTGCCGCGCGACCGCCGACGAGGTCGCGCTCCTCGCGCACGTCGCCCGCGCCCGGGCCGACGGTGCGGGCGCGGCCGAGGGCCGCGTGGCGCGCACCGCGGCCGCCGCGGCGGCGCTCCTCGGACCGGCGGAGCGGCCCCTCGCCTGCGGGAGGCCGTCGTGATCGGCATCGACGGCGTCTACACCCCCGCGGACCTCGCCGCCGCCCGGCGGCGCGCCCGCCTCGCCCGCGACAAGGCCGACCGCTATCGCGGCGGCTCCGCCCAGATGCGGCGCAAGCTCGAAGCCCGCGCCGCCATGGCGGAGACGGAGGCGAACCTGATCGCCTACGCCCTCGCGGAGGAGGCGCTAGCGCCGCCGGACGAGCCCGCCTCCGCCCCTCGCCGGCACGCGCCGCTTCACGCGGACGCGTGAGCGCGTCGGACCCGGGAGCCTCGGCGCGGTCCCGCGCGTTGACGGCGCGTGTCGAACCACGAGCGAGACCCCGAGACCGCCGCGGAGGCCTCCCGTCGCACCCGCGACGATCTGGCGGAGGACCGCACCCAGCTCGCCAACGACCGCACGCTCGCGGCCTGGTGGCGCACGGCCATGGCCGCGATCGCGGCGGCGATCGTCTTCCCGCGCCTGTTCTCCGACATCGAGCCGGACTGGCTGCTGCGCGCGGGTGCGAGCGGCCTCGCGCTCCTCGCCCTCGTCGTGCTCGCGCTCGGCTTCCGGCGCTACCGCGCAACGGCGGCGCGGATCGCGCCCGACCACGTCGCGCGGCTGTCGCGGGTCTCGCTCCTCCTCGGCACGGCGCTGCTCGCCGGCGTCGCGCTCCTGTCGGGCGCGCTCGCCTGGCTTTGACGGCAGCGGTGCCGTACCGCGGAGGCGGCCGCTCAGAGCTGCGCCAGGAGCGCCTCGGCGCCCGACGCGTCCGCCTTGCCGGGCGCGTCCTCGACGTTGAGCGCTCGCACCACGCCGTCCTCGACGATCATCGAATAGCGCTTCGAGCGCAGGCCGAGCCCGAAGCCCGACCCGTCGAGCTCGAGCCCGATCGCACGGGCGAAGTCGCCGTTGCCGTCGGCGACGAACTCGAGCTTGCCGTCGGCCCCGAGCGACTTCTCCCAGGCGCCCATCACGAACGGATCGTTCACGGCGGTGACCACGATCGCGTCGACGCCCTTGGCCTTGATGGCATCGGCGTGGGTGATGTAGCCGGGCACGTGGTTGAGCGTGCAGGTGGGGGTGTAGGCGCCGGGAACGGCGATCAGGACCACCTTGCGGCCCTCGAACACCGCCTTCGACGGGCGCTCGACGGGACCCTCCGCCGTCATCGCGCGGAAGGTCACCTCTGGAAGGCGTTCGCCGACCTCGATCGTCATGGTACGTTGTCTCCGTGTGCGTTCGCCCGCTCGGGGCGGGCCGCGGGATAACTAGAGCATGCGGCGCGCACGCGCATGTCCCGCGAGGCGGATTTCTCGCCCGCGCGCGGATTTCTCGCGCCCTCGCGATTCTCGCAGGATCGTGACCCGCATGCCCGCCTCGCGCGTATAGAACGGCGTGGCCCGCGCCGGAGGCGCGCCGCAGGACGAGCACGCCGGAGGACGCCATGCCGACGAGCCACGCCGGACAGCCCGCCGCCGTCCGCCCGCGCGACGCGCGCCTGGACGTGTTCCGCGGCCTCGGCATGATCATCATCATGATCGCCCACGTGCCGTGGAACCTGTGGTCGAACTTCATTCCCGCCCGCTACGGGTTCTCGGACGCGACCGAGATGTTCGTGTTCATGTCGGGCATGGCCTCGGCCATCGCCTTCGGCCGCGTGTTCGATCGCCAGGGGCCGGTGATGGGCACGGCGCGGGTCGCGCAGCGGGTGTGGCAGGTCTATTGGGTGCACGTGGCGGTGTTCCTGGTCATCGCCGCGCTCGTCGTCGTGATGGGTCCGATGCCCTTCGGCGACCGCACCTACATGCAGCAGCTCAACCTGGTGCCGTTCTTCGAGAACACGGCGACGAACCTCGTCGGCTTCCTGACGCTGACCTACGTGCCGAACTACTTCGACATCCTGCCGATGTACCTCGTCATCCTGGCTCTGCTGCCGGTGGTCGCGCTGCTCTCCCGCGTCCGGTTCGCCCTGGCGCTCGGCTTCGTCGTGGCGCTGTGGACGGCGGCGCAGCTGCGGCTGCTCGACCTGCCGGCCGAGCCGTGGTCGGACCGGACGTGGTTCTTCAACCCCTTCGCCTGGCAGCTCGCCTTCTTCCTCGGCTTCTTCTGGATGCGCGGGGACCTGCCGGCGCCGCCGCGGGGAAGCCCGCTCCTGCTCGCGGCCTGCGTCGCGATCCTCGTCGTCACGGTGCCGTTCGCCCATTGGCCGATCTTCCAGGCGGTGGACTGGCTCGGCACCGCCCGGGAGGCGCTGGCCCCGCTCATCACGAAGACGCGCTTCGGCATCCTGCGTCTCGTCCACTTCCTGGCGCTCGCCTATGTGGCGCTGTGGGTGGTGGACCGCTGGGGCGGGCTCCTGCACAACGCGCCGGCGCGGGTGCTCGCCAAGGTCGGGCAGCAGTCCCTCGCGGTGTTCGCCGTGGGTCTCGTCGTCTCGCGGCTCGCCGGCATCTACCTCGATTTCGCCGGGCGCGAGCCGGTCACCTACGCGATCGCCAACGTCGCGGGCATCGCGGCGCTGGTGGCCACCGCCTACGTGGTCGGCTGGTTCAAGGCCTCGCCCTGGAAGCCTAAGGCGGGCAAGCCCGCTCCGGTGGCCGCTCCAGCCACCGCGTCCGCCGAGGGGAGCGCCGCTCTGAAGCCGGCGGAGTAGCCCGCGCATCCGCACGACGCCCGATCCCGCCGACGGCTGTTCCCTTCCCGCGCGTGTTGCCCCAGGATGGCCTCGAGCCAGCACGAGCGCCGAGCCCGCGATGACGAACCTCTTCGACCTGATGCGCACCGCCCAGGGCGGCGCCGCCTTCGACAACCTCTCCAAGGCCTTCGGCCTCTCGACGGAGGAGACGCAGAAGGCGGTGGCGGCCCTCGTGCCGGCGTTCGCCATGGGCCTCCAGCGCTCCGCCGCGAGACCCGAGGCGATGGACGCGCTCGTGCGGATGATGGCCGGCGGCGCCTTCGCCGGCGCCTGGGCCGACCCGAAGACGGCCTTCTCCCAGCGCTCCCGCGACACCGGCGCGGACGCGCTCACGACCATGTTCGGCTCGCCCGACTACGTGAAGCGCGTCTCCGAGCAGGCGGCGGCGCTCTCGGGCGTGGCGGGAGAGGCGACGGGCAAGATGCTGCCGATCCTCGCCTCGACGCTGATGGACGGCATGGCGATGATGGGCGCGCAGATGAACGCGGCGGGCGGCGGCGCCGCGAAGCCCCGGCCGGAGCCCGCCCCGCCGCCGCCGTCCGGCAATCCGTGGGAGGACATGTTCGCCTCCATGATGGGCGCGCCCCCCAAGCCCGCCCCGGAGCCCGAGCCCGAGCCGGAGCTTCCCGGCGACCCCCAGGCCGCAGCGGAAGCCGCCTTCGACGCCTGGCGCAAGATGATCGACGCCGGCCGCGAGATGCAGGACGCGCAGATCGCGATGATGCGGGCGATGATGGAGGGGGTCTGGGGGAAGCGGTGAGGAGCCGGCGGCGGCATCGCTCCTCCCCCACCGGGGCAGGTGGATCGGCGCCGAAGGCGACGAGACGGAGGGGGGCGCCGAAGGCGCGTTCGGCGACGGCCGAAATCACCCGCGTCGGTGCCACGGGACCCCGCCCCTGATCCGCTCCGCGGATCGTCCCCGCCCCGAGGGGGCGGAAGCTCTCCTGCCGGTCGGCCCCGTCCCCCGGCGGGACGGGCCACCGCAGGCCCCCGTCACGCCTCCATGAAGAACCGCACCATCTCCCCCGACGCGTCCGGCCCCGCCGGGTCGGCGTAGCTCCCCGCCGGGCTGCCGCCGGACCAGGCGTGGGGGGCGCCGTCGATGGTCCAGAGCTCGAGGGCGGCGGCGGGGCCGTCGGCGACGCGCACGCGGCGGTAGCGGCGGCCGTTCGCCTCGCCGTGCTCCGGCGGGGTCGCGGCGGCGCCGGGGTGGAGGGCGTCGGCCAGGCGCGTCGCATTGGAGACGTGCACCGTCCTGTCGCCCGAGCCGTGGAAGACGATGGTGCGGGTGCCGGGGATTCTCTCGGCTGGCGTGACGCTCCCGCCGCCGTCGCCGCGCATCGCCGCGAAGGCGGAGACGACGTCGCTCGCGGCGCCGGCGGGAAGGCCGGAATGCACGCCGATGGCGGCGAACAGCTCGGGATAGGCCTGCCCCAGCACGGCGGCCATGGCGCCGCCGGCGGAGAGGCCCGCCGCGAAGACGCGGTCGTCGGGCACGCCGAACTCGGCGGCGAGCGCCCGGGCGAGGCCCGCCAGGATCTCCGGCTCGCCGGCGCCACGCGCCTGGTGCTCCGGCGAGAACCAGTTCCAGCACAGGTTGGGGTTGGCTCCGCGCGCCTGCGCGGGATAGGCGACGAGGAGGCCGTGCGCCTCGGCGTGCGCGTTCATGCGCGTGCCGGCGGCGAAGTCGTCCGGGTCCTGCGTGCAGCCGTGCAGCATCAGGACGAGCCCGCGCGGCCGCGCGGCCGCGGCGGCGGGCACGTAGAGCTTGTAGCGGCGCGAGCCGGCGGCGCCGGCATGGGTGCGCGCCTCGACGCGCGCGCCGGCGGGCAGGGGAGCGGGCGTGGCGCCGGGTATCCTTCCCGGCGCCTCGCCCGGCTTGCCGCCGGGGAACGGCGGCAGGTCGAGCGGCGGCAGATCGAGCCCGCGGCGGCCCTCGCGCAGGGCGGCGATCACCGCGCCGAGGGGGCGGCGCGGGCGGGCGCTACGAGATGTGGTGTTCGTCGGCGGCGGAAGGGCCTCGCGCGCGGGCTCGCCTCCCGCGTCGCCGCTCGGCGCGTGCGCGCCGGCGCCGAGCGCCTGCTGGATGGCGCGCGTCGCGTCGAGGACGCGCCCCGCCCGCGTCAGGGAGAGCGCCTCGCGCATGGCGGGCGGGAGCATGGGCTTGTTCATGGTGGGTCTTTCGCTCATCGGATGCGCTCGGCGAGCGCCGCGCGCACGGCGGCGTCGGCCTGGAGCGACCCGAGCACGGTGATGGAGGCGATGGTCTCGCGGGCGAGATCGGGGTCGACGTCGGCGGCGATGCGCACGAGGCCGATCACCTTGACGTGCAGGCGCTCGCCGGCGGCACGGGCCGCCTCGAGGTCGGCGCGGTCGAGGACGCGCAGCCCGAGGTCGAAGGTGTGGCGCTCGATGGTGCGCGCCACGACCTCGCCCTCGCGCGTCAGCTGGTTGCGGATCGCGGTGCGGATGAAGTCGCTGCGATTGGCATAGAAGCCCTCCTGGACCAGGAGGTCGATGCGGCCGAGGTCGACGTAGCCGAGGTTGAGCGTGATCTTCTCGCTGTCCGGCGCCGCCTTCTCGCGGGCCGTCCGGCCACCCTCCGCCATGCCTTCCTCCATCCACATGGATGGTATTTGGATGGTCGGCGGAGTGGTGTCAAGATGGTCCGGGGCGGCGGCGCGGCCGCCCCGGGGAAAGGGCCCGAACGGGTCAGCGCTCCAGGAAGGCGGTGTCGCCGAGCATTCCCTGCCGCACGAACCAGTCCGCCGTGCGCTTGAACCATTGCTGGTGGTACGCCACCCGGGCCGGGTCGTTCCTCAGCCGGTTGCGCACCGCCGCGGCGGAGAGGCCGGTGGCCCGGGTGACGCCGGCATCCTCGTAGGCACGGGGGTTGTACATCTGGCCGATGAAGTGGAGGAAGATCTTCTGGATCGTGCGGGCGATGCGGGCCTTCACCTCGCCGGTCTCGTCGCGGGCCAGGATCTCGGCGTGGAGCTGGGCGACGACGCCGCGGCCGAAGGAGATGTGGCGGCTCTCGTCGACGTGGTGGACGTGGTTGATCTCCTTGAGGATCGCCGGCACCGCGTCGTTGCGGCTGACCTTGTGATTGTAGAAGTCGACGAACTCCTCGAAGACCAGCGTCGAGGCGAACATGTACAGGTCGCGCTCGAGCGGGTCCTCGAGCTTGCCGGCGGGGATCGCCGGGGTGGGGTAGATCGTGCCGGTGTAGTCGAGGCAGAACTTCGCGAAGAACCACATGTGGGCGTTCTCCTCCGCGATGAAGAAGTGCAGGTACTCCGACCAGGGGGCGTAGCGATCCTGGTAGATCGCCTGCATCACGAAGGCGAGCGCGTCCTTGATGCCGTGCACGTTGAGGCTGAAGAAGTTCACGCATTCCCAATGGCTGAGCGCGACCAGCGTCTCGCGCGGCAACGTCTCGTGCAGCTCGGTGCCCCAGGTGGTGAGCAGGTCCTCGTCGCACCACAGGACGTCGCGCGCGATGGCGTCCGGGGCCGGCCAGTCGAAGCGGGAATACGCATCGTAGTTGTTCTTGCGGGAGAGGGTGAGCAGCCGCTCGACGTGCTTGGGGTCGGGCAGGTGGGCGGTGCCGGGAGCGGTGGCGACGGTCATGGACGGTTCCTCCAGTGCGTGGGGCGGGGTCAGGCGAAGGCGGGCTCGATCGGCGTGGGGTCTCGCGCGTCGAGCGCCGCGAGGCGCTCGCGCACGGCGTCGGCGCTCGCGAACGTCTCCTGGAACATCGCGATCCAGCGCTCGAGCCCGAAGGCGACGCAGCTCGTGTGCACCGGTGCGCCGGCGAGCCGGATGCCGAACTTCGCGCCGAAGTAGTTGCGATGCAGGTTGATCGAGGCGAGCGCGCGCCCCGCGACGACGACCTCGCGCTTGGTCGGCGCGGCCTTCGACAGCACGGCGACGGAGCTCGACGTGTCGAAGAACGGGTCCGTCGCCGCCTCGAAGGCGAAGGGGACGTCGAGCGCCGCCATCAGCCGCGCGATGCGCGCGGCGCCGTCCTCGGCGTGCGCGCGGGCGTCCTCCGCGCTGCCGAGGCAGACGATCTCCTTCATCGTGAAGTTGTAGCCGCGGTAGCGGTCGAGCGGCTTGTCCTCGTGGCGGAAGCAGCGGGCGACGCAGCACACCCGCACGGGGCCGGGCAGGGTGCGCCCCTCGTGGTCGAGATACACCTTGTAGCAGGTCGCGGGCAGCAGCCCGAGCCGGGTCGCCGGTGGGGCGTAGCCGGAATCGAGCCGGCGGCCGGCGGCGAAGGCGGGGCGGTCCGCCTCGTCGACGGCGCACATCAGGCAGGTCAGGTGCGGGAAGTTGCGGAGGTAGCCGAGGCGATCGAGCTCGTCGGGCCGCAGCAGGCTGTCGAACTCGACATTGTCCTCGGGCGGGAGGGCGAAGAGGCGCTCGATCGCCCCCTCGAGGTCGCGCCGCAGCGCGGTCCAGGCGCCGGTGATCTTCATGGCGTGGCCTCCAGGGCGCGCGTCGGGGACGCCGCCGCGACGGAGGCCGGGCGCGATGCGGCGGAGGGACCCGGCGCGGCGGTGACGAGCCAGCTGCGGGCGACGCCGCGCACCTCGCGCGGGCGCGGCGGATAGGGCCAGCGATCGGCGCCGGCCCCCGGGCTGCCGGGCTCCTTCAGGTCCTCCACCCGCCAGCCGCTCTCGGCGAGGAAGGCCTCCGGCTCGTCGGTGCCGAAGCGCCAGGGATTGCCCTCGGCCTCGAGCACCCCGAGGAAGCCCCGGGTGAAGGGGCTGCGCAGCAGCGCGGCGCTGGTCATGTCGACGACGAGGCGGCTGCCTTCGGCGCTGAGCGCGCGGCAGGTCTCGAGCACGCCGCGCGCCTGCGCGTCGGTGAGGAAGAAGAGCAGGCCCTCGACGAGCCACAGCGTCGGCGCCCGCGGGTCGAAGCCGGCGGCGAGCAGGGCCGGCGTCCAGCCTTCCGCGAGGTCGGCTGCGACGGGCACGCGGCGGGTGCGCGGCGTCGCGCCGGCGGCCTCGAGCCGACGGGCCTTCTCGGCGAGCAGCGCCTCGTGGTCGATCTCGTAGACGCAGGCGTCCGCCGGCCAGTCGAGGCGGAAGGCGCGGGTGTCCATGCCGGCCGCGACGATGGCGATCTGGCGCAGGTCCGGCCGCGCGGCGAGGACCGCGCCGCCGGCGTCGTCGAAGTAGCGCGTGCGGATCGTGACGAACTCCTTCACGCCGCCGCCGCGATAGCGCTCGACCAGGGCGAACCCGTCGGGCTCGGAGAGGCGGCGGGCGAGGGGGTCGACGAAGAGCGCGCCCTCGGGGCGCTCGCTCTCCAGGGCGCGGATCGCCGCGGTCCATTGCGCGGTGTAGGAGACGGGCTGCATGCAGAACTTCCCTTGCGAGAGATGAACGATTCTGAGTTGTATTGCAGGGCGTGACTCGGCGCTCCGGCGCGGCGCGCGGGCCGCGTCGGGGGATGGTCGGTCGGGACTGCCGCCGGTGCGGGCGGCGTCGGCGGCGGGTCAGCCGCCGATAGCGTCGCGCCGGCGGAAGCGGCTGAGCAGGACGAGCGTCATCACCGGCTTCGCCTCGCCGGGGCGGGAGAGGCTGCCCTTCTTCTTGATGGTGACGATGTCCCTGCGGAACGGGCTCGGCACGATCTCGCCCACCTCGCAGCGGCCCTCCAGCGTGTCGCCCGGGCGAACGGGCGCGTGCCAGCGCACGTTCTCCAGCCCCGGCGAGCCCTCGACGGCGGCGCCGTCGAGCAGCGCGCGGACATAGAGCCCCATCCAGATCGCCGTGGTGTGGAAGCCGCTGGCGACGAGCCCGCCGAAGAACGAGGCCGCGCCCGCCTCGGCGGACACGTGGTAGGGCTGCGGGTCGAAGCGGCGGGCGAAGTCGACGATCTCCCCGGCGCCGACGACGACGCTGCCGAGCGCGAAGACCGCTCCCTGCGTGTAGTCCTCCGCGTGGGTCGGCCCGCTTCCGCTCACGACGCCACCGCCTCCGGCGCCGCGGGCGCGAACCACGCGGCGCGGATCGCGTCGAGGGTGCGGAAGGCCTCGATGTCGATGTCGTCGAGCGGGATGTCGCGCCCGCACAGCTCGGAGACGAGCAGCACGAAGTCGACGAAGCGCAGCGAGTCGATCAGGCCGGACTCGATCAGGTCGTCGTGCTCGGTGAAGGCGCGGGGCTCGTCCTGGTTGTCTCGGATGAAGGTCCTCAGGCGCTCGATGGGATCGCTGGTCATGGTCGTGTCCTCCGATGGATGTGTGGTGCGAGGGGTCACCCGGGCCGGCGCGCTCCCGCGAGGGGCAGCGCCGTCGCCAGCGCCAGCAGCACGGCGCCGAAGACGAGGGCGTCGTCGAGGTCGCCCCGGTCGCCGATCAGGCCCGCGGCGACGGGGCCGATCGCCTGCCCGACGGCGAACAGGACGGTGAAGAAGGTCATGCCCTTGGCGATTTGCGCCGGGGGCATCGACCGGCGCACGATCAGCGCCACCGCCGAGGGCGCGATGAAGACGCCGAGCCCGAACACGACGGCGGAAACCAGGAGCGCCGGCGTTCCCGTGTCGACGAGCGGTATCGCGGTGCCGACGAGGCAGGCGGCGCAGGCGGCGGCGAGCGTCAGCCGCGGCGCCCAGCCCTCGAGCGCACGGCGCCAGACGAAGGGCGAGACGCCCACCGCCACAGCGAGAGCGAGCCACACGCCGGTCGCGGCGACCCAGGAGAAGCCCGCCTCGCGCAGCCAGGCGAGGATGAAGGTCATGTAGACGATGTAGCCGGCCGCGAAGAGCGTGTAGCTCGCGAGGGGCGCACCGAGCCCCGCCAGCGCGAGCCCCTCCGGCGCGGCGGCATCCGTCGCGTCGCCGCGCCCGCGGCGCGCCTCGAGCAGCGGCCAGATCGAGAAGGCCACGGCCAGCACGCCCAGCGCGAGCCAGGCCTGGGGCCAGCCGCCGGGGCCGGTGGCGGCGAGGAGCGGGTTCACCGCGAGCCCGGCGGCGGCGATGCCGATGCCCGCGCCGGCGAAGAACAGGCCGGTCGCGGTGCCCATCAGCTGCGGGCTCTCCCGGTAGCGTGCGGCGATCAGCGCGCCGCCGCAGGAGAACGTCCAGGCGGCGCCGATGCCCGCCGTGATCCGCATCGCCGTGAGCCAGGCCTGGCTCTCGTGGAGGCCCGTGGCGAGGAGCCCCGCGAAGCCGAGCCACAGACCGGCCGCGAAGAGCCGGGCCGGACGCAGGCGGCGCAGCAGCAGGTAGCCCGTCACCGCGCCCGCGACGTATCCGAGCGCGTTCGCGGTGTTGAGCCAGCCGGCCTGCGTGTAGGTCCAGCCGAGGTCCTCCTGCATGGCGGGGAGGATGAGCGCGTAGGCGAAGCGCGCGAGCCCGTTGCCCACCGCGACGGCGAGGCCGAGCCCGAACGCCGGCCACAACGAGGCGGCGTGCGGGAGGAGGGGCGGGGAGAGGGTTCGCGCGGTCATGGGATAAGTAATGTTCCCAATCGCAGGGCGTGTCAATAGTTGTGTTCTATGACGTAACGTAATTTCCGCATAGCAGTATAGACGTGAAGCGTTTGTCGCGGGATGGTGATCCGACGATGCGGCACCCGCCGCTCGATGGCCGACGAGGCATGCGGCCGGGCCGCGAACGTCCCGCACCCCCGGAGCCTGCTCCGGGGGTGCGGGTGTCGTTCTCGTCAGCGCTGCGGAGGGCGCCGCGCCGGTGTCACGCCGCCTGGAGCGTGGCCTTCAGTCGCGCTCGGTCCGCCGCCTCGGCGCCGCCGCGGCCGCCCTCGATCAGGGTGAGGGTCGGTCGCTGCGATCGCGTGCGCTCCAGGCGTCGAAGCGCGAGGCGGTAGGAAGGGTCCACCCGGTAGGGCTCCTGCAGGACGTGGCGGACGTCGGAGCGCGTCACCCCGATGTCCTGCAACAGGCGGTCGTCGAGCTCGGAGAGCCGCAGCACGGCGCGGCGGTTGACCATGGCCTTCCAGAGCGCGGCGACGGTCGCCGCGATCGAGACGAGGACGAAGCGGGCGAGGATCTCGCCCTTCGACGAAGAGGTCGGGGGGAGGATCTTGCCGGACATGGTCGGCTCTCCTTTCGAGAGGGTGGTGCGCCCGCATGCGGGTGCGGACGGGCGCGAATGCGAAACGGCGGGCGCCGCGGAAGCGGGCCCGGCAGTCCAGATCGGGCTGGGACGGCTGCCCCGCTTTCATGACAGCTTCGGGCGGATGACGGAAACGAATGTTCCTGATAGGAAGGATCAAGCTCTCTCATGAGCCGGGAGGCCGCGATGGCGCACATGATCGACGTCGAGCAATTGCGGACCTTCCTGGCGATCGCCGACCACAAGTCGTTCACCCGCGCCGGCGACGTCGTGCACAAGACCCAGTCGGCCGTCTCCATGCAGATGAAGCGGCTCGAGGAGCGCGTCGGCCGGCCGCTCTTCGCCCGCGACGGGCGCGGCGTGCGCCTCACCGAGGACGGCGAGCGGCTGCTCGACTACGCGCGGCGCATCGTGCGGCTCAATTCCGAGTGCCTCGCGAGCTTCGAGGAGGCGGCGCTGACCGGGCGCGTGCGGCTCGGCGTGCCGGACGACTACGCCGAGCGCTACCTGCCGGAGATCCTCGCGCGCTTCTCGCGCACGCACCCGCAGGCGGAGGTGACGGTGGTCTGCGAACCGTCGCCGATGCTGATGGATCGCGTGCGCGGCGAGGATCTCGATCTCGCCATCGTCACCCACGTCGCGAGCCGCGGCTATCCCGCCGAGATCGTGCGCATCGAGCGGCTCGTCTGGGTCGCCTCGGCGCGGCACGCGGTGCACGAGGCGAGCCCGCTGCCGCTCGCGCTCGGGCGCCCGACCTGCGATTGGCGCCAGGCGGCGACGGGGCGGCTCGAGGCGCTCGGCAAGCCCTTCCGCATCCTCTACGCGAGCTGGAACTCGAGCGCGGTCGGCGCCGCCGTGCAGGCGGGGCTCGCCGTCTCCGTCCTGCCCGAGAGCGCCGTGCGCGCCGGGATGCGGGTGCTCGGCCCGTCCGACGGCTTCCCCGCCCTGCCCACCTGCAAGATCGCCATCCTGCGCAACCGCGCCGCCGCGACGGCGCTGTCCGCGGCACTCGCCGACGAGATCCGCGCGAGCCTCGACAACCTCGGCTCGGCCGCCGCGGCGGCGATCGCGGACGCGGCGGAGTAGCGCCCCCCGAACCGACCCTCCCGAGTCGAACGGTCGCGGCCCGTCGGCGGCTTCCATGTGGACAAGGGTTGCCGGTGCGCTTGTCGATCGGGGCCGAATCTTCGACGGTCGAACCACTTTGCAAGTCGGGAGTCGGGCGGGCTAAAGTCGAGAGCGAGGTGATTCGCGGGTGGCGCGTCGGTGAAGCCCGGCCGCAGTGGCGATTCATCCGGCGATCTCGGTCCGGGGCAGCGTATTCGCCCACCGTCACCCGCCTTCGACGTGCCCTCGACCCTCTCTCGCGCCCCGCGGCGCAAATCGGAACGCCATGACCGATCTCCTCCTCCTCGACAGCGACCGCACCGAGCACCCCCTCGACGTGGTGGAGCGCGTGGCCGCGATGTGCGACTGGGCGTTCGACCGCGCGGAGGCGGACGAGATGTCCGTCGCGGTGCGCGGCACGCACGCGGACTACCAGGTGGCGTTCACCTGGATCGAGGACGTCGAGGCCCTCCACGTCGCCTGCGCCTTCGACCTGCGGGTCCCGGAGCGTCGGCGCGGGGAGATCCTGAACCTCGTCTCGATGATCAACGAGCAGCTCTGGGTCGGGCACTTCGATCTGTGGTCGAACGAGGGCGTGGTGATGTTCCGCCATGCGCTGCTGCTCACCGGCGGCGCCGAGCCGCGTCGCGGCCAGTGCGAGATGCTGATGCAGGCGGCCGTCGAGGCCTGCGAGCGGCACTACCAGGCCTTCCAGTTCATCATCTGGGCCGGCAAGTCGGCGCGCGAGGCCCTCGACAGCGTGCTCTTCGAGACCGAAGGTGAGGCCTGACCGGCCGGTACCCTCGGAGCCCCCGCGATGACCGATACCGCATTCCCCGCGCGCCTCGCCCTCGTCGGCGCCGGCAAGATGGGCGGCGCCATGCTCGAAGGCTGGCTCGCCGCCGGCCTGCCCGGCGCGGCCGTGTCCGTGCACGATCCCGAGCCGTCGGACGCGATCGCCGCCCTCGCCGCGGCGCAGGGGCTCGCGACCAATCCCGACCCGGGAGCGCGCGGCCCCGTCGACGTGCTGGTGCTCGCCATCAAGCCGCAGATGCTGGAGGCCGCCGCTCCCGCGCTCGCACCGCTCGTCGGCGCGGACACGCTCGTCGTCTCCGTGCTCGCCGGCAAGACGGTGGCGAACCTGGAGGCGGCGCTCCCCGCCGCCCGCGCCGTCGTGCGCGCCATGCCGAACCTGCCCGCCGCGATCGGCAAGGGCGCGACCGGCGCCTTCGCCAACGCGGCGACGAGCGAGGCGCAGCGCGTCGTCGCGGACACGCTGCTGCGGGCGTCCGGCCTCGTCGAATGGGTCGCGGACGAGGCGCTGATCGACGCCGTCACCGGCGTCTCGGGCTCCGGCCCGGCCTACGTCTTCGCGCTGGTCGAGGCGCTCGCCGACGCCGGCCGCGCGGCCGGCCTGCCGGAGGATCTCGCGATGCGCCTCGCGCGCCAGACCGTGGTCGGCGCGGGCGCGCTGCTCGGCGAGAGCGACCTCCCGGCCGCGACCCTGCGGGCGAACGTCACCTCGCCCGGCGGCACCACCGCCGCCGGCCTCGCCGTGCTGCAGCGGGAGGACGGCGGCCTCGCCGATCTCGTGCGCGACACCGTCGCCGCCGCGAAGCGCCGCGCGGGGGAGCTGTCGGGGTAGGCCTGCACCGGCGGCGCGCCCGTGTGGATGCATCCGTCCGGCTCTGCTAGGGATCGCCCGCGACACATCGCGGAGCCTCCTCCATGCACGCCCCCGCTGAGCCCGAGTTCCTCGCCTGCCGGATCGACGGGTATACCGAGCTGCCGCCGGGCAAGCTCGCGAACCTCGTGACCTACCTGGAGATGACCCGCCCGCCGCCGCCGCGGGCGCCGGCGCGGCCCGATCTCACGCTCGTCGAGACCACGCGCGACCCCGACGCGTACCGCGCACTCTACCGGCGCATCGGGGCGCGCTGGCTGTGGATGGGCCGGCTCGCCCTCTCCGACGCCGCGCTCGCCCGCACCCTCGCGGGCCCGCGGCTCGTCTCGCGGACGCTCGTGCGCGCGGGCGAGGCGATCGGGCTGATGGAGGTGGCGTTCGGAGAGGACGGCGAGGCCGAGCTCGCCTATTTCGGCCTCGTGCCGGAGGCGATCGGCGGCGGCAGCGGGCGCTGGCTGATGGACGCGGCGCTCGCCCAGGCCTTCGCGCGGCCGATCGCGCGGCTCACGGTCCACACCTGCACGTTCGACCACCCGGACGCGGTCGCCTTCTACGTCCGCTCGGGCTTTCGCCCGTACAAGCGCGCGATCGAGATCCACGACGACCCGCGGCTGGCCGGGTACTACCCGCGCGAGACGGCGGCCGAGCGCTGGCCGGTGATCCAGCCGGCGACCTGAGCCGATGTTCGAGATCCGCGATGCCGAGGTCGTGCGGGAGGTGGTGCGCTGCGGCGGGTTCCGCGCGGCGGCGACGCGGCTGAACCTGACGCAATCGGCCATCTCCGCGCGGGTTTCGGCGCTCGAGGAACGCCTCTCCATCACGATCTTCGACCGCAAGCGGCGCGGGGCGCGGCTCACCCCGCAGGGGCGAGCCTTCCTGGAGCAGGCTGGTCGGCTCGTGACGCTGCGCGACGCGATCGCGGAGAGCTTCGCGCCGGAGGCGGGCTTCGTCGGCACGCTGCGCATCGGCGTCGCGGAGACGATCGTGCACACCTGGCTCGCCGGGATGCTCACGCGGGTGCGGGACGCGCTGCCGCGCATCCGCATCGAGCTCTCGGTCGAGACGTCGCCGATCCTCGCACGACAGCTCCTCGACGACGTGCTCGACGTCGCCGTCCTGATGGAGCCGCTCACCCCGGAGGGCGCGATCGCGGCGCCGCTCTACACCTGCCGGCTCGACTGGTTCGCCGCCCCTTCCCTGGCTCTGCCGCCGGAGCCGCTCGACCCGGCCGCCCTCTCGGCGCAGCCGATCATCACCTTCGCGCGCGGCACGATCCCCTATGCCGAGCTCGAGCGACGGCTGCCCGCCGACGGGCTCGCCCCGCCCCTGCTGCACGCCTGCGCGTCGCTGTCGACGACGCTCCACCTCGCCCGAGACGGCTTCGGCGTCGGCCTCCTGCCCGCGCCGATGGCCGCGGGTGACCTCGCCCGCGGCACGCTGAGGCGGATCGAGACGACGCGCGAGGCGCATCTGCCGGATCTCGCCTTCGCCTTCGCCCACATGCCGCGCCAGAGCCCGAGCGCGATGCAGGCGCTGCTCGAGGCGGCGCGCGCGGCGATCGAAGGCTTCCTCGACGATCACCTGGAGCGATCAAGATGATCAGTTTTTGATCGATTGACGCGATTTTCTCCGAATGGAACACTTCCCCTACGGTATTTCGCAGCCGAGAGGGGAGCGCATGCAGCCCATCGCGCGCATCGTGGACGAGAGCCCGGCGGACCTGCGCCGCGCCATCCGCGCCGGCAGGTTCCGCGGCCCGACCAGCGGGCGCGCGCCCGGATACCTGCAGGGCAACCTCGCGATCCTGCCCCGCGCCCATGCGCAGGACTTCCTCGCCTTCTGCGTCGCGAACCCCAAGCCCTGCCCCTTGATCGGGGTGTCCGAGCCCGGAGAGTCCCGCGTGCCGTCCCTCGGCGCGGATCTCGACCTCGCGACGGATGTCGGCGCCTACCGGGTCTTCCGCGGCGGACCCGATTACGAGCGCGTCGCCGACCTCGGCGGCGTGTGGCGCGACGATCTCGTCGGCTTCGTCATCGGCTGCTCGTTCTCCTTCGAGGAAAGCCTCAGCCGCGCCCGCATCCCGGTTCGCCACATCGAGGCGGGGCGCAATGTGCCCATGTACGTGACGAACCTCGAGACCCGCCGCGCCGGCCCCTTCGGCGGGCCCATGGTGGTCTCGATGCGCGCCTTCTCGCCGGCGGACGCGATCCGGGCCATCGTGCTCTCGGAGCGCCAGCCGCTCGCCCACGGCGCGCCGGTCCATTTCGGCGATCCCGCGCGGATCGGCATCGCGGATCTGATGCGCCCCGATTTCGGCGATCCGCCGGTCCTGGCGCCGGGCGACGTCCCGGTCTTCTGGGCCTGCGGGGTGACACCGCAGATCGCCATTCGCGAGGCCCGGCCCGACCTCGCCGTCACGCACGAGCCCGGGCACATGCTCGTCACGGACAAGCCCGCGGAAGGAGCGAGCATCGGCCCGTGACGCGCGATCCACCGCCGTCGTTCCACGCGCCCGAAAGGGCGCCAACCAGAGGGAAAGGAACAGCCATGACGAAGTTCTCGAAGGCGAGCCTCCTCGCCGGTGCGAGCCTCCTCGCCGCCGTCGGCGCCGCCGGGGCGCAGGAGATCGACGAGGTGACGCTCTCCGTCGTCGGTTCCTGGTCGAGCCTGCCGCTCTACCAGCAATTCGAGCAGCCGTTCTGGACCGAGCACCTGCCGCAGGCCTCCGACGGCCGCATCACGGTGGAGATGACGACGTTCAACCAGCTGGGCTCGTCGGGCTCGGACGTCTATCGCCTGCTCGCCGACGGCGTGTTCGACGTCGGCATGACGGTGGCGGACTACACCGTCGCCGACGCGCCGGAGCTCGAGGGCCTCGACGTGCCGCTGATCGCGACCGACGCCGAGACGGCGCGCGCGGCGGTGGACGCGGCGCGCCCGATGGTCGAGGACATCATGCGCGATCGCTTCAACGCGAAGCTCCTCGCCATCGCGCCCTATCCGCCGCAGGTCGTGTTCTGCCGCGACGAGATCGCCTCGCTGTCGGATCTCGAGGGCCGCAAGGTCCGCGGCTCGGGCCGCATGACCACGCAGTTCCTCCAGGCGCTCGGTGCCGAGGGCATCAACCTCGCCTTCTCCGAGGTGCCCGGCGCGCTCGAGCGCGGCATCGTCGATTGCGCCATCACGGGTGCGGGTTCGGGCCTGAACGCCGGCTGGTGGGAGAGCGCGAACTATCTCCTCACCCTCCCGCTCGGCGGCTGGGACCCGGTCGTCACCGCGATGAACCGCGATCGCTGGGAGAGCCTCTCGCCCGAGACGCAGGCCTTCCTGCAGGCGCAGATCTCGGAGCATTTCGAGGCCCCGGCCTGGGCCGACGCGCAGGGCGCGCTGGAACGCGACGTCGCCTGCCTCACGGGTGGCGCATGCGCCAGCGACACCGAGGCGGCGATGACCCTCGTCGAGGCCTCCGACGAGGACCGGCAGACGGCGATGGCCGCGCTCCAGGAGACGGTCCTCCCCGACTGGGCCGAGCGCGCCGGCACGGACTGGGCCCAGCGCTGGAA
The DNA here is from genome assembly GCF_000429045.1 of Salinarimonas rosea DSM 21201. Lineage (GTDB taxonomy): Bacteria > Pseudomonadota > Alphaproteobacteria > Rhizobiales > Beijerinckiaceae > Salinarimonas > Salinarimonas rosea. The sequence goes on from NZ_AUBC01000010.1 coordinate 196,717, forward strand.
CCAGAGCGTCGGCCAGGCGACGGGCGTCGAGATCCCGCTCGACTGAGGGGCGGATGCGACCTCCCCGCTGGGGAGGTCGCAAGGGGAGGTCGAGGGCCGCAGGCCGGCGGGTGGGGGCGAACGGTCGAGCAGGTCGCCGCTCGCCCCCTCCGGTCCGCGCCGCGCGGCCCACCTCCGCTTCGGGGAGTATCGAACAGCGCGTCGTTTGCGAGGACCCCTCATGCCGGACGCCTCACCCTCATCCTGGCCGCTGCGCCTCGTGGCGCTGCTCGCGCGCGTGAACCGCGCCATCGCCGTCGTGTGCGGCGTCGTGCTGCTCGCCGCGATGCTGCTCATCCTCGCCGAGATCGTGCTGCGGCAGCTGGCCGGGCACGGCATCGGCGGGGCCGACGAGATCTCCGGCTACGTGATGGCCGGCATCGCGGCCTGGGGCTTCTCCTATGCGCTCGTCGAGCGGGCGCACGTGCGCATCGACGTCCTCACCGGCCGGCTGCCCGCGCCCGGCCGTGCCCTCTTCGATCTCCTCGCGCTCGCCGCCCTCGCGGCGGTGGCCGGCACCGTCACGGCCTATGGCTGGCGGGTGCTCGAGACCACGCTCGCCCGCGGCTCGCGCGCCAACACGCCGCTGGAGACGCCGCTGTGGATCCCGCAGGCGATCTGGCTCTCGGGCTGGGCCTGGCTGACGCTCGTCGCGGCACTGCTCACGCTGGCGACCGCGGCGCTGATCGCGGGCCGGCGCTGGCGCGAGGCGCAGGATACCGCGGGTCTCGCCGCCGAAGCCGGGGGGGACACGCCGTGATCGTCTCCGTCGCCTCCGCGCTCCTCGGGCTCCTCGCGCTGTCGCTCCCCGTGGGCGTCGTGCTCTTCCTCCTCGGCTTCGGGGTGGACTGGTTCTTCTCCGCCTTCCCGCTGATGCGCGGCCTCGGGCAGGTGGTCTATTCCGCCTCCGACTCGTTCCTGCTGATCGCGATCCCGTTCTTCGTCCTGCTCGGCGAGATCCTGGTGCGCGCCGGCATCGCGGAGCGGACCTACAAGGCGCTCGACGCCTGGTTCTCCTGGCTCCCCGGCGGGCTGATCCACGCCAATATCGGCACGGCGACCATGTTCTCGGCGACGTCGGGCTCCTCGGTCGCCACGGCGGCGACGGTCGCGACGGTGGCGATGCCGCAGGCGCGGGCGCTCGGCTACGACCAGCGCCTCTTCGCCGGCGCCATCGCGGCAGGCGGAACGCTCGGCATCATGATCCCGCCGTCGATGAACCTGATCGTCTACGGCTTCCTCACCGAGAGCTCGATCCCCAAGCTCTTCCTCGCGGGCCTCGTGCCCGGCCTCGCCATGGCGGCGGCCTTCATGGCGATCACGGCGATCCTGTGCCGGCTGCGCCCCGGGCTCGGCGGCCCGAGCCGCTCCGCGAGCTGGGGCGAGCGCATCCGCGGGCTGCGCCATCTCGTGCCTCTGCTCGCCCTCTTCGCCGTGGTCATCGGCTCGATCTATGCCGGCTGGGCGACGCCCACCGAGAGCGCCGCCATCGGCGTGGCCATGGCCCTCGCCATCGCCGCGGCGAACCGCACGCTGACGCTCCCCGTTCTCGTCGCGGCGCTGCTGGGCACCGTGAAGATCACCGCCATGGTGATGTTCGTCATCGTGGGCGCCTACTTCCTCAACTACACGCTCGGCGCCGCCGGCCTCGGCCGCGAGCTCACCGCGATGCTCGAGGGCCTCGGGCTCGGGCCCTACGGCACGCTGCTCGTGATCGTCGCGCTCTACATCGTGCTCGGCTTCTTCATCGAGACGATGGCCTTGATGATCGCCACGATCCCCATCGTCGTGCCGATCGTCGCCGGGCTCGATTTCGGCATGTCGCCGGCCGACACGAAGATCTGGTTCGGCATCCTGCTCATCGTGCTCGTCGAGATGGCGCTGATCACCCCGCCGGTGGGGCTGAACCTCTACGTCGTCCACGGCGCCAACCCGGGCGGGCGCTTCTCGGACGTGATGGTCGGTGCGGTCCCCTACGTCGTGGCCATGCTGGCCATGGTCGGCGTGCTGATCCTGTTTCCCGCGATCGCCCTCTTCCTTCCCAACCTGTGAGGCCCGATGCCATGAGCGCCACGCTCGCCTTCGCGACGCCGGACGGCGGAACGCTCGACGTCCGCGTCGAGACCGCCATCGTCGCCGGCTGGACCGCGCGCGACCGCGCCGCCGTCGATCACCATATCGAGGAGCTCGCCGCCATCGGCGTGCCGGCGCCGTCAACGGTGCCGCTCTACTATCGCATCGCGGCCGCGCTCCTCACCCAGGACGAGACGATCGAGGTCGTGGGGGCGCAGACGTCCGGTGAGGCCGAGCCGGTGGTGATCTCCGATGCCACGGGCGCGCTCTGGCTGACCGTGGGATCGGACCACACCGACCGCGCGCTCGAGGCGACGTCGGTGGCGCTCTCCAAGCAGGTCTGCGCGAAGCCGCTGGCGCGCGCGGCCTGGCCGCTCGCACCCCTGATGGAGCGGCTCGACGGGCTCTCCCTCGCCTCCTTCGTGCAGGAGGAGGCGGATAGTCCCTTCGTGCCCTACCAGGCGGGAACGCTCGCCGCGATCCGCCCGCTCGTCGAGCTGATCGCGGGATCGCCGGTCGCGATCGACGGACGGCTGCCGGCGAACACGGCGATGCTGTGTGGGACGCTCCCCGTCCTCTCGGGGGGCGTGCGCCCCGCCCACGCGATCCGCGTGGAGATCGGGGACGGCGAGCGACGCCTGACCCACGCCTACACGACCCGCGCCCTCCCCGTGGTCGCCTGACGCGTGAGCGCGCTCGAGGTCGGCGCTCTCCTCGTGCGGGCGCTCGCGACGGCGGCGATCGTCGTCGGGGTCGCGATCGCGGTCGAGCGCCTCGGCCCGCGGCGCGGGGGCGTGCTCGTGGGGCTGCCCATCGTGCTCGGGCCGGGCTTCGCCGTGCTCGCCCTCGTCGAGCCCGCCGCCTATGTCGGGAGCGCGGCGGCCCACGCGCTGCTCTCGCTCGTCGCGACGCAGGCCTTCATGCTCGCCTATTCCGCCGCCGCACGGAGCGGGACCGGCGTGCCGGGCGCGCTCGCGGCGGCGATCGGTGCCTGGGCACTCTGTGCGCTCGTCCTCGCTCGGGTCGAGGACGTCGGCGTCGCCGCTGCGCTCGTCGCGTTCGGCGCGGCGACGATGCTCGCCCGCGCCGCGCACGCCCGTCTCGCCGTGCCCGACGCGCCGGTTCGGACGAACGAGGGCGCGGCCGCCCTCGTCCTGCGCGGCGCACTCGCGGGCCTCCTCGTCGGCGGCGTGACCGCCGCCTCGGCGCGTCTCGGGCCGGCGCTCGCGGGGCTGCTGATCGCTTATCCGGTGGGGACGACGGTGATCGCCGTGCAGATCCATCGCCGGGGCGGCGTGCCGGCCGTGACGGCGACCCTCGCCGGCGCCACGCTGGGCACGTCGAGCCTCGCGGCGTTCTGCACGTGCGTCGCGCTGCTCGCGGAGCCGCTGGGCGCCGTGCCCGCAATTGCCGTGGCGGCCGTCGCGGCGGTCGTCGTGACGGCCGGCGCGCTGCACGGTGGCGGGCCGGGACCCGGCCTCAGCGCGCCACGCGCGAAAGCGCGATCGCGTCGAGCGCCGCCTGCTCGCGGGAGTTGGCGGCGGCGCGCTCGCTGCCGCGCTCGCGGTCGTCGAGGATCTCGACCTTCTTGAGGTCCTCGAAGGCCTCCGCCAGCTGGCTCTGCGCATCGTCGAGCTGGACCTTGAGGTCGTCGGCGGACGAGCGCAGGTTGTCGCGGCGCTGGGCGGCGGCCTTGGCGTAGGTCGGGTAGGCGAAATGGGCGGTGTCCGAGATGCCGGCCTTGAGCTCCTCGGCCGCGATCTCCCTGTCGAGCTCCACGGCCATGCGCTCGAAGTCGGCCATCATCGCCTCGATCTGCGCGACCTTTCGGCGCTTCTCGTCGAGCTGAAAGCGCTTCAGGCGGATGAGCGTCTCACGCGACTTCATCGCAGGTCATTCTCCAGGGGATCACGCGTCCCGATCGGCGTCGAGGAGCCGGGCGAGACGGCGGTAACCATCGCCGATGGAAGTTGACTCTTCCTTACCCTGCCCGAGGAAGGCCTCGAGGGCCGGATTGAGCCCGATCGCCTCGTCGACCTCCGCCGAGGATCCGCTGCGATAGGCGCCGAGCCGGATCAACTCCTCCATGTCCGCGTAGGTCGCCATCACCTGCCGCGCGCGCTGCACGTGCGGATAGAAGGCGGGGTCGCAGGAGCGGGGCATCGTGCGCGACACGCTTTTGAGGACGTTGATCGCCGGGTAGCGCCCCCGCTCGGCGATGGCGCGCTCCATCACGATGTGGCCGTCGAGGATGCCGCGCACGGCGTCCGCCACCGGCTCGTTGTGGTCGTCGCCCTCGACGAGCACGGTGAACAGCCCCGTGACGACGCCCTCGCCGGTCCCCGGCCCCGCGCGCTCGAGCAGGCGCGGCAGCTCGCCGAAGACGGTCGGCGTGTAGCCCTTCGCGGTGGGCGGCTCGCCGGCCGCCAGCCCGATGTCGCGCTGGGCCATGGCGAAACGGGTGATCGAATCGATCATGCACAGCACGGACTGCCCGGCGTCGCGGAAGTGCTCGGCCAGCGAGAGCGTCAGGTAGGCGGCGTTGCGGCGCATCAGCGCCGGCTCGTCCGATGTCGCCACCACGACCACGGATCGCGCGAGCCCCTCCTCGCCGAGATCGTCCTGCAGGAACTCCTGCACCTCGCGCCCGCGCTCGCCGACGAGGCCGATCACGGCGACGTCGGCACCCGCGTTGCGTGCCAGCATGGAGAGCAGCACCGACTTGCCGACGCCCGAGCCGGCGAAGATGCCCATTCTCTGGCCTTCGCAGCAGGTGAGGAAGGTGTTGAGCGCGCGCACGCCGAGATCGAGCGGCGGGCCGACGCGTCGGCGGGCGTGGGCCGGCGGCGGATCGGTGCGGAAGGGACGGAAGACGTCGCCCTGCGGCAGCGGCCCCCTGCCGTCGATCGGTCGCCCGAGCGCGTCGACGACGCGGCCGAGCCAGGCGGAGGAGGGCCGCACGCCCCCCGCGTTCGCCATCACGTGGGCCGGGCAGCCCCGGCGCACGCCCTCCAGCGCCCCGAAGGGCATCGCCAGCGCCCGCTCGCCGGAGAAGCCGATCACCTCGCAGGGCACCCGCGCGCCCGCCGCGATCTCGATCTCGAGGCGCCCGCCGAGCGTCATCGCCGAGACCGGGCCGGCGACCTCGATCAGGAGCCCGCGCACGGCGACGACGCGACCGTACAGCGACAGCGGCTCGACTGATTCGAGCGCCTCGAGTGCCGAACCGAGGCGGGAGGGGCGGTCGGAGGGTTCTCTCACGGACGTCAACCTTCTGTTTACCCGCTTCGTTAAGACTGGATGAGGCGAGATTAAGCCCGAGGGCCGAATCTGCGCCAGTGCGAGTCGCGAGAGTCGCTTGGACGATTTTCTTCATGCGTGACGTGAGCTGGATGGAGACCTGAATCGATCGGCAGAACAGGGATTTGGACGGATTCGTGAAGTCGATGTCTCTACCCCCTTGCGCCGGAGAATCAGTTTGTTAACCATCGGGGCGTAGCGTCGCGAGTCGCAAATGGTGGGAGCGCCTCCGGCCGCGGCCGGGGGAGGGCGGGATGTCCCGTCGGGCTCCACGACCAGGCTGGGGATGGAAGGATGCGCGTACTTCTCATCGAGGACGACAGCGCGACGGCGCAGAGCATCGAGTTGATGCTGAAGTCCGAGAACTTCAACGTCTACACGACGGATCTCGGCGAGGAGGGTGTCGATCTCGGCAAGCTGTACGATTACGACATCATCCTCCTCGACCTGAACCTGCCGGACATGTCCGGCTACGAGGTGCTCCGGACGCTCCGGGTCGCCAAGGTCAAGACCCCGATCCTGATCCTGTCCGGCCTCGCCGGCATCGAGGACAAGGTGCGGGGGCTGGGCTTCGGGGCGGACGACTACCTGACGAAGCCCTTCCACAAGGACGAGCTCGTCGCGCGCATCCATGCGATCGTGCGCCGCTCGAAGGGCCACGCTCAATCGGTGATCACCACGGGCGACCTCGTCGTCAACCTCGACACCAAGACGGTGGAGGTGGCCGGGGCCCGCGTGCACCTGACGGGCAAGGAGTACCAGATGCTGGAGCTCCTCTCCCTGCGCAAGGGCACCACGCTGACCAAGGAGATGTTCCTCAACCATCTCTACGGCGGCATGGACGAGCCCGAGCTGAAGATCATCGACGTCTTCATCTGCAAGCTGCGCAAGAAGCTGGCCAACGCCAGCCAGGGCAAGAACTACATCGAGACGGTCTGGGGCCGCGGCTACGTGCTGCGCGAGCCGGAGACCGGCGAGGACCGCATGGCGGGGTAAGCCCCGCGGCCCTCGTCCAGACGCGAGGCGGCGCCCCCCGGCCCGCCGCCCGCGACACGGGATCACCCGCTCCGGCGTTCGCCGCGGCGGGTTTTTTCGTGCGCGACGAGCCCGGCCTCTCCCGCGACGCCCCACGATCCGCTCTTTAGGCGTCGAAACAATCCCCGCTTGCCGCAAGCCAAATTCCTGATAGCGTCCCTCCGCCGCACGCAACGATTCGCGGCTCGAGGGGGATGCTCATGATCGATCGCAGGCAGTTCATCGTCGGCGCCGGCACCGTGGTGGCCGCGCCCTTCGTCATGCGCCGCGCCGCGCTGGGCCAGACGCCGCTCGTCCGCAGGGACGTGATGGGCATGTCGGCCGACGACCCGTTCTTCAAGGACTATGCCGACGCCGTCGCGGCCATGCACGATCTGCAGACGTCGAACCCGAGCGACGGGCGCAACTGGCGCGCCCAGGCGCTGATCCACCTGAACCATTGCCCGCATTCCGGCGCGCCGCCCTACCCGGGCGTGGCGATGCCGTTCGTGCACTGGCACCGGTGGTACATCCGCTACTACGAGGAGATCTGCGGGACGCTCATCGGCAAGAGCGACTTCGCGCTGCCCTACTGGAACTGGCAATCCGGCATCGGCCAGGTGCCGAACCCGTTCTACGATATCGACCAGCTCAACGTCACGTTCTGGAAGGACCCGTCCGACGCGCAGTCGGACAACTGGGGTCCCGACGAGGTGACGACGACGGGGGTGCGCGCGCTCGCCGAGGGCTCGGGCGTGAAGCAGGCGCCCGGCGGCGGTGCCTTCAGCGACCAGAACATCGACTCGATCCTGGCGCAGACCGATTTCACCAACTTCACGAACCTGCTCGAGCACTCGCCCCACAACACCGCCCACGTCATCGTCGGCGGCAGCCAGGGCCACATGGGCGACGGCATGTCGCCGCTCGACCCGATCTTCTGGCTGCATCATTGCAACGTCGACCGGCTCGGCGCGCAGTGGCAGGCGGCCGGCAACACGATGCCGCCGCTCGACTACGACTTCTCCGGCCAGTTCGTGAACGGCGAGGGCCAGCCCGCTCCGGCGAGCTCGGCGACGGCGCTCGACATTTCCGCGATGGGCTACGCCTACGAGACGCCGTCGGGCCTGATCACCGGGCCGGCGGCGGGGGCCGTCGCGATGATGTCGCTCTTCGCCGCGCCGGCGATCGTCACGCAGCCCCTCGGCGGGACCCAGGGCGACTTCCGCGCCGTGGCCAACACGACGACGACGGTACCGGTCGACACGCGCGGGCTCGCGCAGACGCTGTTCTCGCCGCGCTCCTTCCGCCTGCTCGGCGCGACGGGCGAGCCGCGGATCGGCACGGAGCCCGGGCGCGTGCTCGCGCGGCTCACGGGCGTGATGGTGCCCGAGGAGGCGCGGGGCCTCGCGGTCAACGTCTTCGTGAACCTGCCCGAGGCCGGCCCCGATACGCCGCCCACGGACCCGCACTACGCCGGCACCTTCGCCTTCTTCATGGCGGGGATGACCGACCACGGCAACGGCCACACCGGGACGAGCTACCCGGTCGACATCACCAACGCGCTGCTGGCGCTCGCGCGGCTCGGCCGGCTCACCGACGACGCGATCACTTTGCAGGTCGTGCCGCTGCCGGCGCAGGGACAGCCGGCGGATACGGGCTTCACCTTCGACGGCATCGAGATCGTGCGCACCTGAGGCCGCGCGCGCGGCCATGCTTTCGCCGCGCCGATCGGGGAGGCTCGAGCCCATGACCCGATGCGCCTTCCCCTCGATGCGCCGCGCCGGCCTCGCCGGCGCGCTGCTCCTCGCCCTCGCGGGACCTGTCCTCGTCCACGGGGCGGCCGCGGGGGACACGACCGGATCGTCCACGATGAAGACGTCCGCCACCGACGCCTCGGGCGAGAGCCGCCCCGCCGACGGCCTGCTCGCGGAGGGCGCGGGCGCCGAGGTCGCGCCCGATGCGCCCGCCCGCCTCGTCCTGCCCCGCGACCGCGTGCGCGCGGCCGTGGGCCCGCTCTCCCTCGCCCTCGTGCCGACCCGGATCGCCGAGGACGAGGCGTTCCTCGTCTCCGTCGTCGCGATCGGGCCCGACGGCGCCGAGCGCGAGATCGGCTCCTACGCCTTCTTCCCCCCGCCCCGCGAAGGCACCCCGCGCCGCTTTCCCCTCGACCTGTCGACGCTTGCCGAAGCCGACGGCCCGCTCACGCTCGAGGTCCGGCTCCTGCCGGTCGAGGCGGGGCTGGAGGAGACGCGGCTGCGGGTGGAGGGGGTCGTGGCGGGGGAGTGAGGCACGGCCTCCCGGCGCAGGCGCGCGAGCCGCGAGCGGAGTGCCGCCGGATCGTCCAGCTCGCATTGCCAGACGATCATCACCCGCAGCCCGGCTGCGCGCAGCTCCCGCACCTTGCGCGCGTCGCGCCGGCGGTTGTCGGCGAACTTCCGCTCCCAGAAATCGCGATTGCTCTTGGGTGTCGTGGCGCGGCGGCAGCCGGTGTGGTGGTGCCAGTAGCACCCGTTCACGAACAGAGCCCACCCGCGCCTGCGGTTCACGAAGTCGGGCGAACCGGGCAGGGTGCGCACGTTCCGGCGATAGGCGATGCCGAGGTCGCGCAGGAGGCGCGCGACCCTCTCCTCCGGTGCGGTCTTGCGCTGCCTCACGCGCCGCATCAGCGCGCTGCGCCGTTCGGCATCCTCCATGTCAAGCCGCGAGCGCTGTACCCCGTTCGCCCCGCTGGGCGGCGAGGTGCCGGCGGACGGCGTCGAGGAACCCGGGGGCGAAGCGCAGCGAGGACGCCTCGGCCCGCGACAGGAAGCCCGCCGTGCCCCGGGCGGAGAGCGGCGTCCCGGGATGCTCCAGGAAGCGCTCCAGGGGCTCGCGATCCGCGAACACGGGATAGGCGCCGATCCGCACCGCGTGCCGCGTCGCCCCGTCGAACCGCGCGGCGCGCGGCCACGATCCGCGGCCGGTCGGCCAGGGCACGTCCCGCTCCGTCTCGTGCGGGCGTGGAGCGCGCAGTCGCTCGCCGAGCCACTCGGCGACGGGGACCGACACCGCGTTGCCGACGAGAGACCAGCGCAGCGACGCGCGTCCCACCTCCTCGGCTGGCTGCGTCCAGTCCGCCGGGAAGCCCTGGAGACGCTCGGCGTCGCGCAGGTCCGGCTTCACGACGACGCCGTCGGTGCGCAGGATGGCGGGAGGCGAGGGGATGCCGACCGTCGAGCCGTTCTTCAGCGTCGGGACGGCGTCGGGAGCCCAGCCGAGGCCGCGCGTGCCTTCCGTCCAGTAGAAGCCGTGCGCGTGCGACGCGAGGGTCGTGCTCAGTGGCGGCATCGGCACGTCGCCCTGGAAGAGCACGTCGGCGGGATCGAGCTCGCCGCGCGTCGCCACCAGGAAGACGCGCTCGCGCCGCTGGTGGAGGAAGGCCTGCGCGTCGATCGTGCGGTAGGCCCAGCGGTAGCCCCGCTCCTCGAACGCGCTGGCGAGATGATGCATCGCCGCGCCCCGGTCGAGCGAGAGCATGAAGGAGACGTTCTCCAGGACCACGACGGGAACCGCGCGTGCGTCGAGCAGCCGGAACACGTGCCCGACGAGGCCGGAACGGGTCCCGCCGATGCCGAGCGTTCGCCCGGCCTGTGAGAGGTCCTGGCAGGGAAAGCCCGCCGTGAGCAGCTCGGTGTCGGCGGGGAGACCGGCGAGCGTCGTCACGTCGTCGTGGCTCTGGACGTCCGGGAAGCGCGCCGCGAGAACGGCGCGGGCCGGCTCCCAGATCTCGCAAGCCAACGTCGCGCGGTGCCCCGCGCGCGCCAGGCCGAGCTCCAGGCCACCGATTCCCGTGAAGAGCGAGGCGGTCCTCATCCGCGCATCAGACGCGTTCCCGTTCTGTCTGTCCAGACGGCGCGGCGGGCGACCAACAGGTTTCCGGCACGGATGGCCGCCCACCGGCCGCCCGCGACGCTCCCGTCATGCCCGCGCCGCACGCGCCAGCGCGCCCGCCACGGCGAGCGCGAAGAACAGGCCCACGGCCACCGCTGTCGCGGTGGTCGGCGCGATCCCCAGGACGAGGGTCTGGAGGGCGAAGGTGAGGCTCGGGGCGAAGGAGAGGATGATCTTCGCAGTCACCGCGTTCGTGCGCACGACGCCGATCTGGAGCACGAAGTTCGGGAGCACGATCAGCGCCGCCACGAGCCCGGCGACCGCGACGAGCCGCTCGTCCAGGAGCGTCGCGAGGGGCGGGCCGGCGACGAGGACCCCGACGACGGCGAGCGCGCCGGTGAGCTGGAAGCGCAGGCCCATGATCTCGGCGGGCGCGAGGCCGCGCAGGGCGAGGGCTTGCGACTGCAGGACCGAGACCGTGATCGCGAGCCCGCTGGCGAGCGCGCACAGGTTGCCGACGAGCATGACCGGCCCGTCGCCTCCCGCCAGCGCCACGCCCCCGGTGCCGAGGGCGAGGCCGAGCGCGAGCAGGAACTGCAGCCCGTAGGCGAGCCGTTCCCGCGGGCCGATCCGCGCACCGGCGCCGATCGCCTCCCCCGGCTTCGCGCGGGTGACGAGCCAGGCGGCGGCGAGCGGGCCCGCCGCCGACCAGATCGTGATCACGATCGCCGGCGGGCTGTTCGCCAGTGCGGCGAAGTAGAGGAGCCAGGCGGCCGCCGTGGAGGCGTTGACGCCGAGTGCGAGGCGCCCCGCACCCCGGAGGGCCTCGCGCTTCGCACGCACGGCACGCAGGAGGAAGGGGCCGAAGGCCAGGTTGGTGACGGCGAACGCCAGCGCCGCGACGACGAGCGGCGGCTCGGCCTGCAGCCGATCGGAAAGGAAGACGTCGCGCACCGCCGAGAGGAGCGTGAAGCCCGCGACGAGCCCCGGCCCCACGAGGAGCCGCGCCGCGGCCCCCGTGCGCATACCCGCCGTCGTCTCCATGCCGCCCGCCCTCCGATGTCGATCATCGAGAGGCGAGCTTCGGGGGGCGCGGGCGGTGGCGCCACCCGTTCCCTGTGCAGCCGGCGCGTCGTCCTCAGGCGCTCGCGGCGAGGCGCGGCGCGGGAGCCGGCTGGGCGCGGGTGGGGACGTAGAGGCCGCGGTGCTCGGGATGCGGCTGGAAGGCGCCGGTGAGGCCGATCACCGTCTCGGCGGCGCCCAGGAACAGCGCGCCGTCGGCTGCGAGCGCGTTCGACAGGCGCCGCAGCACGTCCGCCTTGGTCGGCTGGTCGAAGTAGATCAGCACGTTGCGGCAGAAGACGATGTCGAACTGGCCCAGGCTCGAGAAGTCGCGGATCAGGTTCAGCGGCCGGAACTGGACCATGTTCTTGATCGCCGGCGAGATCCGCCACTGCTCGCCGTCCTGCTTGAAGTGCTTCAGCAGCATCTGGATCGGCAGGCCGCGCTGGACCTCGAACTGCGAGTAGACGCCGGCCTTGGCCTTGGCGAGCACCTCGTCGGCGAGGTCGGTGGCGAGGATGTCCACCTGCACGCCGCCGAGGCGGGGCTTCATCTCGTCGACGATCATCGCGAGCGAGTAGGGCTCCTGGCCCGTCGACGCGGCGGCGCACCAGATGCGCAGGCGCTTCTGCGTGGCGCGCGCGGCGGCGAGCTTGGGCAGGAGCTGATCGCGGAAGATGTCGAAGGGCGTCTTGTCGCGGAAGAAGAAGGTCTCGTTCGTCGTCATCGCCTCGACGACTTCCGTCTCGACGGAGGAGTTGCGCCCGCCGCGCAGCACCTGCACCAGCTGGGGGAGGCCGGGGATCTGGTGCTTGCGGCACACCGGCCCGAGCCGGCTCTCGACGAGGTAGCGCTTCTCCGGCGCGAGCGAGAGGCCCGAGCGGGACTTGAGGAGGGCGCGCAGGTATTCGAAGTCGGCGTCCGTCATGCCGCGCCTCCGGTGAGCAGGGACTTGAGGGCCGGCGCGAGCGCCGGCAGCGGCAGGATATCGTGGGCGAGGCCGGCCTTGGCGATCGAGCCGGGCATGCCCCAGACGGTGCTCGTCGCCTCGTCCTGGGCGTAGACGAGCCCGCCGGCGGCGACGAGCGCCTTGGCGCCGAGCGTGCCGTCCGAGCCCATGCCCGTGAGCACGACGGAGAGCGCCGAGGCGCCGTAGACGGCGGCGGCGTCGCGGAAGAGGACGTCGACCGCGGGCTTGCAGAAGTTCTCCGGCGGGCCGTCGTCGATGCGCACGTGGACCGCGCCCGACGCGTCCTTGCGCAGGCCCATGTGCTTGCCGCCCGGCGCGACGTAGATGCGGCCGGGCTCGAGCTTCTCGCCGTCGCGGCCCTCGGCGGCGGGCATGCGCGTCTGCGTGCCGAGATGCTCGGCGAAGACGGCGGTGAAGATCGGCGGCATGTGCTGGACGATGAGGACCGGCACGGACTTGAGCGAGGGCGCGAGCGCGGAGAGCACCTCGCCCACGGCGCGGGGGCCGCCGGTCGAGGCGCCGACGAGGAGCGCCTTGGGATGCACCAGCCCGACGCGGGGCCGCACCACGACCCGCGTCGTCTGCATGCGCGCCTGCGCCGCCTCCGGCGCCGGGCGGATCTGGCCGACGACCGGCGCCGAGACCGGCGTGCGCGTCGTCGGCGAGAAGCTCGTGCGCTGGGCCGGTGCGGAGGCGGGGGAGGGCGAGCGCATCGCGGGAGCCGCGGGCGCGCGGCGGTGGCGGGCGGCGAGGCCCTGGACCTTGGCGATGAGCTCCTGCCGGAAGCTCGCGGACGTGGTCACGCCGCGGTGGCTCTCGGGCTTGGGCAGGTAGTCGGTCGCGCCCATGGAGAGGCACTTGAGCGAGACCTGGGCGTTGCGCTGGGTCAGCGTGGAGATGACGATGATCGTCGCCCGCGGCGCCTTGGCGAGCAGCAGCGGCAGGGCCTGCAGCCCGTCCATCTCCGGCATCTCGATGTCGAGGACGATGATGTCGGGGCGCGCACGCTCGACCTGCTCGACGGCGACGCGGCCGTTCGAGCAGGTGGCGGCGACGACGAAGCCCTCCTCCTCCAGCCAGCGGGAGGTGAGCCCGCGCACGACGACGGAGTCGTCCACGATCATGACGCGCGTGGCCTGCGGCGGCGCGTTGTGCGAGGTCGAAGCGAGGGCGGATGACATGACGCGTGCTCGAAGGTAGCGCGGCGCGGCCGGCAGGGCGGACGCGGCGCGAGGGCTGACGAACCGAGGGAGCTGCTCAGGCGAGCCCGACCTCCTGCATCTTCGCGGTCATGATCTCCTTGTCGAAGGGCTTCATGATGTACTCGTCGGCGCCCGCGCGCATGGCGCGGGCGATGTTGGCGACGTCGTTCTCGGTGGTGCAGAACACGACCTTCGGGTGCTGGCCGCCCGGGAGCGCGCGCAGCGCCCGCAGGAAGTCGTAGCCGTCCATCACGGGCATGTTCCAGTCGAGCAGCACCGCGTCCGGCATCTGCGCGCGGCAGGCGACGAGCGCCTGCTCGCCGTCCTCCGCCTCGCTGATGCGGAACGACAGGCCCTCCAGGATGCGGCGGGCGACCTTGCGGATGACGGCCGAGTCGTCGACGACGAGGCAGTGCTTCATGGCGGGCTCCTTCGCGCGGGTCAGGCCGCGCGGGCTTCGGCGTCGAAGGCGAGGACGGCGTCGACGTCGAGGATGATGAGCAGCCGGCCCTCGAGGCGATGCACGCCGTGCGAGAGCTTGACCCAGCGCGGATCCATGTGGACCGGGCTCGGCTCGTGCGTGTCGACGGAGAGCTTCATCACCTCGCCGACGGAGTCGACGAGGAGCCCGTAGCTCTCGCCCTTGTGCTCGAGCCCCACCGCCATCTCGTCGCCCGACGTGGAGCGGTCCGGCAGGCCGAGACGCCGGCGTAGGTCGACGGCGGTGACGACGCGGCCACGCAGGTTCAGGAGGCCCGCGATCTCGGGCGGGGAGAGCGGGACGGTCGTCAGCGAGGAGGCGATGAAGACGTCGTGCACCCGGTCGATGGGCAGGCCGAACATCTGGTCGGCCACCATCACGGTGACGAACTCCTCCATGTCGCCAGACAGGCGGCCGTCGCGCGCGGTGTCGTTCTGGTTGGCGGCGATCATGCGGCTTCTCCGAGGGAGCTGCGGATGTCGGGCTGCGTCTCGGCGAGCGCGGCGACGAGGCCCGAACGGTCGAACTTGGCGACGAACTCCGAGATGCGCAGGCGACGCGCCCGCTCGATCGCCTCGGGCGTGATGCCGGAGGAGAGCGCGATCACCGGCACGTCGTGCAGGCGCGCCTGGGCGCGCACCGCCTCGACGAAGGCGAAGCCGTCGCGGCCGGGCATCTCGATGTCGGTGACGATGACGTCGATGCGCTTGTCGGCGGCGAGCACCTGCAGCGCCTCCTCGGTCGAGCCCGCCGTGATCACCTTGAACCCGGCGGCCTTGAGGACAGGGGTGAGCATGTCGCGGAAGAACGGGCTGTCGTCGACGAGCAGCAGCGTGCGCGAGAGGTTGGCGATCCGCGGCGGGCCGCCGCGGGTCCAGTCCTCGTGCGCCAGCGGGAGGTAGTGCGCCACGTTGACGATCTCGGTGGCGCGCCCGCGCACCACCGCCGAGCCGACGAGGTCGGACCGGTCGTCGGCGAGCTCGATGTCGAGCACGTCGTCGACGATGTCGACGATCTCGTCGACCGCCAGACCCATCGTGCGATCCCCGTCGGAGAAGACGACGAGCGCCTGGGTGCCCTCGCTCTTGATCTGGATCGACGGGTCGGCCGGGACGAGCGGCATCAGCTTGCCGCGGTACTGGATCAGCGGACGCCCGCCGACCCACTCGATCTTCGAGGCGTCGATCTCCTCGAGGCGCGTGACGAGCGAGAGCGGCACCGCCTTGAGGCTCGCGCCGCCGCCGCGGAAGACGAGCAGCGTCACGGTCTCGGTCTCCTCCGTCGCCTCGGACTCCGTGGGCTCCTCGAAGCCGTAGCCCTGCTCGGACTTGCCGCTGTCGACCATCTTGGCGACGCCGTTCGGGTCGATGATCAGCACGACGGCGCCGTCGCCGAGGATGGTGTTGCCGGAGAACAGCGGGATGTGGCGCAGCTTCGTCGACATCGGCTTCACGACGATCTCTTCCGTGTGGAAGACGCCGTCGACGAGGATGCCGAAGCGCTGGCGGCCGACCTGGGAGACGACGACGAAGCCCTCGTCGCCGGCATCCGCCGCGGCGCCGTCGAGACCGAGCACCTTGGCTGCCGGGACGATCGGCAGGAGCCGGTCGCGCAGGCGCAGCACCGGCGTGCCGTTGATGCGCTCGATCTGGTGGTCGGAGCCCTTCTTGACGCGCACGAGCTCGAGCACCGCCACCTGCGGGATGGCGTAGCGCTGGTCGCGAGCGGCGACGATGAGGGCGGCGACGATGGCCAGGGTGAGCGGGATCTTGATCGTGAAGGTCGAGCCCTTGCCCTGCTCGGACGCGATCTCGACCGTGCCGCCGATGAGCTCGATGTTCGTCTTGACGACGTCCATGCCGACGCCGCGGCCGGAGACCGCGGTGACGGCCTTGGCCGTCGAGAAGCCGGGATGGAAGATGAACTTGGCGATCTGCGCCTCGCTCATCCGCTCGATCTCGGCCTCGCTGCCGAGCCCGCGATCGACGGCCTTCTTGCGGATGGCCTCGAAGTTCAGGCCCTTGCCGTCGTCCGAGATCTCGATCGTGATCGTGCCGCCTTCGTGATAGGCGTTCAGACGGATGTTGCCGCGCTCGGGCTTGCCGGCGGCGCGCCGCTCGGCGGGGGTCTCGATGCCGTGATCCGCCGAGTTGCGGATCATGTGGGTGAGCGGGTCCTTGATGACCTCGAGCACCTGGCGGTCGAGCTCGGTGTCGGCGCCCTGCATGACGAGCTCGATCTTCTTGTCGAGCTCGGAGGACAGGTCGCGGATGATGCGCGGCAGCTTCTGCCAGGCCGTTCCGATCGGCTGCATGCGCGTCTTCATGACGCCTTCCTGCAGCTCGGCCGTGACGTGGGAGAGGCGCTGGAGCGGGACCTTGAAGCCGTTGTCCTCGTGACGGCGGGCGATCTCGAGCAGCTGGTTGCGGGTCAGCACCAGCTCGGAGACCATCGTCATCAGGTGCTCGAGCGTGTCGACGTTCACGCGGATCGTCTGCACCTTGGCGACGTTCTCGCCGCTCGCGGCACCCTCCTGGGAGGCGTTGTCCTTGGCGGCGGTGTCCCTGGCGCCGGCGGGCTTCGCGGCCGGCTTCGGCGCCGGTGCGGGCTTCGCGGCCTCGGGGGCGGGCGCCGGAGCGGGCTGCGGCTCCGCGACGACCGCGACGGCGGCCGGCATCGGCGCGGGCGCGGGCGGGGCGAAGTCCTCGTCCGGACCGGGCGCCTCCAGGAAGGCGCGCTCGAGCTCGTCGAGGGACACCTCGCCCAGGCGCGGCGCCTCCGGCTCGGGCGCGGGGGGCGCGACCGGCTCGGGCGCGGGCTCCGGCGCGGCGGCGGCCTCGGCGAGCAGCGTCGTCTCGTCGGCGCTCGCCATGCGCTCGAGCTCGCCGATCAGGTCGGAATCGACGCCCTCCGGCTCCGCGGCGGTCCGCTCCAGCTCCGCGAGGATCTCCTTGATCCGGTCCAGCGTGGCGAGGATCAGCGTCACCGCGCTCGAGGTGACCGGCAGCCCGTCGCGGAACCGACCCATCAGGGTCTCGGCGGCATGGGCGAGACTCTCGAGGCGCGGCAGGCCGAGGAAGCCGCAGGTCCCCTTGATGGTGTGGACCAACCGGAAGATGTTCGAGAGGATCTTCTCGTTGTTGGGGTCCTGCTCGAAGCGAACGAGCTCGACGTCGACCGTGTCGAGGTGCTCGCTCGTCTCGGTCAAAAATTCGCGAAGCAGTTCATCCATGGATATCTCTCGATCCACCAGAGGGCTGGGCCGGGTCTGATCGAGAGTGGCCCGAAGTCGTTTAAGTTCCGTTTCCTCGAATGGGCGCGCCGAGCGCGAATGCTCGTCGTAACGGAGCCAGCGGACCGTAATGGTGTCGTTTCGGATCGGAAGCCGACCCTCGATGGAAAGCGCGACGGGCCCGGCATCGACCGGGCCTCGGCCGCTCCCTCTGCGCGGGGCATGGACGTGCAGATGTGGCTCGGTCGTGTTTCCGGAATTGCCCACGAGCCCGATCGGGCCGCCGACGTCGGGCGGCGCGCCGAGCAACGTGGCGAGGCTGCCCTGCGCGCGGGGCGATGGAGCTCGCGGCATCCCGCGGCGGCGCCGGCGCGAGCCGGCCGACGAGCGGACCGGCGAGCCCACGGACGAGGACCGCCTCGGGTCTTCGGGGCCGATCCGTCAGGCCGGGGCCGAGGCGATCGTCAGCGTCTCGCCGTCGAGGGCGAAGTCGACGCCCATGCCGGCGGCGCGGGCGACGAGGCCGGTGTAGTAGGTCTGGATCGCGTGGGCGTCGACCGTGCCGTCCTCCGCCTCGCCGCGCACCAGCGCGGGCGCGTGGGTCGGGATGCGGGCGTTGCGCCCCTGCGCCTTGATCATGAAGGTCGAGGTGGCCTCGTCGCCGCCGACGGTGACGTCGATCGTGCCGCCGCGGGGGATGCCCTGGGCGGCGATGACGATGAGGTTGAGGAGCAGCTTCACCCGGTTCTTGGGCAGGAGCATGCGCCGCGCCGTCCAGGTCAGCGTCGTGCGGTCGTCCGTGAAGAAGCCCTTGGCCACGCTCTCGGCGTCGCCGAGGTCGATCGCCGCGCCTGCCGAGCCGGCGGCGCCGAAGGCGATGCGGGCGAACTGGAGGCGGGCGGAGGCCTGGCGGGCGCTCTTGCGGATGAGGTCGAGCGCGAAGGTCTTCATCTCCTCGTCGCCGCCTTCCTCCTCCATGACCTCCAGGCCGTTGACGATCGCGCCCACGGGGCTGATCACGTCGTGGCATACGCGCGAGCACAGGAGCGCGGCGAGATCGAGGGAGTCGAGCGAGACCGTGGCCATGGGGACCTCCGCGGGACCTGGGCGGCGAGCGGCGCCGGCCTCTCCAGCGAAGGCGCCGTCGCGTGCGATTCGGGCGCGCGTGCGCCGTCGCCCTTCGTAACCGCAAGGCGTCGCGTTGCAAAGCCGTCGCGAGAGCGCGGGTCCGGCGGCGCTCAGCTCCCGCTCGCCGGATCGACCAGCCCCGCGGCGACCCGCGGCCAGGCGCGCTCGGCGTCGGCGAGGACCCCGCCCGCCGCCGCCTCGGCGAAGCGCTCGAGGCTCTGCGCGTCGTGGAAGAGGTAGAGCCTGCCGTCCACGACCACGTGGAGATCCGGGCGGCCGGCCGCGAGACGTCCCTGCGCGAGCGCCACCGGGTCGTAGCCGCCGAGCCGCGGCGCGAAACGCTCGGGGCCGGCGGCGAAGGCGGCGCGGTTCGAGGCGGAATGGAAGCGCCAGGCCGCACCGCGCCAGACGATCTCGTAGGCGCCGCGCCCCGGCCGGGGACCCTCGGGAAGGAAGTAGGTGACCGGGTCGAGCCCGTCGAGCGCGAAACCCGAGAGTGCGTGGAACGCCAGCTGCTCGGTCACGCCGATCGCCGACGGCAGCGCCGCGACGAGCGCGGCGCCCTCGGTGCCCGCGCGCGCGGCACTCGCGGCGCGGCTCTCTCCCGCGGGGAGCGTCGCGAGGAGGAGCGCGAGCGCTGCCAGCGTTAAGGATCTGTTGTGCATCTCGAGTGAATTCTTCCCTGCCGTGAGCCGCAGGTGCGGCCCTCGCCCCGTGTCGGCCGCAAACATGGCCATCATGGCTGAAGATCACGTCGAGCCGATCGCTCGAATTGTAGCGATCGGCCCATAAGCCGGAGACGAAGACATGCGCGCCGCCCGACAGGTTCTCGCGAGCCTCGCCCGTCTCGCGCCCGCGGCTCCCGCGATCGCCGCCCTCGTCGCCGCGCTGGTGCTCGTCGCGCCGAGCGTCGCGGCCGCCGCGCCGAACGATCCGCGCGCGACCAACGCGCAGATGATGCGCGACACGCAGACCTACACGACCGCCGAGACGGTCGAGGCGGGACACCGCTTCTTCGGCTCGACCTCGCGGGGCCTCGCGCTCGCGATCGAGCAGGCGGTCTCGCGCTGGGGCCAGCCGAACGGGTACATCCTCGGGCAGGAGGGCTCGGGCGCCTTCTTCGGCGGGCTGCGCTACGGCGAGGGCACGCTCTACACCCGCAATGCCGGCCACCGCCCGGTGTTCTGGCAGGGGCCGACGCTCGGCTTCGACGTCGGCGGCGACGGCGCGCGCACGATGATGCTCGTCTACAATCTCCCCGCCACGGAGGCGCTCTACCGGCGCTTCGTCGGCATCGACGGGTCGGCGTACCTCGTCGGCGGCGTGGGCATGACGGCGCTGATGGCGGACGACATGGTGGTCGTGCCGATCCGCACGGGCGTGGGCGCGCGGCTCGGCGTCAACCTCGGGTACCTCAAGTTCACCGCGCAGCCTACCTGGAATCCCTTCTAGCGTCGTCGATGCCGCTGCAACGCTGGCGTCGCGCGGGCGTTTGGCTTAACTGACGCATGCTGGCTCATGCCTCGGACCCATGCCTCGGAAGGCGACGCGTGATCGAAGCCGCGATGTTCATAGCGCTGGGTTTCCTGGCGGCGACCTTCCTGGCGCTGCTGATGGCGCCCGCGCTCGCGGCGCGTGCCGACCGGCTCGCGCGCCGCCGCCTCGAGGCGCAGCTCCCGCGATCCCTCGTCGAGCTCAACGCCGAGCGCGATCATCTGCGCGCGCAGCTCGCCCTGCGCGAGCGCCGGATCGAGCAGCGGCTCGAGTCGACGCTCGCCGGCAAGCACGCCGACCTCGCCGAGCTCGGGCGCCGCGCCGTGCGCATCGAGGCGCTCGGGCGCGACGTCGCCGGCCGGGACGCGCGCATCGCCGTGCTCGAGGCCGATCTCGCGGCGACGCGCGGGACCCTGGCCGAGACGGAGGCGACCCTCTCCGATACGCGGGGCGACCTCGCAGACACGCGCGAGGCCTTCGCCCAGCTCAAGAGCGCCCACGCGGACCTCGCCTCCCGCCACGATGCCACGCTCCAGGAGAACGACGCCCGGCGCATCGCCATCGCCGATCTCGAGACGCGGCTGACGACGCAGACGCGCCGTGGCGACGATCTCGACAAGCGCCTGGGTGAGCGCCGCACCGAGCTGGCGGCCGAGCGGACCGCCCACGAGCGGACCCGCGCGGCCCTCGCCGACGAGCAGGCCCGGGGCGCCGTCCTCGACCGGCGCTTCGCCGAGGCGGCCGCCGCCGCGGAGCGCGAGGCCGCGAATGCCGCCGCGCGTGCCGCGGAGCTGGCCGAGACGCGGGGCGAGCGCGACCTCGCCCGCGCCATCGTGGCGGATGCCCACGCCGCGCTCGCCGCCGCGCGGGAGACCGCCGCGCGGCTCGAGGGGCGCATCGCCGACATCCAGGCGCGGGAGCGCGCGCTCGGCGCCGCTCACGAGACCGCGCTGCGCGCGCTCAACGAGCGCATCGAGGTGCTCAAGGCCGAGAAGGGCTCGCTCGAGGGCGCGCTCGCCACGGCGCGCGCCGAGCGCGCGCGGGCGCGGGCGACGCGGGACGGGCGCGAGCGGCGGGGCGAGCGCAAGCCCGCGGACGAGGCGGGCGATCTCGCCCATCGTGCGGAGGTCGTCGACGCTCGCGTCAGGCGCTCCGCCGGGCGGCTCTCGCCGGAGGCCGGCCGAGACGCCGGCGCGGACGCGCCCGCCACCGTCCCGCCGAGCGCCGGCCAGGCCGCCGAGCCGGGCGCGGGCGGCGCGCAGGCGCCGGCGCGGGCGCGTTCCTGATCGGGCCGCACGACGTGGGCTGGGGCTCCCCCGACGCCGTCCTCGCCGTTCTGGAAGGCGCCTGGGAGATCGACCGCCTCGTCGAGGGGCTGGCGACCCTGCGCGGGGCGGCGCGCTTCACGCCGATGCGCGACGGCGCGCTCGCCTACCACGAGAGCGGGACGCTGGCGCTGGCGGACGGCCGGTGCCTGAGGGCCGCGCGGCGCTACGTCTTCCGTGCGGTCGGCGGCGGCTTCGACGTGCTGTTCGACGAGGCGCCGCAGCGCCGGTTCCACCGCATCCTGCCCGTGCCGGAAGGCGACGCCCTGGTCGGCACGGCCGCGCACCTCTGCGGCGCCGATACCTACGAGAGCACCTATCGTTTCGAGCCCGACGGCACGATGCGGATCGTCCACCGCGTGCGCGGGCCGGCGAAGGACTACGTCAGCCGGACGCTCTACAGGCGCCGCGGCGCCTAATCCCGCGGCGTCTCGGGACGGGGCGGAAGCGCGAGGAGGTAGGCGGCGATCGCGTCGCGGTCCTCCGCCGAAAGCTCCGAGGTGTTGTCGACGACCTTCGCCATCTGCCCGCCGACGACGTCGAACTCCGGCGTGAAGCCGCTCGCCAGAAGCTCGACGATCTCGGCGCGCGACCAGCCGCCGATGCCGGTCTCGTGCGGGGTGATGTTGGGGATGAATCCGCGCCCCTCCGGATTCGGCCCGCCGGCGAAACGGGCGTCCTCGCGGATGGCGCCGAGCGCGTTGCGGGGCGAGTGGCACTCCGCGCAATGACCGGGGCCTTCGACGAGATAGGCGCCGCGCGCGAGCAGCGGGTCCATCCCCTCGGGTGCCGCGAAGGGCTCGCCGTCGAGGTAGGCGAGCTTCCACAGGCCGATGCCACGGCGGACCGAGAACGGGAAGCGCAGGTCGTGGTCGGGAGCGGCGCCGTCGACCGGCTCCAGCGTCATCAGGAAGCCGTGCAGATCGCGCAGGTCCGCGGCCGTCATCCGCGTGTAGGACGTGTAGGGGAACGACGGATAATAGTGCTCCCCCTCCGGCGAGACGCCCCCGCGCATGGCGCGCACGAACTGCGCGGTCGTCCAGCCGAAGATGCCGTCGCGCGACGGCGACAGGTTGGGGACCCGAAACGTGCCGTAGTCCGTCTCGAGAGCGAGCCCGCCGCCGAGGTGGAGGGGGTCGTCCTGCTCCGGCGTCGCGTGGCAGGAGGCGCAGCCGCCCGCCCGGAACAGGGTCTCGCCGTTGGCGAGGTCGACCTCCCCGCCGGGCACGCGCTCCAGGCCCGTGCCCTGCAGGTCGGGATCGGTGAGGAGGAAGAAGCCGAAGACGGCGAGGATGCCGAGCGTCGCCGCGACCACCGCCGTCTTCTGGAGCGCGTCCCTCATGCGAGCGGACCCGCTGCCGCTCAATTGTCGAGCCGGAACTGCTCGTGGCAGGTCCGGCAGGACTGCGTCGCGGTGCCCAGCGCGGCCTGGAAGCTCGCCTGGTCCGTCGTCGCCTCGAGGCCCGCCGCGGCGCGCTCGCCGAACTCGACGAACAGCGCGTCGAAGCCTTCCTTGTCCTCCCAGATCGCCGGGGCGGCCTTGGTGTCGCCGCCGGTCTCGGTCCCCTCCGGGAAGAGGCCGGGCATGCGCTCGGACGCGTCGATGTAGACGGCGAAGGTCTCGCGGGCGGTATCGAGGTCGAAGGGCGCCTCGCCGCGGATCATCTGCACGCCGGTGCGGGTCGCGTTGCCGACGCCCTTCATGATCTCCTGGCGCGCGGCGATCGGCTCGCCCTGCGCGAGGGCGCTCGCTGCGAAGAGCACGGGAGCCAGCGCAGCGGGCGCGGCGAGGGCGACGGCGAGGCCGGTCACGTAGGCGATGCGGGTCGGTCTGAGCGTCACGGGGTCCCCCTCGGGCTGGCGTCCGGATCGGAGCGGCTCCGAGGAGGATAGCGCGGCTTTCCGCCGCGGACAGCCCCGCGACGAGGCCGTGCGGGTCGCGACGCGGGCCGGTCACGCGAGTGTGATCGGCCCGCGCGCCCTCAGGCGACGCCGTGCAGCGCCGTCGCCGCCGCCGGGGCGCGACGCTCCCCGCGCCGCGGCTGCGCGAGACCGGCGAACCAGTCGATCGTCGGCGGCAGGCCCGCCGCGAGCGGCGTCTTCGGGTGCCAGCCGAGATGGGCCTCGGCGCGCGAGACGTCGGGGCGGCGGCGCTGCGGATCGTCCGTCGGGAGCGGCTCGTGGACGAGGCGCGAGGTGGTCTCGACGAGGTCGAGGACCATCTCGGCGAGCTCCAGGATGGTG
The DNA here is from genome assembly GCF_000429045.1 of Salinarimonas rosea DSM 21201. Lineage (GTDB taxonomy): Bacteria > Pseudomonadota > Alphaproteobacteria > Rhizobiales > Beijerinckiaceae > Salinarimonas > Salinarimonas rosea. The sequence goes on from NZ_AUBC01000010.1 coordinate 220,151, forward strand.
AACTCGCCGGGGTTGCCGAGGTTGATCGGGGTCTCCGGGGCGGGATCGACTCGCATGAGGCGCACGAGCCCCTCGATCATGTCGTCGACGTAGCAGAACGAGCGCGTCTGCTCCCCCGTGCCGTAGATCGTCAACGGCTCGTCGGCCAGCGCCTGGCAGATCAGGTTGGAGACGATGCGCCCGTCGTCGGGGCGCATGCGCGGGCCGTAGGTGTTGAAGATGCGTGCGACGCGCACGTCGACCGGCGTGCCGGCGCCCTTGCCGCGCCGGTAGTCGAAGCACAGCGTCTCGCCGGCGCGCTTGCCCTCGTCGTAGCAGGCGCGCGGGCCGATCGGGTTGACGTGGCCCCAGTAGTCCTCGCGCTGCGGGTGCTCGCGCGGATCGCCGTAGACCTCGCTCGTCGAGGCCTGGACGAAGCGGGCGCCGTGCGCCGCGCAATGGTCGAGCAGGTGGCGCGTGCCCATCACGCTCGTCATCATCGTGTGGACCGGGTCCGCCTGGTAGCGCGGCGGGGAGGCGGCGCAGGCGAGGTTGAGCACCGCGTCGACCTCGATCGCGCGCGGGATCGGATCGCAGACGTCCTGCTCCACGAGCGAGAAGCGCGGCTCGCGGGCGAGCGCGGCGAGGTTCTGCGTCGTGCCGGTCTGCAGGTTGTCGAGGCAGATCACGCGCTCGCCGTCGGCGATCAGGCGCTCGCACAGATTAGAGCCGAGGAAGCCGGCGCCACCGGCGACGAGGACGGCGCGCGAGCGCGGCTTGTTGCGTGAACGGAAAGTATTCATACTGGATCACCTTTCCGAAGATCGCCGATCCCATCCGGCATCGGGTGGATTTCCTCGCCCCAACGCACCGGGCCGGAGAGAAGATGCATGCCCGGCTCACAGGGCGGCGACTTTTTTCCGAGGCGCAGCCGTGCGAGCGGCGCGGGCCTGCTCGAGCCCGTCGACCAGCTCGCGCGCGCGGGCCTCGCCGGTGTGCTCGGCGAGCACGATGGCGCGGGCGCGCGCTGCGATGGCGTCGCGGCGCATGGCGGGAAGCTCGGTCAGGATGCGCACGACGTCGTCTGCGTCGTGCGCGACGAGCATCGCCGCGCCGTCCGGCAGGAGCGTGCCGAGCCCCTCCCAATAATCGCCGACGATGGCGGTGGCGCAGGCGCCCGCCTCGAACAGGCGCACGCTCGGCGCGAAGCCGGCCGCGATCATGTCCGCGCGCGTGACGTTGAGCGTGAAGCGCTGGCGGGCGTAGAAGGACGGGTGCTCCGCCGGCGGCAGGTGCGGGATCCGCGTGACGTTGTCGGGCCAGGCGATGTCGTCGGGATATTGCGGCCCGGCGACGACGAAGCGCTTGTCCGGCAGGCGCCGGGCGGGCTCGAGGAGGAGGCGCTCCAGGGCGGGCTGGCGGTCGGGCGAGTAGGTGCCGAGATAGCCGAGGTCCCACGCGTACGGCTCGCCCGTCGGCCGGTAGCGCTCCGGCTCGACCGAGCAGTAGAGCGCCCGCGCCGCCCGGGCGCCGAGGTCGCGCTCCAGGCGATCCAGCGTCGGGCCGCCGGTGAAGGAGAAGTAGACGTCGAAGAGCGGGATCTGCCGCGCCTCCAGCGACGGCGTCTCGCCGCGCGCGAGCTGGGCCAGCGTCACCGGCGTGTCGATGTCGTAGAAGGCGACGACGCCGCGGGCGATCTCCAGCACGCGGTCGATCACGGCCGGCCCGTCGGGCACGTACGAGCCGACGATCACGGCGTCCGCATCGCGGATCGTCGCGGCATGGGCGTCGAGCGCCGCGAGGTCCGGGTAGAGCCGGAAGTCGCAGAAGTCCGGGTCCGGCAGGTCGCGGTGGTCGGCGTACCAGGGCACGTCGCGCTCGAGGAAGGTGATGCGGTGCCCGAGCGCCGCCGCGCCGCGCAGCAGCGCGCGGAAGGTGGTCGCGTGGCCGTTCCCCCAGGAGGAGGACAGCGACAGGCCGAGGACGACGATGTCGAGGGGCTTCGTCATGCGGCGGCTCCCTCGCGGCCTTTCGCACCGGCGAGCGCGCGCAGGATGGCGTCCGCCTCCACCGCGCGCCGGGCGTAGGTGTGGTCGCGCAGCGCGCGCTCGAGGGCGCAGCGGCCGATGCGCTGCGCGTCGTCGGGCTCGAGCCAGCCCATGATCTCGGCGACGTCCGCTCCGTCGCGGGCGACGAGGATCTCCTCGCCCGGCGCGAAGAACTCCGCCACGCCTTCCCAATGGTCGGTGATCAGGCAGGCCCCCGCGCCCGCCGCCTCGAAGACGCGGGTCGGCGGCGAGAAGCCGATATGCGCCATGCTCTCGCGGTTGACGTTGAGGACGGCCTTGGGCGTGACGTTGAAGGCGTTGTGCTCGCCCTGGCCGACATGGCCGATGGCGCGGACGTTGCCCGTGAGCTGCCACGGCTCCCAGCCCGAGCCGCCGAGCAGGAACGACTTGTCGGGCGCCGCCGCCGCGGGCTCCAGGAAGAAGGTGCGCACCCGCGCCTCGCGATCGGGCATGCGGTTGCCGAGGAAGGCGAGATCGGCGGCGAAGCGCGGGTCGGCCGGCACCGGGTGGTGGGTGTCCGGGTCGAGGGCGTTGTAGATCGGGTGGCAGGCGCGGGCGCCGAAGCCCTCGTAGCGGGTCACCACCGGATGGCCGCCGCCGTAGGTCATCACCGCGTCGAGGCGCGGCAGCATGCGGCGCACGGCGTGGCTCTCGTCGGCGGCCATCTCGGCCAGCGTCGCGGGCGCGTCCACGTCCCAGAACAGCTTCACCGCGTCCGCGCGTGCGGCGCCCATCACGGCCTCGAGCAGCGCGTCGTCGGCGTAGCCGACACCGCTCGCCTTGACGACGACGTCGGCCTCCGCCGCCCGCGCCGCGGCGCCGCGCAGCCCCTCGGCGCTCGCCTCCCAGACGACGACGCGCGCCCAGGGCGGCTCGTCCATGTCGCGGTGCGTCTGCCGGTCGAAGGCGTCGGGCTCGTAGAAGGTGATCTCGTGGCCGTGGGCGGCGAGCGCCTTCAGCAGGCCCCGGTAGTAGGTCGCGGCGCCGTTCCAGTAGGACGACAGGAGGCTCGACCCATAGAAGGCGATCTTCACGGTACGGTCTCCGTCTCGCGGTGGTCGACGCCGAGGTCGGCGAGGATGCCGATCAGCTCGTCGACGCGGTGGGCGCAGGTGTGGCGGGCGCGGATCGTCTCCAGGCCGGACGCGGCGAGGGCCGCGGCGCGGTCCGGATCGTCGAGGATGCCGCGAAGCGCCGCGCGCATCTCGTCGCCGTCGCGGGCGAGGAGGTAATCCTCCCCCGGCCGGAACAGCCCCTCGGCGTCGTCCCAGGGCGCGCAGACGAGGGGGATGCCGCAGGCCAGCGCCTCGAAGGGGCGGATCGTCGGGATGCCGGGCAGGCTCTCGACGTAGGGGCGACGCGGCACGTGGACGGTGACGCGGTGGCGGGCGAAGGCGTCGGGCGCATCCGCGTTGGCGATCCATCCGCCGTAGGCGATGCCGGCCTCGTCGAGCGCGGCGAGCGCGTGCGGCGGGTAGCGTACGCCCCGCGCCTCGGCGGCGAGCCCGAGATCGCGCACCGGCTCGACCAGGAACTCCCGCAGTTGCGCGTCGCGCTCGCCGTCACCCCAGTTGCCGATCCAGATCAGGTCGCCGGTCTTCTCGATCTCCGGCATCGGCCGGAACAGCCGCGTGTCGGCGGCCTCGTGCCAGACGTGGACCTGCCGTCCCCAGCCGGCGGCGCGGTAGCGCGCGGCCAGTGTCTCGCCGAACGCGAGCACGCCGTCGTAGCCGGAGAGGTCGAGCCCGGCGATCGCGTCCTCGGCGGAGACCGCCCGGTGGTGCGTGTCGTGGAAGAGGAGCGTGAAGGGCGTGCCCTCGCGGCGGAGCCGGCCGACCTCCGCGACCAGCGCCGGATCGGTCCATTCGTGCACGACGACGACGTCGGCGCCCTCGAGCGCGGCGGCGTGATCGAAGCCGGACTCGTAGAGCTGCTCGTCGAGTTCGGGGAAGTCGTGCGCGAAGCGGTCGAGCGCCCGGAAGCCCTGGTCGGCGACGAGATTCGCCCGGCTCCAGGCGTCGAAGGGCGCGAGCGCGGTGGCCGCGTGCCCGCGCGCGACGAGCTCGCGCATGACGCCGCGCAGGAAATGCGCGTTGCCGTGGTTCCAGTCGGACGTGAGCGAGTGGGTGTAGAACACGAAACGCATCACACCGTCTCGGCCAGGGAGGAGGGGAGCGGACGCATCGGATCGTCGGGGGCGTTCGCCAGGACGTCCGCGTAGACGTCGAGGAGCCGCGCCGCCTGGACCGTCGGCGCGTAGGCGCCGGCGCGCTCGCGGGCGAGGGCGACGCGCGCGGCCCGCAGGTCGGGGTCGGCGGCGATCCGGTCGATGGCCTGCGCGAAGCCGGCGGCGTCGTCGGGCTCGACGAAGAAGGCCGTGCCGTCCCACACCTCGCGGAAGGTCGGGATGTCGGCGAGAACCAGCGCGCAGCCCGCCTGCGCGGCCTCCAGCACGGCGAGGCCGAAGGGCTCGTAGCGCGCCGGCGAGACGAAGACGCTCGCCCGGGCGAGGGCGGCACAGGTCTCCCGGGCCGAGAGCGTGCCGCGCGCCTCGACATGCGCGAAGCCGACGCGCTGGCCCTGCGGCCCCTCGGTCGGGCCGATCGCGGCGATCGGCGTCGTCGCGCGCGCGGCGGCGGCGTCGAGGACGTGCGCGTTCTTCGCCTCGTCCCACCAGCGGCCGACGGCGCAGGCCCGGACGACGGCCTCCGTCCCGTCGCCGCGCGCCTCCTCCGGCGTCGGGGTCGGGTAGCGCCCGTTGTGCACGACGGCGAGGCCCGGGATCGGGCCGTAGGCGCGCCGCAGCGCGTTCGCATGGCTGCGGCTCGGCGCGAGGACGCGGTCGGCGCGGGCGAAGCCCTCGTTCACGAGCCTGCGGTTGAGCGCGAAGGCGTCGGGCATCGGCCCCTCGCGCATCGTCTCCCACCAGGTCGCGAGGCAGGAATGCGACATGGCGACCACGGGCCGGGTTGTGGCGAGGCCGCGCGCCTGCGAGGGATAGTTCAGGTGCAGGAGGTCGACGTCGTAGAGCTCGGCGACGCCGTCGAGGACCGCGGGCACCCCGGCGAGCGCCGTCTCGTCGCCGGCGAGCCAGTCGAGCGGATGGTCGAACCAGAGCAGCGTCAGGCCCGGCACCTCGCGCGCCTCCTCGCGCTGCTCGGCGGCGGGCTCCGGGCCGAACGCGACGAGGACGATCGCGACGTCGTGCTGCGCGAGCGCGCGGGCCATGTCGAGGGCGTGGCGCCAGAGCCCGCCGACGGCATCGCAGGTGACGAGGATCCGGCGCGGGGCGGGGGGAGACGAGAGCGAGGGCGAGCGAAGGGGCGGTGTCCTCATGCCCGCACCCCGCAGCAGGCGTTCTCCAGCTCCGGCAGCGGCCGGGGGCGCTCGTCCTGGATGTCGCTGAAGCGGTCGAAGGCCGCGAGATAATGCTCGTGCGCGCGCTCCCAGGCCCGGTCGTCCGGCATCCCCCAGAGGTCGCGGTAGGACGGCGAGGAGGGATAGGGGTAGAGCGGCACGGGATCGTTCGCCCACACGCCGCGCGAGATCAGGTGCTCGCGCCAGTGCGCGACGATCTCCGTCGAGTCGGTCGGCGTACCGATCAGGTTCGCCTGCACGAAGGGCACGTGCGCGCGCGCCTTCACGAGGAGCGCCGCCAGCTCCGGCGTGTCCATGCGGCAGCGCTTGGCCAGCATGGCGCGCCCCTCCTCGGTGAGGCTCTCGAGTCCCGCCTCGATGGAGACGCAGCCCGCCTCGCCCAAGAGCTCCAGCAGGTCGGGCTTCCACAGGTCGATGCGCGTCTGCACGCCGAAGACGACCGGGCGCTCGACGAGCGCCTCGAGCAGCGCCTTCTGCGGCAGGAAGATCTCGTCGATGAAGTAGAGGTAGCCGACGCCCTGGTCGATCAGCCCATCGATCTCCGCGAGCACGTGCTCGAGCTTCCGGCGGCGGTACTTGTCGCGGTAATCGATCTTGGCGCAGAAGGCGCACTCGTACGGGCAGCCGCGGGAGGCCTCGACCTCGGCGCCGAAGCCGACGAACGGACCCTCGTCGAAGCGATGGTGGTGGTGCGGGTGGTTCTCGAGCCACTCGCGCGGCCAGGAGAGCGGCGCGTGGTCGACGAAGGGGCTCGCCATCGTCGGCCCGCGCGTGACGAGGTCCCCGTCGACGAGGCGCGCGACGCCGTCGACGCGATCCCAGTCCGACGTCTGCGCGAGCGCGACGAGGGTCTCCTCGCACTCGCCGCGCACGACGGCGTCGACGCCGAGCTTCTCCAGCGTCGGCCTGGGCGTCGCCGAGCCGTGCGGGCCCACCGCGACCGTGCGCCCGCCACGCCCGGCGAGGGCCGCGAGGAACTCGGCCGGCACGCGCAGCTCGGGCGGGGCGCAGCGCCAGAACAGGTAGGTCGGCGCCGTCGTGACCACGGTCATGTCGGGCCGGAAGTCCGCGACCTGGGCCGCGAGCGCGCCGTTGCCGGCGCGCATCAGCTGGCCGTCGAGCATCAGCACCGCGTGGCCCGCCGCCTCGAGCAGCGCCTTGGAATAGCCGAGCTCGAGCGGGAGATGCTCGTGGCGGCAGCCGAAATAGATCGAGCCGTCGTAGCTCCAGGCCGGGTTGACGAGCGCCACCTTCATGCCGTGAGCCTCCTTTCGGTCGTCTCGCGCGCGGCGCCGGGGGCGCCTTCGCGGAGGAAGTCCTGGGTCTCGAGCCAGCGGGCGAGATCGGCGAGACCGTCGCGCCAGCCGGTGCGCGCCCGCCAGCCGAGCGCCCCCTCGATGGCGCGCGTGTCGGCGACGAACCAGAGCTGATCGCCCTGGCGCCAGTCGGCGTGGTCGAGGCGGACGGGGCCGGCGAGATCCTCGATCGCCTCGAGCACGGCGCGCAGGCTGACCGCGTTGGCGGGGCCGCCGCCGAGGTTGAAGGCGCGGCCGCGCACGGCGTCGATGCGCTCGAGCGCGGCGCGGTAGGCCGCGACCGCGTCCGACACGTGCAGCACGTCGCGCACCTGCTTGCCGTCGCCGAAGATCGTGATCGGCTCGCCGCGCAGCGCGCGGATGACGAAATGCGCGACCCAGCCCTGGTCCTCGGTGCCGAACTGACGCGGGCCGTAGACGCAGCTCATGCGCATGACCGCGGTGCGCAGCCCGAAGCTGCGGGCGTAGTCGAGCACGTACTGGTCCGCCACGCCCTTCGAGCAGCCGTAGGGCGTGTGGAAGTCGAGCGGCTGGGTCTCGGGCACGCCGTGCGCGGCGAGGTCGGGGTCCGCGGGCGCCCAGCGCTCCGCACCCTCGCGCATCGCATGGCCCGAGAGGTCGCCGTAGACCTTGTTGGTCGAGGCGAAGATCACCGGCGCGTCCGGGTTCGTGCGCCGCACCGCCTCGAGCAGGCCGAGCGTGCCGGCCGCATTGACGGAGAAGTCCTCCATCGGGTCGGCGAGCGAGGTCGTCACCGCGACCTGCGCGGCGAGATGGACGACGCCGCGCGCGCCGGCGACCGCGCTCTCCAGCGCGGCGGCATCGCGGATGTCCGCGTGGACGTGCCGCACGCGCTCGCCGTGGCGTTCCTGCAGCCAGGCGAGATTGCGCCCGACGCCGGGGCGGGCGAGCGAGTCGACGATCGTCACCCGGCCGCCCGCGGCGAGCTCGCTCTCGGCGAGGTTCGCGCCGATGAAGCCGGCGCCGCCGACGACGACGAGGGGGGAGGGGGCCGCGCCGCCCGTCATGTCACGAGCCCTCGCGCCTCGAGGTGACGGCGCATCTCGGCCCCGCGATCGGCCGCCTTCTGCGAGGCGACCCATGCGACGAGCGGGCCGAGCGCGGTCTCCAGCCGGTGGCGCGGCTCGAAGCCCAGGATCTCGCGGGCCTTGGCGATGTCCGCGAAGCAGTGGCGGATGTCGCCGGCGCGCGACTTGCCGAGGATCTCGGGCTCGACGCCGGCGCCCATCGCCTCGCCCAGCAGGCGCGCGACGTCGCACACCGTGTAGGCGCGGCCCGAGCCGATGTTGATCACCTCCCCGTTCGCCTCCGGCGTCTCCATGGCGAGACGGAAGGCGCGGGCGACATCGTCGACGTGGACGAAGTCGCGCTTCTGCTGCCCGTCCTCGAAGATCGTCGGCGCCTCGCCGTTGAGGTAGCGGGCGGCGAAGTTGGCGAGCACGCCGGTGTAGGGGTTCGACAGCGCCTGGCCCGGGCCGAACACGTTGAAGAGCCGCAGCGCCACGCATTCCATGCCGTAGGCGGGGCAGGCGATCATCACCGCCCGCTCCTGCGCGTACTTGCCGAGCGCATAGATCGAGGCGAGGTCGACGGGCTTGGTCTCGTCGGTGGCGACCGGGGTGAGCGCCGCGTTGCCGACGACGGGGTCCCAGCGCCCGGCCTCGATGGCGCGCCGGTCGCGGCGCGCGTCGCCGACGCGGCTGCCATCGGGCGCGCGATACCAACCCTCGCCGTAGACGCTCATGGAGGAGGCGACGACGACGCGCTCGACCGGCTGCTCGATCAGCTCCTGGAGGAGCACCGCGGTGCCGACGTCGTTGGCGCTCGTGTAGCGCTCGATCTCGTACATCGACTGGCCGACGCCCACCTCGGCCGCGAGATGGAAGACGCCGTCGACGCCCGCGATCGCGCGGCGCACCGCGTCCGCGTCGCGCACGTCCGCCCGGATGAAGTCGCATCCGTCGGGAACGGCCGGAGCGCCGGCCCCGTGGACCTGCTCGACGAGGCTGTCCAGCAGGCGCACCGCGTGCCCCTGCGCCGTCAGCTCCGCGGCGAGCGCGCGGCCGATGAATCCCATGCCGCCGGTGATCAGGTAGGTCTTCGTCATGAACGCTCCCTGAGGGCCCGCGGTCGAGAGCGGGCGCGGGAAGAAGAAGATGCTCGGGCGAACGTGTCGCCGGCTCGGCGGTTCCGCTCGGCAACGCGAAAAGGTGGGAGCTGTTCCTAGGGTGGCGAGCCAGCGAGGAAAAAACGCTTCCGTCGCGCCCGCGCACGGGCCCGGCGTCGCGGAGCCCGATCCGCCGGGCGCGATTCGACTCTTCCGCTGCCGGCTCCTACATTTTCAGGTGCTCTCGAATGGCAGCAGGAGGCGACGCCCATGGCGCGCACGCCGCGCACCCCCGCCGATCTCGCCCGGCGCTTCGGCGCGCGGGCGGCGGAGCGTGCCGGCGAGCGGGGCGAGGCCGGCGCGGGCGTCGTCTACGGCGACGCCTTCGCGCGGCAGACCTATCGCCTGCCGCGCGAGCAGGCGCGCGAGACGGCCCGGGACTGGTTCGCCCGCTACCCGAAGGCCGCCTACATGACGCGCGTCGAGAGCTGGCGCGTCCTCGACGACGGGCTGATCGAGTTCACCATGCGCCGGCTGCCGACGGCCGATTGAGGGCGCGGGCGCTCACCCGGCCGCGAGCGCCGCCACCAGCCGGGCGAGGTCGTCGGGGAGCGCGCTCTCGAAGCGCAGGGTCTCGCCGGTGCGCGGATGCGCGAAGCCGAGCACGGCGGCGTGGAGCGCCTGGCGGTCGAGCGCGGCGAGCGCCTCGCGCGCGGCGTGCGAGAGCCGCGCGGCCTTGGTGCGGAAGCCCGCGCCGTAGAGCGCGTCGCCGAGCAGCGGGTGGCCCGCATGCGCCATGTGCACGCGGATCTGGTGCGTGCGCCCGGTCTCCAGTGCGCAGCGCACCCGCGTCGCGAGCGGCGTCCCGTCGGCGCCCGGATAGGTCTCCTCGACCTCCCAGTGCGTGATCGCCTCGCGGCCCTTCCCGGCGGCGACGACGGCCATCTTTTCGCGGTTGATCGTGCTCCTCCCGATCGGCGCGTCGACCGTGCCGTAGGGCCGCCCCGGCGCGCCCCAGACGATCGCGACGTATTCGCGCTCGAGCGGCCCGGTGCGGCCGTGGTCGGCGAACTGGGCGGCGAGCGCCTTGTGCGCGGCGTCGTTCTTCGCCACGACGAGGAGGCCCGACGTGTCCTTGTCGAGGCGGTGCACGATGCCCGGACGCCGCACGCCGCCGATGCCCGACAGGCTCTCCCCGCAATGGGCGAGGAGCGCGTTGACGAGCGTGCCGGTCTCGTGGCCGGCGGCCGGATGCACGACGAGGCCCGCCGGCTTGTCGACGACGACGAGGTCGTCGTCCTCGTGGACGATCGCGAGCGGGATCGCCTCCGGCTCCGGCTCCGCCGGGAGGGGAGGCGGCACGACGAGGGCGAGCGCCGCGCCGTCCGCCACCTTGGCGGAGGGATTCGCCACCGGCCGCCCGTCGAGGCTGGCGTTGCCGGCGCGGATCAGGTCCTGCACCCGCGCCCGCGAGAGATCGGGGAAGGCGCGGGCGAGCACCCGGTCGAGCCGCTCGGTCGGCCCCGCGTGCCCGTGCGCGCGCCGCTCCTCGCCCGCCGCGCCCTCCTCGGCGATGTCGTCCGCGATCTCGATGTCGTCCTGAACCAAGCGTCCTCGCCTTCCGGACCCGCGGCCCGAGATTTTTTCGAAATTCGACGCGGGGGGGCTTGTGCCGCCCGCGGGGCCTGGATATACGAACGGCCTCGCGCCGGCCAGCTCCCTTCGTCTAGTGGCCCAGGACGTCGCCCTCTCACGGCGAAAACAGGGGTTCGAGTCCCCTAGGGAGCGCCACGGCAGCGAGATTCTCCTAAGCACAAAGCCTTTCAGCCCGCCGTACCGGCTTGATTGCCGGTCCGATGCATAACATCATGCATAACATGGCGGCTGACGTGCCCATCTCGAACCATGTGACAAGGCGCAACGGCGTCTACCAGTACGTGCGACGTGTCCCCGAGGACGTGCGCTGCGCATTCGACTTTGCTCGCGTGCAGAAATCTCTCGGCACTCGCAACGAGCGCATCGCCCGAGAGAAGGCGGTGGCGCTCGACCGGGACTGGGATCATCGCTTTGCCCTGGAGCGCGAAAAGCTGGGCGCGGCACCGATCGCACCTGGTGAAGATCGGCCGACGCTCTCGACGGCAAACTGGGCTTGGGCGGATTGGGAGGCGCTCGCACGCTGGCTCGAGCTGACGCTCGCCGAGGAGGATTGGCGGGCCCGTTGCGCGAGCGCACCCGGCCGTCTCTTCGGGCCGAGCGCCGATCCTCGCGACATCCCCTGGCGAGATAACGCAATCGCGCGTGAGCACATCGATCGTCGTCGGCTGCTCGAGGCGCTGACGTCGGCCGGCTACGCCGAGGAGCGGCTCGGCTTCCTGCAGCGCTACGTCGCTCGGCTGGGCGTCTCCCTCGACCGCAGCAGCCCGTACTACGAGCGCTTCTTGGCCGCGTGCCACGCCGCCGAACTCGCGTTTCTCGATCTGTTTCTCCTGCGCGAGGCGCGGAAGGGAGGGATTGGCAACCCCCATCCCGATACGGTGAAGGGCCCGTGGCGGTCTGAGCGACCAGCTGCGGCGACGGAATTTTCCGCAAGCAATCCGCTTCACGTCGAAGCGAGGCAAGGCATCGGCAAATCGATGGAGGACTGCGTCCAAAAATGGATCCAGCGCCGGAGGGTGGCGAAGAAAAGCGTGCGCGCGTCCTACTTGGCCGAGATGCGTTCCAGCGTTGCTGCATTCTCTGCTCTCACCGGCGTTGATGACGCGGGCTTGATTACGCGACGGGATGTGATCCGTTACCGCGATCATCTGGAATCGTCTGCAAAGTTCGCAGCTGCTACGATCAACAAGAAGGTCGGCTTTATCACGACCTTGATCGACACAGCGGTCCACGCGTCTTGGCTCGACAGAGGCATCGGGACCGATATCTTTCTACCTCTTCCGGAGGATGAGAATAGCCGTGAGCCCTATTCGGGCGATCAGCTCGCCCGGATCTTCAAGCATGCCGTTTTCACCAACGGCTATCGTTTCGATCGCACGAAAGCCTGCGGCGAGCTCCAGTTCTGGTTGCCTCTGATCGCGTGTTGCCATGGCATGATCAGCTCCGAGATCCTGCAACTCGGCCCCGCTACGATCCAGCCTCATGAGGCGCACAAGGACGTGCTCTGCTTCGTCGTCACGAACGCGGGAGGGCGGTCGGTCAAGACTTTCGCGCGAAAGCGGTGGGTTCCGATTCGAAAAGAGCTCTTCGACCTGGGACTTTCCGATCTGGTGCGACGTGCGGAGGCGAGCGGCCAGACGTTCCTCTGGAGCGCTATGAACGAGCTGGGTGCCGATCTGACCCGTATCTCCGGTTACTTTTCATCGTTTTGGGCGGACATCAGCGCGAAGGAGTTCGGGATCGCGGAGGATGGTGTCAGCCTCTATTCCTTTCGGCATGCGTTCCAGGACATGCTGGGGGAAGCCGGCTACGGCGAGGACGTGAAGAAGGCCTTGATGGGCCACTCCGACAGCGGGATGACGGGTCGCTACGGCACCAAAAAGAAACCGAAGCCGGTCCCGATTCTCACGTTGAACGAGGCGATCCAATGCCTTGATTGGCCGTTCCTAGGCGGCGTGCAGTGCTGGGGGACTGGTTGAGGAGGGCGCTCGATAAGGAAGCCTTTGCCACTCACGTGGCTGCGTGGCGTGATTGGGGCTAGATTGGGGTTCCTGGCGCCCCAGCCAAATCCACCCAAGTCCCTTAGCCAGCAGGCGAAATCCGCCAGCTGGGTACGTCGTGCCCCAAGTGGGGCACAGGACCGGGACACGGGGGTGGGACACGGGCCTGTATCGAGCCCCGCAACCTCCCCGCACAGGGAGGATCGGCGAGATGGGGCTTTGGGTCAACCTCGAGCGCCGCGGGGCGGTCTATCATTGGCGCCGGCGCCTGCCGCCGGCCTTCGCTCGCGCGCACGGGCGAATCCAGCTACGCTTGTCGCTCAGGACCAAGGAGCCGGGCGAGGCGCGCTACCTCGCCGCCCAGCTCGATGCGGAGGCGCAGATCGTGTTCAGGCAGGCCGATCCGGCGGTCGTCACCAGGGAGCAGCTCGCAGGCGTGTTCGCCCGCGCCCTCGAGGCGCACCGGCGCAAGCTCGAGACGCTCTGCGCCCTCGAGCGCCAGGACGGCACCCTGTCCGAGCGGGTGCGCGAGGAGGAGGAGGCGCTCGGCATCGCCTACCGCGCCATGGCCCGGCTCGGCCCCAACGCGCGGCTCGGCCCCGACGCGCGGCTCACCCCCGACCTGCGTGCGCAGCTCGCCGCCGAGGGCCACGCGCCGGCGGCCATCAAGGCCGGCGCCGCCGCGCTCGCGGCGCTCCAGGAGGCGGGTCTCGCCGGCGCCTCCAGGGCGCGGCTCGCCGAGCTTCTCGGCGCCGTCGGCGCCGAGCCCACCCCCGGCAATGTCGCGCGCGCCGAGCCGATCTACCTGCGGGCGATCGCCCAGGCGCTGCTCGGTGCGCGCGAGCGCCACGACCGCGATCCCTCCGACCCGGCCGATCTCGCCGATCACTTCGCCCAGGATCTCGCCGACGCGCTCGCGCGCAGCCATGCCGCGTCGGCCATGACTGCGCCCGTTCCGGTGCCCGCGCCGGCCGCTCCCGAGCCCGCGCCGCCGGTTGCGTCCGCGCCCGTCGCCGTGCCCGAGCCGGCCGCCGCTTCCGCCCCGGGAGCGGCGCAGCGCCGACCCGAGCAGGCAGCGGTCCCGGTCTCGGCGCCTGTTCTGCGGCCGCCCGCACCCGCGCAGGCCGCGGCTGCCGCGGGGACGCCTTCGACGACGGCCTCGGCGCCGGAATCCGCCCCGGCGGCGCGCTCCGAGGCCGGGGAGGGCGAGATCAGCCGGGTCGGCGAGAGCCTCGTCTCGAGGAACGTCCAGGACAAGCGCTGGAACGCCAAGACGCAGCGCCAAGCGCGCATGATCTTCGCGCTGTTCGCCCGTTTCCTGGCGGAGACGGAGGGGATCGTCTCGATGACGGCCCTGCGCCAGGAGCACCTCGACCGCTTCGACGCCTTCCTGCGCGAGGTCCACCGGGATTTCGGCAAGAGCGGGCGCGACGCCGCGCGCAGCATCGCCGAGATCAGGCGCATCTCCCGCGCCAAGCCCGTCGAGAAGCGCGGGCTCGAGCCGGGGACCCGCAACCGACACCTGACCTTCCTCGGCCAGCTCGTCGCCAGCGCCCGCCGCGCCGGGCACGGACCTGGGCCCGAGGTCAATCCGGGCGCCTTCCGCGTCGTCCAGAAGAAGCGCGGGCGCGACCAGCGGGAAAAGCCCAAGCTCGCGCAGGCCGAGGCCTTCTTCGCCTCGCCCGTCTTCGTCGGCTGCGGCGACTGGCGCACCCCGGACGCACCCGGCGAGCGGATCTTCCACCGCGCGGCGTATTTCGGGCCGATGCTCGCCTATTACCAGGGCATGCGCCGGGAGGAATATTGCGGCCTCGCCGTGGCCGACCTCGTCGTCGAGGACGGCATGCCGCCGCACGTCATGGTGCGGCCCAACGCGTTTCGCGGCCTGAAGAACCTCCAGTCCGAGCGCACGCTGGCGCTGCATCCCGAGCTCGTCCGGCTCGGGCTTCTCGACTATGCCGCCGCGATCGCGGCGCACGGGCACGAGCGGCTGTTTCCGGATCTGTACTCGCCGAGCACGCGTAGTCCGCTCGGCGAGCGGCTCTACGACGAGCTGGCGCCGGCCTTCCGCCGCGCCGGCATCACCCCGCACCAGGCGCGCCATCTGTTCGGCAACGTCCTCAAGCAGCGCCGGGTCGCGGCCGAGATCCGGGCCGACCTCCTCGGCCACGGCGGCGCCGACGAGACCACGGAGCGCTATTGCGACGCGGCCGAGCTCGGCCTGCAGCTCGAGGCCCTCGCCAAGCTTCCCGTGGTCACCGCCCACCTCGAGCCGCGGCCGATCACGCTGCTGCCCTGGGTGGAGAAGGGCGAGGTCGCCCCCTGGTCGCGGGCGTCGCGCGCCGTGCGGCCGTCCCGCCGGGCCTGAGGCTGCCGCGGCCGCCGCCCTGGCGCGCCCGGCCGCTCGCGCCTCACCGGACCGGCGCGTCGTCGCCGTGCGGCCATCGCCGCGAACTAGTTCGTCACTAGTGACGGCGATCCTCCGTGAAACCGGCTCTCGGACAAGGCGAGGAGCGAAGGTGGCGCCCGCGATGCCCGGCGGGACCTGCGCGCCGCCGCGAGGCTCGTCGGCCGCCCGCCGTCGACCGTTCGCTGCTCCAGGCATGCGAGCGCGCGTCGCCGCGCGCACCACGCCCGCGCTCGGGCCTCGGCCGCCGAGCCCGCGCGCGCCGCCGCGAAAGTGCGACAAGCGCGGGCGCGGCGAACCTCTCGCCGAGGACGAGACGGCCCCGGGAAGCAATCCGGCCTCTCCCGAGCCGCGGGCCGGACGCACGGCGCCGAACGGGCAATCGCCCCCCGGGATCGCGAGACGCCCGCCGATGGTCTCAGGAGCCGCGCGAGGCCGACGGGGCCGCCGCGGCGACGAGCCCGGCGACCTCCGCTCCCGACAGGATGCGAAGCGCGATCAGGGCCTCGGCGACCTGCCCGACGGCCTCGAGGCGCGCCGACGGTCTCACAACCGGCGCGCTGCCATCGAGTGGGGCGCGTCGATTCCGGCTGACGCCGGGCGGATCCATGCCGCCGGCACAGGGCGGGAAATTCCGGATCTCGTTGCTCCCGGCGCGGGGCCGACGTCGGCGCGGCGCCGCAGAGGCGATCGCCGCGGGCGCCCGCGTGATCAGAGGGGCCTTGGCTGTCGGAGCCGTGGACCGGCTGCGTCCGGCATCATCGGAGCAAGACCTTCAGGCGCGACGGGAATCCAGGTCCCCCAGCCAAACTCCCCTCGACCCGTTGCTCCGCAAGGCTTTCGGCGATCTCGCCGGGGCGTCTTCCCCTTCCTGGCACACGGACGGGGCACATGAGCGGGCACACGGACACGAGACCGAGCGGGCGGACGGCCGAAGCGGACAGCGCAGGCGACATCTCGCACGACACCGCGCACGGCGTCTCTCGGCGCGACGGCCGCCACGGCGCGGCGAGACCGGTCCGGCGCGGGCGCGTCGCCCATCTCGAGCGGCACGACGGCGCCTGGCGCTTTCGCCTGCGCCTGCCGAAAGCGCTTGCGCCGAGCGGCGCTTCGAGCCAGCTTCGGGTACGAATCGGTTCGGTCCCCCACGCCGTCGCCGCGCGCCAGGCGCGCCGGCTCAGGGCCGAGGCCTATCGGCTGTTTACGAGGCTGGCGGGCATGAACGAGAAGGTCGTGCGCGAGGCGATCGCGCTGTGGAAGCAGGAGGCCGTGCGGCGCACGGCCGAGCGCCTGCGCGAGGACGGGCTCGCC
Source organism: Salinarimonas rosea DSM 21201 (assembly GCF_000429045.1). GTDB lineage: Bacteria > Pseudomonadota > Alphaproteobacteria > Rhizobiales > Beijerinckiaceae > Salinarimonas > Salinarimonas rosea. Next base: position 236,395 of record NZ_AUBC01000010.1, read on the forward strand.
ATCCTGGAGGGCCGCGAGCGCGACCGGCTCGACGCCTGCGCCGCCGGCCCGGACGACCATCCCGGCTTCGAGCTCGACGCGCTGCTGCGCGCCGCCCTCGAGCTCGACCCGGACGGGCCCCGCGCCCGGGCCGAGGCGGCTTTGTCGGGCCAGCCGCAGGCGCGCCGGGAGATCCTGGAGCCGCTCGCCGGGTTCGCCCAATCGGTGCTCGCGCCGAGCGACGAGACCGGGCGCGCCGAGGTCCGGCAGGCGCTGCCGCTCTTCGTCGAGGGCCTCATCGAGATCATCGAGGCGCAGCGGCCGCTGTGGCGCGGCGAGATCGGCGCGCACGTCGCCGCCGCGGTGCCTGCCCCGGCCGGCGCGCCCGAGGCGCGGCCCTCGGCCGTTCTCCCGGCCGCCGCGGTGCCGGACGCCGGCGCGTCGACGGCCCCGGGCCCCGTCACTAGTGACGTCACTAGTGACGCCGGAGCGTCGACGCCTCCCGCCGCCGTCACCAGTTCGCATCCCAGGCCCGCGAGCATTCGAAGCCCGCGAGCATTTGAGGCCCGCGAGCATCCCAAGCCCGTGCATTCCGCCGGATCCCGAACCGCGTGCGCGACGGCTCGCATCCGACGTTGCGTCGCCTTCGCGCTTGTTCGGTCCGACTCGATTAGCCATCCCTCGACAACTTGCCGTGACGAGTGACGCCAAGCCCTGATCTTCCGGCCGTTGCGCCCATACATCCGCTACGCAGCAGGGGAGGCGGAGATGGCTTTGGACAGCGAGGTCGAGGCGCGCGAGGACGCGAAGCGCCTGGGTCATCAGGATTTGGTCGAGGGCGGGCTGGAGCGCATCGAAGCTTATGTCTTCCGCAAGGAAGGCGAAAAGCCCGGGCGCAAGATGAAGGAATCGCGCCAGAACAGGTACCGTGATACCAAGAGGAGCAAGGGGCTCGAGCAGGTCAACCTCTTCGCGCCCGAAGGCGAGAAGCCGAAGGAGATCTTGCGCGCCATCGCCGCAGGGATGGGCGGGAGCACCGAGTACCTGGACGCCGTCGCAGCGCTCACCGCGGACGACGACGCCTGGCAGGTCCTGACCGAGCCGCGCCGCAGCCTCGCCGTCGAGCTCTCCCGCCCGGCAAACGACAACCTCGCCACCGTGACGCGCCGCGCACTGGGCGATCCCGAGCTCACGATGCACCTCGCGGCCTTCTGCGAGCTCGCCGCCGCGGAGCGCACGAGCCTGCTCGCAGCGGCGCATGATCCCGTTCTCCTGCGCATGGTTGCGCGCTACCAGACGGACGAGGGCTATCGCCGTGTTTGCCGGGCGCTCGACGAGACCGAGGAGCAGGCGCCGGAGGGCGCCCGGATCGATGCCGAGACCGCGCTCGCGGTGGAGACGCTGCTGGGGCCGGACGGCGCGCCCCTCCGGACCGCGCTCGCGCGCGTGCCGGAGAGCCCGAGCCTGCCCCGCGACATCGACTCGTTCTGCGCCCTCGATGGCCCGGTGAGGTGGGGAGCCCTGAATCTGGCGCGCAGGGCGCCGGCGGTTCTCTCCCGGACCGTCGAGGCGCCGGATCTCGCGGATGTGCTCGCGACGCTCGCGGTCCTTCCCGAGGCGCGGGCGCTGCTCGGCTGGTTCGCGACCGCCGACGCGGCGCGGACCGAGCCGGGCGCGCGCCTCGAGGGCGGCGCGAGCGGACGGCAAGGCGGGAGGGCCGTGTCCGGCATCGCGGGTTCCGTGTTGCTGCGCTGGCGTCGCGATCCGGACTTCCAGCAGGCCGTGCAGGCGATGGACGGGGATCGCGCGGCACGGCTCGTCTCGAGCCTGCCGGGCGATCTCGTCCGCGAGATCGCGGCGCGGCTCGACGGGCCCGGCGCCGAGGAGCTCGAGGCCGTTCTGGCGCTCCTGCGCGACGGCGCCGTCTGGCGGCAGATGCCGGGCCTCGCGCGGCTGCCCGTCGAGGTCCGCACGGGCTGCCTCGATCTTCTCGCCCGCCACCCGAGCCTCCTCGCCCGCCTCGCCGCCGATCGGGAGCTGCTCGCGAGCGTGCTCGAGCTCGCCAACGATGCCGCGCTGGCGCAGCTCGTCCGCGACGCCGGTGAGGCGCTCACGACCCGCTCCGGCCGGTGGTCGCTCGCCCGCAAGGTCGCGTTCGGGCGCAAGGTCGCGTCCGGGCGCAAGGTCGCGTCCGGGCGGAAATAGCCGATGCAGGATGGGCGGGGCGCCGGGGCCCGCCCCGCGCATCAGGCTCGCCGGCCCGGTTCCGAGGTGTTCGGCGTCTGTTCACCCGGCACGGCGGCGAACGGCATCGGCGCCTCACGGCTCGTTAACCAATCGGGCAACCAGGCGCGAGGCGCCTCTGGCAGCCCCGGGGCCGGTGTCCTACCTCGGAGGACGGCGGAGGATTTTCCGCCGCAGCCGGCCAGGCAATCGGGACCGGCGTCCGCCTTGTCGCAGGGGCGGCCGCCGAACAGGGTCGCAGTCCCGTCCGGCAGCCTGGCCATCGATCGACTCCGGTATAGGGAGTTTCACGATGGTTGTTTCCACCGATAGCATCTGCGCGCCCACGCGCAAGCCGGCGCGCGTCGCCGCCTCGGCCCTGTCCACCGCCCTCGACCACGCCGCCGCCGCCGGCCCCTGCGCCGCCGGCGAGCCCGCGGCCACGTGCACGGCCAAGTCCACGTGCACGGCCATGCGCGCCGCCTCGGTCCACGGCCGCATCCCCGCCGGCGTGTGCCCCGACGAGCTCGTCGCCGTGCTCAGCGCGCTCGAGGAGGAGGGGGGCTGCCGCACCCTCGGCGACCTCGCCTGCGCGATCGCCGCGAGCCCGAGCCCGGTCGCGACGATCGTGGCCCTCGCCAAGGCGGGCCTCGTCGTCCTCGACGAGGACGACCCCTTCGACGCCATGCTCCAGGTGCGCCGCGCCTGACGCCGCTGCCGAATCGCCGACGCGCATCCCCGCGAACCTCGGGTTCGCGGGGACCCGCAAGGCGTGTCGCTCGCTCGTCACAGGGGTCTCAATGTCCGCTTTCCTTCGTCTCAGCGCCGCCGAGAGACGGCGCCTTCACGTGATCCAGCGCCCCGGCCTCCTCGCGCGCATCGTCATCGCGCCGTCGCCCGCCTGCACGGCCGAGTTCCGCCACCACCCCATGCTGAGAAGCCCCGCTGCCTATATCGGCCTGTGGGATGACGCCGCGTCGCCGGGATCGAGCAGGACCCCGGGCGTCCGGGCGACCCGCACCGCCTGGTCCGGCGCCGCGCCGCCGCCGGCCCGCATCGCCATCCTGCCGTTGCAGGGCGGGTTTGCGGAGGAGGAGGCGCGCATGCTGGAGCGCATGATCTTCTGCGCCCTCGAGGATCGTGTCCCGCTTCTGGTGGACCTGCCCAACGGCGCGCCGCTCGAGCAAGACCGTTACGCGCGTCTGCACGCCATCTGGGCCAGCGCCGTCGTCCTCCTCGGCGACGTCGCTCCGCGCCTGGCGGCGCCCTGGCCGGGGCCGCCGATCCTGCGGGGGCATCTGGAGAGCGGCGGCGCGCGCCTTCGCGGCACCACCTGCGGCCTCACGGCCACGATCCGCCGGACGCCGGATGGCTGCGTGATCGAGGCCGGAAGCCACGTTCGGCGCGTCTTGCCGGAATGCGCGGATCCGGGCGTGCGCGTGATCCGCACCGAGCTGGTTCACGTCGGCGTCCTCGCGCCCATCGACGAGCACGCCTTCGTCCTGACCCGCGATCTCGCGATGCCCAGCCGGTCCGCAGCGCGCCGCTTCGCGTTCGGCCAGCGCGGCCGGACCGTCGACTGGTACCCCGTCGAGCGCCGCGCGAGCGCCCCCGTCATGCCGTGCTCGGGAGGGGCCCGATGATCGAGGACCTCACCGACGATTTCTACGATCCCTACGAGGACGAGGAAGCCCACGACCAGGAGCTCGACGGCGCGCCCGTAGCGGTGCCGGACGCGCTCTGCCGGGCGCTTCTCGACGACGCTTTGCCGACCGACCTGATCGACCGCCTGTGCGCCGGCGAGCCGCTCTGCGTCGTGATCTCCCCGCCGGGGCCGGGCTGGGGGGCCCTCCTGCGCACGGACATTCGACGCCGGCTCGCCGCCCGTGGGGCGATCGACCCGCTCGTCGAGATCCTCGTGCGCGAGGCGGCGGTACGCTCCGACAGCGATCTGGAACTGCTCCGGTGCCTCTGGGAGGGCACCTCGCTTCTCGCGATCGCGCCGGACCCCGGGGCGATGCTGCCGGCCGCGATCGTGCGCGCGGCCGATCTCCGCGTCCAGCTCCCGGCCATTGCAGGCCGCCATCTGCGCGCCGTGATCCTCGACGTCACCGGAGAGGACCCCGGAGACATTCCGGACGCGCGCCTCGGCGGGCTCGAGCTCCTCGACGTCGCCGCCAGCGTGCGGCGCGGCGCCACCGGCGCCGCCTGTGCGGCGCGCCTGATCGCCATGGCGGAGGAGCGCACACGCTCCCGGTCGGAGGGAGCGCCCCTGCTCGAGACGCTCGCCGGCTATGGCGATGCGAAAGAGTGGGGCATGCAGCTGGTGCGCGAGGTCGCGCGCCACCGTGCCGGCGCGATCGGCCTCGCCGACCTGCCCAGAGGCGCCTTGATCTCGGGCCCTCCCGGCACCGGCAAGACGCTTCTCGTCCAGTCGCTCGCGCGCAGCGCCGGCCTTCCTCTGGTTGCGACATCCTTCGGCGAGTGGATGGGGGCCGGTCATCTCGGCGATTCGATCGCGCGGATGCGCGCGACCTTCGCCGAGGCGAGGCGGCTGAAACCTTGCATCCTCTTCACCGACGAGATCGACGCCGCCGTGGATCCGGCCAGCGAAACCGGCGGCTCCAAGTCGTTCTGGATGTCGTTCAGGTCCGCGCTGCTTTCGGAAGTGGATGGTGCGAGCAGCGAGCCGGGCATCGTGCTGATCGGCGCGTGCAATCATGAGGAGCTTGTGGATCGCGCCTTGCGCCGCGCCGGACGCCTCGACCGTCACATCGAGATCGGCTTGCCGGACCGCGAGGCCCTGGCCGACATCCTGCGTCACCATCTCGGAGAGGACCTGCCGGAGGTGGACCTCGCCGGGCCCGCGCAGCTCGCCCTCGGCCGCTCGGGCGCGGACATCGCGACGATGGTGCGCAGCGCCCGGGCGCGGGCCCGGGACGCGGGTCGCCCGATCGCGATTGCGGACCTTCTCGCCGAGCTGTGCCCCGCCGACGAGCGGGACGGCGCCACGCTGCGCCGTGTCGCCCTGCACGAGGCCGGGCACGCCGTCGCCGCGGCCCTTCTCGGCTACCCGATCGATCACGTGAGCGTCGTTCAGAGGCAGGGCTCCGCGGGGCGCATGGCGCTCGCGGCGTCCTCGATGCCGACCCTCGCCGAGATCGAGGCGCAGGCGACGATCGCGCTCGCGGGGCGGGCGGTCGACGTCGTCGTCTCGGGGAGCCCGTGTGCCGGCGCGGCAGCGGACCTCGTCATCGCGACGCGCCTCCTGGCCGCGTCGCACGCGCGGTGGGGCCTGCGGCGGACTCTTCTCGCATGCGCCGACGACGAGAGCGTCGCACGCCGGCTTGAGTATGATGCCGAGCTCCGCGGGGCGGTCGAGGGCGATCTCGAGCGGCTGTGGACGACGGCCGTGAGCCTCGTCGAGGCGCGCCGCCCGGCGATCGACGGGATTGCCGACGCGCTTCTCGAGCGGCGGATCATTCCCGGAGCGGAGGTGCCCCAGCTCATCCGCTCCCTTGAGGCTCGCGCGCGGCGCCGCGGGGGGCGGCAGCCGCCGACGCCGGACGCAGTGCCATAGCCTGTCGCGCCGGGGTCGGTCGCGGTGCTTGCCCCCGCCGCCGGCCCCGCGCCCATCCCGTGACAGAGAGCCTCCGATCGCCAAGTCTCGGACCCGAAGAGCCGAGGCGACGCCGGTCGGACGGCCGCGCGATCCGGCGGTCCTGGGTTCCGGTCGACGAGGAAGGGGGGCCGCCTGCAGAGGCCTGCGGCTGACGAGGCCATGGCGCCATCTGCATCGGGCATCGGCGAGAGCGGCCGAGACGCGTGCGTTCGCGGGGAGCATCCCGGCAGCGGCTCGCGCCTCGACGGGCTGCCGCCCTGCCGCTTCGAGAACCGCGGCCCGGCTTTCGTAGAGCGCTTATCGACGCGTTATCGCGAGCCGAGGGGGAGGGGGAGGCGGCGCTGGCGGCGGGCGCAAGGGAGCCTGGCCGAAAAGGACCGGAGGGCGGGCGCAAGCGCGCTGGTCGGCGATCAACCCTAAGGCGCATTGCGGAAATTCGTTGCGAACTGGCGCGGATTCCTCTCCACGTTACGCCGATTCCTCTCGATCTTGCGCCGGCGTCGCTCGCGCTCGCGCGCCCGTGCCGGTCGGCCTCGCCCGGCCGTTTTCCGGAAATCCGTTGCGAGAGCGAAGATATTCGTTATTGTGTGTCCAAGTAACGGGGGGGTTCCGGGACCTTCGAAAACCACCTTTGTCGGGGCGCCGCTTCGCAAGAGGCGGAGAGCTGCGCTCGCCGGGGCTATCGACAGGCTGCCCGGGCCCCGCCGATTCGGGCCTCGGCCTCCAGCAGATCCCGAGCTCGGTCGGCGACCCCTTTATCATGTATGATTGCTGACGCAGATTCGGCGCTACTTCCTTTCAGCGGGCGCACGCGCACTGATGGCGTTCGCCTCGGGAGAAAGGCATCGAAAGCGGCCGCACAATGCGGTCTCGTCCGGGAGGAACGCGTCGGCGCGTCGTGCTGGATCGCACGTGCACGGGACCGCGGCGACGAGGCGAGATGCCGAGGCTCGCATCGGCGGCGATTGCCTCGAGGCGCATACGCCAGCCGCCCGGGGTCAGTCGACGAGGAACACGTCCTTTCGCCTCTCCTCGTCGCCCGCGCGCTCGAGCTCGACGAGGGCCGCAATCGCGGCGCGGCGCATCGCCGGGTCCATGCCGGCGAGGAGGGTCGCGGCGAGCGCGACCTCGTCCACGACCGCCCGCTCGTTACGCGACAGCATGGCCCGGCGCGCCTCCTCGAAGAGGCGCGCGATCAGGTCGGGTGCGGAGCGGACGCGAAGCGTGGACATGGCGGCGATGCTACACCTCTGCGCTTAAGCGACCTTCACCGATCACCTCGTTGCCGGCACCAGGCGACCACGGGCCTTCGCAAAGGACGGCGCCGCGGGCCGCGCGAGAGCTGCAGCGGATCGCCGGCGCCGCCCTTCGTTGCGCCGAGGCCGCCGCCGCCCGGCTTCTCGCCGCCCTTTGCGCAGAGGAGCTGTCGGGACGGCGCCGCGGCAAGCCCGCATCGAGGTCGGTCGACCGCCGAGGACGTGTACGGTAGCGACGACGTTGGTCGCCGGTCTCCGGGAACGAGAGCGCCTCGACGGCGAAAGGGGAAGCTTCATCGAGACTGCGGCGAAGCCAGCGGGCTGCAGGCGCTCGCCATGCGGACCCGTCCAGCATGCGCCTGAACGGCTGGCCCTCGGGCGCCAGCGTTGCTATTCCACAGGAGTAGCGCCGGTCCCTGCTCGACGCTGCAGAGGCGGCGCTTGATGGGGGTGCCGGTGACGATGTTGCTCGAGAGGGACGGCGGGATGGTGAGAGGGGTGATGCTCGCGGTCGCGCTGGCGGCGGCGACAGCTCTTCCGGGATGCGAGGAGGCCTGGACCGGCTTCGTGCAACCGAAGCGGGGAAATGTCCTCGGCGTCGTCGAGATCGGCAGCTTCCGATCACTCGAGGAGTGCAGGTTGGCGGCGCGGGAGGCGCTCGCACGGGCCGGCTGGGCCGACGGCGACTACGCCTGCGGCCAGGGCTGCCGCGAGCGGGCGGGCGTCTACGGGCCCTTCACCTGCGTGCGCACGGAGAGCTGATGGGCCTCGGCTCGCTGCGACGATGCGATTCGCGCCTGGCCCCGGCCCCCCAGGCCCTGCCAGATGCGGCCCTCCCCCTGTGGAGAATTCGCGGCCGGCCTCGGCGTCGCGCGCGGTGCCGGGCCGCCCGCTCCTCCGCACGCGCGATCAGCTCATGAAACAGCCGACCCAATGGGCGACTGGGTGCGACGACTTATTGCAAGGTCTCACGCGAACGTCGTCGTGGTCGCGGTGGCCGCGAAACTCGCTCGGATCGCCTGGGCTGTGGATCGGCGCCGGGGTCCCGCGCCGATCGGCGTGGGGTCCCGGACGCGAAAACCTTACGCGAGCAGGCGTCCGTCACGCTTCACAGGGGGCCCGCGGTGAAGCCGAGTGATAGTTTGCGGGCAGGAGGGAGGTCGGTGCGTGGATGGCGGCGTCGGCAACCACGCGGCTGAGTAATGCCGATGTCAAGCCGCTCTGTAGCTCGGATCGAAGGGCTGGCGATGATTGAGGATGGCCCAGAGCACGTTCACGCGTCGTCGCGCCAGGGCGACGAGGGCCTGGACATGCCTGTGTCCCTCGCGCCGCTTCCGGTCGTAGTAGGCGCGGGAGGTCGGGTCCTTTGCGACGACGGCGCAGAAGGCGCTCTGGTAGAAGACGCGCTTGAGGGCCTTGTCGCCGCCGAAGGCGCGTCGGAGGGCGCGCGCCTTGCCGGACTGCCGCAGGATTGGCGCGAGGCCTGCGGCCGAGGCCATGGCGTCGGCCGAGCGGAAGCGGGCGATGGAGCCTGCCGCGGCGATGAACTCCGCCGAGAGAACGACCCCCATTCCGGGCAGGCTTCGGATGAGGGCCCCGTCAGGGTGGGCGGCGACGAGGGCTGCGAGTTCCTTGTCGATCTCGGCGATGCGTTCGCGTGCGGCCAGCGCCTCGACGGCGAGCTCGCGCACGAGCCGGGCGAGGGTCGCCTCGCCCGGGACGACGATGGTCTGCGCGCGGGCGGCGGAGAGAGCGATCTCGGCCAGGCGCTCGGGATCGCGCAGGCTCGGCGTCTTGCGCAGCTGCTTGACGATGCGGGCGTTCCCGGCCGCGCGGATCTCGCCGGGCGTGACGAAGCGGGTCAGCAGCACGAGCGGCCCCTTGGCGCCGAGATCGAGGCTGCGCTCGAGGCCGGGGTGGATCGAGGCGAGGAACTGGCGCAGGCGCGAGACGCGTCGCGTCTGGTCCTGCACGAGGTCGCCGCGGCGGGAGACGAGGAGCCGGATCGCGACGGTGGTCTCCTCGTCGGGCAGGATCGGCCGGAGGTCGGCGCGGGTGCGCACGAGATCGGCGATGACGCGCGCGTCGCGCGGGTCGCTCTTGCGCTCACCGCCCGCATGACCCTGGGCGGCGCGGTTGACCGCGATGCCGGGCACGTGGACGAGCGCGAGGCCGGCGGCGATCAGCACGGCCTCCAGGAAGCAGGCGATCGAGCCCGTGACGTCGAGGCCGACCCGCACCTCGCCGTCGAGGCCGACGAGATCGGAGGCCAGCGCCTCGAGCGCCTCCTGCTCGTTCGAAACCGCGCGGTCGATCAGGACGCGCGCGTCCTGATCGACCGCATGAACCCAATGGACGTCCTTGGCGACGTCGATACCGACACAGATCCGCATGGCGCCTCCCCCACGTCGACGAACCGCATCCAGGGTCTCGCCGGCATCGCCTTACGGAGCCATGATCGGCATCGAGCAATCAGCAGTCGAACCCCGGTGGCGATGTGGGTGGCGCAGCCGGCGGAGCCATCGAGGGCAGCCGGAGTGATAACCATGCCCAAATCGCCTGCGTCCCGACAGACTGGCCGAGTCGCGGCCGGAACGCATCAACTGGGTAAGGC